>NZ_LNYQ01000013.1:750791-864849 GCF_001467945.1 Legionella parisiensis
CATTTTTGTCTGTCGCACTTCTAGTTAGAATTGGCCGCCGCCGCCAAAAAAGTTCTTTTCATTTTCTATGGGCATTGGTGGGGCAGCTAGCTATAACAAAATAACAATAATTCAAAAAACAATGCTAAATGAATTTAATAGAAGAGCACGTTATTTTTCCCATAATTAGAATTAATCCTGCTTCATTACAATATCTATGTAATCCAGATAAAAAGCCTGTTAGGATGGTTGTATACCCCAAACTAACTAGATAATTCAACTTTAAAAGTATAGGGCAAAATTGTGCGAAAATTAAATATCGGCAATTACCTTCTGATTGCATTCCTGTTTCCAACGATTGCTTTTGCAAAAATTATCTATGGTGAGGTAATTAAAATCTCAGATGGTGATACTCTCACCATCTTAACCAATGAAAATAAACAAATAAAAATAAGACTTTCTGAAATTGACGCTCCTGAAAAAAATCAGGCCTATGGAAAGGCTTCAAGGCAATCACTTGCTGCCCTCTGCTTTAGGAAACACGCTGTTATCAATTCAATAGGCAACGATAGATATGGACGTACCTTAGGAAGAGTCAGCTGTGATGCTATTGATGCAAATGCCGAACAAATTAAAATGGGTATGGCTTGGGTGTATGACAAATATGTTACAGACAAAAGCCTTTACGACTTACAAAAAACTGCCAAGAACCAAAAACAGGGACTCTGGGCTGATGAAAATCCGACCCCCCCTTGGTTATTTAGACGTAACCAATTTCAAAGGGGTTCGATCTGACAAAAGTTGCTCACTCTATCCATGTGTTTTCTAATATTGAATCGTTCTAATGCGCTAACAGGATCGACAGTATTAATTTGATTAAAGTTAATTTCGACCCATTTACTCAGCTCAATTTCTACTGAAATAATATACATGTCTTCAATTACTCCAGTTGCAACATTATTGTGCTGAACATAACCCGATAAAATAATTTTTTTTAAGGCTGGTAAGGCTGCAAATATTTCTCCTGTTATGCGAAATAAAATAGCATGTACCAAATGACAAAAATCTTTTCTTGATTGAGTATCCGACCTTTCCTTAATTAGTAACTTATATCCTCTAGAGGGTATCTCCGCATATTTTTTAGGCATGCAAAGGTAATTGTAAAAATCCACTCTGAAGATAAGAACAACCATTCATTGCCTTGATAAATGGAACGCTCAGTTTCAACAATAGCTAAAAGAAGTGACAAAATAATTATGATCGTAATTATTTTATTTAGGACAGATAAACCTGGTGATGTCCTTAAAGCAGGATCTAATGATTTTGCAATCTTTTGTCTTAATGACATATCCTCATCCTTATGATAAATAATCCTTACATGTAGACGCTTTAACTAGGGGAGTATCGGGTAGGTAATAAACTAAACTTCCTAAACTAAGAAACTACTAGTGTGATTCTCTTATAAGAATTACACAACTTGCGATAATCACAGCAAATTTTAAACTATCTAATCCTCCATTACCCATAGTTTCAAAAATACAATTACAAAGTACATCCCAATCTTATTGCTTTAGCCAATTCGAGTGCATTTGCATAGTAGTCATGCCTATATCCATACCTTAAATTTCAAATTTATATATACTAATCAATGATATAGGATAGTTCTCAAGGAAATTGATTTTAATCGCAATTTTAAGTATGTAAGAGTTGCAATTTGCAGCGATTTATATGCCTGGATTGTAACGCATCTTACAGTACTATCTTATTTACAAATGAAATAATAATCTCAATATGCTGCAGTATATTTTATACAACTCCTGGAAATTATCTCCACTGTAGAATTAAAGGAGGCTTATGAGAAGTGGGTAATGTATTTCCTGATGGCCAACCAAGGATAATTGGAGCTACAGCAGTCATTTTTGTAGGGATCTCCAGCTCTTTTTTCCATTCTGGTAAATTTAATGCTGGGACTGCAAAACCAACCACACAGGAAGAAAGACCATAAGTAAGCGCAGCAAGCATTAAGTTTTCAGCTGCTAACCAGCAGTCGGCACTGACAAATTTTCCTTTGAAGGTACTGTATATGACAATTAAAGTACGGGCATTATAAAATACATTAAATTCCTTTTGTTGTACTACTTTCAAGACGTGCTCCTCTTGTAAATCTAGACTTTTCTTTTTATTATCCATGGTTAAAAGCTTAGCACTTTCTGATATACGATCTAATAAAGATTTATTCTGGATGACTACAAATCCTCTAGATTCTTCATGAAGTGCTGAAGGGGCATGTGTCGCAGCATCTAAAAGCTGATGAATAATTTCTGAGTCGACTTTTTGGGGTAAATAGTTACGGACAGCTCTGCGATTATATATAGCATCTATTACATCTATTTTGTATCGATTAATTGATTCTACATTTTCCATGGCCTGCTCCTGCTCTTGTTCCGAAGTGCCTATTCATAGCTTATTATAGCAAATTTTAGAAGTTACATTATTGACATTGATTATTCCAAAAACTCCGTGCGAATTGGTTTCTACTCTTTCATTGTTGGGTTTATTTACAATAGTTGTTTAATTCTTTTTTTAATTGAGCGGCAAGCTTTTCAACGGCACTTTGGACACATGGAGAAAGAGTTGAGTCCATAACAATAACATCTATTTCAATTCCATAAAATATGATGTTGTTGGGTAAAGTATTAAGCGCACTGGCTAATTGGAGTGCTTGCAAAACTCCTAGGTCGTGAGTTGAGAATTGATTCCCCGGAGCAATGATATCGTCCTTTTTAAACTGATGTATCGTTCCTATCCCTTTATTTGATTTTATTGCATCAATGAGAAACACTGTATGTGCATCATTTATTAATTCAAGCAGACGAATTCCAGGGCGATCGTAACTTTCTATCATCACGTGTTGAATTATTTCGGAGGGTAAGACGATTTGCTGCTTTAAGGTTTCTATTACTTTCCAGCCAGCCTGATCGTCTCCAAAGGGGGAGCCAATACCTAAAATTTTTATCAGATTCACTCTCGACTCACTTTGATATGTAAAAAATGTGTTGAACAAGAAATGCAGGGATCATAATTGCGTATAATCATTTCGCTGTAGGAACGTAATGAATCTTCATCTTTATCCAAGCCAAATTGCGATAAGGAAATCGAGAGATCCTCCTCAATGCGAGCTTGGTTTTGGCTGGTGGGCGGGACGATTCGGGCTGTTTTAACTTGCCCTTTTTTATCAAATCGATAATGCTGCCATAAAAAACCCCGTGGTGCTTCCGTGCATCCAATTCCTATTCCGGAGCGCGGATTAATTTCGTGAGGAAAAGAAGCTTGAGGCGTTTCATACTGCTCTAAAATACGAATGGACTCCAAAACACAGTAATAAATTTCGACAGCCCTAGCAATGATACTTTGGTACATGTTATTTGAAGGGAAGTTGATGTTTAAATTTTGTAAAAGGAGGTGTATGGGTGTTGGTAAGTGGCCAAAACAATTATTGACTCGTGCTAAAGGCCCCACTAAGTAAGGTTTATTCTGCAATAGACAATGTAAGGCATTGGAGTAGGGAACTTGGCTTTCTGTGAAATAGGCATCAAATTCATCAATGCTAATATTTAACCCCTGGTTCGATACCAGCCTGCCTTCATTAAAAGGGTATTCGGTAGGGTGATAGAGTGAAACATAAGTAAATTCGTGTGAATTATTTGGCAGGTTAAGCCCAGCAAGCCAACGGATTAATGCATCACAGTCTTCAACTCTCTCCTTTGCAATTTCTAATAGTAAATTAATTTCAGAAAAGGAAGGAGCCTTATAAAATCCACCCACACAAGCTCCAACAGGATGCACGGAGCGGCCACCGAATAACTTGATTAAATCATTACCAAATGCTTGAAGACGCATGCCTCGACGTACTTCTTCTGGATGGATTTTTGCCATTTCAGGTGCTGATTTGAAACCTAAAAAATCGGGAAGTGCTAAAAAATGAATATGCATGCTGTGACTTTCTAGCCACTCACCGCAATAAAACAAACGACGCATGCTGCGCACCCAAGGGGTCGGTTGAATACCAAAACAATTTTCTATTGCTTGAGTAGCGCTCATTTGGTAGGCAACAGGGCAAATACCACAAATACGAGCCACAAAATCCAGGACATCCGTATAACTCCTTGCCTCCAGAAATTTTTCAAATAACCTGGGTGGTTCATAAATTTTCAACTTTAATGTTTTAATTTTATTATCACGAATTTTAACTTCTAGCGCCCCCTCTCCCTCCACGCGTGCTAAGATAGGAACATTAATTGAGATGTTTTTACTCATTGATGATTTTAATTCCCTTAAAATAGTTCCCTGCTGAATTAAATGCAGGAGCTTGATTATTAATATGGAAAAATTTTTGGGAAATAACTTTTTTACTCATTCCAAGAAGTTCAAACCTGTTTCCCAGAGATTTGGTATTTGGATTGTCTTTTGGCCCATAACATGCATAACATCCGCGTCCAATTGATGGGCAAAGAGAGCCGCAACCTGCTTGGGTTACTGGACCCATACAAGGTTGTTTTTGAGTCACCAGCACACACACATTTCCTTTACGTTTACATTCCATACATTCAGAGTCTCGCTTGATACGAGGAGAGGCATTTGATAATAAAGAGCGAATTGCCTCTAATACTTGTTTTCCATTAACTGGACAGCCCCATAATTCCCAGTCTACTTTAACATGGTGGGAAATTGCAGTTGAGGTGCTTAAGTGTTGAATATAATCTGGTGATGGATAAACACTATTCACCCATTCTTTAGAGTCAATCACTTGACGTAGACCCTGGATACCTCCTGCGGTAGCACATGCGCCAATCGTAATAAGGTATTTGCTGTTATCTCGGATTTTTTTGATTCGAACCTCTTCTTCAGGTGTTGAAATGCTACCTTCTACAAAAGCTATATCTATTGCGGCATTGTTATCTACTGCTCCTGCTTCTGAAAAATGCTCGATATCAACCAGATCAAATAAAGTAAGCAAGGCCTCTCCGGCATTTAAAAATGCCAGTTGACATCCATCACAAGATGTAAATTTATGCACTGCCACGCGTGGTTTCATGATAGTTAAAATCCTGGCACATTAAATAACTCCTTAATTTCTGAATATGCAAAAACAGGACCATCTTTGCATATAAAAAAACCACCATATTGGCAATGACCACATTGTCCAATTCCACATTCCATATTCCGTTCCATACTCATATAGATGTTATTTTCAGAGACATCTTTCTTCTTAAGTAGATTAATTGCTGTGTGCATCATGATTTCAGGCCCACACATCATTACTACTGTATTTTCTGGATTCAGATTGATTTTATTAATCATATCCGTGACATAGCCAACACTCCATGGCCATTTGGGGCCTGCTTGATCTGCTGCAATATGAATTTCAGTATCAGGTGATTTTTCCCATACTGCATATTTTTTCCTAAAAATAAAATCATCACTGTGTTTCACACCTTGTAAGATACTTAAATTACCATATTGTTTTCTTCTTGCTATGACATAATCAATAATAGACACGGAAGGTGCGCAGCCAAGCCCTCCTGTGAGCACAATAATATCTCTATTTTGTGTTTGCTCAAGAGGCCAACCACGTCCATAAGGGCCACGAACGCCGATTCTATCTCCTGCTTGTAGTTTCTGTAATGCCCGGGTTACTCGACCTACAGCCCGGATGGTATGAGTCAGAATATGTTTTTTTTCTGGATCAGAAACAATAGAAATAGCTACTTCCCCAACCCCATAAAGGTAGAGCATATTAAATTGGCCAGGATAAAAATTAAATATGTCATGATGTGAAGGCTCAAGAAAACGCAAATGCAGGGTAAAAATAGTAGCTGACTCCTGGACACGCTCTATAATTTCAGCTTCAAGTGGTAAATAAGGATCATTTGGTTGAATCACTGTGTTGACTCCTTACATTTGATTCACCTGAAATCGCTGCCAATTCTTCAGTAATGTCAATCCCAACAGGACACCAAGTCATACATCGCCCACAGCCAACACAGCCACTCGTATCAAATTGATCAAACCAGCTGCCTACTTTATGAGTTAGCCACTGTCTGTATTGTTTTCGAGTATCTTCACGAAGTACTTTTCCATTTAAATTACTATGGCCTGTTGTAAAACAAGAATCCCACTCTCGTTGATGTTCACTTTGGGTACCATCTAAGCTAGGTTTTTCTACTTCAGTATGGCAAAAACAAGTAGGGCATACCAACGTACAATTCCCGCAAGACAGGCATCTTTGCGCTACTTCATCCCAACGCGGGTGATTTAAATTGGAAAATAGTAAATCACGTAACTCACGTTTGTTATTTAAAGGGATTCTTTTGTTTTGCATTGCGCCAGCTTGAGCTACATTGCCTCTTGCCTGGTCGCATTGGTCCGTTTTCGCTTCTAATAAATTTAAATTGCTAACAATTTTCTCGCCACGTTCACTACCTGAGATGATCACAAAACCTTCAGCGATTTCAGTCATAAGGATGTCGAAAGGATTTCTAACTTCAGGCCCAGTTTCTGCTGAAACGCAAAAACAATTATCAGAGGAATAAGTACAATGTACCGCAACGATAAATAATTGCTCACGGCGTTTTTTATAGCGTGGATCAGGATGTGCGCTTTCAATAAATACTTTATCTTGAATACTCATTGCTACTAGATCACAGGAGCGCGCACCAATGAAAGCAATGGGCATTTCATCTGCTTGATGGGGTTTAAACGTTAATTTTCCCTCCGTGTTACGTTCCACTTTCCATACTGTTTCATGAGGTTTAAATAATACGGGTTTTATTGCTTGAGGGCCGTTTGCAAAAGCAAAAGCCTTA
Source organism: Legionella parisiensis (assembly GCF_001467945.1). Lineage (GTDB taxonomy): Bacteria > Pseudomonadota > Gammaproteobacteria > Legionellales > Legionellaceae > Legionella > Legionella parisiensis. The sequence continues at coordinate 757,637 of NZ_LNYQ01000013.1, forward strand.
TGCTCAGGAATTTTTTCTAAACTGTAACTACCCGGAGTTTGGGTATCGCGCACTCCCCAGGGCAACTGATCTGCATGTTTGAGTACATCATAAACAATAGCCCCATCTCGTATTTGAGGGCCAACGCAGGAAAAACCAGCATCTTGTAACGCTTGAAACAGGTTTTGCAATTGCATGTAAGGTAAAAAATAGGATGTCATAAAAATTCCTTTAACAAATTCGTGGCAATTGCTCTCCTGCCAGCCAGTCTATAATTCTCATTCCGCCCAGTTTGGTTTTTAATTGAACAAAATGATGCTCATCTTCAATGACTTCACCAATATCTTCCGCATATAGACCCAGGGGATGTGAGCGCATCGCTGTTAATAGTTTGTGTGCATTATTGGCGGCGCAAATAGCAATTAGTTTTCCTTCATTAGCAACGTATAGAGGATCCAGACCTAGTAGTTCGCAGGCACTGGCGACTTCAGTTCGAATTGGTATTTTATTTTCATCAATTTTAAATCCAACTTTTGATTGTAATGCTAATTCATTTAAGGTTGTTGCAAGTCCACCACGGGTAGGATCACGTAAACAATGGATATCAGATACAACATCGGTCATGCAGCGCACCAAATCATGCAGCGAAGCAGTATCGGATTGTATTTTTGTTTGAAATTGCAAATTATTACGATGTGCCATAATCGCAATGCCATGATCACCTATATATCCACTGACAATGACGCGATCTCCCGGATTTGCCCGATCACCTGAAATATGAACTCCTTCTGGTAGCACCCCAACCCCAGTGGTAGTAATAAAAATGCCATCTCCTTTACCGCGTTCAACTACTTTAGTATCACCAGTAATAATTGCGACATCGGCCTGTCTTGCTGCATTAGCCATGGATTCTACAATTTTTTGCAAATCAGCAAGTGGAAATCCCTCTTCTATTATGAAACTGGTTGATAAGTATAATGGTTTGGCGCCAGCCATCGCGATATCATTAATTGTTCCGTGAACAGACAAAGAACCAATATCACCTCCGGGAAAAAACAAAGGTGAAATAACATAAGAGTCCGTTGTCATAACCATTCGGCCTAATGATACTGAAAAACAGGCTTGATCATTTTTTTGAGCTAACCATTGATTGTTAAAAGAGGCCAAAAATAATTGATCGATTAATTGAGCCATAACCCGGCCACCACTACCATGAGTTAAATTAATTATTCCTTCTTTAAAATTAAGTCTGGGTGCTTTTATTTTTTTAGTTATTGTGGCTTCTGTCATCATGAATTTATCCGTCCGTAAGCATATACTGCGGCACATGCACCTTCGGAAGAAACCATACATGAGCCTAATGGATTTTCCGGCACACATGCTGTAGCAAATAATTTACATTCTATTGGTTTTTTTACGCCTCGGAGTACATCACCACAAAGACATTGTTTGTGTTCCTGTGAGATAGAGTCAGGTAATTGAAAACGTTGTTCTGCATCAAACTCAGCATATTCCGCTCTGATTTTTAAAGCACTTTTTTGAATAAATCCAAGACCTCGCCATTCAAATTGATCACGTAACTCCAAAACTTCGGCCATAATTTGTTGAGAGGTTGCATTGCCTAAATGATTCACTGCACGAGTATACTGAATTTCTACTTCACAACGTTTTTCATTAAGTTGTTTAATTAACATTAAAATAGAGTGTAACAAATCTAAAGGTTCAAAACCTGAAATCACAATTGGCTTATGATATTTTTTACACACTGCTTCATAGGGCTTACTTCCAATAATAATGCTGACGTGTGCGGGACCAACAAATCCATCTAATTTAACCTCGTTGGATTGTAGTAAGCTTTCCATAGCGACAGGCGTTAAGACATGATTACAAAAAACACTAAAATTAGAGCATTTCAATTTTTTTGCTTGTTTTATTACCCATGCTGTTGGTGGTGTCGTCGTTTCAAAGCCTATGGCAAAAAAAATCACGTCCTTTTGAGGGTTTTCCTGAGCTATTTTTAAAGCATCATTCGTTGAATAGATCATTCGAATATCAGCCCCTAGTGCTTTGGCATGTAATAGATTTTTTTGTCCAGTGCCAGGAACACGCATCATGTCTGCATAAGTAGTAAGAATAACATTGGGTAAAGAGGCTAGGGCAATCGCTTTATCCGTAATCGCCATTGGTAATACACAAACCGGGCATCCTGGCCCATGGATCATCTCAATGTTATCAGGGAGGAGGCTTGGAATCCCATAACGATGTATGGCATGCGTATGTCCGCCACAAAACTCCATAAATTGATAGTGCTGATTGGAGCATACCTGGATAGCAATTTCTTTAGAAAGTGCTTTCGCAAAGTCGCCGTTTCTGAAGTCTTCGATGTATTTCATATCGAGTCATCCTGTGTCATTTGTGCAAATAGCTTTAGGGTTTTTAGAGCTTCTTGCTCATCTAATCGTGTTAAGGCATACCCCACATGAATAATAACGTAATCACCTTCAGTTACCTTGTCTAATAAGGCAATTGAAATTTCTTTGATGATACCGCCTAAATTAATTAATGCTCTTTCCTCATCAAGAATTTGAGTAATTTGTGCGGGTATTGCTAAACACATAAGAGTTATCCTTTTATTCCTCCAATCCAGGCCTGTCCCAAAGAAATACCTCCATCATTGGGAGGCAGTTTTCGTGGTAATAGAGGAGTGATCCCGGATGCACTGAGTGTTTTGATTAATCCCTCAGCCACTATTTGATTCAAAAAGCAACCGCCACTTAATACTACAATATCAATTTTTTTTTCTCGACTTATTTTTTTAATCCATTCTGTAAGGCCAGCTATAAGTGTTCCATGAAAGAGATTGGCCCCTATTATGGTATTTTCCACGCTCAAGAGCTGCTCCAATGTGGGCATCATATCAAAATGCTGATCATTTATTTGCCAGCCATTGGGTATGATTTGTAATTGAGTAACCAGGCTTTCCAATTGCATTGCAGCGTGTCCTTCATATTGTGATATCAGTTGAATTCCTAATAAGGCACTTACCGCATCAAACAAACGACCACAGCTACTAGTACCAGGACTATTTATTTTTTTATCTAAAAGATGATGAATTGAATTTGCTTGGGCACAGTTTGGAAATCGTTTGGCAATTTCATGGCTTAAGCCTAATGCATGTAAAACACTTGCTCCCATTCTCCAGGGTTCACGTGCTGCTCTATCACCTCCAGGTTGTAAAATTGGGTGAAAAGATCCGACCCGTTCAAATGAATCATGATTCAGCAGCAAAAGTTCACCTCCCCAAGCTTCTCCATTTAAACCGTATCCATACCCATCTAAGGCTAAACCAAGAACTTGTCTTTGGATGCCATATTCTGCAATTACTGAAGCCAAATGGGCATGATGGTGCTGAATTGCAAATGTAGGTAGGCCATATGATTTCGCAAATCGTGTAGTGTAAAAATCAGGATGTAGATCATGGGCAATACGTTCTGGTTTTACGTTCAGAAAACGTAATAAATGATTTAATGATTCATGGAAGAAATCGATTGTTGTCTTGTTATTTAAACTGCCTATATGTTGCGAGACAAAAGCCTCATCACCACGAGTAATACAAAAGGTATTTTTAAGATGCCCTCCGACAGCGAGAGTGGTAGGTATAGCATACGGAAGCTGAATAGGAACTGGTAAAAAACCACGGGCACGTCGAATAAATATAGGAGAATCTTGGGTAAGTCGCATCACTGAATCATCGATGCGCGTGACAATTTGTCGATTATAGGTCACAATTTTATCTGCAATAGCTCTAAGCTCATTTTTGGCACTGGTATTTTCCTTAATGAGAGGGTTTCCGCCTAAATTGGCACTGGTAACCACTAAAATCGTAGGTTGATATTCATCTAGCCAATCACAGTTATTTTTGTTGCCTGCAAATGCATTAAAAAGTAAGTAATGTATAGGGGTATAGGGGAGCATTATTCCAAAATGATTTAGATTTGGAGCAACTCCAGCAAGTGCAATTTTTTTTTTGAGTAAGACTATAGGACGTTCAGTGCTTTCTAATAAAGCCTGAGATTGTTTACTGATTTCAGCAATTCTAGCGACACTTTTGCTATTAGCCATCATTAAAGCAAAAGGTTTTTTGTCACGTTTTTTTCTTTCCCGAAGTTTGATTACAGCGGTTTCATTGCTGGCATTACAAAGAAGTTGATATCCGCCCAATCCTTTTAAAGCAATTATTTCTCCTTGTAATAAGGACAGTGCGATTTCTTCTATGGATAATGAAAGTTTGGGACCGCAATGAGGACAAGCAGTAGGTTGGGCATGATAACGTCTATTGTCAGGATTGAGATAGTCTGCCTCACATTGTTGGCATAGAGGGAAAGCGTCCATGGATGTATGGCTGCGATCATAGGGAAGATTTTTTGTGATAGTAAACCTGGGACCGCACTGCGTACAATTTAAAAAAGGATAGCGAAAATACTGACTTTGAGGATCAAAGAGCTCTTGTAAACACTCAGAACAAATGCATGTATCAGGCGAGATAATCGTATTCGACTCACCTTTTTCACTTTCAATAATATTAAAGCCATCTTCATTTGTTTTAATAGAGACAGTTTTAAGTTGAATATGATTTATTTTAGCAAGTGGGGGTAAATTAGCTTTTAAATAAGTGACGAACTGGTAAGCTAAGATTCCTTGAACCTCCACTAAAACACCGGCAGAATTATTTTTTATCCAACCTGTCAACTGGAGTAGTTTTGCTATCCGATAAACATAAGGCCTAAAACCAACTCCCTGAACTCGACCTTGAATACTAATCTGCAAGCGCTCGATTTTCATGAGTGCTCACTTACTTCAATTTTTGTTTTAACCAGCTATACCAATCATCTAATCCATGCTTTTTAGTAGTTGAAAGAGTGATTATGTTCACATCGGGTTTGATCCTGCGTGAATATTCGATACATTGCTCGAGTTTGAAATCTACGTAAGGGAGTAGATCGGTTTTAGTGATTATTATTAAATCAGCACAACGAAACATCTCCGGATATTTAAGTGGTTTATTATCACCTTCAGTTACTGAAAGTATGACTACTTTAAACTGTTCACCTAAATCAAATAATGCAGGGCAAACAAGATTACCTACATTTTCAATGAATAATAGTGATTTTTCTTTTATAGAAAGATCTTCTAATGCATGGCTTACCATGTGCGCGTCTAAATGACAGACTCTTCCAGTATTTATCTGGATGGCATTGCCGCCACTGGATTGAATTAATTCTGCATCATGATTGGTTTGTTGGTCACCAACAATAACGGCAATATCTAATTCGCTTTTTAAATCATGAATTGTTTTTGCCAACAGAGTGGTTTTACCTGAGCCCGGACTGGACATCATATTGATTGCCAAAACATTTTTATTGATTAAATAGTTTTTATTATCAAGAGCAAATTGTTGATTTTTGGCTAAAATATTTTGCTCAATATGAATTAAATGTTTGTCATGAGTATGATGCTCATGCTCATGCTCATGCTCATGCTCATGGTGAGCAAAATCAGTATTTTCTCCAGAACAGCCACATATTCCACACATTATTCCACCACCATTGATTGAACACGTAATTCTTCACCTTGAAGAATCTTCAATGAATGACTCCCACAAGCTGAGCATTCCTCATAATACTGTCGCAAAGGAACTACTTTTTTGCAAGACTCACAGAGTGCCTCTGCCGGGATATCAATGATTTCAAGCACGGCATCCTCTGCTACTGTGCCTTTACTGGCTATGCTAAAGCTAAAAATTAAAGAATCTTTTTCCACGGCAGCAAGCTGTCCAATCTCTAATATTACTTTTTTTACATGAATATGTTCTTTTTTAACTGTATTTTTCTTAATAATTTCGAGAATATTTTGACACAACCATAGTTCGTGCATATCAAGGCTCTATGAATATACTTTGAGACAATTCATTATGCCAACGATGAGACTAAAAGATGCAATGATTAGTCCGGACATACGTGACAATAATAATGACCTCGTATCTGCACGCTGGATTAACGTTGAGACAAATAAACCATTTAGTCCATCTGATGTCATCATTCCCAACATGAACACGATACCTAGTAATCCTGAAAATAAAAATCCTGCCATGGCCTTAGCTGAGAGTGAAAATAAAACAACCTGACTTACTGTATCAAAGGAAAAGGCGAAAAGTATTCCAATAGAAACGATATAGATGGGATTAATATTTTTTTTGATTAATTTTCTTGATAGATAATTTTTTAAACTAGTAGGAAGAGGTGATTTTGATGGATGTTGAAAAACATTCCAGAGAGTTAAGAAGGCAAATAAAAAGAGAAAAGAAATAGAAATGCTGTCTCCAACTTCATTTAACCATTCTGGAATATGGGATGGAGCAAATCCATTTCCAACAATTAAGCTAATTAAAATGACTACCAGGCCATGTCCAAACGAGAATAAGAAGCCCACAACTTTTGAAAGGTATCGATTGGGGCTAACGATTCTTGTTATAGAATCTATAGTGGCCAAATGATCCAGATCAAAACCATGACGAATTCCTAAAAGGTATGCCATTATAATTAGTGTTTCTTGCATTTTTTTTCTTCTTTTTTAACTGTACTTCAAGGAGTTACAATTTAAAGTTTTGTTTTTTATTCTGTCGCTCGAAGAATTATCTGGGCGTATTTGACTTTAATATATCAAGCCTCTATTCGATTGAGAGTTTTTAGAGCGTTTTTTCATTTCAGTAGGTATGCATTAGTTTGCTCCCTGCTAAAAAACTCTAAATGTCCTATAAATTTGTTTATTTTGATCCATCTTAATGATTTGTCAAGTTGAAGCATTCTATATTCAAGTAATGAGGATGTATGCAATGCTTAGGTAAGAACTAAAATGACTTGATGGATAATTTTTTATTCTGAATCATTAGGTAAATCTATTTTAATTTTTGTTCCACACGTTAATCTTAATGCATTAAGAATTGCAAGAATATCAATAAGTTCTTGCAAAAGCGCACCAGTAACAGGATTAATGAGTCCTATCGCAGCAAAGATCATACCAATAAGGCTCAAAATCATACCACCAAGGGCGCTTTGTAATGTAATTTTGCGTGTATATAAGCTGAGGTGGATTAGTTCATCAACTTTACTTAATGTATTTTCCATAATCACGGCCCCAGCTGCTTCAGCTGTAACATTACTGGCTTGTCCAAAAGCAATTCCAACTGTAGCAGCTGTTAATGCCGGTGCATCATTAATACCGTCTCCCATAAAAACCGTAGGGGCTTTTAATCGCTCTTGCCGAACAAGTGCAAGTTTTTGCTCGGGACTCTGGGATGCATACAGCTCTTTTACATTTAATAATTTGCCCAAATAACTTACCTCCGATTCACGATCCCCGGATACAAGCATTATTTTTTTAAATTGATGATAGGGTGTTAAATGACTGATAAATGATTTGCTCTCCGGACGAGGGGAGTCGTGAAAACGTAATGCAGCAGCATATTTCTTATCAACTAAAACAATGCACTCCAGGCCAGGTGATGTTGGAGGAAGTAAATTGGCATATTGAGGTAAGGCTTCCAATACCTTTTTTCGCCCAGTAATTTCTATGAGGTGTTTATTAATAATACCTCGCAATCCCTGACCTGGCTCTTCAGAAACATTTACTGAGTTAAGCAATATTACATTCTCTTTTCTCGCTGCATTTAATACTGCGTGTGCTAACGGATGCTTAGAATATCGTTCTATGCTTGCAACATATTGGAGGATCATTTCTTGTGTATAATTTGGGGCCGTTATAATTTCAGTTAAAGTCGGTTTACCATAAGTAAGAGTACCTGTTTTATCAAAAATTGCTGTTTTACACGTGATTAAACGTTCCAAAACAGTTGGGTCTTTAATGATAATTGCTTGTTTGGCTGCTCTTGAAATGGCACTAATCAACGTAATTGGAATAGCTATTAGTAAGGGACAAGGTGTTGCTATCACTAAGACAGAAAGGAAACGTACTGCATCACCAGTAAAATACCAAGTAGCAAATGCAAAAACAAGCGCAACTGGAGCGAAAATTGCTCCAATTTGATCTCCTAAACGCCTGATGGAAGGTCGTTTTTGCTCGGCCTCTTGTAGCACTTTAACAATAGAAGCAAATCGTGAGTCCGCTGGTAAGGCTATTGTTTTTACTATCAACAAAGATTCCCCATTGATAGCTCCAGACAATACATTAGTGCCTGGTGCTTTTGATATTTGATACGGTTCACCAGTCAAGTAGGACTCATCCATTGACCCATGTCCTTCTATAACGACACCATCCACAGGACAAGTTTCATGAGGATAAACCAATAGTTCATCGTGAATATGAATTTCTTGTAATGAAATATCTTCCACATCTTTTGCTATTTTTCGATGAGCAATTGATGGCATGCGTTTTACTAAGGCGAGTAAAACAGAAGACGCTTTACGCATTGCAAAAACTTCTAAGGTTTGCCCACTAGCTAGCATTAGGATAATTAGAGATGCGGCAAGATATTCATCTAAAATAACACCGGTTAGTAAAGCAATTGCTGCTAATAGATCAGCCCCTAAATTACCCTGAAATAATTTAAACAAAATTTGTAAAAATAGCGGTATTCCGCCAATAATAATAAGGAGGAATAGGGGAAACAGTGATAAGGATGGATCAAAAAATCGCATGAATAGATGTACACTAATAGCAAGCAATGAGAAAAATGCGATATACGATTGCCATTGGTATTTATATTGAATTGAAGTCATCATATTCTATTGAATTAAGTGAATTTTCTAACATAGTCAACAACTCCTTTTGCAAGAATATTGGAAACGTCTATTTGGTTCGTTGAATGTATTATAGTATTACAAGTAATTAGTTGCTTTGCTCCCGCACGTAAGAGCATATTTTCTGTTTGATTGTTAAAAAGGGCATGTACGCCAATACATATTGGATTTTTAAAGCCATTGTTTATTAGTTGTTTTAACGATTCGAACATGCTTACTCCCGAAGAAATGATATCATCAACAAGAACGGGAGTATTTTCAATGTCCTGTACCTCAGGTAACGATACGACAACTCGTTTATCACCCAGACGTATTTTTTGAGCAATTACAAAAGAAAGGTTGCTAAAATTGGCTATTTCAGAAACCCATTGCTTACTTTCTTCATCAGGTCCTATCAGAATAGGATTTTTAATATGGGAAGATATCCATTCGGAAATATTTTTTGTGGCATGCAGTGTGAGCAGCGAGGGCATACTATATATTTCAGAAAGCTGGTGTATGCGATGTAAATGCGGGTCAATGGTAATCATTCCATCAATGCAGCTCGAAAGTAGCTGAGCAAAAATAGTTGATGTAATTGCTTCGCCAGAATGAAAACGTTTATCTTGCCGCATATATGCGAGATAAGGCGCTACTAAGCAAATTTTATTTGCTCCAAGCTCCTTAAGGGTTTTAGCCATAAATATAAGTGGTAGTATTTTGCTGTTAGGCTTATCAAGAGTACAGACTAAAAAAACCTTTTTATTTTTAACTTCTGAATTAATTCGAATATAAGATTCTCTATCAGGGAATGGACGTATTTCTGCTTTACCAATTTCAACAGATAGCTTGTTGCTTAACGCTTGAGTAAGTTCCTTGTTTCCTGGTAATGAAAAAAGAATAGGGTTGTCCATATTATTGACCTAAGTTTTTTCTGATGTGATTTTAATAATATTGGGCATCGATAAAGCATAAGTACAGGCGTAGTCCAATGTTCCTTTAGACTCCGCATGGATTCGATACAGCAATTGCCCTTTTTCCACATGCGTATTTAATTTTGCAAAAAACTCAATACCTGCTGCAGGCTCATAAGGAGCACCTGCCAATTTTGCTACTTTAGCTAGATTCCTATTATCAATTTCAGTAATCCGTCCATTTTTTATTGCAACAACGTCATGTGTAAATAATGCGGTAGGGGGAACTTTGAAACCACCCTGGGCTTCACAAATTGCTAAGAATTTTTTTAAGGCAGTACCACTTTCCAATATTTTTATTGCTAACTCGGTGGCTTGCTGAAGGGGTATTTTTTTTCCCAATTCAAGCAAGATTGCAGCAAGTGTAATTGCTTTATTTTTTAAATCGATAGGTGCGTCCTTATCATTATAGAGTACAGCTAAGATATCTTTTGCTTCTAAAGCGGGGCCAATCCCTTTTCCAAGTGGCTGATCTCCATTTGTTTTTAAAGTAATAACATTCAGCTTAAAAGCGTTACCGACTAAAGAAAAATAATTTTGATATTTTAAAAATTCAAGCTCAGAGCGAATTTTCGCTGTCGGTCCAACCGGAATATCTATCAGCACATGTGTAGCACCAATCGCAATTTTCTTGGACAGTACTGATGCTATCATTTGCCCCATAGGATCAATATCCAGCACCCTCTCTACTCGAATAAGAATATCATCTGCCGGGCTTAAGCCTAATGCACCACCCCATACCATGCAGCCCCCTTCTCGTGCCACTACCTTTTGAATTTTTGAAAGAGGCAGATTTACTGCTGTCATTGTTTCAATCGTATCGGTAGTACCTGCAGGAGACGTAATTGAGCGTGATGAGGTTTTGGGAATAATGAGTCCAGCTGCAGCAACAATAGCTACAACAATGGGGGTTGTTCTATTACCTGGAATACCTCCAACGCTATGCTTATCAAGAATAATAGGATGCTTCCAATGCAATTGTTTCCCTGTTTTAACCATAGCTTGTGTGAGGTAAATAATTTCTTCAATGCTGAGTTTGTCATGACCACAAGCAGTAATAAAACTTGATAGATGAATGTTGGAGTATTTACCGTCTACGATGTCACTGATAATTTCATAAAATTGCGATGCTGTTAGTGTATTTCCATATATTTTAGAACGCACATAGTTTATAGAAGCTACCGGAGGTAGGTGATATATATTAATCGAATCACCTTCTTTGGCACCAATTTGCTCCCAAGCGCTTTCGGAAAGACTGGCTTCATATTCCTGTAAAATATCAGAATGAATAATGTTTATGGATGCGATTATCGATTTTTTACTTAACTGAACGATAACCCGTGCTTGTGTTTCGAATCCCTCCGAGATGCAAATGAAACAATCTGAACGGATAAAAAGAATAAATTCCTGTCTCGTATCGATACCTAATTTAACTAATTTTAATTTATTTGATCTTTTATGTAATTCGTTATTCATCTTAATTTTTCTTGATCTAAATAGTTAGGAATCACACAACTCCAATGAAATCTTTGTTCAATTTTCACTTTAAGAGATTCGGCAGACTCTTTTTCTCCATGGGTAATAAAAATTTTTCGAGGTGCAGTTTTTAAGTGTGCTAACCAAGACAGCATTTCCGCATAATCTGCATGTGCTGAAATATTTTCCATCTGTATAATTTCAGCTCGAATTGGAATCATTTGCCCAAACATTTTTATTTCTTTCTCACCCCGAACCATTCTATCCCCACGAGTTCCTCCTGCCTGAAAACCGCTGAAGATGATGGTGTTTCTATAATTGGGAGCAAAATTTCGTATATGATGTATAACGCGACCTCCGGTAGCCATACCACTAGCAGAGATTAAAATCATAGGCATTTTTTGTTGGCTCAGTGCAATAGACTCTTCTGTGGTACGCACATATCGAGCAACACCACAAAGTTCAGCACATTGATGGAGAGTTAAGCGATTTTCCTTCGCATGATGGGAAAAGATTTCTGTTGCATTCGTCGCCATCGGGCTATCAACAATAACAGGAATATCCGCAATTACTTTCTTTGATTTTAATTGTTGAATGTAAAACAGCAAGCATTGTGTGCGACCGACTGTAAAAGCAGGGATTAAAACGATACCACCTCGTTTTACTGTACGGTTAATTATTTCTCCAAGTTGTTCCTCAGGATTCGTTTCCTCATGTAAACGATTACCATAGGTTGACTCGACAACTAAGTAATTTGACTCTAATGGTGCTTGGGGGGGATTCATAATGGGATCCTGTGCTCGCCCAAGATCACCTGAAAAAAGTACAGATACATTATGATGACAAATTCGTATAAAAGATGCTCCAAGAATATGGCCTGCATAATGAAAGCTTGCATAAAAATCTTCATGTATTTTAAATGCCTTGTTGAGGTCTGTAGGAAGAAAATAGTTGAGCGATAATTCAGCATCTTCGCGAGTGTAAAGAGGAAGGGCGGGATGGTGTTTCGAATAGCTTCTTTTATTTGCATAAAAAGCTTCCTCCTCCTGAAGATAGCCGCTATCAGGTAATAGTATTTTACACAAATCATATGTAGCCTCAGTACAAATTATTTTTCCACGAAATCCATTTTTTACCAACAAAGGAATGTACCCACTATGATCAATATGGGCATGTGTGAGCAAAACATAATTAATATTTTGAGGCTTAACAGGTAGTGATGACCAATTGCGTAAACGAAGTTCTTTATAACCTTGAAAAAGACCACAGTCGACAAGGATTTTCATATTTTCGGTTTGAACTAGATATTTGGAACCCGTGACTGTTTGAGTAGCACCTAAGAACTGAATTTCCATGAATCATCCTTTAGTGTATCGATATTATCTATTATAGGTTGGTTTAGGAGAAATCTGAGAATTCATAATGAATGAGACGTTTGGTTATTAGACTACTTCACATGGAATAACTTTTTTATTATCTTCACATGATTGCCGCACCTGCGAAAGCCGTACCTAGCTTTTTGAGTCATCTGTGGAGAAAGACGTTCGTATGGTTGTCATTAATTCTGCAGGATCATTGAAACCTGGAAAAAAGGTTAGATTTTAGAGCAGAAGATCGAGAAATAGCTCAGCCACATTAATTTATTTTATTGCCTTTATCACAATTTGTTTTTAAACCACTCTGCTCCCAAGCTGTACCTCAATGCATCAAAAAAATGAGATATTATTATTCGCTAAGATGATAATTGTATTTGTAGGTGCGACTTTGTTGTAACATAATAAAAAGTAAGTTGGGAACTTATATAGACAAATGGTTTCTATTTTTTTCAAGGGATGAAAGGAACATATATGAAATATAAACGTATTATGGTAGCTGTGGATAGAAGTAATATTTCAAATTTAGCTTTAAAAGAAGCAATCCAATTAACTAAAGATCTGGGCTCAATTTTAAGAGTTATACATGTTGTTGATGAAAACATTGTTCAGTTTAGTGATGGATTTGTTGATGTAAATAATTTATGGGCTGCGTACAAAGAAGAAGCCCAAGAATACATGCAAAAGTTAAATCGGGATATTAAAGAGGAATATATACAATTCGAAACTCATTTAGTAGTCCTAAAGACTTTAGAAGGTCATCTACCTGAAAAAATTATTAAGGAAGCTGAGGAGTGGAAGGCAGATTTACTTGTTATTGGCACCCACGGACGTCGTGGATTTAGTCGCTTCTTCTTAGGAAGCATAGCAGAAAAACTGCTCAGGATTGCAACCTTGCCGATTCTCTTAATACGTGGAAATTCAAATAAAAGAGTTTGAAGGTTACAATGTAATACGATTGGCAGTATTCATAATGGGTTGTGATCATAATTGAGTAAAAAATGACTCTTAATCTCTTGGTCACACATCGAACCCTATACGCTACGGTCTATCAATAAAATTAAAAAACTCCAGCCAAGCCTCTGACTTGACCGGTTTTAATATTTAATGAAATATTCCTTATTCATACTGAAAGATTTAGATTCTTTTACAGACCCCTCAAACTCTTCTAATTCGGTTCTATCAAACGAAGCATTAACAGTTTTAAAAATTTCATTAACATCTTGAATTGAATCGCTTTTAACCGTTAATTCTTCCTTTAATTGTCCGTCGTTGCCAATGAGTTGTTGATGAAAATGGCGCAGGTAATTACGGAAAGAATGTTGTTTGTAGCTGCTGTAATTTTCACTAACAATTAAATGGTCGATTGTCTCTACTAAAGTTGTAGAAAAAGATTGGGTGAACTGAAGCATTTTTTCGCCATCCATCTCCTCTCCACTCTCTAATAAATGCCTGATTGCTTGATTCATTATGAAGCGCAGATGATGTTCCCATGCATTCATGGTTTGGCGAGCATGCCTTTTCCCATTAGCATTATGACTAAAGAAGAATGAACTATCGTATTTACCAGCTTTTGTCTCATAAGCTTTTTGATAGTTTTTTCCTTGCTGTATAACCGCCTCAATATTATGGATCACACTAAATAATTCTTTTATTTGGGCTGTTTGATCGCTTGTAATACGTTTCATCAATAATCGAGAATTATATATATTTAATGTTGAAAGGTTTGCAAGATCTGCGACAAGATCCAATTGTGTATCTTTTTGTTGTACTGAAGTAGTAAGTGTTCGATTTTGTCTATCTCTTTGGAAAAGAGCCTTTTCATTTTCTGCATTAAGTCGTTTCAAACTTAAATTTTCTTTTTTGGTGTCGGTTAATTCAACACCTATTCTTCTCAACTCCTCCTGTAAATCATTATATTCATGTATGCTCACTGCTGGGCGAGATAAATAGTTTCTGACAATTTGAAAAAAGCCGGCAGTTTGGTGTTCCTCTTCAAGCATTTTTGTTTCAAAGTTGCTGCTCTCAATAAGAACAAAGCCTTCTTCCTCGGCAACATCATGAGTTTGTAATTCAAGGGCCTGGATAATTTGTGCAACAACAGTGCGACGTCGTTGCAGAACATCAATCAGTTTTTTTATGGTTTCATCCTGAGATTGCTGTGCTTGTTGAATCAGTTCATCATATTCGGCCAAGATATTTTTTTGTTTTACTAAAATAAGCTCGGCTTGACGATTCAATTCTTTTGCTTGTGCTCGAGAAATATCTGATTGAAAAGCACTATTTGCCATATCAAACTCGTCGCCAAATAGGATGTTTCCGCGCTGTACGACTTCATTGGCTTCTTTACTGAAGTCTTTTAGTGCATCAAAGCAATCAAATGGAATACTCGCAAATGCGGCACTAATTTGTCGCGATGCAGTGATAAAACAATTTCGTACTTGAACTAGGGGACGTTTATCTAAGTAAAAAGGTTCCCATAAACTACGGGCTGAACTGGAAGATTTACTTCGCTCTCGGTAAACCTTACCACAATCTGCCTCAAACTTTTCCAAACAAACATGTAACTCACTTTTGACATGATGAATGTCTTTCAAGTAAGGTTCGGACAATTTTATAAAATCATTAAAGTAACTGATTTTGTTGCTGCTTGTGAACTGATGAAGTCTTTTTAGCTCATTTTGCAAGACACGCAATTTATCTCTCAACTGTAACAGCTTAATTAAGTTGTCTCGTTGTCCTTGTTCAAACTGTTCCCATAAAAAATTACCCTTCTCAGGTAATTGATAATCAAGTCCTTTATAAAGATGGAGGTAGGCATCTTCTTGAAAGGCAGAGGCAGGGTAGCCAAATAGTACTGACACAAAGTGGTCATCAATAACTTTTTGTTCTGTGGAAGTCAGAGTGGCTATACCAACTTTTGCGTACAGATCCTGCAAATGCGTCGCATCAATTTGATTTTGCCTACTAAATAATGGCAGCATGTGATTATCAATTCCAGCAAGCAATTCATTTAGCTGTTGAGTAGTATCTTCGATAGTTTGGTAATAGGTATCAATTTTATTTTCTTGATCTACATCTTCATGTTGTGCAGCTGCAAATATACGCTCAAGGGCAGACTTGCATGAAATAAGTTTCTCATCTTGGCTGCTAGTACTTTGGATGTCATTGTGCCTAAGTAATTCGACAGTAAAAAGTTCAATTCGTGTTTTGTATTTTTCTTGTTCCTGAATGGGTTTTTCCAATGCTTGGCGGCAAAGGTGAGCCAATAGAATCATGGCTATAACTTTGCCATGCGAAATGTCATTCAAATTGGCACGGCCAAAATAACGGTTTTGATTATCTGCAATGTACTGATAACACGTATTGTATACAAAGTTAAAGTAGTCACAGTTGCTTTTAATTTCCTTTGAATGATTTTGTTCTTGTATTCTCCTGGACATGCTGGATAATCCACCTGGCTGAGGATATTCCAATCCCTCTATCATCCCTTCTTTATAGGTCAAACCAAATGTATAGCCCCAACCTTGGTGTTCCACAGGGATTTCAACGATGCTGGTGTGGGCAATATCCATGACTTTTACTTGTAAATCTTTATAGATCGTCAAAATTTCACGGATTAATGGAGTTTCTCTGAATCGAATGGTTGGCATAATTAACCCTGTAAGTATAGAAATTTTTTATAGCGGTAGTTTATAAAAATTTTCTTAAGTTTTTATTAACAAAGGTGCTTTTTTCCATAAAAGGAGCGGATTATTAAGAATTTCTTATTCTTGAGATAAATATCTATTTAAAAATTTTACACTCCGTTGCAAATTAATTCAACCACCAAATCAAGAAAATAAAATTTGACCTATAGTATTAACAAGAAATATTTGAAGTCGACGGATGTAATAATGGGCATGTTATCTGAATATTTAATTTATTCTATAGAAAAAAATTATAGACAAAAGCAGGCGCTTATATTTGAAAACGCCAGTGTTTCCTATGAAGAGTTAGAAAGAGCCGCGAATCGCTTTGCGAACTTTTTATCGCAAGAAGAAATTAAGGGCGAACGTATTGCTTTTATGCTTCCTAATTGTGTTGAAATCATTTCTATTTATCTTGGCTGTTTTAAGACGGGTTGTATTGCAATGCCTATAAATCGTCGTTATGCACCCCATGAACTGGAAAGAGTGCTTCAGGATGCTGAGCCTTGTTATTTAATTATTGAGGAGAAAAAATTATTTTTACTGGAAGACATTAATTTAGCCGCAACACACATTAAAGAGGTGTTTGTTATTGGCAGTAAAGGGAAGTCTAGTGAATACTCTTTGTTTCAAGATATCATGAATACATCGTCTGAGTTCCCAATATCGGAGCTTCCCAATAATAATCCTGCCGTGATTTTTTATACTTCAGGTTCTACTGGACAACCGAAAGGGGTAGTCCATACTCTAAACTCAATTGAAGCAATATTAGATTCAACTTTCAGATGCTTTAGATACGATTACTGCGCAAGATAAAATAATCGTGTGTGAACCACAATGCCATATAAGCGGCTTCATGGAAACCTTTGCTACTTTATCACGAGGTGGCACTGTTCTTGTCTATGATGGTTTTTATCTGGATGGTTATCTAGATGGATTAATGAAACACAAGCCGACTTTGGCTGTTCCACATATTGATACCCTGATGAAACTTTTGGATTCTGGACGTTGTACCTCGGATACTTTTGTCTCACTACGCGGGGTGTATACAGGAGGGAATGTATTACCTGAAGCAGTTCAAAAGCGATTTATTGCCTGTGCCGGGAAGCCGATTCATGTGGGTTATGGAATGACCGAGGGTATTTGGATGACAGTTTGTATGGAAGAGAACCCTAAAAGTGGTTGTATTGGTAAACCTCTTCCTGGAGTACAACTACGTTTGGTGGATAAATCGGGCAAAGAAGTTCCGCAAGGGGAGGATGGGGAAATCTTGGTCAAGGGGGATATGCTCATGTTGAATTATTGGCATAATCCAAACGAGACACAAAAAGCATTTATAGAAGGTTGGTTTAAAACGGGTGATAGCGCAAAGCAAGACAAGCAAGGGAATTATTATTTTACCGGGCGTATTAAAAATATAATTATTCGGAATACGTCAAATATAATGCCAGGTGAAGTTGAGACTGCGATTTATCAGCACCCTGCAATTAAGGCTGCTGGAGTAATAGGCATTCCTGATCGTCATGAAGGAGAGGTACCTGTCGCATTTGTGGTACTAAAAAGTGGTAAGAAATTGACTGAATCAGAACTTAGCCAATACCTAACCCAATTTATAGCAAAATATAAAATTCCGGTAAAAATATATTTTATTGAGGATATGCCATTGACTAATAGCGGAAAAATAAGCCATAAAAAACTTTATGATTATTTACCGCAAACAAACAGTGGTGACTCTAATAAACGAACTTAGGAATGGGAATAAATGAGCATTAAAGCAATTGTCGGATTCTCTTTAGCAACTGGATAGTTTGTTCGATTCTGTGGTTTGCGTCATTTCACTATCTGCTTTCTGTCGTTCATTTCTTCTTTGCATCATCAGTTTCTGGCGTGCCTTTTTTTGTTTATTAACCATTAAATCAATACGATTTTGTTTTGCATTTTCCAAAAAATTAAGCATGCTCAGTTGTTTTATACTTATTTGGTCATTTGGATCCTGCCAATCTCTATTTTTATGTAAGGTCCTGCGTACATTAGAGCTGGAATACCATTTGCCATGACAATAGGAATACTTCTTTTTATCCGTTGAGGGAGAAAAAAGTGTACCAGCATAATAATCAATAAATGCATCGAATAGAACCAAGTTGCTATTGAATTTTTCCGCTAAGGTCTTCTGATTCCCTTTATTATTACAAAAATAAAGTTTTATATTACTAATCTTATGATGCACATAAACAAAATCACAGTTAAAGCGCTCTGCTATTTTATCAATGCCAAGATAGGTAGGTTGATTTGTACTAGAACAAGTGCTGGCCAGCTGAAAATATTCCAATAAATTATCAACTCCATGTGCAAGTACATAAATGGTGAGGTAGTCATGTTCCATTAATTTATAATTTATGGGCTTGCCATGCTGTACTATAACTATGTTTTCATCATTAAGTGTTTCTTTCCAATGCAGTGCGTGAGCAATGAGATCATTTTCTTCATGGAATGGGATATAAAGGATTATCATGTCAGTAACTATCCGTTGTTTATTCCGAGCTC
Source organism: Legionella parisiensis (assembly GCF_001467945.1). Lineage (GTDB taxonomy): Bacteria > Pseudomonadota > Gammaproteobacteria > Legionellales > Legionellaceae > Legionella > Legionella parisiensis. The sequence goes on from NZ_LNYQ01000013.1 coordinate 776,467, forward strand.
TTGAGAAATGATGAGTGTAGCATTTTGATAATGAATTGTTCACACAGATGAAGTTGTTCAATCGCAACGAACTCATCAGCACGATGAGCCTGCTCTATGCTGCCTGGACCGCAAACAATAGTAGGTATTTTCGCCTGTTGGAATAAGCCTGCTTCAGTGGCATAAGCCACTTTTATTTTTTTTTCATTGCGACAAATTGATTGGGCAGCATGAACAATTGGTTCAGATGGGTGGGTATCCAATCCAGGGGCTTCAGCGAGGGTTTCTAAAATCACATTCGTGTTTAATTGTTCTTTACGGAGGGTAGGGAGTAATTCACTATCTATGAAATCAATTATTTGTTGATGAAGTTGAGCGGGGTTATCAATCACCAAGTTTCTAATTTCAAAAACAAATTCACACAAACTGGGAATCGTATTATACGCATTCCCACCCTGAATGAGATTCGTGGATACTGTAGTATAAGGTACATCATAAGACTCATCTCGATTTCCTTGAGATTGAAATTGGTGAGCCATTTTACGAAGGTAAGAAATAAATGATGCAGCATGCTCTATTGCATTACATCCTTCAGGGGTCAATGATGAATGAGCCGCCACACCATGGATTTGACAGCGATAGCATTGTATTCCTTTATGTCCGATTACAGGTTGCATGGAGGTTGGTTCACCCACAATACATGCTTTGGGTTTATAATTTAGTTTTGTCATTCTCTCAATGAGGCTCGGCGCGCCAAGGCAACCAATCTCTTCATCATATGAAAAAGCAAAATGTACTGGGAATTTGAGGTTAAGCGCTTGCAATTGGGGGATAAGGTTCATCACTACTGCAATGAAACCTTTCATGTCGCACGCCCCTCTACCATATACTTTTTGGTCTTTAATCGTTGCCTGAAATGGATCGCTACCCCAGGTTTGCCCATCAACAGGTACTACATCTGTATGACCCGATAAAATAAGTCCACCCTCAAGTCGACCAAGACGATCGGGGATAGAGGCGAGTAAATTTGCTTTAAGTCCTTTGTCGTCATGGATTAAAATGGGATTAATCTTATAGTCATTTAATGTATTTGCCAGCGTCTCTATCAGAGATAAGTTGGAATTGCGTGAGGTGGTATCAAAGGCGATAAGTTTTTTCAGCCAGTCCAGGGTATTCATATATATTCCTTTTTAAATAAGTGGCAGAGTCATGAATGTGCCGCGATTCAAGAATTATAATCTTTCTCAATATACAAAACACCAAAAAGCACAAGCCTATAATTTTTTCTCTGATATCCTGATTGTGACATTTTACATGAAGCAGTCTACACTCTGGATAGTGGAATTTTTAATCAGTTGATTGAGCGTGAGAGCGTCATTGTATCTATTATTGGTTACATAAGGAAATGAACAAAATGAAAATGATGAAAGCTGTGCAAGTAAATAAGTCAGGAGAATGGGAGTCCGTTGAAAAAGACATTGTGATGCCGGCAGCAAGTCAAGTACGTATTAAAGTTGAAGCATGTGGTGTATGTCATTCGGATGTCTTTGTGAAAGAAAATTTGTGGCCTAATCTTCAGTTCCCAAGAATTCCAGGACATGAGGTGGCAGGAGTAATTGATGCGGTTGGGACTAATATTACTCAATGGAAACCAGGTCAACGTGTTGGGGTAGGTTGGGCCGGCGCTCTATGCGGTCAATGTCTTTCCTGTCGCCATGGTGATTTTATTCTATGTGAAAACCACCAAATCACAGGATTACATTATGATGGTGGATATGCCCAATATATGATAGCTCCAGTTGAAGCACTTGCTGCCATTCCTGATGAACTTTCTTTTGCTGATGCTGCGCCATTAATGTGTGCCGGTGTAACAACTTTTAATGCGCTGCGACATAGTTTTGCTCGTCCAGGTGATTTAGTTGCAATACAAGGCGTGGGAGGACTAGGGCATCTGGGCGTTCAATTTGCTAATAAAATGGGATTTAAAACGGTTGCTCTATCCTCTGGGACTGACAAAGAAGAACTTGCTAAAAAGCTAGGGGCTCATATTTATTTAAACTCTGACGATCATGATGTTGTTCTTGAATTGCAAAAATTAGGTGGGGCCCGAGTTATTTTGGCAACAGCGCCTAGTGGCAAATCGATTTCTCCTTTAATTAATGGTCTTGCAAATAAAGGTGAACTTCTTATTGTTGGTGCTTCCAATGATCCAATTGAAGTGATAGCAACTCAGCTTATTGGTAACAAACGTTCGATTAGAGGGTGGCCATCGGGAAGTGCAATTGACATCGAAGAAACATTGAAGTTTTGTGCTTTGGCGGGGATTCGCCCCATGATTCAACAGTATCCACTTGCGCACGCGGAAGAAGCTTTTGAAGCGATGATGTCAAATAAAGTGCGATTTCGTTCAGTGATAATGATGAATGAAAAATAAATTATGGGAGCAGTATTGTTGCTCTATACTTAGTCATGTCTACTAAAATTATTTCACGGAGTGAAGTTATTATGAAAAAAATAGTATTAATTATTTGTTCGCTTACACTGTTCAATGCAGTTTCCTACGCAGAAAAAATAATAATTACTGGCAAGCCAATTATCCTGGAAAAACGAGGTGATATTTACTATGTGCCAAATGATTATGAATCTAGAAAATCTTATTACTATGTAATCGTAAATGGGGTACGTCAAGTGTGTTATATGGATAAGCAACCCGAATTATCTGCTTTAAATGTCTCAACACTTGAAGTCAATTACATTGGTTCATCATTGACTTGGGTTTGTTATCCTTTAGACCCTAATTATTTCGAAGCCCCATAAAAATATTCCAGGGTCAACAGACCTGATGTATCGTCATCCATATACACCTACCTCCCGCGGTGTGTACGCCGGAGGTAGGAATAAGGGATTTAGACCATCAAAAAAGTAGGCGATGCCGAGGCTCAATAACCTCCTGGGTTTTAGCTCAAAATATCTTCTTTTGGAGCGGATAAATTGAGTCCATTGACTACTTCTTGCAGCAATTTTGAATGAATGGGCTTGGTTAACACTTTATTCACTTCAGAACACAAAAGTTCATTTTCTACTTTACCGGAGGTATTGGTAGTTAGGCCAATAATTGGTATAGGATTTTTCTGTGTTTGTTTTTCCTGCTCGCGAATACAATGAATGATGTTCTTATCTGCCATGCCGGATATGCCTACATCAGTAATGATTAAATCAAAATCATTTGTTTCCAGCAGCTCTAAAGCATGTTCACCATCAATTGCCGAGTAGAACTGATATTTAGCCTGCTCTGCAACATTTTCAAGCATATGCAGAGAGATAATATTATCTTCTACGAGTAAAATTAGCGGTGAATTAGATTCTGTTTTCTCTTGCTGTAATTTACTTTCGTTTGTTCCATAGAGAGATGGGTTGTTCTCATTGTAGCCAATTTTCATCGTAAGGGTAAAATAAAAAGAGGAACCTTTTCCAACCTCACTTTCTAGATTTATTTCTCCACCTAATAGGCTTAAGTATTTTTGTGCTACGTGAAGCCCCACACCATAACCGCTATGTTGACTTTTATAAGAAGGAATAGCACGGAAAAAACGATCAAAAATCTTATTTTTTAATTCAGGAGGTATACCAATTCCTGTATCGATTACACTAAATCGGAGTTGGGCATAACTATTTTCATGAGAGAGAGTTTCTACTTTAATTGTAACAACACCGGTATCAGTGAATTTAATCGCATTGCCTACAAGATTTAGCAAAACTCGATGTAATTTTGTACCATCAGTAATAAAACTATTTGGTGTTGCTTCATCAATCTCAATATTCAATCTGATTTTCTTCATTTCCAGGGTTGGTTGTACAAGATGTGCAATATCCTTAATGTTTTTGCGTAATTCGAATAAATCCTCATGTACATCACGCTCCCTGAGGTTATCTGCTGTAACGATTTCCATTACACCGTTGAGCAAATCCAGTAATTGTTCACTACTTTCATGAATCCAGCGTGCATATTGTTTTCTTTCGGGGTCTTCGGCTTTTTCTTCTAAAAGTCGTGACATTCCCACAATACCACTTAATGGGGTATAAATATCATGGCTCATATTCTCTATAAATTCAGTTTTCGCCTGGTTTGCAACTTCTGCGTTTTCTTTAGCACGACGCAATGCGACTTCCATTTTTTTTCGCTCTGTGATGTCCAGAGAAATGCCTAAAACACCGATAATCTCATTTTTTTGATTGCGTAAGGGAACTTTTTGGGAATAATAAATACCCATTCCATTAGTCATGACCGCATATTCTTCAGCAGTATGTGGTATGCCTGTTTCCATTACTAATGTATTGAGTTTATTTAATTCTTCTGCCTGATCTTTCCATGGCATGTCGTAATTAGTTTTACCCACGATATCTTTTCTTGATTTCAAACGAGCGCTTTTAGCTTGTGAGTCGTTACAACCTAAAAATATATTATTTTTATCCAACCAATAAACATGCCCAGGCATTAAAGAAATTATATTTTCATAATAATCATGAACAGCTTGTAATTCATTTTTAAATTTTAATCTTTCTTCTTCAAGAGAAAGAGTTAATTGATGAATTTGGGCATTTTTTCGATTAATAATTTCTTGTAATTCTTTTATTTTTTCAGAATCCATTTTTCACCGTATAAATAATCTTAATAAGCGAGATGATGCATTATTAAGAAAAATATTGTTTAACTGTAAACACTATATTAATGGAGCACCTCATGACGAGTATACTAAACCATCCAAAATGAACTGTCTTTTTTTAATAATAGTGAGGATATTATAAACTATTTATGAGAAAAATGGTTATTTTTTCTTCAAAATGAATTATACTATTGCTATATTTTTAATTGGAAATTTCAATTTTTTGATTTTAATTCATCTAAATAATACTAATTCAAGTACGTAATATCATGATTTTAAATAATTTTAAAGCCACGAATGAATCGCTAGCGTACTGAAGTGATAAATTAAACACGAAGGAAATATGTAGATGCCAAAAGTTAGAGGCCCCAAAGACGGTACATTTGTTACCGCAAGTTTTGATTCAGTAAATAAAAGAGATAATAGTAAAAGTCGTTTTCCCTCTCTAAAGACTACGAAAGATTTAGTCCTTTTAAGTATCGTAGGAAATGAGTTTTGTGCCGGTGATTATTTAAGCGCTATTGTGCAACAATCTGTTGTTACACATCAAACTCCCGTTGAGCATACTGGTCCTAAAGGTAAAACAACATTTTTAATTGCTGATGAAATTTATTGGCACAATCTTAAGGGTAAGACTACGACTCCGGGCGAAGAAGAGGCGCTTAAGAATAAAGCTTTGGAAAAAGGTGAAAAGTATTTTGAGAGTAATTTAATAGCTTTCCTAGCTCCTTTGGGTATGAGTGTTGATGAGTTCGAACTTAAGTATCCTAAAGCATCAATGAATGAAAAAATTTCTATTATCAATCAGCTTGCTTTGGAGCAAGGAAAGAATTTCGAGATCGTTCGTTGGCATACATGGATAGCTCAGAATGATTTTAATAAAACATTAAAAGACATAATACCTTATTATGAGAGAGTAGAAGGTCTTAGAGATGCTATTGAAGATGCAGTCATTGACTTTGTGAAGCGTCATTCTAAAGATGGAGGAGATAGGGAGACATGGACCGAACGTTCTCGAGGCTATCTAACAGAAGAAAGTCCTTCTATTATGCTGTTGGCAGCGCAGTTAGGTTATAATTTTATTATTTATCCAGGGACTATTTTGCCTCCTTTTTCAGCAACAAAAGAGTACTTTATTGTTGATAATCATGTTGCTCGTATTGAAAAAGGCCATAGCATCAAAGACGAGTGTACTCACAATGAATTTTGTCTGCATACGGAGAATCCTTCCCGTTTGGTCAACTGGTTAGAAGTTAATTTTACTAGAAGCCATGTAGCTCCAAAATCACGCGAAGTTCCAAAACCACGTGATGTTACAACACCATCTAAAGTTTCAGAAACTCAAGAAGTTCCAAAACCACCAGAGGGGGGAGAAGTCCCAGTTGGAGTGAAATTACCAGGGGTAGGGAGTACAACATTAGAAGAGGTTACAAAATCAAAAGCTCTTACTTTTTTTGACCAAAGAAGATCTACCGTAGTTCCTCCTAGAAAAGTAAATAGACTCCTAATAACAGAGATTACAGATGAAGACGGAAGGGTATTGCAGGTGGTGCCTAAAACCGAGGACATCATTTCCTCAATAGTGCAGGGGATTTCTTATGCTCTTGAGAATCATATTCCTGGTCAGACGGGTAAATCAGAAAAACGTATACAAACTCCATTAACACATGTTTTTGAAGGTATTGCCAAAGGGGTTTTAGAAGCAGAGCATCTTTCTATGACAGATAAAGTAGAATTTTTAACCGAACTGGTTAATTCTTATGTTAATCGCTTGGTACATGAGGAGCGAGAGAACGCTCCTTCTAGAATGTCGATGATTATATAAAAATATCTCCAAGGCCCATATCGATCCGTTATATGGGTTTAATTTATGGTGCATACTGCTCCCAAATTATTTCAACATCTCAGGATTAAAAGGTTGTCCATTCACAAATATCTTTTGGTTTTCTAACTTGAAAGTAAGGACATAATCATTTCTTTCAATCTTTAAAAGACCTTTATTGACCAAATCTTGTAACAGTTTTTCTGCTTGGGTTGTCGCTTGATTATCCGGATTAGCGAGGATTTGTGTCGGGCTTATTGGACTTGGTGGTGCTGCCTGTGCATCTGGAGTGGTTTGCGTATTGTTGGCTAGATTATTCTTAATTGAAGTGGTCACAAGTGCTTTTACTGTTGTTATCGGCGCTTTAAAATACCCTTCGCCAGACATCTTTTGCATCATCTGAGACAGGTCATCGCCTTCGCTTTTTGGCAGTGAAATTTTAAAATTACCTATAATTTTACCATCTGGTACATTCAAAGCCATTTCCTTAAGTTCTAAAACTGCTCCTTTAGCAAGGAGTTTGGGTAATTCAGTTGCAAATGCAAGCGTAACTAAATTTGGGTCGCTATTATTTTGAATCAGATTGAATTCTTGTTGATTGATTTTCGCTGCAATGACTGGATCCAGATTTCTAAAACTTATGTGTAAAATACCTGGTCCATAATTCTGATTATCCGTATATAGATTTTGTAATGACAGCTTAAAATCAATGTCCATTGCATCATCATGAACATTAGAACCAGCCGATAAATCAAATCCTCCCAGGTCGAATACTTTTTCAGCTGCCAGATTGATTGTAATAGAAGGAATATTAAAACGAGATTGTCCAAGCCATAACCAGTCTTGATGTCGTTTAAATTGATAATCATAGGTTATCTCACCAATATCAAAGGCTAGATTATTCTTCATATTGGATGGATTATTGGCAGCTCCTTTGACTCCTGATAATCTTAAGTTACCATCAATATCATCAAGATTCGAAGAAACACTGAGCAAAGAAGATAAGCCCTGCCAATTTAACTGGAAGTCTCCTTCATTTTGTCCAATCCTGCCTTCTACGGCGAAGGAGGGAAGCGTATATCTAAAAATGGTTTTATTCAGATAATTAATAAAGGCTTCATAATGAGTTTCAGGTTGGGTTGTGACAAGACCTATTCCAAAGCGTAGGCCATGGTCTGTCGTTATAAAAGGTCCATGTTTGATAAAAATAGGGATGTCTATATCAAAATCAGCTGGTGGTTCAGTTTTGGTGACACCATTTTTATCTGTTATATTTTGTGCAGGGATATGCATCTTAAATGTTAAATTCGCTTTTGAGGAAAACCAGCCTCGGTGGTATTTATCTAAATGAACACTAAATGAAGAGGTTTTAGGAATTGAATTTATATTTTTACTTAAGGTATTCTCGATTGAGAAACCAATACCAAAGTAAGCTACTAGGATAAGCACTATTATAGCTATGATGAAACCAGTCCATTTTTTCATGAGTACCCACATTAAAATCCCTTTGTTAATATTATGTAGCCTAAAAATTTTATTTTGTAAATTAAATAGATATTTATCTTTATTTCACGCCCGCCCCAAATTTATAAAGACCAGAGTTCTGGCCTTGCTTTTAATAATTAAAACTTAAATTCTGGAGTATTTCCGGAATTGATCTAGGAGTTGGCATTGTAAAGAATGAATTGCGCATTATTTTTTTAATATACTCTTGATAACCTTCTGATTCAGCAACACTCTTTTGAAAATATTTTAAATTTAATAACTTGAACTGACAGCCCTGTTCGAGGATATTACTAAATTGGGCATCATCCATGCTGGAATATAAGCCGCCTAACTCTTCCCATAACTTTTCCTTGACTTCTTTTTTTATTGCATGCCAGATGGGGAGTAAATTGTTTTCAAGAAGTGAAAATAACTGCATTAATTCTCTATATTCTTTGACTGTCTGAGGGTTGGTAAACGATTCTAAATGTCTCATTGCTACTTGCTCAATAATTTTATCCCGTTTGGCGGCAATAGCAAAAGTTAATGCTTTTTCGAATGGAAAAAATTCATGATAGTCAGGTTCATAAACGAATACTTCGCCTGTTTCAAATTCATAGAACCATCCATGGATTGAGAGTTCTTTCTGCTCCAGTTTTTTCGCAATTAGTGGATATGACTTTAAATGTTCGATCTGTGCCAAAATGTTCAACTTGGTCGCTTGTCGTACTTTTAAAGTGAAATTATCTGAGTGAAGTTCTTTAGAGTCGTTCACTTGCTTTAAGACAGAGTGTGAATGAGTAAGCCATGAGGCGACTTCAGGAAGATGCTCCTGGAGATTAGGGGTTAACAAGCCTTTCATAGCACCACAATGGGAATGACCACAAATAATAATGTCTTTTATGCTATTAAGTTCGCTAAGAGCAAACATGAGTCCTGCTGCTTCACTTGAAGGAACGTGAGAGGGCGGTATGATATTTCCTACATTACGAATGACAAATAAATCACCAGGCTTAGTTTGTGTTAAAAGATTTGGCAATAAGCGTGAGTCAGAACAAGTAATGAATAAAATTTCAGGATTTTGCGCTGCACTTAATTTCTTAAAATCCTCCTCCATTTGTTTAAATGATTCATTTTGAAACTGACGTACCCCAAGCATCAATCTGATTAACATAAATACTCCCTTTTAAGTAAATGGCCGGTTATTGTACTACACAAGTAAGAATAAAGATTATTATTATTTCACAATTGTTAATTTGTATAACAAAATTGTAAAGAATAGCAAAAAGAGTTTTAGTTGGGAAGAATGGGTTTAAAGCAAATTAGAAGAATTTCATACACGTATTTTTTCTTTTCAGTGGTCAAGAAGTTGTTGGGTTGAATTATGCCGGTCCATAATAAAAGGCTGCTGTCATGTATTTATGCCGCAAAAGAGGTCGGCAAAAGTAAAAGACTTACAGCCTTACGTTAGTTCAAAGCAAGCCCTCAATTTTTGCTAAAAAACTGGTGTATTGCTAGGAGGCACTGAGTTGTAGAGTGCTTTCTGAAATGTTTGAGTAAGTGTTGCTCTTAGTTCGGAGCTTGGAGCACTCGTAATAATGCTCAATTGCTTGCCAATAAAGTCAATTAAGTTGTTTATTGTATTTTCGATTTTACTAGGCTTATTCATTAAGAAACTTTCTAACTGGATCACTAATTCTTCGATCGCTTGATTAAAATAATTTCTTGCTTCTGAGATTGTAGGGGTAACTGATATAGGGCTTTGATATCCATGACTAAATTGTTTATAAGGGCCAATCAGTTGTCCATGTTTAAAGTACAACTCCTTCACTTTACTAAATGCTCTGCTATGTCCGGGATCTATTTTAAGTACTTGTTGATACAGATCGAAAGTTAATACAATAGCATTTTGTTTTTGAATTCCATCCGCCCCATATTTACCGAAGAAATCGGCGATAAGAGAGAGTAAATTCGCCAAAAATTTTGGATTGGAGGAATCATTCGTTATTTTTTCCAGACTGGATTGCAAGGCTTTACTGTAAGGAAGCATGTCTTCTGATGCCTGTGATTGTGATGCAGTGCTAAAAAAACCTTGTGGTGCTGCACCAAATCCTAGAGCACTAAAGGATGGGCTTATCACTGTGCTCTGTGTCATTAATGGAGCCGAGGTTCCAACGAAATTTACTGGGGAAGGGGTAGGTGCAGGAGGTTGAACGACTCCAGAGCCCGTGTTTTGATAGTCTATTGAGACAATAGGATGGTAGGGGCTTAAATCAGACTCAACGTTTGTTTCTTCCAAATATGAAGTGGCATCAGTTTCCTCCGTCTCTTCCATATCTTCTAGCTGACTTTCTTCAGGGACGAGATGAATTAAGTTTTGGAGATCTTCCAAAATGGGATTTTCTTTTTCCTCCTCAGAAAGCAAGGCAAAGAGTCTTTTACATTCATGAACGAGTTCACTAATATCTTCATGATTAAAAAGAGTGAGTCTTGCAACATAGCTGAGTAGTTCGAGCTTTCGCAAAGTAGATTCAATGTTTACTTCCAGGAGTTTGTGTTTACTTATGTATTCAGACATTACTCTGAGGCTGCTTTCATCGTTTGTCTCTTTATAGTGGCGTTCAAGTAAATTTAAATAGCCTAGACTGCTTGAGAGCTTGGGACGGTTTTTTGTGGTCATCTGGAAGTCAATGGCTCGATTCATCCACTGAATCGCTTGTGGAAGCGTAAGAGTTGTTTCTTCACTATCTTCCTCTATACAATCGACTATCGCATCACTCACTTCTTCACAAACGGAGGCGAGCAGCTCTTTAGTTTTTTTAATCACTCCTTCTTCATTACTAATGGAGTGTTTTCTTCCCGCAAGATGTTCTTTGTGCGTAATTTCCATTTCATGCAGCAAACTGGGGATCTCTTGCCAATAGGTTGCAATGGCGATAATGTTTGAATCCTGAGCGTTACAACGTATTATTGTAAGCTTGGTTGTTAAAACCTCGGAGAGTACATAAACCAAAGCATCATAAAAATCAGTGTATCGAGCGTTGTTAGAAGCGGCATGTAAATAAAGAGTTTTTAGCGCCTCTGAGTAATGATTCAGTGCTTCTTCATATCTTTGCTCGTTATAAGCGAGATCCCCTTGTTGTTGTCTGAATGTATTAAAGTAAAATCCCATAATCGTTACTCGTAGCCAAAAAGGCTATTGTAACTTCGTAATTTTTTTATTCAACAAGTAAATATATATTTCAGTTATCAATAATTATTGAGAAGGTGTTTTATTTGCGCATTAAATAAGCGTTTTATTATTAGTTGCCGTTACTAATGCTAGGAAATGTTTTTTTACGATATAAAAATAGAAATTTTTTACTGGTTTTTATTGTGTATTCATGACTTGATTGAAAATCCGCTTTGCTAATCGTTTTAAGGGCACATGGTTCGTATTAGTAAGTATGATAATACTCACATGATCATCAATATGACGCTCCATCCAACTACTGTAGCCTCTTATAGCACCGTTTTTGAAAGCAAGGCGATTACCATAGATAGAGGAAACTTGCCACCCTAAAGACCATGCCCAATTTTTTTGACCTGCAAGTGTACCATTTTTTAAAAAGACAGGTGTCCACATTTGACGATAGGCTGCGGGTGTTAAGATTTTTCCGGCCGACATGGCGTTATCCCATTTTGCCATATCGCTGATATTCGATACGATACCACCCGAGCCCCACATTTGACGCCATGGATTTTGATTAGGGTTAGGAGTAATTTTGCCTTCTTTTGATTGATATCCTGTTGCCAGATTTGGAGGAAAAAGTGCATTAGGAAAACCAGTATGATACATCTCTAAAGGGTTAAAAATGGTATTTGATAAATAATCACCTAAAGTTTGGTGGCTCACATTTTCAATGACACGTCCTAACACTCTGTAGGCGAAATTATTATAGGTAGTTGCTGATCCCGGTGTAAATTGCATGGGTTTTTTAGCTAAGTCGTTCCATACATTAATCCAAGGAAGATGCGGCCCTTGATGCTGAGGAATACCACTAGAATGTGAAAGTAATTGCTGAATCGTCACACTCTGCCATTGTTTCGGTGCTCCGGATACGTAGTCCAAAACAGAATGATTTAAGTCTACCTTCCCTTGTTGTACCAGGGTCATCAGTGCAAAAGCAGTGATGACTTTAGAAACGGAGCCAATACCAAATAGTGTTTCTGCATCTACAGGGTCTTTTGTTTCAATATTGGCATAACCATATCCTTTTATGAGGAGAGGCTTGCCATCTTTGAGTACAGCTAATGCTAATCCAGGGACATTGTTTTTCTGCATAAAAATGGCGACTGCATTATCAATTCTCTGTTTTATTACTTCTGAAGTTGCATTGGCACATTGCAAAGGAATAAAAAGAGACACAAAAATAATAAATCGTAAGCTTTTTTTATACATTTAACTCACCTTATTCTTTTTCCATTAGCAACGTGTCAATAATCGAATGTTTTTTTGATGTTCGTATATAGAGAGTAGGTGACAGGAACAAAAAGTACCAAAATATTTTGGTACTTTCTTACTAAAATTGGATTAGATATAGGAAAATCCAGCCTCATTACTATGATCGGCTAAGTAGGGTTTCATAACGATGTCGCAAATCATTTCCATATCTTGCTGCATAATATCGGCTGCACAAAAATTAAGGGTGTACTTAGCCAAAATGTTGGACTCATCTGTATCAAGTAAAGATTTTTCTTGAGATGCAATTCCAGCGGCCAATGATTCGATTTTACTGTCTTTCCTTTGAGCCTGTCGAAGATAGCTTTTTGCAATGGGCTGCTTTTGTCGAATCTGAGAATCATAATATCCTAAAATTACTTGCAGATCCTCTTTTAACGCACACACATCACCAAATAAAGATTGATAAGGTTTCCCGGTGCTTACAGCATCTTGAAGTTTCTGAAAGCGATTTTCCATATTCTCGATAAACTCTCGATTGTCAGTTATTTTTGAATTTTGACGTGTATGAGAGGTGAGTACACTTTTACTAATATTAACCAATTGTTTAAAGTGAAATAAAATAGATTCAATTTCTTTCAAATCCGAAGAGTTAGTTAATATATGAAAAGCTTCTTTGCTGGGTTTGGGAATAGATTTGTCGTTAAAAAATTTTGATTCCATAGTATATATCTCGCTTAGTGTTTCTTTGTTGATCAGAGTGCGCATTATAATACCTAATTATACCTTATTGTGTCAAGTATTGGGGCAGTGTGGTTGTTAATTGTTCTTATCTGTGGTCGATAAACTAATGCAAATTATAGCGTTTGAACATTAAAGAAATCTTTGTGAAAAGATAAAAAATAATAGAATAAGGCAAAGTGTTGGGCGAATCGGCCCAACATTTGTCATATTAATAATTACTTATCGTAGTTCTAGCTTAAAAAGGATTAGATAATTGGCATCCCAGACCAAAGCATCCCATGTTGCTCGGGGGGGGAGTAGTGCAGGTTACAGGTCCGAAAGTAATTGAAGAAGGAGATGCGGTAACTGCTGTGGCAGTAGTTGTGCATGCTTGATTGCTGGTGGTCGAGGAGACAGTAATCTTGGCACCACGATAAATCAAAAACTGTGGCCACGGAGTTACCGTACTTATATTAGGAGCTAGTCCAGAATTTGCAGGTATCGTCACATTAATGGTTGGATGTTGTCCCGATGGGTAAGTAATTCGCACCTTAAATGATGACTGGGTAGGAGGAGTCGTACCAAATATGGTTAATAGAGTGCCATTTGTAAATCCTTGACATCCCGTTGCAGACACCATCTTATTATCTGGAATAAGACCTGCACTTTTTTGAACACAATTGGAGTTAAAAAGGCCGTAATTTTGTTCTGCTGTAGGGCCTGCTTTTGCGGGTTCATCATAGGCCTCAAAGGCAAGAGCTCCTATCTTATATCCCGATGTCTTGACAAAATTGTTTGTGTTCAATTGATAAAGAGTTCGGAAATAAGCAGTAGCATTGGGTACTGATGGTACACATGGGCCAGGAGAGTTACATGCATATCCTGCAGTAGTTCCCGCTGTTGCCCAACCTGTTTCTGCTGCCAATAGAACACGTCCCGATGTATAAAAGGGTTGTGGGTTTGACGTGGGTAAAGCAGGAGGGGTCGTTGACCCTACCACTTTTATGTAATCCCATGCGAGTGAATTGGTCTTTTGTACTGTTGAGCTTAATGGAGGTGTCCATACTGCTGCTGTTGCTGGAGCTACACCAAATTGAAAGGGGTAGGGATCGAAGGCCAAGGGAGCTGTAGAAGAATAAGAATTTATCAATGTTTGCATATCGGTGGAAATTGCAGGGCTTGGTGTGACGAAATTACCACTAAGGACTGCGGAACTAACAGGGGTTGTGAAACCTTGTGCAGTCAATGTGGCTCTTAAAGCAGATACTGCACTTGTTAAATAAGTAACATTTGAAGTGCCCGTGCATGGCGGAATCATATTGCCTGCGTTGCAGTAATTTTCATGTCCCGCAAAAACAAGGATGACGGTCTTATTAAATACAGCAGGGGTCACTGCCTGAATCACTGAGGTTAAAGTGGCTTGAGCGCAGGGAATATAATCTTGAGCACCTAATGGACATCCAGGATACATGCTGTCACTGGGTTGTTGAGGAATCACTGCCTCATAAATAACTTTCATTCCCAAAGCGTTTGCTTGCTTAATAATGTCTATCCAACTGTATGGTTCGGTTTGATAGGAGCGAACTGTGGTAAAACCAGCATTCTGCAATTGTTGAAGCTCTGCATAAACATTAGTTGCAGCGGAATTATTTAGTGTGCCCGTATAGAAAACATCGTGGAAATTGAATGGATAGTTATTGGTATAATGATTAGGATTATAATCAACACCGATCAGTTGATTGAATGAAAAGGATTGTACTGTGGTGGAGGTGCTAAGTTTATTGGAGTTTAGGTTGCCAAGTAATTCAGCTGCGAGGTTAAACGTGCCATTAGCAGGCGAATTGAATATGCCGACAATACTACATTGAGCACCGCTTGCTAAGGTTCCAGTTGTTCCCGATGGAACGCAACTGTTGCTAGTGATTGTGAAATTGGGATGGAGCGGATTATTATTTTGCGTTATATTTTGTGTAAAACTGACTGTTGAAGCATCATAATTTGTAAACGTAAAAGTTACCGTATAATTTGTATTGGCAAAGGTTTGACTTGGTAAAGGTTGAGCCGATGGAAAGTTGGTTGTCCCTAGAATACCCGCTGGAGCTGTTGTTGCTACTGTTGTTAACGCGGGTTGAACGTGAACTACGTTATTATCATACCCAGTGTAACCTACTAAAACCGTTTTTCGGCCAATACTGCCAGGTGTTATGGTAATGCTATAGCTACAGCTTTCATTAGGTTGCAGTTTTTTTCCTGTACATTGATCGTTGAACTGAAAGTCTACTCCAGTGGCAGTACATTCTTGATTAGGGGATGGGCATAGGATCGGGAATACCTGAAATGGTTTTTTAAATGCAAAAGGAAGATTATTGGTAAAGATATATGTAGAAGTGGCACTTCCTCCTAATGTAGAAATCCTTGCGGGGAAAGGTTTATCCAGAAAATGAAGCACAGGATTACCTGCATAGGTCTGGCTCATCATTAAAAATAAAGTGCTTGCTAATTGGAATTGGTTCATTTTCACTCTAATGTTCCCTTTAGTAGTAATAATTTCAACAATAAGAAATGCTATTTAAAATGGGGATGAGTGGTTGCATTAATATACGCAACTTAGGTCATCATGCTCATTTTTATGTAATACAGCGCAGCTTTTCTAATTCATTTTTTTAAGGCAAGAGACACATACTAATTAATGAAATTCAAATTTGCTACATTTTAATTGTTAAAATCATGAAGAAAACAATAAATTTCAATGGACGATTTATATTGTTTCCAAGTTAAAACTGCGGTGTTTTTTCATGAACAATAACACTCAATGGAAATTATTTTCCAATAAAAAACTTAGTGCCTTAAAAAGGAGCATTATGGTAGGATCGCGCGTTTATTATAAAGAAGGGTGTAGTATTTATGAGTCAAGAAAAAAAAGAGAAAAAGACGCTTTGGGATGCTTATGCTTTTAGCGTCAGTTATACAGGACTCACCACTTTAATAGGACATCCGGCAGAAAGACTTAAGGTTGCAATTCAAACAAATCTGTACCAAAGTTCTTATTCTGTTACAAAACAATTCATAGGTGCGAATTTCTATCATTTATCAACAGGACTTATGTCGTGTATTGTTCGTCAACAAAGTAAAATGATATACAGACCGTTATTGATTACATCTATGCCAAAAGAGATTGATAAATACCAGTTTCCTATGGCTCTAGGTAGTTTCTTTAAAGCAGCAGCTGCGGCTACTTTTGATACTTTAGTACTTAGCCCGCTTGAGAATATTAAAACAGTACAAATGAGAACTATAGCAAGCCAGGATAAGCCTATAAAACCTGTTCAAGCAATGCACACTATTTATCAACAAAGAGGATTCCCTGGCTTTTTTGTTGGCAGTACGGCGACACTTGGAAAAGCATTCCCAAGTTGGCTCTATTTATTCATGACGTATCATGCAATTAAAATCAAACGGGAAAAACAAAATTTTTTATCAACGATTCTGTGGGCAACTGCTGCTTCAGTTCCTGTTGTTTTTGCGACGACTCCGCTTGATGTGATAAAGAGCCGGCAACAGGCTTGTACTGAACAACTTAAGCCAACAATAAGGGAAATTGCATCGGGAATTTATAGAGAGCATGGCATTAGTGCTTTTTTTAAAGGATTTAACTGTCGCTTATTACATAAATCATTGTCTACGGCAGGTGCTTATATGATTTTAGATATTGCAAATAAGATGTAAGACATCATCAAATAAGCGTTTGCTCTTTACACAAATAATTTCACTTTGTCATATGAAAATAGTCGTTATCCTGAATGAGGCACGCAGTTTGGTCACAATAAAGAACAATTATTTGAGCTGATAAATGCAAGAGCATCTGTTTTTTCTCCAAATAATTTTCAACCCACTAGCGGTCTCCGACGCCGATGACCGGCGCCGGGAGTACGGAATAATTATAACAAGCAAAATCGAAACCGAGACCAGAATCAACCTGTAAGGGGAACAATTTCTTATCATGAGACAACTCAAACGTTTTACTGAATGAACTCTCGTTATCTAATACGCTCTTTACATCCGAACAATGAATTTGGGCGTCATAAGCGGTCATCTGCCGCCGCACATAACCAATCACTTTTTGCCAAAATAAGTTACGGTTGTCCCAATTACCCAAAGCATTAAAGTTATTGTTGTAGGCCTGATACGCTGCGATTAAGTGCTGCAGATTAAAATGATTGCCTTGCGTAATTTCCTTTGGGCAGGTATTTTTTTTCTAAATCCTTCAATCACGGAGAGACCATGGTCTTCCTCATTGATAATGGCTAATGCAATGGCATTATAATAGGCTTGTAGCTCTGAGGCAGGCATAGCTTATCACAAAACAATCGATATGATCATTAATTATGCTTTGTGATGGCTATTTAGCGCCAGCGACTAATTAGAAGTTTTTACTGTATGTAATATAGTAAAAAAGAAAAAATAGTTTGAAGAATTTTTGCGGCTGTGCAACAGTTCGTATGCGGTACTCCAGACTAGATACCGTCGTAATCAGGGTTTCCGTTGCACTCAAGCTATCATATGAAACGAGTCGACTAATTTATGAATAAAATCACACATAATGAAAAAGATGCGTTAAAAGTAGTTGAACAATTCAATCATTTAAATGCATCACGAGCCCCCATATCAGATTTTTTACCGATAGTTGATCCAGAAAATTTAATAGTTACTCTCCGTGGTAGTGATATAGCCTTTAAAGGCATTGCTGGCTTTGCTGATCATCAAATAGGTAAATTAATCTATTTTGATCAAAAGTTTGAATGCGAACTTATTAAAAGCGATACCCAAGGTGATCATATTACGCTCAGTACCAAGGGGGCTTGGTATGCAAAAATTTGGCAATCTCCTGCTGCTTACAGTCAACAACTGATCGCGGATTTAAGCCATACTTGGATTTTAAAAAAAAGCAAACAATCAACTTATATAATTGTTACCCATATATGTGAGCATTTTAAATATAGAGATGGATTTTCTCCTCGTGATGAGGTCGAGGATTTCCATCTTAATCTGAAATAATTTGGGCTACGCTATAGCAGTTGGTATGGCTGAATGAATTCCATAATCTCGAGCAACATAATTACAGGTGCATAGTACATCCCGTTGGTTTGCTGATCCGCCCACTACCCCCGGTTTATTGTTTAATAAGGGATTAACCCTGATTTAAATGGCAGCATAAAAACAATCCATGTCAACATGAATTATTTTTCGAGGCGATACAATTTTTTCGTTTAAAGGATTTGGCATATGAGCAAAGTATAGCCCACGTAGATCTTATTAGTGTGGCAATTTAACTTATTAAAAGGGTGATCCAATATATATAAGTGGTATAAATTTACACTAATACGATGAAATAAATAGATCAATGCGATCTAAGGCCATACGGTTTTTCATCTTTTTCTAAAAATTCCAACTCAATTTGTTGTTTAAATGCTCTATATAATTTGCTTTGATTTTCTCCCAATAATGTCTGAAAAAATCCTTTTTTAGGTTTAATCTTGTTCTCTAGCATGGATAATAATAATTTAATATCTTCTCTTTCTAGTGACGATTCGTGGGTTAGATAAGCACTTAAATTCGTGAGCCATTTTTGGTAACTCTTTTTACTGTCTAAGTGAGTTGTTATGCGGAAAAAATGGGTTAATACTGTTTGGGTTTTATCAAGAGTCTCTTTTTTAAATGCTGGTTCAAAATGTGCTTTGGAGAGTCTAGATTCAACTTTAGATTGTATTACTTCAAGCGAAAGACGCTTAAAAGCCTCTTCTAAATCAGCTTCGGATTTGATAGTTGCTGCTAATTGCGGTGTTAAAATTTGGCATTGTTCAGGATACATTATAAAACATCGTATGAGTTCATCTAAATGATAAGGGATTCGAGTAACATTGATTGTCGAACAATCACCAACTGTACGACTTTTTAAATCATGCATCACTACATCAAGCGGGATTTCTATGTTATCAAAATAAGTGATTCCATCATTCAAGGCTTGTTCAAAAAGAATCGCCTTTAAAGTCTTTGCTGTTTTATGACGGCCTATTTCAACAAAATAAGCTAATGCGTCATTAACCGTTGTTATCGACTTCTCTTGAAAGCTTTGTTCTTCTAAGTCTTGAATTAATTTTACTAATGTCTTCCTGCGTTTCAAGCTTTGAGAAATAGCCTGATTTGTGATAGTTCGAGCTATATCGAATGAGGAGGGGTAGGGAATACCATTTAATTCCTGCAAAAGTGTTTCAAATGATTTGCGATCAATATCGATATCTCGGCGATCTTTTGTTTGCGAAATCAGACTAGATGTTAATTCCCCCCAGATTCCATCGGTCATTGAAACAATAATATCACCTTCAGTAAGTTCAAGTGTCTGTCTGACAAGTACATCATCTCTATTGGCAGTCGACGTGAGTGTTTGAACTGATGGTGGAGTCCATGTATTAAATCCCCGATAGATATGACGAGCACAAAGGGTATTTTTTATCTTATAGTGTTTATCTAATACAATAATTAAGCCGTCGCCGATATTTGCAAACTCGCCAGAATATCCATCTCCTTGTTGGTATTTATAGATAAAAGCTGCTATGGATGCATGTGCATCATGCTCCCTACTTCCATGAATATTTTTTCTTGAAGGAGTTACTTGGCTAATTAAGTCGAGTGTTGTATCAATATTTTCGTCGCTATCCAAAAATTCTTCACAGGTCGATTGAGATACTTTATGTATCATTTCATCTTCTTGTTGATCGCCAGTTCCTCCACCTAAGCCATCAGTGACTACAACTCGTGCACCATTAATTGTGCCAACTTTATCTGTAGTGACTAATGCACCAGAACAATCAAGTACCATATCCTGTTCCATATCTTGAGACTGATGAGCAAGACTTGAACCAATAACAATAGCGCAATTATGGCTTTGATTCACTGAATAAAATCGTGTCGATAAAAAATTTTCTAAGTCATTGGCTGTGTCTCTTGCAATGGCTTGTGAAAAAATAACTTTTTTGCTTGTGATGATTTTATCTCTCATTGTATTACTCTATATAAATCAGAACGGGCGGTTTTTTTTACGACCATGAAAACTGTCTCGGATATAAGTCAGCTGCTATTTTAACAGAATTTCACGTGTATTTTGTTTAGCAAAGGTTTTAAATTGTTGCGCATATTATAACCGCCCAATTAAGGTACCATAAAATATCGGAAAATTGAATTTATTTACATCATGGTGGTCTATTATTATATATAAGATTGCTTTTTCTATGAGTAATTTTATGGCTAATCTACCCGGACTTTTTTTTCTAAAAGCCTATCCACCTGAAGAAATATGGAGATTGTTTGTTGATGGACGCTTTTGGTCAAAAGAAAATGGTTGGCAAGGTTATGAATCAAGGGAACAAGGTTCTATTAATGCTGCTTTAGAAAGTTTATGTTCAATTGCTTTACAAGTTGATAGGGCAGGAGAGGGTTTTGAATTAAGTGTTGATTTAATAAAGGAAATTCATAAAAAATGCGGGAAAAAAGTAGAGGAGTTACAGGACAAAAACCCAGGTGAAATTAGAATTGATGAACCAGTGTCATTTGGTATTCCTGCAAACCGTGCATCAATTAAAGGTATCGAAGAGTTCCTTGGTTTAGTTTTCCTTTTAAAAGGCGAAGCAGAGTTTGGTCCTGGAAAAATTGGATCACTAGGTTACCCAAAGTTCGATAAAAACTATTTTAAAGATTTGACTGTTGAAGAAATACCTGAGCTTGCTAAAAAAATATATAAAGACATGTGTGAAGATGGTCATAGCAATACGACTCATTTTTATCTCGCAGTACAAAAAAATGTTGATGAGTTCCTGGAAGCAATCACGCGATCTTATAACAAAGAAATTAAAGACGCCCATACCATTGACGCAAAACTTCAAGTAATTGCCAAGCACATTCGATATTATGAAGTATTACATCCTTTTAGGGATGCTAATGGCAGAACCTTTGTAAATAATTTATTAAATATTCTTTTGATGCAGCAAGGTTTACCGCCTGCAACATTTTATGAGCCTAATGTTTTTGATTTATATAGTTCTGATGAATTAGTCGTTGTTATTAAAGAAGCAATTTTTAATACAGTAGAGATTATTGAAAAAAGTAAACAGGGACTTTCTTTATATGGCTACCGTCCAGGCCTGAAAGATAGTGAAGAGTTTATGAAAATGCTGGATAGCCCTGCTTTTAGAAAGATTCATGAAGATGATCTTTTAGATTTAGATATTAAAACCCTGCAAAGCAATACCAAAAAATGCCTCGACTCATTAGCTGCCCTATATCCGCTTCATCGAGGGGCTGTTTACCTGAGCCACCCTAGCGATATAAAAGAAGTTGTATCTATGAATGAGTCTCAGATTAATGAGCGTATAGTGCAAGGTGCTCCTCCACTTTATGTGGGTAAAACCCCTATGCATTTAGCTGTGATGATGCACAATATGGCAATGATTGATGAGCTTATTGCACAAAAAGCTGATTTATCAATTCCAGATTACGATGGCAAAACAGTTCTTCATTACGCTGCGGAATCTGGAAATATGCAAATAATGGAGAAAATATTAAAAGCTATATCATATCAGGATGACTCGCTTAAGCTATTAAAGGTTAAGGACAATCAGGGCAAAACAGCATTCCATTATGCTGCAGAGTATGGGAGTCCAGAGCTCATAGCTATCTTAATATCCACGGGGCATGTTCAGATCAATGAACCTGATAACAGAGGTGTGTCTCCAATAACTTTAGCGTATAGAAATCATAAAATAGCAACATTCGAAGTGTTGTTCGATGCAGGTGCAGATGTTAGTAAAGAGCTTCTGGATATGGTAGTAGCTCGAAAAGATATTGACACATTTAAAAAAATTATTAGTAAGAATGAAAAACTTCTTTCAAATCCAGAAGTTTTAAGACTTGCTATTAGTTTTGGAAGCAGAAGTCTCATAGGAAAGTTTTTGCAGGAAGGAATGGATATTAATACTCCATTGAATCAAGATAATGCAACTCCATTAATGTTAGCTATTAGTAGTGGAAATATAAAGTTAGTAACATATTTATTAAAAAAAGGCGCTAATACAAATGTAACTGATACGACTGGTCACTCTCCTATGCATTATGTTTTTTATACACGTCCAGAACCAAGAGAAGCTTTATTAAAGCTAATCGCTGAAAAAAACAGAGAATTGCTTGATAAACCCAATAAACATGGATGTCCTCCTTTACATTCCACGATTACAATGCAAGATTTCAAATGCATGCAAATTTTATTGGATATGGGAGTAAAGACTGATTGCCAAGATTTAGATGGAAATAACATTTTACATGCGTCTATGGGTAGGTGTGCTTTGCCTGTGATACATCAAATTCTATCGATAGATCGCACTTTGCTTCATCAAAAAAATAATGATGGAAGAAATCCATTGCATCATGCGCTTGCTACCTCATTTGTTCCTAGGCGCCTTGAAAAAGAAGATGAAATTAAGTTTATAGATTTAACTGATTTGCTGATAAAAGAAAAAGTAGATTTAAATACAAGGGATGTGAATAAAAAAACAATATTAGATATCGCCTTATCGAAAAACTATTGTCATTTATGCGTAAAACTGATGAAAGAGGGAGCTCATCCTAATGTGTCTTCAGCTGCTGGATTTCTTGAGAAATCAAGCTCTGACTCTATTTTTAATCGCCCTAAGACCTTTAAAAAAGGATTGATGAAGAAATTGAGTACTGATCCTTTAACTGCAATGGCGCAACTGAATGATTTATATATAAAAATCAAAGCAAATGATATTCGCACCCCTAAGGATTATTTACCGCAGTCAGGTATAACTTTCTTTAAAGGGAAATCAGATGAAACGAAGGCCCATGAACAGGTATTATCCGTACTAAAAGCAGCCTATGATATTAAGCTTAAAGAGCTGCTTGGAAAGCAAGGTGAAAAAGAAGGTTTGGATAAAAGGAAGCCATTCCTTGATGAGAGTCTTAGGTTTTTAATTAGACATCAAGAAATTTCACGGAAAATTGAGAAACCTTCTGAGCAGTTGGTTGAGGGGGAATCCTATAGAATAAAATGGTAACTTCCTCAGAGATAATTTTCTGATTCCCAATATTAACTGTTTTTTCTAACGAAACGTTAAATGAGTCCCAGTTTTTATCATCACCCTACTAGCCGCTCACATCGGCGGATAGTCAAATAACTATCTTATGTTCAAAATCAGTACTATCATACCATATATGAGCTATAAAATATCTTGATGCTTAATATTTGGTTAAGATGTTTTGTGTAAAATGTAATCCAAATTTTTGTAAGACGTGAAAATTAGGAAGTAAAACGATGTTGAGTAGAACAGTTTGGCATGCAAGAACTAGATGTACCAATAGAACTATCTCTGTAGGTGGCAATACACATATCGTTCGTTATTATTCTCAATACAATTGGAAACAGTTCAATGATGGATCTTGTGATATTGCTTCAGTGCTTGAGTCAGGAAAAGGTTCATATCCAGAAGTATTTAGCGATCCTTCTGTTGAATTTACAGCATTAAAATATTCGGTACAAAAAAAAGATGAACTCGCACTGAAACAAAAAGGTTTTGGCCGCTACAAAGGTCACAATGGTCAATCTATTGGTGATTTATTGCTGTTTGAACCGCCACGCCGTTCTTTACAAATAACAGGAGCTTTAATTCCTTTATTGTTAAAAACGCCTGCTCAAAATAATGATTTTGGCGTTTTTGTCCGCAATTTTCATAGAGAACATATTTTACCGGTGATACCGCAAATAAGTATGGTGTCTGAACGACAGAAATATTTGAATTGGGTATATGATGTGCTTCAGGATCCATGCAAACAGAAACATCTTTATGTTCATATGCATTTTACTAAACTTAAAGCAGAGCTTTTAAAACGGAAAGAAAAAGGAGTAATTGACGGATCAGACCCTATGCTAACTGAGTTAGCTATGATTCACTTAGCAGATGAATTTCTAAAAGGTGACATAGATAAGCGAATATATACTCTTTCAGAACGGGTAATTGAAACACTTCTTAAGCAAGCTAAATATGAATCATTACCTCTAGTTTCAGCAATGAAGGCACAGACATTTATTGGTGTCCAAGAAGAAGCACCTAAAAGTTATCCTGACCGTTTCACTGTTTTGATGGCGGGTGGACCTGGTAGTGGCAAATCCATTACAACAGAGAGTTTTGCTTTGCAATTACAACAGCAAACCGGATACGCATTAGATGAGCTGGCTCTTCTTACCGTTGATAGAAAACGAACAATCTATTACGGAGATGAATGTGTGAAAGGAGCTCAAAAAAAGTATATTGGTGCCTTGACGCATGACGAAGCAGTGGTGACTTACAATATGAGTGGTGAGTTCTTAACACGCCGTATGGATAAACATAAACGAGTGCCTAATGTATTCAAAGAGATGTGTAACATTTGGCCTAAGTGGCTTGACATCGGCTTAAAAAAGGATGGTACTTATTTAATAACTATTTCGACAAGAAAACCTGAAAATGCGGTCGATGGCGTGATTCAAAGGGGTATTTCAAATAATGATTTTATTACTCCGCCTGAATATGTATTGAATTCTTACCGCAGTGTTAGTGAGCGTTTTCCATTAGTCATTCAAGAAAACCAATCCAAAAAGGTGATTATCAGTGTGGTAAATAATGAGTTGGCGATTGTGAAAAAGTTCAGTAAAGAGAAAGGAAAAGACTCACAGGAGTCAGGAGATAATAAGCCCGCTATAGTAGTAGATTGTGAGACTAATACCATCTATGTAATCAATCTTTTGCAATATGTCGATTTCATTAATCAAAGCCAACTCAATAGCAAAGCAACCTCTGCAGATGAACTATTTAAAGGCGCAGATATTTCGATTGCGACGAGTGTGGCAAGAGTAATTGACCCAAGTAAATTCGGATCCGCTAGAATTGCATTTGTTCGACAAGGAGTTACTTCAACTTCAATTAATAATCTTAAGAAAAATATTGTCGCCACTGTTCAGGATGGAGCGCTCGATGTGCAAGCTGAAGCAGATTTTGCAGAATTAAAATCTGATGCTCCTGAGCATTTTGAAGTATTGGAGAGTTTAACATCTCAAAATTCACTGCAAACAGCTACAAAATAATATGAAAAGGATTCCAGGGAGGAATCCTGTCTCAGCTTTGAATCGAATATTATTTAAATCTCGGAGTAGGGCCTTGGGCATCCGCTGATGAGGTATTTTCAAGCTCGTTCACAATCGTTTTAACGGGTTTACTTAATTCTGATTCTGTCTCATTTCTTCTGACTATTGACCAATTTATATCTTTGAAAAAACGGTTAGTAGGGGGGGTGGGCTTAATCGTTTTAGGGAGAGAAGAAGTAGTGAATCGTCTAAATAACATCATCTATAAAATCCTTTTTAAATAAAACAGCGTATTAGTTATGATAAGTTTTTATAAAAAATATGCAAGTTTTATTTGTTGCAGATAAATAAAACGTGTATGTTATTGTTTTTTCTTTGGATTTAATTGGTTTTTATCTGGTAATGGATTCTCGTCCAACTGCTTGGCAATAGTTCGTGTATTTTTATTCAATGAATTTATTTGTTTTTTGTCTGTAGTTACAGTCCAGTCTATCGACTTTCCAAAATTTTTGGGTACCTTTTTAGTCATTGATTTTCTCCAAAATGAAAAGAACTACTTTTGTATAAAAAATAGTTTATTTGTATATATTAGCAAAATATTTCATGTAGAGCAGCTGAAAAACACAATAGTTACTCTCGGTGGGGGGTGAAAATGTTTATTGATAGGATATAGGTTTTTTTCTAAGTATCTTTATCTCGCTTTGTCTGGATTTTTCTTCCAGAATTTTCTGCTTGGCGCGTCTTGAGCGTCTTTTCTTTTGTCGTTTTAATTTTTCAATTTTTTGCTGTTCTTTTGTTTTTTCGTCACTCACAATTGAATGTAATTTTTCACAAAGCCGTATTCTTGCAAAATATCGATTGTCTTCACGGCTCCTGGATTCCTGACATTTGATTTCCAAACCGGAAGGTATATGTTTCAAATAAACTGTCGAGGCGGTTTTATGTAGCTTTTGACCTCCTTTACCACTGCCAACGATAAATTTTTCGACGAGATCATCATCTCTAATGTGAAGTTGAATCATTAAGTTGGTTAACTTATCCCATTTTTCTTTATTAATCATCTTGCATTGTTTTTATGTTATATGCTGCAGTCTAACGATTATTCCCGGATTTTTATTATATGATACGCGAATTCAAAAGGATAACTCTATAAATCCAGATTTATTATTGTTGCGATATAATTTTTATATAAAAGTCTAATTTAGATTGGAATGAATAAAAAAATAATTCACTGTCGTATCTCTAAAAATCAATTACGGCTTAAAAATGAAGATAATTTACCGTGATCGAATTAAAAATAATTTTAGGAAAATTGAAATTATTCCTTTAATAGATCAAGGACTTATCGCATATTCCAATGGAAAAACTGGCTTACCCACAATCGGTGAGCTTCTTTTTAATAAAGCAGTTTTTTTATTCAGCTAATTATTTAACATCATAGTGTTATAAAACTTTCTCAAACGCTTAATAAATGATAAAAATGATGTGCATGGAATTCTTGTTTGGGTTAGGGATGCTAATTTATAAAGGGAAAGTATTAACCAAGTTTAAAAATAAGAAGAGCGGTAAAAATCAAGGGGAAGTCGATGGTTTTTATCGTGATTCCGATGGAGTGGAATATTTTATAAAAAAACCTAATGATCCCAAAGAATTGTTCACAGAACTGTTTGCGGGTTTGTTGCTGCAAGAATTTATACGCCGTCAATTGATTGATAAGATATATCATGCATCATTCATTACTGCTCAACTGATTCAATTTGAAGATGGCAGTTATGGACTGATTCAACCTAAAATTGAATTTAAAGAGTTATATAAAATCATTGGCACAGGCTATCGAGATGGTTCCGATAGAGATCCTTTAGTGGAGATGTTTTACGGTCCCCAATCCTACTTATTACTGACCCAATTAAAATCATATTTTGGTCTTGCGATCGCATTGATGTTTTCTTTGCTTTTCGGGGATAACAGTGTGCACAGCGGGAATGTGGTTTGCTTGGATGTCCTGTCCTCAGTTGAGATGATGTTTATTCAATTTGCGCGCATTGATTGGGGCGCTGCATTCCGTTATTACGGTCATAAAAAGAATAATGAAAATCTTTTGAATCCATTCGAGTATCAAGGATGGTTTAATCCCAAAGGATATACGAAGGGATATTTTCTCAATTACAAAAAAATAAAAGGATTGTTTCCTGCTATTGCTGAACAGGCGTTCCTATTACAAAAAAAGGTCAATGAATCATTGTTTGTTGAAATAATTAACTCTGTTTTAAGACAACTCCCAGTACATTTAGTTGATAACAAGACTAAGTTAGAGTTAGCACAATATTTATGTATTGAGTCTTTTGGAAAAATCAATTTTGGTGTGGAAGATCAGCAATTTGCAGTTGATTTGGCACATATTTTATTCAATCGATTAGACAAGATGACTACTCTTCAGGATTTTCCAGATAGTGCAGTTGAAGCAGACTTACCGCAAGTTATGTATGCAGAAAGCATACCAACAGCTATTGGATTACCAGTTAATATTGTTATTCCTTTTAATCAACAAATGAGCATTTGGCTCAATATACTTTCTTTAACCGATGAACGAAGTATTTTTGATTTTAACAGCATTGATCGTACTAAGTTAGTGAAACAATATAATTTTTTTATGGACGCTTTATTGCGTCAAGTGGAGCAATTGGAGTTACTCCTACACTATGATGGCACTGTAGAGGATGAGGTGCGGCATTTATCAATAAGTCATTCTTTCCGAAATCAGTTTGCTTTAGACATGGACTTAAAACCGACCTCTTCTGATACAGCACCAAGTATTTCTTATAAAAAGCCTCACCGGCAGCTGGTTGAAGCTGTGTTAACTACGAGTTTTAATGCCATTATTACGATTAGAGTGATACAAAGTACTCAAGCCACAACAATGCTTGCCAGTGCATCTGCAATTCATTTTCTGTTTGATGCTTTAAAAATGTATCTACATGATTTCAACGCAACTCACACTCTGTTTTTGAAAGAGGTGCAAGATATGCTTTTGTCAATGTCAGGAACACAACTTGCACGAGTTTGTCTCAATGAAATGGAATTTATAAATTCCAGTTTGCTCATCGGAATAGTTCTAAAAAATCCTGAGCTTTGGGAGCGTATGAATCAGGCTTTAACTGAAGAGTACGAGATATTCTACCAAGAGAAAATAGATGATTACCTTGTTAAATTACGAAAATGTCATGCAGATTATACCTTATTTTTAACTTTGGTCAGTGAATCGCTATCGATATCCCAACTCGCTACAAAAAAGCTTGTAGTGGATAAATTAAATAGTCTTTTTGAGAGTCTACCAGAGTTTTTGCAAAAGGAGCTTGCTGCGCTCTTAAATCAAATTCAGGATGACTTTAGAGGTTTGCAGCGCCGGCACAGTCTTAAGTTGGAAGAGCTGGAGCAATTGCAATTGAATGAACAACTTTTAGAAAATAATAATGACTCTTTAGAGGAAAAGAACAATTTCGTAGCACAAACTGATAAAAAAGAGACTGATGTTAAGGAATGTATGCTCTATGAAAAAATCTCAACTGATAAAATCCTTTGGCAAGCAATAGTAGAATCCCAAAGTGAAGAATTACCTCTTGATGACCTGCTTGTCTTAAAAAATTTTTATGACAGAAAAAGGGAGGAGTGCACTGATGTTTCAGGTGAGGCATTAAGCATTTTTTATACCCATGCGTTAATGGTGCGTTTATCGGATAGTTCTTTAACAGAGCAAGCACATATCATTCTATATGATGCTTTAAAAACATTTGACACATCGAAAAAATCAACTATTTTAAATGAGGCAATTCACTTGGTTAATGTCCTATTTAATAAAGTAGGAGAGGTGAAACCTCAAATGATAAACAGGTCACTTTTTTTTAGTCGACATAATTCAGGAGCTTTATTTGTTAATAACAACCCTAGCCAGGATCATTCAGTCTCATCTAGCGGATTAACAGTATCCAGCACACTTGAACAATGATGAGAACAATTGAATGAGCGGTGCAGGATAAGTAAGGAATGAGATATGTTTAAAAAAATTGATGGAATAAAACACAATAGAGAAAAAATAATCAAGGCAATTAATGGATTAGAAGTAGTAACTTATGAGACGGTTTCAACTTTCTTAACTCAGCAACTTGCAGAAGGCACACTAAAACTGGATCACAGTGTCTATAAGCCTGCTGATCCAACTACTGAGATGCCAAGTGGTGTTGGCCGATATCTTCTTTATGATCATACTGATACATCTAATCCATTCTCGATTTGGGTATTTGCATTTGCGCCTAAGCAAAAAACAACAATTCATGATCACAAATATAAAGGCACAGTTACTGTTCTAGAGGGGCCTATATCCGAAAAATATTACCAACCTACTACTGCATGCACTGCACGACTCGTGAATCGTGTTGATCGTTATCCCTTTCACTGCAATCGTGATGACTTAAGTGGGGTTTTTGTTCATCAACTCAAACGAAGAAAAGCTTTAGGAATAGGGATGAGCGTCACGTTGCATATATACAATATGGAAGCCCATTTTGTGGATCTTGAAGGTAAAAAAATGGATCGAAGAAATTTAAATATAATCTATTCCAAGGATAAAATAATAAATAAGGAGAATATTCCTGGCTATTCAGAAGCTCATCCTGAATTAACCTATAGAATGTAATCTGTTGTTTTAGGACAAAATGAACCATTTTCAGGGCGGTTAAACCTGGCAAATAAATGGTGAATTTTGTCTATTTTTACCTAATGTCTCAGTCAAAAAATTCGCATAAATATAAACGACTACTACAAATAATACTTTTTGATCTGATAATGGCGTGAAAGTATTGCGCGTGCCATTTTGATCGTATAGATTACAAGTTAAGCGAAATAAAAACTAAGGGACTAATGTTATGTCAAAGTGTTTCGTTCCCACCACACAAAAAGATAGTTTATCCAATCATAAAACCTTACTGTACTTGGTACAGAGGGTTAAGAGTCCATTGGCAATAGAAAAACTTAAGTAGTCTTTCCCCTTATACAAGGGGGATTAATAAATACAATGTAACTCACATAAAAAACGTCAAGGAATATAAAAACAAAAAAAGGAGCCAATATGTTTGATGTTGATAATAGTGGTAAAGGCAACTGTATGTACTACGCATATAGCATTTCTCTAATGTATTATTTACGAGCTAAAAATGCTCCTGATATTACAGAAAATATTTTTAACAAGTTAAAGCTTAAAGAAGATGATAAAGTTCTTTTGCGAACATTATTGTCTAAGAATCCTAATTATCAATTTACATCACGTGAAATCAAAACCATTATTGAACCTGTTCTTGGAAAAGCTACTCGAGATTTGGCAGCTGAATATACAATACGAGAGTTTAAATTGTCTCCTCATGATTCACCCTTATTTTCTTCAGCGAAATACGGCTTGGAATTTTGTTTCCGACAAGCACTGCTTGAGAACGGTTCAGAACTGCATCAGCTAATTGATCATGGATTTACTAATCCCGATTATACTGCAGCTGAAATATATAAGATGAGTGGCACCGATCGCGGGATGACAGAGCATGCAATTGGAAGAGTGCCACATATTATAGAGGAGTTTAATCGCCTATGGGCTATAAAGGTAGAAGAACTCAAAAAGGAAGAGAAACAGTTTACTGAAGAAGAAATTAAGGTTTATAAAGAAAAACTTTTTGATAATATTTTAAGAGATGAAACAGTTCACTACTTTTTAGCAGAGAATGAAAAATATTTGAACCTGTACAAAGAACATTTACAAAAAGAATATGTATGGGGTTCAGAAGAAACTCTTTTAGTTTTACACCGTGCAATACAAGGTGAGCGTATGGTGCGAAACGAAAAGGGTACTGTTGATGCGTTTTACGATACGGAGATCGTGTTACATATTCATAGAAATGGCAGCAGTCCTTTTTTTCAATCCAGAAGCCCGGATATGATTTTGAATAATCGAAGTGATATTCATTGGACTTCTACAGTTCCTGATTCAATATTCACAACAACATTAACAGATAAAGAACAAAACCTTTTCGAGATACTTGATGAACTGCGTGTCATGCATTCTAAAATTGTAATCGAAAAGGATCCGATTGCACAAGATTTGCTATCTACTTTAATAAAGCAAGTGGATTTAATTTATGCTAACCCAAGTTATGCAATGAAAGAAAAAGCGATGGAGTCTGTCTTTCAGCTTGTTGGTAAGTTAATAATTAAAACAGGGAGCGATTCTTCCTGGAGACTGCTTCTTGGAAATTTTCTTTCTGCGTTTATCGAGTGTACCCCTAAATTTTTAGCAGACAAACCAATGAGCTCTGAAAGCAAAGAGTTAACTCCTATGCAACCTTCTGATAAAGAACTACTCTCGAAACAAGCTGGAATAGCTTCTTTAAGTATATTCTCTCATCATACTTTATTTAAAAAACCAGAAGAATCTCTGCGAAAAACGTATCCTCAGGAAATTGCTCGCTATATTTCCGAAGGTAAACAGAGTGGTCCCAAAGTAGCTAAAGCGATGAGGCAAATGTATCAAGAGGGGCTTGAAGGTAATAAAATATTTACTCCAGAGAAATGTAGAGAAATTGCTTTACAGTATCTTAGTTATGTAAAGTATAAAAAGCGTCATTTTATGCTGACTGAAATACATCATTTTGTCAAAGAAATGGATGAAATGATAAAACAGAAAGAAGAGAGCCTCAAAGGCGATACGGAGCATTTGAATGTCATGGACAAAAATGCCGTTAAAGATGCGTCAATGTCATTGATGTGAGGTTTTGATAGAGTTTAAAAGATTGGGTAATTTACTCATGGTTGTTGTCATTCCTGCGAAGGGTAATGTTGTGGGCAAATTGCCAATATAAAAATGGATCTCCGCCTGCACAGAGATGATGAGTTACTTGCCAATTGAGTAAAACGAAACACCAAATACTCTTAGCTTGACGATTATGGGCTGAAAAGCCCAGCAACGATTATGTATCGGAGCATCATTATCTGTTTTTGCTAATATAGAGGTGAAACAGCTGACGTAGTCATTCCTGCGAAGGCAGGAATCCATCAAAGCTGGGGCACATTGTCAATATATAAGATGAATCCCCGCCTATGCGGGGATGAATGATTTGCATTGAATTAAAATAAAACACTACATAGTCTTAGTTTGAAGACCATGGGTAATTTACCCAATCGTTACTCATTAATTATTGGCTAATTTCATCATCTTCTGAATCTTCTGGTCCAGCTAAAAACTTATCTTCATAGTCAATCACAAAACCGGCAAAAATTCGAACGATGCGGTCATCAATTTTTTCAGGATAGTGTACAGAAACACTCCAGCTTTTGTCGCCAAAGTTTCGATTGAATTCGGCAATTGGGTGGGGGTTGTTAGTTGATGATAAAATGACAAATCGGTCAAAGCTTGGATTTGCGTAAGCAAAGCCAATTTCAGTCGCTTTTCCTGCTTCATCATAGTCATAAATAGTAAATTTCGCAGATTCAAGAGTTGCTAAATTGCCATCAATAAAGCCAATTTGCACGCCCCGAGTATCATATATATCAATCTCTTTGGCCCAGGGATATAAAGAACCTAAGGAAATGATTCGTGTAATACCCGTAGCTTGCCATCCATCTTTATTGGATAAATCATAATTTGTGCGGATACGAAATGCGCTTTTCTTTACTGATCCAGGATAGGTCTCTTTTTGGAGGGATTTAATCTGATAAATTTCAGAAAACTTATAAACATCTTTTGTAACCACAAAATCATAGGGATGGTCTTCGTGAACACCATAACTATTAGCTAGAGTTGCATAGGATAGTGTAAATAGGATGGACAAAAACGATATCAATAATTTACGCATTTATAGAACCCCTTAAATAATATTTGGAAATACCTATTTAAAAACTATGAAAAAATAAAAAATATATATAATTTAATATTTTTCACAGCCCTCCTGAGAGGTGGGATGTATAGTAAATCAAATTAATCATGGAATAAATTGTTTCTAGAAGTTCAGTGATTTTTGAGAGTGGCTCAGTTAATAAATGATTCAAAAAAAAGCAAACTGATAAATTATAATCTATAGTTAGAACACCATTATTAAAAAAGGAATTTGCTATGGACCTACTTCTATTAATTGTCTTAATTGTTCTTTTGCTCGCGGTACTACCTACTTGGCCATATAGTAGTGGTTGGGGATATTATCCTAGTGGTGGTATAGGCTTAATTCTTGTTATTTTGATTATTGTATTGCTGTTACGGGGTGGTGGTCCTTAAATAAGAGGAGTGTTTCTTCTGCATTTATTCGCTGCAAAGTTCTCTCAAGCCTTTGGCTTGAGAGAAAAATACATCTTACTTTGAGTTTACTAAACTACCAGCATGCTGCTCTTCATAATCAGTTTCCTCGTCCTCAACAACCTCACCTTCTTCTAGAATAGGAAATAAAAAAGCAGATGGGTGCGTGCTGCTCCCAGGCTCAAAAATGCTGAATCGGGTCAAATTTGAACCACTGGATTTATCCCTTACTGTTTTGACTCCCTCCTCAGAAAGAGATATAAGATTGATTTCTTCCTGTATTGTTTGACATCCACGATTCATTATTGAAATTTTAGGAATTAATTCAGAAATCTTGAGGTTAAGTTCATTCATTTCCTCTTTTAATGGTTTTAATTGTTTACTTAATTCTTTCTTGGCTTTTCTTTTAATGGAATGATCTTGTAATTTTTTTTCTATAGCCTCAATCTGGATTTTGAGTGTCGATGTTTGCAGCATCATACTTTTCATGGGAACCGTTACTGCTTCTCTGGAGGCTTCTTTCATATGCTCCAACTGTTCACATATAGAATGTCTAGTGTTTGCTAGATGCTTCAATTTATCAGTATGGCGCTCTTTAAAATCATAGTTCCACTTTTCATCCGTAATGTAATTTTCTAATACTGGAGTTAACTGGCTTATAAATCCACTTAGCCCCAAAAAATCTGTTTCAAGGAAGAGATCTAAAACTTCGGTCAAGCGTGGAGCCATAATAATAGCGAGATTATTGTACGTCATGAGATTGGTATCCTGGAATGTACCCGCTTGGTGCATTAAATAGCAGTAATGATCAAGAATTTCTCCTGCACGTTGATGATCAATTCTTTTCGAAAGTAAGAGATTATGAATAAATTCATCGAATAATTCAGCTGCCTTAATAAGATTTTCTTCATTTTGAGCTTTCAATAAAGACTTTAATTTTTTAGAGAAGATGACAAGTTGGCTATCTGCAGAATCTAATATTGGGCTATCTTTAAAAACAGCAGGTATCATTCCTAAAATGTTGTGAAGATTCAAACCATCTACTTTATTATTTTCATATACATAATGGCTTAGAATATCCACATCAAATTGTTTAAGGATAAGTTGATCAAGTAATCTTTGTGACTCTTCTTTAGCTCCCGCGACTCGAAAAACCCCTGGGGTATTTAATAATTCTGGATTTTGGGAGGCTAATTGAACAATCGAGCGGAATACATTCACTATTACATGTGTATTGTAGGGACCAGGCATTTAAATTCTCCGGATAAAATGAATGATATAATATATACTTCCCACTAAACTTTATACTGCGTTGCAAGCTCACTCGGCTTATATATAAACGCTTTCGCCTCATTGACTTGCCCTCGTCTAAAGCTCGGAGGGTAAATGCTACTAAGATCTTTGTTTCTAATATTTTCAAAAACTGAAAACTCTTTAAAAAATCTTAAAATTTGCCTAGAACTATGTTAGTAAATTTTCTTATCCAATAATGCATCCGGTGTGAGTAAAATCGGTTATCAAAACAGGATTAGCAAAAGCTGATGCTTTTGTGCTAAAGAAAAATAAATTATGATATTGCAACCTGTTAGACCTTAACAACCATATTAAATCCTCCATAAATCAATCGCTTGCCATCAAAAGGCATGGGATTAATATCTGGTTTTAATCGGGGATCTTCCATGACTTTTTTCATTCCCTCATCACGAACTTCTTTTGATGGCCAAAGAATCCACGAAAAAACGACTATTTCATCTTCTTCGCACTTGACTGCCATTGGAAACGAAGTAATTTTGCCCTCTGGAACATCATCCCCCCAGCACTCAACCAATTGTAAGGCACCATGTTCTTTAAAGACCACAGCAGCTTTTGTCGCATGTTCAATGTATTGTGTTTTATTTACTTTTGGTACTGCAGCAACAAATCCATCCACATAATTCATAAAAAAGCTCCTTTTAATTTATAAAAATACAACAGATTATTAATATGGCACATTTAATTTCATTATTCCAAATTTGTTAGCGGATACAGGTGTATCCTAATTTTAAAATAGTATTTATCGATGTATTCCTATAAGTGCGTCCTCTCCCCGAGTTTGAAAAGAAGTCATCTTATATGGACGTGGTAAAAAATAAACATGCCAAAATCGT
Source organism: Legionella parisiensis (assembly GCF_001467945.1). Classification (GTDB taxonomy): domain Bacteria; phylum Pseudomonadota; class Gammaproteobacteria; order Legionellales; family Legionellaceae; genus Legionella; species Legionella parisiensis. Next base: position 812,238 of record NZ_LNYQ01000013.1, read on the forward strand.
AGAACAATCTATAATTAAAATAAAGAAGAGATCTAATAATTAGAGGTCTAAGAAAAGAGGAATAATGCTATGTTTAAAAGAATTGTTCTATTTCTTGTTACAAACCTGGCTATAATCTTAGTCATTTCTTTTATACTAAGTATATTCAACGTTAGCCCATACTTGACGCAATATGGTTTAAATTATCAATCCTTGTTAATTTTTGCCGCAATTATTGGCTTCACAGGCTCATTTATCTCACTTTTTATTTCGAAATGGATGGCAATCCATGCTTTTAATGTTCAGCTTATTGAGAAGCCAACAACTGAATCAGAATTGTGGTTAATGAATGAAGTGCGATCTTTAGCTCAAAAAAGAAACATTGGAATGCCTGATGTTGGAATCTACGATAGCCCAGAGCCCAATGCTTTTGCTACCGGATGGAATAAAAACAAGGCCCTTGTAGCTGTTTCAACAGGTTTGCTCAATGCAATGAATGAAGAAGAAATACAGGGTGTTTTAGGACATGAGATTTCTCATGTTGCTAATGGAGATATGGTAACTCTTACCTTAATTCAAGGTGTGGTAAATACCTTTGTAATCTTTTTTGCCAGGATTGCTGCGTTTTTTGTAATGCAGTTTTTCAGAAGGGATAATGATGAAGGGGTACAGGGTGGTTTCGTTTATTATGGGGTAGCTCTTATCTTTGAACTACTGTTTGGAATCCTTGCTTCCATAATTGTAATGTGGTTTTCGCGTTATCGCGAATTTCGAGCAGACAGGGGGTCTGCTCAATACGTCGGTAGAGACAAAATGATAAAAGCATTACAACGTTTGCAGCAACTCATGGATAAAACACCAGAAGATGATCGTGCGCCTGCATTTAAAGCCATGAAAATATCAAGTCATGATGGCTGGTTTGCCCTTTTTTCAAGCCATCCTCCGCTTGAAAAAAGAATTGAAGCATTGCAAAAATACAGATGATTTTTTGATATTGAGTCAAACTTTATAACCATTTTTTCTTTTTGAAATAACTAAATGGCAATAATGCGGAAATAAACATCATGAGTATTGCAAGAGGATAACCTAAATACCAGCGTATCTCAGGCATATAAGTAAAATTCATCCCATAGATGCTTGCTATCAGAGTTGGTGGCAGGAAAATAACCGCTGCAACTGAGAAAATTTTAATTGTATTATTTTGCTCTATATTAATCATGCCTAGAGTGGCATCCAATAAAAAACTAAATTTAGTAGAGAGGAAGCTCGCATGTTCTCGAAGAGCGTTGATATCTTTTTGGATAATAGCGAGATGTGTCATTAATTCTTTAGGAATATCTGAGTTATTTTGCTCAAAATAAGATATTAAACGAGTGAAGGATATTAAACTTTCACTGGCTTTAGTACCAAGATCACCATTTGCACCTATGTATTGCAATATATGCTTATAGTTGGTTTCAGCTGTTGAGTGCTTATTAGCCTTGGCATGGAAAATAATTTTTGATATTTCATCAAACTTTCCACCTATGTTTTCTAGAATGTCCGCAAGTCTATCTACCGCCGCTTCTAACAAACCGATTAATAGTGCTTTTGCATTGTAATCTTTTGTCTTAGAACGTAATAGTTTTTTTGTAAATAACTTAAATGGGTGAAGTTCAATATAACGTAAGGTAATTAAGCATTTTTCAGTGAGTATAAAAGCGACTACCTCTGTTTTAACTTCAGGTAAATCGGATAGGGCAACCATTGTTGCGGTCATATATAATGTATTATTTTCAACATACAACCGACTGGATGGTTCAATTTCTTCAACTTCTTCTTTAGTAGGAATTTCAATTTCTAATTGGGCTTCTACTATTTTTTCTTCTTCTTTTGTTGGATCGAGTAAATCAATCCATAGCGCATCTTGAAGTAGATCCTTATTCTCATTATCAAGCGCTTTGGATTGTATGCGTGAGTCAGTTTGGTAATAAATAACTACCATGAGAACTTTTCCTTTTACATTTAGAGGGGAATATTATAGTAGTATTTTATCTTATCCTGTTTCATAAGAAATAAGTAGGGGCATAATTTATGATGTTGTTGATAGTCTGCTGATAAATACTGAGGCTCGTGCTCCGTATAATGTAATCACTAGGTATAGTCGATGTATTTCTTCTACAAACTCACCGGAAAGCCACATTTGGCACTCAAATCTAATTTTTCCCAAAGATTTTTATCTGGTGACTAGGACTGCAAACTCAGGATGTACTAATCCCTCCCTTAAGAGAGCTCAATTAAAAGAAATTTTTTGCTCAATGATCGCGAGCAAATGGTTCATGTCAAAGGGTTTAGGTAACAATAATTCATTAGGAAAGTGGTGCAAAATTTCATCTAAACGATTTCTCGCCGATGTAATTATGGTAGGAATCTCACGAGTTCGCGCATTCCTTTTTTGTTGATCACGGAATGTCCAACCATCCATCTCGGGCATCATTAAATCTAAAATAATTAATGATGGCAATGGCTCTTTTTCTAATAAATTTAAAGCCAATTTACCATTAGATGCTGTAATAATCGGATAACTTTCTTCTTCAAGCGCCCACACTAAAGACTTTCGAATGGATTCGTTATCTTCAATAAGCAGGATATATTTTTTATTCATTTATTATTTTCCAGGGAAGCGTGTAAAGGCAACGTAATAGTAAAAGTTGAGCCCGCTCCTATTTCACTCTCTAAATCAATTTTTCCGCCTTGAGCGGTTACAATTTGTTTGACTATGTAGAGACCTAGTCCCGTCCCACTTACTGCATCAGTGTTATTAATTCGCTCAAATTTATTAAAAATTCTTTCTTTATCTTCTGGCGCAATACCAGAACCATAATCTTTAACAACTAATTTAAAGTTTTCCGCATCTGTGGCAAAAAGTTCTACTTCAATTGGCTTTTCTTTTCCAGATTTTATTCCATTAGCTACCAAGTTAGTCACTATTTGTTCGATCCGATAAGGATCCCAATATCCAATAAGGGACATGCCTTGATAAGATACTTGGTTATAGAATCGTTCTGCGATTTTCATGATTACATCGTTTAAATCCAATTCTTGACAATTAAAAATCAATCGCCCCTGTGAAATAATGGTCACATCCAACATTGTGCCAATCAAATTTTCAAATGTTCCTAACTCTTCCAACCATGTATTGAATAATTTGCTGAGCTTACTTTCAGTCAGCTTTCCTTGCCCCATGATCTTCTGACCTAATTGGGTGGCAATTTTAAGGCCGGTTAATGGAGTTTTTAATTCATGGCTAATCATGGAAATAACTTCTTCTCTAATCAAAACAGCTCGTTTAAGCTCTTCCCCTTGCTTCTTAAGTTTTTGCTGTAGTTCTATTTGCTCAATACAATCTGCTATTTGTCTGGCAAGCAAGTCGAGTAAGTGAAGTATACGTACGTCAGGGTTAAACGGTCTTTTATAATGGGTAGTAAAAACGCCAATTATCTTACCTTCGCGATTGATTAATGGGGTAGATTGCTCAGCCATAATACCTGCTTTTAATTGTATTTCTAAATCTTTGCCTTCAAAGAAGGGGCTTTGGCAGATATCTTCAACGATGATTCTTTTCCCATACTCCAGTGTTTTTGCGCAGGAAGACTGTCTCTTGGAAACATTTTCCCAATAATCCAGCCAGTATTGCGGCAATCCGCATTGGGCGACAATTTTTAGCTCCTGAGTTGCAAGATTAATTAATTGGATGTGCCCAAAATCTGCCTCTGATATAGCAATTGCTGTGTCGATAATACCTAGGAAGATTTGTTTTATTTCAGGAGAGTCCTTTTGTAAAAAAACCATCATTTTTTTATGTCTATCCATATTTTTGATAATCACAAACTACATTGGTGAGTTTTCTGAGGTTATCAGCAAACTCACCATTGTAAATTCATTTATCTTCAATGTAATTACAAATTTTTTTATTTATATTGGATGAAGGGTAAAAATAGATTATAAATTTAAAAATAACAGTAATGCCTTTTGCACATGCATCCTGTTCTCACTTTGAGTAAAGATAATGGAGGCAGAGCTATCCGGTAAAGTCTCAGATACTTCTTTTCCTCGCTCCATAGGCATGCAATGCATAAATACAGCTCCAGGTTTCGCATGAGACATCAAGGCCTCATTCACCTGGAATCCTTGGAAGGCTTGCTCATTTTCCTTACCTTCAAAGCCCATACTGTTCCAAACGTCAGTATAAACTGCATCTGCATTTTTAACCGCTTCCTCAGGTTTAGAAAAGTTATAAATCATATCCTTTTTAATGCTTTGTGCTTGTTTGATAATCGATTCATTAGGCTGACGGGATTTGGGACAGCAGTAATTAATTGTTATTCCTAATTGAGGTGCAAGCAGTATCAAACTATGAAGAATATTATTTCCATCGCCAATATAAGCAACAGTGAGTCCGTCAAGTGAGCCGAATTGCTCCCAAAGGCTGAGTAAATCGGCAAGAATTTGGCATGGATGATGTAACGCCGAAAGACCATTAATTACGGGCACATTTGCATAAGCAGCCATTTCCAGTAATGTCTCATCAGCATGGGTTCTCAGCATAATAAAATCAGCATAACCGTTTAAAACTCTAGCCATATCCGCTGGTGTTTCCTGTTTTCGCGTATTGCCCACGCTTTCGATGGCTATTCCTCCCATACTTTGAATGGCCATAGCAAAACTTAAGCGGGTTCGAAAAGAAGGTTTTTCAAAAATCATGGCTAGGCTTTTATTGAGTAGCGATTGACTGTATAAGGAAGGTGCTCGTTTAAGTGCTTTAGCTTTTTCCAAAACATGCTTCAATTCCGCAGTAGTTAATTCAGTTCCTGTGAGGAAGTGTTTTATTTTTTTTGTAGATGATTTAGTGCTTGTTTCTGATGGCTTGGTGGCCAGTGTTTCAGCATGATGAGTTCCTGTTTCAAGATCAAATATGGCTTGTTGTAGATTAATTACAAACGTGTTGGTTGTTACTTCACTAATAGGGTCGGAATGAATACTTTTAACTAAAGAATTCTTAACTGAGGAATCGGACATTTCTAGTCTCCTTGGTAAAACAGTAAATAAAAAGCATTTGGCTTTTGTTGCCCGGAGATCGGTGAGATACCGCAGGGGTATCCATATACCTACTTAAAGACTTTGTATGCAACAAAGATAAGACCGTTCTGTTGCAAATAATGAGAAGTTTTTTAATTAATTTATTCATAATGAATCCTTTAACCAGATATCTTCCAGTTTTTGAATTTCTCCATTTGCCTTAAGCTTTTGTAATGCGTTATTAATTTTTATTGTCAATGGGGACCCTTTTTTGACAGCTAATGCGTATCCATGATCTGCTTTAGCAATTACAGAATAAGAAAGTTTTGCATCTTTTTTGCTAAAAATCTTGCCTTGAGCTCCATCCATTAAAACCACATCAACATAGCCTGCAATTAAAGCTTCAACAGCCTGATTGTTATTATCCAGTGTAGTAATTTCGATTTGTGGATAATTCTCTCTCAACCAAATTTCCATAATGCTTCCAAGCTGTACTGCTACTTTTTTTCCTTTAAGTTGGCTTGGGGTTGTGACGGGCTGATTCGAGTGATACACAGAGGCCATGCCTTCAAAATAATAGGGTTCAGAGAAATCAAAATTGACTTTTCTAGCATCAGTAACCGAGATTGTTGCTATAGCAATGTCATCTTGTCCAGAACTTATGGCAGGAAGAACCGTACTGAACTGCATGTTGTCGAAAACCGCTTGCTTTCCAAGTTCCTTAGCGATTAGTTTTGCCAAATCAATATCAAAACCTTTTATCTCTCCGTGCTTGCTATATTCAAATGGTGGATATTCTGCCGCGGTGGCGAAATGCAGAAATTTATTATCTTCTTTTTTATCGCATGAATATAATATGATAGATCCGATCAAGACCATTATTTTTAAAAAATGATTCATGTTGAATTTGTATTCGATGTTTATTCATTTAATGAATTTAAACGATCTGGTCATACCTTGTCAATGAAAATGAATATAATTTCAATTTATGATATGTATTTGAACCAGGGTGGGCTTGGGATAGGTGTGGATTTTTATTGATACTCAAGCAAAATCCAATTGTCTCCATGCTTCATATAAAATAACAGCAACAGCATTCGAAAGATTTAAACTGCGATTATTCTCACGCATAGGAATGTAGAGTGAGGTATATTCTTGTAAAATTTCTTTAGGCAATCCGTTGGACTCTGGTCCAAACAAAAACAAATCCTCAGCTGTATATTGAACTGTTGAGTAGCATTTCTTTGCTCTAGCGCTGAAAGTATAAAACTTTTTTTGATGATGCTGCTGAATGAATGTTTCCCAATTTTCATATTGAGCAATGGAAGCCCATTCGTGATAATCCAGGCCAGCGCGCCTTAATGCTTTTTCCTGTAATGAAAATCCAAGCGGGTGGATTAAATGCAATTGTGCTCCGGTATTGGCACATAAGCGTATGATGTTTCCTGTATTTGGAGGAATTTCAGGTTGATAAAGAGCAATATGAAACATAAGTTGTATGGAATAATAAAATAGTTCTAGTTTTACTTGGATTCTGAAATAGTTCAGTACGTTTTGTAATTATATCTCTAATTATAAGTTTTAAACAAAAGCTTCATAAAAAAGAAGGTGGCCATACCCAAAGTGGTGCTTTTCCCTAATTAATCGTATGGTGTCCAATCGGATGTAAGTCTGCCTCATTTTTATCTATCACTAGAGGTATCGAGTTTAGTTCATTCACGTGCGGTTGGGTAGGTAAAAACTGAATCCCCCAAAGTGCTATTGTGGCATTGCCGTCTATTAAAAACCGTCCGTCAGCGAGCAGGAGCGGTTTATTACGAACGAAAATAAGGTAGTTATCAGTAAACCAGTTAAAGATAATAAAATCGTGCAATAACGAAGGTGAGTTTTTGATATAATCAGGTAAATCTTGAGAGGAAAAATGCGGGAAACTTCTCATAAACTGACTACTTGATTTTTTAAAAAGCGGTGCAGAAGCATCAATGACATACAAGCGATCATCTGCTAATGCAACTCCCCTCCAGAGTGTTGAGCTTAAGAGCTTGGGAAACACACCAACTTTTTTTACGTTTAACTGGAGTTTGGCAAGTTCATCATGAACAGCTGACATCGCCCGATAATGTTGAGCTATATTAAATAGCATAAATGAACCTGCGAGTATTAAAGCAATAATCACGGGTTTTCTTTTGTTAAAGATAAGAGTAGAGGCTACTCCTAAACATAAAGGTACCGTGACAAATGGATCAATAATAGAAACAATATCCCAGCTTACTCTCCTATCAGAAAACGGCCAAAATAAAACGGTTCCATAAGTAGTGCAGGCATCAAGTAGCCCATGCGTCGCATAGCCTATCAAAGCAGCGAAGAAAGTGTATTTCCAATTGGTTCGAAAGCGTTTAAAAATCAGTAAAGCTAGAGTAACGATTAAAGCACCCATTGGAATAAAAATTAGAGAGTGGGTGAAGTGGCGGTGATAGAGGAAAAAGAGCATTGGGTTTTCTGAGGACCGAATGAATATATCCAAATCAGGAGCCATTGCGGCTAAGCCGCCGACAAGCCAAGCATTTTGCTTATCTTGTTTGTATAAAATTGCCTGTGAACAAGCAGCCCCTAAGACAGCATGTGTAACCGGATCCATCTTTTTATCCTCGGAAGGTACATTCTAGGTATTTTTAAATCCGTTGCCAGTAAGTGTGGTATAAATCTTGAAGGCACTTACGCCAAAAAACCATCTGTATCTATAAAATGATGATACTGTATTTTGAATAAATTATCTTTGGGGATATGGTTTTTTTTATGAATCAAATATGGTTAGGATCTGCTTTGGGTTCATACAGTGGATTTTCTCGAGTATTCCCTCCTTCGTAGAGTGGATTATCAACGACCTTAGTGATTGCATCTAAAGGGTGGAATAGATAGGATTTAGGAAACTTTTTCTCTTTTGTTTGTTGTAAATTTTTTTTAATCCGCTCTAAAAGAGAAGGGCATTTTACTGCCTTTTCACATTCGAGCTCAGGAATGTCCTCGTGCGCTTTTTGTAATCCTTCTGGATGATTTGCTAATGCTTGCATTCGTTTACTCGAATAGGCTAAATACACATTGTACTTATCGCCCTGCATGGCTTTTCTTTTCTGTATGGCAGTTTCATATTCCATTAACCATTCTTTACGAAATGTGGGAAGTTTTTTAATTATTTTCTTATTTTCTTCCGCTACGGCAAAATCGCCCTTACTTGTAGCGAATTTAATTGAATCTTCTAAAATCACCTTTAATGGCTTTATCTTATATTTAATACCTTTAAATTTAATGGAAACCTCATGATCATTTTTGACCATAGCTAAAATTACATCGTTATAAAAACTGGATTGCGAATAGCGTAGAACATGCGGTGAGGGAAAAAATAAATTTCCTTTATCTATTTCGCGATTATGTATCTTGTATAAAGGAAAACTTAAGGTATAGTCCTCTAATTGCTGTCCCTGATTCTTCAGGAGCTCTTTTAGATATAAAATTCCCAGTGTACCGCAACTCACCTCATCGACTTGGGGTTGTAAATATTGAGGTTTGAGGTACGGCGAAATAAAATCAGATATATCTGTGATAAAGATATTTTTAAGTTCATTTCTATTTATAATATTACTATTATGTAAAAACCAATGAACCGGTTTGATTATTTCGTCTTTCTTAATTTGAACAAATTCAAAGTGTGCCGGTCCAACCCGAACATTATTAGTAAAGAAATAAATAACGCATTCACCTTCTTTCAAATTGGCCTGGATTTTTTTTATTTCCTCCAGGGCTTGTTCTTTGGTTAAACACACTTTTTTCTTCCGAAGATTTAAATCTTCGAGTATTTTAGCTCTGTATTCTTCTAATTTTTTTCGACAGCCTAAATTGAAGCATATTTGATTTAATTGTTTAAGCTCTTCCGGACTTAGCTCTTTTATTCTGTCATTTTCGTCTAAAAATTTCTCCTTAATCGCATGATATAATTCTTCATAATAAGGTGAGAAATCTGTATTTTTATTATCTACTTTATTTAAGTAAAATGGTGCGGGGACTGAAGACGAAGGTCGAACCCAATAATTTCTAACTAATATGGCGTATTGTATGTTTTCGTTTTCAAATAAATCGATGTCTGTTTGAAGATCTGCGATATTTTCAGATACAATTTTTTGACCAAATTCAGTTGTACCATTAATTAAAACAACGAGATTTTCAAGCCCGTATTTATGTATGTAATGTTGAATAATTGGCTGATAGTCTTCAACTACCAATTGGTATGCAGCATGTTTTTTATCCTTAAGGAATCTATTCTTTCGTTCACTTAATCGTTTAGGGGGAGAGGTATGGAAAAAAAAAGATCGGGTTGATGGCATATATACGCTCTAGCTTCTCTTACCGCATTTTCCTTAATCTGGGTATGTAATAAATTTTCTGCTGCAATTTTATCATAAGTGCTTGTTATTGAATATAGATATAACGGTTAGTTAAAAATTAATTCTATTTTTGGGCTTATGAATGTAATAAGTAAGTGATTTACTCCTGAAGAATAATAGTCATTCCAAATAAAATACTTTATGACTGATTTTCTATGTCATTCACAGTTTTGGTACACTGGTTCTTCTTGTTTGCCTGGTTACATCATTTTCTCTATAACCATTCAGCAAAATCAATAGTGGATTTTTTTCCAATATTGTCGTAATTTTTTTCAATCCAATGACTTGCTTCTTGTCTTCCTAAATCACGCAAAGTTATTAAAAAATCCCAATCAGGAGAGTATACGGTTGAAAGTGGGAACTCACGCAAATCTTCGTCAGCACGAATGCAATGCATAAACAGTTTTTTATAATTTTTTTCGAATTCTTTTTTTAACTGACCTTTTGAAATCAAATTGCTGACAAAGCCAATAGCTCGCATTTCACGCATCAGAGAAGAATTAAAGGATACTTCTCTTAAACGCGAATCTATTTCTGCTGCAGTTATAGGAATTTCGTTACGTACAATAGGTACTGTATGAAAAATTAAGATATCTCTACAGCTTGTTTGGTAAATCAAAGGGAAAATAGCAGGATTCCCCAAATATCCTCCATCCCAATAAAACTCCCCATCAATTTCAATTGACTGAAACAATTTGGGTAAACAGGCAGAGGCTAAAAGGGTGTCTATAGATAGCTCATTATTATCAAAAATACGGATTTTACCGGTTTGGGCATTAGTGGCACAGATAAATAGTTTAATATTACTTTTAGTTTTGATTTGCTCTATATCAATTATTTTTTCCAAAACATCACGAATAGGATGGAAATTAAAAGGATTGAATTGATAGGGAGATAAAAGACTAATAATTGAGCTAAATAGAGAAAAACTAAATGGTGTTTTTGAGAAAGGTGCCATGAAATAATCAATGGGTGTTTTCGCCGTAATACCAAATAATTTTCCATAATTACTCATTGCAAGCCAAAAATCATACAATATTTCTCTTGCTCCTTCCTCTTTTCCATGAAGATAACCATAGGCAAGAGCGGCTGCATTCATACTGCCGGCACTGGTTGCAGAAATGCCCTCGATAGTAAATAACTTTGATTCAAGAAGTTTATCTAATAAACCCCAGGTAAACGCTCCATGAGCGCCTCCACCCTGCAGGGCTAGATTTATTTTCTTTTTTTTCGACATTTCAATCTCCCTATCGACATAGCAAACTTTTTACTGATGCGTGACAACCTAACTCAAATAATCCTCGGCCACAGTCCCATAAGGTAAGGTTAAATCCGTAATAAAATGCACTACCGATACAATTTTTTTAACGGGCAACGCAGCAATTGGTGCCAATGCGTGGGGGTGTAGTTCCAAACTACCAGGTCCAGTCCAAGCTCCTTTTACTGTTACATCTGTTAGATAGGTTTTTGTGAGCTGGTTAACTTGAGGAGTGCCATCAACACCAGGTATATTCTTCAAAAGGAAAGTAGGCTTTTTCATGGAGTTTAATATTGCTTTGGGATCCACTTCATGGTGCTTATACCCCATAGTCGCAGTGGCGATTCGCAAGCTACCATAATCAAGCAAGCCAATTAATACATCTTCCTCAACAAATAATTTTGGTTTTGCGAGTTTTTTTGGAAAGCCCCAGATTTCTCGACCACCAGCAATAGGTGCATGGCAATCAAGAAACATCGAGACAGTGAAACCGCCTTCTTCTCCTTTATGCCGAACCGGAATGACTTGTCCAGACTCTGTATAATCTCCAAAGCCTGTTGAATCTGGCATTCTAATGAATTCAAATTTCACATGAGGTTCAAGTAGTTCCAGCCCCGGCGGTAATATATCTTCAAGCAACTCAGGATGGGTTTCGTAAGTGATGATTAAAAACTCACGATTGATAAATCGATAGGGTCCACTAGGGTAGGTTCTTATCCATCTTGGTGCTGGCATAGCAAACTCATTTACCATTTTTGATTTTTTCATTATTTCCTTCCTTATGAAATACAAATAGATACAGTAAATATCAAATGTGCTGCGATACGAAATTTATTTTCCAGTAGTGCGACTACCAAATGATTCAATCAGTCAAACAAACTCCTAATAGAAGGACAATTCTAATAGTACATTATAGACCAAATATGTTATTTCACAGAGTTATCCTGGAGTTCATTTTATGAGGTAGAGGCTCTTGGGGCCAGGAAAAGAAGGGCCTCTGCTTTTTGTTAACCATTACTCATAAGACAATTTTCTTGAATCCATGCATGCAACTCCCTTACAAGATAACTTGCAACTTCATCTTCAGGCATCTGATGGCTTAGCAACTCGCAAATATCCATAAATGATGCTCCCTGTATTATTGCATTGAGCATGGCTCGTTCTGAATATTCTAGCTTACGGTATCGTACTTCAAGTTGACGACGCCAGACCATTATGAATTGTGGGTTTTTTAGTTTCTTGGGAGCTGGAATGGATTTATTGTTGCGTGATGCTTTAATAAGAGAAAGACTATTCCAATGCATGGTAAGTATTTTACATGACGGATGCAGATTGAATTTCATTTCTGGCCATTGACTTAATGGCACAGATTGCAAATCAGCTGCGGATAATAAATTTTCATCACGAGCCACAATGGCTTGATATTCAGCCCATTCAAATGCAGCAATTTCCGCTAAATGGGGTTTTTTCTTATAGGGTAATGCTTCAGTTAAAAATTGACAGAGATTTTCCCCAAAATTATTAAGTGAATAGTTGTATGATGGATATGCATGAGTATAGCCTTGACTCAGGTGACTAAATTTTTTTTCACCTATTATCGCGGCCAATGAACTATAGTCGCTCATTAAAGTCTCTTCCAATCGTGCATAAAAGCCATTGGCATAAATAGCTACTCTGTCTGCAATAGAGCCTTTGGGTGGAGAATCAAGATAAGGATTAATGAGTGGCTCGGAGGTCAGAATAGAATCTTGTAATAAGGTATGTAATTCAGTAAGTTTCATATGCTAAATCCGTTTTTTCATTCAATAAACAGCTCAGCTTCATTGCTTTTGCATATTCTAATTCTTGCCATAACTCTTCAAAGGATGGAATACGATCATCACGCTCAATCATCGTTGATACTTCACCAAATCGTATAATCGCTTGAGCGTAAAGGTCCCAGACTTCTGTTATGACTGGATGATCATGTGTATCAATAATGTAATCACCACAATTTTGATGTCCAGCTAAATGAAATTGTTGCACTCGCTCAACCGGAATACTTTGCAAATAGGTTGCGGGATTAAAGCCATGATTATATGAGCTTACATAAATATTATTTAAATCTAATAGAATGAAACAATCTGCGCGATTAGCTATTTCTGAGAGAAACTCCCATTCGGTCATTTCAGATTCTTTGTAAGTGATATAACTGGATACATTTTCAAGCAATATTTGTTGTTGGTAAAAATCCTGCACGTATTTAACGCGTTCAACAACATGATTAATGGTTTTTTCTGTATAAGGTAGAGGTAATAAATCGTGTATGTTGCGTTGATGGACACCAGTCCAACATAAGTGATCAGAGATCCATTTGGGTTGAATCCTGTCTGCTAATTGTTTTACCCTCTTAAGATATTCAAGATTCAGAGGATCCGAGCTGCCAATTGACAGGGAAACTCCATGCATTACAATAGGATAATTTTCACGCACTTTATCTAAGTAGTAAAGAGGGTTCCCTCCATCCACCAAGTAATTTTCGGTGAGAATTTCAAACCACTCTACTTTCGGAGTGTGCTCTATAATATAACTGTAATGCTCCGCTCGCAAACCTAATCCCATTCCTAAGGGCAAACATTTTTTAGAGCGAGCCTGTGTGTTTTTTTCCATCTGTCTTTTTCCTAGACGGGAGAATTTATTGTAGATGAATTGATGTCACAAGCAAGACATCAATTCACGATTACACATTATGACTTACAGCTATTTTTTCCTTTACATTTATTTGAACCTTTGCAGCCGTCTTTACCTTTGCAATGATTCTTGCCTTTACAGCAATTTTTACCTTTGCAACCGTCTTTGCCTTTACAGCCGTTTTTGCCGCCGCAATTGTTTTTACCATTGCAATTGTTCTTTGCTAGATTTGTGGACGAGTTAGAGTTGGACCCATTACTGTCGGGGGCGGCGGCATAAACGCCAGAAGTAAACAATGCGGCAGCTGTAGCGGCAATAATTAAGCTTCGTTTTTTATCCATTTCAATCTCCATATAATTAAAAACAGCTCATTAAAAAGCCAAGGAAACAGCATCATAAATAATAGTTGAACGACAAAAGAAGTACAAGTATGGATAAAAACTCGTATTTTCTCAGTTTACTGCTTTGAAGTTTGGATATGGACGAAAAATGCAGTATCAATAAGAGAGTTATTTTATACGCTCCCTGTAATTGTTAAAGAACTGTTAATTTCACATTTCTGACTCTATAAAAATGCATCGTGTGGTATATTTTATCAAAATAATTAAAGGCATAGCATCTATGTTGAAAACACTGATTGTTACTTTAGGCGCTGCTGTTTTGTCATTGGGGGCAGAAGTTTCTCTTGCTGAGAACATTGTGTGCAAAGACTACAACGGAAATTCAACGACGGTCAAACCAAAGACGATAACCATTTTTAACAATTCTGAAAATACGACGATTTACCCGGTTTTGGCAACAAGTAAAAATGAGGTAAATGAGTGGATTCAGGGATGTTTCCGTACTACGGAACCTTACCCAACTAAATATGTGTACAAATTATACGTTAATGAGGGTACAGGTATAGCCCCCGGTACATCGGTAACGATTACTTTACCTTTATATAGTGAGTTGGCAAAGGATCGTTACATTACCTGGTGGAATGGTGGACGTGTGGTGTTGGCCGATAAAAACGACAGGCTGCGTCATATAAATGATGCGGCATTAACGACTTCTCCTGCTGGTGTTACGTGTCAGGGGCAAAACACTGAATGTAAATTGAGTACTTATTCCAGTGATGTCCAATTTCCAGAAAATATATATGCACAGTTATCAGAGTATACTTTTGGCGACTCAATTATACCGCCCAAGCAATCAGTGCGGATATTAAAAGCAGAGAATGTAGGTTATAACATTTCCTATGTTGACCATGTTTACATGCCGGTTGCAATAGGCCCCAAAAATAATCCCTATATTGGATACAGCGGATCAGCACAGTCTTTGACTGCCTTTAGAAACCATCTTGATTCATTTCTAAAAACTACTATAGGACAAGACTGGCCAGTTTATAATTTGAACGAGTTGAAATTGCCGGGCGGATACAATGTTTTTGCGCAGCGTTCTGGTACTTTGCCTCCTGAGGATGACGTGCCAGTCAAGCCCAAAGATGGTTTTCCGCCTGTATTGACTGTGTTGTCCTGTATTCAAGGAAAATGTAGTGAGGAGCAAAAAAAATCACTTCACTATGGCGAGTCGGTTCAACGTATGCAAAATCTATGGGGTTCTTGTGTCAACTGGGATGAAGATGTAAGTAAATACGTCACTCAAAAGATAAATTGTCCACAAGATTTAAAAGAAAAACTTGGCGCGTTACAGCAGTTTTTCAAACAAAATCATCAGCAATACTTGCGAATGTACGCTGATAAAAAATGCAACTTAACGCCAGGCTTGGATCCTGTTCCATTTAGCTACTGGGAAGTGATTAAGCACATTTATGGCTGGGTACCTTTCAACGAAGGGTGTGGTGCTGGAGCTAACCCATTGGCTGAAACTAAAATTTCAGGGTGGGATCATGCCAAGATACAATCCATGTATATTCATGATTTACAGTATAATTACACAGGAACCAATACTCCTGCTGAATTGCTATTCAACCCTTATGTCCAACTGATTCATGATAAAGACTATCTTTCTATGGATGCTTATGGATTCTCTGTTGATGATGCGGTTGGCTTCATGAGCGAGCTAGGTGATGGATTGATTTTTACTGTTGGAGGGACGAATGGTCTTGAAAATCAACAACCGTTTAACTATGCAGATGGTTTTTCTGTGGCGATTGGTGTACCTCAATCTATGGTTGAGCAGGTAAATAAACCCTTGCTTAAAAAATATGGGGTATGTGCATTCAATGAAGACGCTAATGATATGAATTGTCAGCAAGTCAAACAAAACGTTATTATGCCTGATAATAGTCAAATCGCTGGATTCAGGGTTGGTACGGTCGCTTCATATCCTATCAAGGTACGCTTTACTGATTTAAATGATAATGTTTATACTGTTGTCGTCAGTACTCAGTTTGCGCCTTGTCCGGACGGTATGGATCCTTCACAATGTCCGACGAATAAGGCGGAAATTGTAGATAAGCAATCTTGCATTGTAACCATGAGAAATGGCGAGAAACATCCTAAGTCAAACGAGTGGTGTCAAAATGCTAATCCAAACCAACAAAAGGAAAAGCAATTGACTAAGAATTACCTGAGCTTTCCACAACCAGTTGATTTTATGAAGTAGTGTATTTAGGAATAAACGTGAGCGGCTTGGTACTAGCTGTAGCTTAGCAAAAAGAGGATGTTGTCATTCCTGCGCGGACAGGAATTCATCCATGATTGGGGACATTGACAATATATAAATGGATCCCAGCCTGCGCGGGGATGACAGCTTTATTTGTGGATTGAGAGATCTAGCCTGTATGCGTGCAACAAGGATTGATTGGAAGACTATTAAACTCTTTCATAGATCAGCGATATTGTATTGTATGAGTATTAGTTAATTCACCATCAGCCGCCTTGTGGCTTATTAGCTTCTCATGTTTTTTTGGAGATAATTCAGTCTCTTGAGACACTACAATTAAATCAATGGCTTTTAGGGTCGCGGAGGTTTCTATGCACGCTTGGGGCTTATGATTATCTGTCAAACTATGCAACCAACCTAAAAACCCCAACTCCCTTAAACCTGGCTTATTATTTGCAATGATACTTGCTTGAGTTTTTATTGCTGGAATGATGTCATTTTTTATTGTGCCACCTTTTTGAAGCATCACCAGCATTTCCTCTGCTGCTTTTAAGCGGTTTGTGTAGGTTTGCAGTGGCTTTTCAGGCGGATTGGCTTCTGTGTAATTAATGTATTGAATGATATGTTTCTTGATGGTTAATAAGGTATTAACATCTTCAGGGCAAGCTCTTTTGATATTCAATAAGATTAAATGAGTTGTAATCGAATCCCTGTTTCTTTTTGCAAAAGCTGTGATTTGATTTTCTTTATAATGCTCTCTTAGATCAACCAAATCCATTTCAGGATCATAGAGTATTCCTTCATTAATCAAACTTCGGAGAGGGTTGTTCTTTTTTAAGAACGCGTTATGCTCCGCCCGCATTCTTGCCAAAATTTGTGATGGACTGTCTTCCGGATGTGCTCTTTGAAGTGCTGATTGTCGATTGAGCGAAGTCTGTATCCCCGAAAAGATAAGGGAGGCGGTATATTGATTATCTTCTATAGTATGATCATACATGTACATAATAGCAGCCATATCTGCAGCACGAATATCAGTTTGTGCCAACTCATAGGCAACAAGTGGAAAAATATCTTCTGCACCAATGCAGAGTTGTTCGGGGTTTAATGTCACATCACTATATTTTTTTGTTACCCAACGGGAAAATTTTGAGGTAATTGCATAATTTCCTATTCTTAGCGCATCAACAAATGTTTGTGCATCTTCTGCATTTGTACCTAAATCTTGGATGGAAAGCACTTTTCTTGTCATCCAGTCGCGCAGGTATAAAAGGGCGAGATCGGTTTCATGATCTATGACTTCTCCTTCAGAATCAATGAACGTTTTAGTATAGGGAAGAAATAAAGAACGCATTTTTCCGCTTAAGCCAAAAGCTCCAGGCACTCTTATTATTTGTGTAAGTATGCTTCTCAGCGTCTTTATATCCGCAAGATGTGATTCCGCCACAGCTGCAATTTGCTTCAGCACTATTTGCGTCACAACGTCACTATTTACTTCTACAAGCTGAGCCTTAGATAGTTCAGTTGTTTGACCTTTTTGAATTTTATCCAGTTCAAAAAGTGCGGAAAACATTAAATCGATACGGGCTGTTCTAGATAATTCGTCTGTGAATGCTTTAGCTAACTGTTCCAGCATTTCTTGTTCAAGTTTAATCATCATGAATCCCGGTGATGACAATTGATCTGTCTAAATGGGTACATGTTGTAAATATGATATTGTCTTTTAACAAGTATGGTTCCGTTTATTTATACATAAATCTAGGGACATTTTATCCCACATCTCACCTAGAGTTAAGATAAGAAATCAAAGCTTGATGATATTGATTCATAGCTATCCACACAAAATGCCATACAGTACCCAACAATGCACAGTGGATCACCTGCAGACTTCCAGTGGATGTGAGTAAATCATAGTTACTCGTGCCAGTATATCCAGTATTTCAGAAGGGCATCCAGGAATAACACCAATGTCTTTAGTGGTAAACAACAATAGGGAAAATGTTAAAATCGATACTGACCATGAGGGACAAGCAGCAAAGTCAGTACATTAAGTGGAAATAATCTCCAACTATTAGACGAGGGAAAAAATAGTTCGAGTCAAGACTGTTTTTTTATTTTTTATTTGTATAACATAGCTACGTCTTATTACTTTTTAATTATCCCGGTTTTGTGGATATTAGTTTCAACCCAATCTTGAATTAACACCCTAAAACTTATATAAGTTCTTGCTGTGCCTGCTTTATTTCGTTTTTAAGTCCTAGTTGTTCTGTTGGAGTTATCCACATTTTCTGTGGGTAAGTCTGTTTATAGTCTGTCTAGCTTCTTGTGGAATTAGAGATTAAACAAGTGATCCATCATTTTCCAATGTTCCTTTTCTATAAAAATAAAGGAGAATTATCGAATTACACCTTAAGTTCAAAAATTTACCTATACTTAAATTAAATGTTCGAGTAAATAATTTCTGGTTTTTATGTAAGTCTTCGTATTTGGAGTTCAGCATGAAATTATCAAACAGTTTGTTTCTAGCCAGTTTTCTTCTTTCTAATCCTACTTTTTCCCAAGTTACAATGTGTGGAAATCAGATTGGATTAACCTCTTGCGATCAAGGTAGCGAACGGTTCATGGCCAAAGGAGTTTGTTATCAACCTGAAGAAAATGTCGATCCACTCAGTGATGATAAAATCGATACCATTACCCAAACCCTTATCCCAGCTTTAAAAACCATAGGGGTTAATATTATTCGTGTTTATCAGGTATGTCCTGGTGGTAGTTGTGCTTCTCATGATCAAGTTATGAAAGCATTGCAAGACAATAATATTCAAGTACTTGTCGAGCTTGCGGATTACAAAAATGGTACTCAATGTACCGTTGATCGAAGCACAGGGAATTACCCACAAACACTTTATGATTGTTTTACTAAAAAAATAGATGCATTCAGTAAGTACAGTAATGTGTTTGGATTTTCTGTCGGTAATGAAGTATGGATGATGCCGCATAAAATAGATGATAACTATTTAAGGCCTTCAGCCACAATTAAGGCGTTGATTCGCGATATGAAAGCCTACATTAAGAAAAAAAATTACAATAAACCAGTAGGCGTTGCTCTACGCGATGTTCCTGATGTAACCATTCCATTGGCTTATTATTATGCTTGCCATTTACAAAACGAAAAAGAAGACACATCAGCTGATTACATCGGTTATAACGTCTATAGATGGGGAGAAGGAACAAATCCAGGAAATTATCCTCGACTACTCAATTCCTATGGGAAATACCGACCTGTGCTTTCCATACCCGATGGTGGAGATGGGGATGGCGATAAAATGATGAATGGCTTTAACGGCATTAATGTTCCTGTAATCCTAACAGAATTTGGACGTCCAGATACACCCAGATTGTTCGCGCAAGTCGATTGGATGTTTCAAGAAGGCGCAAATATCACCAGTGGCGGTATGGTTTTTCGCCTTGTTCAAAGAAAAGGGGAGGACCAATTCGGTCTTTATGAAGATAACAGTTTACAAAATCCCACACCTAATGGTGGATTAAACAATTTAATTACAGAATACAATGAAAAAACACCGCTTATGCTTGGAGAAGGGGTCAACTTACAGAAAATTACTTGTGATCCATCGAGATTTCCGGGCATTGATTCGTTTCAACTTGACCCTGATCAACTTCCAAAAGCAGGAGGAGATTCACAAGGAACACATGAATTATCATTTGATGTTGGAAATCTGAAACTACCACTTACAAATATCTCTATTAATTATGAAGATAGTTCTGGGTGGCACAATGCAGCAACAATCTCTAATCCTGGTAAGCAAAATTACAAAGGAAAAATACCGAACCCCCAAACTCTAAAAACCATCGGGTTTAATTTTAACGACACCTTAGGAGCATGTTTAGTCAAACCTGCAAGTCTATTGTGTAAAGACGCCTCATGCAACCAGCTTAAGACTGTGTCAGCGGCCTGGTCTGCTAATGGGCAAGGACCTTGTGCCCTCAAATGAGAAAAATAAGGGGATTCGGCGGAGCTGGAATCCCCGGTATCTTGGCTTAAGGCTTTATGCTCTAGATGTAAAATATTATTAACATCAATGGATTGTGATGCATTGAAAGTAATAAAAATTGAGACACAAAGTTCATCGATTTATAAAATCAAAATAAAATATAAAAATAGATTAAGTCAAGACTGTTTTTTTACATCTTATTTCTATAAGATAGGTACTCTAAGTTCTTTTAAAAATCCAAATCCTGTGGATATTTATTTCATCCAATAGTAATTACATAAACAGCTGCATAGATAAAATCCTTGGTGTATCTGGTTTTTTTTATTTTTAAATTCCATAATTTTATTTAAGTTATTCACATTTTCTGTGGATAAGTCTGTTCATAGTCTGTTTAACTCCTTGTCTAATTTGGAAATAATTTAGAGATTCATCATGTTCCAATGTGATTTTTCTACAAAAAGTGAGTGTTGATCTCATGAACCTACATCATAGGCATCACAGTATTTTTTAGTGACCCTATATTAGATGCAGCTGACTGATATTTGTTCACGTTTTAGGTAGGGCCACAAATAATGAGCCTGCGTGATTGAGTGCATTTGCTTCCAAACCCGCTTGGTTGCCCTCACCCTTATAGACGTCAACGTGAGCGCCTATAATGGCGCCGCCTCTGTCTTGAGCCACACACCAGGAAGTGGATTTTTTGCATTTATAGATAAAATTCATGCCAATAGGAATTACTTTGTGATCTGTTGCACATGATGCATGTGGTGTTAGGGTAATATTTTCTGAACCATAAGGGCCGCCATCTTCTTTAGCAAAGAATACATAGCTTTGATCGCGGTGTCGCAAGTCTTCGGCTTTTTCGCGATTAAGTGGATTATCTAGATATTGGCGAATTAGCTTCTCTGATCCCCCACTTTGTCTAATTTTTTTAGACACGTTACAGCGTAACTTTGCTTCATCATGACATTTAGGATCTTTAGCGCAACGTTCCATTGTATCAAGGTTACCGCCACAAGTTGGGTCTTGTGCGCATTGGACTATACGACCGAGCATTGTGCGTGGCCTGCCATTGGAACTCTCATAATTGATGCGAAATTTTTTGCCATCAAGAATTAATGAACCAGAGCCTTGAACCATTAAAAAAGCAGGGTCATTGGGGTCTTTAACATAGCCAATGATATATTTTGGATGTAAGGCTCCATGCTCAATTTCCTGGCGGTCTGGCACCATAGAGTATGTACCATTCGCATTTTTCAGACAAAATCCTCGTACCATTTTGGTAAGAGGGTCAACGCCACAAAGAGGGGCTTTCAAATTAAATTTTTTGGATTCCGAAGCGACGCTCACCACACCGGGGTTACTATACAGAGGGTATAAAAATGCTCCACCTCGTTTGGTGCGAGCCTCAACTGGGGCTGGCGCGTAATAAGCAGTAAATTGGAACTCTCCTCGTTTAAATCCAGCATGATTTTCAGGCCAGCCATCGCTTTTATACCAGTCAAATTCAGTTTTGATGCTCGATAAGTATTTTTGAAAATTGCCTTGGGCGGCTTTTGCAAGAGCGAGCATTTTTGTGTTGGTATTTTGGCACCATTCTTGACGTTTGAATTTACGACCAGCAATAGTCACTGTTTGGAATTCACCATGGTTTTTATTACAGTTTTCAATCTGGTTATTTAATGCTGTAATCACTTCATCCATATTACCCACGGGGTTATCTAATGGAAGCTCTGATGCTGAAATTTTATGAAATTTAAAGCGAAACACACCAGGCTCTTTGGCTGCCATTTTCTGTCTTGTGGTAAAGTCAGCGAGTCTTCTAACATCTAAACAGCGCTGGATTGGATCAGCGGGGAGGGCTGCTTGAGTGATGATGCTAAAAGCCATGAGTGCAATTATTAAAGCTGATTGAAACATTAGTATCCTTAGTCTAGCTCCATAATTGAGCTTTTGCCCAACCATCGATGTGAATTGATAACAAGGATTATATAGGCTATTGAATCAGTCATCAAAGGGATGAATTGAGCACGCTTATCCAGGAAGTCATTTTCTCTGGGATCTACGGACAACCTGTGTTGAACCAGGTTTTCTCCTATATAGATTTCATTGAGTTAAAAGAGGAGTTAGCTTTCCTATTTGCTGATGATAGGGGCAGATGGTGAATTATTTTTTTTAAAATAATACAAACGCGAATGTGTTGAAATAAGAGAGTATTAGGTATTCTTTACCAAACTCATTCAGTAATAAGGCAGCAGTTGTGGATCTGATGAAGGTTTAATGTGACAAATTAGCTTCGCAGTTTCATTTGTTCAGCCATGCCTGTGTATTCTGAGTGAAGTTGTAACAAATGCTCTTTAAACGCACAAAACTTAGAATCTAATCGTCCTCCTTCAGCTAAAGCTTTATTGCGCTCCTCGTGGTCTGTGATCAATGTGTTCAACGATTTAATGGTATCGTTAAGTTCTACAGAAGTGAGATCAGAATGTAATTTCTGTTTAAATTCAGTGAGTTTTGTTACAAAATCCGAAGCTACTTTAGTTCTATCCTCAGTTAAAGTTGAGCCCAATACTTTATCTTTTATTTTATATATTGAAGTAACCATACCCGATCTATACTGTGTTATATCTTTATTGATTGATTGAATATTTTCATCAAGAATTTTATCTATTGACTTATAAACTTTATCAGCTGGAGTTTCGAACCTAACAGCGGGGCCAGGTACCCACATTGTAACCGCTTTACTTTCAACATTCTTAAGAGATGGGTTTGTAAAAGTAACTACAACTGCCTGCGAGATATCAACATTATTATGTGAAAAATGCTCTAATGTTCGATATACATTAAATAAGGAAGGCCTATAATGGCCGCTGTGTGTCGTTATTGCTTTTAATACGCCATTTTCTATTTTAATTTCTCCAGCAGCAACAACAGGGGAACCTGCGGTCATTGATGAGTGCGCAATATGATCGACACCTTCATTGTGTGCAAACAAATAAAGCTCACCATTTGCATTCAAGGTAAATGCAGCATATCCTCGTTTACCATGCGAAATCATTCCGCTTGTATTAATGGGTTCACCATTTTGGAGAAAACGTTGATCTCTTATTAAGATACTATGTTTGGCTCGCTCTCCTGGAGAAAGATATCTAATATGTTGCTCACGATCTTCTTCTTGTGATTCTTTATTTACGCTAAGAATCTCTTTCATAGCTCTTGCTTCCCTGAGAGCCTTTCTCATAGCAGCATCTTGTTTTTCAGCATCCTCTAGATTTCTTTGTGCTGGCTCGAGTAGCTGGCTTAGTGATTTTGGGGCTTTACCCGGGATATAATATGGGTTTTTCTCTTTGTATTGATGTCGCTCTTCCATCAAAGATATCAATTGCTCATTTATATTTTCAGTTTCTGTAAGATCAAACGCATAAATGAGGAATTTTAGTGCATGTTTCATTTTTTGCTCATTGGACGCTTCATCACAGTATATTTCCCAAGCAAAATCAATACGTTGCGCAAGTGGTCCTTTCGCTTCAAGATAGATATCCTTTTCCAAGTCATTTATAGTAAACATAAATGATCCAGAGTCTGATAGTACATATATTAAATATTAGTCTAAATTTAGTACTGCAACCGACAAACCAAAAGACAAAAAAATTTAAATTTAGCTAGTTATTGACCAGATGATAATGATTAATAGGGAGCCTTATACACATTGCAGAGCTCATGTTGTATTTGTACCGTTGGATTTTATAATTCAAGTTGTACCTGGCTATCTGAACGGGGTACGCCTTTCTCTTTTCTTTATTCTTAAACTATTCCTTCATCATTTTTGACGTAGGCATTGTGCTGATATAGAATTAATAGGATAAATTAAAATCAAAGTGGATGGTTATTGTCCTTTCCTTTGAAAACAGTTAGTCCGTGATTAGATAGAAATTAGTTAAGTTATGATTTTGGTTTTTTAGTGAAAGGAGTTACTAAAATGGCATACTGGAATCAATTTCAAGCAAATGCGGCCAGCCAGGGGTTTGCCCCTCTTTTTAATATGCCTGTATCTTCTGCAAAATGGCAGGTAGAAGTAGGTCCTGTAGCTTTTGCTTCACCAGTTATTGGTAATGACGGGACTATTTATATAGGCAATTTAAAGGGGGAACTCGTAGCTATTTCGCCGTCTGGTTCAATAAGATGGAAAAAAATGCTGGATCAACGCGGAAGTATCATTGCTGGAAGTCCTGCAGTGGACAAAAATGGCAATATATATGTGATTACTACCTTCAGAGCCAAAGTGCGGGATCATCGAGGAGGAAGTACTGTATATTCTTATGTTGCTCACAGTAAATTACATAGCTTGACTCCAGATGGGCAGCTACGTTGGATTTTCAATTTTCGAATCAATCGAAATCGAAATATAACGGACGGGTATAGTTTATCATCACCTAAAATATGGAATACCCAAGAGCCACTAATTTATATTCCGGTTCTGTTTACTAAGCTTGTTTCAAGAATGGAGTTATTCGCCATTGATCAAACAGGCCAGGTAGTGAACAATATTTTCGTTTCAGAATATCCTCCTCCACCTATTGAAACGAGCGGAGGAATAACTCTAGGAGGCATTTTTGGTGGCATTTGGGATTTCCTTAATGGAATGGAGTTTGAACCAAGCGGGGGCGGCCCAACTCTGCAACAACTGTTTGGGTGGGCAGAACCATCAATTGCTATCGCAGATTTTGGTCGATTTTCTACAAGACCAGTGATTGTAGTTGATGATAATTACAAACAATTATCCGCATTTCGTTGGCAAAATCGGCAATTCCAACCTTTATGGAATAAACGTTCAGCAAAACCAAGGTTAAGAGCTTCTCCGGCTATATTTTTAAGCAGTATGGTGGCTTGCGGTCAGCAAGATGGTACTTTAGCCTTTTATGATCTCTTAACAGGTTCTGAATTATTAAAACCATGGTATAAAGCGCGACAAGCCATACAATCACCTCCTGCGTCTTTTCTTAGTCAAATTTATTTTACTGCCGGTACATGGGTGGTGGCTTTGGATGCAGGTGGGAGATTATTGCGTCAATTTGAAATGAGTGAGCATTCTCTTGGTGCTGCACTTGGATCGCCTGCCATCTCAGGGAATCGTGTTTATGTAAACGCTCAGGAGGGACTTCATTCCTTTTCTTTAAATCTTGATGATGTCGATAAAAACAGCATTGTACCGGGTGGCGTTTCATCACCAGCTATTGCGGATGATGGTACGGTTTATGTTGTGGATCGTAATAGACAGTTGTGGGCTTTGGGTGAATAAAATGAAAATTGCTTCCTAAGCCAGTGTTACTAACAGGTAAATACTTTAAGTCGTATTTAAAAATACACCTTATATTATAATTGTGTTAAATCACTCTCGCAGAGGAGTAATTCATGCCCGCACTTCATAAGCCTGCGAAAACCCTAAGTGATAAAATTGCCTTTAGTCTAGTGAAGTTTTTTCGTTTTTTTGCAGACAGGTTTTTTCAAAAACGCTATGGAAATAGAGCTATAGTACTTGAAACGGTCGCTGCGGTACCTGGTATTGTGGAGGCTGCTCTAGTGCATCTGGGTTGCTTAAGAAAAATCAAAAATGATGAGGGTTGGATTAATACTCTATTGGACGAAGCGGAAAATGAACGGATACATTTAATCACGTTTATGTATAGTGCCAAACCTAATTGGTTTGAACGATTCATTATTTTTGTAGCTCAGGCTATTTTCGTAGTTTTGGATTTATTGATGTACGTCTTTTCTTCAGAAACAGCACACCGCTTTGTAGGATACCTTGCGAAAGAAGCTGTTGTCAGCTATACCGACTATTTGCAAGAAGTGGATGAGGGGCGAATTGAATATTGTCCTGCTCTTGATATTGCTAAAGATTATTGGATGTTGGCTTCTGCTGCGCGATTACGTGATGTTCTATTGCCAGTCCGCCAGCATCGGGACGTCAAGCTTCAATTGGTTGACAAACTAGGATGCGGGCGAACCCTCCTAACCAGATTGGAGCCCGAATTTACTAACGCTAAAGCGAATATCACTCATAATCATAATTAAAAGGTATATTACGATGTCAGAATATAATGAATTGGTATGTTATAAACAAATCGAAATTGGCACTTATGGGAAACTGAAATTTTTCCTTGAAAAGCACAGTACGAAAGAAGGTACTTGGGGTAAGCTTTTGCTCAGAGAAGGAGAAATTGATTTTGTATTCTTAAATGGTCAGGGGCATGAATTATCACGTACACGAATCGATCAATATCACTCCCATCTCCTTATCCACCCTGCAGCATGGCATAAAATCATTTCTGTTAGTGAATCATTTAATGCAACTCTTGAATTTTATTGCGTGCCCCAACGTTATTTCAATAAGAAATACGGCTTAAGTTCGGTTCATAGTGATCTGGTTTATATTTATCAAACTTATTTAAACCACCTACAGCGCTCTTCGATTTTAGATGTAGGGTGTGGTTCAGGTAGAAATTTGTTGTATTTAGCGAATATGGGACATCTTGTTAGAGGGATTGATTATAACCAAGCAGCGTTAAGTGCAATTCAAGAGATAGCTCAAAAAGAACGACTATCTAGGGTTTATACGCAATTATGTGATTTAAATCAACCTATTAATCTCGAATCAGAACGTTATGATATGGTGTTATCAACAGTTACATTGCAATTTTTAAATCCAGAACGTATTCCAGACTTGCTTAGGGCACTTCAAGGGATGACTAAGAAGGGAGGGTATCATTTTTTAGTGGTTCCTATTCGATCAGAACTTTATTCACTACCTGACTTCTTCACCTATGTGCCGCAAAAAGAAGAACTCTATCGCTTCTATCAAGACAGCGGATGGTCTGTACTTGAATATAAAGAATCAGTGGGCCATCTACATAAGCAGGATGAGTTGGGACTACAGATTTCAGGTCTTTTTTGTCTCTTACTCGCACAAAAAACGATGTAATCGATATCTATATTAAGGGCTGCATGTAAAATACCTTTTAATTTACAGACAGGAGCAATACAGCAGTTTGCTTTTTCTTTATTAAAGCAAGTCACTAAATCAAAATGAGACTCTAGTTGAACAATGAGTTGACCGAATTAATCGCTTCAGCGGAAATCGCTATTATGATTTTGGAGCGAATCAATAATGAACGTTGACTTATTAAGTCTGACTGGTCGCTTATTTTTCCTCTTTTTTTTCTAACTTGTGACCATCTAGATGTCGTTCATGACGTTCATTTTCTTGTTTCTCTATTTGCTTTTCTTTTTTTGTTCTTCCGAATTTAATGCGATTTTCAGAAGCTTGTTTTTCATGTTCTAAACAATTTTTAGCCTTTCTTTTTTTATTAAGATTTATCACGTTCGTCATAGTACACCCTTTTATGTAATGTTGTTTATACTATAGCGCATAAAACGTACGCAAATCACCTAAATAAACAAATACATCAAAATTCTACTCAAAGATAAATTTACATTAGTTTTCTGAATTCATTTTATAAGGTTATACATCACCTCAGTACCCCTTGATAACAAATAGTAAATGGGTTAGATTGATTCAGTTCACTTTAAAATGCCAGGTTAGGAAGTGGTGATTAAAAATAATTTTCAAGATAAAATTATTGCCTTTCTTCTGATTTTTACAGTAGTTACGACTCTTGTTATAAGTTTAATTCCTCCAATCGTGCAGCCTTTGAACTATCATGATTTCGCTAATAAACACACTCTATTTTTCATTAGTAATTTCTCTGATGTGATGTCTAATCTAGCCTTTATTTTTGCGGGCTACTTAGGCTTAAAAACCATTTATCGTCCTTCCAAGGCTCAATGCGAACTCATTCCAGAAGCTAAATGGGCATACCTTCTCGGGTTTATCGGCACCATCTTAACAGGACTCGGTTCAGCCTATTACCATTTACATCCAAATAACGTGACATTGTTTTGGGATCGAGTTCCTATGGGAATTCTTTTAATGTCTTTTTTTTCCGCAATCTTTATAGAACGAGTTCATCGTTCGATTGGTTTTTATTTATTATCACCACTTATTGTGATAGCAACTCTCTGTACCTTGTACTGGGAACTTAGTGAGCGATGGGGACAGGGAGATATGCGCTTATATATTTGGTCACAGGGTTATCCTTTAATCATGATCATATTCATTTTATTATTTTTTCCCACATCATATAATCGTAATTACTTCCTTGCAATCAGTCTTATTTTATTTGGTTTAGCCAAACTCACTGAGGCCTTAGATAAAATGATTTATTATTTAACATCTAAATCAATAAGCGGACATACCTTGAAACATTTGCTGGCTGCTGCCGCCGTTTATACCCTGGTGTACTATGTAAAATACCGCCAATCCAAGAACATTTACTACTACACCTAACTCTTGACAAGATAATAGGTTGCCTGGAAAAACCAAGACCACACCGTTGGCCAGCAAGTGTTTCTGCGAGCCCCTCAACAGTGATGGTGTTGATGTCAGAAGCGGGTGATGCGGATATGACTTAATGCCCCTTTTCGCGAAAATTGTTCACGAGCTTTGTTCCAATCAACCCGGTACCGCCTATAACTACGATTTTCATAATGCGCTCCTTCCTGTAGGTCGCCCCAACTTGGGCGAGTGATCAAGTGCACTTCGGATGCGCCTTCAACATAGTGTGAATCCGAAGTACGTTTGATCCAAAACACAAGAAATTTTGCTGGCTTGGTTTTGTCGGCTATAGGCACGATTACGAGAGCAAGGTGCGGCCTATCTTTTCTCCTTTTACAGTTGTTCCCTCTAGAGAGAGGTATATACGCAGCCGTCAGGAGCAATGAAGCATTCTTTACAATGACGCGTGTGAGGAACTGATGAGTTAATGGAGGGTCATGGTGAAAATAAAGTTACTGTTACATGCTATAATTATAAGTGAGGCATATCGATATATTCTTATTAATCCCTTTCTTTAATAGTAGACCGACATGAGTCATATGTTGTTAATGAGCTTTGATGATAGTAATTTCATGAATTTAAATCGTACTCTCAATCGATTCATGGAGTACGCTTTTGATTTAATTAAAAAGTCGAGTATTCGTTTTTGTTATATCGGCACGGCCGGTAACGATAGGTTGATCGAACGGCTTTTCTTTACTCGATTTGTTCGTGCAAAATTTGGAAAAAGTGCCATTACCTCAGAGTTAATTTTGACAAAATCACAGTTAACAAAAAAGCAACTTGAAACCCATCTTACTCAACAAGATATACTTTTTGTTGGTGGTGGCAACACAGAAAAAATGTTGGAAATATGGGAAAAGTCGGGATTTATTTTTGTCCTAAATAAATTGAAATCAGAAAAACGGTTACCCATTTTAGCAGGTGTAAGTGCTGGTGGAATGTATCCTTTTCATTCAGGATTAAGCGATGCTACGCCTGGGCAATATAAAGCATTGCCTTGTTTAGGTTGGTTTAAAGAAAGTTTTTGTCCGCATGCTAATTCGAAAATAAAATCGCGTTGCGTTTATAGTAATAATGAATATTTAGAACGCATGGATGCTTACATCTTTGCAGTGAAACAAGGATTATTACCATCGGGTTTTGCTGTGCCAGATGATTGTATGCTCCATTTTGAGAATTTTAATTTAGTGCGGGTTATTTCATCATTGAAAGATAATAAATGTTACTATGTGACTGATGAAAAAGTTACTGACTTAGATGCAGTTCATACCGTTAATGCAAATGATCCGAACATTCGTCTAGAATGTTGGAGCACGTTATTTAAGTACATAGATTATTTCAAACACTGCGCGTTAAAATTACATATGAGTTAATGGGGTGCCAAACTGTTTGTCTATCCCTGGATGAAAAAAGGGATCATGCTTTTAGATAATATCCTTACTACATATGAAAGGCTCTACTCAAGGGAGCACGATAAAGTTTAATTTCTTTAACTCTTTAAAACTCACTCCAATGAGCATGAAGCAATCATTTCCAATAAATTGGAACCAATAACATTTCGAAACTCAGGTCTTAAATTACCCGATATTATGAGATATGATTTACCATGTTCATCACGATCAAACCAAATATTTAATACATTTTTTTCAACTAACTTATCACCATGATAAGCTTTAAATGGTTTTTGCTTAAACCCAAACAATTTTGTTTCCGAGTTATAATAAATAAAATGGTTCATGATATTAATATTAACAAAAAAGCTATGTTTTTTGCGTGCTAAAAATACTCGACCAAACATCAATAAAATTTCATAATTTAATTTATGTTTATAAAAGACACGTGTATATATTTTTGCTAAAAATTTTATAAAAAAATTACTGAGTTTTTTATTTTTCCAATCTTTTTGCAAAAGAAAAGCAATTTTTATTATAGCGGGGCATGATTGATAATAATAATTCTCAATTCGCGAATTCTGTACTTGTTTTGCTAATTTGAGTAGGGTCGCTGATTGATTTAAGTCAATTTTAATCACATCATTTCGAACAAAAAGTCCTACCGCATTATCATAGATATCACTTTCACGAATTGATTTAACAAAATTAATGATCGCTATTTTATTTTTATCATTTATATATGGAGCCAAAATATAACCAGTTGCTGCTGTCAACGTATCTCCAATATCGATTCGGTGTTTTTTGCAAAAGCGATGTAACCCTTGTAAGTTATTTTTGGGTATCTCAAAATAAGTAGTACACGAGGAATTTATGCTACTTAAAATTTGATCTCGTGGAAAAACCAGCAAGGGAATATTTTTTAAGTAATCATCCCAGAAGTCGATATTTTTTGATAAGTTTTTACTAAGATCTTCTTGTTCACGTAGAATATAATCGTAAAAAACTAATTCCTGTTGCCTGACTGCCCCATATTCTTTATTATATTCAACGTATGCATGAGACATCTCATTTAACACAATTTCTGCTGATATTTCATCACTGATAAAATGAGATAACGCGATTTGTATTTCACAAGAATTATTCCCGAGGTGGAATAATTTAAATAGGATTAATGGTAGCTTATTCTTCCATCTTCGATTTTCTAATTCATCTAACGATACATGTAATTCGTGTTCTTGTTCTTCCAATGTCAAGCTGCTAATGTCTTTTTCGAGGATTTTAAATTGAAGAATATTTTTCTGTGGGTATTGCAAAGGTGAATACCTTGCCAGGCGATAGCATAGCATTGGATGATTTTTACATATTAACTCAAAGACATTATCTAATTTTTTTTTATCCAAATTTCCAGCGATACGTTTTCTGGTTACTATATTGGATATTTTTGAGTTGGGGTAAAATAATCTCATCAACCAGAGCAAAAATTGCAATTCATTTAATGGCATTGCCTTTAAAGGTTTGGGGCGATGATTTCTATCTCCATCATCAGAAATATCGGCTGCATTAATGACAGCATTAGCAAGTTGAGCAATCGTTCCTGTATTATATAAATCCTTTAATAAAATATTTTTATGGGTGATTTTTCGAATCTTTGTAATCAATCGAGCCGCCGATAATGAATTGCCACCTAAATCAAAAAAATTATCATCAATACTAATATGCTTTAAATTTAATGTTTCCAACCAAATTGTTTTAAGTATGATTTCCATTTCATTTCGTGGTTTTATAATTTGGTTCGATTCATTCGGTTCAGGTAATTTATGGATATCTAATTTACCACTTGCAGACAATGGAAACTTATCTAAAATCACAAAAAATGCGGGTACCATGTAATCAGGCAATTGATTTTTTAGATAATCACGTAAATCATTTGTATCTAATTTTGCCGAGTCCTTGGGGGTGCAATAGGCAACCAATTGTTTTTCTTCAAACTCTTCACGCTCTGATCTTGCTAAGATTACAACATCTTGGATACCTGTATATGATGCCAAGCATTTTTCAATTTCACCAATTTCAATTCGGAACCCTCTAATTTTAATTTGATGATCTTCTCTTTCAACAAACTCAATAGTTCCATCTTCTAAATAGCAACATAAATCCCCGGTTTTATACAATTTACCTGAGTTAAAGGGGTTTTTAACAAATTTCATCTCAGTGAGTTTCTTTTTATTTAAGTATCCTTTGGCAATACCATCACCACCTATATATAATTCTCCTAAAGCACCAACAGATACAGGTTGCATATTTTTATCCAATATAAACAACTTCGTATTTAATGCAGGCTTTCCGATTGGAATTCGATGCTTATATTGATCAATATTATTTTTATCAATAATAATCCATGATGATGCAACAGTGGCTTCCGTTGGACCATATTCACAAAATAATTTCTGTTTTGGAAATTTTTTTAACCAATCTTTGATATCTCTTGCTAACAAAACTTCACCACCAAAGACAATGTATTTTAAGTCCAGTATTTTTTTCTCGTCCAATACAATGCTATTGATTTGTCTGAAATGACTTGGTGTGATTTTAATGATAGAAACATGTGCATCCTGCAAATGCTTTAAATATAAATAGGGATCTCTTTTATCAGTTTCAGGGCAAATGGCTATTTTTATTCCTTTTAACAAAGGAAATAAAGTAGATGCCACTGAGAAATCGAATGAAATGGAAGATGAAAAATCAAAAATATCTTCCGAAGAAATTGCCATGCTCGTACCAAACCAATGCACAAAATGATTTACATTACGATGTGTTATCATTACGCCTTTAGGCTTTCCCGTTGACCCTGAAGTGTAGATTACATAAGCTAAGTCATTCTTTTTATTAATATACTTCGGATTTATGGTAGGATATGTGGATAACTTTGCTTTGATTGTATCCCAATAGATTATTTGAGATGTCGTCATTTCCTCAAATTGATTCGCTAGTTGAGAATGTGTAATTATAATTTTTGCACATGAATCTGATAATATAGCTTTTTGACGTACAACAGGATTGTTCGGATCCAATGGGATATAAGCGCCTCCCGATTTTAAAATTCCTAAAATACCGATTAATAATTCAAAACAGGGCTCCATGCAGATTGCGACTAAAGTATTTTGTTTGATTCCTGTTTCTCTTAAATGATGCGCTAATTGATTCGCTTGATCATTAAGATCTCTGTAGGTAAGTGTATTTGATTTATAGATCAACGCGACTTTATCTAATACCATTTCAATTTGTTCTTCAAACAATTCGGGTATGATCTTATTGGGATATTGAGATTCAGTTTGATTCCATACTTCTAAGATTTTATGTTGCTCTCCAAACTCAGATCCATTGATGATGAAGTCATGCATAAGCTCCATAGTGATAGGTAATGAATTGTGCATAAATATTACAGATTATCTTTGATGCAATCTTATCTTTAGTCTTGATTGTTAATTTTAGCACAAGAAGAGTGTCTGCTTTGCAGGGAATGGAAAAACATGTACCAAGTTTAAGCTTAAGCAAATGCCTATTTACTTGTGCTTTTTGTACGAAGAAATAGCAATATCAACTTTAAATAATTAAAACTTTAGCCCCAGGATTGGCTTTTACCCAATTAGCCACGTACTCGATATAGTTATTTTTGCCAACAGCAATACATCCACGCGTTGAGTAGGGTAAGTTGTTTAACCAATTTAACGCCCTAGATGACTGAGTTGGCCCATGGATACCTACATCTCTACCAGTATATCCTGCAGCTAGTTGCTTTGAAGTCGGATAGAGAATGGGAATAAAGACTTTAAATTGATTGGATTTCCTTGGATGGGCTAATCCATATAAACCAATTGGGGTTTTATTATCACCCGAATGTTTTTTACCAACGCCTTTATATCCGAGGGCTACTTTAAAACTCTTAATTACAGTACCGTGTTTACAAATATTTAAAATTCGCTTTGAGGTATGTACATTGATTCCGTTTGATAAAGGACAAGTTGCAGTACCGGCGAACAAAGCGATAGGAGAAAAAATTGAGATCATTAATAAAATTGCTTTTATTTTCATATAAATAGACTAATATTAGTGAAATTGGTTAATAATTATTCCATAGTATTTATTTTATTCATAGGGGTTTGGTGGATAAATTTTAACCATTAATGACGAGATGGAGGCCTATTCGGAGCTAACTATTTGATTTTAAATAGAGCTCTTAAGGTGATTTGATCTTTTTCTCAACAGCCCATATTTTTTTTGCTGCTCGCAGGCCAGATAAGTAAGCGCCATGCACAGTGGCAGGGAATTTTGCATTAGTCGCTTCTCCTGCAAAAAAACAAACGCTGCTTTACAGGTTGGGCTAAATCATTGTATGCGCTACCATCGCCGTCCACTTTAATAAAGAGTAGGAACCATAACTAAAAGGATCCGAGTACCAATGGGTAATTTTATAATAACCCGGTTGAGGTACTTTCTTACCATAGATAGTACGTAAATGACGCATTAAATCATGTACTATTTCTACGTTACTTTCCTGCACCATTTGTTCTGCTTGTTTTCCAGAGACAATAGCCCCAAAATACATGAGAAAATTGCAGATACATTCTCTCCAAGACCCCCATGGCTAATTTTTCCATTGCTTTTTTTTAGTATCAGGTAAATCGGGATGAAAATGTTTGTTGCCAAATTTTAGTATAACTGATTTCTAGATTAGAAATAGAAGGTGACAAGCTATAATGAATGATTACCTATTTCCTGCCTGGATTAATTGTTAAAATTTTACTATATGTATAAATTATCCCTTCAAGGAATAGCCATGGAAAAAGAAAAGGAAGATAACAAACATCCTGAGATCACCGATATTGAGCATATTTGCGATATTACACCTAACAATCCGCGTACAGGAGAGGTTTGTGACAAAGTGAACAAACATAAAGACTCTAAGCAAAAAATAAAGTCAAATCCCAAAACTAAAAAAACTTAAAGTCCGGGCGAAATTAATTTTCCGTAATAACATAGATCAAAAAATATTCTTATCCCAAGTTCCATAAGTAGATCGGATTTTCCCGCGCGGAATGGATAAAAGGAATAAAAGCACGCCGCTAATGAGACTTGCAAAAATTCCCAATGATGATGCATGATAAATAAATGGTGTAATAAACAAAGCGACGGCTAAAAATAAATTAAGTAGGCGCAAAATACGAACTGTTTCAGCTAATGCTGTTATGGTTATCGTTATGATCAGGCAGCCAATGAGATGATCACTATTAGCCATTGGACCCGTCGTGTCTAAAGTAATGCGCGTGAACATTAACCAAATGCCGATGAGTATGCATCCCATTAAATTCCAGGGTAAAGTTATACCACCTCTCAACATTTCTCGTAGAATTATTTTAGGTGATTGCTCAAAATTATCTACTCCTTTTCTAGAGCCTCTCTCATCATCACTATCACCAACAAATAAAATTCTCAAAAATGGCCTGCCAGCTTTCCATCTTCGCCAAAGAAAAACACTTGTTGCAATTAACTCATCAAAGGAATAAGGGACTTGAATGAGCATGGCAGATGCAGCGATTAGACATAAAGTACACCATGTATTTAAAAGAATAGGTTGAATGACGATAAAGGTAATAGAGACTATTCCTAATGGTACAATCATAATACCAAACAAAAGAACCAGCCATGGCATTGTACGCCACCGATTTGAGTCACCAATAATACCTGTTAAAATTTCTAAAATGTAAACTGCAGCACCTAACCCTGCATCTGGGATTGGAAACGCCTTAGATATAGAAGAGGTAATTATTTCTTCGGTTCCATTTTTTGCATCTGATAATTCTCCCATAAAAAATGGATCCCAGACATGATCAATATGACCGAGTTGATAAGCCGTCATGTAACGTGAAATAAAAAAACCGATATAAGCCAAGATTATTATCGGCAACCGCTGGAACCAGCTTGAAGGCGAAAAATCCCATCCAGGAGGAATAAACGGTCCTTCTAAAGCAGCATTAGGTGCTACTCCTATGTCAGGCCGAACTATTACAGAAAAACCAATAATTAGTGTGCCAATAAGAGTATCATTTAAATACGCCGCCGCAGTAGGCGCCCAAAAAACCAAAGGGGAGAATAGTACCCACAGACCAATTAAAGCACAAATCCATCGAGCGGATGATAAACGCCAGGATAAGCTTAAAGCTGCAAAGAAAATAAGGGCGCTACCACTAATAATATCACTTAATATTAGAGGATAAGATGTATATCCTGAGGATGCAGGCGACGTGATTAGCCACAAACCAAAACCCATATTTAAAAAATGTGCCCACAGGTTTTGCTGATGTTGTTTGCGGAAGTTGGCTTCATAGAGGGAGCGTATTTTTTCCGGGTTATTTTTAATGGCAACCATCCAGTCTGGTTGGATTAATCTATTTTTTTTATACCAAATTTCCGGATCAGCCTTTAAAGAATCGATAATTTTAGGAAGGGTTTCTTCAATTGAATGTTTTGGTTCCCAATGAAGATGTTTTTTGGCTTTAGTAATATCCAAAGCATAATGATCTGAAGCAAGGTCTATCATAAATGAACGAATAAATGGTTTTTCGCCTTGATCAAAGTCATCCGGTATCAGTGGTTCTGTCTGATGCTCCAGCCAAGCACCTACTTTAGCGACACTAGAGGGAACCTTGTAGAGAGGAGATTGTTCCCCATGAATTAACTGAGCTATAAGATTTTGTAATTTCCTGTAGCTGAGTGTTTTGGGCTCTCCTGCTAAAATAATTTCTTTTTGCGATAATTCATTACGGTATAAGAGAGCTTTTTTAAAAAGCTCTATCAAGTCTTTCTGATGAATAAATGACTGACCAACATTTAAATCCCCCGCATATAAGTGACTTTTAATGTCTCGTTCATAGGTTCGAGCAATTTGGTTGGCAAGTGTTGGAACGCAGGTTGTATCTCCATACAAACCTGCCAAGCGAAAAATTAGATAAGGTAATTTTCCATGATATTTTTTAATTACTTTCTCTGCTTCTAATTTGGATTTTGGATATGACCATTTTGGCAGGAGAGGAGCATTTTCATTGATAGTTTCCCCTAAAATACAAGGTTCATGTACGAGCATGGTACTAGCATAGATAAATCGTTCCACCTCAAAATCCTGTAATGCCAGGAGTAAATTTTTGGTACCATTTACATTTACAGACTGATACAAAGAAGACTCTTCACCTGTAAAATCAAAATAGGCTGCAAGATGAATCACAGCGGCAATTTTATTTCCATATTTTTCTTTAAATAACCGAAAAGATAAAGCTAAAGAGGTATCTGATGTAATATCACAGGGAATCTCACAGGCATCTTTATCTTGGTCAAAGCCTACAATTTTATAAGAGTTTCTTAAAGCACGAGCAAGCGCAGTCCCTATTTTACCACTAGAACCTGTAATAATGACAATGGGTTTATCTCTTTTCTTGGCCATATGAAAATTCCTTTTTTCATAAAATCAACTCGGGTTAACGATTAATTTTATATAATCTGCATAGGCTAAATTATATATGTGTTTCGCACTATTACTAAAAAAGTTAAGCAAGAATTAGAAATCTTCTTGATGTGTTAATCATAGTATATGGATTCTAAAAGATTTAAAATGGCGCGCCCGGAGGGACTTGAACCCCCGACACCTTGATTCGAACCCAATTTACTCATTAATAAAACCAGAATAAAACCAGCTAATTGCGATGTGGCGCTTTTTTTTTGGTCATCCCTTTTAGAGTAAGAAAAATCTGTAGTACATTTTTTATTTTTTGGTTGTTTGGATGCATTGGTGAAATTATATTTTTACGAAGATAAAACGTATTCAGGTGACTTTCTGAACTACCTATTGTTAAATCATTTCATATGTGCAATAATTCAACAAATTGTTCGTAAAAATTTTTTTCTACATGAATGTTTTGTTTTTCCAGGCTTTCAATCAAGCGTCCAACAACTTAGGGATTGGTACCGCTAACCCTGGGCTAGTTATTAGCAAGATGCCAAAAAATGAAGCTCTAAATAGAAAAATGTATGAGCGTAACATACATAACAGCATTACTCTTTCTTCTCAAGGAAGACATTTATTTCAATTTCCATCTTCGGATGTTATTGATATTGTTAGAATTGCTACAACTCCTCCCGACCCCCAAACTTTCAAGTCTTTTCTCTAATTGAGATTAGCTAAGTCTCAACTGGAATATTCTGTTGAGAGTCACGTACATTATCTAAGACAGCATAGCTACTGATCTTTTGAAAGAGGTCGCTCTTTGTGCAAAGTCAATTTTTTCATATAGCGTGTAACGTTCTCTCATTGAAGATAAAAATAACAACTGTATCAATATCTTGATAAAAAGATCGAAATATACAGTAAGTTAGGCTGATAAAATGAAAATGCAATGTGGTGTAAAAGGCGAACGATACCGTTATATGGGTCTTAATATTTTCTTAATATTTGATTAGTGGCTCTTATTTATATACAAAATAATCAAAATTAAAGCAAGTAGCTTGTTTGTAAGCCGACTATTAGTGAGATTCATATGAAAGATAAAGAACAGAGAAATAAATTATTAAAGAAATGTATTGAGATTAAAAATTCAATTAATCAAAAAATTCCTTTGGCAGCGAATCGATATGAAGAGTTTGAACAGATTGATCGGAGCAAAATAAAAGCATACGAACAGAACAGAAGGGCAGAAACTCCTGAAGATCAGCAATTAGAATCATGTATGTATGAAATGGAATATCTTGATGCTCATGATAAGAAGTATGAAGCGTATGAAGGCTATGTAAGGCAAAAGGAAATCGAGTACTATATTTTTGAATTCATTAATGAGCGCTTCCGGGAGTTTTGTCACGATCAGCAGGTAAAATCGCCGCACACTCTAAGCAATAATCAGAAGCAAAGTTTAAAACAAATTATCCTCAAACAATCTTCGATTTTGTGTGAAAAAATTGCAAGATCTCAAAAACTGCTTGGAAGAGGAAGCAGCGCTATTAACGTTACAGAAATGGATGACTATCTTGAAAAACATGCTGATCAGTTCATCGAGATTTTATGCCAGGGCGAAGAATTAACGATTACCGATAAAGAATTAGCTTATCGGTTTAAAAAAATTGATGAACTGGTTGAACATCGAGATGCCTTTCAAAAGCAATTTAAACGGGAAAATGCTCTGCTTTCTCAAATGGGGGGGGATAAAAAGGTTATAGAAACAATTCAAAAATCAAAAATATTTGCAGAGGCAGAATATTTCGATAAACCGGGAATCAGTACGGGATTTTGTGAGGAACATACCTGCATTGCCCTTAAAAGATTATATGATGAATATTTAATTGATAAAGATACCATCGTTGAGAAAATTACTATTGAATACTTTGATGATGAGGGTAACCCTGCCGATGGCCACACGTTTTTGGTCATTGACCGAAATCCCGATAGTCCTCTCAATGACATCAGCCAATGGGGGGGGATCCTTTTAGACCCATGGAATGGACTAGCCTGTCTTACAGAGGATTATTCTTCTTTACCTTATTTTTATATTTCGTACCCAGAGGGGGCTACATGGGAGTCTATCCCATTTACGGTTGATGATTATCATCTAAGCTCTGCGATCCATGATGCGAACAAATATTATCAGATGACAGGGAACGAAGACCTAGAAAAACGTAGATCGCTGCTGATGGAAGAACATCAATTGCATTCGTTGGATGAAGTTGAATTCGAAGAAACCAAGGCATTTCTTACTGAACTGATTAATAAGTTACGTCCCCAGAATTTCGAAGAGCCCCTTGAAATTTTTATTACAACAACAGGGGATAAATTGGTTAATTCGCTGGCAGGATTTACCAAGCCCGCGATTGTCATTCACAGCGATTTTCTTAAGCAAATGCAAGATGGCGTTTATACTGTTGAAGAATTAGAGTTCGCTTTAGCCAACGAGTTACTTTACATTAAACACGAAGGGGTTGGAATTTATTATGAGATTTCAGCCGATGAGCAATTCAAACTCGATAAATTAACGATTGACCAATGTCATAATGTACAAGCAGCTATTAGTTACTTAAGAAAAAGCATTCACTTTCAGGAACAACATAAATGGGATGTGAGTAATGTCACTCCTTTCTATTTGGTTCATGATTATCGAGAAGTGGTATTAGCGGATTATCATCAGCGTATTAAAAATTTGTTAACTTGGTTGGCTATCAAAGAAAATGAACGTGATGAAAAACAACAAACGTCTTTACCAACTAACCTTTTAAATGCTTTTTCCCCGATTAGCCGAGATATTTTTTATAAAAAAGAATGTGATGCATGTGAAAATACCGTAGCGAAACTCAAATTTTTAAAGTCAAAATTAGCAGAGCTAACGGTTGAATTATTACCTTATGAAGTAACTTCTAAAATTGGAATTAAGGTCAGGGATTTCTGTTCGATTTTGTATGCGATGAATATTAATTTGAATGATGCGGAAGTGGAGAAAGCCGCGGACGAATTGATTGAACGGGCTTTTGAATTGCGAATCCCATCCTTTGAACATGTTTATCTGGCTCTTGTTCATCAACATTTCACGAGTCGAACTTATTTAGCTGGGCATGTCCGGGTACCTCCATTTGGACTTTTTAAGGTCATAAACAATGCAATTGATACGTTTGTCAATGCAAATAGCTTTGAAGAAGCAAAAGAGGCGGCCGAGACCCTAAAAGCGTTACAAGAAAAATACATAGGTCATTTAAACCTGTCGCGTGGCCGGGCAAGAGCTCATACCTATCAATTTGAGCAAGTGCATCAGCGCATGCCTGTCGGAAATGAGCGATTTTTTGGTTCAATTATCGGCGAGCACATTAACTGGAATACTTTTGCACCTCAGGATGATGTGACTGAGGTACCTTGGTCGAGTCATCTTGAATGGGCAAAAAAGGATGAGAGCTCTATTATTGCTGAGACATTATGGCGCCTTGGTGTGACTAGCGATCAAAACTTATGGTCTTTATTGCCTGAAAAAAAACTGTTGTCTTTCGTCATTAATTATTCTGAATACAAACCAATGACTAAATTGCCTCTACAGTTTGCCGCATATGGTTGTGAAGATTATTATGAGGCTGTATTGAATTTTTTATCTGAGAATGTAATCCAGAAATTTAACGTCAACTTCGAGATGTTTTTTAGTGAGGAGTCTTTTGAAAATAAATTTAAGCAGTATTATGATTTGAATTGGTCTGTATTAATCAAACCTTCAGAAGATCAGGCTCGCAATATTGACAACTTAGCTATTCAATTTCTGCTTTCTGAGTTTACGAATATAGCTATGACTGGAACACCAGAAGAGAAAGCCGTTGTGAAAAGTTTTTTCCTGGGGCGAGAAGATAAGCGAGATCTGGAGCATCTGCAACTGATTTCTAATGAAGTAAAATCAGCGTTACATTATAACACTCCCTATGTTCAATTTTTTATTAATCAGCAATTCCAGGACGAAAAATTTGATTTATTTACCACAGAAGAACAACTGAAATTACTTGATACTATCTCAATGTATCTTTATGAAATTCCGCCTCAGGTGTATATTCATATTTTTCGCTTGCCTTTTGATACACTCAGTCTTGATTGTTTGGAACAGCTACTCACTTTAGTTAAAAATCAAGAACGGCTGCTGTTCCATTCTGCCTCAGTCAGCTTTTTCAAGGAACATCTAAAGCAATACGGAAATTATGAGGTATTGACCAAAGAGACAATAACCTTACTAAAACTTGCTAACCAGTTTGTGCATAATCCTGTCGACCGTGCCGACATATTTAAATCATTTCTCTGGAGTTTACCTCAAGAAGCCAGTGGAACAAGCCATTTAACACCCAATGATTTAATCCTTATCTATCGTATGTTTGATTCACAACTGATATTTCCCTCCCCCGAAGTACAAGAACATTTTTCTCGGCTGGTTATCGAGCGGATCAAAGGAATTTCAGGGCGCGATGAGCGTATCCAAGCATTGGAAGAGCTGCTCTTCGTGGAGAATTCAATCAGTCTTCCGATTGGTAATATTGCTTTGCGTAATGAAGCCATTGCACAGTTAGTTCAAGACCTAAGAGATAAATATGGACAGGATGACCAATCTCAGGAATATAAGGAAAAGATAGTCGGCGTGATTAATCGTCTGTATAAAAATATGGCAAAACGAGATGTCACATTAATGCTTTCTAGATTGGCCAATACCATTGAATCACAGTGGGAAGTGACTGAGCATTTAGGCATTTTGCTAGAGCCAGATAAGTATTTATCGACAAATCAGGACAAAGTCGATTTTTCTATTAGTAGACTGGCCGCAGCCTCTCGGAAACTAAGCGAAGATAAGAACGACATAAGGGAATTTTTGGAATTTATTTCTTCTCCGATTAGTCGTCAAACAACCGATAAATTTTCCAGTTATTTATTAACCCATAATAAAATAAACGGTCTGGCAAAACGGTTAGGTTACAGTGACAATTTAGCAGAAATTGAGAAGCACAAGCCAGGAACTATTGCGTTAATGTTAAGAACTCTTTACGCCCAGTTCTGGGACGTAAGTCTGGAAGAGCGAGCGGTCATTGTGGATCACTTGCTTATTCCTGCCAATAAAGTAAAAACTGCAGATGAGATGGAGGATGCATACGAAGAAGCCTTTTCCTACGTTGTTCATAAATTATTCCCGCATGCTGAAACAGATAAAGAGGAAAATTTTGCTTACGCTTTGCTTAAAGCTTACCTAGAGACGGCGGATAAATACATTCGCAGCCATTTATTAGCAGGCATGTTAGTGGCCACCAATCAGTCGAATGGGGCTGGGCAATCACCTAGCGCGGGTAAAAAGTTGGCCATGT
Organism: Legionella parisiensis; assembly: GCF_001467945.1. Lineage (GTDB taxonomy): Bacteria > Pseudomonadota > Gammaproteobacteria > Legionellales > Legionellaceae > Legionella > Legionella parisiensis. Next base: position 855,011 of record NZ_LNYQ01000013.1, read on the forward strand.
TATGTGAACATATGGGTCCTGCCTATGTCAAACTAGCTCAGGCAGTTCATAGTCATCCGAATACCCCTGAACATATCCGCCGCGATCTGGATCACTTGAAGGGACGAGCGAATCCACCTCACCGTTGGCAATTATGGCGACTTTTGCGCGAAGTGGTGTCTCGTGACGATCGCAAAATGATTAAACGTGTTGGAGCTCTTTTAGGCTCGGCCTCCTATAACTTAGCTCTGGAAGTAGAGCTAGAAGATGGACAGGACGTGGTGCTATTGATGTTGCGTGAACATGCAGCAAAAAATGCGCAAGAAGGTTTTAGGCATTTGCAAAGGACCATTGATGCTTGCTCGCACCCTGATATGAAACCTATTCGCGAGAGTATTTTATCGATCATCAGTGAGGCCCAAGAACTGTCGAAAATTGAAATGGACAGAAAGTTAAGTGAGCAGCAAAATCAAATTGCAGCCAAACTTTACGCTCGTTCCATCACTGTGCACGTTGATGATAAACCCCATACTTTTACCATAAATCCGGCTCATTTGATTAAAAGTGGTGAAGGCTATCGATTCATTGAACTTATGTATGGTACCGAATTTAATGAACTTCCTAACCAGACACCGGAAGACAAGGAAATTCGCCGCGCCATTGCTAAAGCAGTCATCACGGTGGAACTCATCAACATTCTTCAGGGGGGGTGTTTTGATTCTGACCGACATGGTAATCAATTGCGTCATCATAACCATCGGCTGGGGTTGTATGATTTTGGTGAAATGTCTTTGCAACCGCCAAGTGACGTGGAATTAAAACAATTAGCGAACGTTCTATCGGATATTCCCAAAACGGTTATAAAAAATAGGCTGTTTCATACCAACTTTGATCTGTTGTTAACAGAGCATATTCGAAAGGCGCTTAAAGCGGGCGAACCAACAAGTTATTTAATGCGAGTACGTAAAGGACTTTTAGCATTACGAGACTTCCAAAAAGAATTATCGTCTGGAGAACTAATTGAGGTGTTAAAACAGGTTAATGCTAGTGAAGCCATTCATCAAAAAATCAAATCACAGGTGGCCAATACCATTCGCATAGCTGGATACATGGAAGATATTAGTCAGACTTATCAGCATTTTGTTAACAAGGCAGTTTTTTTCAAGAGAAAGGTTGATTCAATATTTCACGGGTGTTCCTCTCATCAAGTGGCGCCTAAAGATAGAGGATCGCCTGGCAATGATAACCAAAGTTTTTTTGCCCCTGGCAATTCAAATAGAAACTAACTCCTTGAGGTGGAATGCAGAAATTCTACCTCAGCAATTCAATTCTTAAGGAGAATACCGCTGTGTATGCTACTCAAACTGTACGTGAAATTTATTTAACTGCATTATCCAATAATGATACTAGCACTGTAGAACATTGTTTAACTGTTAATAGGGTTTCCCCTAATATCCGTGATAAAGATCTGAATACAGGCGTACATTATGCCGTAAAGGTGCAAAATAAAGATTTACTAAAATTATTATTAAAATATAACGCTGATGTTAGTCTTAAAAACAAAAAGGGCTTAACTGCTATCCAGGTAGCGGCTTTTAATGAAAGTTATGAATGTTTATCCATAATTGCTGATTTTTGTTTGGTAAATAACAATCTGAAATTAGAGGTTGCTGATAAGAATTTGTTAGAAGCGTTCCTTTCTACTCAAAACGAATCGGTGACACATCCATTCATCGAAGCTGTGAAGAGAGGGGAGCTTACCCAAGTTAAAAAATGCCTTGAATCAGGTACTTCTATCGACATGATCATTGATAGTGAGTCGAGCACAGCACTTCATCAGGCGGTAAAACAACAAGATAAAGAATTAATTGCATTACTATTACAATATGGACCAAATCTTAATCTTGCCGATAAAAAGCAGAGAATACCCCTTCAATTGGCAGCAGAAACAGAGGCTTGGGAGTGCTATCAACTCATTGCTGATTACGGGAGCAAGCGAGAAGTATCTGATAATAACCTGATGGAGATAGAGAAACCCAAGATTGAGAAAAAAGTCTCCCCAAGGGAGGCATATCATCAAGCGGTTCAGCAGGGTAATATTGCAGAAATTGCTCAACTATTAGCGGCTAAGGTATCTGTTAATATAGTCGTTGATGCCCAATTTAATACTCTCTTGCATGTTGGCGTAAAAACCCAAAATTTAGAATTAATTCGGCTTGCCTTGCAAAATGGAGCAGCTTTAAATCGTAAAAATAAGCAAGGTAAAACTCCTTTAGATTTGGCTTTGGAGAATAGAGCCTGGGACTGTATTAAAACAATTTTCGAAAATAATCCTGTACATAACGAATCGCTTGATGCGGCGTTACTCGCAGCCTTACGTACCCATCAGGTTGAGTTGGTTCAGGTTTTGGTAAATGCGGGTGCCTCAATGAGATATTTTACTACTCTTGCAGGTAAACTTTATTTTGAAAAACTTGTGGCCAACAAGCAGGATGAAATGGTCGCCGTTTTATCCGTATCTCCGGTAATTCAAGAATTAATGTACTTAATTGCAATCAGTAATAACGACATTTTCCTTGTTGCAGGTGCTTTATCACGAAAGGAATTTTCCGTGGATGCTTTATTGGGTCCTAATAAAGAGACTGGATTACATGTTGCCATTACTAATAAGAGGGCCGATATGGTTAGATTATTTTTAGATAACCATATTGAGCTTAATTCTCGAGACACTAATCAATTAACAGCCATTGAGTTAGCCTTGAAGTTGCAATCCTGGCATCTTATTAGAATTATTTTGGAAAAACGACCACTTGATAAAAGTAATATGGCTCAATATCAATTAGTTCTTATGCACGCTTTAAAAACTAATCAACCAGATATAGTGATGCTATTACTTCAACAAGGCATGCAAGTACTTCCCGGTTATTTTAATACCGATGAGGGTGTACAAGATTACCAACGAATGGTTGCCAATCAATGGAATGACATGATTCATGTTTTATTAATAGGAAGTAAAGAATTTCGAATGAAATTTGGTGTTTTACCGAATCAAGTAAAAGACTATTTTGAAGAAATAATTATGGGTGAAGAGCTAATAAACCCCGTCATCAGCCAGCAAGGAACCACCTATAACGCCCAAGATATTCAAAAGCTGGTTCATGATCCAATTACCAGAGCACCATTGCAGCAGGGTGAATTGGTTTCGAATCGAATCGTCTATGAGTTGTTGGCTTATTATAAACATCCTAATGTTAATTTAATGGAAGTACCCCCTTGTTTAATATGCCCCGAAACCAAGGAGGTGTATAAAGAACCCGTTGTTACTAGTGATGGATTTACGTACGAAAAAGCGTGGATTATTGATTATTTGCAAAAAAACAATAACAAAACTCCTGGTGGTTATCCGCAGCTTAATAGGCCTTTATATAAGAATCGCCTTGTTAAACAGTTAGTTGAGGAAAAGTATTCCCTTGAGAAAATGATGGAGGAAAAAAATAGGGAAAATTACAAAAAAGCATTTGCAGAGAGGAATTTAAAAGCAATGGAGGAGTCTTTAAAGGCAAAAGTTTCTCCAAATACTCCCCTTGATACCAATGCTAATACCGGATTACATAAAGCGGTGGAAGAGGGGAATATTGAGTTAATTCAACTGCTGCTTGATTATGGAGCCAGTTTGACGATGTTGAATAAATCGGGTTTGTCACCCATGAAACTGGCAGTTACTTGTAAAGCCTGGAACTGTATTAAGGCAATTGCTGTTCTTCATCCCAATGATAAAACCATGCTTTCTCAATACGATATTCCTTTGATCCACGCACTACAGGCTGGTCAAATTGAAGTGGCTCGTGCTTTGTTAAAAGCTGGTGCGCCGATGTCCCATTTTACACTTGAAGAGGGGGAGGAATATTTTAAAAAACTAATTGAGACGCAACAAAAGCAAATTCTTACCTGTTTAATCACCGAAGGAAGACCGGAAATTATTAATCCTTTGCTATTTAAATTTGGCAAATTGGCTTCCGAAGTAGAAGAGCTGTTTGAAGATTCAATAACTTTTACTCCTATTGAAAAGCCCGTTATTGTTCCTACTGGTATTACTTACGACATACAAACAGCAACTGACTTAAAAATGGATCCTTTATCACGACAACCATTAACGAAAGATGATTTAATTCCCAATCTATTGGTGAAGGAATTAATAACGCATTACAAACGTCCGGGCGTAAATGTTTCTCAACTACCCCCATGCTTGATATGTAAAGAAACTAACGAAATATTTAAAAACCCGGTTGTTGCGGTGGATGGTAAAACATATGAAGAGGCATGGATTACAAAATATTTAGCTGATCATCATGGAATGACACCACCAGCAAATGGGGCTCCTAAGGGTTTTAAACAAACAAAAAATCTTTACTCCAATATTTTAGTCAAAAAAGTGATTGAAGAAAATTATAAAAATGATCTTCAAAAAACATCGGAAAAAAAGATGAATTTCTCAGGAGAGTTCAAAATGGGCTTATTTGGTAGTAGGGAAGAAAAAAAAGAGCCAGCCCGATTAGATAATTATATGGAATATAAGAATGGATAATTAATCGAAAAAAAGAGCAATCTATTTCATTCACTCCATGCTGTAAAAAGTACCTGAAAACACTTTTACTTCTTTCATAATTTTTAGGGCAAAAAACAACGGCATTTACGATATGTTTGGGTTAGACAACTGCTCTTGCTGTGCTCCTTGTTGACGAGCTAATATCTCTTAAGCAAGGAGTATGCTTATTATTCAAGAGAGGATCAAAACAACGTTAGACTCAAGAAAATTAATTATTGTCTGATTCAGGTTCCCCATTAAGCAGTGAGCGTAAATTTGAGTGAGACTGCATCATGGTAGCCTTCATTACTGCCAGTGATAATATTCTGGGAGGTCAGGATATCAATCGGTTCCTTTCTATAAAAAGCATGAGCATAGCCGCAATCAACAGTGAGGTAGGTCATCAATCGATATCCCATGGAAAAACCAGTAATCAAACTGTCGCCAGGCCCTATTTGAAATCTCCCATTCGAGGGTGACTGATTATATGTTCCTGCTACTCGGAAAACCCATTTAGGTGAAACATTATAAATTGTCCCGAGGGTCAGAAGCCAACTGTTGTGTAAGTGATAATCAATGAGCGCGCGGGGGACAATAAAGACCTTCGAGCTGGCCTGCGTAGCAAAATTATAAACAGAAACCTCTTTAAAGATATTCCATTGCAGGTATTGAACAGTTCCTACAAAGCCTATTTTTTCATTGAAAAAATGGCTTAGTGTCATGACACTTCTTGCTGGCGTCCAGTATTTAAAATGGTAATCCTTCGAAGAAATACTCTGTAAACCAGTTATCGAACTACTACCCTGTAAATGATAAGTCACCGCACTGCGGTAATTAACCCCCAAAGCTGTCCTTTTACCTGGTTTAATTAGTATGCCGAAATCACCGCCCAAACTGTTTGCCTTACTGTCATTTAAGCTATGGCTTTCAGGAATATTCAAGCGGGGTATACCTGCAGCAATAGGCTCCTGGATGAGATGTGCGTAGGTAAAATTAAGGTTTCCTCCTATGGAAAAAAATGGATTGATTTTAATGCCCAGCGCGGGAATAAAATCAATATTATTCGTTTGATTGCGTGCAAGGATATAGCGAAGAATGGGTTGGTTATCCAATTCACGATTAAAATCATTCGCAACGACAGCAAAACCCATAACGAATTTTTCATTTATAGGGATACTAAGATACATGGAAGGCAAGAAAAAATTGGATTTAGTGAGGGTCGATCCCGACTCGGAACCCCCAAAAGGTATTTTTTGTGCACTCCCGTTAAACTCGAATTGCGCCCTTGCCAGGGTGCCTAGAAGGATAAATTGTTGATGAGGTGAAATAGTTAATGCCGAAGGATTAAAGTAAACGGCTGTTGCATCCTTCACTACAGCAGTTCCAATTGTTTGTTCAATAAAAGAGGCATGCAATGTCGAACATAATAGTAAAAAAAGTATGGGCACGTATTTTCTGAAATTAATTAAGCTTGCCATGAACATTGAGGCGAGAAAGATGATATTCTTTAAAGTTGTACGAGTATTTTTTCGTATAGTCAAGGTTAGGTTATTTATTGATTCGAAGTCTGATGGTCTGCGCTTGATCTTCCTGGCTATAGTGGATGGCAACATAGGGGTAGATGGTGGTGATGTTCATTTTATCAATTGTGTTGCCTGCTGATTTTGCATCTTTGGTTCATGCTCCAACGATGTCAATGGGGTGAGTTTTATCTTTTTACCTGAAGCAAGACAGAGTAGAAACATTTCGGGCACTAATCGGGTTAGTGTACTGATTTTCCAGTTCATTAATATTTCCCAATGAATGGATTGTGGGACATTGTTATTTTAATTATGTAAACTCGTTGTGTATCTGCTAGAAAGCAGGATTGAGCTTCTTGTGGGGAGCTAAAGCTTAGAAAGCCAAAACCTTTGATGTGGTCAGTACAGGGATCTTTGATTATAAAGAAGCGAGTCTATTCATTTACCATACCTTGATAAATCTGCTTGTAATGTCTCTTAAGTACCTCAAAAGCGTAAGTTACCAACATAAATTTTATTTGCCTCAGCCTCATTTCGTCGAAGAACCACTACAGCTACAAAGAGATATAGTGGTTAAATAGTATTACTGCTTAAATTAAAGAGCTATTATATTTTGTGCTTGAAGACCTTTTGTGCCTTGGGTCACAATGAATTGGACTTGCTGACCTTCTGTGAGTGTTTTGTAACCAGAACTTAATATTTCTTTAAAGTGAGCAAATACATCTGGCCCAGATTCTTGCTCAATAAAACCAAATCCTTTCGATTCGTTAAACCATTTAACTACTCCATTTACTGTTTTAGACATAAGTAATCCTTAAGTGTTTATTATAATGCCTGTATAGGCGAATTTAGCCGGAAACCGGTCAAGAATTAAAAAACTACCAGCGTGGGATTAAATGAATAAAACGACGATTTGGAGAGTATAAAAAGAGACATTTTCTAGCTGGAATTAGAATACTATTCTTTAAAGGTATAGTCAACTTTATTTATAGTTTGCACTGTTACACCAAGCCAGCTACTTTATTATGTTAAATGTAATGAAGAGTTGTATAAACATTTATCTTTTATTCTTCTCTTTCCAGTGCTCTTCTCTTGTCACATGGTATTTGCTAGAAAAACTTGTGGTTACCAAAAATTATTGCAAAACGCACAATGCATCAATAAACCATACGAAGGAAGGTGAGCACCATGATTTAAACAATTTTGCCCTGTAATAATATTAGTTGATTTTGAGAAAGTTAGATGATATTCATAATCAAGTTAAAATTTTATAGAGAAAATATATGGATAAAAAGATACTGGGATGTTATTTACTTTTAACTTCAAGCTTGGTCATGGCTGAAGGTGGTCGATTTGACAATGAATTTTCGTGGGTGAACCCTGCTGATATGGGCAGAACAAAAAAATATGATGTTTCTGCTGGGGTTATTTATCCTATTGTCAATATTCCTCTTGATGGGGTTCAAAATTTTCCTGCCGTTCCATCTAGATTTGCATTTGCACCGCTTAGCCAAAATGTTGATGTCAGTATCAGAGAAACTTATACCTTGCCAAGTGGAAAAATAACATATCGAATTAATAATAATTTTTTAGTGGGCGTTGTTGCGGGGCAAAGCTTCCTTAACGACTTAACTTATCCAGAGGGTTCGCCCTTGCGTTATTCAATATGGCGCTCGAAGCTCAATGGATATAATATTGCGCCTAATTTGGCATATCAATATAATGAAAAGTTTACCTTTGGTGTCGGCTTAGATATTTTAAAAACAACGGCCGAACTAAATACAAACTTTGGATTTCCAAACTCTGCTGTCCCTCAATTTCGCTCTATTCCATTTACTCTTAAAGCAGATGGCTGGCAAGTTGGTTGGCATGCTGGTGTTGCAGTAAAACCATGGCTTGGTAGCTATATTTCATTAGGCTACTTTTCTGATCAAAATGTTCATTTAAGTGGACCTGCTTCTGTCGTAGGGGCCAGAGGCACTAGAGCTTCTGGAGATGCTACTGGGTCTGTAATAAGGCCTGATATGGTTCGCTTAGGAGTATTTCAAGCCCTTAATGAAGAATTTGGCTTAATTGCACAATTAAGCTATGTTCACTGGTCAAACTTCCAAACCATCGTGGCTAACCTGCCGACATCAGTTAGTACTCAGCTTGGTGGAGTGACCCAGCTTACAGTCCCTTTGTATTATAGAAATGTATGGGTTACTGAATTTGGTGCGCGAAAAGTCATTAATAAAGTAACGATAATAGGATTAGCACGGTATGCGCAAACCCCTATTAATAATATCTTCAGAGATATTTCGCTACCTGAAAGCGACGCGTGGTCTTCTACTATCCGTGGCGAATATGCATTTTCTGATAACTTCAGTGCGTTTGGTCGATGGTCACACGTATTTCAGTTTAATGCTCCTATTTCTGCGCCGCCAAATACACCAGCGCGACCTTCATTAGTGGCAACAGCCACACCATGGGTAGATATTTTAGCAGTAGGCTTGACTTATAAAGGATAATACCTTTTTTGGCATCGTCAACTTAGCTTTTGAACATGATAAGTAGTATAGGGCTTTCGAATTTTAGGCGCAAAGAAGCTGTTCCGCAGCCGAACTCCAAATTTCTTAAGCCCTATAAAATCGACTTCTCTGATAAGAAACTGCATTAGTGTAGCCCAAAGGCCACAGTAAAGAGATTTCTGGTTTTACTCATAGGCGCCAGGACGTTCTGAGCCCCCCTGCTGGTGATTTGAAACGAATAAGGCATTTTTCCTTACTGCGTGTAGGTTGATGCCCATTTCCACCCGGTTATTAAGTCCTTTATGTGAACGATACTTGGTATTTTTGTGCACCTGATGAATGGGGATTCGTGCATTTACTAAGAAGCAAGGTTATATCACCGCGTTATGTGATTTGGGTAAATATAACATAAAGGTCGTTCAGGAGACGATTTGGGAGTATTAGAGGGTAAAAATCGTGTCTGTGTCGTCTGTATCGATTTAAGTAGTAGTTATCGTGCTTTGAAACGCTATTTTCCTAATGCAAAGATCGTTGCTGATCGTTTCCATCTCATTCGATTGTTGAATCAGATGAGTCTTCAGACTTATCAACAAATTGACCCTTAAATACAATATCAGCGCGGCTTATTGACTGCATTAAGAACGAATGAAGGCTCTACACCAATTAAGGGGGCACTTTAATCAACTTAGTCTAAACTAAGTCCTTGATTTAGCGATCAAAAGGAGATTAAAGTGCCGAAGTACAATCTTATCCTAAATTTACCTGGATTTTCCATAGTAAAAGTGAGCGGATATCAACCATTATTATTAGATGTAAGCTATAATCGCTTAGCTCGCTGTGGCCATTGCCAAAGTAAGAGTGTACGCAAGAAATCATCGTATGTCAGGACAGTGCATCATGAGTTAATAGGGCATCGTCGAAGTATATTGAGGTTTAAAGCCTATAAGCTATATTGTCATGCTTGTTGTCGTTATGGTAATCAACAATTCCCCGGTATCAATAAACATCAACGCGCTACTTGGAGAGCTCAAGCGGCAGTGTTTCATGAGCATAGCCGAGGAGTATCGCAAAAGGACTTATCTGAGCGCTATAAGAAAGGCAAAGCCACTATAGAGCGCTGGTATCAGCGCCATTATGAAGAGCAACACAGAGAGTTAATCAATAAACCCTGTCCGCTAGTATTGGGTATTGATGAACATTTCTTTAGTAAAAAAGAAGGATTTGCTACGACCTTTTGCGACCTAA
>NZ_LNYQ01000013.1:864859-865098 GCF_001467945.1 Legionella parisiensis
CCTAAGTTCTTGATTTTAAATGGCGCGCTCGGAGGGACTCGAACCCCCGACACCTTGGTTCGAAGCCAAGTACTCTATCCAGCTGAGCTACGAGCGCAATGGGGTATGGATTAAATATTTTGCAAGTTACTTCTGGTTGATATTGGATATTAGTTTACCAGAATGGTGGGCCGTATAGGATTCGAACCTATGACACAGAGGTTAAAAGCCTCCTGCTCTACCACCTGAGCTAACGGCCC
>NZ_LNYQ01000013.1:865108-1027040 GCF_001467945.1 Legionella parisiensis
GAAAACATAAAGTATTTGATGTGGTTAAAGGACGAAGTGAAGGAGATTTAAGAGCCTACCTCCAGCAGCTGCCTGGAAAAGAACGGGTAAAAGTGATTTGCATGGACTTAAGCAGCACTTATCGCTCGATGGTAAAAAAGTACTTTCCTAATGCAATGATAGTCGCTGATAGATTCCATGTAATTCGTTTAATTCAACACCAGTGCATGATGACTTACCGAGAACTTTCTAGTGAGATAAAAAACAATAGACGCATCTTAGCGTTGTTAAGAACAAGACCCGATAACTTAACTGAAGAGAAGAAGGCTAAAAGAGATGCCTTTTTAATGCAAAATCCGGCTATCGATGCGATTTATCAATTTCAACAACGACTTCATTCTCTTTTAATGAAAAGAGCGTTAACGCAACATGTATGTCGTAAAGTAATTCCTACATTCTTGGACATGCTTGTTGAATTGAAGCAGAGCGCATTTAAAGCATTGGCTTCGTTAGGAAAAACACTTGGTGCCTGGAAAGATGAGGTCGCTAGAATGTGGCGGTTTAGTAAATCTAATGGGATCACAGAAGGGTTCCATCGCAAAATGAAACTCATTCAGCGTAGAGCTTATGGTTTTAGGAATTTTGAAAATTACAGGGTGCGTGTTAAGGTGCTCTGCGGGTGATTATAGCTGCCCCCTTAAATGGGAAAGAGCCAGTTATATTTCCTCTCATCATGAATACATGCAGCGCGTGAAACTATTGTAGTGGTAATAATTGGGAAAGAGCTTGGATCTATTTATGGTACCTAGGGTGGGACTCGAACCCACACGGTGTCACCACCACCGGATTTTGAATCCGGCGCGTCTACCAATTCCGCCACCCAGGCACTTGAGCGGCCATTATAACAAAGAAATGAATTCTCACAATGGGTTTTAGTATATTATTATTTAAAAAATAGCTCATTACTTAAGAGGCATTTATGAGAAAATATCGTTTTGTTATTTTTAGTTTTTTTCTTGCACAATTTACGGCAATGGGACATGCAGCAAATTGTCCCGATCCTCAAACAACTTCTTTAAAATGGGGTGTTCCTCCAGATCCGTGGGTAGTGAATCCTTATTCGCCTAATCGTCCGCAAGGGGATAAAAATACCCGTTTTGAGCGGGCTAATATTTTGGTCGCTGGTTATGGACAAGGAGTGGTGTGTACTTATAAGAACTCAACAGGTGAATATTCAATTTGGTGGCAAGTTCTTACTAAAATTCCCTCGCGTCTTGATTACAATTGGATTGATACCTTGGGTGGTTTTGTTTGCACACAAGGATTGGAGCAGTGCCAATTTTATACCGCATGAAATTCATGTCATGGCATTAATAAATATGGTCTATAGTATTAATGTCATTCATGAAAATGGAGATGCAAATGAATAATACTCATTCAGTTCCAAGAGGGATAGCCCAGCTTTTTGCCATTCTTTTTTTATTGGGTACCCCATTAGTTGGAGCATATGCAGCCTGCTGTTCAAAGCATGGGGGCGTTGCTTCTTGTAATACTACCACGGGTTATCAAATGTGTAAGGATGGTACCGCTTCTCCAACATGTACTTGTAAGAAAGCAACGGGGACTACGACCAATGCCAAAGGATGTTGTGCAAAGCATGGCGGGATAGCACAGTGTGATAAATCTACTGGTCATCTAAAGTGTAAAGATGGTACGCAATCACCTGATTGTACTTGTCATTAAGACACTTATATTCTGGATGAGCAATAGATTAATATCAGGGGAGGTCGAGTCTAGAGTTTGTTCAAATTCTTCGATTCTCTCATGAAAAAATTTCTATCGAAATTACGTAATTCAGTGTGTTGGGCAATAAAGTCAATCTACCACTAAATGGCCGATGGAAATACATACCCACTCCAACTCTCGGAAATAGGAATAAAATTTTTAATCAATGATTCTTTTGATAATCACAATTAATGAACTCTCTTATGCTCTTAAGCATACATCTCTTTTATCCAGAACTCCTAGACTGCCGATTGTTCCAATAAGCAGGTCATTAAATGCGATCTTCAGTAATATCTATCATCATTTGCAAAGATTTTTTAGCATTATCGATAACCCATTGTTGATCCTTTATTGGTAGCCTGTTTCTATTTCCCGTGAATTCATTAACGACGTCACCTGCTTTGACTTCATTATAAGACATTGTTTTCCCCTGTCTTAATAAATCAACAAGCGCGACTAGATGAGGGGGATCGTTACGCGACATCGTAGCACATCCACAACCTATTCCTTTTTCATTTCCTTTTTTTGGTGCTTCAGCCAAATTGACTACTTCTATATTTAAACCCTTACAATATTGCTTTAGATTTTCTACCATATGATTTTCCGTACCAATCGCATAACGTTTAGTTTGAGCTCGATCATGGACTACATAATCCCAGATGAAGGCTGTGGAACCTGAGTGTTGTGCTACTTTAATGACTGAGTTACGGCATTCTGGATGGACTATAGTAGTGTATCCTTGATTATTCCAATAATCACACATTTCAGGTTGATAGTGTGTATGTACGGCGCATTGGCTTGCAAATAATATTAATTGGGCTTCATCAAACTGTTTGAGTGTTTTCGAATTTTGAGCTGCAAGTGAATATTGGGCTCCTGCGGTTCCACCAGGCCAATAAGCAAGATTTTTTAATCCTAACCAATAAGCTACATTTTCTCCCATATGCTGATCGGGAATAAAAAGGATCTTTTTATTTTGCTTTAGTGCCCATTGAAATATTTTTTTTACGTTAGAACTGGTACAAACAGCTCCACCTTGGGCACCAGTTAAGGCTTTGACTCGGCCGGACGTATTCATATAACAAACTGGCAAAATATTCTCGGCACCATAACGTTCGTTTAAATCAAGAAAAGCAGGTTCAACCATGAAGTCCTTGGCAAGCATTTCCATGGTACAACCCGATTTAGGATTAGTGATATAAACCTGTTGGTTGGAATTCGCTAAAATACTAATGGATTCCGCCATAAAGTGCACTGCAGATTCAATAATAATGGATTTTTCAGGATGTTCAGCTGCCATCAAGGCCAATTGATAGGAGTCACCGATAACTCCTCCAAATTGTTCGACTAAACGGACAATATCGCCACCCATGTAATAATGAGCTAAAAGTAATAACCGCTCACCAAAATGATCTTGGGCTTTTTTAAGATAAGGAGTCATCCAGCTTAAAATTGTTGTAAGCTTACGATCAGGTAATGCCTGGTACTCTTGAGCATAAGGAATGAATTCTTCTTGATACCAGTCGATTGGATAATCACTTTGGCAAATACTCATATCATTTCTGATATGCATTAAGGTAGTTTCAGGTTTGTACAGAGTGGAATTTTTAAACATCAATTTTACCTCAAATCATTTTAATGTATCACTTGCATTTTATTATTCCGGGGAAGTATCCATTAGCCCAAGTTTGGCAATGCTTTCTTGTGCCTCGGCTTTCTTATTTGGGTAATCCTCACGAAAGTGACCGCCACGTGATTCTCGTCTTGCCAGAGCTGCTCTTACAATGAGTTCGGCATTAAGAATAATGTTTCTTAATTCAATAAAATCTCGGGTGATACTATGCTTCCAATAATATTCTTCAATTATTTTTTTACGCTTCATTATTAATTGTAGTAGATCTTCAAGTCCAGCTTCAGTTCGCACTATGCCTGCATAAGAGGTCATTTCTCCTCTTAAACCTCGCCATTGAGCATTAATTTGGCTGGCGCGGCGTGCATTGACTTCACTGGGTGCACTCCAGTTAGGAATATGCTCGGTGTATTTCCACGGAGAAGAAACATCTTTTAACGTACATCGAGCGGCATTGGAACCCATGACTAAAGCTTCAAGCAAGGAATTACTCGCCAAGCGATTGGCACCATGTAAACCGGTAAAAGCGACCTCTCCTATGGCATAGAGTCGTTTTAAATCTGTACGTCCATCAATATCCGTAAGTATGCCTCCACATTGATAATGTGCTGCTGGTACGACAGGAATCATATCTTGGCTCATATCAATGCCAATGGATAATAGAGTCGTATAAATTTGCGGAAAACGTTTTTTCAGGAACTCTTTGGACTGATGTGTAATATCTAAATAAACATATCCCATTTGACTGCGTTCAATTTCACTAAAAATAGCACGCGCAACTACATCACGTGTTGCTAACTCCATTTGCTCAGGGGCGTAGTGCTTCATAAATCGTTCCCCTGTTTCGGCATTTTTGAGGGAGGCTCCTTCGCCACGCACCGCTTCTGAGATGAGGAAATTATTTAAAGAATGATGATGCAGCAGAGTAGGGTGGAATTGGTAGAACTCCATATTCCCAACTCGTGCGCCAGCACGATAAGCCATGGCCACCCCATCTCCGGTGGCAACCATAGGATTTGTTGTATATCGGTACGTCTTTCCTGCGCCTCCAGTCGCCAATACCACACAGTTCGCTAGAAAAGTATGAATTCGATTTGCAGTACAATCCAGTATATAAGCTCCTAAAACCTCTCCTTGAATATCGGTACGATGAGGATGGTAATGAGTAATTAAATTAACCGCTACGTGATGCTCAAAAAAATGAACTTGGTGCTGCTGTTGAGTGAGTTGGTTCATTGTTTGGGTAATCGATAAGCCCGTTTGATCACCACAGTTAAAAATACGCCGATAGGAATGTCCTCCTTCTTGAGCCAGGTGAAAGTTTCCCTTGCTATCTTGTTTAAAGTGAACATTATATTGACTCAGCTGTTTTATCATCTCTGGGCCTTGTCGAATAATAAATTCGACGGCCGGAGGATAACATAGCCCATCTCCAGCGATCAGGGTATCGGAAATATGCGATTCCGGAGAATCATCTGCTGAAAAAACAGCAGCGATTCCGCCTTGGGCATAACGGCTATTGCATTCAATGGCTTCTGCCTTGCTAATTAAAGCAATCTTTAACCGCGGCTGCAGCTCAATCAACTGTAAACAATATTGTAATCCCGCCAGTCCTGTGCCTATAACAAGGACATCAAACTCAAAGGTTTGTCCTTGTTGCGAGAATGTCTCACTCATAAAAAGGCCTTTACTAACTGGGTTGCCAGGCCTGTATAGTTTTCTGGAGTGAGTTTAATCAATTGCTCTTTAGCTTCTTCAGGTATCGAGAGCCCTTTAATAAATTGTTTGAGACTTTGTTCATCAATTCCTTGCCCACGGGTCAAAGTTTTTAACTGTTCATAAGCATTTGGCACATTATAACGACGCATCATGGTTTGTACCGCCTCAGCCAATACCTCCCAATTTGATTTTAAATCTTCTTGCAAAGGACGTTTATTGATCTGTAATTTATCATTACCTTTGGCAAGGGATAGATATGCAATAAGGCTGTAGGAAAATGCCATACCTATATTACGCAATACGGTAGAGTCAGATAAATCGCGCTGCAGTCGTGATTGAGTAAGTTTATTTGCAAAATGAATGAAAAGGGCATTTGCCATTCCTAAATTTCCCTCGGCATTTTCAAAATCAATGGGGTTTACTTTGTGGGGCATAGTGGATGACCCCACTTCTTCTGCTACAGTTTTTTGTTTAAAGTAACCGAGAGAAATATAGCTCCAAATATCTTGAGTATAATCGAGCAGGATATTGTTAATGCGCACCATAATTTGTGATACTTCTGCTAATCCATCATGCGGTTCGATTTGTGTAGTATAAGCATTAAAGGATAAACCCAGGGATGTAACAAAATTAGCACAGTGCTTGCGCCAGTCAACTTCAGGATAAGCTATAGTATGAGCGTTATAATTACCAACAGCACCATTGAATTTACCAGGAATTAATACTTCACATAATTGCTGCTGTGGTCTTTTGAGGCGGGCAACAAAATTAACTAACTCTTTGCCCATAGTTGTAGGTGTTGCTGGCTGGCCATGTGTTCTGGATAACATAGGTACATCAGCATGCTGTTTTCCAAGCAGCGTAATGCCTCCCATAATTTCAGCAAGCGTCGGTTGAATAACCTGGGCAATTGCCTGTTTGACCATTAAAGCATAAGCTAAGTTGTTGATGTCTTCTGAGGTACAAGCGAAATGAATAAAAGCAGTAATTGCTTTCAAACTGGCATTATGTTGGAACTTATCCTTTAAGTAATATTCTATTGCTTTAACATCGTGATTTGTTTGTCTCTCAAATTCTTTAATTTTGATGGCTTCCTCTTCATCAAAATTGGCGAGAAGATCATCAAGAAAGTCCTTGGTTTTCTGATTTAATTGAGGGACCTCAGAAATTGCATTATTGGCTGCTAAAGATTCAAGCCACCGAATTTCTACGGTTAGGCGATAATATATTAAAGCAAACTCACTAAAATAAGGACTCAAGGCCCTGGTTTTATTAATATAACGTCCGTCGATTGGAGAGATCGCATTTAAAGCAGTAAGAGTCATGAGTAGCCAGCCTTAATGATAAAGCACATATAATATTAGATGCGCGTGCAGATGTGAATAAACTGAGGAATTTTATCAGAAAATTGATACTTTTTTAATACAATTGTGTATAATAATCACATTTTTGGAATGTGTATTATAAAATTTTATGAAAACCATCATTGAATCATATCAAGAAGGCCTGTTCCATAAGAAATATTGGTTACAAAATATTATTTCAGGAATTATTGTGGGAGTTGTCGCCTTGCCTTTGGCAATGGCTTTTGCCATTGCGTCAGGTGTGCGGCCAGAGCAAGGGATTTATACAGCAATTATTGCTGGCTTGATTGTTTCAGTTATGGGCGGAAGCCGGTTACAAATTGCAGGTCCTACCGGCGCTTTTATTGTAGTGCTTTCAGGGATTACTGCCAAATACGGGGTTTCTGGTTTACAAATTTCAACGCTACTTGCGGGATTCATGCTCTTATTTTTTGGTCTTGCACGTTTAGGGGGTATTATTAAATTTATACCTGCCCCTGTAATTATTGGTTTTACTGCAGGGATCGGTGTAGTAATTTGGGTAGGGCAATGGCACTACTTTTTTGGTCTTTCCTCTGGTGGAAGCGGCCATTTTCATGAAAAACTATGGTATTTACTGCAGTCTTTGCCACAACTCAATATACCTACAACTCTTTTAGGCTTTTTTTCACTGTTTTTGGTTATTTTTTCAAATAGAATTCCAGGATTAAAGCGTGCTCCAGGACCGCTTGTAGCACTATTGGTTGTGGCAGGATTGCAGGCAATTTTTCATTTTTCCGGAGTTGCTACTATAGGTTCCTTGTTTGGTGGAATACCTCAGGGCTTACCGGAATTTAAATTGCCCGATCTTACAATAGACAAAGTAATTGAATTAATAGGCCCCGCTTTTACGATTGCGATGCTCGGTGCTATTGAATCCCTTTTATCTGCAGTTGTTGCGGATGGGATGGCAGGAACAAAGCATAATTCCAATCAGGAGCTGATAGGTCAGGGAATAGCTAATATTTTTACACCATTGTTTGGAGGTTTTGCAGCAACAGGTGCTATTGCCCGTACGGCGACAAATATTCGTAATGGGGCTAATAGTCCCTTAGCAGGGGTAATCCATGCGTTTACTTTAGTTTTAATAATTCTTTTTCTAGCTCCTTTGGCGGTGAATATACCGCTTACGGTGCTCGCTGCAATTTTGTTTGTAGTCGCTTGGAATATGAGTGAAGTAAAACATTTCATTAAGTTAATACAACGTGCCCCAAAAGCTGATGTTGTAATTTTGTTAGTCACTTTTTTCCTTACTGTGTTTGTTGATTTGGTGGTTGCAGTAAATATAGGTGTAATTATCGCTATACTGAATTTTATACGAGGTATGGCTTCCAGTGTTGAAGTGCAGCAAATGACTCAAGAAGAACTGGCACATGAATTGGCACAACAAAATATAGAAACGTTACCTGATGGAGTATTAGTCTATGCTGTAGAAGGGCCTTTTTTCTTTGGAGCAGCAGAAACCTTTCAACATGCTTTAGCGGTAACCCATACGGATCCCAAAACATTAATAATCAGAATGCGTTGGGTACCATTTATGGATGTTACTGGCTTGCAAACTTTAGAAGAAATTATAGAAGATTTACAGGGGCGTAACGTGAGAGTAATTTTAAGTGGCTCTAACTCACGAGTAGAAGAAAAACTACGTAAGGGAGGAATTATCAAACTTCTAGGAGAGAAGAATTTCCATAAGGAATTTTCTGAAGCTTTAGTTGCATGCCATGCCTATTAACCTGGTATCTGCTGCATTGATTCGATAAAAAGATCGTTTATCCCAATGGGATAAAAACAAATGTTGACTGGTAAGTAAAGTTTCTAATTCCCATAGCCTTACATTTTCAGTAAAATGACTATCATTTTATGGACTTGGGGTAGTTATGACGGTCAAAACACATATTATCGATTTAGCACATCTTGGCATGCACGATCTGGAACAGGTTGGTGGGAAAAATGCTTCTCTTGGAGAGATGATCAGTCATTTATCCTCAGCAGGAGTGTCCGTTCCTGGCGGATTTGCAACGACAGCGGATTCATTCAGAGAGTTTTTGTCCCAAAATAATTTAGATAAAAAAATCTATGAAAAATTAGCTGTCCTAGATCCGGATAATGTGCAGCAGTTGGCCGTCGTTGGGAAAGAAATCAGAGAAATGATTGTCAATACCCCATTTACTCCTGAGTTTGAACATGCAGTGCGAGCTGCGTATGAACAGATGTCCCACTCTATAGGCCATGATAATTTCAGTGTCGCTGTTCGTTCCTCAGCAACAGCAGAAGATTTGCCCGATGCATCATTTGCAGGTCAACAAGAAACTTTTTTAAATGTCAAAGGAATTGATGAAGTTTTGCTTTCGATTAAACATGTGTTTGCATCATTGTTCAATGATAGAGCAATCACTTATCGTACCCATCATCAATTTGCCCACCATGAAGTAGCTCTATCTGCAGGTATTCAACAGATGGTTCGTAGTGATTTGGCCGTAAGCGGTGTGATGTTTACCATGGATACCGAGTCGGGGTTTGACCAAGTAGTATTCATCACTTCATCTTATGGATTAGGAGAAATGGTTGTTCAGGGAGCAGTCAATCCAGATGAGTATTATGTGCATAAACCAGGAGTTCAAGCAGGTAGACCTGCGGTCATTCGCAGAAATCTAGGAAGTAAAGCCTTGAAAATGGTCTATTGCGATGACCCTAGCAAGCAGCAACGAGTCAAAACTGTCAATGTTGATGCAAAAGATCGGCTGCTCTTTTCTTTAACTCCGAGTGAAGTGGAGAGCTTGGCGAGGCAAGCCATAATTATCGAAAAGCATTATGGCCGACCAATGGATATAGAATGGGCAAAAGATGGACTAAATGGCCAATTGTATATTTTGCAAGCACGTCCTGAAACAGTCAAAAGCCGAGACAATAAACAAATATTGGAACGCTACACCCTGCAAAAAAAAGGTGAGATATTGGCCGAAGGACGCAGCATAGGACAACGTATAGGGCAAGGTAAGGCACGGATTATTAAAGACGTAAGTGAAATGGATCGTGTTCAACCTGGTGACGTACTGATCTCGGATATGACGGATCCAGATTGGGAGCCTGTAATGAAGCGTGCTTCAGCTATTGTTACTAATCGCGGAGGCAGAACCTGTCATGCGGCTATTATTGCTCGTGAATTGGGTATCCCCGCTGTAGTAGGATGTGGTGATGCTACAAAAACTATACGTGATGGGGATGAAGTAACTGTTAGTTGCGCTGAAGGGGATAATGGCTATGTTTACGCAGGCTTACTACCCTATGAGCAAGTACATCTTGACGTAGAAACCATGCCTGAATTACCGATGAAAGTGATGTTGAATGTGGGTAATCCGGAACGTGCCTTTACATTTCAATCCATTCCTAACTCAGGAGTGGGTCTGGCTCGCCTTGAGTTTTTAATTTCCAATACTATTGGTATTCATCCACGGGCATTGCTTGATTTTGATCGCTTGAAAGATAAGGAATTAATACAATTTATTAGAGAAAAAACAGCAGCTTATACATCTCCCGTTGAATATTATATTGAGCGATTAAAAGAAGGAATTGCAACAATAGCTGCTGCATTTTACCCTAAACCTGTAATTGTGCGGTTGTCTGATTTTAAATCAAATGAATATGCAAATCTTGTTGGCGGTAATTTATACGAGCCACAGGAAGAAAACCCAATGTTGGGTTTTAGAGGTGCATCACGTTATGTTTCTGAATCGTTTTCCGAGTGTTTTGCTTTAGAGTGTAAAGCAGTTCGACGAGTTCGTGAAGAAATGGGATTGACGAACGTGGAAATAATGATCCCTTTCGTAAGAACGGTCACTGAAGCAAGCAATGTAATTCAAGTTTTAAAGGAACATGGACTTGAGCGAGGTAAACATGGATTACGGGTGATTATGATGTGTGAATTACCTTCCAATGCATTGTTAGCTAAAGAGTTTTTAGAGCATTTTGATGGTTTTTCTATCGGTTCTAACGACTTAACTCAATTAACGTTAGGTTTAGATAGAGATTCTGGTTTAGTAGCTGCGCAATTTGATGAGCGAGATGAAGCAGTGAAAGTTTTATTACATATGGCAATTTCTGCTTGCAAAAAAGCCAATAAATACATAGGTATCTGTGGTCAGGGGCCTTCAGATCATCAAGACTTTGCTAAATGGTTAATGAAAGAAGGCATAGAAAGCGTTTCACTTAATCCAGACTCCGTTTTGGAAACATGTTTATTTTTGGCAAAACAATAGGGACTGTTTGCATTTCTACTATCTTGACCAAAATTGCCTGATTTTCGAGTACCAAGCGCAGTATACACGAAGTATGTGGATCAGAACTCAGAAAATCAAGCCATTCAATCCAGCAGGATCAGGTGGAATAAATTGTTGAACAGAATAGCCCTTGGCTGATGCTGGTATGCGGCATTGCTGTAAGGGATATTCTGCTCGAGAACTAAGTGCTAAGTGCGCGTTTTTTAGTGAGGGTATAAAAGAGTAATGCAGCGTTTAAAATGGTGGCTTTTTATTGCGGGACTATTTCCTGCCCTGGTTTTTGCCTCGACTGAACCCGATCATACTGATCCGGTTGCGTTTGTATTACTTGGTGTAACTACAATTTTCTTTTTTGCAATTATTGGCCGTTATACAGCAAGACGGATTCATCAGCCCAGCGTTCTTGGAGAATTGCTGATAGGGATTCTTATTGGTAATTTATTCTATTATTGCGGATTTCCTTTGGCTATTTTGCTACGGGAAGGCTCTTCAATTTTTGCGGCGATGAGGCAAATGCTTGAAGGAGTACCTTTAAATCAAGCAGTGACTTCGGTTATTCCTAATGCAAATTATGCACAGCAAGTTACTAGTGCCTTAAGTGGCCCTCACGGTGCTGATTTCCTAAAAATCGCTTATATTGTCGATATTTTTTCACGATACGGGGTTATTTTTCTTCTCTTTATGGTGGGGTTGGAAAGTTCAATAGAAGAAATGAAACATACTGGCCGTGATTCATTTTTTGTTGCTTTGATTGGTGTTGTTGCGCCTATGCTATTGGGGTTTACGGTGGCATATCTATTAATGTCTAATGGCTCTTACCAATCCGATTTGTTTATTGCCGCGACATTGAGCGCTACCAGTATAGGAATTACTGCACGCGTTTTGACTGAAATGAAAAAATTACGTACTCGTGAAGCAAAAATCATTTTAGGTGCGGCAATGCTGGATGATGTATTGGGTCTCATCATATTAGCTGTGGTCAGTTCTTTAGTAATTAGTGGCTCCGTAGATATGATGGTTGTCTTGCGTATTATTGTAAGCGCACTGTTGTTTTTTGCTGGTACTCTTTTCCTGGGGCCAATTGTTTTACGTAAGGCAATTCATTTTTTTCGTTTTCTTGAGCCTTGGGAAGCAAAATTATTTATTTCCTTTATATTTATCATGACCCTTTCCTGGCTCGCTTCGGTGCTTCAACTTGCAACAATTATCGGTGCATTTACCGCAGGGGTCATTCTACATGATGGCTATTTTGATGATATTCCTTTGACCCAACAAGAAAATCGCAGTATTTATCATTTATTATCGCCATTGGAATCCATCTTGGCTCCGATGTTTTTTATTGTAATTGGTATTCAAGTTAAATTAGAGACTTTCTATCATTTGAATGTAATTATTTTGGCGAGTGGTTTAATCATTGCGGCGGTGATTGGGAAGTTGCTTAGTGGCTATGGAGCCCGCCCTTCAGATGATCGATGGGTTATTGGTATTGGTATGTTACCTCGTGGTGAAGTAGGTTTGGTTTTCGCTTCAATTGGTCGAACTTTGGGGGTTATGTCAGATGATTTATTTTCTGCGACCGTTTTAATGGTTATGGTTACCACTTTTATTGCGCCTCTTTTATTAAAAGCTCGCTATGCGAAGAAGGATAGGAAATAGCATATGAATAAAACTTCTTTACGAATAGAAGCTGAAGTGACGCGTGCATTACATGAGGATGTGGGTGATGGCGATGTGACTGCAACTTTGTTATCTGCCCATCTTCAGGCTGAAGCAACAATTATTTCTCGTGAACCTATGGTAGTTTGTGGTCAACCTTGGGTTAATGAGGTATTCAATCAACTTGATGATCAAATCAAAGTGGAGTGGCACGTTGCAGAAGGTGAATGGTTGCCATCCCCATCTACCCTGTGTACTTTATTTGGTTCAGCAAAAAATATTTTAACAGGCGAGCGTACTGCCTTAAATTTTTTACAAACTCTTTCAGCTACAGCAACACAAACTCATCATTATGCAGAAAAGCTTCGGGGTACGCCAACTCGATTACTGGATACGCGCAAAACGCTTCCTGGATTAAGAGCAGCACAAAAATATGCGGTTACGTGTGGAGGCGGTTTTAATCATCGTATGGGTCTTTATGATGCAGTTTTAATTAAAGAAAACCATATTTTAGCCTGTGGTTCAGTAGCAAAGGCGGTTGCTTTGGCAAGAACGAACCAAAAAAATGTATTAGTTGAAGTAGAAGTCGAAACTTTAGATGAGTTACGCGAAGCAATTTGTGCTCACCCTGATAGAATCATGCTGGATAATTTTAGTCAGGAGATGCTTGAAAAGGCGGTTAGAATGAATCAACCAAAGCATTGTACTTTAGAAGTTTCTGGAGGGGTTACGTTGGAAAATATTGCTGCAATAGCTCAATTAGGTGTTGATTTTATTTCTGTTGGTGCGCTTACCAAATCAATTCAAGCCATAGACTTAAGTTTACTAATTAGGAAAATTTTATGATGCCAAGGATTGTTTTTACAGGAGGAGGTACAGCCGGGCATGTAGCGCCTAACATGGCGTTGATTAAAGAATTTAGCCACAAAGGTTGGGAAATCGCCTATATTGGTTCTGCTCAAGGTATTGAAAAACAGATGATAGCGCCACTTAAAATTCCTTTTTACGGGGTAAGCAGTGGTAAATTGCGTCGATATTTGAGTTTTAAAAACTTATCGGATCCTTTTAAGATCCTTCTGGGTATTGTGCAATCTTTTTTCCTTCTTAATAAATTAAAGCCCGATGTGATTTTTTCTAAAGGCGGTTTTGTTGCATTTCCTGTGGTAGTGGGTGCTTGGTTAAATCGCATTCCTGTTGTTGCTCATGAGTCTGATATGAGTCCCGGTCTTGCCAATCGACTTTGTTTTCCATTTGTTAATAAAATATGTTTGACCTTTGAAGTGGGAAAAAAACATTTTAAAAAACAAGATAAAATAGAAATAACTGGTACTCCTATTCGTGAGCAGCTATTTACTGGTACCAGTGGCCAGGGGCTTGCGTTGTGTGGATTTAATGCAGATAAACCCTGTCTTTTAGCGATAGGCGGTAGCTTAGGGGCTGGCTCCATCAATCGTAGTATTCGGGAGTCATTACCTCAGTTAACAAAAAAATACCAAGTCATTCACATATGTGGAAAAGGGAAATTAGAATCTTCCTTATCTGATCAAAAGGAATACAAACAATTTGAATATGTTAATGAAGAATTAGCGCATCTGTTTGCTATGGCATCTGTAGTTGTTTCACGGGCTGGGGCTAATTCTCTATATGAAATCTTAGCTTTGGGTAAACCTCACATCTTAATTCCTTTACCGACTGAGGTAAGTCGAGGAGATCAAATCCAAAATGCTCGATATTTTCAAAAACTAGGTATTAGTCTCGTAATTGATGATCGATCTTTGAATACCGATACTTTACTGCAAACGCTACATGAACTGGAGAATAATAAAGAGGATATTAAAAATAAAATCGATGCACTAGGTATTAAGTCCGCCACGGAGCATATTGTATCTATTATTGAGGAGCAAGTTCATGTTCAATCCGCAAGCACTGTATGACTTTGTTTGTCGTCAATGGGAAGAGAAAATCATTCCCAGTTTATGTGACTATATAAAAATTCCTAATAAATCACCCCATTTTGATCCTAAATGGCAGGAGCATGGATTAATGGAGCAGGCAGTGTCTCATATTGCTACTTGGTGCAAGGCGAATGCGCCTAAAGGGATGATGCTGGAAATTATGAGGCTTAAAGGGCGTACTCCATTAATTTTCATTGAAGTCCCTGGCGAAATTGATGAAACGGTTCTGTTGTATGGACACCTTGATAAACAGCCGGAAATGTCCGGATGGAATGACGATTTGCATCCATGGAAACCTGTGTTAAAAAATGGACGTCTTTATGGTCGCGGTGCTGCAGATGATGGTTATGCCGCTTATGCTTCATTAACCGCGATTTGTGCATTGCAGAAGCAAGGGTTACCTTTTCCTCGTTGTGTTTTGATTATTGAAGCATGTGAAGAGAGCGGTAGTTATGATCTGCCTTATTACATTGAGCTGCTCAATGACAGGATTGGCAAACCCAAACTCGTTATTTGTCTTGATTCTGGCGCAGGTAATTACGAGCAATTATGGATGACTACTTCCTTGCGTGGCAATTTAGTGGGTGAGTTATCAGTTGAGCTGATTCGTGAGGGTGTTCATTCGGGTGCAGCGAGCGGTATCGTTGCGGACAGTTTTCGAATTGCTCGACAATTAATTAGTCGTATTGAAGACGAAGTTTCAGGCGATGTAAAATTGCCTGAATTGTATTGTGACATTCCTGAAGAAAGAGCAAGTCAGGCAGATCAGTGCGCACAGGTGTTAGGGGATTCTGTTTATACAGAGTTTCCGTTCCATGAAGGTGTTGAACCAATAACACAAGATAGGAAGGAATTGATTCTGAATCGAACCTGGAGACCCGCATTGACGGTTACCGGAGCCAATGGGTTTCCTGCCATAGAGGATGCAGGAAATGTTTTGCGGCCGCAAACGGCATTAAAATTATCCATGCGGCTGCCGCCATTGGTAGATCCTGAGATTGCTGCAACAGCGATGCACAATGCATTAACTGAAGAAACTCCTTATCATGCTAAAGTGAGTTTCAAGATAGGTGATGGCTCGCAAGGATGGAATGCTCCTAAGCTTGCTTCCTGGCTTGAAAAAGCTGCTGATGCTGCATCAATGGCCTACTATGGTAAGCCCGCTGCCTATTTGGGTGAAGGTGGAACCATTCCATTTATGGGGATGTTAGGGAAGAAATTTCCTGAGGCACAATTTATGATTACCGGCGTTTTAGGACCTCATTCCAATGCGCATGGACCTAATGAGTTTTTGCATTTGGATATGGTAAAAAAACTAACTGCAAGCGTTGCTTATGTGCTTTATCATGCAGCTTAATGTTTTCAATCATACAACTCTCTATGCACTGCACTTTATACCCTAGAAGGTTCTCACAAAACTTAAACAGGAAAATACGTTTTAAAAACCTTCCATACCCGCGTAGGCAGGGATGGAAGGTTTTTAGGTATAACTCTAATTGTACTATTGGTTAGTCCGTAAACCACAAGCTATTTGCAATCCGAACCCAAATTATCCCAATCATGTTATGTAATGAATCTTGAGTTACTTGTTGCTTATTGAAAGAAAATAAAAAACCACTCGACAGCGAGCTCAAATCTTGGGATACTCTTTCCGGCTCTGGAACGAGCCATATAGTCCAACAATTAGGAGAAAATTATGAAAGCAAAACTTATTGCTGTTGTATTGTCATTATCTGTAATTACTCTATCTGCGCATGCAGTTAATACTAAAGAAAATTCGATCAAACAAAAGCCGCCTGTAGTAATTCATAAAATTGATCTGAACACTGCTGATTTATCCATGCTTACTGGTTCAGTGAAAGGCATAGGAAAAAAACGAGCTGAAGCAATTATTGCATATCGAAAAAGCCACCACGGCTTTAAATCTTTGGAAGAACTTGCTGAAGTGAAGGGCCTAGGGCAGCATTTTGTGACTGCGAATCGAGATAAATTGAATCAAGTATTTGTTGTTAATAAGATAGAATAATAAACTGGAGTCAGCGGTTTATTTTCATCCTGGGGGAAGATCTGAAAGATCGAACCCCGGGTTTCGCTATGCTACACCCAGGCTAGTTTTAAGTTTAACCCTATTGCGCGAACACTGAAAATAAATCAAATTATTTAAAGTACTTTTGGTACATTAATTTTTTCCAAATCCTGTTTTAAATGACCAATTCCGTTCTTAAAGAAGGTAAAACTTGTGGCTTGATGAATCGGGATAAAACCTCTTTTATGATGGATTGCTTTAAGGAGTTTACCGATATCACTTTCTTCGCCACGGTTCTTGTTTAATTCTTCATTAATGCTTTCCTCAGATAAGGTAGCTATTTTATATTTATCATCAACAGACAATTCTTGGAAAGCAGTTTCAATTGCTTTCGTTTTCTTATGGGGATCGGAGGAAAAAAATCCAGCTCGCTCCAAAATTCCTTTATTGATATTTTCAATAAACATATTGATTTTTTGCAAACGTTTAATTTCAGTGTCGATTTCCAATAACTGCTCACCCTCTTTGCTTTTAATTATTTTATCTTTTATCCCGATCATATCTGATCTATTTAAACGCAATGCCCCAAGAGCAATTAATAAATCAGCTTTTATAGTACTTAAACCAGGTAATACGCGTTGCTCCCTGGACATTGGTTGTGTTTGACGCAATACTTCTTTAAGTTGAATATTTTCTTTCTGTATCGATTCCAACTGAGATCTAAGCTGAGTTACTTCCAAGGTATCATTAGTTGATGATCCTTTAGCATGTTTGCCTATATCGCGTGGTTGCATAGACTCTAACTGGAATCTAAGTTCGGACACTTCAGATGTGGCCTCACCTGAAGATTTTGGAGTTTGTTTCTCTACTTGAAGTTGTTGTTTTAACAAGATGTTTTCTCGTTGTAAGGCTTCTAACCGCCTTCGAAGTTCAAGAACAGTTTGTTCGTGTTTTTTTGCAGAAACTAGCTGAATTTTTAACTCTTCGTTTTCTCTTTTGACAGCTGACACTTCCTTTTCCAACTTTACTAAATTACTACTATTCTGCTGTGCATCGATACGAGTTTTTTCTATTTCCTCTTTTAGTTTCTTGATGGTTTCTTTAGAGGTGGATTCAACCTGCTTTAATCGCTCAAGCTCTAAATGTTGTTTCTCAAGTGTTCTGCTAGTTTTATCTGATTCAAGTTTCAGCGCTTCATATTGTCGCTGAACACTTTTTAGCTGTTTATCGGATTGAGCTAAAGCAGACTCTTGTTGATGTAAGGTATCTTTTGTCTTTTGTAATTCTTGTTTAGAAGAAGCTAATTCATTTTTTATCTTATCTAAAGCTGCTTGCCATTGAGCAGCATAAGTATTGATAAGTTGGGTGAGCGTCATGGCTTTTATTGCTTCAGCTTTCTCAGGTTCTCTTTGGACAAGGCTTTCTCTAAATGCAGTAATATAGTGAGTGATTTTCACTGGATTTCCCTCTGGAAAACCGAGTGCTTTAAATGTTTCACTGAGTTCTTCATCGCGTTTTTGGATTTCTACAAGAATTTCTTTTTTTACTTTATAACCAGCGTTAGCTACTCCAAAGCATTTTTGGCATGTACCTAGGAATTCGTGTATTTGCTCAAGAAATTCTCCCGCTTTTCCTATTTTACCCTTTTTTAAAGTGATAATATCTTCTAAACATCGATTAATAGCGTTGTACAATGAGGCCCATTGCAAGTCTATTCCAGAGGTTGACGCTTGCTCTTTTCCTAATTGTTTTGCTAAAGCTTTAGAGGCTATCTCCTCTAGGTCTAAGACCTTAAAAGGAGTTCGCATAAATTCAACTAATTTAAGAACTGAATCCAGGAGAGCATCTACATTTTCAGCATACTTAGGCTTGAACATACCCTTTTGATCTTCAGTAGAAACTCCTTTGAATATTAGAAGTTTTAATATGGTTACATGTTTTTGGGCTGGAGATCCTTCGAGACCATCAAAAAATATTTTTGGAGTAAATCCTTCTGGGATTAGTGGTTTTACAAAATTATGTACTACTTGGATTTGTTCATCACTTAGTTCAACAATGGGTTTGCCTTTTAATACTATATCCTGACGTAAATACGCACCTAACAAAGCCGAAGCATCGACGGATGCTCTATTTAATACAGGAATATGAAGTCGATCATCACCACGAACACTTATAAAATTACGAATATTTGCTTCTACCCGTTCATAAGCAAAATTAGTATCTTTTCCATTATTAGTTGCTGTTCTCATAAAAAGAAACAGATACAAGAGAAGCTTTGACAGGAGATCCGCATCACCATCGGTCCATTGTGATAGTTCATTTGCATTTAAACTGGGCATAATTATTACAACCTCAAAATAACAAAATGACATAGGAGGGGCAGTGTATTATATAATCATATTGACTACAAATTATATTTTATTTCAATGGAATACGATGACAAAAAAATCCATGGCTAATTTAAGAAAGTCATCTGAGTACTTAGATTACTAAATGTTCTTAAATAAAATTAACGTTCTTTATTTTGAGCTTTAGGTTCCAGTTCAAAAATTCAAAATTCCATGCATGTATGAAAAATTCACTCTTTAATTTTAAATTGTTGTGTAAGAACTGTCGATTTTTATCCAAATTTAGGATAAAGTAGCGCACAAAAAAAGAATGGGATAGTGCTGCATATGTTCAGAAAATTAAGGGGAGTGTTCTCCAATGATTTATCGATTGATTTGGGAACTGCTAATACATTGATTTATGTAAGAGATAAAGGGATTGTCCTAAACGAGCCTTCCGTAGTTGCTTTACGTAATGAATCAGGACAAAAACGTGTTGCGGCTGTGGGGCTCGAAGCGAAGCGGATGTTAGGAAGAACCCCAGGAAACATCAATGCCATCAGACCAATGAAAGATGGTGTGATCGCTGACTTTTTTGTTACTGAAAAAATGCTGCAGCATTTCATACATAAAGTTCATGAAAATAAATTCTTACGACCAAGTCCACGTGTTTTGGTTTGTGTTCCTTGTGGTTCTACACAAGTTGAACGTCGCGCAATACGTGAATCTGCAATGGGTGCTGGTGCTCGTGAAGTATTTCTTATTGAAGAACCTATGGCAGCTGCTTTAGGCTCTGGAATGCCAGTAGAAGAAGCTAGTGGTTCCATGGTCGTTGATATAGGTGGTGGTACCACTGAAGTTGCGATTATTTCTTTAAGTGGTATTGTTTACCACCAATCTGTTCGTATAGGTGGCGATAAGTTCGATGATGCCATTGTATCTTATGTACGTCGTAATTACGGTACGCTAATCGGTGAAACTACTGCAGAACGTATTAAACATGAAATTGGTTCAGCTTTCCCAAGTCGCGATTTATTCGAGATAGAAGTTCGCGGAAGAAACCTTGCGGAAGGTGTTCCTCGTAGTTTCATTCTGACTAGTGCAGAAATTTTAGAAGCACTTCAAGAACCTTTATCAGGAATTGTGGGTGCAGTGAGAGCTGCGTTGGAATTAGCTCCACCTGAACTGGCAGCTGATATTGCTGAGCGTGGCATGGTACTTACTGGAGGCGGTGCTTTATTGAAAAATATTGATACATTGCTCATGGAAGAAACTGGCTTGCCTGTATTAATTGCTGAAGATCCACTGACCTGTGTAGCACGTGGTGGTGGTAAAGCTTTAGAAACCATGGACTTACGCGGCGGTGATTTCCTCTCAACAGAATAATAAACATAATAGATTATTTAGCAGGAGCGGGTACAGTTCTATAGGATTTGTGCTTGCTCTTGCCTTTTCTATTTTTCTAATGTTTTCTGATTATCATTATCGATATTTAGATACTGTCCGTAGCGGCTTTTCCATAGTAGTTGCGCCTTTGCAATATGCAGTAGATTATCCTGTACGCGTTATTGGCTGGGTACAGTCACTGGTTAGTGCAAAAAAAGCATTAATTGCAGAAAACATACAATTGCGTTATCAACAAACCATGCTGGAAGCGGAATTACAAAAATTAATCGTGATTCAAAAAGAAAATTCTCAGTTAAAAGAGTTGCTTCTCACCTCAACACAAACAAATATGAGTGCTATGGCTGCACAAATTCTTGCGGTTGATACCAGTAACTCTCGTCAGGTTGTTGTTTTAAATAAGGGAAAACGTGATGGTGCTTACGTGGGACAACCTGTTTTGGATGCGAAAGGAGTTATGGGGCAAATTGTCGATATAGGCCCAATAACTAGCACGGTTTTACTTATCTCCGATTCCAAGAGCGCTGTACCTGTACGAAACAATCGTACAGGAGAACGGGCAATTCTTGTTGGAACCAACGATATAGAGCAATTATCTTTAATTAACTTACCAAAAACTTCATCCATTCATCCTGGCGATGTATTGGTAACCTCAGGTTTAGACAGGCACTATCCTGAAGGTTATCCCGTAGGTCGAGTGGAAGAAGTAAATAGTGTTCCTGGTGAAGATTTTGTTAAAGTGAGAGTGAAGCCAGTTGCACTACTCAATCGTAACCGGTTGGTATTGCTCATATGGTCTGATGTCGAGCAAGCGCAATTGAATGCACAAATTAATGAGCGTTTAAATGCCAAGGAGACTATGTGATAAGAAATCTGCGCGTACGTTTGTGCTTGGGTTTTATTGGGGCTCTTCTTTTATCTATATTACCCATGCCTGAATTAATCTCAGCATTCCGTCCTCCCTGGGTATTATTGCTGGTACTTTATATAGAATATTTTTTACCAGGTAACTTCAGATTGACAACATTGTTTTTTGTCGGATTATTATTGGATGTGTTACTTGCAACAGTAATAGGAGAGCATTCATTTGCCTTGCTTTTGGTAACTTGGATTGCCTCCAGCAAATCAAGACGATTTCAATTTTTTTCTATGATGCAACAAATTTTTTTAATCGGATTTTTCTGTCTTTTATACCAATCGATTATTTCTTTAATTGCTGCTCTGCTCGGCTTTAATTATAGCTTATTTACCTCGGCAGCCAGCGCTTTGGTAGGTATGTTTATCTGGCCATGGATTCGCCTGCTTGGCGAAGATACTTTATTGAAACGTTTGGTTTATCGTTGAAGAAATATGGCACGATTGGACTCTTCCCACTAGCTTCCCACTGCACTCATTTAAGTTTGATAATGGGATTTTCTGAATAACATAACACCCCCCTCTAGTTTTTCTATTTAATTAATATGAATTCTTTCAAAAAGTTTCTTTCTTAAACGGAGAATTTACTAACTATTTTCAAATTTGTGGACAAAAATAAAAACAGTTCTGCTATTTTGCGTAGTTCAAAACAAGTCCATTGTGGACGCAATCGGTCATTATGTGTATAATTAATTCATATATTTAAGTAATATAGTACGTCTTATGCCGAGAATCCGAGATAAAGCTGTGATAGCGGAGATAACAAGGGGAAACCCCATTGGCGAGGCACGTGGAGAAAATGCTTATATATCCATTTTTCCTATGAGATCGGATGAACGCAAAAATATGGTTAAGCGTTTAGATGAGAGTATTAGGGAGCTGATGGATGATGCTGAAAGAACCTATCAAGCGAACTGTTTTAAACCAGGAACTAGAGTTGTAGATCCCGATTACATTACTCGCTTAAGTACCAATGAATTCTTTTTTTACACTGAAGAACCTCTTACGCTGAAAGAGTTCGAAGAACTACAAAATAACATCGCTGAGAAAGCGAAAAACCTCTCCCCGGGAGTGCAACTAATTCTTGGTTCTTTTGCTGTAATTACAGATAACGGTAGGGTAATGAATGTGACTCCACATATTACTTGTGGGAACCCGCCAGACTTTCATTTCCTTGTCAAAAATTATTCTTCATTTATAGACGTCCGTTACAAACGGTCAGATTGGGAAGGGGGTACAAAGTCACTTCCTGTCTTGGATGTGCGTAATGCCCCTAAAACCATGCCCCAGATCGTGGTTAATGGAACAGCCAGAGAGCTCACTTTTAATAATATAGTACCGTGCAAAACTCCAGGTGGTACTCCATTCCTAACAGCAGTGGATATCTGTCTGGATCACAAACATGGCGTAGCTAAAAAAAATTATGAGGCTCTAGCAAAGAAAAAACCAGATATATTAAAGCTGCCTGTTTCCCATGTTATGGTGTCCAATACAGCAGAAGTACATAAAGAGCAATGTCTTGGCTCTTTAATGCATATTGATCCACTGTATTCACTGGCAGGATGCAAAAAAGGTGTTTCACAGCAAAAAGGTCCTTTACGATTGCTTCCATTCGGAAATGACGCTTGTTTCATAGTTGAGGTAGCTGCTGCGAAAATTAGCTATCAGATAGCTAATAAATATGCTTATAAAATTTCAGAGTCTCAGGATGGAAGAGATCACCAATCTTATACTGCCGCTTTATCAAATATCAATTTTCAAAATCAAACATCCCCTGAATTTCAAGATTTTAAAAGTAAGTATCAGAAATATAAGGGAGATTATTTAAAAACCCAAATTTTAGAAGATATTAAAAATCAAATTCAAGAAACCAGTTCAAAAACAGAATTATACGAATTAAAAGAAAAATTAAAAAACTCATATGAGTATCAAGTGCTTAAAACTGGACAGGGCTGGTTCACACAAACATTTAGCTTGGATACTTCATCGGTAAAAGCATTTGATAAAATGTTTAAACAACAAGAAGATAACTTATCGTATACAACTCCAAAATCATCAGTTTAAACTATTTAATTTAAG
Organism: Legionella parisiensis; assembly: GCF_001467945.1. Lineage (GTDB taxonomy): Bacteria > Pseudomonadota > Gammaproteobacteria > Legionellales > Legionellaceae > Legionella > Legionella parisiensis. The sequence continues at coordinate 888,243 of NZ_LNYQ01000013.1, forward strand.
TTTACTTGTGAGTATTAGATAATTGGAGTGTATCGGAAAATTTTTGGAGGAAATATGAGAAAAGAAATAATGGAAAAAATCACTGGAAATAAGAATGGGCTTCAAGTGAATTTAGCCGGTATGAAAATCACTGATGATGAAATTCTTGAGGTACTCGAAACGATTAAACGGCTTAAGCCTACTGCTTCCATGATTGATTTGGATAATAATAATCTTAGTGATCTAGGCGCAACAATTTTAAGCAAACATTTAAGTGATTTTAAAAATATAGAAGAGCTGAGCCTGCAATTTAACAAGGTAGGGAGAGAAGGCGCTATTGAATTATTTAGTCTTAAAAAAGTATTCCCTAATCTTGATATTTTGTTTCATGGGAACAAGATTGTAAATGTAGATGAAATGGATGAAATTGAACACTTGGCCCTAGGAGACTCTCTAAGACCATGAGGTAAAGCATTGGAGTTTGGCATAGCTACTAATTGGCTGACCTGATCCACACGCACAAGGAAATTAACTTAATCTCTCTCTTTTTTCCTTGGCATATTTAAGCCTTTAAAATGGTGATGTATTGTTCTATATTCACCAGGTCTTAAATTATCTAATTTCCAGTCACCGATTTGATGTCGTACCAACCTTAAAGTGGGGAACCCAATTGCTGCAGTCATTTTGCGAATTTGATGGTTTTTTCCTTCTTTTAAAATAATTTCCAGCCAACTTGTAGGGATATTTTGTCGGAAACGAATTGGAGGATTACGCGGCCATAATCGGGGTTCATCAATAAGTCTGGCTTCTGCCGGTAAAAAGATAGTATTTTTAAGAATCAAACCTTTTTTAAGAGGTTCTAAGTCTGTTTCGGTAGGTATGCCCTCTACCTGTACCCAATAATACTTCCTTTTATTGAATTTGGGATGAGATAGATGATGTTGTAAAGCGCCATTATTGGTTAATAATAATAATCCTTCACTGTTTTTATCTAATCGTCCCGCTGCATAAAAATCGGGTCTATTAATAAAAGCAGCTAATGTGTGTTCGGGATCATCACCAGAGAATTGAGTGACGATACCATAAGGTTTATTGAAAAGTATAATTTCTGGCATTAAGTATGGTATAAAAAAGAAGTTTGAGTGTGCTTATACTAAGAGCTTTCTGCATCATGAGCAATTTCCTTATTGTAATTCGTTGTTTTTTAAGGTCAATACTTGTACAATGGCGCATAAATTATACTTTATGGTGAAAATTTTATGAAATCTGCAATCTTAGTTTCACTTTTTTTTTGTCAGTTTGCAAATGCAATGAATCATATTGTAATGGTTGGTGATGAAAAAGTAGAGATTAAGCACACAATAGGCAAAGGTAAAACTTATATTCATGTGCACCATAATGAACAAACAGCTTTAAAAGCAGCACAGGCGGTGATTCAGAAAGACGGTGGGAGCCTTATTACTTTAGTACACTCCGGTGGGCGCAATGTAGTATTTCATTTAGATAATCAGCGTTATGAGTTTGATCCGAACCGAATTTTTACAGATAAAGGGATAAAAAAAACGCTTTCACAGTTTGGACCATACACTCCTCGCGCTCATCAGGAAGTAAATAAGTTGGCAAGTAAAATTAAACAGCTACTGCCAAAAGGTAAAGTAGTTGCTGTTCATAATAATTCATCTTATTCGCTAAAAGATTATTTACCAGGAAAACCTTTGGAAAATGATGCTCAGGCGATTCATCTGGTTCCTGACAATTATTTTCGGAATTTTTATTTAGTAACTAAAATTAACGATTTTCTCCGCTTGAAAAGCAAAGGTTACAATGGTGTTTTACAAAAATCTTCTGCAACAGATGATGGATCATTATCTATTTATCTAGCAAAAAATGAGTATATCAATGTTGAAGCAGGATATGATCAACTGATTGAGCAAATCAAAATGTTGCAACATGCTTAGTAAGCTTCCAACATAAAGAATTAAATAGAAATGGTACTTGGGATTCCAAGTTATCACATGCTATCATTCCCTTTTCTCTAATTTTACGGAGTTGTCAATGACATACGATAAAATCAAAGTGCCTTCTCATGGTGAAGCTATTACAGTTACTGCTGATCTATCACTTCGTGTACCCAATAATCCCATTATCCCTTTTATTGAAGGTGATGGCATAGGTGTAGATGTAACACCCCCTATGATTCGAGTTGTTGATGCGGCTGTTGCAAAAGCATATGGCGATAAGAGAAAAATTGCTTGGATGGAAGTGTATGCAGGTGAAAAAGCAACCCAAGTTTATGGTTCTGAACAATGGCTACCTAAAGAAACTTTAGAGGCATTGAAAAAATATGTTGTTTCGATTAAAGGCCCATTGACTACACCTGTCGGCGGTGGAATTCGTTCACTTAATGTTGCCATTCGTCAAGAACTTGATTTGTATACTTGTTTACGTCCAATTCGCTATTTCACTGGTGTTCCAAGCCCTCTTAAAGAGCCAGAGAAGACAGATATGGTTATTTTTAGGGAAAATTCTGAAGATATTTATGCTGGTATTGAATGGCAAGCTGACACCCCCGAAGCCAAGAAAGTGATTGAATTCTTGATGAAAGATATGGGTGTTAAAAAAATCCGTTTTCCTGAGCACTGTGGCATAGGAATTAAGCCAGTTTCTAAAGAAGGAACCACGCGCTTGGTCAGAGCAGCAATCCAATATGCAATTGATAATGACAGGCACACTGTTACCTTGGTTCATAAGGGTAATATTATGAAATTTACAGAAGGTGCCTTTAAAGATTGGGGTTATCAAGTTGCACGTGATTTTTTTGATGCCAAGGAATATGAAGGCGGACCCTGGATGGAAATTAAGAATCCTAAAACAGGGAAACGAATTATCATTAATGATGTCATTGCGGATGCGTTTCTACAACAAATTCTTTTAAGACCAGAAGATTACAGTGTTATTGCCACACTTAATTTAAATGGTGATTACATTTCTGATGCCTTGGCAGCCCAGGTAGGTGGTATCGGTATTGCTCCAGGCGCAAATTTAAGTGATAAAGTTGCTGTATTTGAAGCAACTCATGGAACAGCACCAAAATATGCAGGTAAGAATAAGGTAAATCCTGGCTCGATTATCCTTTCCGCAGAAATGATGTTACGTCATATGGGATGGACTGAGGCAGCTGATTTAATTATCAAAGGCATGCAAGGTGCTATAGCAGCCAAAACAGTAACTTATGATTTTGAGCGGGGTATGATTGGTGCAACATTGGTGAGTAGTTCTGGTTTTGGAGAAGAAATAATTAAGCAGATGTAAAGTGTATGGCATAAGTACAACCTGATTTAAATGCGTGTAATTTGGAGGGGCGAATACAGTTTCTCCGAGTTCACATTGCTCCCATGAGGTTGAGATTTATGCCATTTTTGATTTCCATCGTTAATGAATGCTAACTAATCAATATGTTTTTGATTATTTCAAAGGCTAATTTTTTCATTAAAATTAGCTGATTTTACTGGCCAAAAGTGCGTAGGGAGTCTATAAAAATAGTATAGAGGTTGTATGTTATGAGTGGGCAGAATCTAGAGGAAATTGTAAGGCCTAAAGTAGCTGAGCCGGAGCAGAGCACCGAAATCAGAGTGCCTAGAAAGTACAAAGTAGTGTTGCTCAATGATGATTATACACCTATGGATTTTGTAGTTGATGTACTGAAGCATTTTTTTCATCTTAGTGAAGAAATTGCAGTTCAGGTGATGTTACAGGTTCATATTCAAGGAAAAGGCGTGTGTGGGGTATTTACGCGAGATATAGCAGAAACAAAAGTAGCGCTGGTAAATGAATACGCCAGAATGAATCAGCACCCATTGCTATCCAGCATGGAACCCGAGTAATTTGCTATGGGCTGAAGAGGAGCAACGACAATGTTAAATAAAGAACTTGAATTCACCTTGAATTTAGCTTTCAAGGAAGCAAAGGAAAAACGTCATGAATTTATGACCGTTGAGCATTTGTTGTTGTCATTGCTTGATAACCCTGCAGCTGGAAGTGTACTACAAGCATGTGATGCAAATATTGAGGCATTACGCCGGGATTTAATTGAGTTCATCGATGAAACTACTCCAAGAATCCCTGAAGATGAATTAGATAGAGAAACTCAACCTACGCTTGGGTTTCAACGGGTTTTACAACGTGCTGTATTTCATGTTCAATCGGCAGGAAAAACCGAAGTCACCGGAGCTAATGTATTAGCAGCTATTTTTAGTGAGCAAGAAAGCCAGGCAGTTTATTTCTTACGCAGAGAAAATATTACACGACTTGATGTGATTAATTATATTTCTCATGGTGTTTCTAAATATCAAAATAATGATATGCATGAGAACATGAATTCTATGGAAGATGATATGGGTTCATCAGAAGGTAATGAGTCACCTCTAGAAAGTTATTGCACAAACCTCAACCGACGGGCGAAACAAGGAAAGATTGATCCTTTAATTGGACGTCATGAAGAAATACAACGTACCATTCAAGTATTGTGCCGCCGCAGGAAAAATAATCCATTACTTGTTGGCGAAGCAGGGGTGGGCAAGACCGCAATTGCCGAGGGCTTGGCGCGACGCATTGTAGATGGTGAAATACCGGATGCAATCCGTGATTGTATCGTCTATTCACTTGATTTGGGTGCATTGCTAGCTGGAACCAAATATCGGGGTGATTTTGAAAAACGATTAAAAGCGGTATTAAAGCAATTAGGACAGCAGGAAGGGGCAGTACTGTTTATTGATGAAATTCATACAATTATTGGTGCGGGAGCAGCATCTGGCGGTGTTATGGATGCATCCAATTTAATTAAGCCCCTGCTGGCAAATGGTGAGTTAAAATGCATTGGTTCCACAACATATCAAGAATACCGAGGTATTTTTGAAAAAGACAGAGCTTTAGCGAGACGTTTCCAGAAAATTGATATTCCTGAGCCTACAGTCGATGAAACTTTTGAAATATTGAAAGGACTAAAAGGTCGATTAGAAGAGCATCATGGAGTGAAATTCACGATTCCTGCATTAAAAGCAGCCTCTGAACTAGCAGCAAAATACATTAATGACCGTTTTTTACCGGATAAAGCCATTGACGTTGTTGATGAAGCGGGCGCTTATCAGAATCTATTAACTGCAAGCAAGCGTAAAAAAATAATAAGTGTCACTGAAATTGAGAGTGTTGTAGCCAAGATTGCTCGCATACCGATTAAGAAAGTATCAGCGCGTGATAAAGATACTTTGCGTAATTTAGAACGTGATTTGAAGCTTTTAGTTTATGGACAAGATCAGGCGATCACTGCGTTAGCTTCCGCAATTAAATTAGGCCGATCTGGACTTAGAGATCCTCAAAAACCTGTAGGTTGTTTCTTGTTCGCAGGACCAACTGGTGTTGGAAAAACAGAGGTAACCAGACAATTAGCTAATGTCTTAGGCATAGAATTATTACGTTTTGATATGTCTGAATACATGGAAAAACATACTGTGTCACGTTTAATTGGTGCTCCTCCAGGATATGTTGGTTATGATCAAGGTGGGCTGTTGACTGAAGCTGTAACTAAAAATCCTCATGCAGTACTGCTGCTTGATGAAATCGAAAAAGCACACCCAGATGTATTTAATTTACTACTGCAGATTATGGATCATGGGATCTTAACCGATACTAATGGACGTCAAGCAGATTTTAGGCACATTATTCTGGTTATGACTTCTAATGCAGGAGCAGGGGAGCTGGTGCGAAACTCCATCGGTTTCTCACAACAAGACAACAGTAATGATGGGTTGGAAGTAATTAAAAAACAATTCAGCCCTGAGTTTAGAAACAGACTTGATGCAATCATTAATTTTGCTCCATTGGATGCAGTGACGATTGGTTTAGTCGTTGATAAATTCATTATGGAGCTGGATGAACAGTTAAGTCATAAAGGAGTTACCTTTAACGTCGATAAAATGGCACGTGAATGGCTTATTGAACATGGCTATGACAAAGTGATGGGTGCTCGTCCAATGGCCAGATTGATTCAAGAGAATGTAAAAAAACCTTTAGCTGATGAACTATTATTTGGTAAGTTGATGCACGGCGGCCACGTAACCTTAAAAGTTAAAGATGGTAAGTTACACTTTGATAGTCATGATCATAGAGAGGGCGTTTTTTAAATGACATTGAGTGTAATAATAATCACCAAAAATGAAGAAAAAAATATTAGAAGATGTCTCGAATCTGTTCGATTTGCTGATGAAATAATAGTGTTGGACTCGGGAAGTACCGATAAAACGGTTGCTATTGCTAAGGAATATACAGAGTATGTTTTTTCTACCGACTGGCCAGGTTATGGTGCTCAAAAACAAAGGGCATTATCAAAAGCACAGGGAGACTGGGTGCTCAATCTTGACGCTGATGAGTCTGTGAGTGAGGAATTGCAGCGTGAAATGATTGAGGCCATGGCATCTGATTCAGCAGATGCATTTAGAATTGCAATCCAAATGTATTTCTATAATCAACCTCTAAAATACTCTTCCAGCCCTAAGAGGCATGCTCGTCTTTTTAAGCGTGCAAATGCACATTTCAGTAGCGACATTGTTCATGAAAAGATAGTTCTTCCTGAGAAAGCGCGTATTGGTAAAATCAAAAGTACCATTATGCACCACTCATATAAGGACGTCAGTCATGTATTATATAAAATGAACAAATATTCATCTTATAGTGCCAAAACATACATCCTAAATAAAAGAAAACCCAGCTTTATTAAAACGTTGGCGAGTACTTCTTGGATGTTTTTTAGATGTTATATCTTGCAACGTGGGTTTCTCGATGGCAGAATAGGTTTTTTATTTGCAGTGTTTAATGCACAAGGAACTTTTTACCGTGGTATTAAGCAATTGTATCAAGACAGTAATATAGAACAATTGCCTTCTTTGGCAAAAGGCACAGAGGAATTAATTTGAACCTGAGCTTCTTAGAAGAAAAAATTGAAAAATTTAATCTACTGATACCAATTCTTCTCATGTTATTGGTGTTTTTTATTCCTATAAGCCCAAGCATTAAGTCAATATTAACTGTAGTCAGCTTGTTAGCCATAGGATTTACCCCTTCTTATAGACAATACCTTTTTTATGCTTTCAATACATTATGGGCGAGAGCTGCTATTGTTTTATTTTTTTATGTTCTCATCGCCTGTTTATGGTCAAAAGCTCCATTCAAAATGGAATACAATATTATCAATAAATATTCTAAGTTAATTTTTCTACCAATTTTTGCTGTAGGCTTTATTAAACCCCAAGCAAGAACATGGGCTTTAAATAGCTATATACTATCCATGCTGTTCACTTGTATTCTTTCTATGCTGAAAATTAACAATCTATTCATAAATGATTTTTTTACTTCTCTGGATCCTGGAGAAGTATTTTATAATCATATTGTTACTGGAATAATGATTGCTTTGGGAGTTTATTTTGCTGGAATTTTGCTACTCCAAACGAATTCAGGTAAATGGCTGCGATCTTTATATTTATCCATGATCGTATTAGGAAGTTATCAAATATTTTTTATCAATTCAGGAAGAGCCGGTTACATCATTTATGGTGTATTAATGTGCTTGTTGATCGTGCAAAAATTCCCTATTAGGAAAGCTTTAATAGGACTCGTACTATTTATGAGTGTGAGTGGTTTGGGCTTTATGCTTAGTCCAGTAATGCAAGATGGGGCTTACTCCCTGGTAAATGATCTTAGGCTCTTAAAGTACAATCAAACAGATACTTCTTTAGGTTATAGATATCAGTTTCATCGATATGCAGAATCTTTATTTAAAAAACATCCAATTGTAGGAGTAGGGACAGGAGGATTTCAATATCACTTTATTAAAGATCAGCCTGTACCTTCTTGGGGACATAAGCTTAATGAACCTCATGGCCAATACTGGTTGACCCTTGCAGAGCTTGGTTTGATAGGCATTGCTTTTTTTCTTTTTTTTATTGGTACATTGTTTATTACTGCTTTAAAGCTAAAAGAAATGAAACCTTTTCTATTGGGAATGCTGGTTTCCTTTTGTTTGCTATGCTTCTCGGATACTATATTTTGTTACTCCGCAATAGGGTACTTGTTGATTCTTTTCAGTGCCTTATGCTTTGGCGAATCAATTGAAAAAGAGGGAATGGCCTACAAAAAAATAATTAAAGATAAACTTGAACTCAATATAAATTTTTCACTCGTATTCTGGGTGAGAACCCGTAAGAGTTTATGATAGGAAAATCCATATTGTAGCCTCCAGCCATACCTTATAGCTTTGTTTTCTCAGTCTAGCAATTGTACCGGCCAAAAATGGTAAAAATGATGCACCGGCCCATTTCCTTGACCAATATTTTCGTCCTTTGCAGCCTTTATAGCATTGAACAAATAATTTTTTGCAATGCTACATGCTTTAACTAAATCAATTTTTTGGGCAAGGCAAGCAGTTATTGCTGCAGAAAGAGTACATCCAGTTCCATGGGTGTTTTGTGAGTTAATTCTTGGGCTAGAAAACCAATGTGTATCTCCATTTGCTCCTATTAATAAATCATTCGACTCAAATGATTGCAGGTGACCGCCTTTGAGTAAAACGTATTTTGGTCCAAAATTAAGCAACTTTTGACCAATGTACTTCATTTCCTTTTCGGAAGAAGCAGTTTCTCCAGTAAAAGTGGATGCTTCTGGAAGATTAGGGGTAATTAAGGTGGCAAGGGGCATAAGCCCGGTTATCAAAGAATCTACAGCTTCAGGTGATAATAAAGGGTAGCCGCTTTTAGCAACAGTTACAGGATCGATAACAATAGGAATACCTGTTGCTTTTCGTTTAAGAAAAGAAGCTACTAAGCTAATGATTTCACTACTGAAGAGCATACCTATTTTTATACTGTCAGGTTTAATGTCATCGAAAATAGCATTTAGTTGATCTTCTATCGCTTGCAATGGAATACCGTAACAGCTTTTTACGCCACAAGTATTTTGCACTGGCAATGCCGTAAGTACAGTCATTCCATAGCAACCCAATGCAGAGAATGTCTTTAGGTCGGCTTGTATTCCAGCCCCACCAGAGCCGTCAAATCCTGCTATAGATAAAGCCTTGTAGTGCATTTAACCTTACTCTCGCTTAATTGTTAGTAGACGGCAAACTGATCAGTCCGATCAAAATGAATTAATAAGAGTTTCATGCGGCAGGTGCATTTATTTGCTATGGCAGACCAAAACAAGAAGCCTCTTAAAATGTACCTGGAAAATAATTGGGCTTACCAAGCTGCAATTTTCTCTTCTGGTCGCAAAGAACACTCTTCTGATATGGAACCGTCATTACATACAACGAATCCAGTTATAGTGTAAGTAGAAACAACGCCCCCTTTCCATAAGCAGCACCCTCGAAACAGATTTAAATCCATCACAGCATGTGGTGTACAATAACATGTAGAGTAAAAACCATTTTTACACACAAGACGGCCTGCTGATGAGTCACAGTAGCTGATTCCACCCATCTGACTGCAGCAACCAGAAGGAAGAAATTGGGTTGTTGCGGCGTATAAAGGTGAAATAAGAAAACCTAATATACCAATACAAAAAAGAGTTTTAAGTGACCGCATCTTGATTTCTCGAATTATTTTTTTATTTTTAGAATAGCATAGGCTTTGTTTACATTTCTACTATCTTGGTCAAACTGACCTTATTTTCTGCGCTACGCTGCTTGGTACTGCATCCATGTGGTTCTTTGCCACTTGAGTCACGCACCATTTTGGCTCAAACACTAGTAAAATGTAAATAGAGCCTAATGTTTTTAAAAATTATTAGATGGAGTTTGAATCATCTGTAGGGAATCAGGATACATTGCCAATAAATAGCTCGTAGCTAAACCGGCTAAAAGTCCAAATAAATGTGCCTCCCATGATACGCCTTTTTCTTTAGGAAAAATACCAAAGAAGATACCGGCAAAGTAATAGATACAAATGATACCTAAGATGATGGTAGTCAGAGTGCCGCTCTGATAAATATTACTCACTAAAAAGCCCCAGTAGCCAGTAATTAAACCACTGGCACCTACGTGTAAACCGGGTTTGGCAAAGCACCAGATAGCGATGCCGCTTAAAACAGTAATCATTATTGTAACGATAAGAAAGTAGCTCAAGCCATTAATCAAAATGAAATTACTCAAAACGACTAAAGGGATCGAGTTAAAAAATATGTGATTGAAATTCGCATGTAAAAGTGGGGCAAATAAAATGCCAGGCAAGCCATAGGCACGCCTTGGAATAATACCCAGCAATAATATTTTTCTAAAAAAAAGACTTACAAAAAAGAAAAACCAGATGGTCAATAAAATAATCTCTAAAATGGGAATGTTATTTTTTGTCTGGCTTATAATCCAATTAAGGCTATTATTTAATTCTTCAAGCATTTTTTACTCGTGTATTTGAGTGATTTCACAAGTTAAATCACCTTGAGCCAATCGTACATCGATTTTATCGCCAATTCGTACCTGGTTGCTGGAAAACAACACCTTATGTTTTTTTGTTGCAATAGCATATCCTCTATCCAGTGTAGCTAAGGGACTGACTGCATGCAAGGTAGATAATTGTGTTCTCAATTGATAATTAAGTTGATTAATCTTATTTTGCATATGATGGATTAATTGTGTTGAAACTTTTTGTAACAGTATTTGTGTTTGCTTGATTTGTGTTTTAGGGTTTTTAGCATTCAAATGATTGATGCACAGATGAAGTTGATGGTTTTTTTGTTTTATTATGTACATCATGTGAGCAATCAATTGACGCTCAAGGTAATCTGTAGTTTGCCAGTAGCTGGCAATCGCTTTTTGTGGTGAAGATATTTTTTCGATTAGGTGCTGCAATTTAATTTGGTATTTTTGCAAAAAACGGTACATTGATTGATGCATACGTGATATGGAGTGATTTAATAATTTATATAATTCATTACAGTCTGGGGTCACAGCAGCAGCTGCTGCTGTAGGTGTTTCTGCTCTGTAATCTGCTACAAAGTCGGCAATTGTAAAGTCTGTTTCGTGACCCACACCTGATACGATAGGTATTGAGCTGGTTGCAATCTCGTGTGCTAATTGTTCATTATTAAATGCCCATAAATCTTCAATACTTCCTCCGCCACGTGCAAGCAGAAGCACATCACAGCGCTTCTCTGAATTGGCACGTCTTAATGCCTTTATCAGTTGTTGTGGTGCTGACGCACCTTGAACCTCGCTTGGATAGATGAAGACATCAGCTATGGGAAATCGTCGTGCAAGAGTGGATAATATATCACGAATTGCTGCGCCAGTTTTTGATGTAATTACTCCAATGGCACGAGGCATGACGGGAATTGGTCTTTTTTTTGTTGAGTCAAATAAACCTTGGGCAGCAAGTTTATTTTTTAATTCTTCAAAACGCTGATAAAGTGCCCCTAAACCTGCTTCAGTCATTTGTTCTACGATTAATTGATAATCGCCCCGAGCCTCATACAGACTTAATCTTCCGCTCGCGACTATATGTTGTCCGTCACAAAGCTTATATGCAAGTGAGTTGGTATGGCGATTTTTAAAGTACACACAGCGAATTTGGGCATGAGTATCTTTCAAGGTAAAATAAAAATGCCCCGATACCGGCTTACTCAAATTAGAGAGTTCTCCTTCGACATGGACCGTACCCAGCTCATTTTCAAGGTAGCTTTTAACCTGTCGATTAAGCTGACTGACAGTAAGGATTGTGTTCATTTTTTCTATAATCAATTGTGATTGTCCCCATGAAACGACAGATTATAAATTTTAAACATAAAAATTTGTATTTCACATGCAGAGTATCAAAATTAATAACTTACTTATAGAGACAAAAGAATTTCACTTCATCTATGAGCCCATCTTGGCAAACCTTCTCGGAATAAGCTATGATTCGCGCTTTAAAATAATAAATAAAAATAAAATGAACTCATTCCAAAATAAAAAATTAGGTTTTTTTAGCTCATTTTTGTTTTTACTCATAACCATCTGTGTAACTGGTTGTGTCGATCTATCCGGTGGCAGGGCTTCAGAGAAAAGACCAATACCTAAAACAGCCCAATCTGTGATTCACCAATCTGCAACCCAGAAATCGGCAAAAAAAGGGAAGATAGTGAAAGTGAGCAAGTCACAGCCCTATCATGGCGAAGTGCATACAATGTTAGGTGGTTTAGGGGTTTTTAGCACTGGTATGAGAACACTTAGTGATACTGTTGAAGAAGAGTGTAATGTAGCCGCACCCAGTGACATGTGGTATAACGCGGGTAATGTGACTCGTGAAATTGTTGCTTATTATCAGAAACATAAACAGCATAGACCAATTATTCTGGTCGGACATTCTTTAGGTGCTAATGAGCAAATCAAGGTCGCACGTAATTTAAATAAAGCAGGTATTCCTGTCGACTTATTGGTTACTGTAGATGCCGTATCTCAAACCATTGTGCCTCCTAATGTAAAACACGCGATGAATTTTTACAAATCTGGGTATGTGCCCATGTTTAGTGGTTTGAAACTCAAAGCTGTAAATCCGGATCAAACTCGTATTGACAACATTAATGTTGCTGCGATAAAAGGCGTTACAGTGAATCATTTCACGATTGATAAAGAACCTGTTGTACAAGCAATGATAATGGAAGAAGTAAAAAAGGTGTTGAGTAATGCAAATAAAGCAAAAGGGTAAAGAAAATTTTCCTCGTGTCTGCGTTATCGGAGCAGGTCCAAGCGGACTTGCTGCAATTAAAAATTTACAAGAGCAGGGTGTAACAGATATCACTGTATTTGAAAAAAATAATCAGATCGGTGGCAATTGGGTATACGATGAGGGTAATAATCATTCCAGTGTTTATGAAACGACCCATATTATCAGTTCAAAACGATGGTCGGAGTTCGAAGACTTTCCTATGCCGGCGCATTATCCTGATTATCCATCGCATACTTTGGTTTTAGATTATTTTAAAAGCTATGCGAATCATTTTGATTTAACTAAATACATCCGCTTTAACACCAATGTACTACAAGTAAAACATACTGATCAACATCAATGGAAAGTCATTTTTGAAAATAATATGGGTACGCATGAAGAATACTTTGATTATTTATTAGTCGCAAATGGCCATCATTGGGATCCTTTTATGCCTGAATATCCAGGTGAGTTCTCTGGTAAGCTGCTTCACTCGCATCAATATAAAAAAGCTTCTGTTTTTAAGGATGAACGTGTTTTGGTAGTTGGAGGCGGCAACTCTGCATGTGATATTGCTGTAGAAGTGGCACGTATTTCTCCAAAAACGTGCATCAGCATGCGCAGAGGTTATCATATTTTTCCTAAATTTGTATTTGGTAAACCGACAGATGATGCAGTAGCAAAAATTAGATGGATGCCTTCTTGGTTAAGACAGAAGGTTTTGAGCTTTTTTGCTCGAATCTTACAAGGTAGATACGCCAAATATAAATTAATGAAACCAGATTGCGGTCCTTTAGAAATTCATCCAACGATTAATACGGAGCTACTTTATTTTATTCGTCACGGTGAAATTTTCCCTCGCCCTGGAATTTCTCATTTCGAAGGAAATCGTGTCTATTTTACTCATGGCAAGTCGGAAGAATTTGATACAGTGATTTTTGCTACGGGCTATAAAATAAGTTTCCCATTTATTGACAAGCAAATTGCTGACTTTAGTAACTCAACAAAGATACCGCTTTATCGGAAAATGATGCACCCAGACTATGATAATCTATATTTTATTGGTTTGTGCCAACCTCAAGGATGTATTTGGCCGCTTGCTGACTATCAGTCAAAAATAGCCGCACGCATAATTATGGGAACTTTAAAACGCCCTGATAAATTGCATGAAAAAGCACATGAGGAGATGAACAAACCTCATTACCGATTTAAATCGCATATACGACATGCCGTAGAGGTTGATTATCATAAATTCCGCCGTGAATTATTGGATATGTTGGAAGCATAATCAGAGAAGTTATAGCCGGAGTGGTGAGACTCAGTGACTCAAGCTACAATGTAAGTGATCAGTCTCAATTTGGGCCCAGTCTTTTTTTGATCACCTTGAGAGAAAAATTATCCAGTTACTTCTCACATACTTGCGTATGCTGCGCTTTCAGAAAAAATTTTCTCACAGCCTACGCTCAAATCCCCGTTCGTGTAACCATTCACATGGGCAGGCTTGCGTTATTATGCACGATTAATCCCTGGATTCCTGCCGTTTAATGAGCGCACCCATTAATTTTTCTATATTAGTTACATGTGGGTTTTCTTGTACAATCATTGCCTTGGTACGTTCTTCACAATATCCTTTTACTTCTTTATCTGGAAAAATATAGAATTTCTTTTGATCCACTTCGTGAACAATATGCTCTGCAATATCTATGGCAGGGCGTGAGTGCGATAAAAGAGATTGCAACACTTCATGAAAGGAAGAGTGTATATCGGTAGTATGAGATAAAAGTGAGGTATCTGTAAAAGAAGGGAAAACTACCGAGACATCTACTGGTTTTTTCATGCGCATCAGATCAAAAAACAATGATTCAGATAAAGCAAGTACTGCATGCTTTGACATGGCATAAGAAGCAGTTTGCGAACCGGTACATAATGAATATAAGCTTGCTATATTGATAATACGTGAATGAAAAGTTTGTTGAAATAGGAAAGGAATAAAGGCCTGAATGATATTGATCATTCCATGTAAATTAACCTCCATGACTTTTTTGATGTGTTCAGAGCTCAAGTCCCAAATGGGGCCTAATTGACCTATAATGCCTGCATTGTTATAGATCCAATCAATGCGCCCTAATTTACTTTCAACGCGTTGTACCAGTTGTGCTACGTCATTTAGTTGTGTTATGTCACAAGAAATTTCCAGAAGTTTTTCTGGAAACAGGGACCAAAGTCGTTCAGCTTCCTGCTTGAGTTTAATCTCATCTTTATCTACCATAACTACAATATTGCCACGTTGTAAATGGACTTGGCTTAATGCTAAGCCAATTCCATTTGCAGCGCCGGTGATTACAGCCACTCTCATTTTCTTTCCTTTTGCTATAATTTTATAAATCTTACCAACATAAGGGTGCTATTTTGAAAAACGGCGACGAAATACCAGAGCCTTATGAGTATCCTGATGAGCCTAACGAATATCCAACAGAACCAGAGCCTTATGAGCCTGATGATCCTGGAATTCCTGAGCCTGAGCCATCACAACCCTCTGAGCCAAATTTGGAGTAGTAGTACTCAGATCCAATCATAGAACGGCTCTATTTGGCGCATCGTGCGAGAAAATTTGCTCAAGCAATGCTCAGTATACTGATGTATGCAGCGCTTGTTTAAAAAACAATTTTCTCAACACCTGCGCTAAATCAAACCGTTTACGCAAGCATTCACATGAGGGGGAGCTATTTTATGTCTGATAATTCCCACTTATAAGCTGATCTAGAGCCACTCCTATATCCTTGGCTCTCATGAGACTTTCTCCAATGAGAAAAGTATTAATACCATGAGTTTGCATCAAATTTATATCTGAATGCGAATTAATACCACTTTCAGTTATGATTATTTTATCTTGGGGGATATAATGTTTTAATTGGATGCTGAGTTGGATGTCTGTCTTAAAAGTATGAAGGCTGCGATTATTAATGCCGATTAAAGGAGTGGGTAACCGTAAAGCACGATCCAGCTCTTCTTTGCTATGGCTTTCCACAAGTACCGCCATTTCCAGCTCGTGTGCTAATTGACAGAAATCTGCTAATTGCGCATCATCAAGTAAGGCGACTATAAGTAAGATACAGTCTGCGCCTAATATTAAGCTTTCATAAATTTGATAAGAATCAAGAATAAAGTCTTTTCTTAGTACGGGTAATTTACAATGTGATTTTGCTTGAGCTAAATAATCAGGGTGGCCCTGAAAAAAATCGACATCAGTAAGCACTGAAAGGCAGCGTGCACCATGTTTTCCATAGATTGAAGCGATCTCGTTTACATTGAAATCCTTACGAATTAATCCTTTGCTTGGAGATGCTCGTTTAATTTCTGCAATAATTGCTGGAGTTTCGTTAGTTTGCAGAGCAGCAACGAAATCACGTCGCTCCATAATGGGCTGTTGTAACAATTCATTTAAAGGTTTATTTTTCTTTGCAAGAGCTACCTCTTCCTGCTTACGTT
This sequence comes from Legionella parisiensis, assembly GCF_001467945.1. GTDB lineage: Bacteria > Pseudomonadota > Gammaproteobacteria > Legionellales > Legionellaceae > Legionella > Legionella parisiensis. The sequence goes on from NZ_LNYQ01000013.1 coordinate 904,436, forward strand.
GGGCAATACTTTGTAACATACTATTCATGATGCGATTCTTTATTTAAAGTTTGGGTTAGTTGGCTAAGCTGAGTAAAACAATGCTTGGCTTTACCGTTATCTATAACGAGTTTTGCCTGCTCTAATGCGTCTATAAAAGAGATATCTCCATGAGCGCAGTAAATTGCTGCAGCAGAATTCAATAATACCATGTCACGTGCTGCACCTTGCTTTCCAGAAAAAACGGCTTGAATCAATTCTAAACTTTGAGCTGGTGAATCAACCATCACTTCATTTAAAGAATGATGGCTGATGTTATAGTCTTCTGGATTAATTATCCAGTCATTAAAAGTTCCTTCTCGATACTCAATGACATCTGTAGGAGCTGCAATACTGATTTCATCTAAGCCATCTTTGGAACTTACTACCAAGGATCTTTCACTTCCCAAATGAGCAAGAACTGTAGCTAGAGGTTTTTGCCAAACTGATGAAAATACACCAACAACCTGTTTTTTTACTCGAGCAGGATTAATTAAGGGGCCAAGTAGATTGAATAAGGTTCGAATGCCGAGTTGTTGTCGCGCTGTTCGTGCGTGTTGCATTGCTGGATGGTAATGGGGGGCAAATAAAAATGCCAAGCCACATTGTTGTATACACGTTTTAATGTGTTGATCAGATAGATTCAATATAAAGCCTGCTTGTTCTAATAAGTCGGCACTACCACTACGGCTAGAGACAGAACGATTGCCATGTTTTGCAACCGGGTACCCTGCTGCGGCAACTACAAAACTACAGGCTGTTGATACATTAAATGTATTTTTTCCGTCTCCACCTGTCCCAACGATATCAATTAGATCAGTGCCTAATTCAATTGGATGGGCCAATTGTTGCATTACTTCAGCTGCGGCAATTAATTCATCGGTTGTTTCACCTTTCACGCGCATGAGCGCTAAAAAAGTCGCGATTTGTACGTCATTATACAGGCCTGACATACAGGCATGGATGACTGCTTGCATTTGTTCTGGATTTAAATTTTTTTTCGCGATGAGATGCTCAAACAGAAGATTGGGTTTCATATTTTAAGAAATTCTCTAATAATTGCAGTCCATATTCGCTTAATATTGCTTCTGGATGGAATTGTAGACCAAAAACAGGATAATGACGATGCGAAATTGCCATAATTGTATCATACACCCATGCATCGATAGAAAAACATTCTGGAAGACTGTTTTTATCTACTGCCAAGGAATGATAACGAGTAGCTTTGAAATAGTTCGGAACATTTTTAAAAATTCCTTGTTGATTATGTTCTATTGTCGACGTTTTTCCATGCATGATTTCCGGGGCAGGAATTATTCGACCGCCAAAGACTTGGGCAATACTTTGGTGCCCCAGACAAATACCTAATATAGGAATAGTACGATAAAATGTACGAATAGTCTCCATAGAAATACCTGCATCATCAGGAGCTTTCGGTCCTGGTGAGATGACCAAATATTTGGGGGCAAGTTTTTTTATTTGGTTCACACTGATTTGATCATGGGTGTAAACACATACTTCTTGATTGAGGCATTGGAAATATTGAACCAGGTTGTAGGTAAATGAATCGTAATTGTCAATAATGAGTAACATGTTTAAATAAAATCTTAATTAATTTCTAGTCTAGTGTAACTCACAAGCTGCAATACGTAGTGATTTACTTTGGTGTGTAAAATAAGGCCCGTTAGAAGTTACAGCAGGCCATAATTTTATTATAAAGTGAATTCTTCGCCTAAATAAACAGCCCTTACTTGTTGATTAGCCAGTATAATATTGGGGGTTCCTTCGCACAATATTTTTCCTTGACTGACAATATAGGCCCGTTCGCATATATCCAGGGTTTCTCTTACATTATGATCAGTAATTAAAACGCCAATGCCTTTATTACACAAATGTTGGATGATTTTTTTGATATCGATAACTGAAATTGGGTCAACCCCAGCAAAAGGCTCATCAAGAAGGATAAATGATGGCTCTATTGCAAGGGCTCTTGCAATTTCAACACGCCGTCTTTCTCCTCCGGATAAGGACATCCCCAGACTTTTATGGAGATGTGATATATGAAATTCTTGCAGCAACAAATCCAGTTTTTCTTCTCGGGCCTGTTCGTTTAAATCAGGCCTAAGCTCTAAAATGGCCATGATATTTTCTGCCACAGTCAGTTTACGGAAAACAGAGGCTTCTTGGGGAAGGTAGCTAATCCCCAAGCGTGCCCTTTGATGCATGGTATGTGCTGTTATATCTTGGTTGGACAGGAAAATTTGACCTTCATCGCATGATTGCAAACCAACTATCATATAAAAACAGGTTGTTTTTCCTGCTCCATTAGGTCCTAACAGGCCAACACACTCACCTTTTTTAATATGGATGCTGATGCTATTAACCACGGTTCGCGATTTAAACGATTTTTTTAGATTTCGCGCTTCCAGGATGCTCATGATGGTTTCTTTTCTGGATGATAAATAATAGTTATTCTTTTACTGCCGTTACCTTGAGACAGAACATGTTGCTTTTCAGTATCATAACTTATTTTTGCAGCAGAAAAAGAATTTTCTCCTTGCTCTACTCGAGCATTTCCTATTAATTCAATTAAATGACGCAGTGGATAGTAACGAATTGTGTCTGCATAAGCATGTACTGGAGGTTTATTGGGATCGGTTATTGTCCAATAATGAGCTTGCTTCTCAGAAGTCCCAGTGGCTATAGCGACCTCAAGTTGATTTTTTTTATTCCCCAGGGTTATTGCTTTAGAGGCCAGCAGATTTGTTGTACCTTGTATCAACTCAACATTGCCAGTATAGACACCTTTATGTTCCTGTTGACTGAGATCAGCAGAGTCTGCCATTACATGCATTACTTTTTCTTTATCTTCCGGAAGAGCGTAAGCCACAGAAGTAAACATTAAAAGAAAAAACAGACCGTAGTTAGCCATGCGTCGGAACATAACTTCCTCTCGCCTGGTGTAATAACTCTACTCTTTTTTCATCGAGATAAGCATTCATTCCGGTTGATTGAATAATATTCCCTGGTTGTTCATATGTTACAAGCAGATCGGAACTTGCTTTTTTTTCTTTAGGGTAGTAGGTAACCTCTTCAGTTTTTAATGTGCTCTCTTGTGAATTATTTCCTTTTTTCTGGCGCACAATAACATTGCCTGTAAAAGTAATCTGTTTTCCGCCTTCAAATGATTTGGCTCTTATTGAGCTAATATCCCAGGGTGGTTGCTCTTCCTGACTTACGACAATATGCGGATTTTGAAATAAATAGACATTACCTTTTTGAATATGTTGCATGAAAGGGGTGATAAGTTTATTAGCAAGTGCTCCTTGTTGATTAAACTGGCGTACTATAACGTGAGAAATAGTAGTATCTACTGAGTTTGCTAATGTTTCACTATCCAGGCGAATTAATGTTCTTGTGTGGCTGTAATACCATCCAGAACATGCCAGGAGTATCAAAGTAAAAAAAAGCCACGCGAATTGTTTTGTTGCATTCATTATTTTAGATAACCTGCTATAGCCAAATTCATCTTGTTTTGTGCATTAAGAATAAGGTCGCATAATTCACGTACCGCTCCACGACCACCTGGTAGAGACGTTTGCCATATGGCAATTTCTTTAACTTGGTATACCGCATTGGCAACTGCCACGCTAAGGCCGACTTGCTGCATAATTGGGGCATCAGGAATATCATCGCCAATATAAGCAAAATGTTGATCCTGAAGATTTAATTTATTTTTCAGCTGCTTGTATGTTTCCTGCTTATCCAATTGATCTTTGTAATAATGGATAATACCTAGTTGTTGCATCCTGTGATCTACTACAGCGTTACGTGAACCAGTGATGACGGCTACCTCAATTCCAGCTGCTATGAGTAATTTTAAGCCTACCCCATCGTGAATATGGAATGTTTTCAATTCATTAAAATGATTATCAATATATAAGAGGCCATCAGTAAGAACCCCATCCAAATCACAGATAAGGCATTTAACATTTTTGGCTCGTTCAATTAATTTATTCATTAAAAAACACCTGCTTTTAATAAATCATGAAGATGAAGAACAGCTTGTGGACGTTTTTCTTCATCGATGACAATTAATGAAGTGATGCAGTGTTTTTGCATAATAGCTAAAGCTTCGGCAGCAAGCATTCCCTTAGGGATTGTGCGGGCATTACGCGTCATGACTTCTTTTATTGGAGTCGTATTAATATCATACTGGCGCGTTAGAGTCCGTCGAACATCCCCATCGGTATAGACTCCAACGAGATAGCCCTTTTGATCGATAATGCAGGTCATGCCTAATTTTTTATCCGTTACTTCAATGAGTGCTTCACTTACTGTTGCATTTTCATGTACGAGTGGAAGTTGTGTTCCCTGATGACACAGATCGTCTATGCGTAGTAAAAGTCGTTTACCCAGTGATCCGCCCGGATGCGATAAGGCGAAGTCTTCCTCACTAAAGCCCCGGGCCTGCAACAGAGCAATCGCCAGTGCATCGCCCATAACTAAGGCTACGGTAGTACTGGTTGTTGGTGCAAGGCCGAGCGGACATGCTTCCTGTTTGATACTAACATCTAAGTTAACATCTGCTGCTTTCGCCAAAGTTGATTCAGAGTTTCCAGTTAAGGTAATCAAAGGGACTTCCAATCGCTTTAATAAAGGAAGTAAAGTAACTAATTCTAATGTGTTGCCTGAGTGAGAAATAGCGATTACTGTATCCTGTCGAGTAATCATTCCCAGATCCCCGTGGCTTGCTTCACCAGGATGCATAAAAAACGAGGGGCTGCCCGTACTTGATAAGGTAGCAGCAATTTTGTTCGCTATATGGCCTGATTTTCCCATGCCAGTTACGACAATCCGTCCTTTGCAGGCAAGCAACAATTCACAGGCTTTTTCGAACCGGCTATCGATTCGCTGGGTTAATTCAAAGACAGCTTGTGCTTCAGTTTCAATGACAGCAAGTCCAAGTGTGCAGAAATTCATAGGCTATTGGATGTTTTTTGTTTATTTTTCATTCTAACAAAAAAACATTTGAATAAATAGGATTAAACACCTCATTTTTTTTTTCGATCCAGTATATACTTCTACTTTTGGCTATAACCGGAAAAGAGAATATGCCTGAAAATTGGGTTGAAATAAAAAATTTAGTCTTTACTCGTGAAAGCCGTCACATTTTCAATGGCATTGATATGGTAGTTAAACGAGGTAAGATTACCGCAATTATGGGGCCTAGTGGTTCTGGAAAGACTACCTTATTGCAGTTAATTGGTGCTCAGCTAAGACCTGACAGTGGATTTATCCACGTCAATGGTCAAAACATGCATCTATTATCCCGTAGAGCTTTATATGAAGCGAGACGCAACATGGGGTTGCTTTTTCAAAGTTCCGCTTTATTTACTCATCTTTCTGTGTTTGATAACGTTGCTTTCCCTTTGCGAGAACATACTCAATTAAATGAATCGATGTTGCGTGACATTGTATTGATGAAACTTGAAGCAGTCGGATTACGTGGGGCTGCCTCTCTGATGCCAGCCCAGTTGTCAGGCGGAATGGCCAGACGAGTTGCTTTAGCACGTACTATAGCACTGGATCCAGAGCTTATGATGTATGACGAACCATTTACAGGGCAAGATCCGATTTCTCTAGGTGTATTAGTTCGTTTAATCAAAAGGTTAAATGAGTTATTGCATACAACAACAATTATTGTCTCGCATGATGTCGAAGAAACCTGTTCTATAGCAGATTATATTTACCTTATTTCTGGCGGAAAAATCATAGGGCAAGGAGCTCCAGATGATCTTATTCAATCATCTGAACCTCAGATAAAACAGTTTATGCATGGAGAGGCTGATGGGGTTGTTCCTTTTCACTATCCAGCCAGATCGTATATAGAGGAGCTACTAGATGCTTGAGTTCATCACACGTATCGGTAACCGTAGTTCACGAGTTTTGCAAAACTTTGGAAATTCCGGATTATTTCTGTTCTTCATGTTGTTTAGACGACCGGGCATTGCAAAGCTTTGGCCTTTGCTGCGCTACCAAATCCATTTTGTTGGTGTTTTGTCGTGTTTGATTATCGTTGTTTCTGCTTTATTTATTGGTATGGTTGTTGGTTTGCAAGGTTATAATACTTTGCAAAAATTTGGTGCATCAAGCCAATTAGGTCAATTATTGGCCTTGAGTATCTCAAGAGAACTTGGACCGGTCATTAGTGCTTTACTGTTTGCTGGACGTGCAGGCTCAGCTTTAACTGCTGAAATTGGCTTGATGAAAGCAACAGAACAGTTGTCCAGCATGGATATGATGGGAGTTGACCCTTTAGGCAGGGTTATTTATCCTCGTTTTATAGCAGGGTTCATTACCTTACCTCTTTTGGCGCTAATTTTTTCTGCTGTAGCTATTTTTGGAGGTTATTTTATCGGTGTTCACTGGTTAGGAGTGGATGCTGGAAGCTTTTGGTCCAATATGCAAGCAGCAGTGGATTTCCGAATTGATGTACTCAGTGGTATCATTAAAAGTTTAGTTTTTGCTTTTGTTGTAACCTGGATTTCTGTATTCCAGGGATTTGAATGTGTGCCTACTGCAGAAGGTATTAGTCAGGCGACGACTAAAACAGTAGTTTATTCATCGCTTGCTGTATTAGGACTGGATTTTTTGTTGACCGCAATGATGATTGGAGATTGGTGAATGAGTAAGCAACGTTATGTAGATTTCAGTGTCGGCCTATTTATGTTGCTTGGTATCTTGGCTTTGTTGGTCATGACAATGAAAGTGAGTAGTTTCTCTAGTCTCATGTCTCGTGACAGTTATGAGGTAACTGCTGATTTTACCGATATTGGTGGGTTGAAAGTTCGAGCGCCTGTTACCGTGGCTGGTGTTAAAATTGGGGAAGTAACTCATATTGATTTGCAGCCTGGGGATCTTAATGCAAAGGTAACTATGCGCTTGCGTAGCGATAAGAAAATACCTTATGAAGATGCTTCAGCGCGGATTTTGACAGAAGGGTTGCTTGGTTCTAATTATATTAGTATTGTCCCTGGTTTTGAGGATGAGGACGATAAAGATCATCCTTATTTGCGAAATGGAGATGTGATTGGAAAGACTCAAGAAGCAATTATTCTTGAAAATTTAATTGGTCAACTATTATTTAACATTAAAAAATAAGGTCGGAACATGAGAATAATAAAAACCATTTTATTCGTTGTCAGTGTGATTTTATCTCCTATGATGAGCGCGTCACAAAACTCTCCCATACCTATGTTAGAGCAAACTGCCAATAATATCATTGCGAGCCTAAAACAAAATAAAGCCAGTTTAAAAAACAATCCCAGTATTATTTATCAGGCTGTAGAAACAAATTTACTTCCTATCGTTGATGTAGCAGGCATGTCACGTTCTGTTCTGGGAAGGCAGGCATGGAGTAAAGCAACAAATTCACAAAGGGTGCAATTTTCCAAAGCTTTCACACGTCTGGTGATTCGTACTTATTCCAGCCCTTTGGCACAATATACCAATGAAAGCATACAATTCTTACCTTTAAGAGGATCCCTGAACTCTCGATTTTTGCGGGTTAACAGTATTATTGTTCGTGCCGAAGGTCAAAATATCCCGTTGTCTTATAGTCTTGTCGCTAAAAATGGTCAGTGGAAGATTTATGATATCAGCGTTGAGGGAGTAAGCTTATTGCAAAGTTTCAGGTCGCAGTTTGCAGCAGCATTGCAAAATTCCAGTATTGATGAAGTCATCAAGTTAATGGAAAAAAAGCAACTTAAAAGGGATTCCTAATGGCGAGTAACGTTTGTTTTAAACCGGGTATCGATCTTACATTTAAGTCAGTTGTTGCAGTGCGGGCGAAGCTTTATGAGTCTTTGATGGAAGATAAAAGTGACCGATTTAGTCTGGATTTAAGTGATGTGAAACATTGTGATAGTGCAGGTTTGGCATTACTTATCGAGGCCAGAAAGTTATGTAAGAAAAATAATAAATTTTTTGAAATCATTGGTATACCTGATGAAACTCAATCTTTAGCAGAATTTTGTGGTGTAGAGCGTATTTTGGAGGCCGTATAATTTTTTTATAATTTTTCTAAGAGGAATTTCCAATTTTTGGAGAGTGGTTACTTTTTTTAGGATTATAAATTGTAGCCTGGGTGAAGGTGCGAGCCATAACCCGGGTTTTCTTTTTATTGAGATAACAGACCCTTGGGAAATACTGGTGTTTTCTCCTTAAATGTATTTGTTGTCAAAAGTTGTATTTATTTCAATTTGTGAGCTAATTTTAATGATAAGTAATGAAGAAATAGAACAAAAGTTTAAAGCCATTGATGATGTTTTTTACATCAAAGTGGAGGGGGATGGTTATCAATATCAGATAACTGTAGTAAGTGATGTTTTTTTAAACAAATCCAAGGTGGCCAGACAGCAGTGGGTCTATGCCCAGCTCAAAGAGCTGATTACCACTGGTAAGCTTCACGCAATTAGCATGAAGACGTGGACAAAAGAAGAATGGGGAACGCAAAATGGATAAATTATTAATAAATGGTGGTAAAGCACTCAATGGTGAAGTAGTTATTTCAGGAGCAAAAAATGCTGCTTTACCCATTATGGCTGCAAGTTTGCTTGCAAGAGATCATGTCACCATTTCCAATGTGCCTCATCTCAAAGACATCACTACTATGATGGAATTACTCGGTCAATTAGGTGCTCAATTAATTGTTGACGAGAAAATGAATGTCCAGGTTGATGCAAATCAAGTCAATGAGTTTGTTGCTCCTTATGATTTAGTTAAAACCATGCGTGCTTCGATTTTAGTTTTAGGGCCTTTGCTTGCTCGGTTTGGTAAGGCAGATGTATCTTTGCCCGGAGGTTGTGCTATTGGGACAAGACCCGTTGATTTGCATTTAAAAGCGTTGAAAACGATGGGCGCTGATATCTCAGTCAAAAATGGTTACATCAATGCCCGTTGTAAACGTGGTCGTTTGCAAGGAAAGCGTTTGATGTTTGATACAGTCACTGTTACTGGTACTGAAAATGTACTCATGGCGGCCACTCTTGCTGAAGGGACAACAATTATTAAAAATGCAGCCCGTGAGCCTGAAGTAGTTGATTTAGCCAATTTTCTAATTCAAATGGGAGCAAAGATTTCCGGTGCTGGAACCTCAATAATCGAGGTCGAGGGTGTTGAATCTCTTTCAGGTGGGACTTATTCCGTAATGTCTGACCGTATTGAGGCAGGAACTTATCTTGCTGCCGGGGCTCTAACACGAGGACATGTTACTGTAAAGCGAGTACGACCTGATACATTACTATCACAGTTATGTAAGTTTGAAGAAGCCGGCGCAGAATTAACCATAGGCGAAGATTGGGTTAGTCTAAATATGCACAATCAACGTCCTCAGGCAGTAAATATTTCTACAGCACCGTACCCAGCTTTTGCAACAGACATGCAGGCCCAGTTTATGGCGATGAACTCAGTAGCAGTTGGTTCTTCAACTATTATTGAAACCATATTTGAAAATCGTTTTATGCATGTACAAGAGTTACAACGCATGGGGGCACAGATTCAACTTAATGGAAACACAGCAATAATTAATGGCGTTGAAAAATTAACTGGCGCACCTGTTATGGCAACAGATTTACGTGCTTCGGCCAGTTTGATTTTAGCTGGATTAGTTGCAGAGGGTGAAACCTCGGTTGAGCGTATCTATCATGTGGATAGAGGATATGAGCGCATAGAAGAAAAATTATCTTTATTGGGTGCTGACATCAAGCGGGTTTCTGACCGGTGATTACTCAAGAAGAACTGTCTTTATACTTGCATCAATTGTTAGGTTGTGAACGATACAATGACTATGCTCCTAATGGAATGCAGGTTGAAGGCAAACAACAGATTAGTCGAATTTGCACTGCAGTCACTGCATCTGAGGATGCAATTTCCCAAGCTATTGCTTGGAACGCAGATGCTTTACTGGTTCATCATGGATATTTTTGGCGTGGTGAAGCACCAGTGATTACAGGGATGAAACGGCAACGAATTTATAAGTTGTTATGCAATAAATTAAATTTATTTGCCTACCATCTTCCTTTGGATTGTCATCCTGAGCTTGGAAATAATGCTTGTCTGGCCAAATTATTTGAAGTGGATATGGTACACATGCATAGAGCAGGTGGTACTGATAATCTGCTTTGGTCAGGAAAGTTAACTCAAACGATGAAGCACGCAGAATTTACTGAGTATTTAACAAAAAAATTAAGGCGATCTCCTTTACTCATCGTAGGTAGTGAAAAGCCGATTACTCATATTGCTTGGTGCAGTGGGGGCGCGCAGGATTTTATCGATGATGCCTTTCGTTTAGGCGTAGATGCTTATATAAGTGGAGAAATATCCGAACGAACTTATTATCAAGCAAAGGAATTAGGACTTCATTATTATTCTTGCGGGCATCATGCAACGGAGCGTTACGGCATTCAGGCTTTAGGTAAGCATCTTGCTTCTCAATTTGAGTTAGAACATTTATTTATAGATAGTGATAATCCTGTTTAGTTACTCTGGAACTTCAGATTTAGTTCATCTTGAACGATAAAATACGCTGAAAAATGCTCACATACTGATTTATACTGCGCTTTGTCAGCGTAATTCTCGTTCAACCTGAGTACAAATCCGATTTTCACCTCGATTTTATGTGCCAGATACTATGCTTTATCTGGCTACATTATTTATCCAATTAGTGATGTATATCTAAAGGCTCTATCTCGCCTATAGTGAAGGTTGGTCCATGATCACCTGGCTCAAAGCTGTTGGGATTTTGGTTATCCAGAACGTCCAATTGAATACTGACACCATCGAGTGGATAGTTTTTCATCAAATCTCTCCCCATTGCAGTAGCGAGAATTTCCCAAAATACTTCTGCAGGAAATTCCACAGTAGGTTCCATATACCTTAAAACAGCAGCGCGCAATACCCGATAGTCAGGGTATTTATTGTTCGGTAAGTTTTTATTGTAGGCATATCGCACATAAATATTAACCGTTTGTCCTGATTGCCTGCTTGTATGATATTGAGGGATGACAAATTGAAAATAATTCCTTTCAATATGATTTTCATTATCCATTGAGGCCCATAGAGATGGAGGCCAATAGGAAATTATCATAATTAATAAAATGACTTTAAATAAATTTTTCATAAAATTCTCCAATAATATAACCGGCTGATGATTAAGAAATCAGTGGCATAAGTATTTAAAAACAGAGGGTTAATTATTAGAAAAACCGTGGTGGTTTATAGACTCGCGTTATCAATCCAGAACATAGGGATAAAAGATAGAGAGAAAAGAAGAGCAAACCAATATGTGCATGGGTTTTTGATAAGCTCAATTCAGTTGGCATTACATACGCTTGGGTAAAATTACAGCGGATAGATGTGGTAATAGGAGTTTTATGTAAACATTGATTTGTAGAGCCCGCAATAGTTGTAACAGGATGAGAAATAATGTTTTTGTTGCTCACGGTAGTATATGGGAGCAGTACAAGAAATATCGCAATAAAAATAAAAAATACTTTCATGGTCATTACTCTACCAGATTAACTATCAAAAATAACTACTATTTAAAAATGAATGGAATTAGATGTGCTACATTTAATAAATCAATAGTGATTTACCTTATGTTACTCTTGTACCCGCTGGCGTCATAGGCTAACATGATTTGATAATCGCTAAAGGATTGTTTTTAATGATCAATTTTCGTTACTTTATGTTTTTTGTTTTTTTATTTTGTTCCTTTTCGGGCCAAGCAAATACAAGTGAAAAGCACAATAAAGCTTTTCGAAATTTTTGGCATCCTACTTATCTAGGGGAGCGTCTGGATTATTGTACCGTAGATGGTAAGGAATGTGGCAAAACCGTAGCAGATCATTATTGTCAAATGCTAGGTTATGATTATTCCAGCGATAATGAAATAGCCTACAATATCGGGTTAACACATTACTTATTAACCAGTCAAAGTTGCAAGGGGTGGCGCTGCAACGGATTTATGACTATTGTTTGCGCTAGAGGCTTATCTCATATCCCTCCAAAACCCTATCACTATCGGGAAAAGCGTTTTGCCGATCCTCGTTTTAACGATTATCGTGTGGATTGGTGCTATGACCAAAAGCAAGGTTGTGGATCACGGGCAGCCAATTCTTTTTGCAATCGCATGGGATTTATGCAGGCCAAGTATTTTGTGAAAGAAACCCGGGTAAGTGCGACTAAAACAATTGGTAGTCAGGAATTGTGTTTTGGGAATCAGTGTAATGGTTTTCAATTAATCGTGTGTTATCGATAAGTTATTATTGAAAGTCTTTCCGATTTAAGGGAGAGAATGATGGTGGCAAGTATATAAAACTTAAGGACAAGTTTATGAGTATTAATGACAAGGTTCTTATCATTGATAATAATGAAAGTCGTTGCGGCAAGTTGTGCACAATACTGGATTTTATCGGTGAATCTACTGAAGTCAGCAAGTATAGTGAGTGGTACTTTGCTGATATAAGTCCCGATGTTATCCTTCTTGGGGCGAGTGAATCAATTCAGGAAACGCTCAATGAGCTGGATTCTTTGGTAAACAAATTTGCTAAAGTACCTATTATCGTGATAGGTCAAAAACTAAACAATGCTCAATGTCTCTTGCGTAATGTTGTCGCTTGCCAACCGTTCCCATTTACTTATGCCCAAATAATGGAATCCTTGCATCAATGTCAAATTGCTAAAGAAGCAGTAAAATCCATTATGATTAGCAATCATAAAAATCCTTTACTACGTAGTCTGGTGGGTAACAGCGCCAGTATTCGTAATGTCCGCCGTTTAATAGAGCAGGTTTCTGACACTGAAGCAAGTGTTTTAATTCTTGGGGAATCTGGCACAGGTAAAGAGGTAGTCGCACGTAATATCCACGCCTTGTCATCAAGAGGTATGAAACCTTTTATCCCGATTAACTGCGGCGCGATTCCAGGAGAATTGCTTGAGAGTGAATTATTTGGCCATGAAAAAGGTGCATTTACGGGTGCAATTACTTCGCGGCAAGGACGATTTGAATTGGCGAACGGAGGGACTTTATTTCTTGATGAAATAGGGGATATGCCTTTGCCCATGCAGGTAAAATTATTAAGGGTATTGCAAGAACGGTGTTTCGAACGAGTGGGCTCCAATAAAAGCATTGATGTGAATGTAAGAATTATTGCCGCGACACATAGAAATTTGGAAGAGGCGATTAAGGAAGGAAAATTTAGGGAAGATTTATTTTACAGGCTTAATGTATTTCCTATAGAAATGCCTCCTTTAAGAGAACGGGCAGAGGATATTCCTCTGTTATTTAACGAATTGATCGCACGTATTGAGAGCGAAAATAGGCCAAGCGTACGTCTAATGCCAGATGCGATGGCTGCATTAAGTAAGTACAGTTGGCCAGGTAACATCAGAGAGTTGGCTAACTTGGTGGAGCGGCTTACTATTTTGTATCCCAAAGGAATTTTGAATAAAGAAGATTTACCCCAAAAAGTACGTGGTGAATATATGCCTCTATATGCAGAATCTGATACATCCAACTCTGAACGAGAAGCTTTATTAGAAGTGATGAATCAAGAGCAGATCTTCACTGCAGAAGGCATAGATTTAAAAGAGCATTTGGTAAAAACTGAGCTAGCATTGATTAGTCAAGCATTAAATGAAGCAGATTGGGTAGTGGCTCATGCAGCAAGCTACTTGAATATGAGACGTACCACTCTGGTTGAAAAAATGCGCAAATATGGACTTACCCGACCTGAGCGGGTTTGAGCATAAGGTAATTCAGACATTTAAAACCGGCATGATTTCATATCAATCCCGGGCTCCGCTGTGCTTCACCCAGGTTGTAATGTAATCAAATAAAATGTTTATTGTTTCGTGTCATCATTTTTTGGTTCTTTTGGCTCAACAATTTCAATAGTTTCAACAACTTCAGTGGTTTCGATGGTTTCAATAGGCTCGCTAGGTTTAGCCGGTTCAGCTACCACTTTATTTTCCTCAACAGGTTTTTCGGGTTTGGCTTCTGTAGCTGGTTCTACCTTTTGTTCCGCTTCTTCCGATTGTGCTCGATTTTCTTTATAGTTATGAACGATTTCACCAACGCTCTTTTTAATATCTGTAAATAACTTGCTTGTCATTGAAGCTAACTCTTTGAGATCTGGTAGTCTTGATTTAAAGTCACTCATGGCTCACTCCATTTTGTAATATAAATTAATTATACACCATTATCTAAAATTCATCCGCTCAGCCAGTATTTTGAATATTAAGGATTTTTATTATTCATCATTATATTCAACTGCTGAATTTGATGTCTTAACCCCATGGGTGCATAAACCGTATCGCTGGCTTTAGCAATTTAGTAGCTAGAGAAGCTTTAGAGGGGACGGTTAGTTTGAATGCTTTATAGTTTGCAATTTTTTCTATTAAATAGTCATCGCTTGTGCATAATTTATCTACAAGATGCAGATCAAAAGCATCTTTGGCTAACCAATGCTCTCCTGTAGAAACTTGTTCTATATTGAGTTGCTCCCGATGCTCAGCTACATAATTTCTAAAAATAGTATGTATCTTTTCTAGATCTTCCTGAGCTTTTTTTCTGCCTTTTTCAGTATTCTCACCCAACAGTGTTAGGGTGCGTTTATATTCTCCAGCAGTTAGTAATTCCACATCAACATCGTGTTTTTTAAGCCAACGATGGAAATTGGGTATTTGGGCTACTACACCTATGGAGCCAATAATTGCAAAAGGAGCAGCAATGATTTGATTGGCAACGCAGGCCATTAAGTAACCCCCACTGGCAGCCATTTTATCGATACTTACAGTCAAAGAAATATCTTTATCACGAATACGCTTGAGTTGCGAAGCAGCCAGCCCATAGCTATTGACGATGCCCCCAGGGCTATCGAGACGAACTAAAACTTCATCTCCAGGTTTTGCGGTGCAGAGAACAGCAGTTACTTCATCCCTAAGTTGCTCTACCTGAGATGCTTTAATATCACCATGAAAATCAATTACATAAAGTGTAGGTTGCTCTTCCTTATGTTTTTTCTTCTTGGGTGATTTTTTTCCAAGAACTTCTTTGTTCATTATGGATGTGATATGATCATAATGTTTGTTTAGAGATGTAATCTCCAGCTTAGGCTTCGGTTTACGGCTCATAGAAAAAAAACCTGCGAATACTACTAGGCAAGCAATAACTACTGTTATTGATTTTAAAAGAAACATACCGTATTGACTTAAAAATTCCATTACTAACCTTAAATAAAATAAAAACAAATTATGGCGATCAATAAGGGAGTTCGCAAGTATTTGATTAAGTATTTGAATAGTGTTTAGAGTCTGTAAACAGACCTTGGTTTTGTGAAATGAATTTAAAAAACTTGTTTTGTTTTTTAGTTCAAGTACTATTTCTTTATAAAGTGCAGCCTAGGAAGAGCAAGGCAGGATTCGGGATTATAAGTTCGAAATTTTTCCGGTTCTGCTCACTGCGCCCGCAGCTAAATAAATACCAACCAAATGAAGTGTATCATTGGCCTATGCTTGATGTGATTAACCTTGATTTTGATTATCAAGATCAACCTTTAATAAGTAAAGTAAGTTTTCATTTGCCCGCAGGAGGATTACTTCATTTGCGTGGTAGAAATGGCGCAGGCAAGACGACCCTATTAAAACTAATCGCTGGTTTATATCAACCGCTTCAAGGGGAAATTGAATTTTTTGGGCAAAATATTGCTGAGGACTACTCTGCTTATCAACGTCAAGTGTGTTTTGTAGGTCACAAAACAGGTATTAATCCTAATTTAACTTTAAAAGAGAATTGCTTTTTTGATCTTCATTATGCCACATCATCACAGAGTATAAAGGAAGAAGGGCATTATAAACTAGAAGAGCTTGCTTCAATTTTTAAACTCGAACAACACCTTGATGTTCATTGCGGCTTACTGTCCGCCGGACAACGCAGGCAAGCAGGGTTGCTGCGCTTGTGGTTCTCTAATGTCAAATTATGGCTTCTTGATGAGCCTTTAATCGCGTTGGATGATAAAGCCATTACACTAATTATGGATAAGATAGCAGCTCATCGAAAACAAGGCGGCTCCGTTTTATTAACGTCTCACCAGCAATTACCGCTAAATTCCTCTGATTATGAGGAGTATTGTTTGTGATTTCTTCCTTTTCCTTATTTACCAAACAGTGCAAACGTGAATTGCTTATCCAGGTGCGTCAAATACGTTTTTTAGTGAATTCATGCCTGTTTTTCTTAATTTTTCTTTTTATGTTTCCCCTGACGCTAAAGCCGGAAGCTGTGTTGCTTAAAACTATAGCTCCTGGTTTAGTCTGGATGGCGATACTCTTGTCTTTTTTGCTATCTTCAGAGCGCTTATTTCAACAAGATTATGAGCATGGTGTAATCGAACAATGGATTGTTTCCGGTCAATCTTTGCCTTTGTTGGTTGGTGCAAAAATAATTGCGCATTGGTTATTTAATTTGTTGCCTTTACTCATTTTATGTCCCTTGGTTGCTTTATTATTTTCATTGAGTTTTTGGGAAACAGAAGTGCTTGCCCTTACTATAATTTGCGGCACCCCAGCCTTACTGTTTCTTTGTGCTTTGGCCGCTGCATTTGGAGTGGGAGTGAACCAGAAGGGGCTTTTGATGGCTTTAATTTTATTGCCGCTGACCCTGCCTTTAGTTATCTTTGGAAGTGGCACTTTAAATATAGCCATGCAAGGATTGCCAATTAACGCCTATCTAGCTTTATTACTAGCAATGTCTGTAGTGGCTACAGGATTTTTACCCTATGCAATTGCCGGGGTGATGCGCATCAGTCATGTTGAATAGGATCCGATTCTATTTCTATTACTTTCCAAACCATCCTGGTTTTCTGCGTTCCAATACTCACATACTACAAGTATGCTACTTAAAAAGCAGATCATTTTCACTCAAGCACGCGAAATGGAAACCGATCCTGGATTTCTAATATGCTGCTTGAATGTAGTTTCTCAAAAGATCAATGGCCGAACTACTTCAAAAAATCCTTTTTTATAAAAAATCCGTCCGGATATAACAGCTACATGGGATATGCCTGATTTTTAATGCAGCTTATTAATAAAACTCACCCAATTACACATTTAAATTATTGTAAACGTTCTCCTTTACAATGCTCAGATTTTTACTCGCAGTTATTTTTCGTTGATCTTGGTATAAAATGGATTACTATGTTTAATGCATCAAGGATACAAAATTTGTGCAGGTCATAATCTAACAGGCTTTAAAATTATGCATCATTTTATAAAAAGGTTTGGTGCTTAATCTTTTGTGAATGAGCTCAAAGCGGCTCCGATTCATAAGCGGGAATATTTTTAGGGTGTTGTTGCTATACCCACTATAATAACAGTGTCGAACGGTATGAAAGATAAGGTAGAAATTAAAGAGAAGAAAATTGCTGATCTATACGGTTATAAAAAAATATTAATGGCTATAGAAGAAGGAGACATTGAATCTTTAATTTATTTATTAGCGGGCTTTAATTTAGAAGAAATTACTGACTGCTGTACTGATGATGGGAAGTCACTCCAAATGTTGATTGAAGAATCAACTATTCCCATTCGAATTAACGAAAGATACATCGACCACTTTAAATCTCGATTAACCCCATTGCAAAAAATTTTTAAAATCTGTGAAGGGCAAACACATCCTCCGTTTCAATTGTTGCATGTACTCTTGCAGTTAGGGGCTGATGTGAATAAAGAAGTTGATGAGGAAGGGAATACATTCTTACATGAATATGTGAGCCTACATATTGTTCATCCCCAAATAGCGACTCAGTTATTTTTAGCAGGAGGAAATTTTTTCAAAAAAAATCATCGTGGGGAGATGCCATTTGATCGAATGGCTGAACACGAAGTTAGATTTATTCATAATTTAATCCAGATGAATGATAAGGAACATCATGCCGCGTCAATAATTCAACGCAAGTGGCGCTCACACATTTCAAAAAAACAGTCCCCTGTTACTATTTCCCCCTTTGATCACCCATTTTTGAAAAAACCTGTCAAACTCCCTTTTTTTAACCCCCCTCAAGTTGAGAGGATGGAGGCATGGGTCGAACACCACCATGTAATGGATAGAGTCGTTGCCCGAGAGGTAATAGACTCGATACAGCATATTTCTCATCGTCACTTTATGTTTGGATTAAAACAGGCCATCCAAAAATTAAATGAATATCTTTCTTCTCTTCCAGAATCAAAAAGAAATTATGTGTTGCTTATGGATGACAGGCTAGATAAAAGTAATCTATGGGTTACTAAGTTAGCAGAACCGTATCTTGCTTTTGCACCGAAAGATTTTGTAACAATGTCTGAGCTTAATTCATTTAATCCTGGGCTGGATGTACTTCATCTTATTGCAATTGATGATGCAAGCTACACCGGAAATTTTTTCGTTCATTTTTTCATGGATTATTACAATAAGACATTGATTCAAAATAATAGATTAATGAATTTAAAATGCCATTTGGTTCTTCCTTTCACTACCAATGAATCCCGTTTAAGATTAAAAAAATATGATGTTCTAGTCCACACTCAAGAAACATTGCCTATTTTTTCAGTGAAAAATACAAAATTTAGCGGAAAAACAGCTACTTTTTTTGATCATAAAGTTCCTTGCCCTCAATCCACAATTGAATGTATCTCAAAAGGAACATTAATCACAGGAGAAAGAGGTCCAATGTTCATTGAGTCTATTGTGCCACCCTATAAATAATAGTGACAGATTTTACTTCTGTATCAGCGGTATGCTTGAATTAATACTGAAATAATGAAAATGATAAGAGCAAGTTCTAGCAGTTGAAAAGCGACCAGATGGTCTATATGTGACTCCAGATAATGCTTGTATGACGTGTTTCGACACTCCGAAATGAGGTCGTTTTGGTTTAAGATCATGAAATGGCAACAGACTTTAAGTGATTCCGGGTTTTGCTAAAAGGGGGATACGTGTTAAAATCCGCTTTTTTTGATTTCAATTATTCCTATGTGGAAATTATTATACCAACTGGCTTCACCTAAGCTTTTTTATAATTTTACTGGACGCTTTACTCCGGGTTTGGCTGTGGGCGCTTTAGTCACTTTAGCTGTTGGTATAATTTGGGGATTGGCATTTACCCCGCCTGACTATCAACAAGGAGACGCATTCCGCATTATTTACGTGCATGTACCCAGTGCTTTTCTGTCCATGATGCTCTATGGCTGGATGGGATTTTTAGCAGTATTGCTTTTGGTTTGGCGTATTAAAATAGCAGGTCTTTTAATTAATATTGTTGCCCAAGTTGGCCTTAGTATGGCTTTTCTTGCGTTGGTAACTGGAAGTATTTGGGGTAAACCCATGTGGGGTACCTGGTGGGTTTGGGATGCGCGTTTGACTTCAGAACTAATTCTTTTCTTGCTTTACGCTGGGATTTTAGCAACCCATTACGCGATAAAAAATAAAGATAATGGAGATAAAATTATTGCTATCTTAACTTTGGTAGGAATTATTGATCTACCGATTATTCATTATTCTGTCTATTGGTGGAATACTTTGCATCAAGGCTCTACATTGTCCGTCTTTGCCAAGCCCAAGATTGATGGAAGTATGTTATATCCTTTACTGTTGACCATATCTGGATTTTTTTTATACTGTTTGTGGATTATTGTAGAGAAAGCACGCCAAGAATTATTGCTTAGGGAAAAGAGGCAAGCTTGGGTCAAGATTCAATTTGAAGGGGAATTTAAATGAATCAATTTTTAGAGTGGCTGGCAATGGGGGGATACTCGATTTATGTCTGGCCGGCTTATGGTTTAGTTTGTGTTGTTTTAGTAATGAATTTATTAGGTATGAAATGGAAAGGAAAACAGACACGTCAAAAATTACAACAATGGTTTAAGCGATAAAAATGATTCCAGCACGCCGACGCAAGATAATGATTTTAGTATTTACCCTGTCTATTTTGTCCATTGCTGCAGCGTTGGTTTTATATGCGTTGAGACAAAATATAAGCTTGTTTTATACTCCCACCCAGGCTGTGGCAGGTGAGGCACCACAACATCATAATATTCGTATGGGGGGGATGGTTGAAAAGGGTTCCATTATCCGCTCGAAAAAGGGCTTGGATGTAGTGTTTAAAATCACCGATTATAATCAGACCATTACCGTAAAATATACGGGTATTCTTCCAGACTTGTTCAGAGAGGGGCAGGGAATAGTTGCTGAAGGGCAGCTGCTTGATAATCAGTATTTTCGTGCCTCCCAGGTATTGGCAAAACATGATGCGAATTATATGCCGCCGGAAGTGAAAGCAGCTTTATCTCAAAGGGTACGTTCATGATTGCAGAATTAGGGCTTTTTTCTTTGATTTTGGCTTTGCTTTCCTCCATAATGCTCGCATTAATTCCACTCGCTGGATTGCAATTAAAACGAAATAGTTGGATAGATGCAGCGGGTACTTATACAGCCTGCCAGTTCTTCTTTATCGCCTTATCCTATCTTTTCCTCACCTTTTGTTTTTTAAATGATGATTTTTCGGTAATTTATGTACTAAGTAATTCCAGCATTAACTTACCTTGGTTCTATAAACTCTGTGCTGTTTGGGGGGGGCATGAAGGATCAATGCTGTTATGGGTTTGTATTCTGAGCTTTTGGACGTTGCTGGTGGCTTTTTGCAGTACGGGTTTAGATAAGGAAATGCGTACTCGTGTTTTAGTTGTTCTTGGTTGGTTAGGCATTGGATTTATTCTTTTTTTGTTGACTACATCCAATCCCTTTTTACGCCAATTTCAAGTGTTAGATACCCAAGGTCGTGATTTGAATCCCTTATTGCAAGATCCGGGCTTTTTATTTCATCCGCCCATGTTGTATATGGGTTATGTAGGTTTTTCAGTAGCTTTTGCCTTTGCTATTGCAGCACTATGGGCTGGTAGAGTAGAAGCCAGTTGGTCAAAGTGGACAAGACCTTGGACATTGGCTGCCTGGTGTTGTTTAACGGCGGGGATCACTTTGGGAAGCTGGTGGGCTTATCGCGAATTAGGTTGGGGAGGATGGTGGTTTTGGGATCCAGTTGAAAATGCCTCTTTTATGCCTTGGTTAGTAGGTACTGCTTTATTGCATTCTTTGGCGGTAACTGAGCAGCGCCAGCAATTTAAAGCATGGACCATGTTGCTTGCCATCGCAGCTTTTTCTTTAAGCTTAATAGGTACTTTTCTTGTGCGCTCCGGTGTTTTGACTTCAGTTCATGCATTTGCTGTAGATCCACAGCGTGGATTATATATCTTAGGATTTTTAATATTTGTTATTGGCGGCTCTTTATTATTATTTCTTTTTAGAGCTCAAACTTTACATTCAGGCAGCAATCCCAGTCCTTTTTCCAGGGAGAGTGCTTTATTATTAAACAATGTATTTTTAGTAGTAATTATGCTCACTGTTTTGATGGGAACGGTGTATCCATTACTTGTTGAAGGTTTAGGCCTAGGAAAACTATCTGTGGGAGCCCCTTATTTTAATTCTGTTTTTGTTCCTTTAATGATTCCTCTGTTGTTATTAATGGGAATTGGTATTCATTTAAGATGGAACAGAGATCATTGGCAAAATGTATTAAAGAAGCTTTGGAAAACAATTATTCTTAGTTTTTTAATTCCTTTGGTTTTATTAATTACTACTTCTAAAGAATTTAATAGTACAGCCTTTATGGGGTTAAGCTTGGCTTTTTGGGTAATTTTAAGTACATTGCAAGCTGCTTATAGAAGAATTTTTGATCGTGGTTTATACAAAGTAGGGCAAGCTTTTTGGGGAATGATTCTCGCACATTTGGGTGTGGCAACTACGGTAATTGGTATTGCAGTTTCTACCGCATATGGTGTGCAAGATGATGTACAAATGGAGGCGGGAAAAAAAGTATTTTTACTTGGCTATTCTATTGAATTTATGCACCAGGAACCGCTAATCGGACCAAACTATAAAGGAACTAAGGCACAGTTTAAAATAAATTATCAAGGAAAGAGCAAGCTGATTTATCCAGAAAAAAGACTTTATACAGTGGGTCAAATGGCAATGACTGAGTCCGCAATTGATGTAACGCCCTTTAGAGATATTTATGTCGCTTTAGGTGAGCCATTAACAGATAACTCGTGGTCAGTAAGACTCTATTACAAACCCTTGATTCGTTGGATATGGGGTGGTGGGTTTATGATTTTGGCAGGTGGTTTTTTTGCACTGACAGATAGACGCTATTATCAAAAAAGACAGCAGGCACTAATTGCGGCCCGGGAGTTGAAAGCATGAAAAAAATAGGATGGAAAGTAATTCCAATTACTCTTTTTTTGCTGCTCTGTGTTTTTCTTTGGCGTGGTTTGTCCTTAAATCCACATGAATTACCTTCTGTGCAAATTGGAAAGTTATTACCTCACTTTAGTTTACCTGAATTACATCATCCGCGCTCTTTCTTTAGTTCCACAGAATTGCAGGGGCAGGTGGTTTTATTAAATGTTTGGGCTAGTTGGTGTGCGGCTTGTGTCGATGAGCAGGTTTTTATGTTGCAATTGGCGCGTGAAGGAGTTCCAATTTATGGGTTGAATTATAAAGACAAATCCAATGATGCCCTCCGATGGCTGAAACAATGGGGGAATCCTTATAAGCGCGTCATCCAAGATAAGGACGGAAAAGTTGCTATCGATTTGGGGGTTTATGGTGCACCAGAGACTTTTGTAATTGATAAGAAAGGAATAATCCGTTACCGACATGCTGGAATTATTACTCAAGAGATGTGGTTAAAAGAGATTGCACCTTTAATGAAAGAGTTGGAGACTGCATGAGAATAGACTTCTTCCGAAACGATACTACCAGGACTTGCTTCATCAATGCGGTGCTCGAATCCTCATACTTCACTCCTTCTCGTTTTGCAGCAAGTATCGGATGGGGACTATCCTTTTTTATTTTTTTTTGGGTTTTGCTTTTTTTAGGTTCACCAGTTTGGGCAAACAGTACTTATCCTTTGGATTCTGCTCAAAAGGAAGCTCAATTTAATCATCTGCTCAAAGATTTGCGCTGCCTGGTATGTCAAAATCAAGATTTGGCAGATTCTAACGCTGAATTAGCGAAAGATTTGCGTAATCAGGTGTATCAGATGGTGAAAGCGGGTAAGAGCGATAGTGAAATTAGCGATTATCTGACTGTTCGTTACGGAGATTTTATCCTGTTTAATCCTCCGGTTAAAGCGGTAACTCTTTTATTGTGGTTTGGACCTATTTTATTTTTACTTTTAGGGTTTGTTATTTTCTGGCGGACTTGTTTTGGAACGCGAGAGAAGGAGCATGCATAATTAGTGAGTTTCTTATGAACGAATGGTGGTTACTGGCATTATTAGCAGGTCTGACTGGATTAGCCTGCATATTCATGGTTTATCCATTCAGACGACGTTTTACCGCTAGTCTGTTGGTGGTTCCTATTGCTTTTTTAGGAGCATTTGCCGGATATTTTTATTGGGGTGGTTTTGGAGGATGGCAAGAATATGTACATCGCCTTAATTCCCATGAGCAAGCTAAAAAAATGTTGGAGTCGATTAAAAGTCCAAAAGAATTAATCGAAAAATTGCGAGCGAAGTTGGATGAGACCCCCAAAAGTGCTAAAGGTTGGTATCTCTTGGGACGTTTGTACAGTAGCCAAAATGAAAAACAAAATGCTGTAAATGCTTTTGCAAAAGCATATCAGTTTAATCCAAATGATGAACAATATGCAGTGAACTATGCACACAGTTTGTGGGTACTGAATAATCAGCAATTTACTGAACAGATCACCGAAATATTTAGCCGATTATTAAAAAGTAATCCAAATCAGCCAGATGCATTGGCGATGCTTGCGATGGATGCTTTTGTAAGCCATGCATATGAGGATGCAATAGTCTATTGGCAACGTTTGTTAAACCTGGCTCCAGAGCAATCAGAAGAAGCTCAAGCAATTCGGAAAGCAATCGCAAAAGCTGAAGAGCGTATTAAACTAAGAAATAAAAATCGAAATTGATATATGTCGATTAGCGTAGCGTAATCTCTCAAATGCTACTTGGGAATTTTTGTTCTTTTAACGAAAATGCATTTTGAACACAACCCATTCTTTTTATTGTTGCCAATTATTTTGTCCCTAAATTCTTTATATTCATGATGCGAAACAATAATTTTTTGTAATGCAATTAATTTTAAATCTGCTAGTCTATAAGTAGGCATCAGAATTATAAGGAGAAAATGATGTATAAGAGGGTATTGTTTGCTACTGACTTTGATGAAGTTGGCATTATAGCAGCGCATAAGGCGAAAAAAATTGCGGATGAGAACGGCGCTGATCTGATATTAGTTCATGTCGTAGAACCTATTCCTGCTTATGCTTACCCTGGATTTGCCGGATTTGCCGAAGTCGAATTATCTATTCGCGAACAAGCAGAAAAAGAACTCAGCGAATTAGGTGATAAGTTGGGGGTAGATGCAAAACATCGTTTTATAGAATTTGGCTCTACCAAAAATGAAATTTTAAGGGTTGCACACGAGCGCCATATCGATTTGATTGTTACAGGGAGCCATGGCAAGCATGGACTTTCCTTATTATTAGGTTCAACAGCAAATTCCATTTTGCATGGTGCTGAATGCGATGTTTTAATTGTCCGCTCTATACCTTCTGAGAAGAGTTCTAAAGAGTAAGAATTAAGTATAAAAGTTTAACCTGGGTACCCGCAAAGCGTACCCGGGGTCTATATTAATTCTGTTTCTCCAGGTTTTGCTTGAGTTCGTTGGCATAATACATGATGGTCATAGTTTGTGTCGACTCGCTTACTATTTCTCAACAGAGCAGAAAACAAGTATACTATTATGTTTCGAGTTACACGATTGAATTACTTATGAAATTGTTGCGCGGCATTCAGCATTTTTCTGCGTTTGATAAAGGCGTGGTCGCTACTATTGGTAATTTTGATGGCGTGCATTTGGGGCATCAAAATCTTATTAGAACTTTAGAAAAAAAAGCAAATGATTTAAAGTTGCCTTTAGTCCTCATCCTATTTGAACCTCAGCCTAGAGAGTATTTCCAACGGGAAAAAGCTCCGGCAAGACTCTCCAGTTTAAGAGAAAAATTGGATGTATTAGGTTCATGCCAGATTGATTATGTATACTGTTTTAAATTTAATAATACATTAGCTCAAACTTATGCGGCTGATTTCGCCCGCACTTATTTGTTTTTTACGCTCAATGTGAAATATCTGCTGGTAGGAGAGGATTTCCGTTTTGGCAAAGACAGAGAAGGTGATGTGAATTTGTTGAAAAAGCTTGGTTCGGAATATGCCTGCGATGTCAGCATTTATTCAAACTTTTGTATTAACGAAAATAGAATCAGCTCAACACGAATTAGAACGGCATTGCAGCATGGTGATCTCAATACGGCAGCAAAATATCTAGGTAGACCTTATAGTATTTGTGGTCGTATATTACATGGAGATGGGCGTGGACGACAGTGGGGGATCCCTACGGCAAATCTTGCCCTTCATCGCTATTCTTTGCCTTTGCAGGGAGTATTTGTAGTTCGAGCGCGAGTTGCCTCCCAAATGGTGTATGGAGTAGCAAATATTGGACGTCGTCCTACAGTAGATGGTAGCAAGAATATTTTGGAAGTGCATTTATTTGATTTTGATCTGTCAATATATGGTGAATTAATGCAGGTGTTTTTCTTGCACAAATTGCGTGATGAGGTTAAATTCACTTCGGTGGATGCTTTAATCGCACAGATTTATGATGATATTGTGGCGGCAAAAGAATTCCTCAGGAATTGTAATGAAAAGACCTCCATATCAACGTTGGGAGTAGATTTGAGTGCAGGTTGAATGAAAAAAAGTTTTGAAAATAGGGCAGTGATTATACTGTGTTATTTTTCCAAATTGTTATTCATTCAAAATACACATTAGATAGGGACAGCATCAGGGTGAATAATCACCAAACAATTTAACGATTTCGCAGAGTAAACTCTTATGGCAGAATACAAAGATACATTAAATCTCCCTAATACTTCATTTCCAATGAAGGCAAGCTTGGCTACTCGAGAACCAGAGGTTTTAGCTGACTGGCAAGCAAAAAAAATTTATGAAAAAATTCGTAATGCTCGTGCCGGAAGTAAACACTTTATTCTGCACGATGGCCCTCCTTATGCGAATGGCCATTTGCACTGCGGACATGCCTTAAACAAGATTCTTAAAGACATTATTATTAAATCCAAATCACTCAGCGGGTATGATGCGCCATTTGTTCCTGGTTGGGATTGTCATGGGTTGCCTATTGAACTCAATGTAGAGAAAAAAATAGGGCGAGTTGGTGATAAGGTATCTGCACGAGAGTTTCGTGCCAAATGCCGTGAGTATGCTGCCAGTCAAATCGATATTCAGCGAGATGAGTTCCAACGACTTGGGGTTTTTGGAGATTGGTATAATCCCTATGTCACTATGGATTTTCGTTATGAAGCCAATATCGTT
This sequence comes from Legionella parisiensis, assembly GCF_001467945.1. GTDB lineage: Bacteria > Pseudomonadota > Gammaproteobacteria > Legionellales > Legionellaceae > Legionella > Legionella parisiensis. The sequence continues at coordinate 931,021 of NZ_LNYQ01000013.1, forward strand.
CGTGCATTGGGAATGATGATCAAAAATGGCCATTTGCAGCAAGGTTTTAAACCAGTACATTGGTGTATTGATTGTGGTTCTGCTTTGGCTGAAGCAGAAGTTGATTATGATGAGAAAACCTCGCCTTCTATTGATGTTGCTTTTTTTGCAGTGAACCCCGAAGAGTTTATCCAGTTGTTTAAAAAGAATTCGGTAATAAAGCCAGTTAGCCTTCCTATTTGGACTACTACTCCCTGGACATTACCTGCTAATGAAGCAGTGTGCTTAAATCCTGCGATTGATTATTCTTTAGTCGACACAGATGATTCTTATTTAATAGTTGCCACCGAGTTAGTTGAATCTACCATGGCTCGTTACGGAGTGAGCCAATATACAATTTTGAGTTCGGCAAAAGGAAAAGTTTTTGAGTCTTTGAAATTAAAACATCCTTTCTATAATCGGGTTGTTCCAGTAGTGTTAGGTGAGCATGTAACTACTGAATCCGGTACTGGAAGCGTTCATACTGCTCCTGCACATGGACCAGATGATTATCTGGTTGGCCAAACTTATAATCTGCCTTTAATTAATCCCGTTAAAGCAAATGGTTGTTTTGCTGATGATGTTGAATTATTTGCTGGACTTTCCGTATTAAAAGCTAATGAGACAATCTTGGGTGTTTTGGCTGAAAAAGGAGTCCTTTTAGCAAAGGAGAATATTAGACATAGCTATCCTCATTGTTGGCGACATAAATCCCCGATGATTTTTTTAGCGACGCCTCAATGGTTTATTTCGATGGATAAGGGGCGGTTAAGAGAACATATTGTTAAAGAAATTGATAAAGTGACTTGGGTGCCTGACTGGGGTAAGGCTCGTATTAGCAATATGGTTGAAAACAGACCTGATTGGTGCATATCAAGACAAAGAGCTTGGGGCACTCCTATGCCCTTATTTGTACATAGTACGACTCGTGAATTGCATCCTAATACACTGGAGCTTATTGAAAAAGTTGCGTTACTTATTGAGAAATCTGGCATTGATGCCTGGTTCGAGATGGATGCGAGAGAGCTTCTGGGAGATGATGCTGAATTATATGACAAAATTAACGATACTATGGACGTTTGGTTTGACTCTGGTGTTACCCATTTCTGTGTTTTACAACAAAATAAAGACTTATATTTCCCTGCAGATATTTATTTTGAAGGTTCAGATCAGCATCGCGGCTGGTTTAACTCTTCATTGACCACTTCTGTCGCCATGTATGGTATTGCTCCCTATAAAACAGTATTGACTCATGGCTATACTGTGGATGCTGATGGTAAAAAACTTTCTAAATCTAAAGGGAATTATGTAGCTTTGGATAAGTTGGTTAACCAACACGGTGCCGATATTTTACGTTTATGGGTTGCCTCTACTGATTACCGACATGAAGTGAGTATTTCGGATGAAATTATCAAGCGAAATGCAGACGCTTATCGAAGAATTCGAAATACAGCCCGTTTTTTATTAGCAAACCTATTTGATTTTGATCCAGCAGTTGATAGTGTTCATGACAAAGAGCTGTTGGAATTGGATAAATGGGCATTAAAGCGAAGCCAGCTTCTACAAAAAGAAATTATCGAAGCTTATGACAGTTATCAATTTCATATTATTTACCAGAAGCTTCATAATTTCTGTGCTGTAGATATGGGGAGTTTTTATCTTGATTTGATTAAGGACAGACAATATACCTCTGCAAAAGAAAGCAAAGCCAGACGTTCTTGCCAAACTGCAATGTATCACATCATTAGGGCATTTACTCTTTGGTTGGCGCCTATTTTGTCTTTTACAGCGGAAGAGATAGGGCGCTATATACCTGGTTATAACCAGGGGTCAGTCTTTACTGAACTTTGGTATGATGTTTGGCCAAAGATTGATGATGTTACTATGGAAGATTGGGATGAGTTGCATTTAATCCGTGATGAAGTGAATAAGGCTTTGGAAGAAACACGTCAAAAAGGCGAAATTGGCTCTGCCTTGGCTGCAGAAGTCACTTTATATGCGGATAACAAAGTATTACCTAAACTAACTCGATTGGGTGAAGAATTGCGCTTTCTATTAATCACATCAGATGCCGCAGTACATCCTATGAATTCAGCTCCCACAGGCATAACGCCGACAGCATTCGGAGTTGCTATTGAGGTTTCGGCAAGTTCACATGAAAAATGTGCTCGCTGTTGGCACAGGCGGCCTGATGTTGGTCAAAATACCCAGTATCCTGAGCTCTGCCTGCGGTGTGTCGGCAATATAAGCGGCCAAGAGGAAATGAGGCAATTTATATGAAAAAATGGCCATGGTTTATGCTTAGTCTTATAGTGATTATTTTTGATCAGGCAAGTAAGTACTTGGTGAGTGTTTTTTTAACTCCATATAAACCATTACCTGTTTTTCCTATGTTTAACCTTACTTTGGCTTATAATTCTGGCGCTGCTTTTAGTTTTTTAAGCGGTGCCGGAGATTGGCATAGATGGTTTTTTGCTGGTTTTAGTTTAATTGTGAGCATAATGCTTGCTGTCTGGTTGTATCGTACTGAAGGCCACGCTCGATTACTTTCGGCTGGAATTAGTCTTATTTTAGGTGGTGCAGTTGGTAATTTGATCGATAGAGCCTTTGATGGTTATGTGATTGATTTTATTGATGTTTATTATAGACATCATCATTTTGCTACGTTTAATCTAGCGGATAGTGCGATTTGCATTGGTGCTGGATTTTTTCTTCTGGATTTATTGCTTAATAGACAATAACTCCAGTGCGAACTGGAGTTATTGATCTATCCTATATTGCAGGCCCTCGGAAGGACTGTCCTCAGGTTTTTCAGCCGATGTTTTTAATGTTTGTAATTCCTTTGCCTCATCAAACCACATTGCTACAGTACGTGTCTGAGCATATTCCTCTGCTTTTCCTACTAAAATACTTGCTATCTGGGTAGTGTCTTTATGCGCTACAGCATCTTTTAAAGACTCAAACATTTCTTTATAGGTTTTAGAGAAAAAGCATAACACCTGATGAAGAAAATTACTTTCATGTTTCTTAATGAATCGATCAGTGGCGTTAAGAATATCATTGCTGGAATCGCTATCTACCAGTTTGCGTATTTTAGCTACGTCTATATGGATTTTTTCTCCTAGCTCTTGTGCCTCTGTTATAGTTTCTTTTATTCCGCTAAGCAAAGCTTCTATTTTTTCTTCTGGTGATTTTCTATCTATTTGTTTATCTTCATGAGGAACTGTTTTAACTGCATGATCAAGCATTATTAGAAAATGTGTACGTAATTCATCAGTTACAACTCCAAGCTCATTTAACTTTGATATATTATCGTAAATTCTTTTAAGATGAGAGACATATTGCTCCTGAGCATTTAAATGTTGTATAAAAGCACCAATATCACTGACTACAACATCAATAGTATTTGCTTTAATACCTTTAGTTGATTGAATCTGTGACTGATGCGCTTTTAATGTTTGTATATCTTTTTTTTCTATATCTTTAAGTTTGTTAAATGCAGTTTCAATCTCTTGAATCAGCGGCATAGGAGTTTGGTATTTTTCCACGTCTACATTTAACTTTCCTAAGGCTGTATAGGCATTTCTAGCGAGTATATTTTGAGAGAACGTAACATTACTAACATATATCTTGAGATCGCCCCAAATTTTTGTCACGCCCTCGCTATGTTCTGCGTCAAAATAAGATTGCCATTGTTTTCTTTGAGCAGGTTCCAGCCCAAGATCGTCCATGAGCTGGTTAAACTCCTCCTGAGTGTTATATTTTTTCCAAAAGCCTTTCATGGGGTCGTCTATGCCTAGCTTAGAAATACTGAGTAAAGTCCAATGTAATTGCATCAGCCGTTCGACTTTAGCTTCGTGTTCTTTTATAGAGGCCAAATTTATCTTAAATTTCTCATATGCGACTTTTTCAGGAGCCAATTTTTGTAAAGCATCGTGTGATGATACGTTGCTATTCAACGAATTGCCATGGTTCCGTGCTAACTGGGTAAAATTTTCACCTATATTTTCCTTCATCATTTTTATGCGATCTAATGCATCGTCAGGGAGAAAGGCGGAGAATTGAGATAATTGACTTTCAAAAAAACAAGTGATGCAATAAAAGGCAAGCAAGACATTATGGCTCATTTCAGGATCATGGGGTTCATATGCTTTGAGCCAGTTGTAGAAACTTCCAATAATCTTCGTCATCAGATCGACTTTAGGAATCCCTAATCTAGTAAAACCATTGGTAAACCCTTCAGTTAAATGCCCCAATAGTTTATTAATAGGTGTTTGTTCCTGATGAGTATTTGGTAGTCTTGCATTACGTGCAGTTGCAATTGCAGCCAGAAAAAAAAGAAAGTGTTCTTTTTTATCAAGTGGAAGATTTTCTTTCAAATGTTCCTCAATGAATTTTAACTGCTTCTCAAGAGGTAGTTGTTTAGTTGAGCTAATAAAAACATTAAAGGTATCTTCCATCGACTTTTTATATTCATCTGCTTTCTTCTTCTGGCCGCTAATATTTACTTTGCCTGCTGTTGCATCTAAATCATCTTTTGAAAACATAATGGACCCACAATAAAACAAAGTGTATAAATTCATTATAACATGGTTATATTAAGGCAATATGAAATGCAAACAGGGATAAAACTAAAATCCTATTGAGTAGTATTTACAGGAAATAATTAGAATTAAGCCAAAATACTCGTTGTAAGTGCACTAAGCTGTATTGTATCAGGATTATGGATACTTACTGCTGCTACAGCGGGTAAATTGAGGAAGTGCTCTGCTTCTTCCCATTCAATTTCAGCAGGGAGCAATTTTAAATGTGGAAGACATTTATTTAAAAGAGTACAAAAAGCCAAGTCAGCTGGAAATGGACGAACATGCATATAGCCTATACTCATTACAGCCATTGCTTCTGAAATTGTTGCAACTCCAGGGAGGTAATTAAGCGAGTAAACATTTGCTGTTTGGGCAATGGCAGGTAAATAACCAGGGCTTGTGGCGAAATGCACATTAGCCTGATAACAATTTTCAAGTTGTTGTGTATCAATTACTCCGCCGGCACCGATTTTGAGGGAGGGGTAGCGAGTAATTGCCTGATTTAATAATTTTTGATCCGTTGAATTAATTTCAACCAGGTCAAAACCGGCTGACTTAATTTGATCTAACCGTTCAAACAAAAAATTGTCTACATCAAGGGATATAATTACAGATTGATTGCCCAGTAACTTATCTAAGATCATAGTGAGTCCTATGGTGATGTGTAGATCCACTCACCAAGTTCTAAATATCATTGCAAGCTGGTTTGGCTCAGTTATGTACTTCTTGAGTACGCTCCTTTCACTTTACTTGCGCGCCTTGTCTAGAACTTAGTGGATGACGCTCTATATATTTTTTAGTAAATTTTGTTTCAAATAGGTTAAATCACAAAACTTAATGTTAGAAGAGTTGGCTTGTGTTGGCAAGTATATTAGTTATTCTTATTGGAAATAAATTAGGGATATTGATTAGTTTGAAAAAAGGAAATTATAGAGTTTAAAAGCATGCACCGAGCATTCTCTGGATATGCTCGGATATAGGTGAGCTGCTTTGTTATCTAGGTGCAGATGGAGTGCTGACTTGCTCCTCTCGTTTTTCTACGGGACTCAATTCGGAAGTGACGTTATTTTTATAGGAATCTTCCCCAAATTTTGGCATATTTTTCAAGAGATCATTCATCGTTGTTGGAGGAACAGGTGCCATCTCTAACATACGTTTGATTTTTTCTTTTAATGTTTCCGGATTTTTATCCAATTCAGCTTGTTGGTCTTTTGATAAGGTTTTTTTTGCCTTATCTGTAACAAATTCATCCATTTGATCACGTGATTTTGGATCTTGTATTGTTTTAACTGTAGTAAATAGTGATCCCCATGTGACTGGTTTTTGTCCATTGTTCACAGTTTGAACGAATGCAGCAGCAGTTAAAATTTGTTGTGGTGATGGCATTGAAGGTGAAGTTCCTTTAGATTGTGTCGGTGTCGGAACGGATATTGCATTCAAGCCAAAGTTATTACTTGGAGTAATCGTGGATTGCGGGGGCTGCATAGACAAATCAGGGTTTAAAGAGTGTTCTGCCTTTGAGCGAGCAGAATGCATTAAATTAAGTTGGTTCTGTGCCATTATTTTTTCAGCTTTGGCTAGAGTGCTGCGTGCGGTATTGAGATTCAGCTCTTCTTTCTCCACATCATTAACTACATCTTTTACAATTTTGAGATCGTTTTTTTTATGCTGGAAGTCGTTCTTTGCCTGCTTTTTATCACTATCATTCATAGTTTCTAAATTTTGACCTTCTTTTAAAAGGTAGTAATTCCCTTCCTTATCTTTCGCAATTTTTTGACCTTTAGAAAGAACAAAAGCAGCTTTGTCGTACGTAATGGCATTTCCCTCGGGATCCTTAACATTTCCCTCAGCATCAGCGAATACTTTTACTGTGAGATCTTTCTTTTTATTTTGGAAATCCCATTTGGCCTGAGCTATTTCCTCTGGCGCCATATTTTTTAATTCTTGACCTTGTTTTAGAAGGTAATAATTTCCATCTTTATCTTTCTCAATTTTTTGATCTTTTGAAAGCACAAATGCAGCATCTTCTTTAGTAATGTCATTCCCTGCAGAATCTTTAATATTTCCATTAATGTCAGCATAGATTTTTTCAGGATCTTTGTTTTGTCGTTTAGCAGCAAGGATGTCTTCCAAGCTAGCAATTTTTAGACCGACTGTATTGAGCTCATTTCCTAATCGATAAATATCTTCATCTTTTAGACCAGGCTGCATCATCTTATCTGAGATTAAATCGGCTTCTTTTTGGAGGTCTTCAATTTGTTGCTTAATTTGCTCTTCTGATTGTGCTTCAAACTGAGGTGCATTAAAATCTTCTAAACCCTTCTTGTAAGTACTATGTTTTTCAGTAAGCATGGCTCGTTCAGTTTTTAACTTTTCTTCACGCTGCTCAATTGTTTTTATATCTTGCTGTAGCTTTTCTATTGCTTCAGTATAATTTTTAATGGCCTCCTTGGTCTCTAATTTTGGTTCAGGAGTTGAGCTTTTCAATGGAACTTGATCATTTTTTAAGATCTTATCCTGTTGCATTTGGATTAACTCATTTTGCGCTTTTTGCGCTTCAGCTTCTTCTGCGAGCAGCCACTGGAATATAAAGCCTCTTCTCCGCTCTTGCATTATGATTTCTTCTTGTATTTCCAGTTGCCGCTCTTCTTCAATGGCTCGCTCAGTAGCTAATTCAGCACCAATTTCATGGACCACCGTTTCCCCTGCCGGGGACAATAGGAAGATCTTTATGTCCTCTGGATTACGTAAGCCAAAATGACTTAGATCAATTGTAGTAGGGTTAGGATCTGCTCCGTCCTTAGGTGAAGAAAAACTAAGTTCACCAGTGCTTACCTTTGATTGTATGGCAGCATCAAGTTTTTCGTTCATAAAAGCTAATTCATCTGAGTTAAGATGTTCTAGTAAGTTTTCTTTTGCAATCGACATAGAGCTGTATCCTCTTACACCATATTATAATTATATACAACATTGTTCAATAAATCATCAGAAGCATATAGCTCGGAATGGGTACGCTAAATACTATAGCTGATTGTTTCCTTTTGAAAAGGAGATTTAGGGTTACTTTTCGAACTTTTTACTGTAAATAAGGTTTGATGATGAGAAATAGGGTTATATTTTTTTTCTAACTCATGTGATTCAGTGTCATTATCCAGGAGGGTTCGTAACAAACAGTGGCTGCTTGAATGTGGAATGAGCTCATAACGTCTGGGGTCTTTAGCGTAGTATTCCGTATCATCTAAAGCTGCATGCAGCTTTAGATCATCTTTTGCAAATGCCCAATAATACAAATGACCGCGTTGACTTTCTATGAAGGATAGTAAAGTGTGTTTCATCGCACTGGCTTGATTATCGATCCGGTTACTGATTGTTGTAAGTCCTTTTGCAGTGGTTGCAAATAAGATGCCAAAAGAATTATCCCAGACTTCACCTAAAGTATATATTACACTGCCTAAAGCATAGGCAAAAATGCGGCTTATAGGGTCTAAAACAGTGAGTCCTACGCGGGTAGAGAAAGAAATAAAATCAAGAAAGGGTAAAACAAGAAGATTTTTTATTAGTTGTACTAGCGGGATTCCTAGGCCTCGAATACTATTAATACAAAAATTAAGTAATGGATGATTGGAAAAGTGTCCGAATGGCCAGGTAAACCCATAAAGCGGTGATAATTTGAAATTGGCTATTAAATTATCTGATGGTGGTCTTGTTGAAAAGAAAAGTAATAATTCACCTATATCACTGATTTTACCAAAGAGGGCAAGTGTTTTAGTGAGTAGATTCGTAATACCTCGAAAGGGTACATGGATAAAAAGAGCGCTTATCTCGATAAATGGAATGGTGAATAAAGCTAAGACAAAGTCACCACAGGTTGCAATAAATTGTTTACTTATATTTTTCGCAAGCAATCCACTTTTTTTCCAGCCCCTGATAAACCCCTCGTTATATCCGTAATAATATCCTTCAAAGAATGGAGCAATGCACAGCTTCCCTAGGGTTACAAAGTTTTTACATAACCATTTACATGTTCCTAGAAACCAATCGTCACCTGGATGCATAATTGTATCATAAATAGCCGCTCCACCTTTTCCACCTAAAGCGGCATAATTGGTATAAGGAAAATCACCCATTTCATGTCCCAATGATGGAATTACTTTAGTTAAACCGTACCCTAAACCAAGCGCGAGTGAGGCAATAATAGCAATTTCTGCGGGGTCTTCTTTAAGGATATTGCATGCATCAACAAAAAACTTATCCAAATTTCCCACTGCTTGGGTACCTTGCCAGTAGGTCATCGATGCAGAAATCGCTTCCGAGACTGTTCCATGGCTCATCCAATGAGCTAATTTTTGTGTCGGTTCAATACCCGAAATTAAACCGTGTAATTGTAATTTAGTTAAGATTGATTTAAGGAACTCGGGCGCAAGTACGGCACCACCTCCGTAAGCATATGCTACCATTGCTAAAGTACCAATCAAGGGATTTTGTTCGCTTACATCAATAAAAAAGCTGGCAATATGACGTATTATTCCTAAGATACGATGAAATGGATTATCATATGCGGGAGGGCTTGGGGGATGATTTGGGCGAGCAATGATGTAAGGGCTGTTGCTAATCTGTTCTTTAATAAACTCTTCCAAGGTTTGTCCATTAGCTAAAAGCCCTTTATTTTCTAAAGCCAATATCAGCGAGTTTCTTACTTTAGTGTAGTGCTTGTGTTTTTCTTTAAGCTCAAGACCATCCTGTTTTGAAATATGCGTATCATGAATATGGCTGAAGAAATCATGATGCACGTTATGGATAATAAAGTGATGCATGCTTTTGTAGAATTTATAGAAAAACCTTGGGATACGTGAAATAAACGCATTGAGTCTAAGGCTAACACGCTCTGGTAAGTAAAGATGGCGTTTGCTGATTTGTCCTAAAGTATATAAATCCTGTCCTTCAGGTAATGGATAAAATAGCTCATCGTGAATAAAATAGCGTAATTGTACTATTTTGTTTTCTTGCCTTATCAGAATGAGTTGTTCATTAGCACTAATTACCCAACTACCGGCCGACAGCCGGCTAATCATTTTTTTCGCCCTTTCTCTATTATTTTCAATTAATGGTTCTTTAGAGCTGTTTATAAGGCTAGCAATCATGGTTTTTAAATCAGTGTAACCTTTTTGTGGAAGTCCTTGCAGTCTGTAATAGGGTGTTATTTGGGTCAGCGTGAGTCCATCAAGACGTTTCAGTATTTCTGTTTTATGTTCTGGCTTGGCATTTATTGCCAGATAATTAATCCAATCATGGCCATCACGCCATAGCTTATTAAAAAAAGCTGCGAGCTGTGCGAATCGATTTGCGGGAACATTGCTCAAATTCGTTGCGGAAGGGAGTTTGTAATAATTACAGATAACTCTTAAAGCATCATCCAATTCTTTGCTGTTATGTCCTATGTGAAGCTCGCTATCCCACACGAGGCATGTTTGGAGTGCTTCATGTTCTTTAAGGATGCGACTAAAATCCATTTGATCTTGCCGCGACACAGAATAGACACGGTTGAAGGTATAATGCTGTGCTGTTTTATGGGCTTCATAAAGAATATTTCCCAGAGAACCTTCAGATACAAGTGGAGAAGCTGCCACCACACGATTCTGATCAGAACTGTGCCCTATAATTTCAATCACTTCTTTTCTTAATTCTTCATGTCCTTCATGATTTTTGCTGGTTAATTGACGTTCTTTTTTTAACAATTTTTTCAAAGAATCAATGCACTTATTAGCAATTTGCAGTTTTTGCTCTTGCTCAGGAGTAAGTGGCTGTCGGTAACTTGCTGAACGTATTCTGTAGCGATGAACTTTACTTATGACATTTGCTACCAATGATGAAGGGCGTTCTCCTGGAAGGAGTTGAATGAGATCCGCCTGATGAGTAAATAATATGAGCTGCACGGTTTTTTTATCATGGTTGGCGATTAAGCGCAGCCTGTCGCCTCCTGGGAAGAGGTATTCCATATCATAATGACCATACAGTACTGTCCCTGCTTCATAGCTGAATGGGCTTCCTGTTATGGTGGGGAATGCTTGATGACTAAAAGGTGTAATAGTTAAGGGAACTATAATTTGCGTGTGACCGTTCGTCGTTACAAAATAAGACATAGGAACCATCCTTTGTTCACATACTGCACAGGATACTTGGTTTTTTAGTCAAATATCAAGTAGGAGTAGATACAAACCTAGAAATTTTATGGCGTCACTGATAAAATGTTTTAAAAATAAACAGGAATCTATTTTAATGACTAGTTATTGTGGTTATATTGCTTTAGTTGGTAGGCCTAATGTAGGAAAATCAACCCTCCTTAATTGTATTTTGCAGCAAAAAGTGAGTATAACATCCAGAAAACCACAAACGACCCGACACAGTATTTTAGGGATACGTACTGAAGATGAGTATCAATTTGTTTATGTAGATACCCCCGGGATTCACCAAGGAAATAAAAAAGCCATGAATCGCATGATGAATAAAACTGCGATTAGTGTATTGCGTGATGTTGATGTAATTGCATTTTTGGTTGATGGAACTCATTGGCAAGAAGAAGATGAGTATGTTTTAAATTTAGTAAAACACGCCAAAGTACCGAGTATTTTGGTAATCAATAAAGTCGATAAAATTGATGACAAAACTCAATTGTTACCTTGGATAGAGCAAATTAGTCAAAAGCATGAATTTAATGCGATTATTCCTATATCAGCAAAAACAGGAGTACAGGTCGATGAATTGCAAGAAAAATTGCAGAATTATTTGCCTGAGGGACCTCATTTATTTCCAGATGATCAATTGACCGATCGCCCCATAAAATTTTTATGTGCGGAATTATTACGTGAAAAAATTTTCCGTTTTTGCGGACAAGAATTACCTTATTCTGTTACTGTAGACATTGAGTCATTTAAAGATGAGGGCACGCTTGTGCGTATTCACGCATTGATTCTTGTGGATAAAGACAATCACAAACGAATGATCATTGGTGATAAAGGACAAAAATTAAAGGAAATGGCAACAGCTGCACGGATTGACATGGAAAAACTGTTAGGTAAAAAAGTATTCTTGCAATGCTGGTGTAAGGTAAAATCCGGCTGGTCAGATGACGAGCGTATGTTAAAACAATTAGGCTATGATTAGGACAATAGAGGCTTGGGTTTTACACAAGCAATGGTCTGGAGATACGAGTGCTCGTGTCAGTTTTTTTACGCGTGAGCTAGGTGTTGTCCAATGTCTTTCCAAAGGTGGACGTACACCTAAAAAGCAAGCTCTTTTACAACCTTTTACTCCTTTATGGATAAATCTTGCTGAACGCCATGAGCGATACTATACGCAATCTATTGAAAGTATTGTGCCCACACTTCAACTTAGAGGCGGCTCACTTTTTGCGAGCTTATATCTAAATGAAATTATTTATTATGCACTAAGTCCCAATTATCCTGACTCAGCATTATTCGATGCTTATTTGTTTACTTTAAATAATCTCGCATCAGCAAAAGAGAGATTCGTGATAGAAGCGTTGTTAAGGCGTTTTGAGTGGACTTTACTGCATGCATGTGGCTATCCCTTTTCATTGACACACGAAGCAAGAACTGCAAATCTGATTGTTGCAGACTCATGCTATGAATTTGTTGCAGGCGAAGGTTTTATTATAAATAGCAGGGGAATACCTGGTGCACATATTCTTGCTTTGGCACAAGATAATTTAAATGAAGCACCTTATCTTAAATCAGCAAAAATAATTATGCGTCAAGCAATTGATCATCTTTTAGGCGGACGCGAGATTAAGACGAGGGCTTTATTTCGTGTAGAAATTTGTAGGCCCTAAACAGTTTTACGGGTGTAAGATAGATCAGTTCTCTGATTTTTCTGTACTTAACGCGCACAACGCATATATATGTTTTCAAGCAACTTGAGTTTAGGTCATGATGGACTTTATACTCTTTATTTTATGTGTAGGGTGTAAAATGAATAAGCCAATACTATTGGGTGTTAATATTGATCATATAGCTACCGTACGGCAGGCAAGAGGAACTCGTTATCCTGATCCTGTTCAGGCTGCAATGGATGCGGAAGCAGCAGGGGCTGACGGTATTACTTTGCATATGAGAGAAGATTTACGACATATCCAGGCTCGTGATGTCCGTTTGATGAAGCAAGTACTACAAACGCGAATGAATCTTGAGTTAGCAGTTACTGATGCAATGCTGGATTTTGCAGAAGAGATAGCACCCGAGCATACTTGCTTAGTTCCGGAAAAACGTGAAGAGCTAACTACTGAAGGTGGCTTGGATGTGATAACACACCAGAAGTCGGTAGAGCATGCAGTAAAGCGTTTACAGGCTATGGGAAGTGAAGTTTCTTTATTTATTGACCCAGAGCATGAACAGATTAAAGCTGCAGCAGATATTGGCGCCCCTGTAATTGAATTGCATACAGGGTGTTATGCTGATGCTATCGATGTGGAACAGCAACAACACGAATTGGCACGGATAAAGCACGCTGCGGAATATGCAGCGAGTTTAAATTTGATTGTCAATGCGGGGCATGGTCTTAATTATCATAACGTACAATCTATAGCGTCTATAAAAGAATTACATGAACTTAACATAGGCCATGCAATTATTGCTCGAGCTTTATTTTGTGGTATGAAAGAGGCAGTAAGACACATGCGTCAACTAATGCAGGAAGCAAGACTTTATGTCAACATCTGACGTGATTGTTATTCGTATTACTGGAGATTCAGGAGACGGTGTCCAATTGGTGGGCGAGCAACTCACCATTAGTGCAGCGCTTACTGGCCGTGATGTACGTACTTTACCCGATTTTCCTGCAGAAATTCGGGCTCCAGCGGGCACTGTGGCTGGGGTTTCTGGTTTTCAACTGGCGATGGCTGAACATGCTATTTTCACCGCAGGTGAATCGCTGGATGTGCTGGTTGCTTTAAATCCAGCGGCATTAAAAAATTCGTTGCAACATCTAAATCAAGGCGGTTTATTAATTATTAATGAAGACAGTTACCAAGAGAAAGATTGGCAAAAGGCAGGAATGGATAAGAGTTTTCTCGATAATTGTGCCGAGCATTACCAAATTGTTTCATTTCCTTTAATTACCCAAACCTTGCAAGCAGTATCTTCACTTGAATTGACTAAACCCCAAGCTACTAAAACCAAAAACTTTTATGTTTTGGGCTTAGTACTCTGGTTATTCGACTTACCAACCGCAGCATGTGAAGGATTCATCGCTAAAAAATTCAAAGCGAATGCTGTTGTTGCCAAAGCCAATCAATTGGCATTATTAGCTGGATACAATTATGCCATGACTTTAGAATTAACACGCCGTGACTATATGTTGGGCGAGGTTAATCGCGATGTAGGGGAGTATCGACAGATTACAGGTGTAGAAGCAGTAGGTTTAGCACTTGCTGCCTTGGCTACTTCACTCCAAATTCCTATGTTGGTTTCGGGCTATCCGATTACGCCTTCTTCAGCCATACTGCATGAATGTGCGCGCTTATCTGATTTTGGAGTGCAATTACTCCAAGCCGAAGATGAGATTGCAGCAATTTGTGCCTGTATTGGCGCTGCATACGGAGGAAGATTGGCTTTAACTACAACTTCAGGACCTGGGCTGGATCTAAAAAGTGAAAGTCTTGGTCTGGCTGTAGTAGCTGAATTACCTTTAGTTTTACTTGATGTTCAACGCGCTGGAGCCTCGACAGGATTACCAACAAAAACAAGCCAAAGTGATTTACGTCAAGCACTTTATGGACGTCATGGCGAAGCACCATTGCCTGTATTAGCGGCACAATCTGCTGCAGATTGTTTTAATACCGTTTTAGAAGCATTTTATTTGGCTGTTAAATATATGACCCCAGTAATTGTTTTGCTGGATGCTTATCTCGCAAATGCTGCAGAACCTTGGAAGATACCCGAAGTAGGCACTTTGAAATTACCTCAAATTGAATTTAACCGTTTTCCCAAACCATTTGCTCGTGACGCGCTTTTAAGTCGAAGCTGGAACAGACCCGGTACTCCAGGGTACATTCATCAATTAGGAGGTCTAGAAAAGCAAGGCGAAGACGGTCGTGTAAGTTACGATGCTGAAAATCATCAAAAAATGGTTCACCTACGTCAGCAAAAAATTGATGGAATTGCACGAGAATATGAACCTTTAGTCATTGAAGGTGATGCGAATGCGTCAATCATTTTAATTGGCTGGGGAAGTACTTATGGCAGCTTAAAATCAGCAGTTTTGCAATGCTTGGAACAAGGATTAGCACTTGCTTATGTGCATTTACGTCATTTAAACCCTTTACCAAATGATTTAGGAACTGTTTTAAAAAAATACGATAGAGTATTGGTTGCAGAATTAAATTCAGGACAATTATGCCAAATTATTCGTGCCAGCTATTTGGTTGATGCACAGGTGATTGGCCAATCGAATGGCCTGCCATTTACTGTCACTCATCTGGTGAATACTATTAAAGCGGAAGCCAATTATGAACAACAATTATAAGCGCGAAGATTTTGCCAATGCTAATGAAGTTCGCTGGTGCCCTGGATGTGGTGATTATGCCATTTTGATGGCACTACAAAAAATGTTGCCTGATTTAGGGTTACCTCCAGAACAGCATGTTTTTATTTCCGGAATAGGGTGTGCTGGACGGTTGCCTTATTATATGAATACTTATGGTTTTCATACCATTCATGGTCGAGCTACTGCAGTTGCCACTGGTTTAAAAGCGCTTCGTGAGGATCTGTGTGTTTGGATAATTACTGGAGATGGTGATGCTTTAAGCATTGGTGGAAATCATCTGATTCATATTTTGCGTCGTAATGTGAATGTTAATATTTTGTTATTTAATAATCAGGTATATGGTTTAACTAAAGGACAATTTTCACCAACCTCACAAAAAGGTCAAGTAACAAAAACATCTCCTAAGGGAGTAGCGAATGAACCTGTGAATCCACTTATTTTAGCTTTAGCTGCAGGGGCTAGTTTTGTAGCTCGGGCTGTGGACAAGGATCCCGTTCATTTGGCAACGATATTAAAGAAAGCGCAAGAACATCAAGGCTGTTCTTTTGTAGAAATTTATCAGGATTGTAATATTTTTAACCATGGCGCCTTTGATGAGTTTGCACTTAAAAGCAATCGCGCTGCGAATACAGTGATATTGGAAGAAGGCCAACCTTTACTCTACGGTCAACTAAAAGAGAAAGCATTGCATATAAAAGAAGGGCGGTTTGCCACTGTTTCAGCAGAAGAACAAGATATTTATCGTCATAGCCCAAGTGATTTTGTTGCTGCGATGCGCCTTGCATCTTTATCTTTTCCTGCATACCCAGTTCCTTTGGGTGTTTATTATCAAAAAACGCGGGACTTGTTTGCTTTGCCGCAAGAGGTAAAAAAGACCGTCAATGACTTACCCGAACTATTCAAGGCAAAAGCATCTTGGCAACAAAGTTAAGTCTCGTAACTTATAGCCGCATCTTTCCATCCCGCTGAAAAACCAGTCCAAATCTATTCCCACATCCTATGGCTTGTCTGCGGGATGTAAGTAGAAATGTCATCAAGGGGCAGGGTGATGCGAAGCGTAACTCAAGCTTTTCTGCCCTGATTTTCCCAAGTTACGGCATTCGTTTTCACCCAGACAATTCTTGGTTTCTTTAAACCAGTATCATGCAAGGTTATTTTAATAACAGCCAACACTCTGTAAGCAACTCGGTCTCAGCTACTTCATGGTCAAAGTTGTAATAGCAAAAGATACAGGGTAAATCACCCAACTGTTCACCAGAATTAGGTAACCAATCACGATATAAACCATAGACTGCGTCCCCAATGGTATCGCGTGAGCCTTTATGTAATGCTACCGCATAACGTCCTGCAGGTAGGTATTTTTCAATGATATTACCTTCAAGTTTTATTTGCTCTGGGACCGTAATCCCTAAGTCAAACCGAAAATCAGCGGGGTCGGTTGTCTTTGGATCGTCACAAGCAAAGCCAAAAGCTTCTCCTGCTTTCGGTTTTAAGTTTATCGATTGCGATTTTGCCCAATGAATTAACTTATTGACACTGTCACCCACTTTTTCAGGTGCGCCTCGATGTTCCAGTACCGCCAAACGTCTGGCTGGTATCTCTTTGATCAATACATTCATGATGATGTTACCTTGTTTTGGCAAATAATACGGTGGGTTTTCCCAAAAACTCCAATTTGAGTGCACTCTAAATTCACTTGGATTCATACCACAAGCTTGTTTAAATACACGTGTAAAGGCCTCATGAGATTCAAATCCCGCATTTATTGCAATTTCGATAATGGTTTTATCTTTATCAACAATTAATTGATGGGCCGCTCGTTTTAAACGAAGCCAACGAATATATTGTTGCAACGATAGCCCTGTATAAGCAGTAAATAAGCGATGAAAATGGTATTTTGAAAAGCAGGCAATATTACTTAACTGGGTTAAATCAAGATTCTCATCAAGATGTTTGCCGATAAACTCTATTACTTTTTCTAATTGGTACTTATAACTCATGCTTTCCTCAATTTAAGGCCATCAATTTATTTACATAAACAATGTTATCGTATTTAGGGAGGAATGCTTTGACCATTTTTGCTAATTTTAATAAGCTATGTTTGCGTGAATATGGCTTTCCGGTGATGCAGTGAATGCTTATCAAAAAAAATCCCGGCATGACTAACCGGGATTTAGGTAGAGGAGAAAGATACTAGTCGCGGCCTGAAAACGCACTTAGTATGTTAAGCAAGCTAACGAACAAGTTATAAATCGATACAAAAAGTCCTACCGTCGCTGAGATATAATTCGTTTCGCCTTCATGGATGATTGCACTTGTTTGCATGAGAATTAATCCTGAAGAAATAAGTATAAAAGCAGCTGAAATAGCTAATTGCAACGCAGGGATGTGAATGAAAATTCCTGCTATCATGGCTAGTAATGCAACCATAACACCAACAAAAAGAAATCCGCCTAGGAAGCTGAAGTCTTTTTTGGTGGTTAATGCATAACCTGATAAGGCAAAGAAGATGATACCAGTACCACCTAGAGCAGTTGCAATTAATTGCGGGCCATTAGTAAAGTGACTGATATAGAAACTAAGCACAGGGCCTAAGGTATACCCCAGGAATCCAGTGAAAGCAAAAACGCTCACTAATCCCCAGACACTGTTTCGTAACGCTTGAGTTAAAAACATTAAACCATAAACACCAACTATCATGAGAAGAGGGTTCATGGGTCGTGCGCCGCTCGTAAGAGATAAAACTGCCATAAAGGCACTGAACAAAAATGTCATGCTCAGTAATAGATAGGTATTACGCAGTACCTTGTTGCTTGAAAGCACTGACTCATTACGTCGCGTAAGTATAGTGACATCATTTCGGTTCATTGTTTGGAGCTCCTCTTGTATTTATATTTTCAGTCTAGCATATCTAGGGGCTAGTTTCCTATATTTCAAGTTTAAAACGAATTATTTTTGTTTTGAGGTTCTGCAGTACTATAGTAGTATTATAAATAGTTTCTGCATAGATCCCGTAGCTCAGGGTAAGCAAAAAATTTCGACATTTCTTATGTCATATAGTCTAGGATTAATTATGGCACGAGCAGCTTTGATACAAATGATTTCCTCAGCAAAAGTCGCTGATAATTTACAGCAAGTAGAACAGTTAATGATCCAAGCTCGTGAAGAGCAAGCAGATCTTGTGCTTTTGCCTGAAAATTTTGCGTTTATGGGGATTAAAGAAACAGATAAATTGCAGATTGGGGAAGTTTATGGCGAAGGATCAATACAACAAAAAATCAGTCAGTTGGCAAAAAGATTAGGCTTATGGGTAGTCGCTGGAACTATTCCTCTTAAAAGTACAGGTTCCAAGGTACGTGCCAGTTGCCTGGTGTATGATGTTCGAGGCAAGTGCGCGGCGCGTTATGATAAAATTCATTTATTTGATGTGAATGTTTCTTCAAAAGAAGCATACCAGGAATCGATGTCCGTTGAGCGTGGAAACGATTTGGCCCTTGTTGATACTCCGGTTGGGAAAATAGGATTAACAGTTTGTTATGATTTAAGGTTTCCAGAGCTTTATCAACAACTTATGCTGCAAGGGGCGCAGTTGTTTACAGTTCCATCCGCATTTACAGCAGTTACGGGTCTTGCTCATTGGGAAGTATTATTGCGCGCCAGAGCTATTGAAAATCTATGCTATGTTTTGGCGGCAAATCAGGGTGGCCAGCATGAAAATGGACGTGCTACTTTTGGTTATAGCATGATTGTTGATCCTTGGGGAAAAGTGCTGACACAAAAAGAAACAGGTGCAGGAGTAGTGATAGCAGATATAGATTTACAAAATCAGCAAGAATTACGCCGAAGTTTCCCCTGTTTGGAACATCATGTATTAAACTTATAAGTATAATACTACTTTCTTGATACAACAGAACACATATTATTTTATTTATTTAAAAGGTAATTAAATGACAGAAGCTCTTGCTACAGCAAAAAAAATTTTACTAGCTCCTGCAGCGCTGGACGAAACAGGTATTGAAAAATTATTTAAAACCATTATGAATCGCCATATTGACGATGCGGATCTCTATTTTCAAAGTTGCAGCTATGAATCATGGTATTTGGAAGATTCAGTAGTGAAAAGTGGTAGCTATTCCTTGGATAGAGGTGTAGGTATTCGGGCTGTCAGTGGTGATAAAACAGGTTTTGCCTATTGTGATGATATTTTACTTCCTTCAATGTTACGGGCAGCTGATGCAGCTCGTTCTATCGCACTTACTGGATCTAAACCAATTCAATCCATCCAGGTACAAGGTGCACCAGTAAGTCGCTATCAAGGTCTAAATCCCATCGAAGGAATGAGTAAGCAAGAAAAAATTGCTTTATTAGAAACAATTGATAAAGAAGCTCGCAGTATCGATCCTCGAGTTATCCAAGTCAATGCTTCTTTAAGTGGCTGTTATGAGGTAGTTATGGTGGCTGGGATGCATGGGCAGATGATTGCTGATGTTAGACCTTTAGTGAGCATCAATGTCAGTGTGATTGTAGAAGATAAGAACGGAAGAAGGGAGTCTGCTCGTTCTGGCGGTGGTGGCAGGGTGCCTTATTCTTATTTTTACGAAAAGGATAATGCCTTAAGTTATGCGCGTGAGGCAGTACGTGAAGCACTAATTAATCTAGATGCAAGACCTGCTCCAGCAGGGACAATGCCTGTTGTTCTTGGTCCAGGCTGGCCGGGTGTTTTATTGCATGAAGCAGTAGGACATGGTTTGGAAGGGGATTTTAATCGCAAGGGCTTATCTGCTTTTTCTGGACGTATTGGCCAACAAGTCGCAGCACCGGGCGTTACAGTAGTTGATGATGGTACTTTGAAAGACAGGCGTGGCTCCCTGACAATTGATGATGAAGGGACCCCCTCACAATGCACAACATTGATTGATAACGGTGTTTTGGTGAATTACATGCAAGATAAATTGAATGCCAAATTGATGAGCATGCAATCTACAGGTAATTGCCGACGTGAATCTTATGCGCATGTGCCCATGCCCAGAATGACTAATACGTACATGTTGGCCGGGCAACATGATCCTGAAGAAATTATTCGTTCCGTACAACACGGTTTGTATGCAGTCAATTTTGGTGGTGGACAGGTTGATATCACCTCCGGTCAGTTTGTATTCTCAGCCAGTGAAGCATATCTTATTGAAAATGGAAAAATTACAGCGCCAGTCAAAGGTGCAACACTAATTGGTAATGGACCTGATGTAATGAAAAAAATCAGTATGATTGGAAATGATCTGGGATTGGATCGAGGAATTGGTGTTTGTGGAAAAGAGGGACAATCAGTTCCGGTTGGAGTGGGGCAGCCTACGTTGAAAATAGATGCGTTGACAGTTGGTGGAACCAGTTAAAAGAATAAAATGTTCAAATGTAGCCTGATTTTTTTTACTTTACTGAGGCTACATTTGATGTTCATACGCATTTACTCGCATTTTAACCCTTCAAACCGACAGGCATTCTAATGCTGATGGAATTATTGGATTGAGCTTGTACCGCACCTCCCAAGCCATTAGTAATAGTATAAGTTACAGTAAATCTTGGATCTGCGGGATTATTGCTTTGGTAACTACAAATTATGTTGCCAGTTGCGCTGTTATAGGTAACAGAGTCATTAAAATAGTTGATCAAGTTAGCTGGAACATCTTGCACGGATCCAGTCGAACGAAAATATACTTGTAACGTTTGGGACAATATATTTTCAATACCATAACCACCAATATAACTGCCAAAATTAGTTACAGCATTCGGCCCACCCTGAGCCATAGGACAAAAAAAAGTAGTCTCATATCCAATAGGGTCTGCCTGTGCGACTTCAGGCAGTACAATGAGGCTGGAAAGCATCAATAATGAGCTTAAAAAAATATTTTTAATCATAATTAGGTCCTTCTAGATTTAATTAAATATAAAGATGTAAGTGTATAAGCGAATTAAATTGTTAATGAATAAAAATAGGCTGTCAATGATCTATATCCAAGGGTTTTCTATATTAGAGCTAAGGAAGTAGGGGATTTACAAAACAGAAAATCTGATTTGCGAGGTTTTCGGTGTGGAATCATAATGATACTTTATCGCTATGATAATTAGTTGATTTTATTTGTCCATTAAAAACAAAACATAGATAGAGTCTTATAAAAGACTCTATCTGGAGTATGTATAGGCAGCACTCAAGAATAGTGGCAGCTCAGTTACTCTGAATAGCTTGCCTTGTCTAAAGCTTAGTGGTTACCCTATATGTTTTATGCAAAATCAAAATGGTAAGCAACTGAAGCAACGAATTCATTTAGGTAAAGATGCTTCGTTTCGAAAGGTGTGATTAAGTCTGCATCACCACTAACGACATCGAAGAATGAATTTTTAGTGCGCAACGCACCTGCATCTACAAAGCGATAGCCAAGCCCAATGCTGATTTTTTCGTTAAAAAAGTAATCAGCACCAACACCAGCATCCCAAGCAAAGCTTGTTGCTGAATCGCCAAGTATATGCGTATCATAAGTTATTGGATTACCATTGAATGTATGCTGTACGTTTCTAAGAGTACCCATTTGGTTATAAGCAAAACCAATCCCGCCTTTAACATATGGTACAAAGCCACCCCAATTTACAGTGGGTTTCAAAATCAGATCAAACAGGAACGTTTGAATATCAATATTATCTGCCTCAAAATGATCTTCCAGAAAGAAATTGGGATCAGTAGGAATAACTGCATAGCTTGCATGAAGAAAATAATCATAACCACTTCGGTAATCCCAAGTAAATTGGACAGCTACGTTGGGATTGTATTGATAGCCAATGAATGCGCCTCCAAAACCGCCAATTCCGAAGTCCCTATTCCAATCGGAGTTACTTGGTGCAATGATACGAAGAGGTTCGCTTCCACCCAGATCAGGCGCAAAATTTGTGTTTAAAGAAATAGAGGCCCCACCTTCAGCACCTATATAAAATCTTGGTGGCGAAGCAACAGCACTTCCCATCGCACCCGCAATGGCCATACTATTAAATCCAACACATAAAGCTACTGTAGCAATCGCCTTTAATTTCATATTATCTTTGTCTCCATTCTAATATTATTTTTGTGAGCTGTTTTTTAAGTTAGAAAACACTGGAGTATGGGAGTCTCAAGCATAATACGCGGGACACCTAATCCATGGCACTAAGTTAATGTTATAACAATAATATTTCATTGTTATTTGTTGCATTGATGCATGCTACTACTATGAAAGTTAAATAGCAACTTCGCTATGGAATTTGAATAATAATGCGCGTTATAAATCCTGGATTACTTGCTCTCGATTTATATTAGGTTCTTTTCTCGCCATTTAATTGATTGAGCAAAGAACTGATTTCAAAAATACGCTCTTCTGATGCGGTATTATCTAAGGTAAAACGTAAACGCTGAGGGCCTTCCATTTGGTATCTTTTGGCGTGTACTTGAATTAAATGAATCAGCACTCCAGGATCTATAGAAGGATTTTCACTAAACTCCAGTTTACCGTGTTGCGCACCGGCACTGATTTTTTGAATGCCCATCTTTTCTGCTTTTAATTTTAATTCAGTAATCAATAATAAGTGTTTCACTTGTTGTGGCAGCAAACCAAACCGATCAATCAACTCAATTTGTAAATCATGTAATTGTTCTTTATTTTTAGCATTGGCAATTCGTTTGTACATGATTAGTCGATTGTGAATATCAGGAATGTATTCTTCAGGAATAATGGCACTGATCCGTAAATCAATCTCAGGTCCTTGATGCATAGGAGCAGATAATTCGGGTGTTTTTCCTGCTTTTAAATCATGCACTGCTTTATCAAGCATTTCCATAAATAAATTGAATCCGACTGCCTGCATGTTTCCACTTTGTTCAGCACCTAATAGTTCACCTGCTCCGCGAATTTCCAGATCATGTGTTGCTAGAGTGAATCCTGCACCGAGATCTTCTAATGAGACAATTGCTTCCAGTCGTTTGATGGCATCAGCAGTTAATAATTTTTCATTAGGGGTAAGCAAGTAAGCATATGCTTGATGATGAGAACGACCCACACGCCCACGTAACTGATGCAGCTGCGCTAAACCAAATTTATCGGCACGATCAATAATAATTGTATTGGCTGTGGGAATATCAATACCGGTTTCAATGATTGTGCTGCACACCAGTACATTGAAACGGTGATGGTAAAAGTCAGACATTACCCGTTCCAACTCGCGCTCTCGCATTTGTCCGTGTGCACTGCGGATTTTCGCCTCTGGGACCAAGGTTTGCAAATCTTGGCACACTCGTTCAATTGTTTCTACATTATTATGCAAGAAAAAAACTTGTCCTCCTCTAAGAATCTCTCTCAATATGGCTTCACGGACTGTGGCGTCTTTTTTCTCTTGCCAGAAAGTTTTAATCGCAAGTCGTTTGGCTGGAGGTGTAGTCATTAGAGAAATATCTCTTATTCCCGCCATAGCCATATTCAGTGTTCTAGGAATTGGAGTAGCTGTCATCGATAAAATATCAACATGAGTACGTAGACCTTTTATGTGTTCTTTTTGTTTGACTCCAAAACGATGTTCTTCATCAATAATGAGAAGCCCTAAATTTTTAAAGGCAATATTACTTTGAAATAATTTATGGGTTCCTATGACTATATCAACTGTCCCTGATTTCAAAGCAGTAAGCACTGTTTCAGTTTCTTTAACGGAACGAAAACGCGAAAGCAATTCAATGTTGATAGGAAAATCGGCAAATCGGTCTCGAAATGATTCAAAATGTTGCCCAGCGAGAAGGGTAGTAGGCACCAGGACACACACTTGCTTGTTGCTTTGCACTGCAACAAATGCAGCACGCATGGCTACTTCAGTTTTACCAAATCCCACATCCCCACAAATTAAACGATCCATAGGTCTTGGGGATTCCATGTCTTTTATTATTTGTTCAATTGCGTGTAATTGATCAGGAGTTTCTGTAAAAGGAAAAGCACTGGCAAATTTAACATACTCATTGTGCTCTACTTTATATTGGTATCCAGGTTGTGCTTCTCTTTTCGCATAAAGATCCAGTAATTCAATGGCTACATCATGAATTTTTTCGGCAGCTTTTTTCTTTTCTTTTTGCCATTGATCAGAGCCTAGCTTATGCAAAGGTGCATGTTCACTATCGACACCAGTGTAACGACTAATCAGGTGGAGTGACGTAACAGGTACATAAATTTTGTCTTCGCCGGCATAGGTAAGAACCAAAAATTCATCGGCAATTCCATTGGATTCTATATGTTGTAATCCTTGATAACGACCTACACCAAACTGTAAATGAACTACAGGAGCGCCCACTCGTAGTTCAGCCATATCACGGATAATTAAATCAGGGTCAACTGTCTTTTGTGCACCCCGTCTTTGAGGTGTGCTTTGCTCCCCAAATAATTGAGATTCAACGATGATGACGATGTGGCTTTGCTTTAATTCACAACCATAAATAAGATCCCCGGTACTGATGTTAACCGGAGCAGTATCATTAATAAACTCGTGCCATGAAGAGTGTACTTTGGCGGAAATACCGCTTGGTTTAAGCAGATCAAGTAATACTTCACGGCGTCCGGCACTTTCGACCACAATTAAATAGCGGCGTGAGGAATCCGCACAGTAGTTACGGAGTTGGCTTAAAGGTTCCTGTGTTTTTCTATCAATAGGTAATTGTGGGCCTGGTGCGATATCAAAATTAACCACAGCTCCTTTTTTTTCTGAACGGTTTTGGAACAGCCGAAGTTGTTCATAACCATTGGCCTTAGTTAATAATTCCGTAGGATTAATAAAACATGCTGGGGGTGATAAAATGGGTCTGCTGATATCGTATCGTCTTTGCTCAAAGCGTTCGTTTAACTCTTGCCAGAATTGTTCTGCATTATTTTGGATGTTTTCAACCAAGCAAACTTTGGAATTTTCGGGTAAATAATCAAAAAAAGTAACTGTTTTTTCAAAAAACAAGGGCAGATAATATTCAATTCCTGAAGGAAATTGCCCCTTACTAATTGCTTCATAAATAGGACATTGGCTTGGGTTTCCGGGAAATTGCTCTCTAAATGTACGTCGAAATAGAAGTTGACTTTGTTCATTTAAAGGAAACTCTCGAGCGGGTAATACATTGATTTCTTTAATTTTTTCTATTGTACGTTGAGTTTCGGTATCAAACTCTCTCAAGCTTTCAATTTCATCATCAAAGAGTTCAATACGAAATGGCAAACCCGAACCCATAGGATAGACATCAATAATTGATCCACGTAAAGCAAACTCCCCATGTTCGAGTACTTTATTAACACAATGATAACCGGATTGTTGCAACTGGTTACGAAAGGCAGTTAAGTCCAGCTTTTGTCCTTCTTTAAGCATTAACGCATATTGATTTAAAAACTCAGGTGGGCACAGTCTATGCATTAATGTGCTGGCTGCAGCAATTACAATCGCATCGGTTACCTGTTGGATCCGGCTCAATGTATATAAGCGCTCGGAAATGATGTCTTGATGCGGTGAGAATTGATCGTAAGGGAGTGTTTCCCAATCAGGGAATAACAGTAACTCTTGGGGGGAGACTGAGTTGAGAAAGAAATTCAATTCTGCCTGCAGTTGATTTGCACTAAGGTTGTCCTGGGTAATCAATAACTTGATTCCCGGTGTTTGTTGACAATACTCAGCTAGTGCAAGCGCTAAGCTGCTTCCGTGGAGTTGTCCCCATATTTGTTTGGCTTGGGTTGGCTTATAGAGTAAGGTTTTAATGGACATAGATTATGCAAGGGGATTTAAAAGTTAGCGATTATACCTTATGTAGTGTCTTGGTTCTACAGATCAGTCGCTGTTAGGCCAGTCATTAATTTTTATATCAAAATAATCCAGTAAGGTGATAACATCTGGGAAGGAGAAGCGTGCGTGCTTTATTTTATTTTCATTCGGATCAATCGCATAGTTGATGGCATTTGTAAAATCAGCAGAGTTTAAATTCGTATGGAGAAACAGACTATTCAGTAGATCGGAGCCCACAAAACTTGCATGACTTAAATTTGCTTCCCTGAAATCAACATCATGAGCTTTACATTCCTCAATGATCAGACTGGAAAGTTCCAGTCCATAAAAACTGGAGTGGCTTAAGTTACTGTTGTAAAAATAAAGAGGGCTTGTAAGCTTAACCAAAGGCCAACTTAATTCAGTCCAATTTACTCCTATAATTTTTGAGTTTTTAAATGATACTTCTGAAAATTTACACCCAGGAAATGTTGCCAGCGCAAGATAACAGTTTTCAAAATCACAATCAGTGAATTTTGTATTCCTGAAAACAATGTCAATAAATTTACATTGTTTGAATCGGCAACTTTCAAAATTAACCTGCTCGATTCGAGTCTTTTCAATGGTTAATTGAGTGAATACTTGACTAAGGTAAGTCTGATCATTAAAGGGATTTGTCATATACTTTTTCTCTAATTTGTAATCACTTTGTGTCTGGGGGAAGCGCCTTAGTCTTCTACAATCTCTGGGTAACCAGTCCGACTTCCCGTGGCTTGTCCGCGGGGATAGGCAGCGATGAAGCGGAACCCTGGTTACTAGATAGGGATATAATTGTTTAATCCCGGCTTAGGCTTTGCCTGCAACCCAGGCTGCACATTAGGCTATAACTTGGGTTTCATTTGATGATGTATCGGTTTCAATGAGTTCAAGCTCATCCAACTCAATATCTACAGACTCAATTTTTTGAAACCGAGACGTAATTTTTTTAGCAGATGTATTTACTTCACTGACATCTTGGTGAGCCAAATTGATGTGTTTGGACAGTTTATCCATTCTTTTTTCAAAGCGTTGGAAATCATCAGCAAGAGCTTGTAGGTGTTTTTGAATAATATGAACTTGTTTGCGAGTGGCATCATCTTTGAGCACCGCTTTAGCAGTAGTAAGAACAGCCATTAAAGTACTTGGAGACACAAGCCAGACTTTTAATCTTTGAGAAAGCGAAATTAAATCTGGATAATTCGCATGAATTTCTGCAAAAATGGATTCTGCGGGAATGAACATCATAGCACCATCAGTGGTTTCATTAGGTATGATGTATTTTTCTGCAATGTCTTTAATATGTTTTTGAATGTCTTGACGAAATTGTTGCTGTAAGGATTTCTTCTCAACAGAACCTGCATCAATGCTGATGAGCCGTTGATAGGTTTCCAGAGGAAACTTAGCATCAATAACGACATTACCTGTTGGTTCAGGCAAGAACAAAATACAATCAGCACGCTTTTGATTGCTTAACGTATATTGCATTGCAAAATGATTGGGTGGAATCATATTGCTTATGAGTGTTGCCAATTGTACTTCACCAAAAGCTCCGCGTGCTTTTTTATCGACTAATACATCCTGCAAGCTAACAACATGATTGGATAACTCGGTGATTTTCTTTTGTGCTTCATCAATGATTGTTAACCGTTTTACCACATCAATAAAAGTTGAAGATGTTTTTTCAAAACCTTCGGTTAATTTATGATTGACTTGTTGGGTTAAGCTGTGGAGATGATTGCGAATTTCTTCAGTAAGCAACTGTAAATGAGAGGTCAGTGAACTGGCATGTTGTTTAAAACTATGGCTCATTTGCTCCCTAACATCAGTCATTTGCTTTTGGACGGTATCATGAATCAGTTGTTGCGTCATTAATTGTCCCTGGGCAATTTTTTCACTTACATCCATGCGTACTTGATGTAACTGCGCGGTAAAAGTCTCCAGAATTTTTTCATTAAACTGCCTGCTCAATTTTTTTTGCTGGTTTTGTTTTATCAAAAGCCAAATCAGGAGTATAAATTGTAGGGCAAATGCATATGCTATGCCCTCAAGTAATGTGATTGAAGATAAAAATTGCATTCATTAGTCCAAAAGTTGACTGAGTTTAATCGGTGGATCGTATTGATATACTGTTTTTAATTGCCCGTAATCAGTGAGATGCAAGTAACCCACGGAAAGTTGATCCTCTGCTAAACGGGCTGAATTGTCAAAGCTAAATTTAATTATTTGTTTTCCAGGCTCGAGCCATTGTGCACTTTGAACTGTTTCAATGGGAAGATCTGCTCCTGTGGAATTTTTCGTGTATAAGACGCTTTGTAATACATACCGACTTGCAGTAGCAACTTCTACAGTAGCGGCAAACGTTAGAGGATTAGAGGAGAGCTTTTGGAGGCTCACCAGGCTTGCAGAAGGTATTGAATAGGAAAAAGCAGCCCGTCCACTACGATGTATGGGACTATTTTCACCAGGAGCGCATAATACATCGACATCAATATACCAGTTGCCTCCGTGCGTGTTGTCAATAGAAGATAACAGTGCGTTGGCTTGGAATTGGTTGCGCTTTATTTCTTTTATTTTGAGAGGAATCGTTTGATTATCGGGACCAACCAATGTTGCACTAACATCATCTACAGGATAAGAAGTAATATTGTCTTTTAGGGTAATGAGGGCATTAAATTCATCACCGTATTGATACTGCAATGCCGAAGGTTCAATTTGCAAATAAATTAAAGAGTATTTTTCAAACACATGAATGAGATAGGAGTCGGCATTTGAGGAGTCTGTGGATTTGCTTTTGAGTATGAAATGACTCATACCCAATTCCGGCTTGATTTGCAGCATAATCTGATGCGAGCCTACTCTTAGCGATTCATCAATTGCCTCATCCTGACTGTACAATGATGAGGCATCTTTCAAGCTGATGAATTCCTTAGTCTTAGAGCTTTTTAACTCCAGCGCAGGTATCGATTTATTTTTTTGTAAAGGGATAATGCGTACTACTGCTTCTGGTGCATGAATCGCTAAGTGAATTCCTTGCTGTAATTGGGTAGCAGATACTTGCTGATTATAACTGTAACTTTTTTGAATGTTGCTTTCTGTTTTACTTAAAGGAAACTCTCCAATTTTCCAGCGATCTTGCATGTTTTCATGAGATAAAGAATTACAAATATCACAATCATAAGATTTGACTGGATTTTGTGGTAAAGTAAATGCATTGACTTGCGCGCAACAAAATAAAGACAAAAAGGTAAGCATGGTTCTCATTTTGCAGCTCCTTCTGAATCTAGGATAGAAATCAGTATCCTATCCAGTCCAAAACATGAATGACGACTTTGATTATGACTAAGCGTCGTATTATCATCCATTCTTTCCTTGTCATAAAACCAAATCGTACCTGCAGCAGCTTGGGACGTACAATTTAAAAAACCATCAGCACAATAATCCAGATAGATTTTGGCAATCTTTAAACCACTATTGAGCAAATAACCATTACAGTAACTGGATGAAGAGAGAGGTGAAGCAATAACATCGCTTCCTATGACTGCATTAAAAGGCACTGGCAATGCAGGTCGGTTTTTAGTGCCAAACAAGAGCTCTTCGTTGTAAATGTACATGTCACCAACACGTTGCTGTTTGACAGCATCTCCCGTATAGCCTAACAACCAACTCAGGCTTGCTTCAAAAACACCTCCATTGAAAAGCATATCAGCAAGTGGGGTACCTCCACTTGAAGGAGCTAAAGCTACAACTTGTTTGATTTTGCTTTTCAATCGCATATATCGATTATCATAGGTTGGATTCGATAGGATCCAGCGCATTACGTTTGCCCCATTGGAATGGGTGTAAAGAATCAGAGAGTCAATTTTTTTACGATCTATGAAATCCAATAGCTGATTTGCAGTACATCCTGCAGCATTTTCATCCCACATGTATTTGCTGTAATCACAATGAACTACGTAGTAATTTTCAGGATTTGGAAGCCCTTGAGCAATATCCTGAATAAAATCTGTTTTCCAATAACCTCCTTCCGCATCCTCTCGGTGATCATTTGTCCCATGAACAAATGCAATGCCTAAATTTCTGTATCCATGATTCTCTGGAAATGCATACAATAATGTCCAAGATACAAGCAAAAAACCTGTTATTAAGATACGTTTAAAATCCATTTTTTTCACGCCTCGGTTCATGTTGAATCGATATGTATCTATAGCATATTTTTTAATGATAAACTAATGTTTTTAGGATCATGTAAGGTATGAATTTTTCGTAAGCCTGAGTACCGAAGTGAAAATTTTTGAGATATTAGTTTTGTCGCGTTACACCTGGGCTCCATTGCATGGCGATGACACCCTGGTTTTTGAATTATGGATGGAAAATGAATGAGTATTGATGAGATAAAGGGGCAAGTTGCTGAATTAAAAAATAGAATAAGGCAATACGATTATCACTATTATGTCCTTGATGAGCCACTAGTCCCTGATGTGGAATACGATCGGTGTTTTCGTGCATTACAGGATTTGGAAGCTAAATATCCGGAATTATTGACAGCAGACTCACCTACCCAACGTGTAAGTGGTACTCCCGCAGATGCCTTTATGCCAGTAACTCATCGGCAACCCATGTTGTCCTTATCGAATGTGTTTACTGAGGAAGAGCTCCAGGCATTTATTAAGCGCGTCACCGAAAAACTGGATGAACCAGTTCAGCAATTGGTTTTTACCTGTGAACCTAAATTGGATGGGCTTGCGGTAAATCTTAGCTACGAAAATGGCGTATTGATTTCTGCAGCAACACGGGGTGATGGAACTACAGGTGAAAACATTACTGCCAATATTAAAACCATCTCTGCAATTCCTTTAGTTTTAAGAGTGCCAAAACCTCCGCGTTTTATTGAAATTCGTGGTGAGGTATACATGCCAAAAATAGGTTTTGAAGAGTACAATAGGAAGGCTCAAGAGTCTGGGGAAAAAGTTTTTGCCAATCCTCGCAATGCTGCAGCAGGAAGCTTAAGGCAATTGAATCCTGCAGTGACTGCAAATAGGCCTTTAGCTATCTATTGCTATGGTATAGGAGCTTGCGAAGGATATGGTTTACCAAATAGCCATTGGGAGCAGTTGCAACTACTCAAAGAGTTTGGTTTTAGGGTCTCTTTAGATACCAAAAAGGAAGTGGGTATTAAAGGTTGCTTAAGGTATTATAATGATATGTTAGCCAAGCGTGATCAACTTCCTTTTGAGATTGATGGGGTTGTTTATAAAGTGGATAGTATACCTTTACAACAGCAACTTGGTTTTATTTCACGAGCACCTCGATTCGCCTGTGCCCATAAATTTCCTGCTACCGAAGAGATGACTGAGGTGTTAGCTGTTGATTTCCAAGTAGGAAGAACTGGGGCTTTAACTCCAGTAGCTCGTTTGGCGCCGGTCAATGTTGCGGGAGTTACTGTAAGCAATGCGACTTTACATAACATGGATGAAATTGCTAGAAAGGATATCCGTATTGGTGATATGGTTATTATCCGTCGTGCGGGTGATGTTATTCCCGAAGTAGTTTCTGTTGTTCTCGAGCGACGTCCTGCACATACCAAAGCGATCCATTTACCTAATCAATGCCCTGTTTGCGGCTCTGATGTAGTGCGTGAGGAAGGGGAGGCAGTTGCGCGTTGTGTAGGAGGTTTATTTTGCAAGGCTCAATTAAAAAGAATGATGTGGCATTTTGCTTCACGCAAAGCGATGTATATTGAGGGATTGGGAGCGGGTCTTATTGAACTGCTGGTTGATGAAGGGATTGTGCGTCATTTACCCGATCTTTATACGCTTGATCTCACTACTTTGGCTAAGCTTCCCCGTATGGGAGAGAAGTCGGCAAAAAATTTATTGCACGCTTTAGAACAAAGTAAAAGTACAACATTTACGCGTTTTCTTTATGCACTGGGAATTCGTGAAATTGGAGAATCCGGTGCCCGAATGCTGGCCGAACATTTCGGAGATATTGACGCTATTTCCAAAGCAACAGAAGAAGAGTTAATGAGCTTGCAAGATATGGGGCCGGTAGGGGCCTTTAATGTCATGCATTTTTTTGCACAAGAACATAATCGTCAAGTCATTGAACGTTTATTAGCCTTTGGCATTCATTGGCCAAAAGTTGAGAAGAAGAAAGTAAATAAAGAGCATTCTTTATTTGGTAAAACAGTGGTTCTAACAGGAACTTTAAGTACTATGGGACGTGAAGAGGCCAAAGCAAAACTATTGGCTGTGGGGGCAAAAGTGACAGGTAGCGTCTCAGCAAAAACAGATTATGTCATTGCTGGAAGTGAAGCGGGGTCCAAACTGGATAAAGCAAATGATCTGGGTGTAGCAGTTTTGGATGAAGAACAGTTTCTTAAGGTATTATGAAAGGTCTATTTTCATTACTATGATCTTAGCTAAACTGTCCTGATTTTCTGTACATTTATGTTTATATGCTCCGTGTATGTTGCACTTCGGTGCTAGAAATTAGGTCATTTTGACTCAAGTGAGTGAATGGAAAAGACCCTATTGATGATTAGATAAGGATTTATTTTTGAATCGTATACAGCGAATAGTTCTGGCAGCTCTTCTTTTTAAGAATTTGAGCTGCTTTGCTTATGCATGGCCTTGGATTTTAAACAATCCACATCCCCACGCACAATCAAACAAAAATATTTATTACTCATCATTTTCTGAACAGCCTAAAACTCTGGATCCGGCACTTTCTTATTCGTCGAATGAGTCGCTTTTTATTGCTCAAATATATGAACCTTTGCTGCAGTATGATTATTTGAAAAGGCCGTATCAATTAGCTCCTTTGATCGCATTGCAAATACCTCAGTTAAGATATCTTGATGCCCAAGGTAAATTATTGCCTGAAAACAGTCAGGAAACGCCTGCTTACAGTGTTTATACTATAAATATTAAAAAAGGAGTTTATTATCAGCCCCACCCAGCTTTTGCTAAGGATGCAAAGGGTTCATATTATTATCATCATGTCACATCGGATTATTTAGATGAGGAAGATATTAACCAATTATCGGATTTTAAGCATATTGGCACGCGAGAGCTGATAGTTGATGATTACATTTATCAAATAAAGCGTTTGGCTAATCCTGCATTGAGCTCGCCGATTTATGGTCTAATGAGTGACTATATCGTCGGTTTTGCAGAATATGGAAAAACACTTCCTAAAAGTAGTAAATATATTGATCTGCGTCAGTATCCTTTAACAGGGCTAAAAAAACTGGATGATTATTCTTTTGAAATCACTTTAAAGGGAAAATATATCCAGTTTTTATTTTGGCTGGGTATGAGTTTTTTTTCGCCAGTTCCTTGGGAGGCTGATTACTTTTATTCTCAACCAGGGATGTTGGACAATAACATCTCTTTGAGTTGGTTCCCTGTAGGCACAGGAGCTTTTATGTTGGTTAAGAATAATCCCAATAGAAGTATGGTGCTCCAAAAAAATCCTAATTTTCGTGAAGAATATTATCCAAGTATCGGTTCTGCCGAGGATAAAAAATTGGGATATTTGGATAATGCAGGTAAACGAATACCCTTTATTGATAAGGCAATTTTTACCCTGGAAAAGGAATCCATTCCTCGTTGGAATAAATTTTTACAAGGTTTTTATGATAGCTCAGTAATTGGTGCGGACAGTTTTGATCAGGCAATCCATACGAATCGATATGGCAAAGCTGAGCTAACACCAGAGATGCAAAAAAAACAAATGTACCTCACTGTGGAATTACAGCCTACTACTTACTACATGGGATTTAACATGCTTGATAAAGTAGTAGGGGGAGCTAGTGAACGAGCGCGCAAGTTAAGAAGAGCAATTTCAATTGCGGTAAATTATGATGAAAACATAGCCATTTTTCATAATGGTCGAGGTATTGCAGCTCAAGGACCAATTCCACCTGGTATTTTTGGTTATAAAGAAGGTAAAGAGGGAATTAATCCTTATGTATATGAATGGAAAAATAATGAGGCAGTGCGTCGTCCCATTAGTAATGCCAAACAACTTATGGCTGAGGCAGGATATCCTGATGGAATTGATCCCGCTACTGGAAAACACTTAATTTTAAATTATGATGTCACAACATCTGGGGGACCTCAGGATAAATCTTTATTTGATTGGATGCGTAAACAATTTGCTCAAATAGGTATTGATTTGAATGTCCAGGCAACCTTATATAATCGTTTTCAAGAAAAAATGCGTACAGGAGATACACAAATATTTAGTTGGGGTTGGGTCGCAGATTATCCGGATCCTGAAAACTTTTTGTTTCAGTTGTATGGCGCCAATGGCAAGGTAAAATTTAGTGGTGAAAATGCTGCCAATTATCAAAATCCTGAATTTGATCGCCTTTTTAATTTAATGAAAAATAGACAAAATGATACCCAAAGGCAGCAGATCATTGATGAGATGATCTCTATTGTTCGTAGGGATGCACCATGGATTTGGGGAATACATCCCGAGGAATTTATTTTATCTCAGAGTTGGGTCTCTCGCATTAAACCAAATACAATGTTTTCTTCTACTTTAAAGTACATCGCAATCAATGTACCCGAACGAAACAAATTGAGATTCGCTTGGAATCAGCCAGTTTTTTGGCCATTGGGTTTATTGTTTTTGCTTATTCTAATTCTCATTCTTCCTTTGGTTATTGCCTACCATAAGAAAGAAAGAAAACCAGCAGAAAGGACATTTATCCCATGATCAAGTATTTACTTCGTCGAGTTATGTATTCAATACCCATTCTTTTTGGAATTAATCTTATCACTTTTATTTTATTTTTTACGGTGAATACTCCAGACGATATAGCACGCATGCATTTAGGGCAGAAACATGTGGAACAGCAGGTAATTGATGATTGGAAAGAGGCACATGGTTATAATTTACCCTTATTTTATAATGACCAAAAAACTGGAATAGGAAAAATTCAATCGACTTTGTTTTTCCAAAAGTCATTGAAGCTCTTTACTTTTAATTTTGGTGTGTCTGATTCTGGACGGGATATTAGCGAAGACATTACCTACAGAATGTGGCCAAGTCTTTCCATTGCATTACCCGTTTTATTATTGGATGTTATTGCAAACATTATTGTAGCTATGGCAATGGCTTTTTTTCGGGGGACTTATCTTGATTTAACTGGCGTAGTGCTTTGTATTATATTAATGTCGATTTCCAGCTTGTTTTATATTATTGGTGGTCAATATCTTTTTGGTAAATTATTACGTCTCGTACCTATTTCAGGTTATGACGGTGGCTTTGATGCGTTAAAGTTCGTTATTCTGCCAATTACTGTGGCTGTACTTAGCGGTCTGGGGGCAGGAAGTCGCTGGTATCGCACTTTATTTTTGGAAGAAATGCATAAAGATTATGTGAAAACTGCCAGAGCTAAAGGGCTATCGGAACAAAGGGTGATGTTCAAGCATGTATTGAAAAATGCAATGCTTCCTATACTAACCGGAATTGTAGTGATTATTCCTTCCTTATTTATGGGCAGTTTGATATTGGAATCTTTTTTTGGAGTGCCAGGCTTAGGCAGCTATACGATTGATGCAATTCAACAGCAGGATTTTGCTATTGTGAGGGCTATGGTGTTCTTGGGTTCAATTCTTTACATTGTAGGATTGGTATTAACGGATATCTCTTATATGTTGGTCGATCCCCGGGTGAGATTATCTTAAGCAAGTAGTTTATTGTTAAACAATGAATTTTTACTGTTATATAATGAATCTTTATACTCACCATCCAGATTTCGTGTAGTACAAAGATGATGAGATTAGTTGAGAAGAACAAATGATGATTGAGTTTCTATGGACTGATAAATGCTTTCTCACTTTATTAGCTTTAAGTGGGATAGTTATTTTATTGAGCTTACGCAAGTATCATATAAGGCGTTCCTTTTCCATAATATTACACAGACCTATTGCTGTAAGTGCAGGCATCATCCTGTTGTTTTTTATTACTGTTGGAGTTTTGGATTCGATTCATATTAAATCGGTAAATAAAGAAACAGAAATAGAAACTGCAGCTACTGTATTAGATAAAATTTTGGCTCCTATAGATGAAATTTTAGAAAAAACCTATTCGGCACCGTTGGCTTTAACTCAATTTATTAGTGAAACTACCTTGGTGAATGGTGTTTTTGAACAATCTTTTCCATTATTGATTTATCCAGGTAAATGGGTAAAAACAGAAGCAGAGAAAAACGAGATTATAAAGAGTGCTTTTTGGTTTGCTTTGAAATGCAGTGTATCTGCGGCATTTTCTATAGGAATAGTTCTGATTTGTGTTCGGCTTTGCCGACAGGGAAGACCTTTTTTTGCTTTAAGTACGACGAGTATAAGCACCTTGATCACCGTAAGTGTACTTACATTTTTTGTAGTGCTTGGATATGAGCTTTCAAGAACGTTTCATGTGTTGGGGACAGGACAAATCGGGCAAGATATTTTTTATTTTACAATTAAGAGCATACGCACTGGCTTGGTGATTGGCCTTTTAACTACTTTATTTATGTTACCTTTGGCTTTGTTTTTGGGGATAGTGGCAGGTTATTTTGGTGGTTTGGCAGATGATCTGATTCAGTATACCTATACCACTTTAAGTTCCATCCCTGGAGTTTTATTAATTACAGCCTCAGTTTTGTCTTTGCAAGTTTATATAGCCAATCATCCTGAGCAGTTTACTACTTTGGCTCAAAGTGCAGATGCACGTTTATTGGCACTTTGTTTTATCCTCGGGGTAACAAGTTGGACTAGCTTATGTAGGCTTTTGCGTGCTGAAACCTTGAAGCTGCGTGAAGTAGATTACGTTCAAGCAGCGCGAGCCTTAGGATCGAATTGGGTTACTATTATTCGCAAACACTTATTGCCCAACGTGATGCATATTGTAGTAATCACCCTAGTTTTGGATTTTAGTTTTTTGGTTATGGCTGAGGCATTGCTTTCTTATGTGGGAGTAGGGGTTTCGCCGATGACCATTAGTTGGGGAAATATGATTAATAGTGCACGTTTTGAGTTGGCACGTAATCCTGTGATTTGGTGGCCTATATTGGCCGCATTTGTTTTTATGTTTTTGCTGGTTTTAGCAATTAACTTATTTGCAGATGCGGTCCGGGACGCTTTTGATCCCCACCAGTCACAAGGGTGATATAGAAAACAAAAATGTGCTTTGGGTTCTTGGTTGATGCCGGTATGCAAAACCTTTGATTTAGGTTAAAGTTCATCAATTAAGCTTAATGAGTTAATTTCTTTATGCAACAACGTTTTGTTCATTTACGTGTCCACACGGAGTTTTCTTTGGTTGATGGCTTGACTCGTGTTAAGCCTTTAATGAAGGTTTTACCATCCCGAGGGATGTGTGCTGTTGCAGTGACCGATTATTGCAATTTGTTTGCGGCTGTGAAGCACTATAAGAATGCTGTGGATATGGGAATCAAGCCTATAATTGGAAGTGATTTACCTTGTCATGATCCTGAACAGCCCGAGCGAGTTTCTTCTATGGTTCTTTTATGCCTTAACTCGCAGGGGTATAAAAATTTAACTTGTCTTGTTTCCAAAGCATATCAGGAAGGACAATATCAAGGACAACCAAGAGTACATAACCAATGGATACAAGAGTACTCATCAGGACTTATTGCATTGTCTGGCGGAAAATTCGGCGATATTGGACAAGCTTTATTAGCCAATGACGATGCTTTAGCTAAAAGCCGAGCACTATATTGGCAATCACTTTTTCCCAATCGTTTTTATTTAGAAATTCAACGGACAGGAAGACCTGATGAAACCGACTATAATGAAAAGTTGATAGCTTTAGCCGATGAACTGAAATTGCCCTTAGTAGCAACCAATGATGTGCGTTTTCTTGATCAAGAAGATTTTGAGGCCCATGAGGCGCGTGTTTGCATTCATGAAGGGTATACCTTAGCTGATCCTAGAAGACTGCAAAAGTATAGTGCACAACAGTACTTGCGCTCGGCTGATGAAATGATTGCTTTATTTTCTGATTTGCCATCTGCAATAGAAAATACAGTTGAAATCAGTAAACGATGCACAGTAAAACTGGATCTAGGAAATAATTATTTACCTAATTTTCCCATACCGGATGGATCTACTGTTGAAGAGTATTTATCTCATTTATCACAAGTAGGTCTAGAAGAGCGTTTACTGCAAATATTTAAAAGCAAATCACCTAAAGAGCTGCAAGAATCGCGAGAAGAATACGACAAACGTTTGCAGGTTGAATTAAACGTAATTAATAACATGGGCTTTGCCGGTTATTTTCTGATTGTTGCTGATTTCATCCAATGGGCAAAAAAAAATGGTGTGCCAGTTGGCCCAGGACGTGGTTCAGGAGCGGGCTCATTAGTTGCTTATGCATTAAAAATTACCGATTTGGATCCCTTGGAGTATGAATTACTTTTTGAGCGTTTCTTGAACCCAGAGCGGGTATCCATGCCTGATTTTGATATCGATTTTTGTATGGAAGGTCGTGATCGGGTTATTGATTATGTGGCCGAAAAATATGGCAGGCAAAGCGTCTCACAAATTATTACCTTTGGTACTATGGCTGCCAAAGCAGTGGTACGCGATGTTGGGCGTGTATTAGGACATCCCTATGGTTTTGTTGATAAGCTAGCAAAATTAATCCCTTTTGAGATAGGTATTACATTAAGTAAGGCTTTGGAGCAGGAGGAAGAACTAAAGCGTCGTTATGAAGAAGAAGAGGAAGTAAAAGAACTCATTGATTTGGCATTAAAACTCGAAGGGATTACCCGTAATGCGGGGAAACATGCTGGGGGAGTAGTGATTGCACCATCCCAGCTTACAGATTTTACTGCGATATATTGTGAAGAGGGATCTACCCAAATTGTATGTCAGTTTGATAAAGATGATGTCGAAGCAGCAGGTTTGGTCAAATTTGACTTTTTGGGATTACGTACACTGACGATTATCGATTGGGCATTGGCTACGGTAAATAAAAAAAGAGCTCTTGAAGGTTTGCCCGCGGTGGATATCAGTCAAATCCCAACAGATGATGCTGAGACTTTTGATTTATTAAAGGCATGTAAAACCACAGCGGTGTTTCAGCTCGAATCTCGGGGTATGAAGGAGTTAATTAGCCGTTTACAGCCTGATTGCTTTGAAGATATTATCGCTTTAGTGGCTTTATTCAGACCAGGCCCTTTGCAATCTGGAATGGTGGATGATTTTATTGATCGTAAGCATGGACGTGCTGCTGTTGATTATCCCCATCCGGATTTGGAGCCCATTTTAAAACCAACTTACGGTGTTATTTTATATCAAGAACAAGTGATGCAAATTGCACAGGTATTGGCAAATTATACTTTGGGCGCTGCTGATTTGTTACGTCGTGCGATGGGAAAGAAAAAGCCTGAGGAAATGGCGAAACAACGAGAAATTTTTACCCAAGGAGCGACTGCTCGAGGCGTTGATGAAAAGGTTGCAACCCATATTTTTGACTTGATGGAAAAATTTGCAGGTTATGGTTTTAATAAGTCGCACTCAGCTGCATATGCATTGGTAGCTTATCAAACTGCTTGGCTTAAAGCACACTTTCCCGCGGCATTTATGGCTGCGGTCATGTCATCGGATATGGATAATACGGATAAGGTAGTTACTTTTATTGATGAATGTGCTCATATGAAATTGAAGATTTTACCTTCCTCAATCAATCATTCGATGTATCCTTTTACTGTAGTTGATGATGCCACTATTATTTATGGCCTTGGTGCTATAAAAGGGGTGGGGGAGTCTGCTATTGATTGCATTACTGAGGAGCGTGAAGCAGGAGGAAAATATACGGACTTATTCAGTTTCTGCCAACGATTGGATTTACGCAAGGTAAATCGACGCGTACTGGAAGCGCTAATTAAAAGTGGTGCTTTTGATGATTGGAATGTCGAGCGAGCAATATTAACTGCATCGTTGGAAAAAGCTCTAAAAGTGGCTGAAAAAGAGCATCAAAATCAATCCAGTGGTCAATTTGATTTATTTTCATTATTAGAAGACGATACCCATAAGCAAGACTACGTGCAATGCAAACCCTGGTCTGAGGCGCAGCGTCTGGAAGGTGAGCGAGAAGTATTAGGCTTTTATCTTACTGGGCATCCTGCAGATCAATATCGGCGTGAGTTTGGTGACTTTATCGTTTCAATCAGTCAATTAAATCCTTCTATGCATAAAAAAGCCATTATTTGTGCGCAAATTGTTGGAATTCGCAAAATTTTGACGAAACGTGGTAAGAAATTGGTAATTCTTGGCATGGATGATTCTACTGCGCGGCTTGATGTTGTTGTCTTTGGTGAGCTTTTCGAATCTTCTGCCCAAAGTTTGGCAACTGGTGATATGTTGGTTATTGAGGGTGAAGTGGCTCATGATGATTATAATGGCGGTGTGAAAATGACCGCGAATCATCTCTACGATGTCCCTACAGCTCGTACTAAATTTGCTCGATGCTTGGAGTTACGTTTACACTCCGGAAATCAGGGGGTTTTAGGTTCTATTCAGGCGTTATTGAAAGCTCATGTTGGCCGTTGTGCTGTACAACTTTCATACTGTAATGATTATGCCAGAGCACAGTTGAGTCTGGCGCAACAATGGCAAGTAATGCCAAGCGATGAACTACTTGGGCTTTTGATGAATCTTTTAGGGGATGAGCAAGTTGTTATGAAATATTAATAGCAGGGTGAGACGAAGCAAAGCCTGAGT
The DNA here is from genome assembly GCF_001467945.1 of Legionella parisiensis. GTDB lineage: Bacteria > Pseudomonadota > Gammaproteobacteria > Legionellales > Legionellaceae > Legionella > Legionella parisiensis. Next base: position 971,762 of record NZ_LNYQ01000013.1, read on the forward strand.
TACGGATTGTGTCTCACCCAGGCTACATTTCATATTGTTTAATCCGCCAGCAATTTATCCATTTTTGCTGCGCAAATAAAATCATTATGACTCAAGCCATTGAGGGCATGGGTCATAAAGCTTACGTGGCAATAGTTATAGCCTAATTCTAAATCAGGATGATGATTTTCAGTGTTTGCAATCCATGCAAGGGCATTAACAAAAGCCATTGTTTCATAAAAATTATTAAAAGATAAACTGCGTTTAATGATTCGGTTATCTGTACTTACTTGCCAATTTTTATTTAACTGAGGCATCAAATTTTTAATTTGTTCTGCATTTAATGCGGCGCCTATACCTTCACATGAATCACAATGTTTGCTGCTTAAGTCACTGGTCATTTTATTTCCTTACTTATCTATTTGGCCAATATGGTGTCACTTTGATGAATGTTTTGGTACTCTAAAATCACACCATTTTGGCTTAATTTAGCGAATTGTCAACAAACCTTCGTAATTACTCAATGTATTAAGAAATCGAACATTTTGCTCCTTGGTTCCTACGGTTACTCGTATGTAATTATTCATCTTATATGGATGTAGAGGTCGTACTATGATCCCTTTATCTAATAAATAATTATAAATCAACATGCCATCTTCCTTACAATCAAAGGTAAGAAAATTGCATGCCGAGGGTAAGTAATCGATATTTAGTTGATTAAATCCATCTTTCATCTGCAGCATTCCTTCGGTATTGGTTTGCAAGCTTAATTGAATAAATTGATCATCATCTAAGGCTGCATGCGCAGTAGTCAGTGCGACTTGGTTGACTGTAAATGGTAATTGGATACGCCGCATGAGATCAATTATTGATGGATGAGCTATTGCATAACCTAAACGAACCCCGGCTAACCCGTATATTTTTGAAAAAGTTCGCGTAATCACTAAATTGGGATGTTGAGCCAACCATTCAATACTATTACAACTTAATTGAGATGCTGCATACTCATAATAAGCCTCATCGATAACCAACAGAGTACTTTCAGGAATATTCTCTAATAGACGCTTTACTTCTTGTGGGCTAATCAGAACACCGGTAGGATTATTCGGGTTCGCTAAAAAAATGATACCGGTTTTTGCATTGCAAGCTTGAATTAATTTATCTACATTGACATGCCAATCTGGATTGATTTCAATGGAGCGAACAGGGATATTCAAGGTATTGGCTTGAATCGCGTAGGTGCTGAATGCATATTCATGTGTGATGATGTGTTTGTCATTATGCAACGCAAAGCAGTTGAGTAGAATGGTATATATATAATCCGAACCATTACTTACGAAAAGTTGATCCACATCGATTGCGAGTTTATTCGCAAGTTTAGGGATTAAAGGATGGTTCATTGGTGAGGGATAAGTAGCTAAAAGGTGGGGCGACATTTCTTTTAATGCGGCATGGGCTAAGGGGCTGCAACCTAAAGGATTTTCGTTACTCGCCATTTTAATAATGTCATTGTCGTTTATCCCTTTTTCACGTGCTAGTTCTTCTATAGATTTTCCTGGTTTATAAGGGACTAAAGATTGTATGCCTGGATGAGGTAATTGTTGAAAGTTAACTGCCATAATTTTCCCTAACTAAAAATTTTCTTCATATTATCCAAGCTTTAGCTTCCTGTCACCAGCTCAGTGAATTAAAAATTCATTTGATTTCTTACCGGGTGATAGCAAAACACCCGATATGCGATTATTTTTTTAAAGTTGCTGGAACTAAGTCATTAAAAGCTTGATTGGGAAGCAAATCTGATTCTGCTAGATATTCATAGTCAATAGGACATTGTTTGTACCCAAAACCGAATGTCTTTCGCACCAGTTCTTTATTATCATTAAATGGATGACCGTGGGAATCAATGAGAGCAGGTGTGCCTTACTCCTAAAGGATCTAATGTAATCGGGTTTATGGAGATGAATCTTCTTTAATGGCGAGGCCCTGTCGGAAGCTGATCTCTTCAAGGGACCCAAAATAAGTTGAGCCCATTACAAAGACTGATGCTTCACTTATCCAAATAAAAATACAACGTATTACTTGAGTTGGCGCGTACCATCTTTTCGTTTCGGTAGGAGGTGTAATCAGGGACCCAAAAAATAGCTAAAATCAGATCGAGGGTATTTTTTTCGGCAGCCGTTTTAAACGTATTAAAGTTTAATAACAATTCGATGGGTTGTTTATAGCTCGCCATGGATTGTATTTGATCTCTATTCGTGTTTGTGTGCAGTCGTAGAGGTCTTGAATTTTTATATCCATGACGTTAACCTTGTCGTGGCAAACCAACCACAGGAAAATGGAATATGAATTGGCAAAAGGGATTTTCCCTTACCGAAGTATTGGTATCTTTATCACTAGTAACAACCTTGGCTCTGGCTTTATTACAACAACAATGGCAGAGTAAACAATTATTAAACCAATTAATTTTTAGAACACAAGGTTCTCAATTTCTTGATCAAATTGAAGAGTCGCTTGTGGCCAAAGTTTCAAAACTTCCACCAACCCCCTCCCCATACCACTTGGATATACAGCTAAAAAATCAACAGTTACTTCTCCATCTTGAATGGTTTGAACAAGTAGGCTCTATCACCCGTCAACATAATTTTATCGGAAGTGTTGAATGAAAAAGCAAATGGGAATTAGTCTGGCAGAAGTATTGATAAGTCTTTTTCTGACAAGTTTAATTATGATTTCATTAATCCATCTTTATTTGGGAAGCAAACGGCAATACCTTGAAACAGAAAAAATTTTAGAAACACATTTTGATTTACGATGGGTGAGTGATTTACTGAGTGATAGTATTCGACGTGCAGGTTTTACGCCGTGCTTGGGCATCGATCACTTGCAAGTTATTGATCGTAGAAATCATCAAAACAGAATTCGGGCACTGCAAACCCGAAATCAACCGAATCAATTCATTCAAATAAATAGGATGAATGAACATTTTGCAAAAATAATCAAAATTCAAGGTGCAACAAAAATAGTGATTCAGGATCCAGTGATATTTCACAAAAAACGTCCTGTACTCATCGCTGATTGTAAACATGCTGAGGTACAAGAACTCTTTGAGATGGAACGACAAAATAATAATTTGCTTATTACTTTGAACAAACCTCTATTTTTTTCTTATGACCGCTCAGCATATATTGGTGAGTATCTTGAAGAGAAATGGTTGATTAAGAGAAATGCGAATGATATGGATACGTTACATTATCACTTGGTACAGACAGAAGAAATAACTCCTTTAATTCATTTCATACATACCCGAAATCGATACATAAAAGAGAAGCAGTTTCTTGAAATTATCATGGGGTTGGATGAGAACAAAACGCATGAGCTGAAGGTTTTGGTGCGTGGCTCATGAGCAGCTCTCTTCGGAAACTCTACTCCAGAGGAGAATTGCTTCGTCGTTACGGTACTCGAATCCTCATATACTGGCTCGTACACTCCGGTTCTGCGTTCCGTGAACCTTTGCACTTCCCATTCTGGAGCGAGTTGCCGAAGAGAGACATTAGAAAAAATCAAGGATTTATTTTATTAGTGACTTTACTGATTACAGGTGTGATTAGTTTGCTTATCTTGACTTCGATGCAGCATGTTTTACTGTATTACAAAACAATTAATAAGCAAGAAGTATTGCACCAGAGTTTTTATCAGCTCGAGAATGTGGCATTGCGATTGCTGCATCAAGATAAAGCATTGAATTCAGACTGTGTGGTACATTCAGATGCTGCAAATCAAGTGGTGCATAATTTACTCGAACTCAAAGGATGTTCTTTAAAAAGCGGCTTAACTCAATACAAATATTATATTGAGGACTTAGGAGAGTTTCCGTGTTTGGTGGTTTACTATAAGGGACGAAAATCAGCATCGCATCATCAACGAGTAACTGTTGTTTCCTTTGAAGAGGAATCTCCTTTGTCTTTATTGCAAATAAGGTTTATTGGGTCGGGAAGGGCGATCCCTTGTCTGGTAAATGAACATGCTATTCCTTTGGGGGTGAGCAGCTGGAGATATTTGCCTTCACTGTAATAGGGTCTTTGCTCCCATTTCGCTAGTTGAGCCAAACTGGTCTGATTTTTAAGTACTGAAGTGCGACATACCCGGGGTCTATATAAATGTGACCAGACTCTAATATTATCTTGAGCTGTCTCAAACCTGGTTGTATTGTAATAGCTATGATAAATAGAGAGGTTTTTAGGTGCGTTTACAAAATATTTCCAGATTTAAGTATTGGCCGCAAATGGCGGTGCTTACTTTATTGTTGGCAGGATATGTTGCCTATCGTTATTTTGCCTTTTATGACACACGCTCAAGTGATGCATATGTTTCAGCTCATGTAGTCAACATGGCCACTATGGTTTCTGGTCCAGTTACGAAAATTTATGTTAAGGACAATCAGCGGGTAAAAAAAGGAGATAAACTTATTGAAATTGATTCTCTTCCTTTTGCTTATGCAGTAGAGCAAGCTAAGTCCAAGTTAGAAATTGCTCAATTGAATTATGAAAACGAAAAGGCAGATGTGGCTAAAGCCAAACTTGAGATCGCACACGCTAATTTTGAATTAGATAAGGAAAATTATCGTCTAAATCATACTATTCTTGTATCTCCTGCAGATGGTTACATCACTAATTTTAATTTACGCGTAGGTCAGTACATTACAGAAGGGGAAGGACTATTTGCTCTTATTGAAACCAAAAAGTGGTGGGTAGTTACGCGTTATAGAGAAACAGCGCTTCGTTTGATTCAACCTGGAGACAAGGCAAAAATTATGATTGATATGTATCCGGGAAAAGTATTTCATGGGCATGTTGACAGCATTGGTTGGGGGATTAATCGAGTACAAAGCGGTGATGTTGCTCCTTCAACACTAGTGTATTTGGAAGCGACCGAAGATTGGATTCGTATGGCACAACGTTTTCCTGTAAAAATTTATATCGATGATTTAACTGATGAATATCCAATGCGCATTGGTGCCAATGCTACTACCATTACATACAGGTGAATCGTGTTTTTCTGGCCTCAAACTGTTGAAAACAGAGCTGCCATAAGAACAGCATTTGCCGCATTGATTGCCGTTTTGATTTCCTTTAAATTTCATCTGGAAACACCATTTTGGTCAGGAATGAGTGTTGTTATCGTTTCGAATTTATACACTGGCAACATCATTGATAAAGCTTCTATGCGTATTATTGGCACTATTGCGGGAGCATTTTTGGGGTTCTACGTTGCAGGACTGGTCGCCAACAGTTTTTTACTTTATTTGCTTTCTTGCTTTTTAATCGTGTGCATGGGCTCCTATTATTACAGTTTCAGTCCTAATGGTTATGCTTATTTATTAGGAGCACTGTGTGCATTTATAATTATTTCGCAAATTGCGATGAATCCGCAAAATGCGTTTTTCGTGGCAATTTGGAGACCTGTTGAGATTGGGATTGGTGTTTTGGTAGCAGCAATAAGCGCCTATTTTATTTTTCCCAATCATTTAAAGGATAATGTTACAGTACAGCTTCATGGTTTTTTTACTGATTTCTCAACTGAATTGGATCAATTACTTACGATGTTGTTTGAAGGTAAGCCCGATTTTGACTTGCTATCACAAAACACTATAAAAATAAAAAGAAAATTACGGAAAGCAGTAGAACTTATTGGGGCTATGACTCATGAATTAGGGGTTACTAAAGCCAGGGTTGATCAGGTGCGTGCTTTATTGGATATTTTTTATGATTTATCACGACAGTTACACTATCTTATTCTCATTTCTCCAAGGCATAGCGATTTAACCATTGTACAATCATTACCTATAAAGCCATTATTGAATGCGGTTCAATCAGATCTGTCCCACCTACAAATCGCACTTTCTAATCACATAGATATTCCTAAAGAATTAAAAACAGGACCTGCAATCGAAGAACTGGAAAAACATGTAAAACAGAGGCAAAGTAATGGAGATATTTCCTCTGTTTTGATCCCTAATGCAAATAGGGGCATTGAAAAGCAGCAATTTGTTGTGAAGAGTACCTTTGTTCACGCATTGATTCATTTCTTGCATCAAGTGAATCACAGTCTTCTTTTGATGCAGTCTTTATTTAGCCCTATTCCTTGTGGCATGACAGCAAAACACCATGTCTTAAAAACACAGGAACGCATTCGTACGGATATCGATGTCATTAAACGCAGTATTAAAGCAGGGCTTTCGGTTATTTTGGCTTTAGGTTTTTGGATGATAAGTAATTGGTCTGGTGGTTTAAATGGAATTATCAGTAGTCTCGTGCTTTCTATTCGTAAACATCTTTTTGAAATGAAAAGTGTGAGCGTTTATCGTTTACTTGGCTGTATCTGGGGTGGAGGGATTGCTATATTTTCTTTGTTTCTAATTGAGATGACACTTTATGATTTCATTTTAATATTCTTTTTTTCAATTTGGGGATTTTCTTATTTTATGTTTAAGTTGCCCAAATATTCTTATATTGGGTTACAGGCAAATATCGCTTTGATTATTTCTCTTGCCCAAGAAGGAGGGCCACCTGTTTATTTAGCACCTCCATTACAGCGTTTGGGCGGAATAGTAATTGGAATTGTTGCGAGTTTTGTTGTCGCAAATCTTATTTGGCGTTCCGATGTTTGGACTATGTTAAATCGTTACCTTAATAAACTCTATGTTTATATGGGACAGAATTTAAAGCAAATTCTCTTGTCATCAGCAAACCAAATAAAATTGCATGATTTGGCAAATTTATTTTGGTCTTCCCGAGGATTGCTTGAGTCGCTCGCTGATGAACCGCTAAGCTCCAAAAAAAAGAACCTGTTAACAGAGCTGACAAAGCGTTTTGAATCTTTAGTAATAATACAGGCCACTATAAGTCATATTTTATTGGCTATTGATAGAGAAAAAGTTAAAAAAACAGCTCAATTATTGGGATATGAATTATCCTCTTGTGAACAGGAGATTTGGATGGCTTTTGAAATACATGATGTGGAGCATGGACTGATGGTAAGCCATCAATTACAGGATTTGTTATCAGAAATGAGTAAAAAAATGATTTCTTTTCAAATTCCCGATGACGATTTAAGAGGCTTTTTAGCTTATCTCAACGCTTTAAATCAATTGGTTTTACACATTCATTAATTTTTTTGTAGTTGCACATTGATACAATTGTTTTATTTGTACGTTCCAAAAAAATTAATTAAAATCATATCATTATTAGAAGCTGCTGTTGCAGATTATGGGTTTTTTGCACGAGCTTAATGTTAAAATTTTGTTATTGTTTGTTGCAAAAAATTCCATAACGTGTAAAAATTGTCCGCCTATGAAAACGAAAATAATCTCTATTATATTTTTTTTAGCCTTAATTGCCTTGAGTATTTCTATATGGTGGTTTTGGCCAGTAAAGCATCCATCAACCATGTTCAGACAAGCTGATTTTAATCGCTTACCTGGTTGGAAATCAGCGAATCTAAAAAAGTCTTTACTGACTTTTCAGACTTCTTGCCGTGCTTTTATCAAGCAAAATCCGGAGCAGATTGTCGGAACGGAAAAGATCGATTTACAAGTAAAAGATTGGCAACCAGCGTGTGAAGTGGCTTTAAAGATTTCTCCCGAAGCTGAAAATGAAGCCAAACAGTTTTTTGAAAAATGGTTCATTCCGGTAGAGTTTACTGATACTGGTGAAAAACCTGGTTTATTTACAGGTTATTATTTGCCTGCAATTAAAGGAAGTTATACTAAATCCAAAGAGTTTCATGTTCCTATTTACGAGACACCAGATGATCTTATAACTACTGATTTAGGTTTGTTTTTTAATGATTTAAAAAGTCGTGGCATCGTAGGAAGGATAGAAGGTAAAAAATTCGTCCCTTATTACACTCGCGAACAAATTAATAATGGTGCACTTAAGGGAAAAGCACGCGTTTTAGTATGGATTAATAGCCCTATAGATCGTTTGTTTTTGGAAATTCAAGGTTCAGGAGTAATTGAGCTTGAAGATGGTAATAACCTTTATGTTGGTTATGATGCACAAAATGGCAAACCTTATACTGCGATTGCCGGAGTGTTGATTAAAAAAGGAGTTATGACTAAAGATAATGCGTCCATGCAGGCAATAAAACGTTATTTGGAAGCTCATCCCAAGCAGATGGATAAAGTGATCAATCAAAATAAATCTTTTGTTTTCTTCCGTAAAATGTCGTATGGAGTTGCCTTAGGTTCGCAAGGTGTGGCTTTAACACCTGGTTATTCGCTCGCTATTGATAAGCAATGGGTTCCTATGGGAGCTCCTCTTTGGCTAACTACTACGCGTCCTGACAGCAAGAATCCCGATAAAAATAAACCCATGCAACGTTTGATGATTGCTCAAGATACTGGTGGAGCAATACGTGGTAAAGTACGTGGGGATGTTTTTTGGGGTGGTGGTGAAAAAGCAACTCTAATTGCAGGTCATATGAAGAATAGGGGGCATTACTGGATTCTCCTGCCTAAACATGCAATATCCCGCTTAGAGAAAAACAAATTGATTTCCGGATAAGTTTAATTTCCTCGCCCCTCCCTGTCGGGAGAGGGCGGTCAGGTATCAATTAACCTCGGATTTTTGTCCTGACTCTTTTAGTGAGGGCATAGCGCTATTGAAGGCCTCTGTATTATTATTCAAGGATTGAGCTGTATTGTCTTTTAAGGCATCAGCTAGGCTAATAAATTTGTATCCATTTTTTCTATACATTTCAATGATGTCTTCTAAACATAAACTGTTAAGAAGATTTGCATGAATTAATAAAATTTGTTTGACATTTTTCCCTTTAGCATTTTTCTCGGCTCTCAATGTCTGTTGCCAAATGTAAGCCAAGTAACGTTTTTTAAATGATGGTAGATTTTGCGCTCTTTTTCTATAAGGTATCCTGTAGAAGCGTGCATTAAACTCATAGTCTTTACTATCGATCGTTACTGGGGCAATGGTGTATTGATGTGCAGCCAGGTAGTCATGCACTTTTTGTTTTTTTTGGCCAGTACCTTCAGCTAGGTAGGGATAGCGAAAATATTTAGGCTCTGTCAGTACAGGCGCTAAAACAGTATCAGCACGATCTATATCTGCTATGTATTTATCAGCACTCATATTGTTCAGGCTTTTATGAGTATAAGTGTGATTACCTAGAGCAAAGCCTTGATTACGAAATGTTTCTAAAAGATCCCATTCATTTTTCGCAACTGCTTCACCAATGACAAATCCAGTAGCTGGGACTTGATTGTTAACAAGAGCATTGACTATAGCCATGAATCGATTTTGAGTTCTTTTCAGGCTTGCCGGTGTGCTGGAACCAGAACCAACAAAGGGTAAATCATCAATTGTAATCGCAATTTCTTTTTCTTCGGCAAAACATGGAGAGGTAAGTATGCAAGACAAAAACGTTACACCGGCCCATCGAAGTAACATGATATCCCCTAAATTTTTTTTTATTATTTAAAAATAAATATAGTAGACATTTTTCAAAAAAGTATAATTTTTTATAATTTCTTATTTATTATGAGAATTTTTGATGATAATCTAATTGTTTTTTTTACTCTAAATCTATCGAGTTTGAAAACTGTTATTGTTCTAATTTTTGTTTTGTTTTTCGTAATCCCTCAAATATGGGCTCAGAAATATTACTAGGGAATGAGGAAGGAAGTTGTTTGGAGACTTTCTGGATTACAGAATCTGTTTGTTCCAGCATTTCATTAAGAATTATTTCCGCTCTTTCTGGAGAGTAACTTGCCTCTTTTGCGGTATCTGTAAAATGCCGACGTTGCAGAGTATACCAGTGGTAATGATTATTTTTACCTTTTAAGGCCATCGCCATTTTAATTTTCTGAATTTGCAATTGTTTTTTCTTTATCAGTGGATATGCAGACATCATGTCGTATAAAGGTGTCAGTCTGTATTTACCTTCAGATTCGATAAAAAGGCTGAAGTTTTTAGCATGGCCATCAATTCCAGCAATGAGCCAGAAAAAAACTTGAGCACGATAAAACATATCGCGATCTGAAGTCGAGTTTACTGAACCAAGCAATAATTTCATAATCTCTTTAATACCAGGACCTCCGTCCGATTGATATTTGATGTTGTAAGAAACTCCTAACGCTTGGCATAAGTCCTCTTGAGGCAAGCGCATGATCCAACTTTCATCCCGAGATAGTCGGCGATCAAACCGTTTTACCGATAAAATCTTTATATCTTCAAAATGAAGAATGTCACAGTCGGCGGCTGGTAATCCATAGCTTTTTGCAAGAAGAGAGCACAGCCATTCATTTTCGCAACTGTCTCGTAAATCCATCTGTTGGTGAGCAATAATGCCGATAGGCAATTTAAAAATATGTGTAGTTGGTGTTTCCTGAAGCGGTTCGCACCATTGGTTCTCATGATATAAAAAAGCAGTTTTTTCTTGGGCCCCCGCAATAGAAATTCGAAAATCATTTTCTTCCTGGCTCATGCCTAGAGGGTTTATTTGATAATTTCGTAAGATTGAAGCGATTTTTTGCTCTGTTAATGGCTTATATTTAATTGTTCTCTGGAATTCAGCTAATGGAGCTGTGATAAGCTGAATGGCCCCCACGCAATCCCTGCCAATACCTGCCAGCAGATCAAATGGTTGGCTGGTTGCTATTTGAAATCGTGCTTGGATTCGTGCGCGGATTTGGTGATTATCTGGGAGCAGATTATCAAAAAAATTATATACCACATCACCAGTATAGGTTTGTTCAACAAGAGGTAATGATAATGAAATAGGGCGGGCTCCTGCTTGATTTAACCAGTCTTGATGATAAGTGAACTTCAATCCTCCCTGAGATGTTTTCTCAAGCATCCCCACTAAAATGCCATTCATTAAGACATAAAGAATTTGATTCTTCTTTACCATTCATCGTTCCATTGATTGGTTGTTGTATTGGACTCATTTTTTGTTAATATTTTTAAATCCAAATCAAGAGCGGATAATATCCGAAATAAAGTGCTTAATCTCATGTTTTCTGGGTTATTCTCGATTGCGGAAATGGTTTTTTGTTTTAAACCCACTAAAGCAGCAACTTCTTCCTGGCTTAATTTCAGTTTTTTGCGTTGATTTTTTAACAACAATGCCAGTTCCAGAGAGGAGTGAATCAGCATAAATGTTCCTGTATGAATTGATACCTTAGTGGGGATATTTTAATTATATACCCTAAAATGGATAATTTCAATTTAATCCCCTTTAGGGTATATTTTGAATTTTATACCTTAAAGGGAATGAAATGCATCGGTAGGAGAAAATTTTGGATAAACAAAGTTCTTATTATTGAAATGAGAGGGATAAATCTCGCTCATCAGTGACGGAAGTATCCAAAGTGACCTCGGAGGTGGAGGAATTTCTCATAGCACTCATAGATTCTTTCATTGAATTCATGGTTGCCTTAGCTAACTCATTTGAAAATCGTTTATAAAAACCAGCCCAACCTTCGGCCACTGAAGTTTGACCCATGCTGCTCACAGTATCGATTAGTCCTTCTCCTTTATTAAACCCATGTTGAACTCCTTTGAACAATCCTGCAACGCCGCTTAGTACTGCTTTTCCATAAGCTTTCATTGTGAGCCAAACCTTTTCACCTAAATTTTTTGATGAATCATCAAGAAGTGCATTAAAGTTTTTTGCTGTTTCTATTACATTCTCACCTAAATCCGCTAACAGTTTATAATCTGCCCTGTCTTTCCCAGTAAAGAACTCATTCACCCTATGCATAAGCTCCAATCCACCATTAAGTAGAGCATAACCACATATAGTCAGGCTTAAAACTCTTAATGAACCTAATTTCTGAGAAAGGGTTTTTTCATCATCTTGGTCTAAGGTTTTTTCTAAGTCGTTTAAATAGTTTAGAATGGTTTGCGACACATGATTTCTTACATCGACAAAATCTTCGGGAGTATCTGTGCTGCCTGTTATTTGGCGATCCTTGCGTATACTGCTGATTAGCTCCTTAACTTTATCTTTGTTTGTAGACATGAAAACGTTCCTATACAACATATATGGTCAATTATATCAAAAAGAGATGATAGAAATCGTTGAGTAAAATAATTAATTTGTAAAAATTTTATAAATTTTATCCCTGTAGAGCACTTATTCCTCATCTAATTAGGTTGTAAGTGAGTTATACTCATTTCATTCTTCCTGAAGAGGACATAAAACCAATATTTTTATTTAATGTATTACCACCATAGGTCAGAGGCTTTTCATTTTTATTGAAGGACATCAATTTTTCAAATCTGGGAATAGAGCATCATCATGAATATTTTATTATTAGCTTTTGTTTTATTGGTTTGGGGTATGAATTGGCCCTTAATGAAATTAGCGATGAACTTTATGCCGCCCCAATGGTTTGGTTTTACACGAATGATCATGGGCAGCTTATTTCTTTTTTTATTAGTGATTATTCAGAAAAAATATACTTTTCCCAAGCGGGGGGATATTCCTCATTTGTTTTCTGTTGGTGCATTACAAGTTGGCCTTTTCACCGTATTAGTCAATTTTGGCCTCTTTTACAATGGGGTAGGGCATGCAGTTATTTTAGTCTACTCCACTCCTCTTTGGGTGGCTCCCATAGCGATTATTTTCTTCAATGAGCGTTTAAATTTAATCAAAGCGTTGGGTTTAGTTATTGGTATTTTAGGAATCATAGTACTTTTTAATCCATTCGATTTTAATTGGTCAAATCACAATGCGTTATTAGGCAGCGCTGCATTATTCTTATCAGCCCTATTATGGGCGATTGCTATTCTTCATGTGCGTTTTGTTCCCTCCCAATCGTCTATATTGCAACTTATGCCGTGGCACTTGTTAGTGGGTACAATAATCCTTGCTATCAGCGCTCTTATTTTTGAACCACATCCTGTGATCCATTGGACCACATTCTCTATATTATTGAATCTTTATATCGGAACGATTGCTACAGGTTTAGCTTTTTGGGGGGCTGTTGAAATAAGCAAACGTTTTCCTGCTGTTACCACATCTTTATCTTTAACGGGTGTACCAATTGTTGGGGTTATGTGTTCGTTATTATTTCTTGGAGAAAAACCAACCCCCAGCGTTTTGATCTCTCTTGTCATGCTAATCATAGGGTTGGTCTGTGTCATTTTAGGAGATTATCAAGAAAAAAAACTTAAACCAGGTTTGGCAAAAGAATAAAGTGTATGTTTAGGATTACTTAAATATGGATGTTGTCATTCCTGCGAAGGCAGGAATCCATCCATGATCGAACACTGCCAATATAAAACTGCCTGCGCGGGGATGATAGAAGTACTTGCTGTTGAGCATGAAACATCGAATGCTTTTTAGCTTGGCGGCTATGGCCTTTGGCCAACCCACATCTTGAGATTGTAGAATGGAATTACTATCAAAGACAGCAAGCCATGGTATCTTTGGTGGTAATAATACATGCTTCAAGCACTGCTTTCATTAATAGATATCCAAGAAAGCAGGGCACAGCCACAGCAGCCGCGGCAGTTAGACATGCCAAACCAATCGCTATGGAGGTGATTAATAGAGCTGGAGGACCCAGAACCAGGCCACATGCAGCACCTCCTACTGCACCTAAGACACCGCCATAATAAGCGCCTAAACCTAATCCTACAGCACTACCGGTTCCTGAACCCAATAACCCGAATTTAAGTAAAAGATGAGACATTTTAAAACCATTGTTAATTGTTATTATTTTATGATTGAGCACCCCAATAAGGAGGGGGTTTTAATCAAATTTAGTATACTAACCCTTTGATTTAAAGAGTGAAATATGATTAAACTGCCAATCTTATCACCATTCATGACTAATTTGTATCTTTTTAAATAAGGTATATTGACTGAGAAGGGAACACGATGATTTCATCGCCAAGAATTTACCATTATATAAAAGCTTGCTGTTTCCACATATAACGAAATGGTCCATCTCTTTGGATTAGCTCCTGGAATTGACCTTGTTCTAATAGTTGGCCTTTCTCTAATACCAGTATTCTATCCATTTGTTTTAATGTGGCAAGTCGATGAGCTACAATAATAGTCGTTTTACCTTGCATGATGTATGTCAAGGCATTTTGAATATAGCTTTCGGTAATCGAGTCGAGAGCTGATGTAGCCTCATCCATGATCAGAATTTTGGCTGGCTTCAAATAAGCTCGTGCAATAGCGATGCGCTGTTTTTGCCCGCCAGAGAGTTTCATTCCTCGCTCACCCACCAGAGTATGATATCCTTCGGGTAGTTGTTGGATAAATGTATCGCATTCAGCTAATCTGGCTGCATGATATATCTCGTCCTCAGATGCTTCAATATAACCGTAGCGGATATTATCCAAGATGGAACGGTGAAATAAGTCGACTTGTTGAGGGACTAGTGTGATGGCGCGTCGTAAACTGTTGATGGTGATTGTTTCTATGTTTTGTCCATCGATAGTTATTTTACCACGAAAAGGTTCGAAAAGACGCAGAAGCAAATGAATTAAGGTTGACTTCCCAGCCCCCGAGGTTCCAACAATACCCACTTTTTCTTCTGATTCAATGCGTAAGTTAAAATCCTTGAACAAAAGCATTTCAGGATTGTATCCAAAATCTATATTTTCCAGATCGATTACTCCTCTTGTGAGTACCAGAGGTTTCGCATCAGGAAGGTCGACCACATCATGGGGTAACATTAGTACATTCATGGCTTGACGAAATTCGCCAATACCTTTAATGGTGTCGCCTATCGTTTGCCCCAGTACATAAATGTGATTCAGGCTGGTTATCAGTAAAGTCAGAACAAAAGCAAAATCTCCTGGCGTTACATCAGCATAAATACGTCCATAAATCAAAAGGCTCATAAAACTTGCTAGTAACGTGAATGTCATAATCCCTTGGAAAAAGTGTAGTTTTAGTAAATCCCATTGAACGTGTTGTTCCGAAACTTTTAATGAGGTTAGGCTTAGCCCCAAGTGTTCTTTTTCAAATTGGGTTTGGCCAAAGATTTTTGCAGTAATAATATTGCTAATTACATCCATCAATCTTCCACTCATCTGGTTTTTATTGTGGGCGAAAAGTTCCGCGGATTTTCCCACGGATTGAGAAAGCCTCAATGTTATAAAAACAAATAACACAGACCATATAATAAATATTAAGGAAAAACTCCAAGATACAGTTGCTAAGAAAAATGTGACAATTACTGGTGTCGCAAGTCTGGCTATAAATCCTTCAAAAAAATTTCGAACTAAAGGCTCTGTACCATTACTTACATCCTGTATTTTACTGGCAATATCTCCAGCCAAATTACTTTGGAAAAAATGGATGCTGTGTTTGCTGATGTAATGGAAGAGATCATCAATGATTTTTGCTTTAACAGCAGGGTACATTTTCATCACAGCATATAAATAGGCACGCATAGTGAGATTATGGTAAAGATCCATACTGACATAAAGGCATGCAGGAAGAGTGATATGAGGTAAAAGGGATTCTTTGGGGGTATAGCTGACAACATCGATTACCCACTTCATCAGATAGGCCTGAAAGCTGCTTTCGAGTCCAGCAAAAAAGACTGTAATGAAAAAAACCCAAAGATAGCGTTTGTTTTGCCGCAAATAGGGGCTCAAAAACGCGAGGATACCAGGAATTTTTTGCATGGCTAAATAGGTAATAATTTTATATTTTTAATGTAACACTTTTTTTTAAAAGCAGTTAGATATAAACCGATTAATTTGGACTTTTCAATGGATTGAGTATCGCTCGAGGCAGTACCCAATCCTGATATTTTTTAATGACCAGCTTTTCTTACGCCTTGCTCAATACGCTCACCAAGTTGCTGATCAATGTTTTTCCAGTATTCAAATGCTCTTTTTAGCACAGGTTCGCTGACACCATCTTTCAGGTGGCCAACGACGTTGCTAACTAGCCTTTCACGTGCTTCATCGTCCATTACTTTCCGTACGAGGGTATTTGCTTGTCCGAAGTCATTGTCATCTTTACGGAGGGTATATGCTGCACGTACGAATTCCCCATGGGTTTCCCAAGTCGCTACCTCAGGATTTCTCCAACTATCTGCTTTTGGACCTCCTTTAGAGTTTGGTGCATAAACAGGGTCTAAGACGTTTTCAATACGCATTGCACCATCTTTACTGTAGCTGTGGACAGGACACTTGGGTTTGTTAACAGGTATCTGCTTGTAATTCACACCTAATCGTGCTCGGTGTGCATCGGCATAGGAGAATACCCTTGCAAGAAGCATTTTATCCGGGCTGATCCCTGTTCCTGGCACCATATTGTTAGGTTCAAACGCCGCTTGCTCGATTTCGGTGTGGTAATCAGTCGGATTACGGTTCAGGGTCAGCTTACCGACTTTGATGAGAGGGTAGTCCGCGTGTGGCCAAACCTTTGTTAGATCAAATGGGTTAAAACGATAAGTCTCCGCTTCTTTGAACGGCATAATCTGCATGTGAAGTGTCCAACTTGGAAACTCGCCTCTTTCTATAGCTTCATACAGATCACGAGTATGGTAATCACCGTCTGTACCTGCCAAGCGATCAGCTTCTTGTTGAGTCAGAAACTCAATCCCCTGATCGGTCTTGAAGTGATACTTTACCCAGAACTTTTCACCTTGAGTATTAACCCACATGTAAGTATGGCTTGAAAAGCCATCCATGTGGCGCCAGCTTCTTGGGATCCCGCGGTCCCCCATCAGCCATGTTACTTGATGGGCAGATTCTGTAGAAAGGGTCCAAAAATCCCACTGCATGTCATGGTCACGCAGGTTATTATTAGCACGACGCTTTTGAGAGCGTATAAAATGCTGGAATTTCATTGGATCGCGTACAAAGAAAACAGGGGTGTTGTTCCCGACCATATCGAAGTTGCCTTCACTGGTGTAGAATTTCACAGCGAATCCACGGGGATCGCGCCAGGTATCAGGACTTCCTCGCTCGCCGGCAACAGTTGAGAAGCGGAGAACTACATCGGTTTTTGTTCCTGGCTGAAAAACAGCAGCTTTGGTGTATTTGCTGACATCTTCACTTACTTCGAAATGCCCGAATGCTCCACCACCTTTTGCATGTGGTTGACGTTCTGGGATTTTTTCACGATTGAAGTTTGCCATTTGTTCGATCAAATAATGATCATGTAAAAGTATAGGACCGTTTGGTCCAATGGTTAGAGAATGCTCATCACTTGGTACTGGTATCCCTGAATCTGTTGTCGTGAATTTTTGTTTATTGTCCTTATCTGCCATTCAAATATCTCCCTTAATTATAGTAATGAGTAGTTATTACTGATTTGTGATTGTTACTAATTATATCTGTGATACTTCGGAATGCTAGTATTTAGGCGTCAGGTTTGGCTGCTCTCGTTAAAGCTATGGTTCTACATGTTAGCACAAACCAAAAAACATTATTAGATTAAAAATCAATCAATGAAGTAAGAGTTAACTGTAATTTTATTAAGAGCCTTTGGAATCTATTGTATATGAAAGTTATTTAAGATCAGAAGATTACCGAAGAGATTGCGAAGAGTGCAAGACAGTAACTTTGAAACTTAAGCGAGCATTTACCAGACAATATATTACTTAATAATGATAATGTGTTGTGTTGAGTAATGCATTGATAGCAAAACTAAAATAATATTAATTACCCATCCAATAAAGCCAAACAATAATCCCATCACAAATGATGTGAGCTGTGGTGTAGCTTAGAACTCATAAATTGTGGGAGTATGGTCAAAAAAATTAATTGATTACCAAATGGTATTTCAATTTAATGACCAATACCATTTTACTCTACCCAAAGGTCAATATTGCCTATTGAAAATCATCATTTACATCCTTTGGGTGAGCCTTCCAACTGTTACAAATCTATATGTGGAATCTTTCGATTTTTCATATCGCCGATCACAATCGTTGCAGGCTTTGCATCGGTCTGTGTATTTGTACCATCCATACCTAGAAAGTCATCATAGGAGAAGGCGTAGGAATTTAAATAGCTTTCTTGTGGATGATCTATGTTTTTATCAAAACTCAACGCATGCATGGCCTCGGAATAAACATTCACACAGGGGGCATCTTTAGTAGCGCCACATTGATTTACATTATAGTCAACAGAATGATCAACGTTGTTGAAGTAGTATTTTAACAGTTCTTGCATTTGTTGTTTGTTTCTGAAAACCGGATTGCCTTGTGCATCAAAGAAATTTTTACCAATAAAGGCTGATTCTTTACGCATTAACATACCTGAAACAATGGCAGAAGTCAGATCTCGTGCTATAGTGGCGTCCACAGCGTTTTTATTTTTAAACGGCGCTTGCGCTCCCATTAAAATTGAATTACTCACCTGTGGTGAACCCAGATTATAAGACAAGGTTTCAGGGCCGGATTCGCCATCACGTGAAAAAACTAATGTTTGACTGTTAGGCTCAAAAGCTCCTGACCAAATACCTTTATTTAATTCTTTCAAATCAATTTTGATAGAACGCTCTATCGAAGAAGAATAGTACCTGCTTAGTTCATTGATATAGTTGGTAAAATATCCACTAAATCGATGGCCAAATCTTCCAGGGGCATCGATTCGCATTAAGGAGTTTGCTGAATTGTAAACAACCAGACTGGACCATTCCGATTTGAGCCACCGCTGATTGCACCCTGGGGAGTCTATTGTTTCACCTGCACTACGGCAAATGATTGTTTTCATATTTTTAATGACCGCATTGAGTCCGCCAAAATGACCGTACTCATGGCCTGCTTGTTGAATGGTATAAGGGATAGCAATAAAGTCAACGCCAGTCGGGTTAATCACAGTTTCACCACTGGTACTATAATTAAATTCAACCTTATCAAAGAGTGTTCCATTTGTAGTTGTTTGAGGGTTGTTTACATCTGGTTGTTTTGGAGTTAGCAAGTCCTTGTCTGTAGGTATATCCAGAGTATTTCCAAAAGAAATATAAATTCTGCCAGAAGTAAGATGGGGTATGCAGGCTTGCGCTATTCCGCCTGAATTAGGGGTTAATTCAGACAATGAAATACCATAGTCTTTTCCATTCATCTTTATATCAGTAATATCAACAAGCGTACCAATATGATTCCCATCATTAAATTTAACATAAGCATGTTTTTTAGTGGTTGGATCAATACCGAGCACAACAATATATGTGTTTCTATTTTCGATATGTGTGTTGTTGGTTTTTGATAAGTCAAAGCGCACCGACATCCCGCCACCCTGACATTGATTCTGCGAGAAAGCATACTCACTTATAGTTAACAAACCAGTCAACCCGAGCATTAAAACGCTTAACCTGCTCAACTTGAAAATCCTCATACATAAACCTCACTAAAGATGAACAATTTAATTTTTCTAAAAGGGATTTAGTTATCCAGAACCTGTGCTATAGAGCACAAAACAACCTTAAATAGTCATAGATTGATTATTATACAGGTTTCATGACTGTATTTTCTATAAGCAACTAGTGTAAAGGCTGAATTAGCTTGATATTGGTATGCCTGATCTTTTAAGTTATTTGTTTGTAGGATGCTACAGCAATTTTTTGACTGTTGATTTGATGTAACAAGTTCATGAGTTCAGCGACATTAAAGCTCTTTTTGCATCTCGATAACCCGCAGCGATTCTCCTTTTAATTGTGTTGGAAGAAAAATCAAAAGGTGCGCTTACATTTTCTGGATCCTTATTTTCAATATAAAGGATATTTTCAATGTATTTGTAATTGATTAGACGTTGGTATCCTGGTAGCCGTTTGATAGGGCTATCAGGAGGAACAATTTTATCAATTTCATTTACTACCTCAATATATTCATTAATTTTTACCGTTAAGTCTTTATTAAATCGGATCTTATTGGAGAATTGAATTTCAAAAATTCTGTCAAAAACGTCAGCCATATTGGCAGGTATTTTGCCTTTGCTCGGAAAAAGATTGATGACAATAATTTGTTTTTTTACCTCAGGATCAGGATCAAGGCATTCTAAAACAGGGGAGAGCGGTGTGTTTTCAAATAAACCTCCATCCCAAAAATAGGTATTTTTTATCATGGTCATAGGAAAACCAGGTGGCAAGCTGCCACTCGCCAAAACATGCAAGGGGGTAATTTCTGTTCGATCTTTACCTTGATTTGTAAATGTTTTTATCTTGCCAGTAGCAATATCTGTTGCAGTAAGAATTAAACGCGTAGAGGTATTATTTACTTTTTTAAAGTCAATATACTTTTCTAATAACTGGTGTAAAGGCTTAGTGAAATAAAAACTGGTCCAATCTGCTAAATTCCAATAGTCAGTTCGTGGATAAAAAAAGGATGGATTGCCAAATAAAGCCAAATAGGAACTTAACTTATCATTTAGAAAAGGAGATGAAAAAATCGTAAACTCTTCCCACATTGCTTCAAGAGTCGCGATGGGTTCATCTTTAGATCCAACAAGGGCCACGGCATTGATAGCACCTATAGAAACTCCCGAAACAATATCGAGTGAGAATTGAGGATTTTCATAAAGTTGTTTTAAGGCACCAAATTCATAGGCTCCTAGTGCACCTCCTCCTTGCAGCACCATCCCTGTTTGTTTCATGTTTTCCGTCTTCCTGATTGAATTTCTTTAAGTATAGATTACTTTTTCTTTAACTCGAGGTTCGGTAATAAGGTTATCATTTAAAGGGAGCAACTTTTTATAGGGGGTATGCTGTTGAGATAATTCTGTTGTTTTCTTCTCTCTGTCATTGGCTATCTCGGTAAATAACTTGCAGAATTGGTGATCACTTCACTTAAAAAAAGAGAAAGTGGCTTTACCCTTTGTTTTGGCATGATACATAGCAGTATCAGCGTTTATAAAAAGTGTTTGTGTATCTGAACTATTTTGAGGATACATTGCGACTCCAATGCTGACGGATGTTTTGATGAAGTGGTTGTCTATTTTTATTGGATTATGAAAATCTGCTAAAATTTGCTCGAATATTTTAATCAAATCCTCAATTTGATTTATTTCTTCAATAATCAATCCAAACTCATCTCCACCTATTCGTGCAAAATAATCAATTTCTCGCAAGTGGGGAATGATAATTCCGGGCAAAGCCATTAATAGTTTATCACCACAAACATGTCCATAGGTATCGTTGATAATTTTAAAATTATCAACATCAATAAAACATACAGCTAATTGGGTGTTGTTTCTTAAAGATCGTGCTAAGGCTTGTTCCAGGTAGTCGAAAAAGCTCAAACGATTAGGTAATTTGGTTAAAGGATCGTAATGAGCCATTTTTATTAGCTTCTTCTCATTTTCAAGTTGTTCAGTAATGTCACTAAAAATAATAGCAGCTCCTGTAAGCTTATGATTTATTATGATAGGGATACAGGTGTATTCCACTCCAAAATAGCTATGATCTTTTTTCCAGAATACCGCCTCTTTTGCTTTGATTATGGTTTCACTCTGGATGGCTTGATAAATTGATGAGTTTTCAATTGAGTCAGAAGAGGGGGTAGTTATTTGTTTATTAAGAATTTTAGTTATGGATTCATTTTTTAATTCATTACTTGAATACCCCAGTAATTTTTCAGCGGCTGGATTGATAAAAGTGATTTTGTAATTTAAATCTATTCGCAATATGCCTTCGCTAGCTGCATTTAATAGGAGGAGGTTTTTTGCTTTTTCTGTTCTGAGTTGCATGGTTTTTGCTTTGGCAAGATATTGGATTAAGTAGCGCTGTCCATAGAGAATAAATAAAATAATATTCATTAGTACACAAAAAAATAGAGTTGCTGTTAATGCAGACCATACATACCAGGAGTATTCACGATGGAAAAAATACGGAGATAAAATAGCCGTGATATTCCATTCTGAGTCGGAAAAGTATTGTCTATAAGTAATACTAAATAACCCAGTTTGATCCTGTTGTATTTTATTATTATAAATCTCAAAAATAGGGTTGATTTTTAAGTCAGGTGAATTTACTTTAATCGTGAGGTTTGAGTAATTTAAAAAATTATCAAAAATTTGATTGAAAAGTTTAATAAAATTAATTTGTAAAATAGTAAATCCTGCAAGTTGATTTTCTCGGTATATCTCAGAAATAATGAGCATCTTATCTATTTTACCTTCATTACCCAATATTACAGGGGCTTTGTTCGGAGTATTATTTGGAGTATTTAGACGATTAACAAGATTTGGATTGGTTAATAAATTATAACCATCATGAAAAATATTAGTATTTTTTGATACTGTAAAAAGAATAGGATAATACAATGATTTCTTCCTGGAGGAATTTCCATGGTTTTTATCCAATATTTCAAGCTGATATTTTTTTTCAAAATCATTTCGGTTGGTTACTTTAGGTGCCCATTGTATGGATTGAATCATTGGATATTCTCGCAATAATAAAGCTCCTTGTTTTTGAAAATCTTCTTTATTTATAGTGGGAGTTGTTGCTAGAAAAAGAGAAATTGTATGAGCGGTTTCATTTACTAATTTAAGCTTCTCGGTCATTTGACTAAATTTATAATGGGTTAATTCAGTGAATTTTGATTGCACTCGCTTTGATTCTGCATGACTATAAAATATATGGGCAATAACAACTATAATGAACGTCAAGCATAAAGGAAGTAGAATGGGTAATCTTCTGCACTCCCATAATTTTCTAGGCTTGGCAAATGAAATCAGAAAAACAGGAGTAAAAATTAGTATTCCAATACTGTCTCCTATCCACCAGGTAACCCAGCTTAATGAAAAGTTTTCAGGGGATATTACTCCTAACCAACATAGTCCCACATTACTAATGGTTGCGGCAACAACACAAGAAACCGGCCCTGTGAGAAGTGCAAAAAGAAGAATATCTTTAGGGAGATGCAATGGATTATTCAAACGAACAAAACGTTTGACAAGCCACCAGCCAAATAATGCCTGGAGTAGTGCTCCAGAACCTGTTATTAATCCGGTGAATAAATTTAAAAACTCAAAAATATGGCCCGCATTGTTAAATGTTACATAAGAATTGAGGAGGAACGAAGAAAGAAAGATGCCTGGTAAAGTTCGTAATCCCCATACAAGAACTGAGCCAAGTGCAATTCCTGATGGCGCCCAGATTGTGGTGGCATAACCTGGCGGTACAGCAAGCATGAGTCCTAAAAGGCCACTTGAAACATAAAAAAAGACAACAGTCAGATTATATAAAACCGTTTTTTTTAAAATGCTTTTTTCTTTCATTTAAATAAAGCCAAAGAAGAGTGTATTTAGTTTTTCATTTAAAAAAATGTTAATCATATCGATTCCTATTTTTTAATGATTATTTAATTTTAGTTGAAAAAAAGAGTATTTTCAGACGTGTAATATTAAAATGCAGCTCCGAATATGGAAAATAAGACAAAGAGATCCCACTTAAAATATCAGCGATGAATTTATAAAACTATTTTTAATCTATGACCTTTAATGTAAATGAACACAAGGGTGTGAGAATATTAAGGATTGGCATGAGTGATTTACCGTATTCAATATCCAAAATATTCAAGTAAAAAAGGGCAACTAACGAAAAAAATCCCCAAGATCAAATAAAATAAAAATTGATCTTGAATGCGTCTTTGCTCTTTTTCTTTTGGACGCAATATATAAAACGCTATGAAAAGAAAGAATACGCCAATTAGTATGCTTAAAATTTGCGCGAATAAAAATAACGACGTAAAATGCCGCGGAGTTGTCTGTACAACATTTTCTCCGGCCGGAATAACTTGAACTGCAGCAGTAAATAAATTCATTCTTTATAATATAAATAATATTTTTTATTATCCTCGCTCCATTTGACTAAGATTTCAAGTGTAAGAGCAATTCACAAAGTGATAGCATCTAAATATCGTCGATATAAAAATAAACATAAGAATTGATGTTTTTTCTTCCTGTATATAAAATACGCAATTACCGGAAAATTTTATACTATAAATCTTATGAAAATTTATTTAGTCGGAGGCGCGGTACGTGACAAATTACGCGGCTTTCTCCCCAAAGATAATGATTGGGTAGTTGTTGGTACAACTTGGGACGATATGTTAAATATGGGATATAAACCTGTACTTAGCAGCCAAGAAACAAAAGACATTCCCGTTTTTTTACATCCCGAAACTAGAGAAGAGTATGCCCTTGCTCGATGTGAAAAGCGAACAGGAGTTGGACATGCTGGTTTTGAGTTTGATTTCTCTCCTGCGATTACTTTAATGGACGATTTAAGTAGGCGGGATTTGACGATAAATGCCATGGCTTTTCAGCTTGAAGAAGGAAAACTGGGTGAATTGATCGATCCATATAATGGAAAAGCTGATTTGGAGCACCATATATTAAGACATGTATCCTCAGCATTTGTTGAAGATCCTCTTCGATTACTACGTACAGCACGTTTTGCCGCTTGCTTAGGCTTTCAAGTAGCACCAGAAACGATGGTGCTTATGAAACAGATGGTTGCTAAGGGAACAGTAAGTGAACTGAGCTCTGAGCAAATCTGGAAGGAACTGGAACGTGCTCTTATGGGAGAATATCCGGAAAATTTCTTCGATGTGCTTAAACAATGTGGTGCAGATAGTATTTTATTCCCTGATATGGACATACTAGACTCCAGCATTAAGGTGTTGCAACGAGCAGTTGCTCATAAAGATTCAGCATACGCTCGTTTCGCTATTTTGATGCAAAGCCAGTCTCAAAAAGAAATAAGCACGTTTTGCAAACAATACAACATACCAAATCAGTACCGTGATCTAGCGTTATTAACAAGTAAGCATTTGCCGCAATTTCGACGGGTTCCTGAACTGGGTGCAGCAGGGTTATTGGATTTATTGACAAACATTGGCGCGTTCCATAATAAAGAACGTTTTGAGCATTGCTTACATATTTTTGAGTTGTGTACAAAAGAAGAGTCTTATGCAGAACAACTCCGCAAAGCCTTTCAAGCAGCCAAATCCATTGACACCAAAGATCTCGCTTCGAAATACATAGGGCATGAAATTAATAGAAAAATTAAAGTATTACGTATTGAAGCGATTCAACAATGTATCAATACTCCGGACGATCGTCATTTGGTAGTTGGCAACAGCGTTGTATAATGTTACTTGAGTACACATCTCTGCCTGGAATAGGCACTAGGCTTTTTTTATCGATGTGTATAAGATTTAGTTGCAATCAAACAAGCTAATTCTTTGTTATGAACGTTGAATCTTTAGACATGTGCTATGAAGGAAAAAGCTGTCTTGGATTCAAATTACCAAAGTCATCAGGCTATACTTAAAAATAATTAATTCAAATAAAAATAATAATGGCACGAATTCTGGTTTTACAACATTCTCCTTATGAGCCATTGGGTATCATTATTCATACCTTAAGAAGGATGAAGTTGCGTATTCGCTATGTTAATTTTGCCCGAGATCCCCTTCAGCGGGTTGATATGAATCGTTATCATGGCATTGTTGTCCTCGGCGGTGCCATGCATCCTACTGAGCTTGATTTATATCCGCATCTAATTCACGAAATAGAATTGTTGCAGATAGCAATTGCTAAAGAAATGCCAATATTAGGGATTTGTTTAGGCTCCCAATTACTGAATATAGCCTTGGGAGGGAACTGTTATGCTTTAGACAAGCCTGAGCTCGGATGGACACAAGTAAACAAATGTGGCGATCATGATTTATTTGGACTGTTTGATCTTCCCACACATGTTTTTCAATGGCATCAATTTGCAAATCAGACCGCTCCAGGCATTGAAATACTTTTAGAAAATAGTCAGTGTGTACAAGCTTTTTGTCATCATAATAGCGTGGGGCTCCAATTTCATTTGGAGGTTGACTCCAATTTGATTCAACGCTGGCTTGAACATCCAGATTATTTAGAACATCTACGCCGCTATCTAAAACCTGAAGATATTCATGCGATTCATGTAGAGACCAAACTGCACTTGCCTAATTCAATGGTGATAGCAAAACATTTTTTTTCTAATTTTTGCCGCTTGTTTAATAAGAAATCCTATGCTTTATCGTCATGGACGGCAGGAAGGGACTTGTTTTAAGATCGCTTCCTTACATCCACTTTTATCTTTTGGAATAGCGAAAAATTTGTATCTCGTAGGTTTTTGTCATTTCTTTGGCAAGGATATGAGAATAGTGCTCTGAAACATCTGTGAAGCCGTCGAGACAAGCAATGGTGGGGTCGTTCAAAAAATTCCTGACTACTAGTGTTGCAGACTCAGAAAGTCGAGAGGCAATACGACCAAGGTAACTCTTAGCCATTTCATTTGGAAAATAGGAGGGGGCATTAGAAAGTGAAATAAATCCGCTCTTGTTTTCACTTTTTTCCAGCGTTGAAATAATATCCTGCTGGATGTAACTGACCTTAGTTTGGAGTAATGCTTTTTTTGCCTTACGAAATAGGATCGGGTCACATTCTGCTGGAAGTGCTTCTGCGAAAATAATTTCTCCAAAGAAGATCAATTGGAGCATGTAATTTTCTCTTGCTACAGTATTCAGAAACATCTGATCGAAACACTTTTTGTATGTATGATAGAAACTGATTTTGGGGTCTACCTGGGGAAATATGCCTGGCTTTATCTTCCAGGTGATTGCCATCAATACAGCATAAATGCGCAAAAAAGAGTGCCATGCTTTTTGGGGAAATTTATGAGTATAGTAAGATCTTTGTTCCTCCAGGGTCTTGCAGTCAAAAATTTTTAATCCCTTTTTTCCTACGAATTTGCGAATAACCACACTGAATTTGCGGACGGTTTGTTCCCATTTTCCAGAATAAATAAGTGAGTTCCACTTGCTCATCCTAAACGAGTTTAAAAAATACTCCTGGGTGGTTGGACGTAATGTGATTAACCTCTTAAAAAGATCTTCTCGACTTTGAGTAGAGCTTCTTGTAGTTGGATATCCAAGAAATTGAATAAACTCATCGTGCTCCAAGTGTCTTACACTTTCAATTCTTAATTCTGTCAGATAAAGTTGCTCTACAGAGAGATCCACACAAATGAGCTCTTGCGGGGATTTGCTTAAAAGAGGAATGATTCTGCTTCCGCTCCCCGCGATCGCTATGACTCTCTCTGTATGCTCGGGAAGAAGCTCCGATTCGACAACTGAATCTTCATTAGCTAATGTATATACCAACCCGTTAAAATGTGTTTGTCCCATAGGTTTGTTTTCCGCTAATTCAATTAGAGATCGCTCGTTAATAACCAATCCCAATTTTGGGGTTTTGTTCCACAATTGAGTAACGTGATCGTAGAAGATGGAAAAAGCTGCATTCTTGAAAGCTCCTCAACCAGAGGATCTTCTGATGCTGCACAAAACATGTGGATATGACCCTCCTGTGGCTCGTACTCTTTCTCAGTTCCTTTCCCCATATCTCCAAATTGCGCATGCAAAACTGGGATTCTACTTTGATCATGGGTCAAAACGAGATCTTTAATTCCTTCCAGCGACAGAAATCGCACATCGCCCCGATACTGTTTCAGAATGGGCTGAGCGTTTTGCATAGAGGCATGGTCTAACGAAAACAGGCTAAGCTGGGTATCTCTTACGGGAATCCATTTGAGCCATCTTGTGAGGCGTTTCGCTTGGTTCTCACTGATTCCTGTGACAGGATTCATGGAAATGCCAAAGCCATTCCAACTGCTTAGCAAATTTCGTAAATAAATTTTGTAAGCCATTTTGATAGGTAAGTGTTGGCCTCGGTAGTCCGGATGAATTTTCAGGTCACAATAGTACCAAATTTTTTTTATGCCGATGCGGGATGGAACAGTTCTCAAAACTGCGGCAACTACTCCAGCAACGCGATGTTTATCTACGAATATGTAGTAATAGAGTTTTCCCAATCGCTCAAAAAAGGCAAAATAATCTTTACCATGATCAATTTTAAAAAACTTATCTCCGTAGGGGTAGGTGACTTCTCGCTCCAAATCAAGGATTTGGGCGAGATAACGATTCATATTTGCAAGAGTCAAACGTACTAATTTCATGAAATAGATACCACGGTTGGTTCAGATACTTTTACCTCTTCGGCTGTTAACACCTGTTTATCTTTAATACCATGGTTTACCAGACTTCCGTTGAGCCAGCGCCTGCTTCGTGCACGAAACAGTCCTTCATATAATCCATTAAAAAGGGTGGCTCCCAATCGAAGGCCTTGCTCAATGGAGTTTCGTGATTCAGGTTCTTCATGCCAGGCAGTTCGTAGAATTGCAAAGAAATCTTCCGCATGCTTGAGGTCCAGTTTTTCATGAAGGTCATAATGGATAAGCTGGCCAGAAGTGATCCACTCACGCGCTACCACGTTTCGCCCGATAAAAAATGAAATATCGGAAAACATCCTTTCAATCATCCCCATCGTACCAACTCCGAGCAAATAATCATCTGAATTGCATACGCCCTCCAAAGTCGTGTTAAAAATTCGAAGTTCCGGCCATAAAATGCGAGCCTTCACGTCCTCAAAAGTACATCCGTCCAATCTTTGGAGAAAGACTAGAAAGGTAAATTTATGAAACCGATCTCGTTCACCTTCTCCGTGTTCTTCCCACACGTTTCGCAAAATCCCAAGTCTTTGCTCAGGGCAAGGAATCTTGGATACCAATGCAGCCATAGGGCGTGCGAAAAAATCAACAGCGGAATAAAATTGAATCTGTGTTTCGACAAAATCACTTTTATCAAAAAAACCATCTCTTAGATGGACAAAATAGGGATTATTTAAGTAATTTGTCTCTTGAAGAATTTGCTCGACTAACTGATCCATACTTATTTTACCTTCAAGGCATAATTGATTTGTGAATAGAATAAACTTCTATCGCTTGCTAATAACTCTGCACTTTCATCGCATAAAAGCTCAAAATGACTGGAAAAGTACCTCATAAAATCTTTTTGATTATTGAGTTGGCGTGTCAACAGCCGTGCTCCTGGCTTCATTTCAAGATTGAGTCGATTTGCCAGATGCTTAATTTTGTCTTCATCCATCCAATCAAAAATATTAGAAAGGTTCACCAGATCGAATGAGTGAAAACTTTCGACTTTGTCGATGGTGTTATTAAAGAATTCAAAATGATACTTTGGAGTTGGGGCGCAGAGATAATAAGGAAGGCAGGATTCCTGGTTGATGTAATGCCCTAAAAACAGATGATGAATAAAATAATTTCTGGACATGTCATCTTTTTCCAGACCCCTCTCGATCACCTTTCTAAAATATTTCGGGTAGGAATCTCTAGGAGCGTGCTGTACTGCTTCTGGACCAAACATTGCTGCAAGAAAGTTATGGTGGAAAAATAAATCAAAGGCAACCTTCCAATATTTATGTTCAAACAGCACTGCTCTTATATGAGAGCTATGAAATTTGCCTAAAGGCTGGGTCAGAAGTTCTTTTAACTCCTCTAGAGGCAAAATAAACTCAGTAATAAAATTTCTAAACGAACGAAAAAGTGACTCGAAATTTCCTCCCTCGTTGAGACCAAATGGAGAATCATTTTCTACATTAAAAGCCGCTTTTTTTGTGGTGGAAGATTCCTCTAAGACCCTCATTTTCTCTTGTATTAATGCAATCTGTGTATGATTTGGGTCGACTAAAGTGAATCGTAGGTGTGGAAAGTAAGCCTGCAGGGAAAGTGCAGTACAGCCTCCCGAGGCAATGAGAAGAATTTCTTTTGCTCCGGAGGAAAGGATTACTTTTTTCTCGATTTCTGGATCTTCTCTGACTACTGAGAATTGAATTGGGTTATTTTTATTCTTGAGCATACTTGACCTGGCTTGCAGTCTCCATATTGAACTGGTGGGTGAAAAATAACATTTTATCCTACAGTTAGGGAATACTGATGCTTTTCCATTGTACATATGCAAGCAATACTGTCAATAAATTATGCCTTTTGTATTTTGATGAGCTTTGCTGACGATCTATTTCCTTGAATGAAGCTATGAATGTTCTGAAAGAGCCGAAATTCTTACTGGATATATGTGTGCATCCTTAAGAAGGGAAGTAGAGGCGATATGAGTGATTTATGATTTATAAGATTAATATGGATGCAAATTGTATCATAACGCTTTAATATCAATTTAATATTAACCATCTTTAGTCAGGCATGAATTAGTACTAAAGATATGTGTTGTTGTTTCAATAAGCCCATAAGTAGGTTTTCTAACCTACCTATAGTTGCTGTGTTTTTAAATCATCTACGGAACAGGAATTAATATCTATGGAGGAGTTGGCGTGACATTTTCATTCTGAGTAATTTCTCCGTTAGGAGTAGTGGTAACTGGAGTGCCATATATCATTCTTGACATCGGGCTCCAGAAGAAAGATAACGCTCCGGAAAGGTAACCGCCAGTCTCCACATTCGCTTTTTCTGGTTCATTATTTTTTTCTTTGCTGCGATCGATTACACCAAAATGTTCAATGGCATGTTGTTCTGTCAGCTTCATGAATAAATCTGCCCGGGCAATAGGAGGAAGTTCATGCGATGGTCTCTCTTTATAAAATCGCTCTGCAGCCGTGATGATTAATCCATTAGCTTGTTTTAGCAAGCACAGTTCGTCTACTTCAATTTTTTTGCTAGGGACTATACTGCGTAATGCGGCTAGGTCATAAATAAAGGTTTGAATCTGCTGATAAAGCTTTGCAAAATCTTCAATACCATCAGCAAATTGTTCTTCATAGCTTTGAGTAAGTTGCTCAATGGTGTATTTCTCTAGGCCTTTTCCAGACAATTTTTTATAAATATGAGTTATTTTGCTTGCAGAGGGATGATCAGGTAGTTTTTTATATTCTTCAGAGCTTATAATTTCATCGAGGATAACGGAGGGGCTATTTTCAATGTGATTTAATTGCATTAATAATGCACTAAAAAAGTGGGCTAAGCGAATATCTATAGATTCTTGAAAGTAATTAAAGTCTTTTTTCAAGGCATGGGCGCGAACCACTAATGTATGATTTATACTCGTGAAACTTAATTCAAGGAGTTCCGCAACAAACTGTTTAATTGTTAAATTTTCTGACTCAGACAGCTCTTTAAATTTAGTTAAGATATCAATAATTGCTTGATGTAGCGTTTCTTTTTCTTGTTCTTTTTCAATTGATGACCAGTTCTCAGTTAAATATTGCTGGCTCACCTGACGAATCACGATACCAAATGTCTCCAATACATTTTTACGATTCACTTCAGAATCCAGGATTGATGTTTCTTTACTGGCAATTTTTTTAATGTTTTCTTCTAGGACTGAGCTTGCAGTATTGAGCATCTCCGTAAGCTCTTTCTTTTGGGTATCAAGGCCAAAAATTTTGAAAAAATGAGTTTGCATTAATAAGGCATGTTCCTCATTAACGTAACCAGAGTAGGTGGTAAATACATCATTGAAGAGACCGTAGATACGCCCTTTATGCAGAATTCTGCGCTGCTTAGTGAGCCCCATATAGGAGTAATTGGTTGAATTATATGCATCATACCCAATTTGATTTTTGGCAATAGCCGCATAAAGTGTCCGTAAAATAGTTGGAAAATCAAGTGTGGTTACATTAATCGATTTCACTCCAGAATCGGATCCCGAATATTTTCTTCCTAAAGCGGTATACTGATGAAAGATCTGGGTGCCATCATTAAACGCTACATGATACTTATTTAAGAAATTAAGTATCTTATATATCATTAATTTTTGGACATGGGTGGTTTTATAACCATCAGGGCAGACAATTATTCCTTGTTGGGAACCATCATTTCCATTTGAGCCGGTCCCATGATGTCCAGGCATGGAATAACAAACAAGGTTTTGTTTTTCATTAGAGACTACTTCAGGATAAATTGGGGTAAATCCCCAATCAGAACGTTCGTTTGCATAATAAATTAATTCAGCATTATTTATAATTTCCGGTAATATAAAAAAACGTTCGTCATACCAAGTAATTGGAAAACAATCTCCAGGGACAGGGTCCATACCAAAGAAGTTTATTGATGTATGTGGCAGGTTTGTTTTTAACTTATTGAACCATTGCTCTTGCTCTTCTTTAGGTATGAGATTAATTTGGGATTTTAAAGGCTCTATAATATCAGGAGTGTTATTTTTTGGTGTACCCTTGTATCGTTTTGTTTGCTGCTCAGCCAACTGCTTCAATACTTCTTCAAAACTCACGCATTCTGAAATCATTTTTTGTATTGCTTGTAATTCATGGGCTATTAAAATCGATTCAACCGCGCCTCTACTATGAGCAATAATGTTGATTAACGTTTGTCCTCTGGCTACTGCTTTCAAGATTGCCACCAGCCCCAAGGAAATTTTTTCTCCTACATTGGAGCCATCTGTTGTAGGTCCATTAACTACGGTAACTTCATCTGCTTGCAAGGGGTAAGGATTTTTTGCGTCAACTTTCGTTATTTTAGCTGGTGGATTTGTTTTAATTAAAAAAGAGATGACACTTAGTGTTTCTCCTTTGGGATAATCTTTTACTTTGGCTCCCTTGGTATAAGGAGTGGGTTTCGCAATTTGTTTTAATTCAGGGGTAAAGTCAGTGAGAGTCCCTAATATTGTAAGTGTGAATGGTTGCTTTTCAATTTTACTGTCCATAGTAGTATGCCCCATAGTGTGACACAATGATCCATTATAGACATTATTGCATATAAAAATAAACAAGTACGCTTATATTGGAAAATGCGGGTATGCCCTTGGCAGCTTGCAATTTACGAAGACAGCAAGTAGTTCCGTTTAACTTTTTTTAAGAGAAAAACTTATTCATCCGCAAAATAAGTATCATATAACTTAATATAGGTATTATCTTTTTCTATTTCCCTTAATAAATTATTAATACGCAGGATCAACTCTTTATTTTTAGGTAAAGCGAGGATTGCTATCCCATCTCCAATTATATGTACATTTCCTAATGACTTAAATTGCTCTCCTCCCTCTTGGGTCCAGTAATTTACTGATGAGCGATTAAAAAAAGCAGCTAGTATTGTTTTATTATGCAAATCGGCCAAGACATCTTCAATGTCATCATAGAGAGTGATTTGGAATAATTTATGGTAATGCTCCAACAAATATTCATAGAACAATCCACCATTGAGCCTGTTTCGCAAAACACCGATTGTTTGACCATGCAACTCATTGATTGAATTAATTGGATTATTTTTTAGAACTAAAAACTGTCCTTTACTTAACATATAAGGCAAACTGAAAATGAAATCAGTTTTAAGAGCATAAGAAATCGGAATGCCTCCCATCGCCAAGTCTACTTTACCCTCTTTTAATTTGTGGTAGAGCTCATCCATTCCCATGGGAATAAAATTACATTGCTCTTTTAAGCGCTGACAAAGTAATTGAGCTAAATCAATATCAAATCCATTGCCCGGAGAGAATATATAAGGCGGCTTAAATATAAGAGTACCAATATTAATAGTGGCATAACTCATTGATGAGAAAAAAAAGCCTAGCGCCATTAATATGGTTTTAATTTGCATTATTATAAACTCCATTTAATCGTTCACATATCCATAGTTATATTTGTATACTTATATATCCAAAACAATGATAAGTGAAAAAATATATAAAATATAATCTTCGTGAGCATTTTATAGAAAATCAATTGGTTATGTAAAAAACAATTTTGAAGAGTTTACTATTTTTTGAGTGAAAAAGAGGTGAAATCAGTCGTTCGTTTCTGGTTACAGTTATATTTTGAATTGAAATGGAGAATGGTCGTTGAGTAAAAATGATCTTATCTACCTCACTTGCTTTCCTGTAGCTTAATATCAATTAAGCAAAATTAACGGATTTAATTAAATGCGAAAATTAAATATTCTTTTACTTTGTTCTACATTATTTTTTCAGTTACCGCTAACTTATGGAAAAACAGACAAACCTCTAAACTCTATACCTGAAAAACAAGAAATAATTGGTTATAAAGAAAATAATTTTATGATACCTAAGTATGACTTTAAAAATGGTCAAACTCTAAATAATCTCCGAATTCATTATATTACAGCGGGTAGGCCCCAAAAAAACGCTCAAGGTAAAATTGATAACGCAGTTCTATTTTTGCATTGGACTGGTGGTAGTGGAACTGAAATGTTTGAACATTTTAAGAAAGCTCTATTAGGGCCTGGGAAACCTTTTGATGCAAATAATTATTTTTTAATTTTTCCAGACAATATTGGTCAAGGGCAGTCAAGTAAACCGAGTGATGGTTTACGTATGAAATTTCCGTATTATAACTATAGAGACATGGTTGAATTGCAATACAGGCTAATCACCGAGCAGTTAAAAATCTCCCACTTAAATATGATTGTTGGGACTTCTATGGGGGGTATGCACAGTTGGATGTGGAGTGAGTTATATCCTGAATTTATGGATGGGATTATGCCTATCGTATGCCTTCCAAGAACCATTGATGGACGAAATTTACTTTGGCGACAAATGGTTATTGACAGTATAAAAAATGACCCATCATGGAATAATGGAAATTATGAGGTTACTCCTTATGGAGTAAAGGCCATTTGGCCGCTCGTAACGATGATGGTTGACGGTGTACCTCATATGCAGCACATCGTTACAACTACGGAAAAAGCAACCAATTACATCCATTCAGCTATATTAGACAGTACAAAACATGATGCGAATGACATCATCTATGTCATGTCTGCTTCTAAAGATTATAATCCAGAGCCCTCTTTATCTGCTATAAAAACAAAAGTATTTGCTTTGGACTTCACTGATGATGCTTTAGATTCACCTGAATTTCATCGTATGCCCACTTTAATGAGGCAAGTAAAGCATGGACAATGGGTTGTGCAAAAAGGAACACCGTTTTCACATGGTCATTTTACCTTACTTTATCCTGAATTATGGGTTAACCAGGCAAAACATTTTGTAGAATGGGTCAATGGTATAGAGGACTAATTATCCGTTCTGCCTCATTTAAATCAGGTCGCAAAGGGTTATATTGCAGGAGACCATCATAAGAAAGCAGCAGAGATATGCCGGAGCGTGGGCTAGATGGCTCCCTTTGTGTTTTGAATTGTCCAGAATCAGTTTCTTAGAGCCCTTTTCGAGCTCACTTATAATGATAGTTCATTAGAAGAAAATGATGATATTACGCTTCCTTTGTTTGTTAAAGTCTTGAGTAAAGAGTTGAGCTTTGATTTGGATTTGAGGTGCAATCTGAATTAATATGCACCAAAAATCATAAAGACTTGTGGCGTAGACTTTGTGAAAGGTGCGGTTAGGATTTTCACTTAATCTCCTATTACTCTTCGAAATGTCTTTAAAGGATATTGTGTCATGGCAAATCCTATTCTTTGAGATGTTCATTTTTAGTATTTAAATCTATTGATATGTTTAAGTTTCCATCTTCAGTTTTTTACTGATCAAAATCTTGCAAATTTGATTCGAGACTTAAAAATGCGCAAACGTGGAAATGCTTTCTGACTGGTACTTAAAAAGCCTGGGATTTAGAAAAAGCATTTTTACCTGGAAAAATCTGAAAAAAATAGGTTATATTATTGTTGCTTTAGTTAATATCCTTGTTGTTTAGCGATTTGCATCCTTTCAGTAGGTTGTGCAGCTTTTATATTATTAACGATCCATCTATATTTATAGATAGGAAATGAAAGGATAACCATAATGAAACGAAGTAAAAAACTGTGTTTTATGCTGGCTTACTTGCTGGTGATACTGCCTTTTATTGGTTTTTATTTCGGTGACTTTTATACTTTCCTCCCTTTTTTTATATTATTCACATTGGTTCCGCTGATAGATGTTTGGTTTGTTGATCCAGGCAATCCAGATAGTACACAAGAACATATACTGTTAAAAGACCGATATTTCAAACTCCTTACTTGGCTGTATGTGCCTTTGCAATATTGCTTTTTGATTCTTGCGACTTATCTGCTCATACATTTCCCTTTAACAACAACAGAGTTTATTGGATTTAGCTTATCGATTGGACTTCTCACTGGTGGAATTGGAATTACTCTTGCTCATGAGCTCATGCATAAAAACTCCATGATTGATCAAATCCTAAGTAAACTATTATTAGTCAGTGTATGTTATGGCCATTTTTTTATTGAACATGTCCGTGGACACCATGTTCATGTGGCTACATCCAAAGATCCTGCAACATCTCGACTAGGGGAGGGTTTATACCAGTTTTTACCTAGAACAATTATTGGCTCTTTTCGTTCTGCAATGAACCTGGAGCGCAAACGTTTAAATCGCCTAGGATATGCATGGTTCCATTTAAAAAATCAATTCTGGTGGATAATTAGCATGCCCATTTTTTTGGCAATGACTCTTTTTTATTATGGTGGATGGATAGCACTTTTCTTCTTCATTCTTCAATCTTTGACTGCAATTATTTTGTTGGAAGTTATTAATTATATTGAACACTATGGTTTAGAACGCAAGAAGCTCGCCAATGGCTACTATGAGAAAGTTTCAACTCAACATTCGTGGAATGCGAGTCATTGGCTTAGTAATATGCTTCTTTTTCATCTGCAGAGACATTCAGATCATCATGTTCATGGAGCACGTCCTTATCAAGTGTTAAGACATATTGATTCAAGCCCCCAGCTTCCTTCAGGTTATCTGGGAATGATAATTTTGGCTTTTTTCCCCCCATTATGGCGAAAGGTAATGGATAAGAGGGTACTTGCTAAGCGCTCGTTAAATTGATGAGTTCTCTTTCCGGGTGCGATACACTAAAATAAGGTTACTTTTTTACGATAACACTTTTTAACATATCACCAGATGCCTCTAAAGCATCATTAACTTTTGATACTACATTGTCATTTGAATGAAAAAATTTGGGGGAATGTCGACTGGTTCTTTCAACCGGTTTGGCTAAAGTAATTGCTTCTTCATCTGTTATTTCTGCTGCTTTAATGTAAGTCTTAATTGATTGCCTCAGCGTTTTATCTAATTGAGATATAATTTCATAATAGTTATTGGATTCGTCAATAGGCTTAGCAAAATCTCTAGTGAATTGTTCAGTAGCAATCCGTACTTCATTTATTTTGCGTTGTATAATTTGGTATTTTTCATTACTTACACCATATTTTTTTTCTAACTTATTACTAATTTCTATAAGAGCCTTTTCTAAATTTACTGCTGCAGCAACAATCATTCCTTGTTTTTTTTGAAAGAGCTCATAAACTGCAACAATATGCTCATTAGTGTTATATTTTCTGAGGTAATCAGTATTATAATTTCTTATAGGACTAAAAGTATGTTTGGAAGGATTAAAATCTTCTACATAGTTAGTATAAATATCTAAAACTTCGTCATATTCCTGATAGTAATTTTTAGTTCGAGCAAGATATTCTGAAGCAGGATATACATCATCAGACCAAGGATCACAAATATAAGCATCCTTGCCCCAAGTCTCTGGTTTCTTGGGATCACTACCTTTTTGTCTTCCAACTACAAGTACGACATGATTGCCACCTGCTAATTGAAAAACTTCTGCATCCACGTGAGGAACATAATGGGCAATATAATCTAAAGCCATTTCAGAAAGCTCATTGCAATTTCCAATTGAGTATTTTTTACTGCATTCGATAGATTGGTAAAATTCGTAAATGTAATAGTCAAACTCCAACCATGAGCTTGCAGACTCCTGAGATTTCTCTCTTATAGCTTTTACTGCTTCACTAAGACTTTTTCTCTTATCAATAGGATAAGTATTATTAATAAGTTGAGTTCCACCTTCTATTATAAATCCTCTGGCGTATTTATTAGCAAGATGGGCAGCATCCTTGTTTGAATAAGGGACAATAGATTTTTTCAGTCTCATAATTAAACAAATTGATTCATTTAAATAAAATTATAGCTGAGGAGATTATGGATTTCATTCTGCAGAATAAAAAAACTTACAAGAGCACAGGCCTATTGCAGCTTGGCTGAATACGTAGTTAAACCAGTGACAGCTAATCTGTTCATTGCTCCTATAGTTAACCTAGCTATACTTAAAGTTATCTCACCATTTAATTAGAGGGAATTAGCTATGATTATTGACGTTCATGCACATTGTTTTCCCAAAGAATATCTTGATGATATTGAGAAAAAAGGAGGGGATTTGGTTAATGTGGCTCGTTATATGAAAGCTGGAAGTGATGAGCAAGAATTAGCGGCACGTTTTGCTGTAATGGAAAGCGCTGGCGTGGATTTACAAGTACTTTCAATAGTGCCTCAAGTTCCCTATTTTGCAAATAAAGAGGATGCTGTGAACAGTGCAAAAATGGCCAACAATCTTTACGCGCAGCTTATAACCAAATTCCCCGAACGTTTTCAGGCATTTGGGATTTTTCCTCTGCCCCATATCCAGGAATCATTAGATGAAATTAAACGCTGCTTCGATGAATTGGGGATGTGGGGGGTTACCCTGACGACCACTGTTTTACAGCATTCTATTGTCGAAGCAAACCGTTTTGAGGATATTTTTGCTGAGCTAAATCGCAGGAAAGCTATTGTCTTTTTGCATCCTGCAGGTTGTTGCACCGGAGAGCAGACTAAGGTCTTTGGACTCACGTGGATGATTGGCGCTCCATTTGAGGACACTTACGGCGTGCTGCATTTGATTTTATCCGGAGTCACTTCACGTTTTCCAGATATACGATTTATCAGTAC
Organism: Legionella parisiensis; assembly: GCF_001467945.1. GTDB lineage: Bacteria > Pseudomonadota > Gammaproteobacteria > Legionellales > Legionellaceae > Legionella > Legionella parisiensis. Next base: position 1,010,370 of record NZ_LNYQ01000013.1, read on the forward strand.
ACACCTCGGCGGATATTTGCCTATGATCATGCAACGTATTGATAATTTATATACAGATTGGGGGGATGGCGAGATTCAAGGTAAGCCCAGTGATTTTATAAAAAGATTTTGGGTTGATACAGTAGCTCATGGCCATATTCCAGCCTTGCATAATGCCGTTGATGTTTATCCCTCAGATCATTTGCTGTTGGGTACAGATTACCCTTATGCGAATCATGATAAATACGTGAGAGCTGTAGACTACATTAAGCAAGCGAATCTTCCTGAAGATCTCGTCAGAAAAATTTTAACGGATAACGCCAGAGACTTGTTTAAAAAGTAGAGTGGGGATTCTGCCCAAAAATGGAACATTGAGAGAGTGTTTGTCAAAACTTACGCTACCTACTAGACACGCAATATCTGTCTGTATACAGGTGCAATGCATTTTATATCTGAACCGAATTTCTTTAATAACTTTTGTGTCGCGATGAGTTTGGCATCAACAATATCATCTGTTTCATGATGGTCATTATGATGTAGGATAAGTTGTTTTGCATTGGTCAAATATGCAAATTCACTTATTTGCCTAGGACACGAATGCCCCCAAGATACCCGACCGGCATCGTATTCTTCATCTGTAAACGCGCAATCTACAATTAAAATATCCGAATCCATCGTAAACTGAATAAGATTGTGTACAAAATCAGCATCATATAAGTGATATGATTTATCATATAGTTCATTATCAGTGATATAGCTTATGATTTTATTATTATATTGAATTTTATATCCATATGTTGCACATGGATGCTGAAGAGCGATTGTTGCGATTTTAATGTTATCAATTTCAAAATTTTGATCTGCCATTAAATCATGATACGAAATGGTAGAAGGTAAGCTATCAATTTTTACTGGAAAATATATGCCATCCATAAGTCCTGATAGCAACTCATGAACGCTTTTTACTCCTTGTGGTGGTCCATAAAAATTGAATAGATTTCCAGGATGATATAAGGGCTTAAAAAATGTTAATCCATGTATATGATCCCAGTGCTCGTGTGTGATAAAAATATCTGCCTCTATGGAGTGTTGGTTTTTAGTGATTAACTCATTACCTAATGGAATTATCCCAGAACCTGCGTCTAATATGATCGTGCGCTCATTTACAAAATTTAATGTGACGCATGAAGTGTGCCCACCATATTTGACAAAATCTTTTCCTGGTGCTGGAAACGCACCGGTTACCCCCCAAAATTCAATATCAATCTTGTCTTCAATAATACGGTTAAGTTGAACAGTAAATAATTCAATGTGGCTGCTAATTTGATAAATACAACCGTGTGCACCTGATTTATACGGGCTGATATTTTTATTGCTAGGATCCAAAGAGAGAATGATGACTTTATATTGATTTGATTTACAGAGCTCTTTGATCTGTTCAGTTGGTATCTGTTGATCGATTAATACATAGTCAGGTTTGAGTCTATTCACTTGAATGAGTGCATCATTCACATTATCTGTAGAGGACATGATATGTCCTGATGTTTTCAATTCGTTTGTAATTAACCCAATTATATTAGGGTCTTGATGAACAAGATAAATTCGTAATGGCCTCTGATGACTATGAATTTGCATATTATGATTAACTCCATCAACCAATATAGATATAGTATGGCATATAAAAGGAAGAGCATTTTGTAAAAATTCCTCATTCATATCCTCATATGTAGACGTGGTTTATTTGACCATCTCGAAAAGAGTATTATGTTGGTATAGTAATAAAGGATGCTTGAAGGATATTTTAAAGAAAAAAATATTCTTGTTGTGACCTGATATTTCAGCTAATGCAGGCGGGGTTACGGTAAGTTATTTTGAATGGGTTCAGAACAAGTAGGTTACTATTGAACGTTGGCATAGGTGCATAGACGTTTGCGTGTCATTATATTGAAAGAATTATTTTACAATGTTTTTGAGTTACAGGAAGCTTATCAAGTTGACCGGCGCACCGCAGCTTATATTCATGCATTAAATCGACAGGCGGAAGCTATCGTAGCCCAAGGAACCCATGATTATTTTTCAGAAACCTTTTGACATAATTTATTCCTGAATATTTCCAAGAGGTCGACTGAAAAATATATATTTTGATTTGTATAAGACATCATTTTTTAATGTAATGGCCAAAACCACAATAAAGCAGGGACTCCTGTTACTATAATAATGATTTCAAGAATAAGCCCTAAACGAGCATAATCAAAAAAGTGATAAGCACCTGGTCCCATGACCATCGTATTATTTTGATGAGCAATGGGGGTGAGGAAAGAACAGGATGCGCCGATAGCAACAGCCATTAAAAAAGTATCTATATTCACATGTGCGGAGCGTGCAATATTAAGGGCAATAGGCGCCATAACTATCGCAGTTGCAGCATTATTCATGAGATCTGACAAGGTCATGGTTACAATCAAAACTGCAATCAGCGCAACTACCGGAGAATATTGGCCTGCTATTTGTATAAAGGCATTTGAAATAAGATCTGCAGTTCCAGTGGTTTCAATAGCTCCCCCAATTGGAATGATGGCCGCCAATAATAACAGTACAGATGAGTCAAGGCTGCGATATAGGTTGTGCAGCGGCGTGGCTTTAAAAATAACTACCGCAAGCACGGCACAGAGAAAAGAAATAGTAATAGGTAAAACCTTTAGCGCTGCTAGAATAATGGCGGCAACAAAAAATAATAAAGGCAAGAAGTTCTTTTGTGATAATCCAATTTTGACGTCACGTTCGGCAAGGGGCAAAAGTCCCAAATCGACAATTGTTTCGCGTAAGGTTTCAGCATTTCCTTGCAAAAGTATTATATCTCCTGCAGCGAATCGAATATCATTTAATTTTTGTTTGAAGGAAATACCTTTTCTTGAGAGAGCAAGCAAATTAATGGAGTGGCGATAATGAAAGTTAGTCATGGCCGCAGAGCGTCCTTCCATGTTGGAGCCCGGAGGAACAACTGCCTCCATGATAATAATGTCGCTGTCTGATAATTTTTTTGAGGAAAATGGTTTGTCTCCCGCTAATATCAATTTGCTTGATTCGAGAATTTTCTCCAAGTTCTCGGGCGACGCTTCTATGATTAAAATATCATTTTTCCGAATAATGTCGTTCTTACTAAAAGCAAATTTTTTCTTACCTCTATGAATCATAGCAATGAGGTCAAAATCAGCTTTGATTCCTGCCAGAAACTCTTTGATAGTTTTATCGCAAAATGGAGAGTCTTTTACTACTTTGATTTCCGTCATGTAATCTGACATTTGGAATAAATCATCTGTTTTGTTATTTTTTTGCCGTGACGGAACAAGTTTCCATCCAATCAACGAAATAAATAGTATGCCAAAAAATGCAATGGTTAGTCCAACAGGCATAAAATCAAACATGTTGTAAGGGGAACCTATGATTTCTTCTCTGTAAGATGAGATCAGTAAATTAGGTGGCGTACCAATGACGGTTATTAATCCTCCGAGGACTGAGCTGAAAGCAATTGGCATTAAGATAATAGAAGGAGATTTCTGTTGCTTAATAAAAGATTGAATAGCGATTGGCATCATGAGTCCCAATGCTCCGACGTTATTCATAAATGCCGACATAATTGCAATGGTCGTTGTAAATAGACTGATGTGAAGCAGTGGTTTTTTAAATAAAAACTCTAGTTTGGTTAACAAAACATTTAAGACACCAGATTGTGTAATAGCGTAAGTTAAAATCATGACACAAGCTACTGTAATGACAGCGGGATTACTAAATCCAGAAAAAGCTTGCTTCGCAGGTACTATGCCTGTTAATACCGATAATGCTAATGCAAATAATGCGACGAAATCATAACGCCAATACCCCCACACAAATAAAGCTATTGTGATAATTAATATAATAAATAAAATGAAAGGTTGATACATTTTGCGATCCTGCTTTTACCGTTTAGAATAGTAAGTCCTTCAATTGAGAAAAATGTTTACGTTTCTCTGTAAGCTCAGCTTTTCTGTCTTTTGCTTAGTATCTCATAGCCAAATTATTAGACTAGTTTATTTTATCTTAATTTATCTTATTTTACCCATTCTTGTTGTGCTTCAATCTCACCACCTCATAAGAATGTCGTAGGGATAAAGCGGACAAGAGGAGACGAATTCACCTCGAGTCAATTTAATAACCTGTATTTTCACTCAGTAAATTAGCCCAGTGTTTCTCGAATGTTTCTTTCTCAACAAATTCATAAATAGACACACAACAACGAAGCGCTTACATCTACTTTATTGAGATACAATTTGTTGTATGACCCAATTCATTATGCTGTTTCTACACGAAAAATACCAGCATTGAACCGTTCTCGAAAATGCGCTACATTTTAAAAAATAAGGAGTTCATAAAACAAGGGAAATGTCGGTGATGATACAAGCCATAACTTCCTATTTCTTAGGATTTTTAGATATAAAGAAGCGATGGATTCAATTTTTATTTATTTTTTCTTTTTTTATCTCTTGCTCTTATGCGGATTCATTACGCCCACTTATAGTGGCTACAGAAATTTTTAACCCTCCTTTTATTATGCAAGGAGCAAATAAGCAATTATTTGGTTTTGATATAGAAATGATGGAGGATATTTGTCAGAGTATTCATCGTGAGTGTCAATACCGCTCTGGTTTTATGGAAAACACTATTCTTTCCAGTATAGAAAAAAATGAGGCAGATGTAGGTGTTTCGTCTATTACGATCACTGCAGAACGAAGTGAGCATGTCAATTTTTCATTGCCTTACCTTCCAAGCGATGCTCAGTATTTGACATTAAAAAAAGGGAGTACTGTTCCTTTTTCTAAAGAAGCGTTTAATGGAAAAAAAATTGGGATTCAAGTTGGAACTATGTTTGAAAAAATAATTAAAAACTCAGGTTTTTCTGATGTTCAAATTGTAAATTTTAATTCTACTCCACGGCTTATTCAGGCTTTGAGCAATGAGGAAGTTGATTTCATTTTACAGGATGCATTGTCAGCGCAGTATTGGGCTACTGAAATTCCGGTCTTTACTCCATTTGGGAAACCGTTTTCGATTGGATATGGACTGGGTATTGCAGTAAATAAGAACGAGAGTGAATTATTGCAGCAGATCAATGATGCATTGCTTGAGTTTCAAGAAAATGGCCAGTTTAAAAAGACTTATGATAGGTATATTCTGGGAAGTTATATAAAAAATCTTTCAGATAGGTATGTTCTGAGAGATTTTCTCAAAAACCCTTCGAGTATTAAGAAGTAATTTATCATCAAAATCATTCGAGTGAGTGTTAGCTTGGTTGCTTGCAACCAGGTTATGTCTTGCTTGGAAACAAGATGAAATGGACGTATTAGGTCAAAAGATAATTGTTCGCTTTATAATGTAAAATTTAAGTCAATTTGTAAAGATTATGCAAAAAATGGAATGAGTTGGTTATTATTTGATTATGTAATGTATTATTTAACAAACAAATTCAGTGGATATAGTGATGGCGAAAACACTTGAAGAGTTAAAAAAAATCATCAATGAACAAGAGGCTGCTTTAATAATTAAAGCGCAACAGCAACAATTAAGCTTAATTGAGCAACAAGCCTTTGAAAAGCTTCGAGTAAGGCTATCCGACGAAGAAGGGATGGACGAACTTCCTTCCGTAGATATGTTGCAAAAAATACATATGAAACCTTCTTCATTTGAAATCCAATCCGTAACTAAAGAAGCGCTCACTAAGATATTTGCAAGTTTTGAAGAGCAATTTGGTAAAGAAAATATTCATGGTGATTGTCTCCAGTTTCCTGATCATAACAAAGCAGATACTTTTTTCCGTCAGCAGGCAAATGACAGTCATGCATTTTTATTTAAAGAAGTAAATAGTGATAATTATGCTTTTTCAGATGGTAAAGGCCATTATAAAATGGGATGTAAGGCGGATATTATCTCTTACTGTAAGAAAAACTCACTGGAATTGCCGGACTATTTCAATACAGAACCCTCTGATGAACAAGAGCATTCACCTGCGGTACTGAATTAATAAAAATATGAAAAATAAGTAAGCATAGTCTGGTTGCTCGCAAACATACTATGCTCGCCAGGCCGCTTGAGCTTGATCGTCATACGGTTCTTTACCTTCCTCAGGTGGCAGCGCATTTTCTAAAGCTTCTGCCTGAACTTGTGCTCTTCCCTCGTGTAGGTCCTCTCTCATTACTTTAAATGAATCAAGTTTTGCTGTCTCACGCTCTATACCTTGCATTAAATTTATACCCTTTGATACTAATTCTAACGTTTTACTTTTCGTTGATGATTCATCATATCTCGGGTTTTCCTGAATTACACGGGCTAAAGCACCCAAATCACCATCGTCAAAGAATTTCAATGTTGCCATAAACACATTTCTTTTTTTTTCATTTTTTGTACCTATAAACTTATGACAATGTTTCTCTATAGCATCTCTAATTTCATTCAACTCAGTATGCAGACGATGATAAGTTGATAATTCACCTTTAACAGAAAACGTCGAACGTATTTCTGGATGTTCCTGCAAGCTCTGACTTTTCTTGGACATTTCTTCAACAAATAGTTCTTCAGTATCATAATATTTGAATTCTGCATTTAATTTTGCTAACTCTTCTTTTAATATATCAAAATAAGTTTGTTTTGGGGATGCTGGGTATGCAGAAGCATTGGTAGTTCAGTACAACTGAAAAGCAGGGAGGTACATTGGTTTTTTTGTGCATGGGTTATCACAAAGTCAATAAATGCTTGACCACAAGTACGAGATTCATTCGGCATATACGTGTTAACTCTACCCGCTTTGGCTTGATCAATAATGCTTTGCAAATATAATTTGGCATCGTGTCCAGCAAATTGTCCTTCAGGGAGTATTGCTGCTATAGATCTGTTACTTAATAAGTTAGGGTATAATTTTTTTTGTCGGCCTCACTAGTCCCCAATATGAATACACGTTCATCATCACGGGCCTCATCTTCGATTCGGCAAGCAATTTTTACCGTCATATCATCCAAGTGTGACTGAGCCTTGGTCTGATGAAAATGTGACATTATCCTCAGATGCAGAGAATAGAGCATTAGAATGTTTCATTTTCTTTAATGTGTTTAAAGAATTTCGATAATGAATGAAATACAGCATAATCGCTATTGCAACAGTAAAAAGGAGAATCGCTCCCAGTGCACCAGTAATCCATGAATAATCTTCATTAGCTATTAGGAATATTAAATATCCAATGAGGGCAAGCCAAGTCAAGATCATTAAAGGTCCAACGGTTTTATACCAAAAACTAAAAATCGCTTTACGAATAAGGCTGGTTGAGTAGTTTAAAGTTGTTTGGTGCATAGGTTTCCTAAGGAACGGGGGAGCAAAATTATATTAATTCTAAATTATATATACTCATTCTAAAAGGTACCCCATAATATTTCGTAGTTCAATTTTATAAATCTCTGATGCCGGTAGCCGAGTGCGCCTGATTTGAAAAAATTTAAAAAGAATGGATGGATTAAGGGCAAACGTAGGCTCGGCCGTCGAGCCCAGCCTATGCTTGCGGTATTGATTATGTAGATGTAGGTTATTCAGTGCAAAAAATTAAAGTAATACGCAGCTTGGCCAGCAACTATTTAACTTTTCTGCGTTCTTTTTAAACTGAAACGAAGATGCTTCAAGTTGTTCTGTTTTTTCAAGCAGATCATCAATCTTTTCTCCTCGAAGTGTCACTTTTTCAACATTCTCAAGCATGATTTGTTTGACGTCCTCGAGTTCTTTCTTCACTTGGACAACTTTATAATCTTCAGTGAATTTTTCTATGTTGGGAGCAATTTTATCTTTATCCACTTGAAGCTTTAATAAATAAAAACTGAGCCAATACATTTGCGTTTCAGTTAATGGACTATCAGTAATAACGACACAATAATCATTAACTAGTCGTTTTGCATAAATATAAATGTTTCCCTTTTTTGTCCAATTGACTTCATTAGGCTTTAACTCCGAACAATAAAGATTGATATCTTCCTTATATTTTTCTACAGTTTGTTTTATTTGTTTCTCAAAAAAACTACCGCCCAAAAAACTATTACTAAGAGAAATTAACCAATCAAAAGAGGCATCACCAAAGCTTGTTCCTAAAGCATAACATCTCATTGCTATTCTCCTTGTTAAAATCTAGCGCATTTTAGCACGAAATATGATGAAAAATACAATATTTGCGCTATACCCAGGAAAGGGGAGCCATAAGATAGGTTAGAATAATCTAACACATTGATTTTCCAGATCAAAAGAAGATGGGAGTGTTAAGATGAAATTTTTTTGGGCAGGTGATATCTTAAATGTCGGGCTCAACAATCAAGCCTCACTGAATGTTCAGGGTGTGTTAAAGCGAGGCTATTTGACTATTGACGTGGAATTTTGGCGAAAAGAACTCTTATAATGTTAAGTTCCGGACAATGTCAATAAAATTATTCCATCCATTTTTACGAGTATGCAAAAGTATTCGGTAAGATTATGTTGGCCATTCTTTGCGCAGTAATTTCAGATATAGATGTTATTTCTTTTCGATTTGGATTTTGTTGGATTAGTGAACTTCAGCATGTGTAGGTAGGGGCGTTTTGACCTGAGGCCACACTTTTCTACGAGGCGCGCTTTATGCGCGTTACGTGGGCGAAAAATTTTAGAGGTTTCTTATTAAAACTGTCGATACCTCAGGCCTAAAGGCCTAACCTAACTTGTACTTGGGGTGTGAAAAAGCTATAGAGGCTCGTACTCAAATACGTAATCTGCGGTAACTATATTGCAGTATTCCAACGCAAAAGACGAGACACGAAGAACCACTATTTATAACTGCCTATATCAAAACGATATATTACTCCAACATTTCCCATATGTGCCTGGAGGTTTTTACCCCAATTACTTTTATCGGTTGATGCTAAATAGCGATATGCTGTATTGATTGCAAAATTTTCCCGAAAATTATAAGTCAACCCGGCAGTTCCCTGATAAGCAAAAGAGTTTTGGTCTACATTAAAATGAGGGCGTTTGAAGCGGCTTGTACTGTTTAAAGTGGCATGCATAAAGGCATAACCAATACCCACCCCAAGGAATGGAGAAATTTTAGCCAGTTTCTCAGGGAAATCATAATAAAGATTGGCCATAAGAATATTTGCTTTAGTACCCCCATCGATATCCAAGGCTTTTCTATGATTTACACTATACTGGTCTGTATCAACATATAAGTAAGTATATTGAAATTCATAACGAATAGTATTACTTTGGTACCCAAGGCCGCCACCAGCATTATATCCCCAACGATAATGCACATCGGAGAGGAAGAAGAAATCATAATAAAGCCTTTCTACATTAGAAGGTGAATAAGTGTAGCCACCAAAACCGCTGGCATACCAGCCATTAACCGTAGCCGAGGTAGCAGCTCCATTGGCTAATAAAGCGGCAGTAAATAATGCAAGTTTCATGACATTCCTTTGTTATTTTTTATAGATTTATGTTATCGAGTTAAATTAAATTTGCAATCCTTTTATCTCTAAAACATCAGTTCGAAGTTATTGATTTATTGGTTAGTTTCGCTTCCGGTGTTATTTGCGCCTAAAAATCAAGATAACCCAGGATTTTATTAACTTTACGACGTCTACTTGTGTTATGATTAATGTTCTTAATGCGCTAATTATCTTAATGGAAAATATGATTAGATTTTCAACCCAATTAGATAAAGAATTTTTCTCATGTCCGCCAGATCCAGCACACATTTTTTATGCAGGAAAAACAGCCGTTAATTGTGAAGCTAATTCTTTTTCTGTAAACTCATTATCTACATTCAAACAACTACTGGCACGAGAAGAAGAAACCATTTTTCGCTTTTTAGTCGATACAGCAGGTAAGTTGTGGTTTGCTTTTGAAACTCGTCCTCATAAGAAAGCTCCGAAACATTTCCAAATGACCGGTGATCCTCTAGAGTCGGCCTGCTGTCTGGCTGCAGGAAATATAAAATTTAAAGATAAAGCAGGAGCTGTTTTAAAAAATATCAGTCACCGCAGTGGCGATTTTCACCCATCATTCCTTTCACTACGTTGGCTAATGGCAATACTTCTTATCAATGAAGAATTACTGCCCTTTAAGTTGCCTAAGGTTATTGTTATAAAAGAGATAAAGAATAAGAAAATTTATAAACATATATGGCGTCTCAAAAGGGTCAAAAAATGGATGGACAGTTTTCGTCACAACGAAGCGCTTATAAATCAATTACGCCAGTCAAACCTAAGCAGCAAAACAGTCTATTATGAAGCAACAAAGCACTTCGCTGAAGGCGATTTTACCTCGTTGGCGGAAAAAGAACACAAGGAGAACTATAACGCCGTCAATGAATTGGAATCAATATAAAAAATATATTTTATATATATCCCCTGAGTTACTGCCCCCTTAATTTTGGCTTCGTTGCAAAACGAGTATTCAGATATATTTGTCGGCAGCAAACTCGAAAAGGAAACCAGACTACATGTGCTCCCCACAAATTAATTTTATAGTCTTCTGGAGGGCCCTCCATATTTGGATGAGTGTGGTCTCCGCTGTAATATTCTCGCTAATTTCTAGCAGGTGGGACAGGACATTTTTTTGAAGCCATATGCCATCCCTTTTCTTTATGAAATTGCTTATAGCATACTGACTGATTTAGGATATTTGTTAGTATTATGGAAGAGGCACCTGCTAATCCAGTTGCTAATGATTTACTTATCATCTAGAAACGCCTTTTCTATTTGTCATGCTAGATAGGGTTAAAATCAACCAATATGATTATATTGTTTTCTTTTTGGGTGTGCAAATTTTTTCTCTTATCACTAGATAGGATAGCTGTCTCTTATCTGACTGCGAATCGGCAAAAGCAGATCGGATTTTGAAGGGTATCTTGTAGCTTTTCAGAAAGCTATTGGGTAGGGGCATATTAAATTCCCAGCTTTTTTTTAAGCCATAGTTGGCTCGCGGTTTTGAGCATCTCTTCCCAAGATAAAAAAGATGTACTCTGTTTAATATATTTATCCCATGCCTTTTCAGGTATGTTCTGTAAATCTTCTGCTTTATCAATTTTATAGCCACTCGCATTGATAAAATCATTGATATTATTAAATGAGGTGTGTTTTATCATAAATTTTTCGTTAAAGAGTTCTGATAATGGAATGTTATTTGTAAAGTCGTCTAATCCGCTCATAATTCCTCTTTATTTTAAATAATACTTATTAACTATAGTCTTGCTTTATTAAAATTAGTTCGTTCTGATGTTTCAATTTTTGAAAATTTCATTTGCTTGAAATAAGTAAATAATTTTATTTTTTATTCATAATAAAACAACATCGTTAAAGGTCCAAGTGTCTATCTATATTAAAGCATTTCAGCATAACCTTTTCTCGCGTCAAAAGGCTGTTTCTTGCATTCGCTAGGATGGTATTTTATCGCAACCTGGATTAAATCTGCTAAGGTAGTAGAGGTTTTTTTCTCCTTGGGGAATAACCTGGAAATTTGGACATAATGCGCATAAAATGAAAAATAGAAAGAGGCCTTATAAAAGTAAGAGTGGAGGTTTATTCACAAAATCTGATGAGATAGCAAAGTCCTCGGAAATATCAATTGTTAAGAGAAAGGAGGATATAATTAACTTTCCAAGATTGAAAGACGCAGGCCCAGCAATCTTTGTCCATGAATATCCAAAAAGATTATTAGATGTTGATGAATTAGTTCATAATGAGCAATTTATTTCACAAAAATACTATACCTTTCTGAAACGCATTCTTATTGATGACCTGAATTACATGGAAATAGCAAAAGCAACTGTTACTTCGGAGCCATTAAGAGAACAACTTGTTGCAGATAAAATTGAAAGAACTTTCTTATTAAAAACAGCACTAATATCTATCCCTGAATTTAGGCAATATATTAATCAAAATCCTTCAGTTATAGAGCAAATTATTAAAGAATTTAGAGAGTTTAATGATGAAATTAGAAAAAAAGATGATAAACCTTTGATGATCGATACACAAAAAGTATATTCTAAATTTTTAGATCTTGCCAGAATTTGTAAAGAAATGGAGCAATCTAAATTCGACAGTTCAGAGAAATACGAGTCCGAACTAGATACTTTGACGGAGGAATTAAGCGAAGAAGCCTTAATTGCTTTACAAAACCTTCCCCGTGATTTAGACGAAATTGAATTAGAAATTAATGAATTAGAAAAAATGATTATAGAGAGTGAAGCAAAAAGCGACTTGTCTTCATCTGAAGAGAGTGAAGGGCCTATCCATAATATTACTAGTCCAACTGCATTAAGTATGCCTCACATAGAAGAAACTAGTGCGACTTCCACTTTATCTCCAGTCACTACTTTTCCGGATAAATTTAAAGTTAGGAGTAATATTATTAGAGTCCCTACTAGTGAAAGAGAGGAAAACATTTTCGCTGTTAACGCGGTATTAAATAATGATGATTTAATGAAAGGACAAGATGGTAATATTCCTACTATTATTCAAGAAATACGCAACATAATGGCAGATATTGATTATGTAGATGATGAAAAAATTGCCGCGGCTATTATTCAAATCAAAGGTAGGATAAGTAAATTCAGATGAAATGAATCATAGTAGTAATACGCTGGAAATTATTGAAGCATTTAGGCAACCGAGCCATATAAATTTCAGGGTGATTCGAGACTCTTTGTCTAAAAATGAATCTATGGAAAAAATAATGGCTCCTATTAAAGTGGAAATGCGTTTAGACTAATTTATTTAGTTTAATGGGCTTGATTTCGGTACCTTACTACATCAAAAAAAATTATTGGGGTCGCATGGTGGCCAGAAGCAGAATCGAACTGCCAATACGAGGATTTTTAGCCACCCATTTAAAAAATATCTTATTGATTATATTGTTATTTATATCTCGTGAATCCACTGCAAATGTCCTACGATGTATAACAATGTCGTGCTCAAATACGCAATTCCCCAAAGTTAGTTTTGGTAGTGTGTAAATAACTGTTTCAGCACTCTTAATTGGTTATAAGAATGAGGATTCAGTAGGGCTGTATACTAATAGCCAAATACGTTTGATTGAATCTTAATATCTTTACCTTTTATTTGATTTTTAATTTTTTAGTTTTTGCAAAATTATTAATTTATTGAAATGGACTAATACATTTTGACTACGGAAAACTTTGGGTTAATTATTAAGTAATAGTCCAATCAGACCCCAATTCTTTTTCTGTATTATCATCCTGTTCACTAGATTTCTCTGTAGAGTCCTTTGTTGGCGATTTACCATAAATTCTAGTCTCTATAAACTTTTGATTATTAAAGGCTCTTGCTAAGCGTCCAGCGCTAAAATCGGCCATTTCAGCATAAGACGTTTCAAATGTCATCCGCGGAACCTCTTCATCACCTGCATTTCGAATTACATCATTCCGCGCACCAGCAAACCAAGTGTTAAATTTAAAGGCCAAAGTATCAATGAATTGTAATAAAGAACGTATTACTCGATTTTGTTTTTCATCTTCTCGAGCCTCTACTATAGTTTTGGAGGAATAGTGCATCAGTGCTTCAGCTTCGATCATGGATGAATAACCGCCACATTGTTTACGATTAAATTTTTGTGGGCCACCAAAATCCGTTGGATCCACATGTAACCATTGTTCATCACCTGGTGGTTTAATCATTGTCGTAAAATGTTTACCACCCCACATTGTTTTCGTACCTGCAACTACGGTTGCTGCACAGTATTTTTGATCCACAGGATATGTGCAGCTTTTGCTATATTCTGCATAACAATGATCAAATACTTCTTTCATAAAAGCAGCGCGTTCTTTATCATTCATATTCACAGTCAAATCTTGCGTTGCAGGCAACATAAACACAGGAACTTTTGTAGAACTTTCTTGAATCACACAAAAATCTACATTTTTGACTTCACTTTTATGTCCCTCTAAAAACGTCTTATAATTATGTAGATCATCATCAACTTCAGCAAATGGTAAAGAGAATTGCATCACTATCCTTGCTGGAACCCCCTCAAGGGATCTCATTCGTACATCATTGACCATTTTATAATTTCCATATACTCGTCCTTCATTTTCCAGATAGATATGTCCAGTTTTATTGCTATCAGGCCCAATTTTAGCTTTCATAATAATTTCTCGCCAATATAATAAACAAATTGTATTAAATTCATTATAACAGAAATTAGAATCTACAGATTCATTTGTAAGCAAATGGAAATTTAGCAAGCGTAGTCCGTAAGGAGCGAAGGGGATTACGGGATTATCCACCAAAGTCCCATGAAGGAAACTGGACCTGGGTCTTTTTTCTAATATATAAATGAAGCGAAGAATAGGACCAATCCCTTGGATGTGTCACTAGCTTATGTTTTACGGATTATAATGAATATGGTTAATATGAGCCTCTAAATCCTTTTCCTCTTTAATGGTAAAAAGATGACGATATTCCCTCCTTATAAAAAAATACAAATCTTATTGATAGCATTTTCCTAGTTACCGTTAGGATTAATTTTAAAGAGATTGGAAATGGGTTGGATGATGCACTTGATAATATCTCTGCTACGATTACTCAGATTAATATTAGAACAAATTTTAGATCATTAATGGTTTGTATATGTACTTTACTAATCTACAAAGTTAATTTTAGACAAACCGAGTTCGAATTGACCAAATAAATCAATATCAAGCAAAATGGTTAAATTATATTAAGAAATGAATGGGTAAATATTTGACAAAACAAAAATAGTGCTCTTAAAATCCGCTACTAGTAGTTTATTTTGCCATCCGTGCTTAACAACATACTATGGTAATAATGGTCATTTCTATAGCCAAATGAATGTCATCATATAGCTTTCGGCTATTCACTTTCTGAATTCCTGAAATGGTTTGAGATCTCATTTTCCTAGTTTAGTTGGCTAATTATCGAATGGGAATGAAAGATTTAACTTAGCAGAATTTTAATGGAAATATTAACTGATTTAAAAGCAATTTTGCACTCAAAACGCGCCAATATTTATTACTTAGAAAAGTGCCGGATTATGCAAAAAGATGGGCGAGTTCTATATCTGACTGAGGAAAAAAACGAAAACCAGTATTGGAATATTCCTATTGCCAACACAACATGTCTTTTACTGGGAACTGGTACATCTATTACTCAAGCTGCAGTGCGTATGCTAGCTCAAGCAGGGGTAGTTATTGGGTTCTGTGGAGGAGGCGGTACTCCTTTACTTATGGCTAACGAAGTTGAGTGGTTCACTCCACAAAGTGAATACCGACCGACAGAGTATATGCAAGGGTGGATGAAATTCTGGTTTGATGAGAAAAAACGATTATTTGCTGCAAAGCAATTTCAACTCTCACGTATCGAATATTTAAAAAACCAATGGGAAAAAAGCCGAGATCTTGCTGCGGAAGGATTTAATTACCACGAATTACAACAAGAATTATTATTTTGTGAAGATAAAATCAAAAGTGCAACCGCAGTCAATAAACTAATGCAGGCTGAAGCAGAATTAACAAAAAATCTTTACAGGTACGCTGCAAGTCGAACTCAGTATGGAAAATTTAGTCGAGAACGTGAAGCTAAAGATAAGGCCAACATTTTTTTTAAACCATGGGAATTACCTAGCTTATGGATTAGGCGCAACGACACTCTGGGTGCTGGGAATTCCTCATGGGTTTGCCGTTTTGCATGGTAAAACGAGGCGTGGGGCGTTGGTATTTGATGTGGCTGATTTAGTA
Source organism: Legionella parisiensis (assembly GCF_001467945.1). Lineage (GTDB taxonomy): Bacteria > Pseudomonadota > Gammaproteobacteria > Legionellales > Legionellaceae > Legionella > Legionella parisiensis. The sequence goes on from NZ_LNYQ01000013.1 coordinate 1,026,157, forward strand.
AAGGATGCCATCATTCTTCCCTGGGCGTTTATCTGTGCTAAAGAAAATGCCACTGAACAAGAATTTCGTCAGCAATGTTTACAGGCTTTTGTCGATTATAAGGCATTAGACTTTATGTTTGATCAAGTTAAAGCGGTGGCCTTAAAGACTGATTGGGAAACAGAAAATAAGAGAGAATGTGCCCTATGATGGTTGTTTTTGTTTCTCAGTGCAAGAAAAAAGCACTAGCTAGAACTCGACGCGTCTTAGATGCATTTGCCGATCGTATCGGTGACAACACTTGGCAAACTGTAATTACCCAAGAAGGCTTATCCTCCGTTAAGAAACTTTTGCGCAAAACCGCCACTAAGAATACAGCGGTGAGTTGTCATTGGATAAGAGCAAGATCAAGAACTGAGTTAGTTTGGGTTGTTGGGTGCAGACACGCTTTTAACCATCTTGGTGTTGTACCAGTTAATTTTACATCAAAGGAAGTCATAATGGATAAATTGCCTATAGAAACTGATCATCTAATTGCCAACACAAAAGCTCAACTTCTCAGCCATCATCTTTTTGCAGTAGGGTATGTTGCTTACTGTTTGCTTGAAAAAATAGGAATAGTAAACCAAAAATTAAGACAATCTGCTTTTTTTTCAGGAATACTCCATGATATCGGAAAAATAGATCCGGAGTTTCGAAGGTGGGTCTGCAACAACAAACATTCAGAGAATATTGTTCCTGAGGATGGAGTACATATTGATACCCCGAAGAAGTTCTCATTTGAAAATGGGAAAGAGCCATTTTTTCGTGATTGATCCGGGCTCTACACCAATTAAGGGGGCACTTTAATCAACTTAGTCTAAACTAAGTCCTTGATTTAGCGATCAAAAGGAGATTAAAGTGCC
>NZ_LNYQ01000013.1:1027050-1054921 GCF_001467945.1 Legionella parisiensis
GCTTTTTTTCTTTTTGCTACGGTGATTAAGTCTTTTAAGACCCTTGGTTTCTTGTTTTGCAATAAAATTAATTAAAGTAAGCTCCCATAAGCGACTAATACAATCATTCCCTATCTCTTCGGGGTAGTTATCATCTAGAAACTTTGAGTGTTGATTATATAAATGTTGCCAATAAGCTTTGGCTTCAGCGTGCCAAGGATGTTGTTCACTTCTGATAGCTGTATATAGAGAATCTTTCCCCTCTTTATCAAAGAGCATTTGGAATATCGAGTCTTTATTTTTCATACTGTATGGTTGAGGTGAGTTGCTGCTTGTTATTACTGAGTGCCCCATCAGTGCCCCTCAGAAGTCTTCAAATTTTTGAAACTACTCGTAACTACTTGATTTTATTGGTGGGCCCACTAGGACTTGAACCTAGGACCAACGGATTATGAGCCCGTCAATGTAAAAATAAGCAATTGATTTTATTATAATTTTTATCGCGGGAATCCACTACAAATGTCCTACGATGTATAACAATGTTGTACTCAAATACGCAAATTCCCCACAATGGATTTTACGGGGTTATTTTTAATATTAAAATCCATTTAGGGTTTCTGGGTTTTAATATTAAAATTATAAGTACGAAACTAAATGGATATTATCTGCTAGCAAATATTTGTTTTGCTTTTTCGCCAAGCAAATATTTAGCCATAGTTTCACTTCTTGTGTCCATAGTAAACCAATAGTGGGATTGTCATCTTCCTGTTAATGAGCGATAGTGGAGCCAATTTAGATTAAAGCTTAATGATAATTCATTTAAGATTTACCACGCACTGCGTGGTGAATTTCAGAGTTAAAATAAACAAGATATCCTGCTCTAGTTTTTTTTCTTGTTCTGATAAAATGAAACGTAATTTTGATACAAATATTCGTTATTTATTTGTAAGTAACGAAATTATGTATCATAATTTAAATATGAAGACAAAGGATAGCTATAAACAAATAGTACTCCAAATGGCTAGAAAAACGGGTGTAATCAAAATGTCCGATCTAACCAAACAGGGGATAACTAGAGCGACCGTTTCAAGACTTGTTAACGAAAACAAACTTGAAAAACTTGCTCCCGGACTATATTGCCTACCCGAGACTAAGTTTTCTGAAAAGGAAAGCCTGATTATTATATCAAGCCGAGTACCTCAAGCAGTGTTTTGTCTGCTAACTGCTTTGCAGATCCATGATCTAACAACACAACTACCTCGAAAAGTATGGGTCGCTATGCCAAAGGGAAGTCATGTGCCAAAAATGGATTATCCGCCGCTAAAAATGGTGCAATATTCAGATGAAGCCTTTAGTGAAGGAATTGAAATTATAGAATCAGATAATATTAAACTAAGGGTGTATAAATGTGCCAAGACAATTGCAGATTGTTTCAAACATCGCAATAAAATTGGACTTGATGTGGCCATTGAAGCGCTCAAAGAGGCTTATACAAAAAATAAAGTAACAGTTGATGAACTATGGCATTATGCGAAAATTTGTCGCGTTGCAAACGTAATGCGTCCTTATATTGAGGCAATTCAATGACAAAAAATATTGGTGAGTCTGTACGCTCACGTTTAAAGAATATAGCTGTTAAAGAAGGTTCTGATTTTAATGCGGTATTGACTCGTTATGGTCTGGAGCGTTTGTTATATCGAATTGGAGAATCAGAATATTCTAAACAGTTTTTGTTGAAAGGTGCCTTATTATTTAACTTATGGTATGACATGCCTCATCGCCCAACTAAAGATATTGATTTATTGGGGTTTGGTGATAATGATCTAGCGTATGTTAAACAAACGTTCAGTAAAATTTGCAGAATCTCTGCAGATGATGGAATAAGTTTCCTGTCTGAATCAGTGACGGTTGACACTATCAAAAAAGATGGAGGTTATACTGGAGCAAGAGTTGAGTTATTTGGGGAATTGGCGAAAGCAAAGATTAAAATACAAATTGATATAGGTTATGGTGATGCAGTTACCCCTGGGCCAATAGATGCCCATTATCCCGTACTTCTTAGTGATCTTCCTGCCCCTAAAATCCGTACTTATCCAATTTATACGGTAATTGCAGAAAAGCTGCACGCAATTGCATTATTGGGCATGGCGAATAGTCGATTAAAAGACTACTTGGATCTTTATGTATTATTAGGTAATGAACAGATAGATAATCAAGTCTTGGCTCAAGCCATACAAGCTACATTTACTCGTCGAGGTATGGCGCTTCCTGAAGTGTTGCCTATTGGTCTGACCGACGAGTTTGCTAACGACCCAAGCAGGGAACTAATGTGAAGAGCCTTTTTGAGAAAAAATGAACTAGATCAGAAGCCATTAACTGAAGTTATTGCTGTAATCAGAAATTTGGTTCAAATACTATTTTCTTTAGTAAAGTAAAATCTTATTTTTTCTTTTAAGTCATTATGTATTGTTATTGGTACACATGGGTGTCATGGAATAAGTTATTTCTTTTTGCTCGATTCATGAATCAATCTAAAAAGCGTATGATATTGTTTCCCACTCTCGCGGATTGTTCTTTTCATCTATTTCTGTTGCGGTGTATCAATGAAATAGAAGGGTGCCCTAGTTACTTTGATTCAGTCATTTTAGTGAGTGATGGTATAAATTTAGTCTACCAGTTTCAACGATGCTATTTATCTGATTTAGCTTATAATTTTATCATAGCTCTTTTGTTCAAATAAATATTCAGGATTCAGCCCTCAGTCTGGTGTAACGCTAAACAGTCAATATTTAGAGTGTGAACGAAAAAAGTTAATTGGCTATATCGACATTTTGTTGCTAAAATATTTTACAGGCATGAAACACTCTGAAATTCATTAAATGCCATGAAGGAGAAGGAGGCTCAGGCGATGATCAACGTGTTACCCGTCATTTTCTTCGGACATGGGAATCCGATGAATGCCATTACGCATAACGACTACACTACTGCATGGCGGCAGATCGGGACACAGATTACAAAACCAAAAGCAATTCTATCAATCTCTGCACATTGGTACGTGTCCGATACAGATGTCACTATCGACACAGCACCACGCACCATTCATGATTTCGGAGGATTTCCCCCTGAGCTCTATCAAGTACAATACCCTGCACCAGGCGATCCTGTTCTTGCCAGACGAGTTCAGCAGCTTCTTGCTCCACTGGATGTGAAGTTCGATAATTCCTGGGGACTCGATCATGGCACATGGTCCGTGTTCAAACATGTTTATCCCGATGCTGACGTTCCTATTATCCAGCTTAGTATCAATGAGAGCAAGCCTGCATCATTTCATTTCGAGATTGGCAAGAAGTTGGCTTCACTTAGAGAAGAGGGGGTACTGATAGCCGGTAGCGGCAATCTCGTACACAATCTTCATACTTACGCCTGGGGTCAACATTCACGAGCGCCCTTTGATTGGGCAACACGCTTCGAAAGCACTGTTAAACAGATGCTCCTTGTCGGTGATCACAAACCTCTCGTACACTACGAAACACTCGGGTCGGATGCAGCGCTTTCAATCCCAACACCTGAGCATTACTTACCTTTACTTTACGTCCTGGGTGCGAGTCAAACTGGCGAAAAAGTATGCCTTCCTGTTGAAGGTGTTGATGGAGGATCGATTTCGATGCTAACTGTGCAAATAGGATAAGCTTGCCATGGTACTGTGAGGAGAATATCGCACCATAATGCATTGGTTTGGAATTTTTATTTTATTTATCAAATTTATTCATTTGAATTACTTAATAGATGAAAGATGGGTGTTATAGATTATGTTGGTGAAATCAGAGGCGCTCACATCCATTCTTTATTAAATCTATTGCTTACAAACACAACATTATGAAATTTCTGCATCCTTCTTTCAATGTGTTTATAGGTAGATTTACCCTCATTGCTTTATCTAATTAATTTTTAGAGTAAACTCTCTATAACAATTAATTTGAAACTATTTTTTGAGAAGTTGTGAATATAGGAAAACTAAGGATAAGGACTTTCAATTGCATGGTTCTCTTCCTCTAATAACCACCATTGCGATGGGATTTGCTTTAGCATTAATTCTAGGGTTTATTGCTGTACACCTCCATTATATAGTCCATTAATTTGCGTCTATATTTAATATATCCTAAATACAATGGAAGGGCATCATTATGGGTTTATTGATTAATGGACAATGGGCTAATCAATGGTATGAAACTAAATCACACGGTGGCAAATTTCTTAGAGAAAATTCTACAATACGCAACTGGGTAACTCCCAATGGAGCACCTGGACCATCAGGCAAAGGTGGATTTAAGGCCGAAATTGGGCGTTATCATTTATATGTTTCACTAGCATGCCCTTGGGCACACAGAACTTTAATTTTCCGAAAGTTGAAAAATCTTGAAAAACATATACCTATATCCATTGTTAGCCCGGAAATGTTGCAGCATGGATGGACCTTTTGTGTGAGCGAAGGAAGTACCGGTGATGACGTTAATCATGCAAGCTATCTTTATGAAATATATACTGCAAATGATTCCAAATATACAGGTAGGGTGACGGTTCCCGTATTATGGGATGAAGAAACACGGGTAATTGTTAACAACGAATCATCAGATATTATACGTATGTTTAATCAATCGTTTAATTCTATTACACAAAACACCAAGGACTATTATCCGCAGAATCTTCAAAGTGCTATTGATAAAATTAATGAGTATGTTTACAAAAATGTCAATAATGGTGTTTACTCTTGCGGCTTTGCCACATCACAACGTGCTTATGAAAGCGCATACACGCGTCTTTTTAAGGCACTGGATCGCATTGAGTCTATTTTACATAAAAAGCGTTATTTACTAGGTGACACAATCACCGAAGCAGATTGGCGACTTTTTACAACCTTAATTAGATTCGATACGGTATATTACAGCCATTTCAAATGTAATAGACAACGAATTGAAGATTATCCCAATATTTCGGAATATCTGCGTGAGTTATATCAGTGGCCTGGTGTGAGTGAAACGGTCAACTTCTATCATATCAAACGTCACTATTATTATAGTCATTCTATGATTAACCCAACTCAGATAGTTCCTTTAGGACTAGAAGTTGATTTTTTACGTCCATTCAATCGGTGTATGACGCATAAATAACTACTCTAAAAAATCAAAATAGGTGAGGTAATTTGCTGGAGGGTACGAAATTTCACGGAACATCATGGATGTTCTCTGCCAGTATAGTTATAGTCCAATACATCAACCTTTTAATAGTTATCAATGTCTTATTTTTGTTTTGGTGGAACAACTAACATATCAGTGGTGCTAAGTTGTAATAATCGTTTAGCCACACTTCCTGTCAGTAAATACTGTAATTTAGAGTTTCCTTGAGCACCAAATGAAATCAAATCGGCCTGCCATTTTTCAGACTGAATGACAATGGTGTCTGCAATATATCCACCCATGATTTTTTTCTGGAATTTAGTTTGATCTACAGTACACTTACCAAGAAAATCATCTAACCTGTGAGTGATATCTTTTGTATCTTCCTGTTCATACCCTAGTAACAATTTAGTGAAATATATATCAATGATATGTAGTAATTGAAAGGTTGCATTAGGAAAACATTTGAATGTAAATTCAATTGCATTTTTACTTACTTCGGAAAAATCGGTAGCTATAATTATCCGATTATACGCAAAAGAAGGCTCTTTTTTTACCAGTAGGATTGGAACATCACTATGACTTACCATAGAACTTGAAGTCGTTCCTAAGATGTAATCATTGATGTAGTATTCACCATGTGCACCAGCAATAATCATATTACAGTTGTTTTCTTTAGCATATCTGACAATCTCATCAGCGGGTCTGCCTGCTAATACAGAAACACATATTTCAATGTTAGGAGAGTATTTTTTTATGCATTTTAAAAGTTTTTTTTCAACTTTCTTTTTTTGTGCAAGATAATCTTGTTCCAACTCTTCAATTGAAAATTGTGAAAAATTACCAATCTTTGGCTGGACTAAGATATGTAAAAAGTGGAGTATTGCTTTATGCTGTTCAGCTAAAGTAACTGCTCTTGAAAGGGAGTAGTCTGAATGCTTTGAAAAGTCACTAGCAATTAATATATTATTTATTTTCATTGTAAACCCCCTGCCTTTAAGCTTATATAAAGCTTAGCAAACGATTAGCTTGATTGCATATTATATTCATATCTTTGAACTACAGGCGATTTGTTTATTTGATATAAACATCCGTTGAGTCTGGAATGGTGAGGCCAAGGACTAAAGCTCATGCAGGAGATACTTAAATCGTTGTGCCTGATAATTCAATCCTTTGCTATGCTTTATTATTAAAAGAATATCCTTCTGAGGAAAAAATGATGCCACTAAAACACATAGTTATTGCCAGTGATTTTTCTAAATATGCCGAATATGCACTACAAAGAGCCATATCTTTAGCTGAGCGACATCATATCCCTCTTCATTTTATACACGTTTTACAACAGCCATTGTCGGTAGATTTTGGCCAATATCTCAGTGAACAACCAAAAGATTTTCTTTCATTAGAGAAAGAAACGCTGGATAAGCTGTCTGTTCTAATTATGAAATATTCCACCAATGTTTCAGTTAATCTATCAGTTCTTGCTGGGAGGGCTGCAGATGAAATCACTCAATATACGGAGCAAAATCAAGGAAATTTAATTATTGCAGGGGCTCAGGGACAGTATTATATCCATGAGTATGTGTTAGGAACCACATCGAGTTATCTTATAGAGCAAGGGAAGACTCCTGTTTTGCTTATCAAAAAGGAACCCTGTTTTTCCTATAAAAGAATAATTATTGCAACTGATTTTTCAAAACCCAGTAAAAAAGCCATTGAATTTACTTTTAAATGCTTTCCAGACGCCCAATTTCAGCTATTACATGTTGTGGATATTTTTAACAATCAAAATTTAAAAGGTAAATCTGTTGACATGTTCGAATCAAATACAAAAAATATTATGGAGCAGTTGGATTCTTTCTTAAAAGAATGCCATGTTAAATATGATCAATTTGAAAAAAAAATCATGGGTGGTTATTTGGCCGACACAATTATTCTACAGTCAAAAAACTGGAATGCAGATTTGTTGGCATTTGGGGCACAAGGACACTCTAAATTACACTATTTAATGACGGGCAGTGTGGCTAAGCGATTATTACAATTAAGCTATATTGATATGTTGGTGGTGCCACCGGCATAAAATAAACCGTTTAACTTGGTAGGGCAATCGGAAATATTGGTTTATGTTATATCAAGAACTAATGAGTTCGTTTTATTAGATGCCTGTATTTCCCCTCTTATTCGTCTATTTATTGCATCAATAAACATAACAGTATAATTTAGCAAATATTAGCTTTGCACTGAAATTTGATCAAATATTGTACATTTGATGAATTGTGAGCTATAGTTAAAGTGAGAGAGTAAACTGGAGGTAGGTTTATGTTAAATTCTATTGTGAAAGATACCTATGAAGCTCGTGTTAAAATAGGACACCACATTATATCTAAAATTACTGGAAAAATTCTCCATGAGTTGAAGGTACGTTTGATTCTATTATGTGATTTGGAATCTTCTGGAGCTAGAGGAGAACTCATAGATCTCGCTACTGATAAAATCATTTACAGATGTCATAAACAAACTCTAGTCGATAAATAATTCCCCGACTTTCTTATTATTCGCCAGATAAATTAATTTAAAATTTGAATCTTCTACTTCTCGCCAAGGAACGTTGAAAGCCGAGGCGAGAAAAAGATTCATTAATGCGTTTCAGTTGAGATAATGAGTATGGTACTTTAACTATTCTGGATTATTTATTCCTAAGCGGGTTAAAAGTGAAGTTTTTTGTTCGTGACAGGTTATGCTCACTGGGAGTGGGGAAGAGGGATTTTAGTCCTTTTCATTTGTCATTTAGCTTTGGATAATAAATTTGAATGGGTCTTTTCTTTCTATTAATTACCGCAAAGTCGGTTAATTTATGAAGATGAGCCGAGTTTTTGCTCATAATTTCCAAAACCACAAGATGCCGAGCCACTTCTGCATCTGCAATAAGAGAGCGATGACAATGCCAAGGTACAGCTTCAGCACACATTATAACGACTTTTTGGTTCTTTTTTATTAAGCCGTTTAATTCCTTTAGCCCTTCGTAAAACTCAGATGTTTGCATATAATCTGCAAAGCCACGGAAGCTTTTATTGCTCCATCCCATATTGATGGAATTATGAGTCGTTCGACGTAAACCACCCAATTTTGATAAATGAGTATAGGCAATTTTTTCTTTTCGAAGTGATTTTTTTAGTTCATTTTCATTAAACCATGGCACATGGCGAGATTTGGGTATGGTACGCACATCCACGACGTGTGTAATTTGATACGCATGTACTATATCAAGAAATTCCTGCAGAGTACGTGTCGAATGTCCAATGGTATAAAGTTTAGTCATAATTTTACACTATTATTCTCGCAATTTTAGAGTTTAGCTGGCTGTTATCTCTATGTTTACCTGACTATTGATGGAATTCGAAATAAAACAATTTTCATGAGCTTTTTCCCGCATCTTATTTATGGCCTCATCGTCAGGAAGTTTCGAACCACCAAATTTAATTTTGGGATGCAATGTAATTTCTGTCACGCTAATTTTTCCATGCTCATTTTTATTCGTTATACCAATAGCCTCATCAATATAACTATCAATGACATAACCATTTTTGCAAGCTACCGCTAAAAAAGTTTGCATATAACAACCCGATAGGGCTGACACGAGCAATTCCTCAGGATTAGGCAATTCTGATTTACCGAAGTAGACCTTTGGATTTGATGCCTGAATGTTTTCTCCTCCGCTAAATTTGATTGTGTAAGTACGATCATAGGTTTCATAATTAAAATCTGGCCCATTACGTTGCCAGCGAATAGAAGCTAAGTGATTACCCATACATATCTCCAATTATATAAATATGATTTAGTATCCAGAAAATTCCTCTGTACGAATATTATCATCATTAATATCCGCTTCATTTAACATCTTGCGCATGGCAGCAACCATTGTTGCTGGACCTGAGATATAATAAATAGGTGTAGTTAAATCTTTGATGTATTTTTCTAGCATTTCTCGATTAATAAAACCTTTTTCACCAGTCCAAGGCTGCTTTGATTTTTCCATAACCGTCATAGTTGAGATAAATTTATAATACGAATTTCCTTTTTCGAGAGATTTTAGTTCTTCCAGAAAGGCGGTATCTTCTGGTCTGTTATTAGAATAAAATAAATAAATTTGGTGCGGTAGCTTATCTTCTGTGGCTTGTGTAACAATGCTTCTCACCGGTGTAATACCAATTCCGCCTGTAAGAAATACAGCCGGTATCGCTTTATTATTATGTAGCGTAAAAGATCCATATGGCGCATCTAATTTGAGTTCAGTACCTATAGGAAGTGTTTTTAATACTCGTTTAAAGGCTGTATCGCGCATACGAGTAGCCACCATTAAATCGTTCGCATAAGGGGGATTAGTGAGCGAGAAAGCACGAGTATTACCTTCCTCATCTGTCTCTTCAGGATTAAGTAAAGTGAAGTCACCAAATTGACCTGCTTTAAAGGTGAAATCCTTTGGTTTTTCAAAAATAAATGCCATTGTTCCTTCTGCAACAATTTGGCGGTCTAAAAGTTTAATTTGGTAAATAGTCATAATTACAATTCCTTTTTTAACCTCGAAATACAAGAACAATCAAATTTTAGTTAATAAAATATTTAATAAAGCCACAGCATTATTGTGTTCAGTTTCTTTAGAACCAAATAATAAAGTCACTTTTTTTTTCTTCCCTTCATCTAGAATAATATCAATATCTTCTTGTTTATCTGTTATTTCTTGCGCGTAACGTTTTTGAAATTCAGTCCATTTCTTGGGATCATGATTGAACCACTTGCGTAATGAATCACTGGGTGCAATGTCTTTTAACCACAGATCAATATTTGCTTCAGTTTTTTTTATTCCGCGAGGCCAAAGTCTATCAACAAGGATTCGAAAGCCATCCGATTCGTTTGATTCCTCATAAATTCGTTTGACCTGTATATTCATTGTAAATGGCTCCCGTCGAAAATACATAGCTTACTAATATTAATTTAAATTACTCCGCATGGCTCAGCTTATTTTTTTAACATTCCTCTTAATACATAGTGTAAAATTCCACCATTTTTGTAGTAATCTAATTCATTTAATGTATCAATTCGCGAAATAAGAGTAACTTCGCTTTGATTTCCATCCTCTCTATGGATAACAACTTTTACTGGCATGCGTGGTTTCATCTGATGAGTAAGTCCTATAATATCAATGAGTTCAGAGCCTGAAATTTGCAGCGTTTTACGTGTGATTCCTTCAGGAAACTCTAGAGGCAAAATTCCCATACCAATTAAATTTGAGCGATGGATTCGTTCAAAGCTTTCTGCCATGACTGCCACAACACCTTGAAGCTTCGGTCCTTTTGCCGCCCAATCTCGAGAAGAGCCTGTTCCATACTCCCTACCAGCAATTACAACCAATGCTGTACCTCCATTTTTATAACGCATTGCAGCATCATATATCGGCATTATTTCACCAGTGGGAATATATTTTGTAAAACCTCCTTCAAGCTCTGGAGTCATCTCATTTCTAATACGGATGTTAGCAAATGTTCCTCGCACCATGACTTCATGGTTCCCACGCCGTGATCCATAAGAATTAAAGTCTTTAATTGTTACACCTTTGGATAGCAGATATTCCCCAGCGGGACTCTCTGGTTTAATGGAACCGGCGGGTGAAATATGGTCAGTAGTAATGCTATCTCCAAACAGTGCCAAAATTCTCGCACCTTTAATATTCTTAATTTTTTCTGGGGTCACACCCATACCATCAAAAAATGGTGGATGTTGAATATATGTTGATTCCAGCGGCCATGCATAAGTATCTGATTCAGAAATTTTCATAGAGCGCCATTCATCTGTTCCTGTGAATATATTTGCATAGGTGTCATGAAACATCTTGCTAGTAATAGTAGCTACCTCCCGGGCAATTTCATCATTATTTGGCCATAAATCTTTTAGATAAACAGGATTTCCTGCCTTATCTTCTCCAAGAGGATCTTTTGTCAAATCAATCAATACAGTCCCAGCAATGGCAAAGGCAACAACAAGCGGTGGTGACGCGAGCCAATTTGCTTTAACAAGTGGATGGATTCGTCCTTCAAAATTACGATTACCTGAAAGTACAGCTGAAACAATTAAATCATTTTCAATCACTGCTTTTTCTACAGGTTCGGGAAGAGGGCCAGAATTTCCGATACACGTTGTACATCCATAGCCTGCTAATGTGAAACCCAGCTCATTAAGATATTTTTGTAAGTTAGTTTTTTCCAGATAGAGAGTGACCACTTGAGAACCTGGTGCAAATGAGGTTTTCACCCAAGGTTTTCGTGTCATTCCTTTTTCAACTGCTTTTTTTGCTAATAATCCAGCTGCAATCAGTACATTTGGGTTCGAGGTGTTGGTACAACTGGTGATGGCTGCAATAACAACGTCCCCATGATGTAATTCATAATTCACATCGGTACCAAACGATTGTTCTTTCTCTTCGCTACGTTTGTTTTCTGCTAAGAATTTATCAAAAGTATTAGCCAGATCTGACAATTCAACTTGATCTTGCGGGCGTTTTGGGCCAGCAATACACGCTCGGATAGTTGATAAATCCAGTGTAACCAAATCTGTATAAACAAGTTCAGCTTGAGGATCATGCCATAATCCCTGAATTTTTGCATAAGCTTCAACAAGAGCAACGCTTTGCTCCTCTCTTCCACTTAAACGCAAATAATCCAGGGTGGCTTCATCAATAGGAAAGAAACCGCAAGTTGCGCCATATTCAGGTGACATATTGCTAATTGTTGCTCGATCTGCAAGAGATAAATGACGTAACCCATCTCCAAAGAATTCAACAAATTTCCCTACGACCCCTTTTTCACGTAAAAGATGTGTTACAGAAAGAACCAGATCAGTTGCTGTAATGCCTTCTTGTAATTGTCCTGTCAGTTTTACACCAATTACTTCAGGAATTAGTAAAGAAATTGGTTGTCCTAACATAGCAGCTTCTGCTTCAATACCACCGACTCCCCAGCCAAGTACCCCAAGACCGTTAATCATAGTCGTATGGCTGTCCGTACCCACTAAAGTATCTGGGTAGGCATATATTTTCCCATTGATTTCTTGAGTCCAAACTGTTTTGGCCAGGTATTCCAGGTTCACCTGGTGACATATTCCCGTATCAGGTGGTACAACACGGAAATTTCTAAATGCTTTTTGTCCCCATCGTAAAAACTCATAGCGCTCATAATTCCTTTCCATTTCCATTGTGGCATTGATTGTAAAAGCCTCGGGTATGAGGAACTGATCAATCTGTATGGAATGATCAATTATCAGATCTACAGCTGAAAGGGGATTAATTTGTTCTGGATTTCCACCAAGCTTTTCAATCGCAGCACGCATTGCAGCAAGATCTACAATAGCAGGTACGCCAGTAAAATCCTGCATTAAGACACGTGCAGGACGGTACACTATTTCGCGATTGGAAGTTTTTAGTTTTAACCATTCAATGATTGCTTTGAGATCATCAACTGTAACAGATTGTCCGTCTAGATGACGAAGTAAATTCTCCAAAAGAATTTTTAAAGTGTAGGGTAGTTTTGATAAGTCTTTAAGTCCTCCCTGTTCAGCAGCTAGTAAACTATAGTAATGATAATCGATACCATTTATCGAAAGAATTTGTTGTGTACTTTTATGGAATTCACTGGTAAGAACAAGGTCTGATGCAATGGTATGCTGTTTGATTTCCTGTATTCCCCCGGCCCAGGAGGGAGGATCGCTTGCTGGAAATGAATCCTCAGAAGACTCATTTATTATAGCCTGATTATTCTGGGGTTTTGCACCAAAGAGCCAATTTAGCCAATTTTTTATTTGTAGCATTACGATATCCTTATCGGAACAGTTTGTATGACGGAATTAGGAGTTAGATATATATTATAGTTAATTATTTTATGAATAATTTAAAACAAATTGTTTAAACTATAGATGATATCTAAGGCCCTCAAAATAAACTTGTGGAAGTTTGTATGCAAGCAAAGAAGATTAGGTGCTAACAAATTAATACAATCATTAAATAGTAAAGCTATACTTATTAATAATGAAAGTAGATAAAAACCAATAACATGGATGATTATTATGACCAAAAAAAGCTTTTTTCAACGAGAATGGAAAATATTTAAAAAATTCTATAATAAATCAGCAGAGAACCGAATAGGATTTTATAATTTTCTTGGGTTTATAGTTATCCCTGTAGTTGGAATGACAATTTTGTATATCATTGTTCGTATTTTCTGGATATGAATAAAAAATTATCATTATCTGCTTATTATCTCTAAAGACAGGGGTTTTTAATACATAGGAAAAGTATAGGCACATATAGTCGTAATGATTATCCTAACGTGATGATCGACGTTGGTTAAAACACCTACCTGTTATTGGAGGAACAGGTTAAATTGTCCTTCAATATGATATGGAACTCAATTTTATAGAACTATTGAATCAATGGAAAGAGCATATTTAATTTAATAGGACTGAGAGATTATGCATACTTCATTTCTTTTACAACCAATATACCCATTTAGGCTCGATTACACCATTTGGGCTCTACGTAGAAGGGGTAAGAACATTGTTGATTTATGGAGTCATGAACGTTATACACGTTTATTTTTTATTGAAAATCAATTAATTAAAGTAGATGTAGAACAAAAAAATGAAAAAGACATTTTGGTATCTACCAATATAAAAATTAGCTCACAAATAAAGATAGAATTAATCCGATTATTAGAAATGATGTTTGGGCTTAATCGTAACTTACACAATTTTTATCGTATTGCAGAAGAAGATCCTTATTTAACTTCTATGGTGAGTCAATTTAAAGGACTTAAGCCTCCTCGATTTCCTAGTATATTTGAGGCACTTGTTAACGCTATTTCCTGTCAACAATTATCACTTGATGCAGGATTACAAATTCAAAACCGTTTTGTTCAATATGTTGGAAAAAGTATGAATGATGCTTTTGGAACATTTTATTTATTTCCCCTTCCAAAAGATGTAGCAAGCTGCTCTATTCCTGAATTAAAAAAGTTGGGCTTTAGCACCAATAAATGCAGAACACTTATTGAGTTATCGTTAAGAATAATCGCTGATGAAACCTTGTTTGATAATTTAGAGGATAGAACCAACAATGAAATTGTAACATTTCTATGCCAATTTAAGGGGATTGGACGATGGTCTGCAGAATATGTCTTATTACGTGGATTGGGTAAAATTGAAATGTTCCCGGGAGATGATGTAGGTGCCGCAAAAAATTTACAGCTGTTGTTAGGTATTAAAACAAAATTGGATTACGAACAAATTTCAAAAATTACGAAAAAATGGTATCCCTATGCAGGATTTATTTATTTTCATTTATTACTGCAAAAACTAAACAATAAGGGATTGCTGGATAAACCTAATCTGAATTCGCAAGATGCCTAAACAAAGACACATTGATTCAGTCAACTTACTTCAAAAAACGATGGAGCAATGGCTTAGTACATGAGCAACATCGCGGTGGTTTATATTTTATGTTAATTAAACTGGAAGTTTAAGTAAGTTTAATATATTTAAACCTAGTAATAATTGAGTAAATAAGTTTGAAGTATATGGTGTGTGAGGCCTCTATGATCTTAACCATATCTTAAATCAAGATATTAAAGTTGTATTTAAAATGCATCTTTAATATAATATATTCTATATTACGTACCGCAAAGGAATATATCATGCCAGTAACTCATAAGCCTGCCAAAACCATTAGTGATAAAATTGCTTTTGGCCTAGTGAAATTTTTCCGCTTTTTTGCAGATACTTTTTTTCAAAAGCGCTATGGCAATAGAGCTATTGTATTGGAAACAGTAGCTGCCGTGCCTGGCATGGTGAGCGCTGCTTTACTGCATTTACGCTGCTTAAGAAAGATTAAAAATGATGAGGGTTGGATTAAAATTTTATTGGATGAAGCAGATAATGAACGAATGCATTTGATTACGTTTATGTACATTGCCAAACCTAATTGGTTTGAGCGCTTTATTATTTTTACCGCGCAAGCTATTTTTGTGGTGTTGTACCTGTTGATGTATGTTATTTCTTCAAAAACAGCGCATCGCTTTGTCGGTTATCTTGAGGAAGAAGCCGTGGTCAGCTACACCCATTATTTACAAGAGTTAGATGATGGCCGTATTGAAAATGTTTCTGCTCCTGAAATTGCTAAACAGTATTGGGGGCTTGCTCCAGATGCACGATTACGTGACGTACTTTTGGTCGTGCGTGACGATGAGGTAGAGCATCGGGATGTAAATCATCAATTAGCGGACAAGCTGACAAACGAGCGTACTTTATTGACCCAATTAGAATTGGAATCTACCGATAGTGCAAATAACAAGGAATCAAAGAGTCTTTGATAACAGAATAAGGATACGTTATGAGATTGGAACCTAATAAGTTATTGTGCTACAAAAAAACCGAGATTGACAGCCATGGAAAACTGAAATTTTTCCTGGAAAACCACAGCACTAAAGAAGGAACCTGGGGTAAGCTTTTTTTGCATGAAGGAGCTATTGATTTTGTATTTTTAAACGGTCAGGGAAAAGAACTGTCACGTGATCAGATTAATGAAGAGCATTCTCAAATAATGATTCCTCCTGCTGCGTGGCATAAAATTATTCCCGTTAGTGAATCGTTTAAAGCAACCCTTGAATTTTATTGCATTCCCCAACGTTACTTCAATAAAAAATACAGTCTAAATGCGGTACATAGTGACTTGATGTATATCTACCAGACTTATTTGCACCATTTACAAAAAGCATCCATCCTTGATGTAGGCTGCGGTTCGGGTAGAAATTTACTGTATTTAGCAAAAATGGGGCATCGTGTTAAAGGACTTGATTACAGCCAATCGGCAGTAGATACGATTCAGGATATTGCTCAAAAAGAAGTCCTGCCTGAGGCGGTCGCCCAATTACATGATTTAAATCAACCTTTAAGTCTTGACGCAGAGCGTTTTGATCTAGTGTTCTCAACAGTGTCGTTGCAATTTTTAAACCCAGCGCGTTTTCCAGCCTTGTTTACTGAACTTCAAGAGCTAACCAAAGTGGATGGATATCATTTTTTAGTCTTTCCTATCCAGTCCGAACTTTATCCATTACCTGATTTTTTCACGTATCTACCACAAAAAGAGGAAATTTATCATCAATACCAGGACAGTGGGTGGTCTATACTTGAATATAAAGAATCAGTAGGTCATTTACATAAACAAGATTCATTAGGAAGACAAATTTCTGGTTTGTTTGGTATTTTGCTTGCACAAAAAAACGGATAATGTATGACCTAAGCAAGGAGTGTAATGAACACTACTTATCGAAACAGGATCTACATTTGCCGTGTTTACACTCCCCCAAAAGTTAAAGAGGGGGTCTGGATTTTGGTCGATAGGCTTTGGCCTCGAGGTATTAAAAAAGAAGCGCTTGCTTTTGATTTTTGGCTAAAAGACATCACTCCGAGTGCTACTTTAAGGCAATTGTTTCATGGAAATAGTGGTGAGCGTTGGAGCGAATTTGTTGATTGTTACATTGAAGAATTAAACAATAAAGGCGATTTAATAAATCACATTTTGGAACAAGCAGAGTGCACTTCTATTACTTTGTTTTATGCTGCAAAAGACTTAAAACATAATCATGCACTCATTCTGCAATCGGTTTTGTATTCCTGGCCCCAAAAACCCGATAAAAAATTACTTCTCTGATGGGTTGATGTTCAATAGAACAGACAGATCACTTTTGTTATGCAAAACATCAGCTAGAGTATAACGCTCCAAAACCTCCATAAAAGCAGCTTGAGCCTCGTGCAACACACCTTTTAATTTGCATACAGGAGCAATACAACAATTGGCCTTTGTCTTATTAAAGCAAGGTACTAAATCAAAATTTGGCTCCAATTGAGTTATTATTCGACCTAAATTAATGGTTTCAGGTTGCGATGCCATGGTGATGCCGCCATTTTTACCTCGAATCGTTTTAATCAATCCAAGTTTGGCTAAATTATGAATGATTTTAACCATATGGTTGTTTGATATGCCATAGGCTTCAGTAATGTCTTTAATGGTACAGGATTCTTTTCTAAGAGTGATGTAAATCAAAGCGCGTAATGAATAATCGGTAAATTGTGTGAGTTGCATCATTAATTCCTATTGGTTGTTGACTGTGATTATTTCTTTTTATAAGATGTATTGCAAATACATCTTTATGGAGATCCTTATGTCAGAGTCATTATTTGAGCGTTTAGGAGGTCAAAACGCGGTCAATGCAGCGGTTGATATTTTTTATCGTAAAATGTTGACGGATGAACGAGTCAGTCATTTTTTTGATGATATCGATATGAAACAACAAATCCTAAAGCAAAAAGGATTTTTAACTCTGGTATTTGGTGGACCTAATAAGTACAACGGAAAAAATATGCGCGAAGGACATGCCCATTTACTGAAACGTGGGTTAAATGATACGCATGTGGACATTGTTATTGAGCATCTCGGCGCAACACTTGCAGAGTTGGGAGCACCAGCGGAGGATATTAATCAAGTGGCCGCAATTGCCAATAGCGTTCGAAATGACGTATTGGGACGTATATGAGTACCGTATCATTTAAAAATCAATTTTATACTTTGGATCCTCAGGAAAGTGTATTGCAGTGCCTGCTGCGTCATGAGGTTGATTATCCTAACTCGTGTCAGGCGGGTATTTGTCAATCCTGCTTAATTAAAGTCAAAGATGGGGTTGTTAACCCTGTCTGGCAAGAAGGTTTGCCCGAAACGCTAAAAGCGCAAGGTTATTTTCTAGCATGTCTTGCAAAGCCTGAGGCACCACTTGAAGTCTCAACTCCTGAAAGTACAGAATGCGAGATCAGTGCGCAAATAATCGATATAAAATCACTTAATTACAATGTAATGCAAGTGAAACTTAGAGTGGATAATTTAGAACATTGGGTTCCTGGTCAATACCTTAGCCTAATTAATCCTGAAGGCACGATACGTAGTTATTCAATCGCCAACATACCCATACAAGAAGGATTTATTGAATTACACATAAAAATTTATCCAGGCGGGAGCATGGGGCAATGGTTAGTGAGCAAAGCAACAAAAAATATTGAAGTCAAACTAAGAGGTCCCTTTGGCCGTTGTTTTTACTATAACCCAGAGCAATTGGCTTTTAATATGTTACTGGCCGGAACTGGCACAGGACTTGCGCCACTCATTGCCATTATTAAAAGCGCGCTAAGTCAAAATCATCAAGGAACCATTACTTTAGTTCATGGCGGTCTTTCGGATGAGGATATTTACTATAAAGAAGAGCTGGAAATGTTATCCATGTTGTTCCCATCTTTTGTTTATGACCCTTGTGTGCTTCAAAGTCAGGGGCTATTTCTTGAAGCCTCTATAGAAAAGCGAACATTAATGCATTTAAATCACCCAAAAGAAACACGAGTTTATCTCTGCGGTCCTAAAGAAACTACTGATAAATTAAAAAAACAGATTTTTCTTGCTGGTGTGCCTTCTCAGGCCATCTTAAGTGATGTATTTTTATGAGCATTATTCTTTGGTAAATGATATGATGATTCATGGAGTGAAACAATGCCTCAAAATGCAAAAGCAATAACGGAATATGCCTCGGCAACAAGGGATCCTGTTTCGCTGGTTTTAAAATGGATCTTATTGTTCACAGCGTTGATTTGTTTTGTGGTGCTGATATGGGGTACTTATAAAACCTACCAGCTTGCTCCGCCTTTGCCAAAGCAATTTCAAACTCAATCAGGTCAAGTAGTGATGACTGAAGAAGATATTGTTGCGGGCAAAGCCGGGTTTCAACGTGCTGATTTGATGGATTATGGAAGTCTGTATGGCATGGGTTCTTATTTTGGTGAAGATTACACTGCAAAATATTTGCTGCGCTTAGGGCGACTTGTTGAAGAAAAAATAGCACAAGTGCGATATGGTAAATCGTTTGCTGATTTGGCGGAAGAAGAGCAATACTTAGCCCGAAAAACCATGCAGAGTGAATTGCAGAGCACCGATTTAAGCTCAGCAATCAGTGTTTTATCAACATCAGTTGCCGACTCAATAGGACAATTAAAACAAGAAATTGCATCTACTTTATTGAATCATGATGCAGAAAAAGGTTGGACAAAAGCCTATAGCCTAGATGAGCAAAGTGCATTGCAAACAGCCGATTTCCTTATTTACTCCTCATTGACTACCATTGCTCATCGACCCGGACAAAACAGCTCCTATACCAACAACTGGCCTTATGAGCCCAGTATGGGAAATAGTCCAACACCAGCTACTTTTTACTGGACTTGGGTCTCCTTCTGTTTTGTGTTCTTAGGCTTTGGTGCTATTTTATATATTTATCATCATTACCTGAGCGTGCTAGACGACTCTCTCAGGACACCTCTATTCATGAGTTTTAAACCGCTTACATCAAGCCAGCGTAAAGTAGGCCAGTATTTCCTGGTTGTCGCAGTCATTTTGCTTCTTCAAATTGGTGTAGGCGCTCTTATGGCTCATTACTATTCTGAGCGTGAAGGTTTTTATGGTATCGCGATTAATGACTATTTACCTTTTAACTTCCTGCGTGATGTTCACATACAAACACCAATTGTCTGGATTGCACTGTCCTGGATTAGTGCAGCAGTATTTATGGCGCCCATAATTAGTAAAAAGGAGGCAAAAGGCCAAGGCTTTTTAGTCAGTGTTTTATTTTGGGTCACTCTGTTTGTTGTTGGCGGCGCCCTAATTGGTGATTATTTAGGGATTATGGGGTATGTCAACCAATACTGGTTTTGGATTGGTAATCAAGGACTTTCTTATTTGCAACTTGGCCGCTTATGGCAAATTGGGTTTTGTCTTGGACTGTTTCTTTGGAGTTTTATTGTTTTTCGAGGTATGTGGCCTGAGTGGAAAACTGTTAAAGAAGCAACAATACAGTTTTGGACTGGTCGAATTCAATTGGAACATCTTTTTTGGGCAAGTACCGCGAATGTGGCAGTATTGTATTGCTTTGGCATGATACCGTTAACCGGTATTGAAAAATCATTTACTATTACTGATTTTTGGCGTTGGTGGGTCGTTCATCTTTGGGTCGAGCAATCGTTTGAGTTTTTTGCAGCTTGCTCAACCGCTTATCTTTTAATGGGAACCGGATTAGTGTCTCGTGTTCTTGCAGAGCGAACCATGTTTTTTGAAACCATTCTTATTTTTTTAGGCGGAGTGATTGGCACAGGACATCATTGGTACTGGACAGGTACACCTGATATCTGGGTGCCACTTGGTTCGATGTTTTCTTTTCTTGAGGTTTTGCCTTTAGTACTTCTTATTATTGATGCGATTGAACATCGACAGTTGATTAAACGTCAAGGTGATTTTACCTATAATTTGGCTTATCTCTATGTTTTAGGCGCATCATTTTGGAACTTTGTTGGTGCAGGAGTATTTGGCGGAGGGACGCTTAATGCTCCATTAGTGAACTATTATGAACACGGTACTTTTTTAACGCTCAATCACGCCCATACTGCTTTATTTGGCGCGTTTGGTTTACTTGGTCTTGGGCTTATTTATTTTTGTTTGCGTTATGCCGCTGGAGATCGCTTACCGTGGAGCGAGCGTTTAGGCACTTGGGCATTTTGGCTTTATAACATTGGCCTTTTGTTATGGATTGTTCTTAATTTCTTCCCTATTGGATGGTCTCAATTAATGGATGTTTATGAGCATGGTTTTGCTCATGCCAGAAGTCTTGAGTTTTATAATACTACTTTGTTATGGCAATGGTTACGGTTGCCAGGCGATGTGGTTTTTGCTTTGGGCGCACTCTTCATGGCTTATGATTTCATCAGCAAAGTGCGACCTTTTTTCCCTAAAGTGGAGAATTTATTTAAGAAAAAAATAATGCCTGTCCTTCAATGAACTGAAAGGAGACATGAATTGAATCTGAGAAATACGTCATGACCAGACATTTGAGCGAGTGGTTAATTGAAAAAATGGGGAGTTACAACAGGGACCACCTCAACGAGCATATCTGTGTGATTTTAATAAATTATGCAACAAAATACGTCCTGCCGATGTGCTTTTGGTGGAGGGAAGAAGCCGAATAAGCCGCATGATTCGGCATGTGACTCAAAGTCCTTGGTCTCATGCTGCATTATATATAGGCTGTCTTCATGACATTAAGGAACCCTCTTTGCACGAACTAATCAAGGAGCACTATAACGGCCTACCTCATAAACAACTGCTGGTTGAAAGTGA
This sequence comes from Legionella parisiensis, assembly GCF_001467945.1. Lineage (GTDB taxonomy): Bacteria > Pseudomonadota > Gammaproteobacteria > Legionellales > Legionellaceae > Legionella > Legionella parisiensis. Next base: position 1,048,504 of record NZ_LNYQ01000013.1, read on the forward strand.
GCTAGGACTTGGAACTATTATTTCTCCACTCGACAAATACAAAGACGAGCATCTTCGTATTGTTAGACCTGAATGGCTGGCTCAGGAGGATGTATGTCGTGTAGTAAGTTATGCTTTGAGTCGCTTGGGCAAAAACTATGATGTACGTCATGTGTTAGATTTGGCGCGGTTTTTGTTCCCTTGGGGATTTTTTCCGAGAAAATGGCGTTCAACACTTTTCCAACATAATGCAATGCAACCTACAGAAGATATTTGTTCTTCAATGATTGCGGATGCGTTTCAGTCAGTACATTACCCAATTCTTCCCTTTATTCACGAAGGAAATAAACATCAAATGGAACTTGTAAGACGTAACCCTCGTTTATTCACGCCGAGTGATTTTGATTATTCTCCGTTTTTTTCTGTGATTAAATACCCTATATTTCCACCTAATACTTTAAGAGAGTACGCTAATTTACCTTGGGATGAGGAGCAATGGAGCGATATATAGTGATTTTTATTTCATTTATTGTCCGATGTTCTCAGAGATCAGTTTCTTCAAATCTTGAACCGATTCTTTAGTAGGTTCGTGCAGCAATCTGGTTATAGTTTCTTTACTACTGGCTAATGCCGCATTGAGTTGATTGGTAACCTTCCCCGAATGCTGTTAGGCTATCAAGAAGCGCAGCGAGTCGAATTTGTTTTATAAATGAAGACTTAATGCGGTTTAATAAACAATTTATGCAAGACTATTTTATTGATTTTTCTCATGATCGAAGGATTTTTTAATGTCCTGTAAAGTTTCCATGCCGTTTTCACGATGAGCCATTCTATGGCAGTTAGAACACAACATCATGAGCTCTGATATACTTGTCCTGTGATCTATTTTCATTTGAGAAACGGGGATTATATGATGAGCTTCTATAAAGTTTTCACCAATCGAGCCATATACCTCTTCGAAGGAAAATCTGCATATTTCACAAAATAGTTTTCCTCCATGGGTTTTCTTGAATAGTTTTTTTGCTTCATTTATTAATTGGAAATTTCGTTCTCTTCTAAGATGAATAGACTGTATTAAGCGGCCTTCTGGTCGAGTAAACGCCATATCAATATCATTATTTTGACTTTCATTATTAGTTTTTAAATTAAGTAGTTTAGTTACTAAATCAGCTTGTTCATCGCTGAGGCTAAAATTAGTTTGTTGCCAATTTTTTGAAAAACCATTAAATAGTTCATCTTTTAAAATTTCGTCTGTAACCATCTCAGCATTGGAGTATATTTCTATTATTTTGATCCCAGCAACTAAGCCAGATGCATTGATATAATTTTTATCGTTCCATAGGTTCTCTTCTAAGGCTTTTGAATAGATGACTTTATTTCTAGGATTTATTTCTTCTATTAATCCATATGCAATGATACCTCGTGGATTATTTTTTGAGTCAGACTTTGTTCGCCAGATAAATGCGGTGTCCCCCACTTTTATATCTTGTTTATGTTGGTTGATTTGGAAATAAATATAATTATCGTGGCTAGAACAGTTAATCAGATATTGATTTATATCAAAACGTTGTGGGTTTGCCTGAAATAACCAGCTTTTATATGTTTTTTTCATAGCGTTATCTACATTGATCCCAATCATTTTTTCTTATCTCACCAGTTTGATAAAATTGTCGAACAAATTTGATATATTCTTCAAAATCAGGGTTTTCTTCTAGGATTCTATTCACATTATCCCAATCAATTTGTGGTTTTTCTCTTGCTGGTATTTGGATTTGGCTTTCTGCTGGATTCTCGGTATTGAGTTTAATAAATCCTATACCATGAAGGCTAGATAAAATTCTTAGCTCATGTGCTGCCTTATCATCTAGTACGTTTGCAACTAGATAAGCAAAATTGGCCCAGGAGGAGTTGCTTATTGTCTGAAAAAACACTTCTCTCAGATTCGCGAGATTAATATTAACTTTCACCTCAAAAGACCAAAGCTTAGTTATTTTGTCATAATAATGTTGTACGCACTCTTTAACCTCATGCTTCCAATGTCGACTCAAGTCTTCAAGACCAACAATATCAGGGTGAAGCCACTTATTTCCGCCTTTACCATATCGATTACTTGATTTTTTCTCATCTATTCTTTTGCTATAAATTTTTAATTCGGTCCATAAAAAGTCTGAAAGTATTGGATACAAGTCATGCTCTCTTAATCTTTGATCAGTTTGGCCTGCTGTGTTGTAAATATTTTCTTCAGAAATTCTTATTTCATCACTATCAGATAATTCGGAATAGTAATACTCCCTGGGACGGTCGGCTGTAGTTTTAATATTAACCAGTTCAAAGTCGGTGTTTTTTGCTGTGATTTCTCTAACGAGTTGATTTATTAAGGCCTCATCTGTATCTAAAGGAATTACAGTAGCTTTTGAGGATTGTTGTTTTTTCTTGCACTCATCAGGAAAATTAGCAAAAATCCACTCAGCAATTTCTTTAGCTGTAAATTTTTGTCCTTGGTTTGACTTGAGAAAGTCTATCGTTTTTTTTCTTAAATTAAGTGCCATATTGATAATTCCTCTTATAATAACTCATCAAACCTGAAATTTGTGATCTCGTAGGCCTTGATTATGTTATTCCTTTGCTCTTATAAACAGTTCTTTGGTATTGGATGCAGGATTAACTCGCTCATCAATATCAAATATATCCGTTTTTCCCTTGACTAAATCGCTTAATTTTTTATAACCATATCTTCTTGAATCAAAATCTGGTTTTAATTTCGCTAGATAGCTTCCAAAAACAGAAATATAAGCCCAACCTGAATCATCATATGAATTATCCAGCGCTTCTATGATAAATTCTTTTGGGAAAATTGATGCATCTGATTTTTTGGTGGTGTCAGAGTTTCCGGCATTCTTTTTAGTTTTCACTGTTTTTATTTTTTTAGGTTGTAACAGATCAATGGATATAAATTTATTACAAGAATTTCGAAAAGACTCCGGTGTTTTTTCTTCACCAAAGCCATAAACTTTTAACCCTTCCTCACGAATACGGGTTGCAAGCCCTGTAAAGTCACTGTCGCTGGAAATAATACAAAACCCATTTAATTTTTGTGTATAGAGTAAATCCATCGCATCAATAATTAATGCGCTATCGCTGGCGTTTTTCCCTACCGTGTTTCTGAATTGTTGAATAGGCTTGATGGAATATTTTTGTAAAACTTTTCTCCATTGAGAATTATTTGGGAGAGTAAAATCACCATAAATTCTATTTACAATAATCTCTCCATATCGAGAAATTTCATTAATTAGATATTCAATATTAGATGCTGATGCATTATCTGCATCAATCAGAACAGCAAGTTTAGAGGTATTCGGTTCATTCATTTTATGTACCACTATTTGAGTAAAAACAATAAAAATAATAAGCAAACAATAATCGAACCAGCCAAGCAAAATTGATTATATTTTCGAGTTTGTTGAGTCAAATTTTGCGCTTCTGTTAGTGAATTGGAGATCAGATTTTTCATGACGTGTGTAAATTCACTGGTGGCATGTCTCAGTATTTTGTCCATAGCTTCTTTACTGCTAGACAACGCAGCATTAAGTACTTTCTCAGCTTTGTCTTTAGCATCATCCCTCCATTGAGAGGAAATACACTCCATTTCCTCTCTGAACTGCGCCAACATGACCGCTTGTGCTTGTCGTGATTCCTCAATCAGTTTTTCGTTCATGGTCTGCAGGATGAGAATTGGATCATCCTTGCTTAGAACCACCCCATGCCTAATGGCGATCTCTTGAATAGTTGCATCCCATTTATCAGTCATTAGATCACCTTAGCATTGTCTAATTGATTAAACAGTTGATCGCGAACGATTTTTAAGCGTTGGCGGGTCATAATGCTTTTCTCTGGCGCACCCAAAATTTCATCGAAGGTCAGTTTCTGTTGAAGCATTTCGGTTAAATCTCGGCCGTAGGTTTCTTTTTTCAGATCAGGGATTTGAATTAAGGCTGATATTCTATCCTTGTTATCTCGATAGGCTTTCAGTTGTTCAAATGCTTTGCCTTCATGTTCAATGGCTCCCCAATAGGGGTTGAGCCAGACGACAAACTGTGCTTCATTTGCGAACTGGTCAATCAGTTGTGCGAAGCCATTAATGGTATCGAATAAGGCTTGGCCTCCGGTTATGACAGTATGAATCACCATTTCATGGCCTAATTCCTTTAACAAAGCCGGAACTTGATTGCTGATGAGGTAGTGAGATAGCGGTACAAAAGAGCTGGCACCGTTGTCGATGACTACATCACGAGTTGTGGAGGCAATTTTTTCAATGAGGGCATCAAATAGACGGGGGTTGATTTCATCACCACTCATAACTTGAATATGATCGACATTGAGTGCTTTAAAGCCATGAAAGGTTGAATTGATGGGGTCGGTGTCAATACACAGCGGGGTGTGGCCTTTGTGTTGTTTGTATTGTGCTGTTGTTGCTGAAATAAATGATTTGCCAACACCGCCTTTTCCCTGCAGTGTGATATGTATTTTTGCCATTACAAGAGTTCCTCCAAGTTGGGTTTTGGATTAAAAGTAAAACCGCGAATTTCAGTTTTTGTCTTACTTTTAGCCTTTTCATCTTCCTTGGTGTTCTCCTGAATAGATGGCTTTTTTTCTGCAGCAATCAAACGTGCTACATAGCCACAAAAAGTTTTATATGAAAATGAGATTTTACCTTCCTCAACTAAGGTTTCCCAGACAAGCTTTATAGACCAGCCGTCAGCTAGCGCTGATGCGATATCATTTTTTAAAGCAAGAAATGCGGCTTTATTTACAGATTTAGCAGAGGCTTTTCTTACCATTTGCTTTGCTGCGATTCGTTCGCTGAGGGAGTTTCCCATGTCATACCATCAACTTATTATTGTTCTCTTTCTGATGGTACAAACTATTTTGTTGCTGTGCAATTAGTTGAGTTATTTTATTTCCTTTTGGCGTAATTAAACCTTCTCTAAAACGCATAAATATGTAATTTGTCGTAATTATTGGTAATTATTAGGAATTAATTTGGTTTCAAAACAAATAGCCTTGAAATTACATAAAATTACCTGATAGTATGCTATTAGATGAACTTAAAACGCAGGGCAAGATAGGTGAAGTTAGCTAATCAGCAAGCTGGCTACCCAACCTCACATGTCTTATTCGCACCTTCGGTGCTCAACGAAAACCCTATGTTTTAAGGTCAAATCAATACCCAAAGGATTGCATAACCACTTAATTAAGAGGTCGGCATCCTTATGGACGAGAAGCTTAAAACACCCACCAGAAAAAATGGTCGCCATCTTCGCGTACCTGTTTTGCCCTCTGAAGAAATTCAGATTAAATCGAATGCAGCTACAGCTGGGCTTTCAATTGCCGAGTATTTAAGAAGGATTAGTCTCGGTTATCAAATTCAAAGTAATGTTGATAAGGATTATATACTGCAGTTAGCCAAGATTAATGGAGACTTAGGACGGCTTGGTGGACTGTTAAAACTATGGTTGACTCAGGATAAACGTGTTGCACACTTTGACCTCCAAACAATAAAAACATTGTTAGCACGTATTCAAACTACTCAGGATGCAATGTTTGAAGTGGTGAAAAAATTATGATTATTCGCCATATTCCTATGAAGAAAACAAGGCTTAGTAGTTTTTCGGGGCTTGTTCAATACCTATGTAATCAACAAAACAAACAAGAACGAGTGGGTAAGATCAGATTATCAAACTGTAATAGTCTCGATCCCATTTGGGCTGTTCAGGAGGTATTAGCAACACAAGCTAAAAATCAAAGAGCTATAGGAGATAAAACTTACCATATGCTTATTTCCTTTGCTCCAGGAGAAAACCCTTCTGCTCAAGTTTTAAAGGAAATTGAAGATACGGTGGCATTATCGATTGGATTTAAAGAGCACCAAAGAATCTCAGTTGTTCATCATGATACAGACAATCTTCATATTCATGTTGCGATTAATAAAATTCATCCTCAAACCTTTAATATGATTGAACCTTTCAGGGCATATAAGATTTTTTCTGAGATCGCATCCAAGCTAGAAATTGAATTAGGTCTTCAAATAACCAATCATCAAACCCGTAAAAACCGTTCAGAAAATCTTGCTGACGATATGGAGCATCACTCAGGTATTGAAAGCTTAATTAATTGGATGAAACGCTCTTGTAAAGAAAAAATCGAGGCTGCCATTAGTTGGAAGGAGATTCATACCATTTTGGCAGGACATGGGTTGATGATTCGTATTAAAGCTAATGGTTTTGTGTTCTGCGATGCCCAAGGGCTTATTGTTAAAGCAAGTTCAATTTCCAGAACCTTTTCTAAAAAAAATCGGCTCTACACCAATTAAGGGGGCACTTTAATCAACTTAGTCTAAACTAAGTCCTTGATTTAGCGATCAAAAGGAGATTAAAGTGCC
>NZ_LNYQ01000013.1:1054931-1055016 GCF_001467945.1 Legionella parisiensis
GGCTCTACACCAATTAAGGGGGCACTTTAATCAACTTAGTCTAAACTAAGTCCTTGATTTAGCGATCAAAAGGAGATTAAAGTGC
>NZ_LNYQ01000013.1:1055026-1056279 GCF_001467945.1 Legionella parisiensis
GGCTCTACACCAATTAAGGGGGCACTTTAATCAACTTAGTCTAAACTAAGTCCTTGATTTAGCGATCAAAAGGAGATTAAAGTGCCGAAGTACAATCTTATCCTAAATTTACCTGGATTTTCCATATTAAAAGTGAGTGGGTATCAACCCTTATTATTAGATGTAACTTATAATCGATTAGCTCGGTGTAGTCATTGCCAAAGTAAGCAGGTTCGCAAGAAATCATCGTATTTAAGGACAGTACATCATGAGTTAATAGGGCATCGTCGAAGTATATTGAGGTTTAAAGCGTATAAGCTTTATTGTCATGCTTGTTGCCGTTATGGTAATCAACAATTTCCAGGAATTAACAAACATCAACGTGCTACTTGGCGAGCTCAAGCTGCAGTGTTTCATGAGCATAGCCGTGGGGTATCTCAAAAAGATTTATCAGAGCGTTATAAGAAAGGTAAAGCGACCATAGAACGCTGGTATCAGCGGCATTATGAAGAGCAGCATCGAGAATTAATCAATAAACCATGTCCTGTGGTACTGGGTATTGATGAACATTTCTTCAGTAAGAAAGAAGGGTTTGCAACTACTTTTTGTGACCTAAGAAAACATAAGATATTTGATGTGGTTCGTGGCCGTCGTGAGCAAGAATTAAAAGAATATCTCCAGCAATTACCTGGAAAAGAACGTGTCAAAGTGATTTGTATGGACTTGAGTAGTACGTACCGTTCCTTAGTAAAAAAGTACTTTCCTAATGCCATGATAGTGGCTGATAGGTTTCATGTAATCCGTTTAATTCAACATCAGTGTATGATGACCTGTCGAGAACTCTCCACTGAAATTAAAAACAATAGAGGTATCTTAGCCTTATTAAGAACAAGACCTGATAACTTAAGTAATGAGAAGAAAGTCAAAAGAGATGCGTTTCTCACTGAAAATCCTGCAATAGAGGCTATATATCAATTTCAGCAACAACTGCACTCACTATTAATGAAAAGGGCGTTAACACAGCATGAGTGTCGTAAAGTAATACCTACTTTCTTAGATATGTTGGCTGAGTTAAAGCAAAGTGGTTTTAAAGCATTAGCCTCTTTAGGCAGAACACTTTGTGCTTGGAAAGATGAAGTTGCCAGAATGTGGCGGTTTAGTAAATCAAATGGAATAACAGAGGGCTTTGGCTCTACACCAATTAAGGGGGCACTTTAATCAACTTAGTCTAAACTAAGTCTTTGATTTGACGATCAAAAGGAGATTAAAGTGCC
>NZ_LNYQ01000013.1:1056289-1056496 GCF_001467945.1 Legionella parisiensis
CACCGCAAAATGAAACTCATTCAGCGAAGAGCTTATGGTTTTAGAAATTTTGAAAATTATAGAGTACGTGTTAAGGTCCTCTGCGGGTGATTAAAGCTGCCCCCTTAAATGGGAAAGAGCCCTCATTCAGCGTAGAGCTTATGGTTTTAGGAATTTTGAAAATTACAGAGTGCGTGTTAAGGTGCTCTGCGGGTGATTATAGCTGCC
>NZ_LNYQ01000013.1:1056506-1094661 GCF_001467945.1 Legionella parisiensis
AAAATGAAACTCATTCAGCGTAGAGCTTATGGTTTTAGGAATTTTGAAAATTACAGAGTGCGTGTTAAGGTGCTCTGCGGGTGATTATAGCTGCCCCCTTAAATGGGAAAGAGCCTAAAATGAACCTATGCCCAAGAAAATGTTTAGGATTTAAAATGCCAAAAGAAGTGTTTATACAGCAACATAAAAATGATTGTCGCACTTGGAGCTAGATTGCGCCGAGGGGAGATTCTATAAGGCCTTACTGGGATTGGTCGGGACGGAAGGATTTGAACCTTCGACCACTAGCACCCCATTCTTAAAAAGACCATTTTCAAACAGTATCAATTGATATCAAAAAGTATCATTAACTTATTGTATTTTCTTAATTTTTATCATCTGCTATACTTCAAAAAATATCAAACGATTTCATGTGAGATCTCACGAAAGTACACCTAGAAGTACACCTAATTTTTTAAGTGGTGCAATGATGGAAAGACAATTTACAGATGCTTATATTCGATCACTAAAACCAAGATCTGCTCGTTACGAAGAGTTCAGAGATGGAGGTTTTGGCATCCGTGTAACCCCAAAAGGGCTAAAGACTTTTCTTTATCGTTACAGAATCAACGGTCAAAGGCATTTCATCACCATAGGTCACTACCCTGCTATGAGTTTATCGGAAGCGAAGAAACGTTTTATCGATTTAAGCGACATACGCCATGGCGAAGTAAATCCCAAAGAGCAGATCGCAGAACAAAAACAGAAAGACCAAAGTACCGTAAAAAATCTGATACTCCACTGGTACACCAACTACATTGAAAAACACCGCGCCCAACCACTGCAAGTCTGGCAGCACATCAAAATAGACATCATCCCCTTATTAGGCAATAAGAAGCTGGAACACTTAAAAACTCGTGAGATAACTCAAGCCCTAGATAAAATTGTAGGACGTGGCTCCCCTGTTCATGCCAACAAAGTCTTAAGCACACTAAAACAAGCATTCAACTACGCAGTCAGCCGAGGCGAAATGCTACTAAACCCTGCCATGACCATACGAGCCAGAGACATAGGTGGTATAGAAAAACCCAGAGAACGCTATTTAACCCTCGATGAAGTAAAAACACTATGGCAATTCCTCGACAGCGAAGAACATGGCACCTCTTTTCAAATTCGAGCAGCTCTGAAAATCATCCTGCTAACAGGCGTAAGAACGGGAGAAATCCGAGTAGCCAAATGGTCAGAATTCGATTTTGAAAACTCCTTATGGACTATCCCAGCCGAGAATACCAAAACCAACATAGTCATGAGAATTCACCTCACGGAAATAACCAAAAAGGTATTGAGAGAACTCAAAGCACACAGCGATTCAGAATACGTCATTACAGGCGCAGACGATCGAAGTATTTTATCCGACCGAGCTATGCCAAGAGCAGTAATCAGAATACAATCACGAGTAGGCATCCCCCACTGGACAGCTCACGATTTAAGACGCACTTTTGCAACTCAGCTTGGTGAAGCTTTGCATGTTGATCCGGTGGTGATTGAGAAATGTCTTGGACATAAAATGCCGAAGATCATGGCAACTTACAATAAGAATGAAATGTTGCCTCAACGGAAAGAAGCTTTAAATGCCTGGTCAGAGCTTATTGAAAATATGCAGCAAGAAAATGTAGTAATAATCCAATCTAGAACCGCTTAAAGAAAGAAGGAAATGAGTGGGTTACAAAATGTAACCCACTCAAATTAAAAGAATGAACATCTATAAACTGAAAAAATAAGTACCTCGGATGGGTTACTAACCGAATATTTTTTCTCTAAGAGTTTCTGATAAGACATATTTCGCAAATTTTCTGCTTGGACCACTAGACTGTATTGCTCCATCCGCCACTAATGCTTTAATTAATGTGCTTGCTTTCTCGCTTGATATGCTAAAACATTTCCGCACACTCTCATTATCTGCATAATTTTGCATAATTATCATAATAATAACCATTAATCGTTTTTCTTCTGGGGAGAAGTCTGCAAAAGATTTTGGTGCTGATAATATAGTGGTAAATGAATTTTCTTGATCAATAAATATGGGAGGAGGTACTTTGATATCTAAAGTCGCGGCATACAATCTATCAATTCCTTGTCCATCCATTTCACCGAATCCGAATTTTTTCATTAATTCTGCCAATAAAGGATTACGCCAATCCCTCTTATGAATTAAATTATAAATGGTTAAACCAGGCATAAGACCACCTGGGTTTTCTATTTCGATTCGGTTATCAAACATTGAAATTTTAACTGGTTGATGCATCTTCCTGTAATCTCGATGTACAAGACTATTTGTTATTACTTCTCTTAATACAACATCTGAATAAGCAGGAACATCTTCACGCTTTATTTTTTCTATTGTAGGAACCATCCAAACATACTGCTTTAAAATCTCAATGCTTTGTTTAATTTGATTAGGCAAATTACCCCTTATATCGTACTTTCTGAGAGGATTATGTCTCACATTACCTTTAAAAATCTGAAACTCAATATAACTATTTCGGAACTCACTTTTTTGTTGAGGATCTTTAGCAAAACACAACCATCCTGCACCTGAAACTTCATAATGATTAGGTTTATGTTTTATTAATATGCGAGCATCAATCAAAGCAGCAAGATTCTTTTTTCCATTAATATTATCAACATCTAGATTAGGTATTGATTCACTTAGCTTATTTAACTCTAAATCATCAATCTTTGTATTTTTTACTGGAGACTCATCAAAGTAGGTTTCTTGATAACTAATTAAAAGATCTTTGATTTCCTGCATAGACATAGGAATAGTTGACGAACCAGTCCGTTTATAACAAGCTTTTCCACCGAATGGTATGCGATCTTTTATGAATACGGGTTTCGTCTTACTTGATAGGATATGTATAGCCAATAATTTTATATTTCCAATTTTTATTGGAAATGCATCGACATTTAAACTTGGCTCCTGACTATCATTCGCTATATGCGATACTTTTTGAATGATATCGTCCCAGTCCTCCCCTATCCCTTTGGGAATAAAAGAATCGTCCACTCCAAATACAAAGCACCCACCTCGCTCAAGATTCCCAAAAGCATTAATATGCTCTTTAATTCGATCATTGTTATCAGATAGTTTAAGTTTAAAGTCTAAAAAATTATACTCAGCCTTACTTTGTAAAGCCTCTTCTACAATTTCTTTCCAATAAGCATGATCACTTAGCACTTAATATAACCCTATGATTTTTAATGAAATAAAATGAAATTAATCTTTAATCTCTAATAACCTCTGATAAGAATACATCCAACAAATGATAAAAACAATAATTCACCTAAAATAAAAACTAGCTAGCCAGGAAAAGACAAACAATATAATTAAATCACTATCATTTCAACAATATAACCATCTGATTATTAATCATATTTTATTAAAAACACTTTCCACATCTGATAACCTCTAATAAAATAAAGACTATTTTTTACCAATAAAAAACACCATTCAATAAAGAGTTAAATCAGCGATATCAGTTGTTTCCAAAATGGAAATAACTGAAATTGAGCAACTTCAGAAAAAGGGATGAAAAGTCTTTCTATGTTTGATAGTTAGTTATTCCTAAAAAAGGAAAAATTAGGAATAAAAGGAATAAAGTCAGGAATAAAAAATCTAAAATATGTTATAAATCATAAAATTAAATTTCCTTAAATCCTTTTATAAAGAAAGTATGAAATAAGTAATAAAACGAACAAAAAAAGTAATAAATTGGAAATAAATTATTTAAAAATCATATAAATCAATTACATTTACTTAAACTCTTTATAAAAAGTATAAAATATGAAGTAACAAGTAATAACGATGATTTTAAATGATACGCTGTAGAAGGGTCCGTGATGTCATCACTGAGATTGGCGCTCCTGATAACAGGATCTTGTTCTGACGCCCTGGTATTTCAATTCTCTTGGCCAGTTACTTGAACTCGAGATCATCACGGACTTGTACATGTTAATAAAATTTATACTGTTGTCAATAGATGTATAATATACGAATAGAACATTAATAAGAGTACGTACTATGAAATGCAAAATTGAATCCACCTTTCTCTATGACGGACTTGGTTTTCCTATTAAATTAGAAAATGTAGAAATGATTAATATCAATGACGAATGGCTGCCTAAAATTGATGTTCAGTATATTGCCGATAAAATAATAAAAAAACTGGCTACTCAAGAAAAGCGATTAACTGGCAATCAAGTTAAATTCATTCGTTCTTATTTTTCTATGCCCCTGCGAGAATTTGGTGAAATTGTGGTTCACGAATCACACACCGCTCTAAGTAAATGGGAAAAATTTGAGGATGAGATAACCAATATGAATGAAAATACCGAACAAGTATTACGACTCTATATTATCGAACAAACACAAACTAAGACCATCCGAAAAGAATAATTTTTATTCAGCCCTCTAAAAAAGCCGGCATTTTATTAATGACAAATACAAAAAGCCAAAATGTATTCAACTAAATCTATATAAATAACAGTATCCTCAACACTCCAAGGTTACGGCTAGAGTCACGGCCAGAGTCGCGGCTAGAGTGAAATCATATTGGGTTAATATTCAAACCAAAAGCAAATCGCAAATGGTTACAATTTATAACCGGTTGAAAAAGATAAACCGGTGACAAATTGTCACCAGTTAAAAATTAACTTCATATACGTTCAATTAATAACAACTGCAAAAAACCTTTGACAAAGAATCTGACTTGAATAAACATCATCAATAGATAGCCATTAAACTAAACTTTCACCACAATTTTTTTAACTCCCCAAATCAATGAGCATAACTCCGTCCAAAACAAGGCCGACCTTAACCCGACACATCAACCCGGCACAAACCCGACATAGGAAGATTCAGTACTAGCAAGGAGAGAAAGCCTGTCGAATCTAAAAACCAGACAAAGCAAAACTCTCTAGGCCGACCCACCTCATAACTCCAAAATCTGTTTTTTATGTTTTTACGCGCGCGAGGAAAAAATTTTTAAACAATTTTGAACAAAAATAACCAATTACCAATGCAAAAACTTTCCAGTAAAAAAAATAAGGTTCATTTAATATCATTTGCTATCAAACCCATTTCCCCTATTGACACTCTCAACCAATTTCCTAGAATGAATCAAGTTTAATGCATCTTGGTTATCTAAATGTCATCGATTGATAGTATTTGATATCAATTGAAATAAAAATACAGGGTTACAACAGGAGTAAAAATGGATTTCTTATTCGTCACCACATACGAACTGGACGCACTAAGCGAAATCCCTCTCATGCAAAGAGTGGTCTATCTCATGGGCATCCGCCCCTACATGGACAGAAAAACGTTCATGGTAGGCATTAAACGCAAAATCAGTTACCAGTCACTGAGAGAAACACTTTATGTCGCCCCCATCAAAGGCGTAAAAACAGGCTGCCCTAGCCATCAACAAATGAAACGCGTAATTAAATCTCTGGCACGCCAAGGCATTATAGAAATTTGCTCAACAAACAAAAACCTCATAGTGAAATGTCTTCTGGCTAATCCATATGAGCCGATAGAGATTGAAAATGAATCTCAGCCTGAAAAAAGTCCATCAATCCAAGCAAAACAGAATCAATCATCATCACCAGAAAATCTGAAATCAATGAAAACCGAAAAACCAGCTTATTTACCAAAATCAGCAATCAAAACCCAACCCAGCAGTAATCTAAAAGATCTATATCAAAAATTCGAACAATTCTGGCAACTCTACCCTCTACCTAGTTATAAGTCCGAAGCATGGAAGCAATTTCAGCAAATCGATCCTGATAAGGGGCTTTTTGCACAGATCATGGATGGATTACAAGAGCAGTTAACTAAAGTTAATCGTTCAGGAGCTTATTGGCCTTATCCTGCTAGTTGGTTGGGACAAAAAAGTTGGTGTGGTAATAGAGTATGAAGATTACTACAAGAAGCTTAAAACTATGGCGAGTGTACAAACTCAGTATTCTGGTTGCTTAGCATATACTTGCAGCATATCATGGAGGTATTTTATCACGTGGTAATATAGGCCGACAGGAAAGATTATGCGAATAAGTTTTATAGAAGTTCAGAATTTTAGAAAACTGAAATCTATTCGAATTGATTTATCAAAAAATAGAACCCTGTTTGTTGGAGCAAATAACAGTGGTAAAACTACAGCAATGATTGCTCTACGCCGATTTCTTGTCGATCAAAAATTTAATGCCTATGATTTCACACTTTCGAACTGGACACAGATAAACAAAATCGGTGCAAAGTGGGAAAAAGCAGATATAACTCCTCTCGACTTGACTGAATGGGAAGGTACTCTTCCCTTAATGGATGTATGGTTAGATGTTGAACCAAATGAAATTCACTACGTGCAGCACTTGCTGCCAACTTTAGATTGGACGGGTGGTTTGTTGGGGGTCAGACTGCGACTAGAACCTAAAAAACTGGAAGAGTTGCATAACGAATATGTTGTTGCCCGGCATCATGCCATTAGTACCATTAATTCAGCCAAACAAGACAAAGACAGAGATTATAAAGTTCCCCTCTGGCCGTCTTGTATGAAAGATTTTCTGGAACGTAGTCTAAGCAGTAGGTTTCGTGTGCATTCTTACATTTTAGATCCTAATAAACTTGTTGCCCCGAAAAATGGCTCGGCACAACCGCAATTATTATCACCAACTGCGGAATATATGGAGGAGAACCCTTTTGCAGGCCTCATTCGTATTGATGAAATCAATGCTCAAAGAGGTTTTTCAGATGCTCATAGTAATGGGGACTCATTTTCTGAAAGAGGAGAAGAGAACATCGGACGCGGCGACACACGCAAATTATCCAACCAACTGCGGTCATATTATGATAAGCACCTTGACCCATCCGAAATGCCCGAATCAGGTGACGTGGATGCATTAGAAGCTATTCACGAAGCACAAGAGATATTTGATAAAAAGCTGGCCACGAGTTTTTCAGAAGTATTAAAAGAGGTTCAAAATCTTGGCTATCCCGGGATCAGCGATCCAACGTTGACTATTTCAACACGTATAAAACCAATGGATGGTCTTAATCATCCTTCTGCACTTCAATACGAAGTCATTTCTAACTATGAAGACGTACAGGGAATACCACCTAGATTGCCAGAACAATATAACGGTTTGGGTTATCAAAATTTGATTTCGATGGTTTTCCGCCTAATGAGCTTCCGTAATGAATGGATGCAGGTAGGTAAGATTGGAAAAAAAGCGATTACCAAATCGAGCGAAACAGCTTTTCCGCCACCACTGCATTTAGTACTTGTTGAGGAACCCGAAGCACATTTGCATGTACAAGTTCAGCAAGTTTTTATTCGCCGCGCATATGAGATACTGCGTAATCATCAAGACTTGAAAGAAAATAGAACACTGACCACCCAACTAGTAGTCTCCACGCATTCAAGTCATATTGCTCATGAATGCGAATTCGAGTGCTTACGATATTTTCGACGTAAGCCTGCGAGCAATCCTGGTGATGTTCCAACATCTACAATTATTAATCTTTCCGAAGTATTTGGTAAACAGGACGAAACTGCAAAATTTGTTACCCGCTATCTAAAATCAGCGCATTGTGACTTGTTCTTTGCTGATGCTGCTATTTTTATCGAAGGTGCGGCGGAACGAATGATGATTCCTCATTTCATTCGAGAAAACTTCCCCAACTTAAATCAAAGATATTTAACCTTGTTAGAAATTGGCGGAAGCCATGCTCACTGTTTCCGGCCACTTATCGAGCATTTAGGACTAACTACGCTTATCATTTCAGATATTGATGCAGCAGAAAACAAAGGCCGTAAGCCTTCTCAACCTATTGTGAAAGGTGGAAATCAAGTTACACGCAACACCACTCTGCGAACCTGGATACCAGGTAAAGAATCGATTGATGATCTTTTAGATTCAGCTCCCTCCGATAAGATCAAAATCTACTCTGAGGCAAATTTCTTGGTACGAGTCGCTTATCAATTACCGCTAAAAATCACTCTTGATCCCTCTGCTGGAGAGATAAATATAGCTGCCAACACTTTTGAAGATGCTCTAGTGTATGAGAATATTGACCTGTTTAAAACCTTGGAAGGCAACGGCCTGGTCAAGAAGTTCAATGAGGCCTTGAACCAAAACAAAACTCCTGCTGATCTAACCACAGCGATGTTTGAGGCTTTGAAATCAGGAAGCAAAGCAGAGTTTGCACTTGATTTACTCTTTTTAAAAGACCCAAAAGTATTCAATGTTCCAACTTATATTCGAGAAGGTTTGGAATGGCTACAAGAGCAGGTATGTAATAAGGAAGAGGTATCTGAAAATATTAGCCTCTCATCCTCGGATCAGGGAGGAGTTGCGCAATGAAAGATGTCCTTGCTGCATATGATAATAATATTGATGATAAGGCGGACACTGAAATAATAGATTGTCTTAGTTCGCAAACACCAAAAAGTTTTTTCCTATTTGCTGGGGCAGGTTCAGGAAAAACACGTTCTCTTATTAAAGCATTGCAGTACCTTCAAACCAACCATAGCAGGTATCTTCGACTTTATGGAAAACGTGTCGGCGTTATCACATATACGAATAAAGCATGTGAGGAAATTAAACGGCGAACAGGTTTTGACCCAATGGTTAAGGTTTCAACCATCCATGGTTTCGTATGGACTTTAATCCAAGGATTTAATGAAGATATAAAGTCGTGGCTTAAAGTTGAATTAGAAAATGAGATTACTGATTTACGAGAAAAACAAGATAAAGGGCGTGGTGGCAAAGCTAGTATTGATCGTGAGAAAAGTATTGAAGCCAAGACAAGACGTTTAATCTCATTAGCTGAAATAAGGGAGTTTACCTACAATCCTAACGGTGAAAACCATGGACGTGATTCTCTTAACCACAGTGAAGTTATTAAGATATCTGCTGCTTTTCTTATTGGAAAGCCAGTTATGCAACAGCTTCTCATTAATAAATTCCCAATTCTTCTGATTGATGAGAGCCAAGACACTAATAAAACTTTAATGGATGCCTTTTTTTTAGTTCAAGCCCAGCATCCCGTTGAGTTCAGGCTGGGCCTATTTGGTGATATGATGCAGAAAATTTATGCAGATGGCAAAGCCGATCTTGGTCAGAATCTCCCTGCAGATTGGGCGAAACCAGAGAAAGTAATGAATCACCGTTGCCCTAAAAGAATAATTACTCTGATAAATAAAATCCGAACAGATGTAGATAAGAAAGAACAAAAACCTCGAACAGACGCAGCAGAAGGAATTGTAAGATTCTTTATTTTAAAGGCAAGCTCTCCCGATAAAATAGCTGCTGAAAAGTTAATTGCAAGCAAGATGGCAGAAATCAGCGGAGATATTGCATGGAATAAGCCACAAGAAGTTAAGACGCTTATTCTTGAACATCACATGGCAGCAAAGCGGATGGGATTTCACGATATGTATGAACCCCTTTACCGGAACGATGCTCTTCGTATTGGATTATTGGACGGTACTCTAAGTGGCTTGAAATTTTTTACTGACCGCGTTCTACCACTTGTGGAAGCGCGAATGATAAATGATGCCTTTGCTGTTGCAGCTATTGTAAGAAAGCATTCCCCGCTTTTAAGCAAGCCCATGTTAAAATCAGTTGGCGATAAACAACCTGCGCAAATTCAAAAAACCAAAGAAGCAGTGGAATCTCTTTGGAAGTTATGGGAAGGAAATAAAACACCTAGATTTATAGACATTCTTCGTAATGTTGCCAAAACTAATCTTTTTGAAATTCCTGAAAGCTTACAACCAATTGCTTCTCGGAGTGATGAACAACAACTACTTGCTGAGGTGGAAACTAAGAAAAGAATAGAAGACCACCGGGAAAATGAAACGGTTCTGGACAACTGGGATGAATTCCTTCTTACATCATTCGATCAGGCTAAATCTTACGTTGATTATGTGAATGATAGGGCCAACTTTGATACTCATCAAGGTGTTAAAGGACTGGAATTTCCCCGAGTCATGGTAATCATTGATGACAGTGCCGCAAAAGGATTTCTTTTTTCTTACGAAAAACTTTTTGGTGTTAAAGCAAAAACAAAAAGTGACCTGGAGAATGAAGGTGCTGGGAAAGAAACAGGGATAGAACGAACGCGTCGGCTTTTCTATGTTACTTGTAGTCGTACCAAAGAAAGCCTAGCTATTGCAGCATATTCAAATAATCCTCAAGGCATTAAACAACATGTCATCACTCAAGAGTGGTTTGCGGAAAATGAAATAGAAATAATTGAATAGTCTAGTCAAGCCCCATATAGTCAGTGAATCTAAATTTCTAACAAAAAGTGATTTGTTAGGTGTTTAATTTTTTACATTCCGATAAATATTGTTTTCTTAAACTGTTACGGAACTTAAGGCCAGCTTTAATCTTTATTTTTTTATCTAGTGACGTTTTTATGTATGCTCTAAATGTATAAATACAAAAATAAGTCATCACTTTGTTTTTTCTAAAAATAAATTTATCTGGTTCACCATTAATTTTCATAGTACGGAATATATCTGGCGCATGATATATATTAACACTTCGCCCATCATCTAAATAAAAGTCATCGTTAGTTCTAGGATTAAATTTCGCATATTCATTGTACATATAACTAACATCAATTATATATTTCTGCCGACTTAATATGTGGACATGCCACAATATACTGGGATTAATAATTGCGGCTCTTTTTCCTATATTTGTAATATTTATAGTGTAAGCAAATCTGTTTAAAATACTGGGGTTTTCTTCCGAAGGTAGAATATAATTAGAAAACTTTGCTTTTATTCTTAACTTACTATCGCTGATAGTGAGCCACAATGCAATACAACCAACAATCAACGTGCCAATTGCGGATATGCTCTCAATAACATCATGGAAATTAATATTTATTAAATAATCCTTTAGCATACGTAATATCCTTATTTGCTAATTTTCATTCTATTTAAGCATATCTTCTGCGTCACGGCATAAATATGCAGTGACGCAGAAACTCATATTAAATATTTAATTTTAAAATCAATAAATTAACCCTATCAATTCTATCCCACACCACAGGATTGAACAAAATATTCCTCCCAAACCTATTGCTCCCAGATCTTGCCTTTGCTAAATTTTTCATAAGCATAACTGATGAGCCTGTGCAACTCAGGCGAAACCTTAGGGTCTTATGCTAAGCCACTCTCATCCCATAACCTGTGGCTGGACGTCTAGTCGGGAATCTGTAGTTCTAGGATAGGCTACCATCGGGTAGATAAGTTAATAATCACTTCTTTATTAACCATGGATCAGCGGCAGCTGCTGTTGGATTGCCGTGCGTTTTTGTATTTAAACAATAAGGAGATAAACCACTAAAAAACCGTTGTACCACAATAATCATTAACCTTGATTTGCCCCACTATTTCGAGCCTTGCAGCGCAAGCTGGATATCCTCTTTGAGTGAATCGCTCGATTAACACTAAACCAAAGACAGGGCAAATAAATTGATTGAATAAAATTATGCGCAAACACTCTTTAAGACAAATAGCAAGCCAGTATCTGGATCATGATAATAGCGGTAGCCCTCGTGGTAAAAAATATCGTCGCTTTGTTATTCTTAGGATGATTGACGATCTCTTTGTTCTTGGACTTGCACCATCCAATTGGCCAGGTTTGACTTCAATCCAGTTGCAACAACTGATTCAACATTGGCATAAGAAAAAGGTTAAGCCTTCTACTCTCATGAATTACATGACCATCATCCGAAAATTTCTAAACCATGTGGGTCATACTGCTGAAAATATTGATAATCACAGTCTTGGTTTGCAAACTAAGAAAATTAAGAAGAAAACTCGGAAATCCCCTGATGATATAATAGAGAAGATCAATGACCCTGTTGCCAAAATCCTTTTGGGCTTCCAAATTCATTTTGGTTTGACCTTGAGCGAAGCCATGCGAATTTTGCCCGGGGTACATATTCAAGAACATGAATTATTACTAACACGAGAAATCACTTTTAATAGCAAAGATAGGAAGATTCCTATTCGCTCCGAAGCTCAAATAAAGCTTATACAAGATTTTAATCTATTAACCCAAGGGAACAGCTGTCTTATCGCCACTCATGGTTATAGAGCTATCTGTTTTAGCTGGCAAAAGGTCATGAAGTCCTTAAGGCTCCCTGGAAAGAAATGCTGGCGTTATCTTTATGCCCAGCAATTAAGTTCAAAATTATCATCTCAAATATCCCATTACCGTTTGTCCTTACTCATCATGGATGAAATGGGTCTGAAATCCCGTACCACACTTTGGAGTTATCTCAATGAGCAATAAACTACGTAGCGCACTTTACTCAGTACACCAATTAATCAGACAGATGCAGGGTTATTCCTATGCCAGCAAGGCAGATATGAAACATATGATTAACCGCTGCATGAAAGACCTGCATGAGTTGGGTTTTAAAGTTGGCCATTTAAATGGCTTAAAGCCCAAACATATTTATGTGCTTGTTGAACATTGGAAAAAACAGGGTAAGAGTCCCGCAACTATCAAGAATTATATGTCCAAACTGCGTAAACTCGCTTATTTTCTGGATAAGCCTAAACTGGTTAAAACTGGTAATGACTCCTATCAAATTGATAAGCGCACTTATATTCCTACTCAAAATAAAGCCATCCACCATATCGATTTAAATTTATGTACCGATCCGCACATACGCCTTTCACTTGAAGCACAAATGCTTTTTGGCCTACGAAGGGAAGAATCCATGAAATTTGTAGTCAGTGAAGCATGGCATGGTGATTGTTTGCATATCAAACCCAGTTGGACAAAAGGCGGTATCGGTCGATTGCTTAAAATCACCAATGAAGAGCAAATGAAATGGCTATTAAAAGTCTCGCAACAAATTAGACGGGGTGAATCATTAATCCCTGCAGAAAGAACCTATAAGCAACATTTAAGTCATTATCAACAGCAGGCTAAGTTAATGGGTGTCTGTAAATTACATGGTATCCGTCATGCTTATGCTCAACGTAGATATATCGAATTAACGAAACAGTTAGATCCTTTAAATATAGGTTTGAGATGTCCAATTGCTGGGGGAAAAACAGCTCAAGAGCTAAGTCAAATAGAGAAAAAAATCGATAAACAGGTTAGAGCAATGATCAGTCGTGAACTTGGCCATTCACGTATAAATATCACCAGAACTTATTTAGGTTAACTGGACTAATTATGTTACACCTCGCTAACAGAAGCAGAGTTAGCTGCTTTATAGTGATCAAGCATTTCATTCCATAATAATTGAATATTAGCTCTTGAAATAGGAATATTAGTTACATTACTGGATAGAAACCCAGCGTGCTCACATGAGTTTACAAATGAGAATAACCCATCAAAATACCCCTTAATATTTAAAAAACCTATGGGTTTTATTAATTCTCCAATTTTTATAGCGTTCCATGTCTCAATTGCTTCTTCTAGCGTTCCAAGGCCACCTGGCATCACAACAAACATATCAGATATTTTTTGCATTATGGCCTTACGTTGTTGCATGGAATCTACAATATGTAATTCATCTAATATTTTTAAAGGCTTTTCTTGTTCAATAAGATGATTAGTAATTATCCCTACTACCCTTCCGCCATATTCTTTTACAGTATTGGCAAGAAGCCCCATCATCCCTAGACTTGAACCACCATAAACTAACGTAAAACCATCAGCAGCTATTTTTTTACCTAATAAAATCGCTGCATCACTATATTCATTATCATTACCAAATTGAGCACCCAAATAAACGCAAACAGTTTTCATATAGATCCAGATAATTTCGAAAGAGAATTACAAATATGATGCCATGGTAGGTTAATTTAAGGCTGAGAGGCAAGCGTAGACTTGGTGCAGCTTACGCGCCAATAGGGTCGCTCCTTGCTTTTCCGTCATGTACCTACGGCTTTTGTTTTTCTAATAAAATTTAATTTCATTGAATTGTTAAAGATAAAGGCAAGACGCGACCCCATTAGCTGATTAAAAAACAAGAGCTTATTATTTAATTGTATTGTTACTATAAAACAAAACTACTTGTTCCTGTAAATGTTTTATAAAGCTTTGAAATTGTGAGACGACTTCTGTTAAATAACCTTCGCTAAATATAATTTCATCTCGGGAATACTTTTCCAGATTTAAAGTTTGGCTTGTAGAAATGATATTCAAAATATCATTATGTTTATCTATATAACCACCAGCGTGTGAAATTTTATCACGTATTTTATTTATATTATTTATTTTATTCCATTCATCTATGTCATCTGGAAAATCAAGTTGTATTACCTTCTTTAAATAAGTTCTTGCACGCTTAATACCTGAACCATACATATCATTATATGAAATTTGAGATTCAAGCTCTGATTCAAAACATACGCACAACTGATTCATGAAGTCCTCAAATTTTGCAAAAATTAACTGTATATAAGCTTGTCTCTGTAGTTGTGGAAAGTTATTTTTAAACTCCGTATATAAATCAACTCTTGATTCAAACGAGTCGATATGAGGAGATAATGCAGGATCGTCAACCTCTAAGTATTCGTTATAATCTTGCAAATCCTGAACCCAATGATCATTTGATCTTTTAACAAAAAAATTAAAGTTCTTCAGAAATTCTTGAAAATAGGCAATTTTTTGTAAGGGTACTAATTGATTTTGATTAGCCATCATTATGAAATCCAATGTTTACATTTATTTAATTATAGTCCTCTGTTTTTTTCTTGATCGGCAAGCACGGCAATTATTAGCCGAAAACTTGGGCATTCGCGTTTGAATATTACTAAAACTTATCTTGGATGAATATTGTGATTATAAATTTGATGATCGAACAAAAGTAATGGAATTACATTTTAAAAATTGGAGACGCTACACAAACGACGAGTTATTCTCCATTAATATTGGCACCTTGCTTCATTTGAAATAAAGTCAGGCAATTAAAAATACTCCTAGCTGCAAAATCAACCATACCTACAAGTTTATAAGCAAAACTTCAATTACTGATCTATTATCGAAATAAAACAAATTAATTTTTCAAGTTTAAAGGCATTCTATGGATATTCAAGACTCAAGGATTGATGCAAGCCATAATACTCCGCAAATTAAATTTAGAACCTGGAGTGCATTTCTAAAATTTATCATTAAAAACAAAGACAAACTACAGAATTGTATATTTAGAGGTCAGCGAAACCCAGACTGGTCATTAACACCTACTTTTTATAGAATTATCACTGGAAATAGGGATGAATCCATTAGGCATAGCAATTTTCATCTAGAAAATTTCAAAAAAAATACACGTGGACGACATACTATCTCGTACACTGATCCAATTGATTTCGATGATAACTGGTGGGCTCTTGGTCAGCATTACGGCTTAGCAACTCCACTATTAGATTGGGTATCTTCACCGTATGTAGCGGCTTTTTTTTCTTTTCACAAAGAAAATTCATTTGCGAAAAGCACTTATCGGTCAGTTCATGTATTAGATTTTGATAAAATTGAAAATATTCTGACAAGCTATAATCGAGGTAACTCAGATCAGCTGAATGAAATAAGAAGAGTCGACCCATTAACACATGAAAATCAAAGATTAGTTAGTCAGCAAGGTATTTTTACTTTTATTCAGGAAACTAACAATGAGGATAATTATTCCTCTATTGATAAATACTTAATAACATTTAGAAATAAATTTGCTGAAAATATAGGCGACGAAATTTTGCATTTAAAAATTTTAATTCGTGAAACAGAAAGGAATAAAATTCTGGAACATCTCGATTTAATGAATATCAATGAATCAACCCTTTTCCCTGATCTAAATGGAGCGGCCGCTTATTGCAACTATTTACTGAAAAGGAGGGAATAGTAATGTGGATGAATATATCAAATTTCTTTCTCAATAATATAGTTGGTTTCATTGGCATATTTTTTTCATGGCTATTTACATACAAGTATTATAAGAAAAGCTTAAATCAGCAAGCCACAGAAGCCAACAAGGAAATAATAAATTTGATAAACCAATCCAATAACCAAACAATCTCAAAACAGTATTTGATTGAACAAGCTGTCACAGAATATTTAAAAAAAGGAACTCCTGTGAATTTTATTGATTCTCTTGCCATCTCAAATGAAGAAAAAGCTGAAATCTATGATACTGCTGTGCTTAGAGGCAGGGGAAGAGCAGCCAAAAATAATCCTTACCGATAATTAAGCAAGCGTAGGTCGGAATAGTCAATTTACCTTACTTAAGAATTATATTGTTGGGATGCCAACTTGACTCAGATAGTCATATACAGAATCATAAAATTCCGGCAATCTTGTTTCATCACTCTGATCGCCCTTTGGAACAAAAATTACCATTCCCTGTCGGGCCCTGGTAAGCAATACCCTGTAGGTATTTAATAAGTACCTTTTGCGTGTTTCATCATTGATGTTTGACCATTTTGTTCCACTAAATTTTTTGTAACTCCAACCAGTAGCTGTTTTTCTTAAATTTGCATCCCAAGCAACACAGGTCCAATCGAGCTCTAGGCCTTGAATATCGAATTCGGTAGCGACGTCCTCCAAAAAATTAGATGAACGTACATCATCATGTGGATTTAAAAACCATTGAATTGGATCTATCTCAGACTTAATATGAATTCCATAAGGTTTTAATCTATATGCTCCTGACGAGGCAATGATGCCCATGCTTTCGGAGCCCCTTGACTTACTTTTAAGCCAATGTTTTGCTATATTGAGATCTCGTGTTAAAATAATTGGATAGAGTGGATTTAAGTTATCCAGAATTCGTTTGGCATCTTCTAATTGGCAATCTAAAATTGCCTTCACGAACATTGAGAGTTTCTCTGACCGAAAAGACCTCATTGAAACTGCAAGATGAAGTTCATCCCTTATATTGATTTGACCTTCTCGAAAATCCGAGTAAATATTTTGTCCATTAGTATACTCAGTATCTGTAAGTTTGTTGGAAACATACACATCCCAATGAGGATAATCTTTTTTTATGGCATGAAACCACTCAGAAAGTCCTGCTTCACCAGTATTGATTTCTTGGCCACCGCCAATTAAGCATATAATAATGGACCAATCCTGATGGCGATCCATAACACTAATTAAGAACTCAGGTTCTGACATATCAAAATCTGAGATACCTTTTTTTCTTTTCATGAAAAAAGTTGTTTGCTCTAAGGTCCAGGCCCGTTGAGCCTCATCAAATACAGCAACTCGCTCAACAGGAGGAAGGAAATGCTGAAGGGCATCATCTCTAAAATGATGAATATTCTGTATAAATGCCTTAGTTTTAGATTGTGCTTCCTTTTTGGATATTTTACTTTTAGTTCTTTTTCCGTCTGCCACTTCATCGCGTGCAAGTGCCTCTTGAAGCACAGCAACCAATGGACCATTACCAGATAAAAACACTGCATGTTCACCGGCATCTATATCATGTCGTTCGTTTGCAATGTTAAGGCCAGCAAGAGTTTTTCCAGCGCCAGGAACCCCAGTAATAAAACAAATCGATTTACGATTGTTTAGCTTGGAACTATCAATTATCTCTGAAATTGCTTTAGAAGTGAGACTAAGATTAATTGCACCAGAATCTGAACGGGATATTTCTGCAACACTATGCCCTTTATAGAGTGCTTGTGCAGCTTCAATAATTGTTGGTGTTGGTTTATATATTGAGTCCATCCATGTTTCTGAAATGAGATTAGCAGCTGATATCGACCTCGTAACTTCATTTATGATTGCAAGAAGATTTTCCTTATTTGCCCTAAGCGGTGAATATACTTTGTCATTATATCTATCTATATTGTTATAGAAATTCGGTGCATCAGTAGCTACTAAAATTGGCACTATATAACGAGAATGGCTTTGTTCGTGAAAATTTTTCAAATCTAAAGCGTAATCTAGCGCCTGGGTTAACGCGCTATTTGTGTATTGTTTATCCCCTACTTTAAACTCTAAAACGAAGATGATTCCTTTATGAAGAAGGATAACATCCACTCTTTTCCCCATTCTTGGAATAGAGAATTCAAATGCAATATAGGAACTCGCTAAGGCTGATCCAATGGTTTTACAGATCTCGATCTGTTTTAACCAAGCGTTGCGCTGTAACTCATCAAGAGAAAAGGAATGGAAGGTAGATAACTCGCCAAGAATGTAACTTGGGGAGTCTTTGATAAATTGTTCGATGTCAGAAGCATAGTAAGCACGAGACATTGTATTAAGTTTTGCTATCCCAATTATTTGTTGTTTAAAAGCCTATCACTTATGAATTATAGGTCATTTAACTATCAATATTTAATGATGAGTTATTTTGATTTAATAATTTCTAAAAAACAAAAGTACACCCAGAAGTACACCTAGCAGAATTTTTGATTTTAAAGGAGTATAACCAAGAAGATGCAACTGACTGATTTAAAAGGGGATTTGATGGTCGGGACGGAAGGATTTGAACCTTCGACCACTAGCACCCCATGCTAGTACGCTACCAGGCTGCGCTACGCCCCGACTTGGTGGCAAATGATAACTAAGTCTGAGAGAAATAACAAGGGGTTATTGGCTGTTGGGATATTTGTAGCCAGGGTACCCAGGCTACAATTTTTTTATTTTTGCGGGATTATTTTTTTAGAACCTTCTGAAAGAATAAAGCCACATGCGTTAATTCCTGACATGCATAAAGCCTGCTTTTCTTTTTTTTGTATTGTCCAGTAAGAACCATAAGGCTTTACTAATTGATTTATTGAAGGAGATAAGTGAATCGTCATCCATAAATAAGTACCCTTATCTTTTGGATTTGGCCAGCGATAATAACAAACCAGGTCATCTTTCTCATTAATCAACGCCTGCATAAACCCGACTCTTTCTGGTGCTTCCCATCCCTGATAATCCATCTGCCAGTATAATTTTCCTACTTGGAATGCTTCAGGATTGTATTGATGCTCTTTGACAATTTCAGGCGGAGGGCAAAAATGCAACTCTTCAGTCATTGGTTCAGCCATTGGTTTTTCAGGTTTATTCCAAATTTTTTCCAAAACGTCATGAATTAGTGGATGATAATAGACTCCAATTACAACACCGATTACAAAAATCGCGAGTATTAAAACAATAATTTTAAAATAAGAATACACTTAAAACTCCTGGTAACTCTTCAAGGTTTCTGTAAAAGCACTTGAAGAGTATCATGATTATAATAATATTTTAATCTTATGAGCTTCAAATTTAGAGTGTGAAATTTGAATGTAGTTTTTGCAACTCAATAATTCTGCATATTGCAGGGCAGCTACTGCATTATTCAATATCTCTTTTGCCAGATCAGGAGAGTCTTCTATAATTAAAAAAGCAGCAGTGCTCATTTGTACTGAAGCCATATGGAGTTTATTAGAACAGACTTTTTTTTCCTGATTATCTGCCAAAGAGGTGATTACCCGGGACAGCTCGTAGCATTGATTGGCCAAAAATTCTTTGCTTGGTCCAGCCTGCACATTCATACTGAATACAAGGAAACTGAATATTAACGCTCTTTTAAAAATTATTTTAACCATAGAAACTCCTGTAAGTTGCTCAATAAACCTGTTTTATTTCACACAATCCTGTGCATGAAAAATAAGTTCTACTTTGAGAAGAAGAAACCTCCCTATTAAACGCTACAGATGGCCAATGACGTGAAGCTTTGGTGAAACGAAATGTAACCCGGATTGAGTTTCCGAGTTACGATAAAAGTCATTGATCTTAGTGCTTAACCGTTTGTAGTTGATTAAGCAAAAGCATTAATGCCTGTAATATGTTTTCCCAGTACCAGAGTATGGACGTTATCTGTCCCCTCATACGTAAAGACTGATTCTAAATTAAGCATGTGACGAATCACATGATATTCAAGGCTGATCCCGTTTGCTCCTAATAAATTCCTGCATTTTCGCGCAATGTTCAATGCCTCACGGCAGGCATTACCCTTGGCGAGAGAAATCATCACTGGATTCTCACGGTGGTTATCTTTTATTCGGCCTATCTGTAAATTAAGACATTGTGCCTTAATAATTTCAGTATACATATCTGCCAAGTCTTTTTGAATAAGCTGGAAAGAAGCTAAAGGCTTGTTAAACTGTTTACGCTCTAACAGATAGTCACGGGTAATATCAAAGCATGCCATTGCAGCGCCCAGAGCTCCCCAAGCAATTCCGTATCGCGCTTGACTTAAGCAACTTAATGGAGCACCTAAACCTTTTTCACTACCAGGAAGATAGTTTTCATCAGGGACAAAAACATTATCAAAAACCAATTCCCCAGTAATGGACGCACGTAAGGACATTTTTAATTTGATTTCAGGACGGCTTAATCCTTGAGAGTTCGTTTCCACAATAAAACCACGAACTCCTTCATCGGTTTTTGCCCAAACAATAGCGATATCAGCGATTGGTGAATTGGTTATCCACATTTTTGCACCATTCAAACTCCAGCCGCCCTTAACTTTCTTCGCGGTAGTCCTCATACCTGCTGGATCCGAGCCAAAATCAGGTTCGGTCAAACCAAAGCAACCAATGATCTCGCCCGTAGCCATTCCTGGTAAAAAGCGCACACGTTGCTCTTCAGAACCAAAACGAAAAATAGGATACATGCATAAAGAACTTTGTACCGAAACAAAACTGCGTAAGCCACTATCACCGCGCTCGAGTTCCTGGCAAACCAAACCGTACGCTACATAAGATGCCTCAGCACCGCCGTATTCTGCAGGTAATGTCAAGCCCAATAAACCTAATTCTGCAGATTTTCTAATAAGCTCGCGTGGAAATTGAGCATGTTCAAAAGACTCAGCCATCAAAGGCATTACATCGTTGCTGACGAAACGCGCTACACTATCACGTATCATGCGCTCATCACCATTTAACTGCTCATCAAGAAACAACAAGTCGTCCACTTTCTTTCTCCCTTTTATCAGACTGTAACGTAATTACGGCTTCAATAATACTTTCTTTACTGGGTAACAAATATTGCCAAGCGTTACCCAAGGGAATAAAGCAATCTTTACCCGTAATTCGTTTGATTTTCAACCTGGATGAAGCTTCTTCTAACAGCAAGGTCATCAAGCCTTCACTAACTGAACCACTTTGCCTGCCCTCATCCACAATTAATACCTGTTTTGCTTTGGTTACTTCTTTCAAAATTGCTTTAACCGGCAAGGGACTAAGCCAACGCAAATCCACTATTTTCACGGAAATGTTGTGTTCTTTTTGCAGCACTGCAGCTGCTTGACGTGACAAATAATACCCGTTGGCATAGGTTAAAATAACCGTTGCTCCCTCGCCGAAAACCCCTACCTCACCCAAGGGAATCGTGGCATCTGGGGCTGGATAATTAAAAAGCCATCCGTTATCGCCGGGCACATGCAAGTCTTTAGTCATGTATAAAGCAATAGGCTCTAAAAAGACAACCACCCTTCCTTCTTCATAAGCCAAACGCATACACGTGCGCAACATTTTTGCTGCGTCTGGTCCATTTGAAGGGCATGCGACAATTACTCCTGGCAAATCACGTAATACAGCAATCGAGTTATCATTATGGAAATGCCCACCAAATCCTTTTTGATAAGCCAATGAGGCGATGCGAAGGACCATAGGGTTTTGATATTGACCGCTGGAAAAAAAGGATAATGTGGATGCTTCACCACGTAACTGGTCTTCTGCATTGTGCAAATAAGCTAAAAACTGAATTTCAGGAACGGGGATAAAACCATTGTGCGCCAAGCCAATTGCAGTACCTAGGATTGTCGTTTCATCCAATAGAGTATCAAATACCCGACGCTTTCCAAAGCGAGCCTGCAGATCAGCAGTTACTCGATAAACACCCCCTTTTTTGCCTACATCTTCACCAAATACCATCATATTGGGGTATTGCAGCATTAAATCAGTCAAAGCAAAATTAATCTGCTGACATAAATTTCGTTTTTGGGCTAATTGTGGATATGCATTAGCAAAGACTGCTGTCCGTCTTTCTTCGTCAGGCAGAGGAAATGCCTGTTTTTTAGGCATGCTAGGAATTAACGACGACATTACTGCTTCAGCACTGGAAAGTTTGGGTTGTCCTATCGCATCTACTGCTTTTGCTTCAATTAAATCTTTATTATTGTGGTAAAGACTCAGCATGTCTTCGACTGTCATCCAGCCTTCGCGATAAAGAAGACCGGCTGTATGCAACAAAGGATCTTGAGCTTCTCTTGCTTCTATTTCAGCGGGTGTACAGTATTGTGACTCAATATCAGAACCGGCATGACCTAATAAGCGCACACAACGCATATGTAAAAAGACAGGTTGCTTTTTTACACGCGCCAAATATTCTGCTTCTTGTGCACCCGCATATGCATCTGCGATATTCAAGCCGTCACAGGCAATGTAATGCAATCCAGGGCGAGCTCGAACAGAACGCTCTATCCAATCCGGGGGTGTGGGTACAGAAATTCCAATTCCATTGTCTTCACAAATAAATACAATGGGTAAAGGATAATTTTGCTGTGTAATCCAGGAGCAAGAATTTAAAGTAGCTTGTGCAGAAGCATGATTCGTTGATGCATCACCGAAGGAGCAAATGATGACTGAATCTGGATTTAAGTTGCCGTGAATATTTAATTCTTTTGCACGAGTAATCGATAATGCAGCACCCAAAGCTTTGGGTAAATGGGAGGCAATTGTTGAGGTTTGCGGCGGGATATTTAAAGAAACACTACCAAATACTTTATGGCGCCCTCCGGAAATCGGATCAGTTGCCGCAGCAACTAAAGAAAATAAGATATCCCTAACACCGTCTACACCTTGTATTTTCTTGGCACGCTGTAAATAAAAAGCGCCGCTTCGATAATGCAAAAATGCCATGTCGTCTGGACGAAAAACCTGTCCCCAAACTGCATTACCTTCGTGGCCGCTGCTGCCTATAGTATAAAAAGACAAGCCTTTTTCCTTAAGCTGTCTGGCAATCAAATCAAGAAGGCGTGATTTAATTTGCGAATCAAAAAGCTCTATCGCAGTTTTTTTATCCAATTCCGCTGTGTCCGGACTCATTGTACTCTTGGGTTTTGGAAAGTCTGCTTGCTCTACTCGCTTTAAAAATTGCTCATCAACTATAATGGCCCTGTCTAACATCACTACATCCTGTTGAGTGTTTTTTATAAAGAGATGATGAGTATATACTGATTCAAAATGAACAGGAAGAATGAGTTTACATCATCTGTTAAAAGGTCCGTTGTTGCTTATAATTTTCATATTTTTATCGCCTGGAGCCTGAAATAATTGATCTTTTTATAATGCCAGGATTCGTTTCGATCTTACGCAATATAGCACATCGCAACTGCTCAAATCTTGAGATAAGTGAACAAATAATCTACACTTCTTTGTGAAAGCATCCATTAAAGGGGACTTTATATGAAATGGATTATTCTGTTAGGAAGTGTTGTTTTGATGGCTGGGTGTTGTTGCACCAGTGGTGTAACCTACTACACGCCATCCTATACACCGGTTTATGCTCGAACAGTTACCTACAAACCAGTAGTTACTTATAGACCGGTAGTTACACGTGTTGTGACACCTGTTGTTCAACCTGTAACGGTTTATTCTTACCCAGTAGGACCTTTAGATGTGACGACAACAACAATTGATTTTTATTAATTAAAAATGCATCCTGGGTGAAGGCTTAACCGTAACCCAGGATTTACAAGGTGTCTTGCAAAAAATATTTCTTCGCATATTCAGTTCGGATCTGTTGATCCTAATCAGCATCTTCCTTGGAAGAATAACCACATCCCTCTTGTGGGCAAAGGATTTGCCGGCCAAATTTTTTGCTTTCTTTTACCGTTAAAATAGGCCAATTACATTTTGGGCATGGCTGATTAATCGGTTCATTCCATAAGGCATAATCGCATTTAGGATAATTGCCACAGGAATAGAAAATTTTTCCCTTCCTTGATTTACGTTGCAAAATCTTTGCTTCATGGCACTTGGGACACTCCACACCCGTATCAGCCGGTTTCTCAATAGGCTCCATATGCTTGCATTGCGGATAATTGCTGCAGCCTATAAAACGACCATAACGTCCTGTTTTGACATGTAAGGGACCGGAGCATACTGGACAGTCTCTTCCCTCAACAACTTCCGGTTCATTTTTTTCGTTATCCTGACCGCCCATGTCTTGAGTATAATCACATTCAGGGTAACCAGTACAGCCAATGAAGCGTCCACGTTTACCTAATCTTATTGACAATGGTTTTCCACATTTTGGACAACTTTCATCCAGAATTTCAGAGGTTACATCTTTACGCTGCACTTGTTGATCTGTGGTTTCAATTTGCTGCACAAATGGTTTCCAGAATTCTTCTAAAACAGGAATCCATTCTTTTTCACCGCGCGAAATAGCATCCAAAGTATCTTCAAGCTCTGCAGTAAATTTATAGTCTACATAACGCGTAAAATAACCCGTCAAAAAGCGATTCACGATACGGCCAACATCAGTTGGAAAGAATCTTTTCTTATCGACAACAACATATTCACGCTGTTGTAAGGTATGAATAATGGACGCATAAGTTGAAGGACGGCCAATATCATATTCTTCCAGTGCCTTCACAAGCGTTGCTTCCGAGTATCTTGGCGGCGGCTCAGTAAAATGTTGATTGGCTAAGATGTCATCTATTTTGACTTTCTCGCCGACGACCAATGGGGGTAATAATGAACCCTCATTGTCATCATCTTTGCTATCATCACGACCTTCCTCATACACGGAAAGAAATCCGGGAAAAGTAATTGTAGAACCATTAGCACGGAAAATAGAGCCCTCGCCGCAGCTTAAATCCACTGCAACCGTATCCAGTATCGCATCAGCCATTTGGCACGCAACCGTACGCTTCCAGATCAAGCTGTAGAGTTTGTATTGATCTGTGGTTAATGATGATTGCACCATTTCTGGTGAACGTTTAATGGAAGTTGGTCGAATCGCTTCATGAGCTTCCTGGGCATTTTTCGATTTGGTTTTGTAAACCCTTGGGCTTTCAGGGCAATTATCAGCTCCATAACGCTCAGTAATAAACTGTCGCGTTTCTTCTATGGCTTCTGCAGATAAATTAACCGAATCCGTACGCATATAGCTAATAAGGCCGACTGTTCCTGTGCCAATATCTATCCCTTCATACAATTGTTGGGCGACCATCATTGACTTTCGAGCAGTAAACCCTAATTTTCGTGCGGCTTCCTGTTGTAACGTTGAAGTAATAAACGGCGGTGAAGGCTTACGCTTGCGCTGCTTTTTCTCAATTTGAGTAACCAGCAAATAGCCTTGCGCCTGACGAATCAAATCCTCTTTGATTTGTTGCGCCTGATTTTCTTTAGTTACCGTAAATTGCTGTAATTTTTCATTTTTATAATGAGTCAAACGTGCTTCAAAGGATACCTTTGTATGCATGCATTGGGCTAAAATCTTCCAATATTCTTGAGCGACAAAACGTTCAATTTCCTCTTCTCGTTCAACAATAAGTCGTAAAGCCGGGCTTTGTACCCGCCCCGCAGAAAGCCCTCTTCTAACCTTTTTCCATAACAAAGGGGATAAATTAAATCCCACTAAATAATCCAATGCCCGTCGTGCTTGTTGGGCATTCACTAAATCCATAGAAATAGAACGTGGATGATTTATTGCATCCTGAATTGCTGATTTGGTAATTTCATTAAAAAAAATCCGGTGAATGGGTTTATCTTTTGTTAGATTTTTTTCCTTCATTAATTCATAAATATGCCAAGAAATGGCCTCGCCTTCGCGATCAGGGTCCGTTGCGAGCAGTAAGGAATCTGACTTTTTGAGCATTTTCGCAATGGTTTCGATATGGCGTGAGTTCTTTTCAATAGGAACATACGTCATTGCAAAATGCTTATCGGGATTGACCGAGCCTTTACGTGCTGGCAAATCACGCACATGCCCATAAGAGGCAACCACCTCATAATCATCACCCAAATATTTTTGAATTGTCTTCGCTTTGGCGGGTGACTCAACGATCACCAAATGTTTACTCATAGTAACGTCAACCTTATCCTTTTCACTTCATCCCTAAGCACCAGGATGCCCGATCTTGAAAACACAAGCACGGAAACATTAGCGCTGAAAATGAAATATCACCAACTTCTTGTAATATAGGTAATATACCCAAGAAACTCCAAAATGCCAGATTTTAGCCTATTGCTTTTTCCATCCAGAACAAAACAAATCGTCTAAACGAGCACTTTTAAGTGTCATGGGCATAGAATGATTTTTTAATGCAATGTCAATTCATCTTCTGATTGATAAAGAACTAAATCAAGAAAAGCAAGCTGTTCTTCATTCAATGAACTCGCCAGAGCATTTCTTATGGTCCATTTAGTCTCTTGAAGAGTTACGATACGAGATTCAGAAAATTGTAATTGGTTCATAATCATTTCAAACGATTCTGGATTAAGAACTTTCCATAATTTCATACGCATGAGAAATTGATAACTGGCCTTGGTTAATTTCATTTGCT
Organism: Legionella parisiensis; assembly: GCF_001467945.1. GTDB lineage: Bacteria > Pseudomonadota > Gammaproteobacteria > Legionellales > Legionellaceae > Legionella > Legionella parisiensis. Next base: position 1,083,085 of record NZ_LNYQ01000013.1, read on the forward strand.
CGTCATAAGTAAAAATTCGTGTGGAGGTGTGTTGTTGCAACTTCAAATGCAAAACTTCTTCCTCTGAAGCCCCAATATCTTCTTCATTAAGTTGTTCTGATGCATCCTGATCAGCGGTTTTATGGCTTTTTTGCAGCTGGGTAAGACTTTTTTCAAATAAACTCAATAACATTTCAAATAAGTTATCTTTCATATACTAACACCTCATATAGCCACCGGGCACAGATACAACAGCCCCATTTAATTCTAATTCTGCAAGCTCACTCGTAACTTGCTCAACGGTGCATCCACTACGTAAAATGATCTGATCAACAGTTGTCATTTCAAAGCCAATGAACTTTACTAGGTTTTTATTCCCGCTGGCAAGAGATAAAATAGGTTTATCAACTGTTTGTTCTTCAGTTTCAATCTGTAACTCCTCAAGAACATCAACAACTGACGTAACTAATTTGGCTCCTTGCTGTAACAGGTAATGACAACCTCGAGCCAGAGGATTGTGAATGGAACCCGGGATCGCTAAAACATCTCGGTTTTGTTCCAAAGCCATTCGTGCTGTGATTAATGAACCACTTTTAATTGCTGACTCAACAACCAAAGTGCACAATGACAAACCACTTATTATACGATTTCTTCTAGGGAAATGTCCAGCAGTTGGTGGACTTTTTAAGCAAAATTCGCTCAATAACAATCCATTTTGGGTAATTTTTTGCGATAAAGACGTGTGCCGATGAGGATATATCCGATCAATTCCAGTGCCTAAAACTGCAATTGTTTGTCCTCCTGCCTCCAAACATCCCATATGGGCCTGAGCGTCAACACCTAGTGCCAAACCACTGACAATAGTAACTCCTTGCGATGCGATTGCTTTTGCAAATTGCCGTGCATTTTCACTTCCAGTGACAGTAGGATTGCGGCTACCAACTACTGCCAAAGCAGGTTGATTTAAACAAGAAAGCTGTCCTTTTGCATACAAAACGATAGGAGGATCCGTAATTTCCTTCAATAAAGCGGGATACTCAGGCGAATCCCATGTCAGTATATGATGATCGTCTGCAGCCGCCAACCAACTCAGATCTTCTTGAACTAAACTCAAATCAAAACCAGCTATAGTGTGTGCCAAAGCAAAGGGCAAACCCGCTTGTTCCAGTTCCACTGCTGAAAGCTGAAACATTTGTTGTAAATCAGGCCAACGTTTTTGTAGTTTGCCTGCTGTACGCGGTCCCACTCGTTCCATTCGGTTTAATGCAAGATAACAGGATAAATTATTCATGGGTTGGTCACTAGATTTAATAAATAAACAGGGCGGGTTGAACGAACAATTAAAGCAAAACTGGTTTTAGTAAACACGCGGAAAACCATAGCCTCCCCAATGCGTTCGCGAGGCAATCGTACAGGGAACAGGTTATTTTTGGGATCATTGACGATACGTGCTTTTCTATGGATAGCCAGGACATCCCCTGCTTCCAGTCCATCTCGGGCACCTAAACTAATCACAACCACACCGCCAACGCCCTCTTCGACATTCCCATCAGGCATACCATTAGGCATATCGATAATAAATCCCTTCACAAGGTACAAGGGCGCTTTGGGTACAAAATTCAAATTAAATCCAGGGCTATTATTAATTAGGACACTATCTTCTACTCGAACGCCTTCATTAATCTCGGTTAATAAAATAGTTGCGGGTTCCCCTCCTGTAAGCAACTCCGCATTAGCTACCAAATTCGCTCGATATCCCAAAAGTTCTTTAGTTACGGGATGCACATAATCCTTTCCGCCCCTAAAAACAGAATACGCAGGAACCCCTCTTCTAGGCAGTATTCGTGAAGGATGTAATCCTTTAACATAGGCTCTATCCCCTTGGCCAGCCAACATGTGCTCTCCTATTAGAGATATGATGTACGGCGCTCGATTGATAACATCCTGATCCAATATAAGCGAGACGTTTAAAAAAGGTTTAATCTCGTTTAAAGGAATTGCAGGGATGGGGTCATCTAAAGGTAAGGGACGGATATTAGGTGATAATTTTATTGTGCCGTTCGATAGTACTTTAATATAAGGTCTATTTCCAGAATAGGCTAAAAGCAGAACTGCTCCTGGATATAAACGATTGGGATTTTTTATCTTCGGATTGGCTAGCCAAAGTTCCTTCCATTCCCAGGGATTATCTAAATAGCGACCAGCTATACTCCATAAGGTATCACCATGTTGAACCACATACCGCTCAGGGGCATCTGATTTTAAACTTAAAGCATAATTCAAAGTGGTGAAAAAAAAGAAGAATATAAAGAGAATAAATCTCATTAGAGTCAATCCTTTGTTGGAATATCTTGCAGCCTTACAATATATGAAGGATAATATTAACATGATTTTTGTGTAGAGAACCAGATAAACAATGGCTATTCATCCGATTCTATATTTACCTGATGCTCGATTAAGAGCGGTTGCAAAACCTGTTGTTGATTTTGACGACAAATTGCAAACTTTGATTGACGATATGTTTGAGACAATGTACGACGCTCGCGGCGTTGGCCTTGCTGCACCTCAAATTGGTATTGGCCTGCGTTTGTCCGTGATTGATATTACAGGCGACAAACAGAATCAAATAGTTATTATAAATCCCGAAATCATCGCGTCAGAAGGCGAAAAAAAATTTGAAGAAGGCTGTCTTTCCGTTCCCGGCGCTTACGATACGGTTATCCGTGCAGAAAAAGTTACGGTAAAAGCCTTGGATAGAAATGGTAACCCTCATGAAATTAAAGCCGAAGGCTTGCTCGCTGAATGTTTACAACATGAAATTGATCACATGAATGGTAAACTGTTTATTGATCTGCTTTCTCCATTGAAAAAAGCCATGGCGCGTAAAAAATTAGATAAATTTAAACGTCAACAAACACGTAAATAATTATCTGAATGATATAGACACAAAATTAAAAAATACCTTATTGCTAAATAATAAATTTTTACAAGCTTCTCTACGTACCGCGCTTTAGCGCGGTATCCAGAAAGATACCGTGGCTTTCTTTTTAAAATAAGATCTCTGGTTACTGCGAGTAAAGCGCGGTACATAGGGAAAGGAAGTCTGTAGTGCTTTATTAGAGACAATGCACTACATGGCCTCACAGTTTTTTACTCAAGATGCGTCTCTTAAAAACGCTCCTTGATCAAGATGAGTAGTTATTATGAGTCGATTGAACATCGTTTTTGCTGGAACCCCAGAATTTGGTTTGCCTTGTCTGAACGCACTGCTGCATTCAATACATCATATTCAAGCAATTTATACGCAACCAGACCGTCCTGCTGGACGCGGCCGAAAACTACAAGCCTCTGCTGTAAAAGAGTGGGCATTAAACCATCAGATTCCAGTCTATCAACCACTGAATTTTAAAAATACTGAAGCAATCTCAGAGCTTGCGGGATTACAGCCTGATGTCATGGTCGTTATCGCTTATGGGTTAATCTTGCCTAAAGCTGTGCTGGAAATTCCCCATTTGGGCTGTATTAATGTGCATGCCTCCTTGTTACCTCGCTGGCGTGGGGCCTCGCCTATTCAATCCGCCATTCTTCATGGCGATAGAGAGTCTGGAGTAACAATTATGCAAATGGATGCTGGCATGGATACAGGTGCTATGCTGCGTCAAATTGCCTGTCCAATAAGTACAGCAGAGACTGCACGAAGCTTGCATGACAATCTGGCTAAAATCTCCGCTCAACCTTTACTGCAAACCTTAGACGAATTAGCTACCCAATGTGCAAAACCTGAAATTCAAAATAATGAATTAGCCACCTATGCCAGCAAAATTAATAAAGAAGACGCACACATTAACTGGCAACAAACTGCAGTAGAAATCGATCGAAAAATTCGCGCGTTTAATCCCTGGCCAATCGCTTACACACACTTAAATGAAGAAATTTTGCGAATCCATCAAGCCCAGGTTGTTGCACTACCCTTTTCCCAAACACCGGGTACTGTAGTCAACATCGATAAAAAAGGGATGTTGGTTGCAACTGGAGAGCAAGGCTTGCTTGTAGAACGAATCCAGCTTCCAGGTGCTAAAGTGATTTCCATCGCAGATTGGTTAAATTCCCCCAAATCACAAGTACATGCGGGATTTGTATTTTCATGAACAAGAATGAACGACTGCATGCCTTAAAAATTTTAACTCACTTATTAACTGACAAATCATCCTTATCCCAGCTTATGCCTGCAACAGCTGAAGTAAGCCCGATGACCAAAGAGATTTGCTTTGGCTTTTGTCGTCATTATTTTCGTTTACAAGCCTTAGCGGCATGTTTACTTCAAAAAAAGCCTAAGGAAGTGGAAGTCTGGGTTTCGCTGCTTATCGGTCTTTATCAATTACACTATATGCAGTTGCCCGATTATGCCGTAGTCAAAGAAACAGTTGCCTTACTTGAAAAAATCAAAAAAACATGGGCAAAAGGCTTAGTGAACGCCGTTTTACGCAATTTTTGCCGCCAGCAAAAAGAACTTTTAGCACGTCTTAGCACAGATCCTTTATTTATTCATGGCCAGCCCCAATGGTTATTGGAACGTTTACAAGCAGATTGGCCTGATGACTGGCAATCCATTGCCCAAGCAAATGACATGCATCCACCCATGACATTAAGAGTGAACGTACAAAAAAATTCTGTTGCGGAATATGTACAAGTTTTAAAGCGAGAAGGCATTGCTGCTGAACCCCATCCTGTAGCACCTGAAGGAATTAATTTAATAAAACCTTGCGACGTACGCCAGCTCCCTGGTTTTGCAGAAGGATGTATTTCCGTTCAAGATGGCGCAGCACAATTGGCTACCTCTTTATTGTCCCTAAAACCAGGGTTACGTCTTCTCGATGCCTGTTGTGCTCCCGGGGGAAAAACCTGCCATATTTTAGAAAAAGAACCTAATCTGTCGGCGTGTATTGCTCTAGATGTTGATCCCAAGCGGTTGAAACGCGTGCGAGAAAACTTAGATCGCCTTAACTTGCATGCAACGTTAATGGAGGGCGATGCTTTAACTCCTGCCAAATGGTGGGACGGTCAACTTTTTGATCGTATTTTGTTAGATGCCCCTTGTTCTGCAACAGGTGTCATTCGACGCCATTCAGACATAAAAATATTACGTAACAATGAAGAAATTGGTGCTATAACCAAAATCCAGCATAAAATGCTCGATTGCTTATGGCCTTTACTCGCAAAAGGCGGCTTACTTGTTTATGCCACTTGTTCGGTGATGCCTGCTGAAAATGAGCAACAAATTGCAAATTTTGTTGCAACCCATCCAGACTGTACGATAATAAAAGAATACGGGTTCAATGGCCATGCAACTCAGCATGGCCTACAAATTTTACCCGGGGAACAAGGTATGGATGGATTTTTTTACGCTATGCTATTTAAAGGGTAATAACTCTTCCCAAGTTAACTTGAACATTGGAGTTGAGTGTAAGTTGTAAGTGCTTCTATTTAAGGATAAAAAATGACATTCAATTGGCCGTTAATTATCGTTTTGTTCTGCTTATCCATCCCAGGTGTTGTCATTGCAATAAAACGTTTAATTTATTTTTTGTTACCAGATAATTCGGAAGAATTACAAAAACGGGTGAGTCGTTTCGCCACCTTGCAAACCTTATTCATGGTTTTAGTTCTTTGCATTACGGGTGCGGTTCTATCTAACACTACTGGCTTACATGCCACAATACTTGAAGAACTTTTACTGGGTACTGTAGGAATAAATGCACTTCTTCCTATTTTATTACCAACTGTTTTGTATGGCTTTTTTGGGTTGCTGGTGTTTCTAGTTCTTTACTATGGCGTCATTGCACGCATCATAGATAAAAAAAACATGGAAATCATGACTAATATCCGCATGGCTCTCGGTGTAGATGGCTGTGTTCTTTATGGAGGTGTAGTAGAGGAAGTCATTGCCCGATGGGGATTAATGAATCTTGCCACCTTTTTTGCACTGCTCTTTACGAAACAATATCCTGCCTTAATCATTTGGATTTCAATTGTCATTAGTGGTTTAGTATTTGCAATTAGCCAACTCCCGGTTTACCTTGCCGCGGGTTGTACCTCAACTCGACGTTTCATTTATTCTCTAATTTTACTTAGCCTTTACCAATCATTACTTTTCGGGTATCTATTTTGGCAATATGGGCTTATTGTAGGGATATTAGCGCATATGTTGTTCCATTTGGGATGGGCAGTATTTGAAAATGTAAAAAAATCGTAAAACCATCCCCCCTTAATCTTGCCTTAACCTTAATCTTTTATCCTACAAGGGAATGAGTTAAGTTAGGGGTAGGATATGTCTTCAAGTAATGAATTTGCTGTGTTGGTAAATCAATTACACAGATCACCTAATGATCCTGTTTTAAAGCAAGCTGTAGTTCAACATTTACCTAAAATGATGGCTTTAGCTCAAGATAACCCTATGGCCCTATATCATTTAGCTCATATTTATCCACCAACATCTTCTCAGTACAAACAAACGATGCGCCAAGCTGCTAATTTGGGATGTACTAATGCCATGTTGGTTATGTGCCAAATATTGGGAAAATCAACAGAGTCTGGCGATCTGAAAAAAGCAGCACATTATGTAGCTATGATTAATAAGTCTGATGATACATACATCAAAGAGCAGACGAAATTACTCGTTGATGAATATCCTCAATTAGCAAGAGCATTACAAGAGCAAGCGAAACCAAATTTAAGTTACAGTCTCGCTCATCGGTTCTTTACACCACAACAAGAAAAGGAAGAATCATCACTGGAGCTTATGCGCACGGCAACATGCAAAGTCTAATTCTCATACATTAAATTTAAAAAACCGGAGCCTGGGTGAAACAAAGCAACCCAGGTAACAGTGAATTTTAAACAATCAAAAAGCGAAAATTCTTTTGAATCTCATTCAAATCAAACTGATTTAAATACAAAGAAAAACTCATCCAAGCACTTAACGCCGCTAAATCTTGAAAAGGAGGCGGAAGATAAACTGGATTAGTTAAGACTCCACGCTCTTTTAACTCAGTAAGTAAGGGCAAATCATCCAGAACTAATTTTCCGGTAAATAATAAGGGAATAGAGTCAACATGTTTTCGACTGATCGCAAAACGGATGTAATTGTAAATTAATACAAAACCTTTAGCATAAGATAAATCTTTGGTAAAAGGTCCTCCAGTTGGTGTACTTCCCCTAAAAACACGTACTGTTTGATTGTAACTGTCTTCCTCGCTTAAACCACAATCCATAAAATAATTATAAATATCGAGAAAGTTTGCCCCTTGTGTGACCATATCTAGAGCAATCACACGATTGGTAATCTTTAGCATGCGGCTGGGATATGAAGAAAACGTCACAACTTCGGTAATTACTGCCAGACCTTCTTGAATAACACTACTGGAAGGCGAACCCTTGGAAAGGAAAAAACAATTAGGTTGTATGGAACCATTCAAGGTTGTTCCTACGTGCACCCAACCTTCATGGACCTCCAGATAACGAAGATCCCGATCACTGAACATAGCCTGTTGACTTAGTTTTATGCTGTCCGCTCCAGCAGAGGCATCGGCAATCATATCGTCACTGACCATCACGGTTACCTTGCCAGGATGTTTATCAAAAAACTGTCCCAAACGTGCTTGCAAAATTTCTTGAGCCTGTTGGGGTGTATAACGTTTTACATCAGCTTCAGATTGCAATTGGACACTAAGGCCTGATAATACATCAAAGAGTAAAGTCCCCATTTCCGACATGCGTGGCCCACCCGCATAAAACACATCATTTGGGCTCCCATACAATTCCATTGCTAATTCAGAAAATGCGGGAGTACCTCGCACAGCGAGCATTTGCGTGGCTCGACTATATTCCTCACACTGCCGGCGTATCAAACGAGTCAAGGTAGAATATTGTCCAAGTTGATTTTGAGTATCACGCAAAATAATACGAAACTCTTCTTGTTTCTCGTGAACATCAAAAGGCAAAGGCTTTTTGTCGTAATATTCTTTATCAACAGCAGGAAGCTTTTTGCCTTTATTTTTAAAGAATTCCTTTTTTATCGTCTCATCCCATTTAATACTATCAAGAATCCTGATCTTGCGTTGCGCTTCCACGATACGCTGCGATAATTCCTGTACAATAAGCAACTCAGCTGATTCTGATGGTGTCATAATAAACCCTTTATGATACAGGTGGAGCGATACTTACCTGTGCATTCTGATTCTGTTGAGGCAAATCATAAAAACTACTAATGTTTGCTTTCGTTAATGGTGGTGGAACTTCCAATGAGGGACCATTACGACTGCTCAGATAAAGATGCTCACCATTACTTGCATAACGACTACACCCAGTGAGTAAAAGCACAAAAAAAACAATAAAACCCAAATTTTTCACTTAAATCAACTCCAAACTTTTCATTACCTTTTCCAACGGTTCATGATGTTCCTTAGATAAACGAGTTAACGGCATCCTTAATTCATTCTCCATTAACCCCATTCTGCTTGCTGCCCATTTTACTGCAATTGGATTTGTTTCAATAAACAATAATTCATATAGAGGCATCAGTTGTTCGTTTAAACGCAAACATGCAGCATGATCACCATCTAATGCTGAGTCGCATAATTTAGCCATTAATTTTGCGACCACATTCGCTGCGGCTGAAATATTTCCCTTGGCTCCAGAAAGCATCCAGGATGCTGCGGTAAAATCATCACCACTAAATACATCAATACTGCCTTCTGAAAGGCGTAAAATCTGTTGTAACCGCGTCATCTGCCCAGTAGCGTCTTTTATCCCCACAATATTGGAAATTTTGGCAAGTCTGGCTACCGTTTCAGGCAACATATCACAAGCAGTTCGTGTTGGCACGTTATAAAGAATAATCGGTATAGCAACTGCTTCAGCTATTTGGCTGTAATGCTGATACAAACCCTCTTGAGTAGGTCTGATATAAGCTGGTGTCATGATTAAAGCAGCGTGAGCCCCACATTCCATTGCTTCCTGAGTTAATTGAATACAATCCCGAGTTGCATTCATGGCTGTACCCGCAATAACAGGAATCCGTTCTTTAGCTTGGTCTATTACTGTTTTTATAACTAACAGTTTTTCTTCATGAGATAAAGTACCGGACTCGCCCGTAGAGCCTGCCGCAACCAGAGCATGGCTGCCCATTTCAATATGAAACTCGACCAAATCCCGTAAACGCGGCACATCAATCTGATCATCTTTCATGGGAGTTAATAAAGCTACAATGCTTCCTTTAAACATAAGGTCCCCTAATTTTTTGTTCCTATGTTAATACTACTGGAAAATGTAGGTCAGAGTAAAATCTGATATTTAAAAAAATGTTCGGCAAAACATATTATGATCATTTATTTTACATTAAATATTTTTTTTGTACTAAAATCATAGTGAAGATGAAGCAACCAGGATTTTCTTGTCAATGAATATCTGCTTTATCAATGCAGGAATCCTGAAAACTATAGAAAGGAGTTCACTATGAAGAAAATTATCGCTCCCTTATGTTTTGCTGGTATATCAGCTTTTATGCTTGGGGGTTGTACTGGCGCTCAAGTAGGTACTGCCGCTGGCGGTGCTGCAGGGGCAGGCATAGGCTATGCTGCAACTGGAGGTAGTGCTGTAGGAACAGTAATTGGTGCAGGAGCGGGTGCATTGGTAGGAAATGCAATCGGCCGAGACCAAGATCGACGATATTACTATAGTCGTGGTTATTATCGTCCTTATTACTATTACTAATATCAATACAAATAAATATACCCTTAATCTCCAAAAGAGGTTAAGGGTTTTAAATTGTAACAGTTAAGCCAAGAATATTTCATTCAACGAGGTTAAAGTTTAAAGAAATAAAAAATCTTACTGAATGTAGGCAATATCAAATTTCCATTGCTATACTTTTAAAAGAATTTTTAGATTAATCGTAAGCGATTGATCATTCAATCAAAATAATACAAGGACTGTTCATCATGCGCTTAAAAAATAAAGTAGCAATAATCACTGGGGCTGCAAGTGGGATAGGTAAAGAAATCGCCTTGGTCTATGCAAAAGAAGGGGCTAAAGTTGCTATTGCTGATCTCAATCTGGAGCAAGCCAAGAGTGCGGCAGAAGAAATAAAGTCTAAAGGTGGCGAGGCGATGGCTGTTGCCATGAATGTCACCGATGAAAACGAAGTTGATAAAGGTGTCGATGATGTTGCCAAACATTTTGGCGGCGTTGACGTAATGGTCAGCAATGCAGGAATACAAATTATCAGCCCTGTAGAACAATTGGCTTTTTCTGATTGGAAAAAATTAATATCCATCCAGCTGGATGGAGCTTTTTTAACGACACGCGCAGCATTAAGACACATGTATGCCTCCGGTAAAGGAGGAAGTATTATTTATATGGGATCAGTCCATTCCAAAGAAGCCTCTAAACTGAAAGCACCTTATGTTACTGCAAAACATGGTTTGATTGGTTTGTGTAAAGTAGTTGCCAAAGAAGGGGCAGCCCATAATGTGCGCGCTAATGTCATTTGCCCAGGCTTCGTACGTACGCCTTTAGTAGATAAACAGATTCCTGAACAAGCTAAAGAATTAGGCATCACTGAAGAACAAGTCATCAAGAATGTCATGCTTAAGGATACAGTTGACGGAGAGTTCACTACTACGGACGACGTAGCGCAAACTGCATTATTTTTTGCTTCCTTTGCATCAAACGCCCTCACAGGCCAATCATTGATAGTAAGTCATGGATGGTTCATGGAGTAAGCCCCTATGGCTCGGACGAATAAAGGTAAAACCCAAAAGCAGCAGCATCATCATATTGCCTGCTGTTTTCAAGGAGGAGGCGCTTTAGGCGCCTATCAAGTAGGCGTTTTACATGCTCTTGATGAAGCAGGCTATGATCCAAGTTGGTTTGCTGGTACCTCAATAGGTGCCATCAATGCTGCAATTGCAGCAGGCAATCCACCTAAAGAACGTGTTGAAAAAATGTATCAATTTTGGGAGACCATTGCCACACCTTCTTTTATAGAGGGCACATTTTTTCCCAATGATGATGAGGGCCGAAAGATAGAACATCTCTTCTCTGCCCAATCCGCATTACTTTTTGGCCAGCCAGGTTTTTTTGCACCGCGTTTCCCCCCTCTTCTTATGGGGTATTATGATAGGCCCGATAGCATAAGTTTTTACGATACTAGTAATTTAAAATCTACTTTAGAACAATTTATCGATTTTGATCGCCTCAACTCCAAAGAAACCCGCATAAGCGTTGGCGCGGTTGAAATCTGTTCGGGTGAAATGGTGTATTTTGATTCACAAGATACAAGAATTAGGCCTGAGCATATTATGGCAAGCGGGGCCTTACCTCCTGGTTTTCCAGCTGTTGAAATTGATGGAGAATATTATTGGGATGGCGGAATTTCCAGTAATTCCCCAGCAACTTACGTCTTATCAGTCAATCGATGCCCCCGAAATTTACTGTGTTTTGCGATTCATTTATTTGACTCTTATGGCTTGTACCCTTGTTCATTGGATGCAGTAATGAAGCGCAAAAAGGATATAGAGTATTCAAGCCGTTTTGCCC
>NZ_LNYQ01000013.1:1094715-1189842 GCF_001467945.1 Legionella parisiensis
AATGTATCAACAAATACATTCGTTAAAAAATACCATTCATATTCTTTCGCGTTATGTTCCTATAGAGGAAAGAGATAACCCCGAGTTAAAACTTTGTATTGCCCGTGGGCATCAATCTACGATTTCTTTAGTTCGCTTTTTATATAAACACGATGAAACTGAGTTTTCTTCAAAAGATTATGAGTTTTCCCGAAAAAGTATTTCGGAACGCATAAAACATGGCTATCTTGATGGACAAAAAGCCATCAAAAAATCTCCCTGGGACCAACCCGTCTCACACACAGCAGGTATTGCCGTATACGATATGTCCCCCAATCAACATTTAAAAGAGGAGCCTGAAAATGAATGAAGCAGAAGTAAAAAAGAATGCTTTTGCCATGCCACTCATCAGCCCATCTTATCCTCGTGGCCCTTACCGCTTTATTAACAGGGAATTCTTAATAATTACCTATGAAACGGATATCGATCTGCTCCGCGAAATAGTTCCCGCACCCTTAGAAGTAGTAGAACCTTTGGTCAAGTTTGAATTCATTCGTATGCCTGATTCCACAGGATTTGGAGACTATACGGAATCAGGTCAGGTGATACCGGTACGTTATAAAGGTAAAATGGGAGGCTACACACATGCCATGTTTTTGGATGATCTCCCACCTATAGCAGGCGGCCGCGAAATTTGGGGATTTCCCAAGAAACTGGCCCAACCTAAACTAGAAGTCGTTCATGAAACTCTATTAGGTACTCTAGAATATGGCCCTTATCGTGTTGCTACGGCAACCATGGGTTATAAATACGAAACCATGGACTTGAAAAAAGTAGCTGAATCACTAAATACACCAAATTATTTACTTAAAATAATTCCTCATGTGGATGGCAGCGTTCGAATTTGTGAACTTGTTGAATATTATCTTGCAGATGTTGATATCAAAGGGGCGTGGCAAGGACCCGCACAGTTGCAATTAGCACACCATGCATTAGCTCCGGTAGCTAACCTTCCCATACGACGCATAGTAAGTGGTGTACATTTATTAACAGATCTCACTTTGCCTTATGGTCGTGTTGTTCACGATTATCTTAAATAATGGATTTAAACGATTTAAAAAGGACTTGGAGATCGAATATATATGTTAATTATAGTAGGCTATTTAGTTATATTACTCTCTGTTTTTGGAGGCTTCGCTCTATCTGGCGGTCATCTTGCGGCGGTTTTTCAACCCATAGAATTGCTTATCATTGCTGGAGCAGCGGTAGGGTCGCTTATTGTAGCCAACAGTGTAACGGTATTAAAATCTCTCTTAAAAGCATTGCCTAAAGTTTTTCGAGGAGAACAATCAGTTAAGGAAAATTCCAATGACCTATTAGGCCTGTTATACAATCTGTTGAATAAGTCGCGGCAGCAAGGACTGATGTCATTAGAAACAGATATTGAAAACCCTCAAGAAAGTCCGATTTTTAATGCTTATCCTTCGCTCATGAAGAAACATCATATCATTGAGTTCATTTGCGATTACTTAAGATTGATCATTACTTCGAACATACAGCCTTTTCAGCTTGAAGCGTTAATTGATATGGAAATTGAAACCCATCATGAAGAAGAAATGATCCCGGCAAATGCCTTAGCAAAACTTGCTGATGCCATGCCTGCTTTCGGTATTGTTGCTGCGGTTCTTGGCGTGGTCCATACGATGGAATCGATCAACTTACCGCCACCAGAACTAGGGGTACTCATTGCTCATGCTCTTGTAGGAACCTTTTTAGGTATTTTAATTGGGTATGGATTTGTGGGTCCTGTAGCTTCAGCAATGGAACATCAGGCCAATCAGACTCAATTGATACTGCACTCTATAAAAGCCACGATATTAGCAAGTCTACACAATAATCCACCTATTATTGCTGTTGAATTTGGACGTAAAGTTTTATTTTCTGCACAACGCCCTTCTTTTACCCAGCTTAATGAAGAAATTAAAAATTCCAAACCAGTGTCATCTTCATCTGGCTCTGAAGAAAACTCCGCTGCGGAAACGACACCGGGTTAATGAGGTTACAGTATGAGTGAAAACGGTGGTAAAGGAAAAACTGGTCCAACCCCTATAATTCGAAAAATAAAAAAGAATAAGCACAAACTACATGGGGGATCATGGAAAATTGCTTTTGCTGATTTTGTTACAGCAATGATGGCTTTCTTTTTGTTAATGTGGTTGATTGCTTCACTAAATAAAGCACAAAAAGATGGTATTTCCGAGTATTTTAAACAGCCCATGAAAATCACTTTTTTTGGCGGCGAGAACGTAGGTAATCAGCAAATTAACCTTAAGGGTGGAGGACCTAATCTCAAAGACACCAATGGTCAAGTTTCTAAAACGGAGCTGTCATCCGCACCAAATAAAAAACCCCAAAATATTCAAGTAATTCAATCCACTGAAAATGAGACACAGAAACTCGAGGAATTAAAATCAAAAATTAATTTAAGTATCCAACAAGATCCTTCACTTTCTGGTTTAAAAAATCAATTAATCATGGAGGTAGTAAAAAATGGATTGCGTATCCAATTAATCGATAATCAGAAAAAACCCATGTTTGATGTGGGCTCAGACAAACTTAATCCGGGAATGGAGCCGCTTTTTGCGCAGATCGCCAACCTACTTAAGACAGTTCCCAATAAAATTACTATTGAAGGACATACCGATGCCCATCCTTACCATAATCCAGATGAATTAGAATATACCAACTGGGAGCTCTCCACCCAAAGAGCCAATGCTGCCCGCCGTGCTTTGGTTAAGGTAGGTTTGGATCCTGATAAAGTGATGCGCGTATCCGGCTTCGGATCAACTTTGCTTCTGAACACCAAAGATCCTTTCAGCCCAGAAAACAGACGAATTAGCATCATCGTCATTAAAAAAGGAGATGAAAAACAAGTGATGAAGAGTAAATAACACTAATGACACCTTCAAAAGCAAAATAGCCTGGCTGCTTGCAACAGGGATTTTCCTGGATATATTCCAGTGGTTCAGGGCTGTGAGCAGTCAGGCTATGATAATGGTTTTAGCAACAGAGTTCTAAGCAGCAGATGCGTTCAACATCCATCGTGCTTTTTCATGCGCAGCAATACGTTCACTGAGTAAAGCTACCGTTCCTTCATCATCATGTTCCTGAGCGAGTTTAACTGCTTTGTTTAAATCTTTAACCAGAATCCCATTGTCCTGGGCCAACTCACTCACCATCTGATTCGCATCAATATTGGAGTTGCCGTCTTGAATTGTTTTTAATTGGTTCAATATAGTAAAGGTAGCAGGTGCCTTATGACCCAAAATCAGAATTCGCTCTGCAATTTCATCCACCGCTTCTGCCAATGCTCTATATTGCATTTCAAACAATTCATGCAAGCTTTTAAACTGAGCTCCCTTAACATGCCAGTGATAATTTTGTGTTTTAAGATATAAGGCGTATGTATCCGCTAAAACTATTTCCAACTTTTTAATTATTGCATCCATCATTACTCCTAACTTTATAATTCCACATCATTGTGGACGATACATTGCAAAAATTCCAGGGTTTGTTCCATTTCCACTAGAGTCAATTAAATTTTGAATCACTAATTTTCTTTTTTATTCGGTAATTACTTGTGATATTCAATAATCTACCCTAATTTCCTGAACGTCTTCATAATTCATAACGAAATTACTTATTGTGTTAAAGGTTATTTTTTGTAACTATAAAGTTCGGCGTTCGTGAATGTATCACTTGCGTAAGCCCATTTGCATTTAACTGATGAATTTTATCTCACAACGGAGTGTCTGGCATGCATCTTAGGTTAAAAAAAGTCGCGATCTTTTTGTTTACGGTAGTACTACTCCCTGCTTACGCAGGTGATATGGGGCCTGTAACATACAAAAAAGAGCAGGGTTTTTATGTAGTGGGACTTGCCACTTACAACGCATTTAATTTTAACCGAGCAGAGACTGCTTCTTTTTTTTCTCCCAATGCAATTACGCCACCAGCGGCTTCTATAGGAGATCATTGGGGATACTCCTTCGGAGTTGGTTATCGTTTCAATCCTTTTTTCCGAACAGATTTTCGAGTGCAAGGGCTGTCAGACATTCCTTTCTCAGTTACAGATGATGGAAATGAAACAGCTCACGGGCGAGTTGACACTTACACCTATATGATCAATGGGTATTTTTCTTATCCCCTGCCTATGAATCATCGCATAGAACCTTATCTCGGTGGCGGTTTAGGTGCAGCAAACTCGAAAACCAATACCATTTATTGGCCTCTAGCGGTCCAACATGAATCAGGACTTACTACCACCCGCTTTGCCTGGCAAGTCGGTGCAGGCAGCCTTTATCGAGTGACCGAGCACTTCGACATCGATATCAGCTACAGTTATCTAGCCATAGGCCAAACGAGCAATAGCGGTCAATATGATGTAATAGCCTCGAACGGTGTCCCAGCTAGTGGCGCCCCCACCAGGTTTTTGCGAGTCTACAGTAATCAATTGAGCTTTGGACTGAATTATCGCGTTTAGATTAATTGCTACCAAATAGCTTGTGGGCAGACCGTAATTAATAAACTGCTTATATCCCATATAATATATTATAAACCATTCATTGGCTTTGATATTTAATGGGGTATATTTAATCCAAATGAGCAGAAATAGAGTAATAAAAAACCCGCCATAAAGGCGGGTTTTTAAAGGAATAGGAACGAGAGAGGCTTACATCATGCCACCCATGCCTCCCATACCGCCCATTCCACCCATGCCGCCCATATCACCAGCAGCTTCCTCTTTCTTTGGCAGATCAGCAATCATGCACTCGGTAGTCAGCATTAAACTTGCTACAGAAGCAGCGTTTTGTAATGCCATACGAGTTACTTTAGTTGGATCTAAAATACCCATGTCAACCATGTCACCAAATTCACCAGTCGCAGCATTGAAACCATAGTTGTCTTTGTTTTCAGATACTTTGTTTACAATTACTGAAGCTTCGTAACCAGCGTTTGATACGATCTGACGCATTGGTGCTTCAATAGCACGACGCAGAATGTTGATACCCATGGTTTGGTCGTCATTGTCGCCTTTCAAAGAATCCAGAGCTTTTTGTGCACGAATTAAAGCAACACCACCACCTGCTACAATACCTTCTTCTACAGCAGCACGAGTAGCATGTAATGCATCTTCAACACGAGCTTTTTTCTCTTTCATTTCTACTTCAGTAGCAGCACCAACTTTGATAACCGCAACACCGCCAGAAAGTTTAGCGACACGCTCTTGTAATTTCTCACGATCGTAATCAGAAGTAGTTTCTTCGATTTGAGCACGAATTTGAGCAATACGGCTGTTGATTTCGGCAGCTTTACCTTCACCATCAATAATTGTAGTGTTTTCTTTGGTTATTACGATACGTTTTGCAGAACCTAAATCTTCTAAAGTAGCTTGCTCTAAGCTCTTACCGATCTCTTCAGAAATTACTTCGCCACGAGTCAGAATTGCGATGTCTTGCAACATTGCTTTACGACGATCACCGAAGCCAGGAGCTTTAACAGCACATACTTTAACAATACCACGCATGTTGTTAACAACCAGAGTTGCTAAAGCTTCACCTTCAACATCTTCAGCGATAATCAACAATGGACGACCTGATTTTGCAACACCTTCCAATACAGACAGCATGTCACGAATACTGGAGATTTTCTTGTCAACCAACATAATGAATGGTTGCTCAAGCTCGCAAGTCATGCTTTGCTGATTGTTGATGAAGTATGGAGAAATATAACCACGATCAAACTGCATCCCTTCAACAACAGATAATTCATTTTCAAGACTATTACCGTCTTCAACAGTAATAACCCCTTCTTTACCTACTTTATCCATAGCGCTAGCAATAATTGCACCAATTGCTTCATCAGAGTTAGCAGAAATAGTACCTACTTGAGCAATTGCTTTATTGTCTTTGCAAGGCTTAGACATAGCTTGTAATTTTTTAGTGATTGCAGTAACTGCTTTGTCAATGCCGCGTTTCAGATCCATAGGATTCATGCCGGCAGCAATTGCTTTGTAACCTTCAACGACAATCGCACGAGCCAATACAGTAGCTGTAGTAGTACCATCTCCAGCAGTATCAGAAGTCTTGGAAGCAACTTCTTTAACCATTTGAGCGCCCATATTCATGAAGCGTTGGTCAAATTCGATTTCTTTAGCAACAGACACACCGTCTTTAGTTACTGTAGGCGCACCATAAGCCTTTTCTAATACAACATTACGACCACGTGGACCCATAGTCACTTGTACTGCATCCGCTAATGCATTAACACCAGCTAACATTTGTAGACGAGCATCGTCACCAAAACGTAATTCTTTAGCCATTATCTCTATCTCCTAATGAAACGATTACTTCTCGATTACACCCATGATGTCGTCTTCACGCATCACAACCAGTTCTTTACCGTCGATTTTCACTTCGGTACCTGAATATTTACCAAACAGGACGATATCTCCAACTTTTACTGCTAAAGCGCGAACGTCACCGTTGTCTAAAATCTTACCAGCGCCAACAGCAATGATTTCACCGCGCATTGGTTTTTCAGTAGCGCTATCTGGAATAACAATACCACCTGCTGTGGTACGCTCTTCTTCCATACGACGAACAACAACTCGATCGTGTAAAGGACGAATTTTCATACTTTTATCTCCTGATTAATTAAACTTTAAAGTCAATTTGCAATGTTACTGATTGCCATATGGGGTCAAGACAAAGAGTTTCAAGGGTAAAAATAAAAAAAATTTTTGGTTTTAATTTTATTCACACTCCATGATGTTCTGATATAGTTACATATATGTTTTTACTCCTCTGTATTATAAAGGTTTTCAGAATGAGAAAATGGTTTTTACTGTTATCCTGCTATATAACTACATTTGCTCTATATGCAAACCCGCTTCCTGCTGCAGAAGTATTCCATGTCAATGTCAGTAAAATTGATCCTAATACTTTTGCCATCAATTTTCAGGTAAAGCCAAATTATTTTCTTTACAGTGATCGCATTAAATTAACTGAAAATACGAACGGTGCAATTCACTTAGGCCCTTTGCGTCTCCCACCAACAGAGCAAAAAGTGGACAAACAAGGACATAAGTATACTGTTTATCGCAATCAAGTTTCCATTCCTGTTGGAATTTTAGGGGATAAACAAGGAACAGCCTTAATTGATTTGCATTATCAGGGTTGTTCTGATGATGGTTTTTGTTATGCCCCTGAAACGAAAACAGTTCAGCTTACCATAGATGACAGTTTGGCGTTAGCGCAAGTAAATCTGAAACAGCCTCAAAATACTCAAACCGCAGACACTGAAGAATCACAAAATGACAGCATCGCTAAAATCTTTTTAAGCCACAACTGGCTACTGATTCTGCTTACTTTTTATGGTTTTGGTTTGCTTTTATCATTCACCCCATGCATTTTACCAATGGTTCCAGTTTTATCCGGGATTGTTATTGGCCACGGTAAGGAAATTACAACAAGCAAAGCCTTTTTTCTCTCATTAAGTTATGTGCTAAGCATGTCAATTACCTATTCCATCCTTGGTGCAGTAGTTGCCTTGCTTGGAGCCAATCTGCAAATTAGCATGCAATCTCCTTGGTCCATTGGCGTGTTTAGCCTGATTTTTGTTCTATTGGCCTTATCCATGTTTGGATTTTATGAATTCAAACTACCGCATTCCTGGCAGGCAAAAATACACGGTTCCAGCAATCAACGAGGCGGCCACTACCTTGGGGCAGCAATAATGGGTTGTCTCTCTACATTAATCCTTTCGCCTTGTGTTACTGCCCCATTGATTGGAGTGCTAACCTACATTGCCCAAAGTGGCAATGTTCTTTTAGGGTGCCTGACTTTGTTCGTTTTAGGCCTGGGGATGGGCACACCATTACTTCTCATAGGTACTTCCGCAGGTAGATGGTTGCCGGAGACGGGCAACTGGATGAATACCATCAAGGCACTGTTCGGCATTTTTTTTATTGCCGTTGCCATTGAGCTTGTTTCTCGAATAGCCCCCCCTTTAGCCAGCATGATCTTATGGGCATGCTTATTCATTTTTTCCGGAATTTACAGCGGTGCTCTTACATATTCTGCAACACATCGCGAGAAATTCAACCAAGGAATAGGACTTATCTTACTCGTCTATGGTTTCTTGATTTTGGTAGGCGCGAGCATGGGTGCAACAAATCCCTTACAACCCTTAACAATCCAACCAGCAAGCGCTTCCCCAGCTCGGACACAGGGCGAGCAGAATTTAAGCACGATTAAACAAGCCATCGCAGATGCTCGCGGCACACCGGTAATGCTAGATTTTTATGCTGACTGGTGTACCTCATGTAAAGTGATGGAAGCAACTACATTTAAAGATCCTCGTGTGCAAAAGGCCTTAACGCGTTTTAGTGTGATTAAAATTAATGTCACAAAAAATAACGCAGACAATAAAGCGCTACTCAATTACTTCCATGTTATAGCCCCACCTACTTTTATTTTTTTAGATACTCAAGGCAATGAGATCAACGAACTCAAATTGGTTGGTGAAATTTCTGCAAATAAATTTTTAACCATTTTAAAGAAAATAAATTAGGGAGCTGTTTATATATCGCAGGCATCCCTGCGCAGGGAGGGATATAGTCACATTGCACATTTCTTAATAGATTGAATACGATTAGTCATTTTTCCAGCTGATGTGTTGTAAAATCATAGAGTTATGATCTTTTTTTACAACTTTCCTTCCGTTGTAATGATTGGTTTGATTTCTTTTTTCTACCCCATACCCGAAAATTAATTAACCACAAATCCTAATCTTATCCCATCGTAAATTTTTTTAAGGTGTTTATGACTATTTTATAATTTTTTTGAATAAAATTTGACCCATACTCTTAATGAACTATAGTTATAAAGGCACTGAGAAACATAAGAGTCGGAGATTCCGTCTAAGGATCAGATTATGGATAATCAGCTCATTGTTAAAAAAGAAGTTTCTGCTGCAATTCCTTCAAAATATGGTTCTTTTGAACTTTCATTATTTACTACAAATCAAGATGATAAAGAACATCTTTTACTTACATTTGGAGCAGTACACAATGCAGATGATATTTTAGTACGAATACACTCAGAATGCATGACGGGCGATATTCTGGGCTCTTTACGTTGCGATTGCGGTGAGCAACTGCAAATGAGTATGAGCCAAATTGCTATCGAAGGCCGCGGCATTATTATTTACCTCCGACAAGAAGGAAGAGGAATTGGCTTAATTAACAAATTGCATACCTACAATTTGCAGGATCAGGGAAAAGACACCGTCGACGCCAATCTCGAGCTAGGTCATGAAGAAGATGAGCGCTCTTATGAAGTGGCTGCTCATATTCTAAAGGAGTTACAGATTAAATCCCTGCGGTTGCTTACTAATAATCCTCAAAAAATAGAGGCACTAAATCAGTATAATTTGAACGTTATCTCAAGAGTTCCAATAAAAGGCTCCATTCATCCTCAAAATGCTTTTTATCTATTAACTAAAAAGCAAAAAATGAATCATTTTTTTGAAGAGAATGATCTTAGAGAATTGTATGAAAAATGTTCCTCTTTATTTAAAAAAAGAAAACCTGTCGTTACCTTGGCTTATGCACAAAGCCTGGATGGATCTATTTCATTTCACCGAAAGAAAAGACTCATGCTCAGTTCCCAAGAGTCGCTGGTGATGACACATAAGTTACGTTCCGAAAATGATGCAATATTGGTTGGGGTAGGTACAGTAATTGCCGATGATCCCCTTCTCACAGTTCGCCACTATAAAGGAAAAAATCCACAAGTAGTTATTTTAGACAGTAAGCTTCGCACTCCTTTAACTGCGCGTGTTCTAAAAAACTCCAATCCACCGATCATTTTTACTACAAATCAAGCCGATCTTGAAAAACAAAAACTACTTACAGAAATGAAGGCTAAAGTCGTTGTAGTGAACTCAACTCCAGATGGTCGTACTGATTTAAGTCAAACTCTAGAACAATTATTTATTTTGGGTATTGAAACGGTAATGGTTGAAGGAGGAAGAGGCATTATTACTAATTTCATCAGTGAAAATCACGTGGATAAGGTAATTATCACTGTAGCTCCGATTTTTGTCGGTGGCATTTCTGTTCTATCAAAAGAAATTAAGGACACTTTCGGTTTTCCTCAATTAAAAAATGTACTTCAATACAAATTAGGCAAAGATATAATTATAATGGCAGATATAGAAAGGAATCTCACTTGAAAAATCATGTACTCTATTTTAATCAACCCAAACAAATCTCTGTCTTGGAAGAGTCGATTCCACGACCTCAGACAGATGAAGTGTTGATTCAAAACATTATTTCAGGAATAAGTTCCGGTACAGAAATGCTTTTTTATCGAGGGCTAATGCCAACCGATATCTGCTTGGATGAAACAATTCCTGCGCTCAAAGAGAAGCAAAATTATCCATTCAAATATGGTTATTGTTCTATTGGTAAAGTAATTGAAACAGGTAATAGAAAATTAAACCATT
Organism: Legionella parisiensis; assembly: GCF_001467945.1. Lineage (GTDB taxonomy): Bacteria > Pseudomonadota > Gammaproteobacteria > Legionellales > Legionellaceae > Legionella > Legionella parisiensis. The sequence goes on from NZ_LNYQ01000013.1 coordinate 1,105,267, forward strand.
TATTAAATCAATGTGTCTTTGTATTTAATCCACATGAAAGTTATTTTTGCGCAAAGGAAACGCAAATTATTGTGTTACCGGAGCACATATCTCCTTATGATGCATTATTTATACCCAATATGGAAACAGCAATAAACCTAGTATTAGATGGTTCCCCTTTAATCGGAGAAAATGTACTTATTTTGGGGCTTGGAATTGTAGGCCTTCTTACTACGGCCTTATTGCAACAATTTCCGCTAGCCAGTCTTCTGGGAGTTGATTTGCATGCTAAAAGGAGAGAGCTATGTATGGAGTTAGGGGCTAGGCATACTTTTGACGCCTCCCAGTCTGATCTTCATGTGCAAGTGACCAATTACCTTAAAAACGTAAAATCAAACCCTATTGATCTTATTTATGAATTGACAGGTAATCCTGATGCACTCAATAGCGCTATTTCATTTGCAGCTTATGAAGGACGGATCATTCTGGGATCTTGGTATGGAAGAAAACCATGTGCTATTGATTTAGGAGGCCGTTTTCATCGAAATCGAATTAAAGTCATTGCCAGCCAAGTCAGTACGATTGCCTCGGAACTGCAAGGAAGATGGACAAAGGCTCGACGATTTGAGGTTGTTTTTAAAATGTTGGAGAAAATAAATCCGACACGATTCATTTCGCATAAATTTCATATCACTGATGCAAATAAAGCCTATCAATTATTGGATTCTAATCCACATGATACGTTATTTATCACATTAACCTATGGGGAGTAAATGATGCATCATTTAATGTTAAGAAAAAATTTCATTGCACAACACTTCTTGATTGGGAAAGATTTTGGCGCAGAAAATTTACGCCACTCCCACCACTATAGTTTTGAATTGGAAATTGAAAATACAAAGCTTGACCCGCTCAATTTTCTGATTGATATTGTGGAAATCAGAGCGCACATCGATCAATTAATATCCTATTTTCAGGATAAGATATTAAATGAGCTTCCTGAATTTAAAAACCAGAATCCAAGCCTCGAACTTTTTTCTAAAATTCTCTGGCAAAAATTTAATAATCACATTGAGCTTCCAGTTGACAGTCAAATCACGGTTAGATTATGGGAGGACGATATTGCTCAAGCCAGTTATCGAGAAAACAAATGCGCGTAGGATTAATTCTTTATGGCTCTATCAATACAACTACCGGTGGATACATTTATGATTATAAGTTAGTCGAATACTTACGTGCGCAAGGTGTGGTCGTTAAGATTTTTTCACAAGAGAACAAGAATTTTTGGGGATTAATCAAAAATAATTTTTCAAAAAAATTAATTAATGAAATTATTGAGTTTTCGCCTGATGTTCTTTTACAAGATGAGATGAATTTTAATTCATTATTTATCTTAAATAAAAAACTAAAAGAAATAGGAAATTTTCCAATTATAAGTATTGTCCACCTTTTACAGGCAGATGCATTGCAAAATTCTTTGGTTAAATGGTTCACTAAAAAAATAGAGGGCATCTACCTTAAATCGGTAAATGGTTTTATTTTCAATAGCATTTCCACAGAAAAATCCATTTCGAAAATTATTGGAACAAACAATAACTCCTTGATAGCCTATCCAGGTAAAGATCGCCTGCAACTTAATAGAATAAAAGATGGCTTTGGGTTTAAGTATCAGGACAAGAAACTCATGATTATTTTTATTGGTAATTTATTATATAACAAAGGACTGCACCTATTACTGCAAGCTTTATCACAAATAGATTCCCACTCTTGGCAGTTATCGATTGTAGGAAGTCTTCATTTTGATGCGAAATATACCCGTAAAATATTCAAGATGATCACCTATTTAAAACTGGAAAAAAATATAAAAATTCATGGGGCACTCGATACCAAACATTTAACAAAAGAACTTCTCTCACACCATGTATTGGTTGTTCCTTCCTATTTTGAAAGCTATGGAATTGTTTATACTGAAGCAATGGGGGCCGGTATTCCCGTTATTGCATGCAATACCGGAGGTGTACCGGAAATTGTTAACGATGCGATTAATGGATTTTTGATTACTCCTGGCGACAGTACGATGCTTAAAGAGTACATTAGCAAATTAATTAAAAATCGAGGCTTGTTGAAAAAAATGAGCCTTTCTTCTCTTGCAGCATATCAAAATTTCCCTTCATGGGATGAAACTATGGCAAAAATTCATGCATTTTTAAATCAACATAATCAAGTGGACACAATAAAAAAAAAATAATGGGAGTATACGGATAGATAATGAGCCTCCCTACCCGTGCTTGGCCAGGCGGCTCCCATAAATTGTAAAGTTTCAGTCAGGGCTGAACGCACTTCCATCCCTGTTTAGGAAAGGATCCATCCATCAAAATACTTCATAACTCAAATGCATTCACTAAGCTCAATTAAATTAATTTTCCATTGCTTTTGGAGGGATAATCCATTCTATTAAAGCTTATACATTGCAAAGGGATCCCTGCTATTCAATGATTACAGAATATGAGAACTCCTCAGATATAAAGCTCGGTACATAGGGTGAAAAAAATTTTAAGGCCCCCCATAATTCCCGTATAAAATGCAAATTTAAATAACTTAAATTTACCATAATCCTGTCGACAATATGGCTCTTAAAGAGTTATAATTCGTTCACTTTTTTTACAGTTAGAGTTTTATGAATCATAAAGTAGGATTTGTTAGTCTGGGTTGTCCCAAAGCTCTGGTAGATTCAGAACGCATCATCACCCAATTGCGTGCTCAGGGATATGAATTAGTGTCCAGTTATCAAGATGCAGGCGTAGTAGTCATCAATACCTGTGGATTTATTGATAGTGCCGTTAAAGAATCGCTGGATACGATTAAAGAAGCAATGGCAGAAAACGGGCGTGTTATTGTCACAGGTTGCCTAGGTGCCAAAGCAGAGATTATTAAAGAGGCATGTCCAGATGTACTGCATATTAGTGGTGCACATGCCTATGAGGAAGTGGTCAATGCAGTTCATCAGCATTTACCTCCACCTGCAGACCCTTTTACCCAACTTATTCCCCCTCAAGGGATTAAATTAACCCCACGCCATTATGCTTATTTGAAAATATCTGAGGGATGCAATCAAAAATGTACTTTTTGCATTATTCCTACCATGCGTGGAAAATTACAAAGTTATCCAATGGCTCAAGTCTTGACCGAAGCCCAAAAATTAAAAGATGCAGGCGTTAATGAAATTTTAGTGATTTCTCAGGATACCAGTGCCTATGGTGTGGATACACGCTATCAGCCGGTAAGCTGGAAAGGAAAAACCGTTAACACACGTTTTTATGATTTATGCGAACAATTAGGAGAACTCGGCATTTGGATACGACTGCATTATGTGTACCCTTATCCGCATGTAGACGAGATTATCCCCTTAATGCGAGACGGCTTGATTCTTCCCTATTTGGATATTCCGTTACAACATGCCAATTCGCGCGTGCTCAAAGCAATGAAACGTCCTGCAAGCAGTGAAAATACCTTGTTACGCCTTGCTTCTTGGCGAGAAGTTTGTCCCGATATTACCCTGCGTTCGACTTTTATCGTTGGTTTTCCCGGAGAAACAGAAGAAGAGTTTGAAGAACTGCTCGACTTCCTTGAAGAAGCTCAGTTAGATCGGGTTGGTTGTTTCAAATACTCTCCTGTTGAAGGGGCAAAAGCAAATGATTTAAGCGAGCCAGTACCAGAGGAAGTTAAAGAAGAACGCTATCACCGCTTCATGCAATTACAAGCAGAAATTAGCCGTGATAAGCTAGAAAACAAAATTGGTAGTATGCAAACTGTGTTAATTGATGAAGTAAATCAGGAACAAATCATTGCACGCAGCCCAAGTGATGCTCCAGAAATTGATGGTCTCGTTATTTTACCGCCAACGCCTGGAGTTAAAGTGGGATCTTTTGCAGAAGTCATAATTACAGATAGTGATGATTACGATCTTTATGCTGACTTCAAATAAATAGCCCGCGGTACAGGGGAAACTCGTGCCTTCCATTTTATTCTAAGGTCAAAGAAACATCAGGGAGATCTCTTTGGCCATCTATCACCAAGTCAGTGAACACATGAAATGGAGTTATGTTAAAGTTTTATTGAATAGTTCCTTGCACACCCTCAATATCTCCTCCTGCATGCTTCTATTATTCACAGTACCTGGACGCAATAAATTTTGATGCAATAACTGATGGTGTTTTTTGTATGCTTTTTTTAAAAAAGAGTAATATTCTTTATTTAAAACCCCTGCTAAAAACAAATGCTGGAGTTGGCTTAATGTATTTGTATATCGAGCTAAGGAAGGGTTTCCTAAATGAAGTATTAAATACTGTATTAAAAATTCCAAATCTAACAAACCACCAGAAATGGAATTGCGATCCTGATGTTGCTCCATTTTGGATCTCATTGCCAATACATCCTGTAACAAGGCAGGATTATCTCGTCCCAATAACAATACCGATTTTTTCAATTGCAAAAAAGCATGCCTAATCCTTGCGTTTCCTGTCAAAATACGTGCTTTTAATAAAGCCTGATGTTCCCAAGTCCATGCCTGATTTTTCTGATATTCAACAAAAGCATCAACATGGCTCACCAGTAATCCCGCTGCTCCCGATGGTCTAAGGCGCGTATCTACCGTATAAAGTACTCCAGATTGAGAGCGAGTAGTCAGCATATGCAAAATTTTTTGAGTTAAACGAGTAATTAATGCTTCTTCTGATATTTTTGCGGTGTGTAAAAACACCAAATCCAAATCAGAAGCGTAATTCATTTCACGGCTACCCAATTTTCCATAGGCAATGATTGCAAAGTGTGATTTGGCTCGTTCCATTTCAGGATACCGCGAACATAATTGTTCACTGGCGATTATTAAAACCTGGCTTACAATGACTTGAGCCACATCCGACAAAAATTGTCCAATGCGCACCGCATTGCAGAATCCATAAAGTTCAGCGCGAGCAGCCATTAAACAATTGGTTAGCTTAAATTGACGTAATATTTCCTCTTGTACTTCAACATCATGGTGATGCGCTAATTTTTCAATTAATAGTCTTTGTAATTGATGCAGCGACTGGGGTCGCCATTCTTGGCCCTGATCCAGCAATACTTCCAATAAAAAAGGTTGGTTTACCAGCAAGGAGGTAATAAATGGACTTTGTGCGAACCAAAACAATAATTCAGTTAAAACCTGCGGATTCTCGGTTAATAAAGCAAGATAAGCGCTACGACCCACAATATTTTCGAGCAAATGCATCACTTGTAATAAAACTTCATCCGTTTTTTTAACGTGAGTCAGTTCAGCAAGTAACATCACCATGAATCGGTCCAAACGCATTCGTGCGCCTTGTGTTAAACGTCGACAACGTGGACTATGACGAAAGGAATGAATCATTTGATAACAATGAGGGGCATTCGCAAAACCGAGGCTAGCTAGCAAATTAGTTGCCATCGTGGTTTCAACATGTCCTTGCCAAAGGCTAGCTAACTGATTTGTGAGTAATCTTTTCTCATCTTCATAATCTTTGACTTTACCAAGGACTGAATGAAAAGCATAACTGATAATCCGCTGATATTTATGCAATCTGTTAATTAAATCGTCCCAAGAAAGATACCCCATAGCCAAAATAATTTGCTCCTGCTTCACAGGATCTTCTGGCAATGAGTGTGTTTGCTGATCATTTAAGCTCTGGAGTGTGTTTTCGAGTTTGCGTAAAAAAAGATAAGCTTGTTTTAAAGCATCAGTATGCGGCAATAATTTTTCATGTTTTAAAACAGCAAGGGCAAACAAGGCATTTTGCTCTTGTAATTGCGGCAAACGTCCGCCACGAATTAACTGAAAATTCTGAATGACAAACTCCACTTCCCTGATTCCGCCTTTACCTCGTTTAATATCATCCAACCGGGGATTTATTAGCACTTCGCGCTCTATCATCGCCTTCATGCTACGTAAGGATTCAATGACACTAAAATCTACGTAACGCCGGTACACAAAAGGCACGATCAATCGCTGAAACCATGGTTGTATCTCATCCACCTTTTCAGCAATGACCCGGGTCTTAACCATCGCATAGCGTTCCCAATCACGACCTTGTTCCTGATAATAAGTTTCCATGGCCGCCAAGCTTGAAACCAGTGGGCCACTGTCACCATTAGGCCGTAATCTTAAATCTACACGAAATACAAAACCATCCGGGGTTACATTTTGTAAGGTCTGCACAAATTGCTGGACTAAACGACTGAAATAATGCTGATTATCAATGCGTTCTTCCCCGTCTGTTTCTCCTACAACGGTATACGCAAAAATAAGATCGACATCTGAAGAGTAATTCAACTCTCTTCCCCCTAGTTTCCCCATAGCCAGGGCAAATAACTCTACTTCATTTCCAGCTGCATCACGCGGAATACCATAACGCAAGGACAATCCTTGTTTACAATAATCAAGTGCATGCAAAATAAGCGCATCGGCACAATCAGACCATGCGCGCAGAATCTCCTCAGTATTGGCAATACCCGCTATTTCAAGAAGAATTAACCGCAAAAAATGCGTATTGCGGAACTGACGTAATAAACGCAAATAAGCTGCTTGTGGCAAATTAAAGGATACGTTTTTCAAAATACGAAAATAATTTTCTCGTGTCATCAAGGAACAGCATTTATCCTCCATGAGTAATGCTTTCAATAATTGAATCTGCCTGCATGCATAATCGCTCGTAAGGAGTAATTTGATAACACTTTCACGCAAGGGATGGTGCAAATCGGACAAGTGTTTTTCAATGAACCATGCTTTTGATTGCAATAACTCAGGGATTTCGATTTGCATAAATTTTCTTTTTTTCATTCCAAAATGAAGACTCTCGTTATAATATAGTCTATAAAAATCAATAACAATTCCATAAATTTAAAATGATCCGATTAATTCTGATTGCATTTATTTGTTTCTCTTCCCCGCTTTTTGCTCAAGGCGAAACCTTAAATGTAGGGGTCGAAAGCTTTGATCCTCCATTCGTCATGCAAGGAAATCATAGTCAACTCTTTGGTTTTGATGTCGATATGATGAACAGTTTATGCAAAATCATGAATAGAACCTGTACCTTTCAAGTGATGCGCTTCAACCAATTACTCGATGCAGTTGTTAATCAAAAAATAGATGTTGCAGTCAGCTCGATAACCATTACTGGCGAACGCGCAAAAATAGTTAATTTCAGCCTACCTTATCTGCAAAGCTTTTCCCGATTTTTAGAAGGAGCATCAAATAAAAAAGTACCGTTTAGCCTGGATCTTTTAAATACTAAAAAAATAGGATTGGAAGAAGGCACTGTATTTTTTGACCAGCTCATAGAGATGGGAGTAAAAAATCCCAATGTTAAGTACTATGGCGGTATACAAGAGCAACTTGCAGCTTTAAGTGGAGGAAATGTAGATATTATTCTACTGGATAATCCAACAGCAAATTACTGGGCATCCAATTCAGCAAACACATTCAGATTAATCGGTCCACGTTATACGTATGGTTTTGGTTATGGGATAGCTGTCAGCCCTGCTAATGGTGACTTATTAACAAAGCTAAACCAAGCATTGATCCAATATCAAAATTCCGATGAGTTCAAACAAAATTATAATAAATATCTGTATCAATTCTAAGCGCGTATAAGAAAAGTACCAAATCTGGAAGCTTAAGTACTATGTCACAGCTCATGAGAATTTTCTACAACCTGCACTCAAAGTAAATCGTTCGATTGGATATTAATATAAAGAGCCTAAGCGACTCCATTTGAAATAAAGATTTAATGTAATGTGTGTCCTTGAGTCAGGCATCGCGTAATGACTTGTCGTGTTATAAAATCACCCTGGCTCACGCCATACGTTGAATTAAAATGTTTTGCTAAAATGACTACCCATCCAGATAAACGGAAACTCATTTTTTTTTCCGCTTGATCGACAACAATTTCAAAAAGACCTAACGTATCACTTTCACGCTCACTAGCGTATTCTTCCATAATCACACGAGCGGCTTGTAAATCTTTGTCTCTGGTAGGCCAGTTTTGACTCATATTATTCTCCCTACAAAGCATGATTAGGTCTCTGTAATTTCTCTCGGATCTGTTTCCATCCATTATCTTAGCCAGACTGGCCTAACTTTATGTGTTCCGATGCGCACATACTACGTGATGCTGCGCGTCGGTACTCGAAATCAGACCATTTTAGCTCAAGCTGGCGTAAGGTAAACAATCTCCATTACCAAAATTACAAGAGCAGAAATAGAAACATATTGTCTCATATTTTGACCAAATTCTCAAGATGCAAGAACCCTGAGAAACATTAACCTTATTGTGTTAAAAATTAAATACCATACTCTTTACTTAACATCGTAGAATGTTTTTTCAAGACAGCATATGATATAGCTACTTATCCAAATTAAAAAATTACCCCATGACTTATCATATTTTACCCTCAATTTTATCTGCAGATCTTACTTGCCTGGGAGATGAAGTAGAGTCCGTTATGAATGCAGGAGCTGATTATATTCATTTTGATGTTATGGATAATCATTATGTACCCAATTTAACATTTGGCCCTGCTTTCTGTGAGGCTTTACGCAAACGTTTCCCGCAACTCCCTATTGATGTCCATCTCATGATTAATCCAGTTGATGCACTGATTGAATCATTCGCAAAAGCAGGAGCAAAACGAATTAGTATTCATCCCGATGCAACCATACATGTGGATCGCAGTTTAAAACTCATCAAAGATTTGGGGTGTGAAGCAGGTCTTGTATTAAATCCGGCCACACCAATTGAAGTATTAACCTGGTGTGCTCATAAACTTGATTTTGTCCTAATCATGACAGTAAATCCCGGCTTTGGAGGACAAAAGATTATCACTGAAGTTATTGATAAAATACCTCAAGTCCGCAAACTTTATCCTCAACTCGACATTTGTGTCGATGGCGGCGTGACCATAGATAATATTGCTACTTTGGCGCGCGCAGGTGCAAACCAATTTGTGGCTGGTTCTGCGATATTCAATAGCAAAAATTACAAAGAGACAATTGATGCCATGCGAAAACAATTAGCAACCATCAAAGGACATTAATTAAGAAAAATTATGAAAAAATTTATTTTATTCTTATGTGTATTTATTAGTTTCCAGACTTGCCTCGCCCTTTCGGGAGAACAATATATGGAACGTTTTAATACCTATTTGTCCTTTAGTCAAAACTTACCTCCTGCAACACCCAGTCCCTCATTTTTGGAGTTCATTAATGGAACCACTCCTTTATCGACCAAATTACGCGAAAAATGGCTGTATGAATTAGCGAAAAGTAAGGATTGGATTCGCTTTAGCCAATATTATCAGCCATCTAATGATCTCAATCTCGTTTGTTATGAGCAAATTGCAAATTACAATACAGGGAAACAACAAGAAGCGTTAAAAGCATCCATTCCACTGTGGCTAAGTGGTGATTCAAGACCACCCTCTTGCAACAGTTTGTTTGACTTGCTGCTGAAAGATAATAATTTTGATCAAAACTTAATTACTCAACGAATTGCTCTTGCTTTGGAGCGACGCAATATCCAGTTAGCGCGCTATTTATTGACGAAATACAATAAACCTCATCCCCTGGAGCTGAATGCTTTAAATGCTGTTTATCAAAATCCTGGGAATATCAGCAAGCTAAACCCTGGTGAATTAACAGATGACATCTATCTTTACGGACTGAAGCGTATGGTTTCGATTAATATGGATAAAGCGCTTAAGTTATGGCAGCAAAGCCAAACCTCGAAAATGCTGAGCCAGGCACAACAACAAGCTTTTTTAGCTCATGTAGCTCTTTATAAAGCCATGCGTAATGATGAGGATGCATTAGAGTGGTTCGCCAAAGTAAAACCACAATACTACAATGATGTGTTGTTGGATTGGCAAATCCGCTTTGCTTTAAAACGAAAAAACTGGGCACAAGTCACCGCGTTAATTAATGATTCAAAAGATAAAGAGGAACCCTGTTGGCAATATTGGCTAGCACGCTCTTTAGAAGCACAAGGGAAAAAAGCAGAAGCACATGCGCTATACGAAGCCCTGGCAAAAAATAGACAATATTATGGGTTTCTTGCAAGCCTTCATCTCAATATAAAACCCAGTTTTACCAATGAAACTCCTACAACAAATCTGGATGTATTAAAACCCTATCAAGCTTTTATTGATAAAATTCAAACGCTTTACATGACCAGGCAAATGCTGCAAGCATCACGCCTGCTCAATGATTTCATCAGTGAATTGCCTAAAAACGAGGCAAGCGCTTTAGTCTATTGGATAGATCAGAAATTACAATGGCATGGTAAATCTGTTTACTTAAGCAATAATGAGACGCTGAATAATCAGCTATCATTAAGATTTCCATTGGCATATAAAGACAGCATTGCGCTTTTCTCTAAAAAATATGGAGTTGCTCCAGAATTTATTTACGCCATCATTCGTCAGGAGAGCGGATTCAGAGACGACGCGACTTCTTCTGCGGGTGCTCGGGGTTTAATGCAGGTCATGCCTTATACCGCGAGAGTGGTCTCAAAAGCAGATAAGATTCCTTATAATGATCAAAAACAATTGTTCCTGTCTCAAAAGAACATCAATATCGGGGTGGCTTATTTAAAACAACTTGCAAAACGATTCGATAATCATCCCATACTCATCGCTGCAGCATATAATGCAGGACCAAAACAGGTGGTTTATTGGTTAAAAACGCACCCCCCTAAAGAAATTGATGTATGGATAGAAACACTTCCCTGGCAAGAAACACGTAACTACTTAAAAAACATTATGGCTTTCTATGTCGTTTATCAATACCGTTTGGGTCAAAAACCTAATCTAGGAAATTTCCTAGAACCACTATAGGATAGGATTTATAGCCTGGTTGCTTGCAGCCAAGATTTTCTTTGACTGTGATCCAATGGAGCCCGGCTACAAGCAGAAAGGCTACATTCCCCCAATTAAATGATAAATTAATAATCATTTTGATCTATAATTATACAAACAAACCAAAAAGGTAATACTCTTTATTTTCCTGTATGCCTAAAGGCGTTTTTTATGATGAAAGTTACCTGTTTTATTAGCTTGGGAATGATACTTCTACTAACAGGGTGTGGTACTCCATCAGCTTATGTAGTTGGTACAACATATGAACCAATCCATTACACTTATTCTCCTGGATATAATCCACCACAAGTAGCTTATCCAGATGTACCAGTAGATGCAGATACATCTATAGACAGTGAAGCCGTCGTCGAGCAAGAAAATGCGATTAATGCAATGAATGATTCGATTGCCGCAACCCAACAGCAAAAGGAGGCTGCTCAACAGCAAATAATTATGCAGCAACTTAATGCACTACCAAATCTTCGATAAAACTCTTACATAGTTAAGAAAACAGTATTTTAACAGATACAGTAATTCATAGCTTACGAAGTGACATTGATCGTGAATTCAATTGTGAGAGAAAAAAAAGCAAGCAATTTTGCTTGCTTAATGATTTAAATTAACGCGCCCTGCCGAAATGTGGATGAATTTGATGCTCCTCCAAGACTTCATTGAATTTATTAGCATCTTCCGGGGTAACGGAAATTGCTGGTTTAGCCACTAACTCCAGCATTATCTCTAATTCTTCTCTTGTGAATTTAGTCATCAGAGGAAGATTAGTTAATGTTGTAACGATGTCTGGCCTTTCTAAAAGACTATTATTTTCACAAATGTTTCGATAATTTTCAGCATTCAACATACCTGCTTGCTGCAAGTAGTTCATGAAATGAAACGCCCCAATACCCAATTGGCTTACCTTTAAGAATTCTTCTTTTGATGAACAGTGACTAATTAGTGATGCACTGTCTAGTAACAATAGATTTTTGGCAAAAATATTAGCATTCTCGGGATTTCTTTCAAGTAATACGAAATAGTTATTTAACAATTCGGGGACTTCTAAAAGCTTTCTCGCACCTTCATAAATTATATCGATGAATTGTTCTTGTCTTGCAAGAATATCAAGGATATCCAAATCATAAATCTCCTTTGTTAATAACAAACCAAGCAGATTGAGCGTTGTATTCATGCATGCAGGTGAAATCAAACTCGCACGAAGTTTATCTACCAAAGCGGCAGGATTGTATGCATGATCCTGAAGCTCAATAAGTAATCGAGAAATATTGAGTGACTCTTCAGGATAAGCAAGGAGTAAATTAAAACTCGATTTATCAAGCAAATCTCTCTCGTGTAGATCCCGGGTAGCTTGCACCACAGTTGAATCAGTCCTTGCAGCCTGAAATATAATCTGTATTGACACAGAATTAGGGTTGATCTCTAAATCGTTCATCACTCCCAATAAATTGACGGCCCCACCAATATTGGAGATATTTTGGGCAATAACTTTCTCAACATGTTCAGTCAGATTAATTTTAAGATCTTTCAATGCCTTAAATACGGAAATTAAACGGTTACCAGAATGAGGATATGCAGCAATAAGATTGATCATTCGAGGATCACATCCCAGACCCAATTTATTCAAACGGTTAAGAAAAACAGTACTTACAGTTGCATTTTCTTCTTTATCATTTCCTTCTCCAGGAGAAGAAGATTGCATTAATTCTCGAACAACTTCAGGCTTTAAACTTTGGATCATCGCTTGAGTACTCACACTCGTTGTCTCTATGTTTTTAGTATCATTATGTCCAGACATAAATTGTCCCTGAATTGACCTTAAAGGGCTAAAATATAACACAAACGACTAAGTTAAAGCAAATTTCATTGTTTCAAACTTGAGTTTTTAACCAATTGATGCTTTTCAATTATTGCCATAAACTCCTCTAAATTGGTTTCAGAACTTGGTTCAGAAATCAAGCGAAGCATTTGTGCTAATTCGGATTTATCAAATCCCTCGAATAAAGGAAGATTAATAAACGATTCCATGACATCCTTCTGCGTGAGGATTGAACTGTCCTGACAGACTTTTTTATAATTTTCAGAATCTAACATACCGGCTTGCTGCAGATGAGACAAGAAATGAAAAGCTCCTATTTCCAATTTACTTACCATGGATAAATCTTCTGTTTTTCTATAATCAATGAGCGACTCTTTATGTAATAGCAGAATAAGATTGGCTAGGACGTTGGCATTTCTTGGATTATTCTCAATGACACTGAAGTAACTTGCTGCGAGTTTATTTTTTGCAGTAAGTTTTAGCGTACCCTCATAAATTTTATCGATATATTCCTGGTGCGTTGAAAGAACTTCGAAACATTCAAAATAATAGAGATTTTTATTTAAAAGGAGGGTAAGCAGTCTTATAGCCGTATCCATATTTTTTGCAGAAAACTTATGGAGCTTTTCGACTATTTTCTCTGTAGGATAAGCGTGCTGTTGAAAATTAATGATTAAATCAGCAAGCAATAAAGAGTGCGCAGGATATGCAAAGAAAAGATTTAAAGTAGTCAAATCAAGGGGGGCACGCGTTTTGAGCAGCTGCATTCCCTGTATTAGCACGGTGTCTGATTGTGCACAAGCAAATAAACGTGCTAGAGGAAAAAGAGTTACATCAATTTCTTCATTGTGCATAAAATCTAATAAATTGCTCAGACTTCCTGCACAAGAAACGTTACTTGCAATGAGGTCATGAAGGGTATCATTCAATTTAATGTTGCATTTTTTTAAGCGCATGAATAAGGAGGCAAGCCGATTAATATACTCAGGATTCTCTTCAAGGGTTTTCAGCATTCGTTCATCAGGATCCAAACCTAATTTTTTTAAGAGAATCATAATTTTACCTTCTGCCGCAGTTATTTGATTAATCTTAAGATATGTCATTACCGCCTCACTGTCCTGTGCATTTTCTCTTTAGTATCTCAAATAAACATCAATGAATTTTTATTTATTATTTGGCTTATATCACCAAAAAAAGAGTCATTGAGATCAAGATAGTAACAAATAAAGTATATTTTAAATATAGTAAATAATAAAAATACAACCTCTTTCTCTTCTTATAAACCCCTCAGTAATGCTTATTTTATTTTCAATCAAACCACTTAATGGTCACTTAAGATTCATTTTATATAATGGCAAACATTAGGTAAATTGTGGCCTATATATCCAAATAAGACCCACAATGATCTAACTTAAAAAATCAATGTAGAAAAAATATATTCACGGGGGAGTTTAAGATGGGCGCAAGTCGAGAAATTGTTGAACAGCAAATTAAAGATCTAAAAGATTATACAGATACCGTTGCTGCGGTTCATTTGTTAAAAGAGGTGGTAACAAATGGTGCAGTAGTAACAATAGGAAGTGCGAAAGAAAGTATTGATATAGAAAACAATAAAAAAGATCCGAAGATCGGAAATGTAGTAAAAGCGATTTTAGCAAAAGCCGGTAAGCCAGGGGAAAGCACTAAATGGGAAGATAAAGGCGACGGAAAACCACATCTTGAAGCTGCTATTACTATAGGCGGCGCAGTTTATACAATTGATTTAGTTTTTGAAGGCAATGATCAAACTGTAAGCACCACACAAAATTATACTGTAAATATCACCAGTAAGTTAAATTCTGAAGTAAGCAGAGGAAAATTATTCTTCGATCATGACCATACAGCTACTGTAAAACTCACCTATGATAAAGATGGTGATCTTCGTGCAGTAACCAAAAAAGGATTAGCCGTTGATACTAAATCGTTTGTTCCATATGCATATCAAAATGAAATTTTATCTAAATTTCATGACAGTTTAAAAGATCATAAAGAACAACGACTAGCGATTATGGGTACCGGTTCGGGTAAAAGTATTGTTATGGCAGGTATTGCTCAAGCCGTTGGGCGCACCGTCATGATTGTTCCTGATCAAACATTAGTAAACCAACAATCAAAAGAAACATCTGACCTGATTGGTGCTGGAGTGGTCAATGGTGTTAAAGTGACTCCACGAGTTTTCACTTTAGATACTCTTAAAGGTAAAGTGGACGTCCTTTGGGAAGCTTTGGAAAAGGATTTGAGTGATATAGAAGAAGAGGATGTACTAAAAATCCAAGCATATTTTCGCAAAGTGATTGCAGGCACTGAGCCTTTCGATCAAATTGTTTTACAAGCTGAGCACCCCCTATTCAAGATCATTGCAAACGAAATAAAAGATTCTATGGTTTTAATCGATGAAAGTCATCGCCATACATTTAAACCAGAAGATGCAGAACTTTTGAAAGGAATAAAAGCTCGTAATTCAGTCCTGGCATTAACAGCCACTCCAACTTCTGAGTTATATAATCTCTTTACAGGTAATCCTTTAGATGACTTAAGTCTTGGTGCTGCAATTGAACTTGGAACTATTCGACCAATTAAAGATGAAGTCGCTTATGTGAATGAAAAAAGTTTGACTGATCAAGCTGTGGCTCACTACTTTGATGATTACTATCTTGAGGAAGGTATGAGTGGTTATGTTGATCCCGTTGAATTAAAGAAACAAATCATCGAAGCGGAATCAGGAATTGAAGACTCTATAGCACAAGAAAGAGCTATTAATCAGGCTTTAGCATTGAACCGCATTCGTTGCCAACGTAACATGGGGTTTTCTGACGATAAAGCAACTCGTGAAAAATTGGCTGAGATCTATCAAAAAATCGCCAATGGAGATAGAGAGACTATTGAAAAATACCAAGGTGAAGTTGCAAAACTTAGACAAAAATCTGAATGTGACGCACGCTTGCAATTGGTTCAGAAATTTGGTGCCGTAGAAGAAGTAGAGTTCCGAAAAACTGTAGGTCTTCCGGTAGTGAATTTACAACAGGATATCGCTACAGAACAACAAAAAGATATTCAAAGAGCAATCAATAGCTATGCGCTTGCTCTTGTCTTCAATGAAAAGCATACAGATATCGCGGAAAAGGACAGAACTCACAAACTTGAGGACTATTTGAAAGAATGGGATCAGCATATTGCGAAATATAAAACGAAAAATGATGAGATACCTAAACCATTTCTTACCAAGCTTGAATCATGTGAAACAAAAAACAGGGAAACACTAAAAGAAGCTTTAGAAAAGTTAGGTGCACCAATTTCCAAATTGCCTACTGCACAAAAGGAAGCCATTACCAAATTGATATTGGACAGAGCAGAAACAATGGTAGCTAAAGTCAAAGCATCACAACCTGTATCTGAAGTGATAGCTGGAGCACCTCAGCCTAATTTAGTCACTTTGAAAGCAACGGAGAATTATTCTGGTGCAATTGATATGAGTACACCACAATCCACAATTGATGAACAACTCGCTCAAATCGAAGTAGGTTTGAGAACTCATATCGTAGCGGATCAGGTGATTGCAACAGGGGTGAGTATCAGAGATATCTTGAACGTGCAAATTATCAATACTAATTCGCCCGTTATTGAATCAGATATCAATGTGATTAACGGAATCCTGTCAGGACCACAGGCGGCTGGTCGTTGCGTAAGAAATAAAGACACTGAGGCTCGTGTTCAACAATACATTGATCAACGATATGAAGGCAAAGGTCTAATTCTTACTGTAGATGCGATCATTGATCCTAAAAACTCAGCAGAAAGAACAAGAGAAGTTATGAAGAACAGGGAAGAACAAGCTCAGAAAGAAGCGGCTGTTGTTCGCCTGTTGAAGTCTGAGTTAAAAGGTTTCGACGCGTTTACCTTGTTCCAACAATGTCTACCTTTACATGATAAAATTGAGGGGCTTGTTAAAAAATTAGACGTTCTCGATAATCTTTTAAGAGATAAAGAAAAGAGCGTGATTACTTACCGATTAACAAGGGATAGAACCGAAGAGCAATATGAGTCTCAGAAAGAATCTCTCGAACAAGATATAACAACTCTTGCGAAAGAGTTAGAAATAATCCCTGGAAGGAAAGATAAGGCTCCTGAAACCAGACTTCCATCTGAGTATTCTCGAAATGCATCACTTTATTTAATGTGGGTAAAAATAACTCTGAAACAAGCAACCCTGAATGCTGCAACAGAAGAAGTACGCTCCACTCTTGAACAAATAGATAAAGAGATAGAAAAACTGGAAGACGTTATCAAAGAAATTAAAGTTACGTACAAAGAAGGAAGTTTAGAACTGGAGAAGCTGAGAGTCCAAGAAGAGCGTATGATACAACAAATAGAAGAGGCCAATAAACGATTTACTTCTGTATAATCATGGAATAAATATTCTTCCTAGCACCTTAAACCCTCCCCTTGCGGAGGGTTTTTTATTATGTACTGGCAATGAGATCCCCAAGCTGGTCTTTACTCATCTTTAATAGTTAAGTAGATCAGAAGAACTAAAAAAGTAATAAATATTTGGAAGGCTGTTGTTATAGCCCCTCTTAGCGAGGATGACATCCATATGCCAAACCACTCACCAGCTACAGACATAAATACCACTTGCCAGGTTAAAAATCCCAAAGTAAGACCTGCTACAGCCCAATTCTTAGTACCATTAAATATGAAAGCGTTTGCATCCCGCACTTTAAATAACTTCCATGCTCCTACACCGCAAATTATCGTAGTTAACAATTCTAAACCAATGATAACCAGATACATTGCATGATGCAGTATGGGATTGGTAATGGCTCGATAACCAATTAAAGAATCCTGAAATATATCGTTCATCATCAGCGTGCGTTCAACCACAGCAAAATTGACATAATAATCAGAAACATTCCCGAAAACATCCAGAAGACAGTAAAAAGCAATTACCAGGATACATAGTATTTTTGATTTTCTTATCATTATTGCCCCCTGGTATTTCTGACAAAACGCAATAATATATGATCGGTTCGCGCTGTAGATTCATGAATGGCCTTTTTTGGGCTTAGCAAACCAGCAAACATCGCTTCCAAAACCTCGTCATTGATACTGCGAATCTGATTTTGTGGACCAAAACTTTGTAACGGCTTTTCTTGTAACTCACCTGCTAAATCAGCACGCGCCATCAATAAGGTAGGATGGCGACTGCTGCGCAAAATATCTTCATAAATACCTTGTAACCCTATGGGTAGATACCCTGTATGCTCATGCCAACGTTTTTGTGTTTCGGGTTTGGCAATATAGGCAAAAAATTGAGCTATCCCTTTATATTGTTTCTTCGTTTGTCCGGCAACTGCCCATAATGCAGCCCCCCCGGCAACATTTGCATGCCTTAGCTTACTTACTTCCGTATCCAAAGGCATACTGGCAATGCCTAAATGAAAGGGAACTAAGGCGGATAAACTGTTATAAGCTCCAGAAGATTGGCTAAATAAAGGACAAACACTACTAGTAAATAAAATGGTGGCATCATCTACCCTGCCTGCATAGCGAAAATAATGCAATGAGTGCCACCGTTTCAAGCGCTCAAAATGATGGAGTAATTGCGGCGTTGCATAAACAGCGCGTGCAGGATTATTCTGGGTTAACGGTAATCCATGAATCGCCAAAAACGATTCAAAAAGCACCCATCCAGGATAAGCTGTTGTATAGGTGCACTCATAACCCGCTTTTTTTAACCTCTCAGCCAATACCTCCATCTCAGACCAGGTACGCGGAAAATTAGCTTGGGAATAACCTACTTTCGCAAGTACATCTCGATTGTAATACAATGTTGCAACTGAGAGATTAAAAGGCAAAGCCATTAATTGCCCTTTATTGCTATAAAACTCCCGGACCGATGGAATAAAATCTTCTTGAGCCAAGCTCATCCCTTGTTCTTGCATCAGCTCATCTACCGGTTTGATTACTCCCTTTGGAGACTGCATAATAGCGGCGCCTACCTCAAAAATTTGCACGATTGCAGGAGAATGATGTGCTTTGAATGCAGCAGCAAAACTTGTTAATGTCTCTACATAATTTCCCTTATAAACAGGTTTAATAAAGTATTCACTTTGGCTTTGATTAAAGTCATCAGCAAGCAATCTGACTTCATCACCAAGATGTCCTGCCATTCCATGCCAAAACACCAGTTCAACCCGTTTTGCCTGGGCAGACAATGTAGAAAAGAGAATGAATAAAAAAAGAAATAATTTTTTCATGCCAGTAAATCAGGATAATCACTAAAAACCGCATCAACTCCCCAGCCCAATAACTTATTAGCCAAACGTCTGCGATTCACCGTATATGTACAAAGTACATATCCCGCTGCTTTAATTGCCTTAACCCGCGCCTCCGTTAAAACCCTGCGATTAAGGTGAATGGAAAAACAATCTAACTGCTTTGCTTTTTGCACCCATTGCTCATCCCAAGCATGCAGCAGTAAACCTAATGGCATTTCAGGAGCAATACTGCGACATAAAACTAAAGCATCCCAAGAAAAACTGGAAACCAAAGGCAAATCTTTATCCTGTGGCCAATAACGTTGAATGTGGCTCATTACTGTTACCGCAGTTTGCTCTTCGGTACCGGGATAAGGTTTAATTTCCACATTAGCCTGAGCACCTGAAAAAGATAACCACTTCAGCACCTCTTTAAAATGCGGAATATGTTCGCCTTTAAATTGTCGTGAAAACCAAGAACCTGCATCCAAAGAATGCAAATATCCGGACTCAACCATGCCTACATCACCGCGCCCATTTGTTGTTCTTTTTAAATTATCATCATGAATAACAAAGGGCTCTCCATCAGCACTACACATCACATCAAATTCAACAAAACGACATCCTAAAGCCAAAGCCTTGTCAAAAGCGGCCAACGTATTCTCAGGAGCATAAGCAGCGGCTCCCCGATGCCCAATAACTTTTTCAACCACCAACAAATTGATTCCCCTTTTATGAAAATGTAACTCCGAATTATGACTTGGCTTTACTATCTGGTTAATATTAAATGCTATAGCCTGGTCCCGCCTCCGCAAACAAGCATTTCTTGGATGCCACAAACAACCTCTTGGAAGATCCTCACAAATTTTACTCCACGTACCGTGCTTTATGCGCGAGCTATTGCTTACGATTCGAAGCAACCTCAACGATTGCGGTTAAGATTAATTCATTACTGACGGTCAAAACCGGAGCCGGGGTTGCTGCTTCTCCTACCATCATTGTATTCATTGTCTTCGCTTGATAAGGTCTTGGCAAAGGAGGATTGGTTCCCTCAGCAAAAACCAAATTACTGACGCTGTAATTTTGTCCTGGATATGCCTTATTAATACGAGCAAGCTCATCATTCACTTGTTGATACAAGCGTTGGCGAATTTGCCCTAAAACAGCTTGAGTTTCATCAAAACTTGGTTTGAAATCAACACTGGATATCTCATATTTAGCGCCAGGCAAACTCACATCTTTGGCATTCTTATAAATATCAGTTAACGCTTCCTGATTTACCCGTGCTTGTGCTTGCACATATAACTTTTCAAGACCAGAACTATCCTGTGATCGATCGAATTCGATCAAATGCCATTCTCCTTTTGCGATTTTGTTTAATCGCTCCATAATATCAGCACGTGCCTTCACTAAATCAGCACTGGTTAAAGTCACATTAATATTGACACCCAATAAAGCAGTTTGAGTTGTAACCCATTGTTTTGCTGAAACTTGGAAATCAATTTTATCAAGAACTAACTGAGGAGCAAAAATGGGAGGCGGTAAAGCATTTTCAGCAAAAGCTAATGGTGTGACTAACATTAAAGCCAACATTCTGACAGCTACTTGGCGCATGACACTCTCCAACTTGGTGAATAATGAAATTAAGTGTATACCAGCATACCTTAAGACACCAAATTATTAACCTTACCATTGATTTAATCAAAAAATAGGAATATAACTTCTGCAAAATATTTGCAAGAGGAGCATAAACAATGATGTCAGTGGACAATATATCAAGTACTAACCCAACAATAACCGAAGACGATTTCCTCGATTACGCTCTCTCTCATGGTTTTGGTGACTTACATTTTAAAGTGGATCCTGCAACTGGAATGAAAGCAATAATCGCAATTCACAATACCAAACTAGGTCCTGCTTTAGGTGGATGTCGTTTTATCGAATATCCGAGTACTTATGCCGCGATCCAAGATGCCATGCGTCTTGCTCGGGGAATGAGTTTCAAAGCGGCATCAGTCAACTTGCCTCTGGGAGGCGGTAAATCTGTTATTATCAAACCTCAGGGTGCATTTGATCGCGCGCAATACATGCATCAATTTGGTCGATTTGTTAATGAATTGAATGGACGTTATATCACTGCTCTTGATAGCGGAACTGAATTGCCAGATATGGATATCATTGGGGAACATACTCCCTATGTAGCCAGCTTATCCAAGTACCATGGCGATCCTTCACCGTCTACCGCCAGAGGGATTCTACGAGGCATTCAAGCAGCTGTGGCTTTCAAACTAGGAAAAGAAAGCCTCAACGGCATTCATGTAGCCATTCAAGGTTTAGGTCATGTTGGATTTTTGCTCGCCAGACATTTACATGAATTAGGAGCTACACTAACTGTTGCAGATATTTCTCCAACAGCAGTAGATCGTGCTGTTACTGAATTTGGCGCTAAAGCAGTTAGTACTGATCAAATTCATAAAGTTCCCTGTGACGTTTTTGCACCTTGTGCCTTAGGTGCAATTATCAATGACATCACTATTTCTCAACTGCAAACTACAATTATCGCCGGCGCAGCAAATAACCAGCTAGCTCATACCTATCACGGTAAAAAGCTGCATGATAAAGGCATTTTATTTGTTGTAGACTACGTTATTAATGCCGGGGGATTAATTTTTGCAGCATCTAAATATCTTCATACTCCTGAAGAAAAAATTAACGAACAGATCGATGCAATTTATGGCCATTTAACCGAAATTTTTGCCCTGTCTGTTAAAGAAAATTTACCTACTAGTGAAATTGCGGATAATTTGGCAAAAGAAAAATTATCTTAAGGGTTTGACAATTCACAAGATTGAGCCAAAATGAGGTGATTTTAAAGCATTGAAACGCAGCACGTAATGAAGTACGTGCGCATCAGTTGCATAAAATAATCATTTTGGCCAAGATAGTCTATTTGTATCAACAACCCCTGAAAGGATACTATGAAGCATTTAAGCCTAACTTCAAATCTTTATGAATACATGCTGGATAAGTCTTTGCGGGAACATCCTTCTTTGACTGGTCTGCGCAAAGTAACATCTGCTATGGAGTTGGCAAACATGCAAGTCGCACCAGAGCAAGCACAATTTATGCAATTGCTCTTGCGTTTGATTCAGGCAAAAAATGTTCTGGAGTTAGGTACATTTACCGGCTATAGTGCTTTAGCCATGTCTTTGATGCTGCCTGATGATGGAAAGCTGATTACCTGTGACATCAATGCGGAATGGACGAGTAAAGCACATTCTTTCTGGAAAGAGGCAAAACAGGACCATAAAATTGAATTACGACTTGGTCGTGCGTTAGATACCTTACATGCATTAATCGCTGAAGGTTGGGAACAAAAATTTGATTTTATTTTTATCGATGCCGACAAAACCAACTATGTGAATTACTATGAATTGGCATTAAAACTAATTCAACCTCAGGGGCTAATCGCTATAGATAATATATTTTGGGATGGTAAAGTAATCGACGAGAATGAAACAGGTGGCCAAACCAGAGAAATCAGGAAACTTAACGAATTGATTAAAAATGATCAACGTGTGTTTATTAGTTTATTGCCAATAGCCGATGGATTATTTTTAGTACAACCAACTTAAGAAACATAATGTAGCCTGGGTGTGTCCCAGCAGAATCCAGGGATTTTGAAAACCCGGGGTTCGTAGCACATTCACCTAAGCTACGGATATTTTCCTTCCCCATAGCCTCTGTAGAAGAAGGAATTGTTATTAAGTACCGAATAATTTTAAAGGAGTAAATAGACAATGCCAACAAACAACAACCCCTGTGGATTAGATGGTTTTGCTTTTCTAGAATTTTCAGGTCCAGAAAAAAAACTTCTGCATCAACAATTCACTGACATGGGTTTCCAAGCTATTGCACAGCATAAAAACCAAGACATAACCTTATTTCAACAAGGTGAAATTCAATTTATAGTCAATGCAGCAGCAAATTGCCAAGCTGAAGATCATGCCAACACTCATGGAGCAGGTGCCTGTGCTATGGGATTCAAAGTCAAAAATGCCAAAGCAGCATTAGAATATGCAATCAAACACGGAGCAACTGCTTTCGAAGATTGTACGCATGCTCATCATGGCTTACTTGGTATCCAGGCTATAGGCGGAAGTGTTATTTATTTTGTTGATGATCAACATCGACCCTTCTCTGCTGATTGGGAACATCAACCTAATAAAACAGTAGAAGGAAATGGTTTAATGATGATTGATCATTTAACTCATAACGTATTTCGCGGCAATATGGATAAATGGGCCCAGTTTTACGAATCCATTTTTAACTTCCAGGAAATTCGTTATTTTAATATTAAAGGCAAAATGACTGGGCTATTAAGCCGTGCTCTGGGTAGCCCTTGTGGAAAAATCAAAATCCCCTTAAATGAATCCAAAGATGATTTGTCACAAATTGAAGAGTTTCTTCACGAATATAAAGGGGAAGGCATTCAACATATCGCATTAACCACTAACAATATTTATCGTACAGTGCATACATTAAGAGAACAAGGAGTTAAATTCCTTGATGTTCCAGATACCTATTACGAAATGTTGCATGATCGCCTTCCCTGGCATGAAGAGCAAGTCAATCAACTTCAAGAAGAGAAAATTCTGATTGATGGCGAGAGAGATCCCAAACATGGTTTATTGCTGCAAATCTTTACTGAAAATATCTTTGGTCCTGTGTTTTTTGAAATTATCCAACGCAAAGGAAATCAGGGATTTGGTGAAGGTAACTTTCAGGCATTATTCGAAGCCATTGAACGAGATCAGATCAGACGTGGGACTTTGAAAGAAACATCGGTATAAAAATACAGCCGAGAGATGTTATAGCCCTGGGCGCGGCGCAGCAGAACCCGGGATTGAGAAGTAATTCATGCTCGTAAAAACCCGGGTTCGCTGCGCTGCACCCAGGCTACACCTATTAATGAGGGGCTTATGAAACTTGCCAGTTTAAAATCAAAATCACGAGATGGAGAATTATGCGTAGTCAACCAAGCATTGACTCTTGCAATACGTGTACCCCAGATTGCAGCCAATATGCAATATGCTCTAGAACATTGGGACACTGTAAAAGAAAAGCTGCAAAAGGTCTATCAACAACTCAATGAAGGGCATTTGGAAAATACCATCAGCTTTGATCCGCAACACTGCACATCCCCCTTACCCCGTGCTTATCAATGGGCTGATGGCAGCGCCTACGTTAACCATGTTGAGCTTGTGCGCAAAGCCCGTGGGGCTGAGTTGCCCCCAAATTTTTGGACTGATCCTTTGATGTACCAAGGAGGTTCCGATTCCTTTCTTGGACCAAGAGATCCCATTTTAGTTGCCGATGAGGCGTACGGCATTGATTTTGAAGCAGAAGTTGCAGTGGTAACTGATGATGTTCCTATGGGCATAAGTTCTAAAGATGCAGGTCAACATATTAAACTATTGATGCTGGTTAATGATGTCTCATTACGTAATTTAATTCCAGACGAGCTGGCAAAAGGTTTTGGGTTTTTCCATTCCAAACCTTCGAGCAGTTTTTCTCCTGTAGCCATTACCCCCGATGAATTAGGTACTGATTGGGACGGTCAACGAGTACACTTGCCTTTATTGAGCCATCTAAATGGACAATTATTTGGCCAACCTAACGCAGGAATCGACATGACCTTTTCTTTCCCGGAGTTAATTCAACACGCTGCAAAAACCAGAATCCTCAGTGCAGGAACAATTATTGGTTCAGGTACTGTCTCCAATCTTGATCGCAGCAAAGGTTCTTCGTGCATTGCTGAAAAAAGAATGCTGGAACTCATAGAAAACAGCCAAGCTAAAACGCCTTTTATGCGTTTTGGAGATCGTATTCGAATTGAAATGCGCGATAAACAGGGTACAAGCCTGTTTGGTGCAATCGATCAAGTCGTTGAGAGATATAAGCATGAAACTTTATGACTATTTTCGCTCGACAGCCTGTTACCGCGTTCGTATTGCCCTGAACCTGAAAAATATTGCTTATGAAAAAATTAATATTCATTTAGTGAATCATGGCGGGGAGCAACATAGTCCTGAATATCGAAAGATAAATCCTCAAGAATTGGTTCCTAGCTTGGAAATCAATGGAAAGGTTATCAACCAGTCACTTGCCATTATCGACTATCTGGATGAGACTTACCCAACTCCTCCTCTATTGCCTCAAAATCCGCTGGATAAAGCCACTGTAAAATCACTCGCCTTAATCGCTGCTTGTGATATGCATCCTTTGAATAATTTAAGAGTATTAAATCGATTAAAAGAGCAATTTCAGGCAAATGAAACACAAGTAACCGAATGGTATCACCATTGGCTTAAAGCCGGATTTGACGCTTTTGAAGCGAACTTGCGGCCTATTGAACGCAGTCAATCTTTTTGCTTTGGTAATACGGTTACTTTGGCAGATCTCTGCCTTATTCCTCAGGTCTACAATGCCAACCGGTTTTATTTTGCAATGGACAACTATCCTCTTATCAATGAAATCAATAGTCATTGTTTGACCCTGGAACCCTTCAAAAAAGCAGCCCCAGAAGCACATCAGATATAGTTTGTAGTATCTATTAGCCTATGTGAAGCATAGAATAATGACTTTTATGATATCTAAACCCGGGTTATGCTACGCATCACCCTTTAAAAGAAGGGATGGGATTTCCTGATTTTTTTTACAACATAATCAATTAAAATTTATCTAAAATTAAATAGTTAATTTTAAGGTAGCAAATAATTTCTCCTCATATACTGTTCAGAACCAAGCCTTACTCAGCTCTACAGTCACAACACCTTGGGGAGTTTTTTCAAGTATGCTCCATACCGTTTTACATCGTTGTAGATGACCAACCAGGTAATTTTTATTGCTGCATTTGTAACGTACTGGCATTTGATCATAAGTTTTTCCCGAATGAATTGCTTTACAACGCTCTCCAGTGGTTAACTCGACTCCCCAAGGATAAGCGCGAGACATATCCAATGTTTCATTGAGCTCATTATTCAAAGGCTGTTTCACATTAATCTGCACACTATCTCCAACCCAGGGAGATTCAGGACATAAAGCCTCTGTCCTGTTTGGACCTGCTTTAACAAAACAAGGATCATAAGTTTTGCCATTTGCACTACACCGCCAGGCATCTTCGCGGACGATAAGTTGTGATTGAGAATAGCACTCTCCTTTGAGTATCTTTTTCACTTGTGGAGTTACCTGTTCTATCGCATCACCGTAAGGTCTGTATAATTTTAATATCGTATCATTTGCTGCAGCCATAAAAGAACAAAAGAACAACGAAATACACAGTACTATTCCCAACATAATGTTTCCTCAATGATTCCTGGGCTCGCTTATAATTCTGTTATCTTGCTGCAAGCCCTTGATTCTCCGTACTCCGATACCCACATACTTTATATACAGCTGCTTCGGTGCCAGAAAAATCAACTCAATACAACTAAATCTCGGGAATTACACACAGCTCCCAATTAAGCACTTCATTTTTGCTGATATGAAATTTTAAAAGTTTTGTTTTAGGAGTACCACACTGGAGCAGAAAATCCATGCCTTTTAGTACCAAGATAGTAGAAATGCGGATAACCCCGGTGTATCATCTCATTTTTAGTTAAAGGTATCTATACTTCATGAGGTCACAAATTGCGATTTTTTGGCATATCCAGTCTCGCTAACCTAATGAATTCTTCAATCGAAAATGTATATCAGACTGATAGAATTTAAAACGTACTAAGGCTTGTTTACATTTCGCTAGCTTGAACCAAAAACGTCTGATTTTCAAGCGCCAAAGCGCAGGTAGTATGTGAGCATAGCAGCGCAGGAAATCAACACAGTTTGGACAAAGCGTAGCAATGGAGTTAGAACCATAAAAATACTTGTGACCGAGCAAATATATACAGAATGAGGAGTAAAAAATGACCAAAGTTTTTACCATAAAACAGTGTTTAGATGGTGAGATCCGCATTAATGAACATGTTACTGTTAGAGGCTGGGTAAAGACCCGACGTGACTCCAAAATGGGCTTATCTTTTATCAGCCTGCATGATGGCTCATGTTTTGCTCCTATCCAAATCGTAGCGACAGATGCTTTATCTAATTATAATGAGGAAGTCAGCAAACTGACTGCTGGATGCTCTCTGATTGCCTCCGGCAAATTAGTCGCTTCACAAGGAAAAGGCCAAGCTTTTGAAATTCAGGCTGACTCGATTAAAGTCGTAGGTTGGGTAGAAAATCCAGATACCTATCCTATTCAGGCGAAACGTCATACACTGGAATTCCTACGTGAAGTAGCTCATCTGCGGCCTCGTACAAATACAATTAGTGCGGTTACGCGAATTCGTCATTGCCTATCCCAAGCTATCCATCGTTTTTTCCACGAACAAGGCTTTTTCTGGGTACATACCCCCATTATCACCTCAAGCGATTGTGAAGGTGCGGGCGAAATGTTTCGCGTATCCACTTTAGATCTTTTAAATGTACCTAAAAATGAATACGGTCAAACTGACTTTAGCAAAGACTTTTTTGCTAAAGAAACTTTTCTTACTGTTTCAGGCCAGTTAAACCTGGAAGCCTATTGTATGGCTATGTCCAAAGTATATACTTTTGGACCAACTTTTCGTGCTGAAAACTCTAATACAAGCCGTCATCTCGCAGAATTTTGGATGATCGAGCCTGAAGTCGCTTTTGCTACTTTACACGATATTTGTGATTTAAGCCAAAGCATGTTGCGCTATTTATGCAAAGCTGTTCTGGAGGAGCGTGCGGATGATATGGACTTTTTCAATCAATTCGTGGCCCCCGGATGTATTGAACGCCTGGAACATATTGTTAATTCAGATTTTGAAGTCATGACCTACACCGACGCCATTAATATTTTAGAAAAAAGCGGTCAATCTTTTGAATTTCCCGTGAGTTGGGGATTGGATTTACAATCTGAACATGAACGCTATCTGGCAGAAATTCATTGTAAAAAACCCGTGATACTTACTAACTACCCTCAGGAAATCAAAGGCTTTTATATGCGTCTCAATGATGATGAAAAAACGGTCGCAGCTATGGATGTTTTAGCACCTGGAATCGGTGAAATCATCGGTGGCAGCCAGCGGGAAGAACGCCTGGATATTCTGGATAAGCGCATTGAGGAATGCAATCTAAATAAAGAAAGTTATCAATGGTATAGGGACTTGCGTCGTTACGGCAGCGTACCTCATGCAGGATTCGGGTTAGGTTTCGAGCGATTGGTCAGCTATGTTACCGGTTTAGCCAACGTACGCGATGTTATTCCTTTCCCACGCACGCCAGGACATGCCGATTATTAAGAATAAATTTATCTTCTTGCAATATGAAGCAGAACTCCATACGGACTCTGCTTCTTCAATTCATTAAAATGTTATAAGGTCAATTCACTATTAGAAGACTCTTCTTCACTTGAGTCTTCGAGTATGGTTGCTAGTTTCCCAGTATAAGGCAATTGCAAATCTTTTTCTTTTGAGGGATTACGGCTGCTTTTGGGAGACAAAAAACCATGGGAAGTTAATGGAACTCCAACATCTGTAAGCTCATACTGATTTTTGTCTGCTTTGATCTTAGCTATTAAATTTTCTTCAGGGTTACTCGAGTGGATATCTTGAGCGGATGAAAGTTTTTTACCAATCTTTTGGGCTTTATTAAACATCTTATTTTTTCCTGTTGTATAGTTCTAAACACTTTCAGTTGGATCTTGGTTCATAGTCCAAAGCTACTTAAAGTCAGATAAAACACCCTCTCCTAATACCAAAACCCTATCCATCTGTTTTGCTAACTGATGATCATGGGTGACAATAACCAAAGCAGTACTCATTTTTCTATTCAACTCCAGCATTAAATCAAATACCTTCGTTGCAGTTGTCTGATCAAGATTTCCCGTAGGTTCATCTGCCAATACACAATAAGGCTGGTGCACCAAAGCACGAGCTATTGCAACCCGTTGCCGCTCTCCACCTGAGAGCTGTGCAGGTTTATGTGTTTTTCTTTCTTTAAGTCCAACATCATCCAACATTTTATTTGCTTCAGCCTCCGCAGCCTTCACGGAGATATTTGCTAATAATAAAGGCATGCAAACATTTTCAAGTGCGGTAAACTCGGGTAACAAGTGATGAAACTGATAGATAAATCCTAAACCCTGATTACGTAGTTTACACCGTTGTTTTTCGTTTATCTTTTGCCAATTTACATCCTTAATCCATACTTCTCCGCTTGTTGGTTTATCCAAACCACCCAACAAATGCAATAAAGTGCTTTTTCCAGATCCTGAAGGCCCAATAATTGCCAAGCGTTCACCTTGAGCTATGGACAAATTAATCCCTCGCAATACGTCTACTTTAGAAGTACCGTCATTGTATGACTTACACAGTTTTTTCGCATTTAAAATAATATCATTCATAATGCAAAGCCTCCGCAATCACTGTTTTTGAGGCGCGCCAGGCAGGATAAATGGTTGCAAGAAAACTCATTAATAACGCCATAACACAAACTTTCCATAGATCGCTAAACAGGATCTCTGAAGGTAAATAATCAACAAAATAAATACTGGACGATAAAACTTTAACATGAAACCAGGCTTGTAGATGATTCACAATTGCGGTCGCATTTTTTGCCAATACTAATCCACCAAGTAAACCAAACAAGGTGCCTACAATTCCCACCATCATTCCTTGCACAATAAATGTCCATAATATGGTAGAAGGAGTCGCACCAATAGTTCTTAAAATTGCAATCTCTGCTTGTTTGTCATTTACAACCATCACCAGGGAAGACACTAGATTAAATGCAGCCACTGCGATAATTAGTAATAAAATAAGGAACATCATTGTTTTTTCCATTTTAACCGCTTGGAAAAATGCACCATATTGCTGCGTCCAATTGCCTACCTGGTATTCACCACCTAATAGATGAGATAACCGATAAGACAATTCCGGGGCTTGGTAAACATTATCTATTTTCATCTTGATTCCTGTTACCTCATCACCCATTTGCAATAATTTTTGCGCATCCCCCATATTGATAAATGCTAATTTAGTATCAAAATTAAACCCGCTTCCAGCAGAGAAAACCCCAACTACAGTAAATCGCTTAAAGCGAGGAATCATGCCCGCAGGAGTAACTGTTGCCTGGGGAATCATGACGGTGACCTTATCCCCGATCATTGTTCCCATACTATCCGCAAGTCCTCTACCCAAGATAATGCCGAAATCTTTTAAATTATTTAGACTCCCCGCAAGCAACTTATCTTGCAAGTGACTCATCTGTTGTTCTTTTTCGGGTAAAATTCCCGTCAAGACAATAGGTAAAACCTGTCCGTCATTCACCATTAATCCCTGTCCGCCAACATAGGGTGAAAGTGCTTTAATTTCAGGAATCGTTTGGATTTTTTTAGCCACTTCAGGCCAGTCACTAAGTCGTTCATTAGGTCCGGAAACCGTAATTTCAGGAGCCATCCCAAAAAACCGGTTATGGATTTGCTGATCAAATCCATTCATTACTGATAAGACCGTAATAAGAACCATCACTCCTAAGCCTATACCTAACATTGAGCTTAACGAAATAAAAGAAACAAAATGATTCTTCTTTCTGGAACGCGTGTAGCGTAACCCCATAAAGAGAGCTAATGGTTTATACATATTTGCTTTAATTTTGGTTAAAGTCTTATTGTAGAGAAAAAATCATCTGAGAGATATACCTTATACATAGTTCGACTTATTTATTATTTTCTTCATCAGTTAACCCACATACTTATCCACAGAATTTGTGGATATTTCGTTGCTGTCGCCTAATCACTTGCATGATAATAATCAGCAACACATAAAATCAGCAAGTGCTTTCTATCACACCAATCATAAGGAGAACCTTATAAATCAATTACTATGCAATGCGTGAATTAATCTTATCGGAGTTGCTGTATGGCACAAGAGAAATCAGGGTGTCCCTTTAGAGATGTCATAACGCGTACTTCGAGTCATTTAAGTAAAACAGATGAGCCTCAAGAAATAAAAAGTCTTCTCGTTTAAATCATCATAAAACACACTCATGTCTCGAATTAACTGCTGGTGCGAGATGGCTTTGTAAAAGGATTTAATATCGACGAGTTACCTGCTGAGAATTTTGTAAGGTCCTTGATTTTTTTAAATTTTTTTCAAAAAAGAGTGCTGCCTATAATCAACATGTATGTATCGTAGGTCGATGGACTTTCTCATACACCATATTCCCATAAAAATCATTAATTTTACAAATTGTTAATTTAATCTATTTAAAGTAAGATGTTTTACCAATAAAACTATTGATATAAAATAAGGACGATTATGGCCTCATCGCAAGTAGAAGTAAAAAAAATCATCTTCAGTGAAAAGATTATTGCCTTGGTCAATAAACCTGATGTTCATTTTGATGAGATAGATGCATTGGTAGATGAAGAACTTGCGGTAGTACCGGGTGGCAAAGCACTTGATCAGCTAACTGATTTCACTCATCTCGTTTCCTTCATTAAAGCAAAACGCTTTTCTCATCCTGTCTTGGCCCTGCAGGTGTTTATCAGTGAAAATACAAGCCAGGATACACGTCAGGCTCTGATTAAAGCAATTGGGATGGCTCCTGCACGCGACGATAAAATTTATGAGCTCATCTGTTTTTTAGCCCAAAAGGATAAGCTCGCCCGATATACGCAAATAGCCCATGTTGCTCCGTTACGTTTTACCATGGGTCAAGGTGAGCGCGAACATACAGAAGAATATAGTGATTGGTATTTAATATTTGACCTGTTTGGACTCTGTAAAAGTCTGCCTTCTGAATTAATTCCTTTAATAGCGGAATTATTAACTACAACGACTCCCTCAGTGGAAGATCTTCGAATGCTTGAAAAATTTCTTAAATTCGTAGACAGGATTGATCTTTTACGGAAAGACATAATAGAAGCTATGCTTCCTCAATTAAGATATAAAAACAGTATAGAAAAACTTCAATCTTTCCTGGGCTATTTACAGAGTAATGATTTGTTACACCCCACCATTTTAAAACATACTCTTCCCTTGTTGCACCATTTAGACGCGCTTAAAGTTTTTTTCAATGCCTACCTGCAAGAGCTGCAATCGGACAGATCATGCCGAGAGACATTAGAAAAACTCAATCCATTTTGCCAACTTTCTCTGGCTGAAAAGGGAAGTTATGATGATGTAGTATCAACCAATACCCCTCTACATCTAGCTATTATTGAACGTAATCTCTTTAATCTGGAACATGCATTGAACTTGGCAAACTCGAACCTTCTCTTGGCAACTTCTTATGACAATACAGCCCTGCTCTTAGCCTGCAAACTGGCTGATAAAGAAGCAGCAAAGCATATTTTGGAAAAAATGCGCGAGTTAAATTGTAATGTAAATCAAACAGACCATCATGGAATGACGGCACTTCATTGGGCAAGATTTTATCATTTTGATGATTTAAGTATGGAACTAATTGAAGCTGGCGCCCATGAAGATTTGAAAGCAACAAATGGTAAAAACTGTGCTTACTTTGCAAAGCATCAATTTACGCTTCTTGATTTTAAAATAGAAGGTCCTGAAATTGTTGAAGATTTCTTCAAATTAAAAAATTGTGCTTTGACTGACATTGCCTTTCATGCAGATAAAATTGCTTTAAATCTAAAATTAACTACCTCAAAAGAAGTGATGGATTTGTATCAAAATGATGAGATGGCTCAAATTCGCTCATCCAATCGTTTCTTATTATTTTTTAAACCGTTTCGTACCCGATTAGTTGAATGGTTAGGAAAACAAAGAGAACTGGATTATCAATCCCGCTCGTTAGCAGCTGAACAAAGAGTAGTTCCAAGCTGAGGCAATAAAATGTGGTCGGAAATCAAGAAAGGATACTCGGTAGCGTATTTTTTTAATAAACTACCGGTTATCCTATATAACATATGTAAAACCTGCTATCAGATAAGGTAAATTTGTATGAATCCCAGCTCTTGGTATTATCCTTCGCTCATTGCTTTGTGTCTTTATGGTGCCTGGGGATATTGGGGCACAAGAGCATCAAGTTTTATTAATCCCCTGTCCATCACTTTTTATTCAAGCATCGGGGTATTAATTTCTGGCATCATCGCTTTGGTATTACTTGATTTCAAACTGGATCTTTGTCCTAGAGGTAGCGCGTACGGACTATTGAACGGTTTAGCAAGTGGTGTCGCCTGTATTTTTTTTATAGCCGCACTTCGTAACGGACCCACAATGCCCGTAGTGCTTGTCACGTCAATGTATCCTATGATCACTCTCTTGTTATGCGTCGTCTTTCTCAAACAAGGACTAACATTCAAACATGGATTGGGGATGATCTTTGCTATACTTGCGTTAATCTTATTTGCTACTGAATAACTTATGATTGGTGCCCAGGGCCGGAATCGAACCGGCATGGTGTTACCACCGAGGGATTTTAAGTCCCTTGCGTCTACCTGTTTCGCCACCTGGGCAATCGATTGTGGAGGCTGAGGCCGGAATCGAACCGGCGTACACGGCTTTGCAGGCCGCTGCATGACCACTCTGCCACACAGCCTCAATTAATACTTCTATATCTTCACGGCTCTAAAAAAAAAAGCGACTTTTTGTCGCTTTAATTTGGAGCGGGAAACGAGACTCGAACTCGCGACCCCAACCTTGGCAAGGTTGTGCTCTACCAACTGAGCTATTCCCGCGTCTCTACGGGGTGTGATTCTACCGAAATTTAGCACCCTGTCAATAATAAAATTAATTTTTTTTCGTTAATTCTGGCCAAGCAATTGCCAAGTAAATAATCATCGACCAAATCGTTAAAATTGCTGCCACATAAAGTAAAACAAAACCAAAAATACCACCCCAAGTATCCGTGGGATTAAAAGCAAGCAATAAAAACAGAGCTATCATTTGTAAAAACGTTTTTATTTTGCCCACATATCCTACGGTAACACTCGCCCTTCTACCAATTTCAGCCATCCACTCTCGCAATGCTGAAATGACAATTTCACGTCCAACAATAACAATGGCAGGGATCGTAATGTAATTAATTTCCTTAGCCCCTACTAATAACAGTAAACTAGTGGAAACCAACAACTTATCTGCAACAGGATCAAGAAAAGCGCCAAAAGGAGACATCATCTGAAGTTTACGTGCCAGATAGCCATCTAACCAATCAGTAAAGCTTGCTGCAGCAAAGATACTTGCTGCCAAAACATGTGCAAATGAAAACGGTAAATAAAAAACAATAACAAATACCGGAATCAGCATGATCCGCAGTAACGTTAGTAAATTCGGCAAACTGGTTAATGTACTCAACGCTTGATACTCCCTATACATATAACGAAATAAAGCAACCCCCATCCTATGAGTAGCCCTAAAAATTAAACCTAGCCTGAATAAGCAAAACAGAGCCCCGCTGCCATTAAGTTCAGTGTATTTATTGTCATCCCCGAACAGACAGGGATCCAACTCTAAATCGAAGGCCAAAATCAATTTAGAAAATAGGTTCCCGTCTACGCGGGAATAATAAATTCCTTAACAATCCCTCCATCCCTACTCGATGTGAGAAGAAACTTTTTCCACTTAAAGTTGCACCGATTCATCTGCACCCAAACTCCTGAAAGGCTATGTTAGCGACTACTTTTCGATAAATTTAAAAAATCTGCTATTTGTTTATAATCATCAAATACTACGATTGCACCAGCAGCCTTAAGAGAAGCCTCTTCTTGTTGATGATAAATATCTATTCCTACAGCAGTAACTCGAGCATTTTTTGCCATCTCCATGTCGGTCAGTGAATCACCAATCATTAAGGTTGTAGCAAAAGTTCCCCCATATTCTTCAATAATTTCTTCCAACATTTGCGGGCAAGGTTTTGCAGGAGCCTGTCCTGCAGAACGTGTTACTTTAAACAGTGTATCAAGACCCGCCGCCTGCAAGGCGCGTAACAAAGATTGATGCCCTTTGTTGGTTGCAATTGCCAGGTTTACCTTAGCCTCGTGCAATTGATAGATCAGTTCCCGCACGCCGGGCATCAAACATACATCAGATGAGCGAGAGTTCAAGCCCATCTGTACGGCTTGTAATAATTGCTGATGTTGTGTTGCAGTCAAATGAGGATATGTTTTCCTCAAAGCCTGTACTAAACCCAAATCAACATATTTTCTCGCCTGGTGGGGATCAAAATCTCCAAAGCCTAACAAGTTCGCTTCTGTAGCAACTACATGTAAAATTATCCCTAAAGTATCCGCAATAGTACCTTCCCAGTCAAATACTACCAAATCATATGGATTGCTCATTACTCACTACGCTCCTCGCACGTAATTGTTTTAGTGCGGTAGAAAAATGGTTATCCGCATCCGCTTGAAACAAATGTTTTGTACCATTCAATTCGAATTGGATGGATCGTGCATGTAAAAAAAGACGATGATGCTGATTATCTATCCCTTCGATTTCTCCTGCAAGTGCTCCATATTTTTTATCTCCGACAATAACATGTCCTAAATGGGCACTGTGTACACGAATTTGGTGCGTACGCCCCGTTTTGGGGCTGGCTTCAACCCAGCATGCCTGTTGATAATTTTCAAGAAGCCTAAATTCTGTTTCAGAAGCTTTTCCTTCTTCTCTAACCGATACAATACGCTCTCCTGATTTTAAGGTGTTTTTTTCAAGCGCAGCACGTACAGTCACCTGTTTTTTATTTTCCCAACGATGTGTGAGTAATGCCCAATAAGTTTTTTGCACCTCGCGTGACTCAAGCAAAGCATGCACCGCCCTAAGAACACTTCTTTTTTTGGCTAATAAAAGGCACCCAGAAGTTTCCTTATCAAGCCTATGAATTAATTCCAAATAATGCAAATCACTCCTGGTTTTTCTCAACGCTTCAATTACACCAAGACTCAAACCGCTACCACCATGTACAGCGATTCCTACTGGCTTATTAAGCACCAAGAAAGAAGAATCTTCAAAGATGATGCTGTCCTTCAACCGTTTTGCCAAAGCATCACCGACAAATACCTCTTTTGATTCTGACAAGCGAATTGGAGGAATACGAACACTGTCCCCTGCATGCAATCTGGAATTGATTTGTGCTCTTTTTTTATTAACCCGGACCTCTCCGCCACGTATAATCCTGTAAATATGGCTTTTGGGAACACCTTTTAAAATACGAATCAAGTAATTATCCAAACGTTGGCCTTCTTCTTCATTACTGATTTCTTTATAACTTACTTCATTCATTGTCAATAAACCTGTTTTCTGGGCGTGATTTTTTTGATATGATCACCCGTAGCATGGGAAAATTTCCATGCAACCGAATTATAACGCATTTAAATAAAAAGCGTGACTATTTACTTTAAAGTATATGCTAGTCATTGAGGAAATGGGGGTTTAACCCAACCTAAATGAATAATTACGTGTTAAATATTATTAAATAAAAAATAGCGCTTCCATTTAAGCTAAAAGATATAAGGAAGCGACCCAATGCCAGAGATAAATTGAGCATATTTTTGACAGAAACCTACGCATGCCAGACATGCTTTATACCGATTACGAATTACTTCAGGGTTTTCGCACGCCTTTGGCTTCATATTTCAACCCGTTTGATTTGTAACCAGTATATTTCACAGTATGCACCTCTAATTAGACCTCTTTCGAAACTCGCTGCAGAGAGACAAATGCCGGAAGGAGCGGAGCGCGGAACCGGAGTGTACGTATCAGTACATGGGGATTCGCGCAACGTATCCACACCGCAATTATCCTCTACTTTTCAAAAGAGGTCGGTTAAGCAGGGAACATGCGTAAGGTCTGTTCACACGGCCATGGGTTCGCCTAAAGATCACATCGCTTATTGTTCGATTCCAGATTCTACTGATCTATCACCTACTTGCGGTGAAAAACCCGGGGTTCCAAACAGTGCAATAAAGCATACTACTGTATGCAGCGTAGCACGGAAAATCGCGACATCAGCCAATAACGTAGAAATGTCAGTAAATCAAATTGAACCTCTAAGGTATTTTTTGAGCCTTATACTATCTCAGCTTAAATGGCTGCGCCCAATTATGGGGTAATAGATGGAAAAAATGTTAATCAATGCAATACAAACTGAAGAGGTTCGTGTTGCACTTGTGAAAGACCGTTATTTATTTGACCTGGATATTGAATGTCCTGGTGAAGTGAAAAAAAAGGGGAATATATATAAAGCAACCGTTACCAGACGAGAGCCAAGCCTCGATGCTGTTTTTGTAGAGTACGGTTCTAAACGTCAGGGCTTTTTGCCTCTCAAAGAAATTGCACCTGAATATCTAAGCAAAAATCCTGACGAATTTGGCGATGAAAAACCACCAATTACTGCGTTAATCCGTGAAGGCCAGGAATTACTGGTCCAAGTAGATAAAGAAGAACGGGGCAGCAAAGGTGCCGCGCTGACAACTTTCATTACCTTAGCCGGTTGCTATCTGGTTCTAATGCCTAATAATCCTCGTTCTGGTGGTATCTCACGACGTATCGAAGGAGACGAGCGCGATGAGCTGCGTGAAACACTCAATGCACTGACTTTACCCGAAGATATGGGACTTATTATCCGCACAGCCGGAGTAGGTAAAAGCCAAGAAGAATTGCAAGATGACCTGGATATGCTGTGCAATCAATGGCAATCAATCAAACAAGCTTATAATACAGAGCTTGCTCCCTGTTTGATTCATCAAGAAGGTGATGTCATCATTCGTTCTATTCGCGATAACTTACGCAAGTCAATCAGCGAAATCATCATTGACGATCAGATTTCTTACATCAAAGCCAAACAATATATTGAGCGAGTAAAACCAGAATTTTTACCAAATCTGAAGCTCTATAATAGCAGCATCCCCTTGTTTAACTTTTATCAAATTGAAAGCCAAATAGAGACTGCATTTCAACGGCAAGTGATGTTGCCTTCTGGAGGTGCTTTGGTGATCGACAGAACCGAGGCTCTGGTTTCAATTGATGTCAACTCAGCTAAAGCAACAGGTGGGGCAGATATTGAAGCAACAGCCTTCAATACAAATATCGAAGCCGCTGATGAAATTGCCCGTCAGTTGCGTCTACGTGATTTGGGTGGCTTGGTCGTTATTGATTTTATCGATATGAGCTCCAGTAAAAATCAACGTGATGTAGAAAATCGCTTGAAAGAAGCATTACAGGCAGATAGAGCACGTATCCAGATTGGACGTATCTCTCGTTTTGGTCTTTTGGAAATGTCTCGTCAACGTCTCAGATTATCATTGGGTGAGAGTGCTCAGGAAGTTTGCCCACGTTGTGAGGGGCGTGGTACTGTTCGTAACATTCAGTCTCATGGGCTGGCTATTACGCGTCTAATTGAAGAAGAAGCATTAAAGGAAAAGACCGCTGAAATACAAGTACAACTTCCTGCGGAAATGGCAACCTTCATCATCAATGAAAAACGCACTTTCATTCGAGAGATTGAAAAAAGACATAGCGTCTCAGTAATGATTATCGCCAATCCCTATATGCACTTACCACAATATTCAATCACGCGTCTAAAAGAAGATAATGTGGGTAAATCTAAAAAGCCCAGTTATACTTTAATCCAACAACCGGAATTACAGGTTGCCAGTAATGAGGGAGAAGCCTCTTTACGTGATGAACCTGCGGTAAAATCATTTACAGAACATCCACCTGTAAAAAGTTCCCAGGCTAGTTTTATCAAACGTTTATGGTCAAGTTTATTTGGAAGTGGGCAACCAGATTCTTTAAGTACGGCACCCCAAAGCCAATCTAAAAGAATGAATAGCCGCAATCAACCTCAAACAAAAACATCCAAAGGTCCTGGAGACAGAAGACCACAAAACCGACGACGCCGGCCCAGTGGTAATCAACAGCAAAGAACCAGTCCAAGCACGAGTCAAGCTCAAGCTTCTTCAGGTCAAAATCGTAGAAAAGGACCCCAACAGCAAGGAAATATTAAATCCTCTGCTGCCAAAGGAGAGAGCAATAAAAAAAGAGAACCGGCAATAAAAGAATAAAGTTGATCTATTAAATCCTGAGCTTCACCTTCGCTCAGGATTTAATGCTCTGTTAAAACGCTACTCTGGATTAAGGGCTATATGTTCACCAGCCAAAAAATAAATCATCCGGAGGGCAATTTTATAAGGTTCCCAGCCCCACAATTACTGAACACACAAGGAGAGTTTTGAATGATACCAGTAAAAGGATATGCTGCTCAAAGTGCAAAAGCTCCACTCACCCCTTATTCATTTGTTCGCCGCGATGTTGAGAAAAATGATGTCCTCATTGACATCCATTATTGCGGTATTTGTCATTCAGACATCCATCAAGTGAAAGACGAATGGGGTGGCTCTTTATTTCCAATGGTTCCAGGACATGAAATTATTGGTGTAGTAAGTCAGGTAGGTTCATCCGTTACGAAGTTTAAGGTGGGTGATCCTGTTGGTGTTGGTTGTTTTGTTAATTCTTGCCGACAATGCGAAAGCTGCCATGAAGGAATAGAACAGTTTTGCGAAAAAGGGATGACTTTAACCTACAACAATCTTGAGCAAAATAGTAGCAACCTTGCTCAAGGCGGCTACTCTACCAAAATTGTCGTGGATGAAAATTACGTCCTGAAAATTCCTAAAAATTTACCGATGGATGCGACAGCTCCCCTTCTTTGTGCAGGAATAACTCTTTACTCCCCTCTAAGACATTGGCATGCTGGCCCTGGAAAACGTGTAGGTATTTTAGGTTTAGGCGGACTTGGACATATGGGAGTTAAATTAGCCCATGCAATGGGAGCTGAAGTAACTGTATTGAGTCATTCTCTGAGTAAAGAAGCGGACGGTAAACGCATGGGCGCAGATCATTTTTTTTCTACTTCGGATCCTGAGACTTTTCAAAAATTAACTAATTATTTTGATCTTATCATCTGTACTGTTTCCGCAAAAATCGATTGGAACGAATACATCAATTTACTGAAGCGCGATGGAACCATGGTCGTTGTTGGTATTCCAGAAGAGTCCATCCCCGTTAATCCATTTTCCATGATAAGAAGACGTAGAAGTTTAGCGGGATCAATGATCGGAGGCATTAAAGAAACTCAGGAAATGCTCGATTTTTGCGGCAAACACAACATCGCATCTGATATTGAATTAATCCCTATACAACAAGTCAACGAAGCATACGAACGCGTCGTGAAAAGTGATGTTCGCTATCGTTTTGTTATTGATATCGCATCCCTAACATAAAAAATTCTATGGGTAACTGTGCAGCCCAATAGGTCCAACTTAAAGAAAGTCAAACATCTAGCAAACTGTCTTAATTTTAAAAGTTAAGACAGCTCTGCTTTATTATTTAGGTATCCTGGCACAAATAACTGATTCCCTTTGTTATCTTTCCATGCCTCGCGTCATCCGGATCACGGTACCGCCGTAAGTGATGCGGTTCCAAATAAACTCAAAATCAAAAATGCCAGAAAAATAATAATAAACAAAAAGAAGAGCACTTTGGCAATACTGGTAGCCGTAGACGCAATCCCACGAAAACCAAATAAACCTGCAACAATGGCAACAACTAAAAAGATGAGGGCCCACTTTAACATAATGATCTCCCTGTCTAGAATAAGGTAGTACTTACCTTTTGATTATAGCCGAAAAAATAAGTGAAATGACCTTTGTAGCTTGAACATCGAAAGGCTAGAAAATCATAAATCAGTGGCAATGGGATTAACACCAATATTAGGATTGATACCGCAATCATCAAGAATTTTAAGCAAATTATTCCCTTTTTTTGTTAATCTTTTAATGCAATATTCTTCAAGATAACTTTTCAAAATGTACTCATAATCAGGGAGAGTTAAAATTTTAAGTATTTTCTCCGCCATCTCTAAATGCCGCCTGTTAGCGTAGTTGCATGCTTGAAATAAAACACCCCCTAGCATTGCCGCAATGCTTGCTTTACGCACAGGATTAGCCAAATAAAAACGTTGGATGCATTCATCTATAGCCCGTTCCTTATCCCATGCTACCCACTCGTTATAAAAGGCCATAGCAGAGTCTGAATTAAAAACACTGCTTTGCTCCAATTTTTGAATCGCATAAGCAACCGCTACAATCGCTTGTATATTAGCCCAAGAGCAATTGCCACTTATTTGTGAACTAATCGGCATTTTTGTCACTGGTACCAAACCTAATTGTTGATTAATCTGCTGGTGAAAATAACGTCTTGGCTGTTTTTTATAGAGAAAACTTTGTAAAAAACGTGCATTGAGTGCTTCAGGAGTAGTAATTTTATAGATATTAACACTTCCTTCCTGCAGGCTGTTTTCCCCTCGATCAATTTTTGCCCACCATTGGCCAAAACGGATAAAACCCATGGCATGACCACGACTTGCTGCCGGAAGAATTAACATAGGAGCTTTCAATAAATCATTCAGTCGCTGCATATGCTGTTTATCCAGAAAAGGCAAGTGTTGATATTGCAACAGCTCTTCTGCAAGTAAAAATGCATCCATGATGACATGGGCCAAGGGAAAATACTCACGCAAATGTCGGGTTGAATAACTACTGATAAAACGCCTTAAGGCATCTCTTATGACTGCAACAGTAAATTCAAGGATAAATCCTTCATAATCCAGTTCAATAAACTCACCCTTGGCATTGACTATATCCACATCTCCTTGTAATTCAAAACGATGTCCTATCAATTTGCCATTAATAAAATCAAGGGCAAAATCAAGCTTAGCACCATTTTGATAGAGTAAATGCTTGAGTGTTTCCTGATTGCGCAATACAGGATAAACCAAAATAGATAGTCCATTGCGCGTATAGGCATTGGGATCTGCTCCGTTATTTAATAACAACTCCGCCATCGCGACATCATTATTATCTACAGCCCAATGCAAAGGGGTACGCCCGGTTACATCCGCTTTATTGATGTCAACTTTACGAACAATTAGTTGCTCAGCAATTTCAATTTGACGCGTAATCACACACTCAATTAGAGGCGTAAAACCGTATTCATCAATGTCATCTAACGACTCTCCTGCTCGAAGGTAAGCTTCAAAATCAGGCATTCGATGACTGATTATGTCACTTGCTATTGTCATTAATAAGGACCTCTAGGTTTAGGTGTATTGGTAAATTTTGGCATATGACCTAAACGCAGTTGCTTTTCTTGCTCCTGATTACGTCGTTCATTATCATATTCTCGCCGCGCCTCGGTATTTAATGGAGGTTCAGGGTTTAAAGGAGAATCAACACCATCAAAACGCTGACTATCTAATGCTGGATGTTGCAAAATATTATTTTGCAACTCCCCTTCAGGACCGGGCTGAGCTTCGTAGTCAGAGTGTTCTCTAGCTTTCACTAATGCGATCCTTCGCTCCCCTTGCTGTTCGGCCAAACGTCTCTGACGTTCCATAGCCTTAGTCTCAACAACTAAAAAGGAGGTACTTTTTTCGATGCGAGTTGGTTTCGGAAGATCCTGGGTTGTTTTAAGCAAAACATACACTGCACCAATGCCACCATCTTTAGGTTGTGCACTGTGAAAAGCTGCAACCTCTTGGATTTGTGGCAACCAGTGGTTGATTAAATTCTTTACTAGAGGGAGAGCATTTTTAGGGCCTTCTACACCATGAATAATGAGTATGCATTGTTTATTATTTTTCACCTGTTTTCGAATAAATTCCAACAAGGAATTGCGGGCACTCTCGGGCTGTAATTCAGAAAGGTCCAGTTTTGCTTCCCAGGGGATATATCCTGTCTTTAATTCATGATACCGTTTAGCAGAAACATTATGAGTAGCATAAGATAAAATACTACTCGCGAGAACAGGCTCATCGATATCATCGGTTAAATAATATTCATTTAGCATATTTTCAAAAATCCAATTGTGTTAATCAAAGTATAACGTACGTTATAAAAAGTAGGAGGATTTTTAAGGCCTATTTATAACGCTACTCTCTTGAGCGCAAGATCTTGCTTTGCTGTGCTCCGATACTCACATACTTATATATATTGCGCTTCGGTACTCGAAAATCAAGGTCTCGCGACTCAATCTAGCAAATTTTAAATAGGCCGGTGCCATTTGGAGCTATAAATATTCTCGTTGCAGAATTTCAGCAATTTGCACGGCATTAGACGCAGCGCCTTTACGAATGTTATCTGCAACTACCCACAAATTTAATCCATTGGGATGTGAAATGTCTTGTCGGATTCGACCGACAAATACTGCATCATGACCTATCGCATTTTTTAGTGCAGTTGGATAACTTCCTTTACTCACATTATCCACCACTTTAATACCCGGAGCTTTAGAAAGAATTTGACGTGCCTCTTCAGCTGTTAAAGGCTTTTTTAGTTCCAAATGAATGGCTTCGGAGTGTCCATAAATAACTGGCACCCTAACCGCTGTAGGATTGACCATAA
Organism: Legionella parisiensis; assembly: GCF_001467945.1. Classification (GTDB taxonomy): domain Bacteria; phylum Pseudomonadota; class Gammaproteobacteria; order Legionellales; family Legionellaceae; genus Legionella; species Legionella parisiensis. The sequence goes on from NZ_LNYQ01000013.1 coordinate 1,148,789, forward strand.
TATTATCATCTTCCATAATTTTACGTGTTTCCCACACCATCTTCATTTCTTCACGGGTATAACCATTGTCTTCAAATTGATCAATATGCGGAATCGCGTTAAAAGCAATTTGTTGGGGGTAAACACTGACATTGGCAGGCCGGCCATTCAACAGATCCCCTACTTGTGAAACCAACTCACTAATAGCTTTTTTCCCAGTACCCGAAACAGATTGATACGTCGCGACATTGATACGAGTAATACCTGCTGCATCATATAAAGGCTTCAGGGCAACTACCATTTGAATCGTGGAGCAATTGGGATTGGCAATAATGCCTCTGTTTTTATACTCAGCAATACGGTGTGGATTAACTTCCGGAACAACCAGAGGAATGTCCTCTTCATAACGAAAACACGAGCTATTATCGACAACTACACATCCGCTTGCAGCAGCTTTAGGTGCATATTCTTTAGATACAGAACCACCCGCTGAGAATAAAGCAATATCGGCCTTGCTAAAATCAAATTCTGCGAGATCTAAAACGTCCAATTGCTCTTTTTTATACGTTACTGTTTTACCTACGGAACGAGAACTAGCCAATGGATAAAGAGTCTTTACAGGAAAATCCCGCTCTTCCAGTACAGTTAAAAAAGTTTCACCAACTGCACCAGTGACACCAACAATGGCTATATTTAATTCTCTGCTCATTCTTAACCTCTTCTATATCTTAAGTATTTCCTCTCTTAATTAGGAGGGAACATGTAATCTCATTGCCATTAAATTCAATCCTACGCTTTATGCGCGGTATCCAGAATCTCTTTAGCCGTCTGTAGCGTCTTTTTGTTGTACTCTCTATGGATACGCTGTAGAGATTTTTGGAAAAAATTATTAATTGGTTAATGCCTTATGTCTCAAATAATGATCCATCAACACTAAAGCCATCATTGCTTCGGCTATTGGCACAGCTCTAATTCCCACACAGGGATCATGCCGACCTTTAGTGACTACAGTCACTTCATCCCCAAAAACATCGAGTGTTTTTCCTGGAGTAGTTATACTCGAAGTCGGTTTTAATGCAATACTAACCTCTATATTTTGTCCTGTGGAAATGCCCCCTAAAATTCCACCGGCATGATTACTGAGAAATCCCTGGCGTGACATTTGATCGCGATGTACTGACCCCAATTGATTCACTGCTGAAAATCCTGCACCTACCTCAACGCCTTTAACTGCATTAATAGACATCATAGCATAAGCTAAAGTTGCATCCAGTTTATCGAATACAGGATCACCCAATCCTACAGGCACATTTTTAGCGATTAACTTTACCCGAGCACCTGCCGAATCTCCTTCCCTTCTTAAATGCTCGATTGCATCGGCAAGATCCTGGATTTGAGTAGCATTGGGACAGAAAAAAGGATTATTATTAATTTCTGCCTCATCTTCAAAGTGCAAAACCAAATCACCCATTTGCTGTAAATAACCCACTATTTCCAAATTTAGATGACGTTGTAAATACAATCGAGCAATTGCTCCGGCTGCTACACGTGCCGCTGTTTCGCGTGCGGAAGATCGCCCACCTCCACGATAATCTCGATGACCGTACTTATGGTAATAGGTAAAATCCGCATGTCCCGGACGAAATAAATTTTTGATTTCTTCATAATCCCGAGATCGTTGATCAGTATTATGAATTAACAAGGCAATAGGCGCACCTGTAGTTTTACCTTCAAAAACACCAGAAAGAATTTGAACCTTATCTTCCTCTCTGCGTTGTGTTGTGTATTTGGATTGTCCAGGTTTTCGTTTGTCCAGGAAAGGTTGGATGTCTTCTTCCCGCAGCTGCAGCCCTGGAGGGCAGCCATCAACCACACAACCAATAGCAGGGCCATGGCTTTCACCAAAAGTGGTTACTGCAAATAAAGTTCCAAATGTATTACCGGACATTAAAGTACTCTTGTAGTTGTTGCTTAGTTAATAAAAATACACCATGCCCACCATAACTCATTTCAAGCCAGGTGAAAGGGACATGGGGATAAGCATCACATAAAGCCGCCTCACTATTCCCTACTTCTACAACCAAAATGCCTTGTTCGTTTAAATAATCATGGGCATTATGGAGAATTGTTTCAACAATAGCCAGTCCATTATTGCTTGTTTCCAAAGCCAAAACAGGCTCGTGGCGAAACTCATCTGGTAGCATTTGCATCTCTTCCTTACCTACGTACGGAGGATTGCTGACAATTAAATCATAGCCTACCTGAGGCACTTTCGAGAAGCAATCTGATTCAATTAAAGTTAGTTGATCCTCAACACCTAACTGTTCGCGATTAATTGCCGCAACGGCAAGTGCTTCGCTGGAAATATCAACTGCATCAACCTCTGCTTCAGGAAAAGCGTAGCAACACGCTATAGCAATGCATCCGCTGCCAGTGCACAAATCCAAAACTCGATGTACTCTATCCGGATCGATCCAGGGGGAAAATTCATTTTTTATGAGCTCAGCTATGGGCGAACGAGGAATAAGGACGCGTTCATCTACATAAAATGGAATATCACAAAAATAAGCTTCTTTTATCAAGTAGGGAACGGGCACACGTTGATTAATGCGCTTTTCCAGTTGTTGATATAAATGTTTTTTTTCACTCGCAGTTAAACGTGCATTAAGCCAGTTTGACTCTAAATCATAAGGTAAAGACAAGCTTCTCAGAATCAATGAATGCATGTCATCCCAAGCATTATCGGTGCCATGACCATAATACAAATTTGCATTAATTGCACAAGACACGCTAAAACGTAAAAAATCCAAAATTGTGACTAATTCTTCCGTTTCCTTAAGTATATAATTGCTCATTGGATGTTAATTCTCATTAAGAAAAAGTACAAATTGTACCCTATGTTAATCAACAAAAGTAGTAATCGCGGTGAAGCCAAGTGTAACTCAAGTTTATTTAGGCTGCTGCGGAAACTCATCAGGATAGATAAGCGAGGAAATATGAAGCAATTCTCCATAGCGAGTTACAAAGAAAGGCTTATTCAAGCAGCCTAACAATCTGGGTTATACTTCAAATATCACTCAATTATTTATAGTAAAAAATGGCTGATGATTTTTTATCCGATGAGGACAAAGCCCTATTTCGCGAATCCATGCGTTCGGTAAAACCATTAAATGAAAAAACAAAACGGGTAAAAGTTGAAATGCCTAAGCCTTCAATTCAGCCTAAAAAAAATAAATCCCTGGAAACCCAAAGGAAAAAAGAATATTACTTATCTGATACGATTGTGGACACCGTTTTTTCTGAAACAATTTTGTCCTATACCCGCCCAAGCCTTTCCAACCAGCAATTTAAAGCATTAAAATATGGAAAAATCCCATGGGAAGCCCGTTTGGATTTACATGGTTTAAAGAGTGACAAAGCCCGTGATATCTTATGTCACTTTATTCAGACTCAGACAGAAAGCAGCAAAAAGTGCTTACTCATTATTCATGGCAAAGGAGGTTATCTTGGTGCACCCCCTGTGATTAAGAATTTATTGAACCGCTGGTTACCACAGTTAGATGAGATCTTGGCATTTCATAGTGCTTTACCCAAGGATGGCGGAAGCGGCGCCGTGTATGTACTCCTCAAAAGAAAGAAAGATCAACCTCCAGAATCGTAGCCTGGGTGCCGCGTAGCAAAATCCGGGATTTTGAATGCACATTTTTATTCCCAGCTTTCAGTACGCTACGCCCAGGCTACATTTAAATAATTCCTATACTTGCGTTAAGACCTCATTCTGGGGATAATTCGCTACATTATATTCATATAACATCAAGAGAGAACATGGAACATTTAGGTCAATTTATCATGAATCATTGGCAGCTATGGCTCGCCCTCATTGTGATTTTACTCCTTACTTTTATCAATGAGTTAGTCACGCAAAAAAAGAAAGCAAAAGAACTGACTCCCCAGACCGCTGTTGATTTAATCAATAATGAAAATGCTGTAGTCATTGATTTGCGTGAGAAAGAAGCTTTTAAACAAGGGCATATTATTGATTCAATCAATGTCAAAAGCGAAGATTTTGAACAACAAAAAATGGATAAATATAAGAATGTACCGCTCATTCTAATCGCTGCACGAGCTGTTGAAGCTCAAACTATCGCCAGCAAAATTCGCGCTCAAGGTTACCAAGCCCATGTTCTTAGCGGTGGAATTACTTCCTGGCAAAATGCTGAGCTACCTCTGATTAAAGGGAAATAAATTATGGCTGAAGTGATTATATACAGTACTGCTTATTGCCCATACTGTGTCAAAGCCAAGGAATTATTGCAACTAAAGCACACTTCATTTACGGAGATTCGTATTGATTTGCAACCAGAATTACGTGATGAAATGATAACCAAAAGCGGCAGGCGGACTGTACCGCAAATTTTCATTAATGGCCAACATATTGGTGGCTGCGATGACTTATATGCCCTGGATGCCCAGGGAAAACTCGACCAATTACTAAGAGGATAACAATATCATGAGTGAACAAGCAAACCAAACACAACAAAATCAAAATGAAACTCAATTCATGATTCAAAGAATTTATACTAAAGACTTATCTTTTGAAACACCGAATACCCCTGCTGTATTTCAGCAACAATGGGAACCTGAACTGAATCTTGAAATCAACACCAGCAACACCCAACTTGAGGCAGGCGTTTATGAAGTTGTTTTGACAGTGACGACTACAGTAACCAACAAAAAAACTACAGCTTTTCTGGTGGAAGTAAAACAAGCAGGTATTTTTACCATTCAGGGTGCTCCTGAAAACCAATTAGACCATTTATTAAATAGCTTCTGCCCCAATATACTGTTCCCTTATGCTCGTGAAGCGATTACTTCGCAAGTAATTCGCGGTAGTTTCCCCCAACTGGTATTGGCACCCATTAATTTCGATGCATTATATATGCAGCAAGTTGCAGAAAAACAAAAAGAAGGTCAAGCTTAATAAGTATAAGTACGTACACTGAAAAACAGTCTCTGAGGACAAACCTGAGGAATAGATACACGCTCATTAAATGATAAATTTTTATAAAACCTCTCTACTTACTGCGCTTTATGTACTGTATCCAGAGATTTTGCTTTAAAAAACTCAGCAATACTTCAAAGCATCGTTCTGGATGCCGCACATAAAGCGCGGTACGTAAGGTAAAAACTATTCCTCAGGGACAAGCCAAGTCGTTAAAGGGAGATAAAATTCTTTAACTTAATGACATTGCACCCAAGCGCTATTTAACCTCTGTTTAAGAGCATAAAATGAACAAAAAAAATATTGCTATATTAGGTGCCGGCTCGTGGGGCACTGCAGTTGCAATTCATCTAGCCCAAGCAGGACATCGCGTTTTGCTCTGGGGACATGATCCGCAGCATGTTGCTCTTATGAAGGAAAAAAAAACAAACTCACGCTATTTACCTGGTATCGATTTTCCTAAAACCCTGGAACCCACAGCTCATTTTGAGCAGTGTATAGACGAAGCCAGTTACCTCATTATCGCCGTGCCCTCCCATGCATTTGCAACAATTATTACTAAAATTAAAAATGCACCTCGTGGCTTAACCTGGTTAACTAAAGGAATTGATCCACAAAGCCATCAATTACTAAGCAATTTAGTGAGTCAAACCTTTGGTTCCACCTTTCCGCAAGCAATTATTTCAGGACCATCATTCGCCAAAGAAGTAGCAAATTTTTTACCTACGGCTGTGACTTTAGCCTCTAATGATTCAGAGTATCAAAAAGAAATCCGTGAATTGCTTCACCACAATAATCTTCGTGTTTACTTGAGTGATGACCTGATTGGTGTCCAAATTTGCGGTGCGATTAAAAATGTTTTAGCGATTGGGTGTGGTATTAGTGATGGTTTGGGATATGGAGCGAATGCCAAAGCAGCATTAATCACACGCGGCTTAGCAGAAATGGAACGCTTGGGGCTTGCTTTAGGGGCTCGAGCAGAGACATTCCTTGGCTTGGCCGGTGTGGGGGATTTAGTCTTAACCTGCACAGATGATCAATCACGAAACCGCCGTTTTGGTTTACTTCTGGGTAAAAATATCAGTATCCCTGAGGCAGAAAAGCAAATTGGTCAAGTGGTAGAAGGAAAATATAACGCCTCACAAGTCTGCTTTATCGCCAAACAACATCACGTTGAAATGCCTATTTGTGAGCAAATTAATGCCCTTTTACAGGGAAAAATTAGTCCAAAACAGGTAGTCCAAAATCTAATGAACCGCCCGCCTAAAGAAGAATAATTCCACCCATATCACGGCTTCATAGCCGTCAAACCAAGAACAAAAGCAGACTATGTCATTCCTGCGTAAGCAGGAATCCAATCCCTGATGAGTTACATTACCAATTTAAAAATGGAGCCCGACCTGTGCGGGGATGACAGAGTTACTTGCGTATTGAATGAAACGAAAGCTTTAATACTCTGAGCTTGAAGCTAGGGCTCAGCTTCGCCCCCTAAGATCCATGAAATCATCTTAGGATTTCACATCCACAAGTTCAATATTATCTAACATCAGTTGTTCGCCCAAAAATATCTCGCCTACAATCTGGAAACGTTTGATTGAATCAGTTACTAAATAATCTACTCTACAACTTAAAGAAGGAGCATCATTCAACAAATCCTGTTTTTCGAGCAACTGATGCAGTGCCAGCGCCGTTGCATGTGCTGAATCGACTATAGTAACGCCTTGAGGGAGTAACTTGTTTAACAAAGGCTTAAATACCGGGAAGTGCGTACATCCTAACAGAACTGTATCTTCGTTAGTAAAACCATCCAGATAATGCTTTAAGGCCTCGCGAGCTACTTGATTGGTCACCATTCCTTCTTCTGCTAAAGCAACCAGAACGCTGCATGCTCGAGTATTAATGATGGCCTGGGGCAATTGTTGGGTAATAAGCTTCTGGTATGCATTCGATGCAATGGTTGTTTCAGTCGCCAAAACAATAATGCGATTGTTTTTAGTCGCTGCAGCTGCTGCCGCCGCACCTGGAGCCACTACTCCAAGTACCGGCATATCAGGTAACATTTCTTGCAAATAGGACAATGCTGCTGTCGTTGCGGTATTACAAGCAATCACTAATGCCTTAATTCGTCGTTCTACCAGCAATTTTGCCATTTGCATGGCATACTGTTTTACGGTATCCGGACTTTTAGTACCATATGGAAGTCGAGCAGTATCCCCTAAATAAATAAATGATTCTTGCGGCAACCCCTCTCGTAACGCACGCAAAACAGTCAAACCACCCATCCCTGAGTCAAATACACCAATCGCCAATTGGTTTGAGTTCAATTGTATAACCCCTTATTGTTATTCATTAGTGTTATTAGTGTATAACATTAACTATTATTAGCTATTACTCGTGCAACCTCCGGCGATATGCCTTCTTGTTTTTGTTTTTCCCTAGTCTCTTTCTCAATCTCCCTTCCCACACTGAACTCTTCCTTCATAGTACTTTGCAGGTTGCTACTTACTTTTTCTGTTTTCTTTGCTTGCGTTTTCTTGTCCTTATGTTGGTCTTCGAATTTTTCAAGATGATTCTTGACAATTCCATCTTTTCTGGATTCGAAATGCTGCTTATACCAAGAGGTATCAGAAAATCCTCTGTCTATGCCAGCTGTTTTCTTTCTTTCATTTTGCGGATTATAATTAGCATCGCCAACAACCTTAAAGTCACCAGGTTTAAGGCCTATCTTTTCACCAGTAAGAAGTAATGCTGTGTGTAAAAATTTTACTTCGTCCTCTTTGCCACGAACACCCTCTATTACTATTTTTTTATTAAGCGGGAGTTTGACATTAGAAAGGATCTGTGAAGCCATTTTCATATAAAAATCGACTTGCTCATCTACTACTTCCTTCCCTCTATGCTTGCCCGTGTCATTATCCTTAGGAGATTGTACGACCTCATATTTTCCTGGCATAGCTCGTGTAACATCAGTTCCCGTCATCGTTCCAGAAATACCGCCTTTGGGTGAGGGATCATAAGTAAAACGTCCTTCAATAGTGACGCTTTTATTTACACCACTCCTTGGATTAGTAGGATCTGGAACTACAACGGTTGCGTTTCTAGATGTATCAAAGCAGATCACCTCGTCTGTGCCTGGTTTTCCCGTTGATTTAAAAAGTGACTCAGGAGTTTGCCCCGGCAGAACAGAAGTGTTTCGAACTTTTGGTTTAGCGATGATGTGGGGATCATCTGGATCGGTATATTTATGCCCCATATTCAAAGCATCTTTATGGCTCCGACGAGTGATTGTAAGATCATAAGATTGATACGTTACTCTCTCAGAGTCTTTATATGCCTTTTCAAGTGCAGGTAATATCTCTTTTGTTGTTACCTTATAGGCCGTTCGATACTTATCCAATAGAACTGACAATTCATTGAGTTGATAGTTAATATTCCTATCCAACTGCTTTGCTTCTGTTATTTGTTTTGCACGATCTGCTACCTGTTGATTACTTGCGGGAGGATTTTGCAGCGGCACAGGGATGGTAGGTCTTAAGGCTTGAATTTCTTTGTACGCTTTATCCAAGTAGCTGATACTATTCAAGCACTCTTTTTGTAAAGACTTATAGGTCTCATGAGATTTTCTAAGTTTTTCCTGGGATTGTCCTACAAATTGAGGGGCCTTCTTGCCATGACTCGGACTAATGTCGACAATGACAGCTATATCATTCAGACGCCCTTTAAGCGCCTGAGTTCTTTCTTCAACCACTTCATAGGCTTTTTCTGCTTCATCGATATCATTCTTTATTTTAGTGGTATCATTTACATTAGTACTTTTAGCTGTATCGGTTTTGAGTCCTTTTCGTATATTATTAAAATCCTCAGTAGAAAGTTGCTGTTTGAGTTGGTCTTTTACAGGTTGTAGCAACTGAGAGGCAGTAAGAAATTTATCTAAAGTCGAGCTTTTATAAAATTCATCTCGTAAGTTCACTGGAGCATCAGGATTAAGTGGGGCTTGTTTCTCTACCCTTAATAAAACATCCAGTAATTTTTCGTAACCAGGCTCAAGAGGGGGGGGAGGAGCGCCCACGGGATTTCTAAGGGTATGCAACTTAGCATACAATTGCTGGTTATGACTATGTTGCGTTTGGATTTTATCGCTGATTGTATTACCACCTACAGCTACTCGATTAACAAAAGCCGTCCCTGCTGGATTTAAATTGAATGCTGCATAAAAATTTTGTTTATTAAGACCAGCAACATCGTTTGTTATTCCGCATTGCGTGAAAAGCTCATCAATCACCGCTTTATAATCAGCTATGTTGGCATCCTGGGCCAAATCAACGGCACGCTTTGCCAATAAAATATCATTGATTGCTTTAATTTTGTCAGAGTTCAATCCCGTAATTGTGACAGGCGATTCTAAACCAACCAAAATCTTCACTATTTCAATATTATTTATTTGTTTTATAAAAGCATTGCTTTTATTTTCTGTAATTATCCCTACAAGATAATCGTCTTTTCCGTTAACATCATTTCCCAAATAAAACTTGAGTTCTCCTTTAGTCTTTGCATTCAATATAGAACGGAAGCTCTCAGGCTTAAGGTTAAGGAGCTCCTGTTGTTTTTTATCAGGCAACGAACTAAATGCTTCAATTAATTTAGAATGATTTCCTTCTCCAGCTAACAACTTGAATGCTTCACGACGAGCAGATTCTTTTATCTCTTTCAAATCAGAGTCTTGCAGGCACTCTAAATGCCCCTCGGTGATACCATTACCTATTTTTGCTGCTAACTCTCTTCTAATTTCCTTAATGTCTGTTTCTGGTTTGGCAAGCTTTTCAATAATCGCTTTGTTAGGTGTACCTGTTAATTCCTTTACATAACTTTTTATTAAAGACGCTTTAAATAAACGGTTTTGCTCTGGATTATCCACTATAGCTCGGTTACGGATATGAGCTTCGGGGATAAAACCATGAGTGTCTATTTTAGTTTTTATTCCAACATGAGTCGTTTCTTTCAATACCTCAGCCATATGAACTACATTCATAGGGGAAACTTTTTTTAATTTTTCTTCAACGTATTTAGCGCATAAACGCTTATGCATGTCTTCGACAAGCGTTTTCACGTTTCCATCACCTTTCGCCCTATTTATATAATCGTCGGGAGGAGGAGGAGGGAACTTTGCTCCCACATCATTAAGGAAGGGAACTGTGTCTTTACCTAAAAGCCCGGTTTCTTTCAAAAGATCCTCAGGTTTTTTAAGACTGTCTTCAAACTTTTGCAGTTCTTCCTTAAATTTAGCTATAGCAATTTCATTTTTTAGAACGTCTACACGATCTTTTACTGCGCGCTTAAGAGCTGGATCTAATTGGGCAAACAATTGTTCTGAACGTACAGGAATACCCAATGCCTCCATAGCAAGCTTTAAATTATGCGGATCGTTTTTATGTGTAAGAAGATTTTCTAATAATTGAAGTTTATCTGCTTTTGCTTCAGCGATAACTGTTGTCAAAAATTGATTCGCTGCCTGTTGTTTAATTCTTTTAATCGCATCATCAGTCAAAATATTGGTGGAGCTATTAGTATCCGGAGGTTGGACAGTTCCTACCAAAGGGGGTTTTACTGAGGGTACCCAGCCGTGCGCTCCAGTGATTTCAGGAACTTTTGTCGCCAAATAAGCCCTACATTCATCTGTATTATGAGATAAAATTTGTAAGAGTACGCTTTGATCCTTTATTGCACTGATACCAAATTTTATTCGTTGTTCAGCTGCGGCTTGTTTCATCATCAGGAACGTATCAGTAGTGTCCCTTGCGTCCAATAGGTCGTTTCCTGTCCTACCATCTTTCATCTTCCATTTAGACACTTCATATACCGGATCAATATGCTTCCAAAGTGCCTGATGATCACACACAGCATTACGAAAATCGTTTGCTTGAGCTGCATCAACTCTTAATATTGCATCTAACGCGTCAGTTATCTCTTTTGTTGTTCCTAATCCATTCAACAAAGAAGTATTTTGTAACGTTTGTAAAAACTCTTTATTCCTAGCCATAATTACACACTCCGCAAACCATTATGTATTTATTTTAAACTTATTTTATTAACTAAACATTAAATTTTCATCGCATAAGTACATTCCGCTTGAATAAAGACTGTAAGATGAACTAACTTTATATATTAGTATAGCAAGATTAAAGGATTAAGTGATGAAAATCATACTATTTGGCTTTTCCTTAACATTAGCACATTTTGCTTATGCTCAAGGCTGTGTCATTGGTGAGATTCCTTCACAGCCTCGTTATGTATGTTTTGATGGCAGAACATTGCAGCTTGCTGAAGACGGCCGTTATCGCTGGAACGCGAAAAGAGGCTGTTTTGTCAGTGCAGTCCCCTGCTGTGCATATAAAGCAACCCACTATGCATTTTATCCCAATCCTGCCAAGATTGGCGCCGCCTACGCCCGTTGCCGACATAATTATCCCTTCCAATTAGGGCAGATGCAAACGCATTAACTCATAGGGGTCTGAATAAAAATAAATAGATGAATCCTGGTTCCGCTGTGTCACACCTATTCCAGAGGCAAGAGATAAGAATATTGGAAGAAAAGTAAGACGTGAGCGCAAGAGGTTTCAGATCACTACCTGCGGCTCAAAAGCAAAGGGTTTTTCCATTTCATCACTGCAAGAAAAGAATGAAAGAGAACTGGGTTCCTTGACTTTTTTCCCTACCAGCGCTTTATTAATCATTGTATGAATTTCCCATTGCGTTGAGGTCCAACCATATAACCCCCGCAACTGGCGAATAATCCAGAACCTGCTGCGTAACTGGCGTATATATTTTACACCCGCAGATTCTTCTTCAGATGAATACCCGTTTATATCATCTCTTAATCGCTCCAATCGCTTCTCAAAATCAGGTCGCCCCTCGTTCACTTTGATAAACTGCACAATGCATTCACGTGCCAAATTTTTTTTATATTTGAGGCAAAATCGATGATCCTCACCTATCTGGGTTAAAATAGCCTTAAAGGATCTATAGTGCATGCTGGTATTAATTCCCTCCAGATAAGGATTATTAAAAGCATAAGCGTGAATCATTGGCATGAGATCGAAGTATTTTCTTGCGATATCCGCTCCATTCTCAATTAGATGCTTGCTGATTAGCTTTGCATTTTTCTGCACATCTTTTTCATCTATGTTCCCAGAGCGAATCAGTTCCAATGCAATATCAAGGGGAGTTTCACCAGCAGCATTTTCTACATTAATAAACTCGCTAAACATGCTTATAGTTTCTTCGTAACGATATTCACCCAGCCTGATTGCTATATGTAACGGTGTATCTCCTTTCTCAAATCCATCAGCATTTCTACACAAATTTCGATATTGATTAAAAGTATCCTGTACCTGTTGCTCAAGCGTTTCAGTCAAATTTGGAGGTATGATTTCTTTAAATAAAGCCCGGATTTGATCTTCTTCCAATTCATTCACATAGTTGCGAAATTCTTTTATCGAAAACAGTGCCGCCCGCAAACGCGCAAGCCGTGCTACGGCAGTTTGAGTCATTAACGCGACCTCTGCCCGATCAGATGCCTTCTTCATATCCGCACATTCTTCTAATGTCTGCATTATGAGCTCATTCGGAGTTAAAATATGCTTAAAAAAAGACTTCCATTTTGCTTGGATAAATTGAGGATTATTGAGTAAGCGGGAGAAGGCATTAATATCAGCATAGTTATGGCATTCTTTATTGTCAAAAGGATTAGAAATATAGCCAAATTTTGTTGGCCAATAGGAATTAGATGAATTGGCTAAACATACCAGAGATTTGAGATCATTTTTTGTGATATCAAAAGCATGAGGACCATGCAGTAAATGGAAAGGGCGACGGGTATGAAACCCCATGATACTGTCTACAAACATCAAATCATGATCAATTTTGAAGAATACTACCTGGGGTTTCCCTGCTCGATCTACCAGATAAAAACCATAGTTTCCTTTATGTAAATCATCCTCCTCCAAGGTATAGGAAGTAGCGAGAATACTGGCTAAAGATTCATAATCAATGGTTAATTTTCCATCTATCTCTGCTTCGACTAAACTTGCATAAAATCCCTGAGGCACTTTATCCATAAAATAAATGGGTATTTGAGTAGGATCATCGTATTGTGTTGGAGGGTCATAGTCACATCCTGTTTCCTCGTCCTTAAAAGCATAAAAAAAGGTGCCTGGCTTTTCATTGTTTGCGATGACATAGCCAAGATGCTCCACTGCCAAACCCTCAACATTATTGTCAGCATCAACTACCAGATTACTGAGAGGCGTTAAATTAGATAATAATAGCAAACGAGCCAATTGCCCAAACATCACTTCCAAACGAGAGAGTTCAGCGCGACCGTATTTATTTTTCTTACCTATGACTCGATAAGGAGGTCTTTTTTTATCGGGAGGAGTATATATCGCATGCAGGTACGTTTCATGACCCGTTGCATGTGAAGCAGGACCTAGTTCAATGTCTTCAAGTTGGAAAAATTCAGGCATGAATCATAGATCTTAATCGAAATCAAATTGTCCTAAATTTTAACATAGAGACCAAAAAAATCAATCCTCTTCTATTGTCAGATTATCATCTTGTGAATCAAAGTCGGCGCTGTTTAAACGAATTTGCAGACCGACATTATTTTTTGAATCAGCATATTTAATTGCATTTTCCTTGGAAATTGCACCATCTCGATATAATTTTAATAAAGCCTGATCAAAAGTCTGCATGCCTTGCTCTGTACTTCGCTCCATGGCTTCTTTAATGTCATCAATCTTTCCTTTTTCAATCAAATCAGAAACGTAGGGTGTATTAAGTAATAACTCCACGGCTACCATGCGTTGGTTATTCAAGCCAGGAATAAGACGCATTGAAATAATAGCGCGCAAATTAAGTGACAAATCCATCAATACTTGTTTGCGTGCATCTTCAGGAAAAAAATTAATCACGCGATCCATAGCCTGATTCGCATTATTGGCATGCAGTGTTGAAATACATAAATGTCCTGTTTCTGCATAAGCAATAGCATGTTTCATAGAACTTCGTTCCCGAATCTCACCAATCAGAATTACATCTGGGGCTTCGCGCATTGCATTGATTAATGCATTATCATAGCTCATTGTATCAATACCCACCTCTCGTTGGTCGACTATGGATTTTTTATGTTGATGAATAAACTCTATAGGATCTTCAATAGTTAAAATATGTCCGCTTTGATTTTCGTTACGGTAATCAATCATTGCCGCCAATGTGGTTGATTTACCTGATCCTGTAGCACCTACTACTAAAACGAGGCCGCGCAACTCCATAACGATCGATTTTAAAATTGGGGGTAAATTTAACTGCTCAATCGAGGGAATCTTGTTCTGGATATAACGCACCACCATGGAGATATCGCCGCGTTGACGAAATAAGTTAATTCTAAAACGCCCAACTCCTGAAATAGAGAGGCCCATGTTAAGTTCCCAAGTAGCCTCAAATTCTTTACGCTGATCATCATTCATCAATGATAACGCAATTTCAGCCATTTGCTGTGCTTTGAGCGGCGCATGCCCTACAGGTGAAATAACTCCTTCGATTTTAATATTAGGAGGAGCTCCCACACTAAAAAACAAATCAGAAGCATCGCGATCTACCATTAATTTAAAAAAGGGAGTTATGTCCATATATCACCTTATTCTCGCCCTATGCTACCCATAGCCTCCGGGACTTAGATTTAACTCTACTCAAATCTGTCATCCCCGTACAGGCAGGAACCCATTTTTATATTGGCAAGGTGCTCCTGCCTGCGCAGGAATGACAATACCTTCAAATTTAAGCAATAACCAAATCACGCAGCCTTCGATTTTCCAATTCAAGCTGGCAAGTCTTTAAAAAAGTCGCCTTGGCATTTTTTGCTGCCTCGCCCTGTATTGGAATTAAATTAATTACCTCACATAAACGGGTTAAAAATGTTACATATTCCTCTTTAGTATATTCTATTGGTTCCGTTTTTGGTGAAAGATTTTCCCATACGATACTCTTCTTCTCCAACTCACTTTCCAAACCTGGACTCAGATCAAGCATTTCCTGGAAATAATTTGTGTAATAAGGAGCCATAGCCAAACGTTCTGCTCCATCATCTTTGTTCGGTGTTGCATTCCAACGTTCCGCAGCTGCTATAAATTGCTTCATGTTTTGAGAGTCCAAGAACTGGGCATAACGAACCACGCCAGCTGGAAAATTTTTACCTAAATGATTCCTTACGTCTAATTTTTGTTCTTTCAAAAACGCTAAAAACTCTTTTTCAAAACGAGCAATACCTTGTGCTTGAGGATGTGTGACAACATCCAAAGCAATAACATGCTCATCTTGTGCACTCGTACCTGTTGTAGACAATCCGCCATTAGTTCCTTTCAAATAGCGAACGTACACTGCATAAGTAATCGGATATTCTCCACGTTTTGCCGACTTGTTTACCTGCAATTCAATTTGCTGCAAAATATTTTCCAAATGCTCCCCTGCCTTGTCATCTTTCACAGGCATAAAATAATCCACATCACGGAGTTCTTCGGGGAAAGCCACTTGCGGATGCGTAATATGGTTTTCAAAATCGACTATAGGCTTTGTTCCACGTGCTTCAATTGATTGAGCTGCAGCAATTAACATAAATTCCGGCAACAAAACTTTTAAGTCCGAATTAACGAGAAAATCCATTAAATCCTCACCTAATTTCACTCCCAGCTCCTGAAGTAACGAAGTAATTGATGGCAGATAAGTAGCTTTGCTATTTTGAGTTGGTTTCTCAGTCGTGAAATTCCACATACGCACTTGCCACTGGTGAATGTTTTCACCAAGTTTAGACTTGGAAGAGCTTGGCATTCCCATAACACTCACGTAGTGATTATTCTTTAAGATATCTCCCAGTTTACCTTTCATTTCTTCAGTGTTGTGGAATAATGCGATTGTCTCACGTAAATTATATGCTTTCACAGCACGCATTTTCACACTAAGAACAACTCCTAAAAAACCGCTATGTGCTGCTCGTAACGTTTGAAAATCAGGATGGTCAGGAGTCAACTCACGAATGTTTCCATCCATATCACACACTTTTATTGACTCAATCAAGCCACTAACAGCTGATTCATCACGGCCGGTGCCATGACCGCCAGTGCCTACTAATCCCACCAGACTCGCCCAACTGAGCATACTAAGCGTGGTTGAAGAGAGATTATTTTTCCGTAAAAATTCTACATAGTCGTCTATTTGCATTCCTGCATTTACTTCGACCAGTGATGCAGGAAGCTGATGAATTGGATTATCTGGATTAAACCAAGCCGGTTTGCTCTCTAGAGGCCCAAGAACTTTCGCTTTGTGATATTTCTTTTTGAAGCGAATAATAATGTCTGTGCCTTCGCCTTGAGGCGAGGCTCTGCCGCCTACTACTTCTGAAAAAGAAAAGCTCCCTTTACCGTATTTGTCGTCCTGAACTTTAGACCAGGGAAAAAAGCAACAGCCTTCAGATTTATCTTTATTTTCCCAACCGGCAGTAGCTCTTAATGTAATTTTATCTTTTGGAGTCCTATTCTCATTCATTCGTTTTACTTCTTTCATGATTAATTGGACCTGTTCTTCATTTTCTACATCAACAACCACAGCAGAGGGATTGCGTACGTTCCCCATAAAATTTGACCAACCCTGAGTGTATGAAATTTTGTTGCGGGTTAGCATATCCATAAATGCAAATTTTAGCTTGGCTGGAAAAGTCATCATTGCTCCTATAGTTGATTAAACATCAAAAAGGTAAAGACTTTATATTTTTATCATGCATAATTTTTTGAAGCGCTACAACACGAATCATTGTAGACGAGGTCAAACGAAGTACAACCGGAAAAGCGGAAAAAACATCCCTGCATGTTTCACTTTATCCAGATTACATCCAAGAGCTACATTTTTTCCAGAACTTCATGCAAATATTTAACAGGTTCGATAACCATTGAAGAATTATGTTGCTTGGGGGCATTGGCAAAAGGCACTATAGCACGCTTAAACCCATGTTTTGCTGCTTCTTTTAATCGCTCTTGTCCACTTTGTACCGGTCTAATTTCACCAGCAAGACCGACTTCACCAAAAATAATGGTTTCCCTATCAAAAATCCGATTGCGTAAACTAGATACTACAGCAGCTAATAATGCCAAATCGGAACCCGTTTCCGTTACTTTTACGCCACCCACTACATTAATGAAAATATCTTGATCATAGGTAGCAATTCCTCCATGTCGATGTAATACAGCAAGTAAAATGGCTAAGCGATTCGACTCAAGGCCAACAGTGACGCGTTTGGATTGTTGTCCGTGTGCCTCATCAACCAGTGCTTGTACTTCAACCAACATAGGGCGTGAGCCTTCCCAAGTCACCATAACTGCACTGCCTGAGGTAGGCTCTGGTTGGCGCGATAAAAAAATCGCTGAAGGGTTAGCCACTTCTTTTAAGCCTTTATCTGTCATTGCAAATACACCCAATTCATTGACTGCGCCAAAACGGTTTTTAATAGCACGAATTACTCTAAAACGGCTGTCGCTTTGACCTTCAAAATATAAAACACTATCCACCATGTGCTCTAAAACCCGAGGTCCTGCCAGTGCACCCTCTTTCGTAACATGTCCCACCAGAAATACTGCTGTCTGGGTCAATTTGGCAAAACGAACTAATTGTGCTGCTGACTCACGCACCTGACTTACCCCACCCGGAGCAGAACTTATCGTTTCCGTGAAAATAGTTTGAATCGAGTCAATCACAATCACTTTAGGATTCTCTTTTTGTGCTTGAGCAATAATTGATTCAACCTGTGTCTCTGCTAAAAGTCTTAACCCTGCCAAAGGCAAACCCAGACGTTTGGCTCGCATAGCGACTTGCTGCAAGGATTCCTCTCCCGTTACATATAAAACAGCCTCCTGCATCGAGAGATTAGCTAGAGTCTGCAATAACAAAGTGGATTTACCAATGCCTGGATCCCCCCCAATAAGAACCACAGAACCATATACCAAACCACCGCCAAGTACTCTATTAAGTTCTGATAAGCCACAATCCATCCGTAGTTCATTATCCATGACCACATCTTCTACGGCAGTGATCACCGAACGTTGATTTGCCCATGACCCGCTGCGCGCGTTTCGACTTACTGACATACCCTCTTCTGCAATCGAATTCCATGCGCCACAATGGGTGCACTGTCCAGCCCATTGCTTAAAAATTGCGGCACATTGACTGCAGACAAATTGGGTCTTTGTTTTCATATTTATTCCATCCGCTTCAGTTTTATAGAGCTTTTGCAAGAGTTCTAATATACACGATTTATCTTAGCGAATCATGATTGTTAGTACGGATACTCCTGAAGGAACATCAATTTTCTGATCAGAAGAATTAATGTGTTGAGCCATATTTAATAAATAGTACACTGACTTACTACGTCTCGGCCCGCGAACAAGTCGTGGGGGGACGTAAAAATTAGTTTTCTTACATTGAATCCTGAGAACAACTCAGTATAATCAGTACATTTTGCACAATCAGGACAAAATCTATGAGCCAAGGCATGCATTTTGAACAGTCCATCACGGAACTAGAGGAAATTGTCAGACAACTGGAAAAAGGAGAACTCTCTCTAGAAGACTCGCTTAAACAATTCGAAAAAGGGATTAGTCTGGCCAGACAATGTCAGGATGTATTACAAAAGGCAGAGCAAAAAATAGAAACTTTAACCTCTGCAGAACCTAGATCGGATGAACAATTAAGTGATTAGTAACTACATAAAAAGGCACGAAGAATTTCTCAAGCAGATTATTAATGACTCTTCTGTACCTGCGACAACGATATGTTCTGCAATAAATTACTCTCTTTTCCCTGGAGGAAAGAGAATCAGACCTATTTTGGTCTATTTAACTGGGAATATATTTGATCTCGATCTCAAAATTCTGGATGTTATTGCTGCAGCAATCGAATTAACGCATTGTTATTCTTTAATTCATGATGACCTCCCTGCCATGGATAATGATGATCTTCGCCGTGGCAAACCCAGTTGTCATAAAGCTTTTGATGAGGCAACAGCGATTTTAGTAGGAGATGGCATGCAAGCCTTGGCCATTGAAGTACTATTAACTCATCTTTCTCCCCTGCTGCCACCCAAACAAGTCATTGCGATCACTCTTGAGCTGGTTAAAGCAAGCGGCATCAGCGGCATGGTGAGTGGGCAGAGTCTGGACTTGTCTGAGTTGGCAAAATCATCTACTGGCGAAGAGACGCTAAGAGAAATTCACTACCTTAAAACTGGACGTCTTATTTTAGCTTGCATAGAAATGGTTCTGAATGCTCACTCAGCACCTGAAGCATATAAAACGGCTTTACGAATCTATGCGAGCCATTTAGGCCTGGTTTTTCAAATGCAAGATGATTATTTGGATCGTTTTGCTCCTACCGAGCTATTGGGCAAAGGTCGTTCTTCTGATTTGGCCAACCAAAAAATAACATTTGCAACTTTATTTTCCAAAAAAAAATTAGAAGAAGAGATCAACAAGCATTATCAAACTGCTCTTGATGCATTAAAAATATTTGATCAAAAAGCATTTGCATTGATTGACTTAACCAAGAAATTACAAGAACGCACCTAGAGGGCTTAACAGCCTTTATTATTTAGGTAGCCTTGCTGCGTACAGCAGGATCCATTTGGGCACGAAAAAGCCTGTTTACAAGCAAACAGCCTCCATGCTGAATTAATAATATTACATTTCATTTAAACTACTTTTACGCCGCGCTATCTGTGAGATGGGAATCATAGTTTCTATTCCCAGTGCTGTTTTTCTTTGCTCTCCTTTCCAGGCATGTCCATAAACGACTTCGTACGTCAACGGATATTTACCCTTCTCAGTTTGCAACGTAGAGTAGTTTTGTTCAAATTGTCGCCAAGCCATTTTCCCAGTTAACCCTTGATTTCTTTGAGGATTAATATTTTTTACTCCTTGGGCTTTTAAAGCACGTAATAACTTGGGTAGCGTTTCATAATGCACAGCCAATAACTCCATATCCATTACTGGCTCTAAAAAATGCTCAGACATCAAGCAATCACCGATATCATGCATGTCAGCAAATTCATTCACATGAGCATAATGATTTACCCCTGCCCACGCATGCTTTAATTCTTTAAATGTATCAGGGCCCAAAGTCGTAAACATCAAACAACCATTCGCTTTCATAACACGATTCAATTCACGAAAAACTGGCGTCAAAGGACCGCCCCAATGAATCACTTGATTGGTAAAAATTAAATCAAACGTACCTGTAGCAAACGGCATCAGCCGCATATCTGCAGCCACTAAAGGCCACTTTCGTCGCCAACTTTGCTTTTTTTTTGCCTGAATCAACATGAACTGAGCCAAATCCAAACCAACAACTTGTGCTTTTGGATAAACCTGCTTCAGCTCATAAGAAAAAAAACCTGGCCCGCACCCAAGATCAAGAATGCGTTGTGGCTTAATACTCAAATATTGCAATCGATCTAATAGCCGCACTCCAATTTCTTGTTGTACTTTGGCAGCAAGTTCATATTCAGTGGCATGTTGATTAAATGCCTTGCTAATTTCGTTGATAACAGCCATTATAAAACCAGGAAAAATTAAAGGAATCCAACACTCGTGCGCCAGAAAATATGGAGTTTAACACAAAGTTTACGCTTGTACTCAATATGTATTTTATGTAATCAGTTTCATAACGGCAAAATGGCAGTATGTACCCCATGCATTGAGTTCATGACTCGTTTAGGTCCTGCATGCCGCTACTGCGCATGTCCTTTACCTGATACTTATTTATCGGTCTGCGGACGCTGCATTAAAAAAATACCTTATTTCGATCGTGCATACATGACCTATGCCTTTGAGGAACCTCTACGTAATCTTTTGCACCAATTTAAATACCACAATGGTCTTTATCTAGGATCCTTTTTAAGTGAATTAATATATCTCTCACTACCAAAAAATGAAAAAATGCCTCAATGTTTAATTCCTGTCCCTATGCATCCACAACGAATTAAATCACGCGGATTTAACCAGGCCGCAGTTTTAGTTCGTTTACTCGCAAAAAAATTACAGTTGCCTTATGACCTAACCAGTTGTCAAAAGATCATTAATACAGAGCCCCAAGCAAGTCTTGACAGCGAACAAAGAAAAAAAAATTTACGTTGTGCCTTTAAGGTCAAAAAAATTCCCTGGCACCATGTAGCAATTGTTGATGATCTCTTAACTACCGGCAGCACAGCCAATGAGCTGGCATTTACGTTAAAAAAATCGGGGGTAAAAAAGGTAGATGTATGGTGTTGTGCTCGAACCGTGGATAAATCTTAAAAATTAGATCTGATTTTTGAATACCGAAGCACGGCATACATATAGTACATGAGCATCGGAACGCAGAAAATCGGGGCAGTTTGTCCAAGAGAGTAGAAAGGTAAACAGCCCCTAGATTCGCTGCAAATCATTCATCAACAAATGGACTAATAACACACAAAACACAATTACTACAAGCCGATGCAATAAAAGCTCCATGGGTACAGATACTGCTTTGCCTCGGACTTTTTCAATCATTGCATAAACAATAGAACCTCCATCCAATCCTGGAATAGGAAAGAGGTTAATCACGGCAACGGCTAGACTTAAGGTGGCAATAAAAAATAGAAAAACAACCACTCCTTGTGTCAGCGAAGCCACGGAAGCCGCAAAAATACCTATAGGGCCTAACAATACTGAAAATGGAATCACTCCTGTAAATAATTGTTTCAATATCATCAGAAAAAAATAAACCATATTGAGCATAAATTCGTTCGTTTTTTGAATTGCATCCATAAAAGATGAGGCTTGCAGTATGCTTTTGGCTGCAGTGGTATTGGGTTTAATCCCCAATTGCGATAATAAAGATCCTTTTACCCCATGGAATTGCTCATCGCTTAAATCAAGCGTTGTTTTTGATTCTTTGCCATCAGCTTGTATAAGCGTTACTGGAATATCCTTCTTCCCCCAAAGAATAACCAAGCGCATTCCCACATCGCTCCAAGTCGAAGTAGTAGAATTGTCAATGGATTCGAATTGATCACCTGGCTGCATTCCTGCTTGGGACGCGGCACTATTAGGAAGCACTTCTTTAATTTCTGGTAATGTAAAACTCAGTCCTATGCAATATACAAGAACCAAAGCAAACCAAGCAGTAATTAGATTCGCGGCAGCTCCGGCTAATAAAATTAAAATGCGCTGCCAGATGGGTTTTTTATCAAAGCATCCTGTCTGCTGTGCAGGCTTTACTGGACTAATTCGCGTATTTTCTAGCTGGACGTACCCTCCTAAAGGAAAAAATGCCCATACCCATTCGCAACCGCTTCGACTTTGCCAACGCAACAGCGGTTTGCCAAAACCTATGGAAACTTTCTTGATTTTTACTGCAAAAATGCGCGCTGCAATTGCATGTCCACCTTCATGGATTCCTACTACCAAAATTAACGTAAGTATTATGGCGATAATTGCCAAAAACATAAGCTACTCCTTCACCGCGAGCGTGTGTTATCAACAACTAATTGTAGTACGGGTGTTCCTTTTTTGCCATCTAACTCATAGCCTTGACGATACACTTCAAAAATACGATACGCCTGATTCGATTCACTATCAACTAATTCAACGTCATCGCCTTGCTCATCAATTAACGTCACTGTTAAATGAATTTCTCGAAATCCGGCGATATGATATCGTTCTTTAAACAATTCCAGTACACGCGCGAGACTTTGTGCCGCCTCTTCGCCGCTATGTTCACCTTGCAGGACTATATCCATGATGATCTCCCCATAACTTGGGATTTTGTATAAAACCCTCTACTATTGTTAGCGGCCAAATAAAAATGTACTTTAATTTTACAGCTATTTTTTTATAGTCTAGTCGGGTGAAAAATTATCGCATAGGTCCTGATCTGGCTTCATTCAGGTTTAAAAATCATTTTTCTTGAATCAGAATAAAGAAATACAACTGCTTACACTACAAATTTGATGACTAATCGTTTACAATCCCACGATTAACTCAATAATTCATATTCAACTAATTTATATTCTATGGTGTTTGTTGCTTGCGGATTGAATCACAAAACTGCTCCAATAAACGTGCGTGAAAAAGTCGCCTTATCTCCGGCTATCCAAGATTCCTTGCTCCATAGCCTGTTAAAACTGCCGGAAGTAAATGAAGCTGCTATATTATCTACCTGCAATCGCACAGAAATTTACTGTGATACCCAAGATTCTCAGGTCATCGCACATTGGCTTACTAAAGAACATCAATTACCCTTGGATTCCTTATCCCCATTTTTTTATGTACATAAAGGAAACCAGGGAATCAAGCATCTTTTACGTGTTGCCAGCGGTTTAGATTCCATGATGATTGGCGAACCTCAAGTTCTTGGGCAAATGAAGCAAGCGTACCAACATGCCTGCAATCTTGGGACGATAAAAACCGTGTTACGGCCAATTTTTGAATATGTATTTAGTGCGTCCAAGCGGGTGCGCACCCAAAGTGGTATTGGTACAAATCCTGTTTCTATTGCCTATGCGGCAGTCCAATTAATAGGCCAACTTTTTACAGACTACAAACCATTAAATGTTTTTCTGATTGGTTCTGGTGAAACCGCTTCTTTAGTTGC
Organism: Legionella parisiensis; assembly: GCF_001467945.1. Taxonomy (GTDB): domain Bacteria; phylum Pseudomonadota; class Gammaproteobacteria; order Legionellales; family Legionellaceae; genus Legionella; species Legionella parisiensis. The sequence continues at coordinate 1,172,481 of NZ_LNYQ01000013.1, forward strand.
AAAATATTTGCACCAGCAAGGTGTTGAGTGTTTTATGATAGCAAGCAGGACACTAGAAAATGCAGAGAAGCTTGCCAATTCATTTAATGGGCAAACCATTCCAATTACGGACATTGCTGAATATTTACCCCAAGCAGACGTCATCGTTTCTGCTACCAATTGTCCTATCCATTTCATTAATAAAAGCCTGGTCGAACAGGCATTAAATCAACGACATCAGAAGCCAATGTTCTTTTTGGATTTATCTGTTCCTCGAGATGTAGAAGAAAACATCAAGGACTTGGGAGAAGTACATCTTTATAACATTGATGATTTACAAACCATGATCGACAAAGGCATGGAAGAAAGACGCCATGCCGCATTACATGCAGAACAATTAATCGATGAGGAACTGAATAAATACATTCGCAAGCATCGCTCGCTTAAAGCGAAGAAGGTCATTTGCGATTACCGCAGCCAAATGCAAGACTTGGCACAAAAAGAATTGCAGCGTGCCATGAAAAAACTCTCTGCTGGACAATGTCAGCAGATCGTTTTAAATGAATTTAGTGAACGCCTGGTTAATAAACTCACACATAATCCCACCGCAGGTTTAAGGCAAATCGCTAAAGATGGCCGAGAAGATTTATTTACATTGGCACAATATCTTTTTAATACAACAACACATCAATCATCCTATGAAGAAATCTCTTGAACTCAAATTGCAGCAAATGCTTGAGCGATATCAGGAAGTAGGTCGCTTATTATCTGAAGCTTCGGTTATTACTGATCAAAATCAGTTTAAAACACTTTCCAAAGAATATGCACAACTAGAACCTGTTGCAACATGTTATGAAACCTACATTGAGGCGAAAAAAAACTTTTCTTCCCTGCAGGAGTTACTCGAAAGTGAGGATCCAGAGCTGGCATCGATGGCAGCAGAAGAATTGGAAGTTGCGCAACAAGAAGTAGAAGAGCTTGACGAACAATTACAGTGGCATTTGATTCCTAAAGATCCGGATGATGAACGTAATATTTATCTCGAAGTCAGAGCAGGAACCGGTGGGGATGAGGCCGCAATTTTTGCCGGAGATCTTTATCGCATGTACAGTCGATATGCAGAAGATCAGGGCTGGCAACAAGAGTTAATTAGTGCAAGCCATGGAGAACATGGTGGATATAAAGAAATTATCGTGCGTATTAGCGGTAACGCGGTCTATTCACAACTCAAATTCGAATCGGGTGCTCATCGTGTACAACGTGTTCCTGAGACTGAATCTCAAGGACGTGTCCATACCTCTGCATGTACTGTGGCGATTATGCCTGAAGTGGATGAAATTGATGAGATTCAAATTAATCCGGATGATTTGCGTATCGACACATACCGTTCTTCAGGAGCTGGAGGGCAGCACGTCAATAAAACAGATTCAGCCATACGCATAACGCATATTCCAACTGGCGTTGTAGTGGAATGCCAAGATGAGCGTTCGCAACATAAAAACCGCGCCAAAGCGATGTCGTTACTTAAAACACGCTTGCTTGATGCAGAACAGACCAAACAGAGAAAAGAACAAGCGCAAACGCGTAAGTCACTGGTAGGTTCTGGTGATCGCTCTGAGCGAATTCGTACTTATAATTACCCACAAGGGCGGCTAACCGATCACCGAATTAATTTGACTATCTATCAACTTAGTGATGTGATGGAAGGCAATTTGGCCTTGGTAATTGAACCTTTAAAACGTGAATACCATGCAGAATTGCTCGCAGAACTAGGGCGAAATGATTAGTATTCGTAACGCTCTGGGAAAAAACCCTAATCTAGAAACAGAAATTTTACTTTGCCACGCATTAAACAAAACAAGGGCTTATCTCTTTGCACATCCTGAAGCATTATTAACTGCAAAGCAATGGGAAGCCTTTCAAAATTTAATGGCCCGAAGAGCGCAAGGGGTTCCCATTGCCTACCTCCTCGGTGAGCGCGAATTCTGGTCACTCAATTTAAAAGTCAATGAGCATACTTTAATTCCACGCCATGAAACAGAACGAATAGTCGAGTTAGCTCTCGAACTTATCCCTAATCAACCAGATAGGTACATCCTGGAATTAGGTACAGGAAGCGGGGCAATCGCCCTAGCGCTCGCTAAAGAAAGACCGCATTGGCATATTATTGCTGGTGATATAAGTCAGGAAGCCTTAAATATTGCGCAAGAGAACGCACAAAAACATATGATAAAGAATGTCAGTTTTTATCAATCCAATTGGTTTAATAACATTCCTCAACGGCAATACCATGCCCTTGTCGCTAATCCTCCTTACATTTCAGAATACGATCCCCATTTAAAGCAAGGTGATTTGCGTTTTGAACCACGAAATGCTTTAGTGAGTAGTCAAGAAGGCTTAGCTGATCTACAATATATTATTAAACAAGGTTACGAGTACCTTCTACCTGGCGCCCTGATCTTGCTAGAACATGGTTATGATCAAAAATTTGAAGTACAGACTATACTTAATCAGTTACAGTATAAAAACATACAGTGTTGGCAAGACATTCAGGGAAATGACAGAGTAAGTGGGGGTTGGCGATAATTTTATTGATGATACAATAGTTTTTTGGTATACCTAACCGCTTTCTGTAAACCAAAGTTGTATACGAGTTGGGGACGGAGGCTAAAATGACTGAACAATTAATCGATAAAACCAATGAGAGACGACACAACGTGAAAAACGACGCAATAGGTAGTATGGGAATTACCCCTTACAAGGAAGCCCCAGGGGAAGAGTATATGAATGAAAAGCAGCTAGCACATATTGAAAAAATATTGCTAGCTTGGCGTCAATCATTGATGGAAGAAGTCGACCGAACTGTGACGCACATGAAGGATGAAGCGGCTAATTTTCCTGATCCCTCAGATAGAGCCAGTCAAGAGGAAGAATTCAGTATTGAATTACGTACTCGTGATCGTGAGCGAAAACTAATCAAGAAAATTGAGGATGCTTTAGAACGTCTGCGCAACGAAGATTTCGGCTATTGTGAAGCTTGCGGTATCGAAATCGGCCTCAAACGTTTGGAGGCAAGACCTACTGCGACATTGTGTATTGATTGTAAGACTTTGTCTGAGATCAAAGAAAAACAAAATCAAGGTTCGTAGTAAAAGTTTAATTATAGCTAAAAGGCAATCATCCCTGCGTACGCAGGGATATATTTCCCCAAATAGTCCATAGTTCAAAATTATTCCACGGAGGATTATTTTGCTCAATAAAGTTAATTTCTAATTATCGTTCCATTTTTTATTTGTCTTTCATACGTGATAAAAAGCACGCACTTGGGAATTGGACAATTATATACATATCCTGACTCGCTTAGATGTACTTTGTATTGGTAAATGGATCCCTGCCTTCACAGGGATGACCCTACGCAAAGTTGACGTAATATAGGGATCACCGCGACACATAAAGCGCGTTACAAAGTGGAGGTAATGTAACGTAGTGACGGATAACTATCCTAAATCACTCCTTCAATTTGCTGTAAATGGCGAGTAACAGACCCTTTGTTTTTTTCAAAAACAGCGGCAGCATTTTGAATCATCTGCTGACGAAACTTCGAATCAGAGTGCAATTTAATAATTCCATCAATGAGTTCATTTGCCTGGTGTACCAACAGAATACCGCGAGCAGCCTCTAAATCGTTGCAAATGGCTTTAAAATTATGAACCAGACTCCCACTTAGTACGGGAACATTCATTGCAATTGGCTCCAAAACGTTATGTCCACCGACCGGAACCAAACTACCGCCTACAAAAGCATAATCACTAATCTGATATAACCCTAAAAGCTCACCCAGACTGTCTAACACCACAATTTCATTTTCGGGGTTTAAGGTATTTAAATTAGAACGTAATCCGGTTTTAAATCCTGATTGCATACATAACTGATAAACTGCCTGGAATCGTTCAGGATGCCGTGGAGCAATTAATAAGACAACATCAGGTATTGCTTGTTGCAAGCGTTTTAAATGAGATAAAATCTGTGCCTCTTCATTCTCATGAGTGCTTGCTGCAATAACGGTTACACGTTCGGTTCCCCAACGGTTTTTTAAATCACTAAAGCCTTTGCTGTCTATCGTATTAGTTTGCAAATCAAATTTCATATTCCCTAAAACATGTACTATCTCTTTTCTTGCCCCTAGGGTGATATAACGTCGCGCGTCTTCATCTCCCTGCGCTAAAATGGCAGAAAATTGATTCAGAATCGGTTTAATCAAAAATTTAATCTTCTTATAACCATTCAAAGAATCATCAGATATTCGTGCATTGGCAAGCAATAAAGGGACTTTTGCGGCTCGGGCCTGATAAATTAAATTCGGCCATAGTTCAGTTTCCATAATGATACCCACACGCGGGCGAATTTGTTTAAAGAAGCGTTTAAGTATGCCGGAAAGATCATAGGGCAGGTATTGATGAGCGACCTTGTTACCAAAGCGTGCTTGTACTCTTTCGGAACCTGTTGGAGTAATGGTAGTAACCAATAAAGACCAATTTTTCTCCAGCATGGCATCAATGAGCGGGATAGCCGCAATAACTTCACCTAAAGATACTGCGTGAATCCATACATCAAAAGGTTTATACTCGTGTTTACCAAGAAAAAAGCGTTCTGATATGCGCTCCCTATATGCAGGCAAGCTTTTTCCTTTCCACCACAAGCGAATGAGTAAAAAAGGAGTCAGCAAATACATTAAAAAAGAGTAAAAAAATCGCATATAAAACCCAACCCAAAAAACGACAGTATATACTTAAAATGTGGTATAAGCGATAAAATCAAATTTTAATGACTTAATTTAAGGGATCCTTTGTAATGTCTTTTCGGGAATTTTTCATTGTATCCACTTGGTGGGGAAAGATTATTGGCGCATTTTTTGGTTATTTAATCGATGGTCCTATCGGGGCAATTTTTGGCCTTTTAGTAGGTAATTTTTTTGATCGTGGTTTGTATACTTATTTTTCTAATCCTCATTGGATATATTACGCTGAAAAACGTCAAGCGATCCAGAAGGTCTTTTTTGAATCCACCTTTTCCATTATGGGACATTTAGCTAAAGCCGATGGTCGCGTCAGTGAACAAGAACTGAATATGGCACGTTTATTCATGGATGAGATGCGCTTGAGCAGCGAGCAAAAAGCATTGGCAAAACATTTCTTTAATGAAGGAAAGCAACCGCAGTTTAACTTAGATAGCGCGCTCGAAAATTTAAAAGAAATCTGCGAAGATAACCGTGACTTGTTAAAGCTATTTATTGATATTCAATATCGTGCAGCCCAGGCTGATGGATTGGACACAAAAAAAATTAAAGTACTGGATAAAATTTTTTCCAAGCTGGATTTCGCACCGCTTCACAAACAATATCGCTTTTATGAAGATTTTGGCGCGGATTACTCAGCAGAACCACAAAATGACAAACAACAATCAGAACAATCGCAACAATCCTATTCATCCTCTCACTCCTATTCCTCCTACAGTAGATACAATTATCGACCCACACAAACAAAATTGGACTATGCTTATGCGCTTTTGGAAGTAGCATCTGATGCTAGCAAACAAGAAGTGAAAAAAGCCTATAGACGTTTGCTAAGTCGTAATCATCCGGATAAATTAATCGCCCAGGGCTTACCTCAAGAAATGATAAAAATGGCAAATGAAAAAACCCAGAAAATTGTAAAAGCATATGAATTAATTTGTACCAGTAAAGGCTGGTAAACTTCAAAGAAAGCACGGATGCAGTTCAGGAGATTGCTCAAAATAACAACGCCAATCACACTTCTTATTTTCTGCTAATTGATTCAGGAAAAAAGCAGCGATCGATACCCAATTAAGAGTACATAAGCGGTGGAGATTTAGGTCGAAGTTTAGGAAGTTTTACCATCCAACCGTGAATAAATGAAAAAAGAAGTTGTCTACTGTATTCATAATCATGATGGGCGCCGGGTATTTCTATAGCTAAGTAATTGTTTTTATTGATCCCAAATTCCTTTTTCCTCGCTGCCATTTCTTGCTTGATCAGGTCAAAATCAAACTGGCCAACAATATCAAAAACTGGCATATGTAATTCAGGCTTTTTATCTGCAGTCCGGGGAGTATTGAAAGCAGATAACAGAATCAAACCTTCAATTTCGGGTACAGGAGGCTTTCCCAGATAATCGAATGTTTGTTTTAATTGCTCTCCGTAATGCACCATCACTACGCGTATATTTTTTTGCTTGCGTAAAACGGCAACTACTTCAGGAAATTGTTTGATCCAGGGCACAGTAATACTGCTGTCATTATTGAGCAATACAACCTGCCATCCATTTTGGGCTAATTCATTTGCCAAGCTATCTAACAATATAGAGGATTGTGCTTGTGCACCACCATTTACCAGGAGAACTGCCCCATATTTTTCTTTTTTCGCAGGCCAATAAGATAAATCGATGTTTTTGCCATCAACGTTAATCGCCAGTTTGTCTGCAAATGCAGCTGAACATAAGAATAAAAAGAGTAGAACTATCCTGGTAATATATTTCATATCATCCTAATAAATGATGGGATCAATTCAACTAGTGCGCATGAGCGCACCTAGACATTTAAAAATGCTCTCTAATCCGTCAGCTCTACACCTGCTTGATCCAACATTTCTTTGGCTCTTTTCCCTAGAATCTCATGCGCCAATGCAGTGGGATGCACTAAATCAAAAAACAAATAACCGGTGCATCCATCCGCGTTTATTTTAGGTTTAACGGATATCGCCATTTTTAAGACTGATGTTTTTGTTATGTCCTCAACTACAGAATTAACACAGGTACCTGTTATATTGGTAAAACCATAGTCTTCGGGGTGTGTCATAACTTCTTCAAAAGCTTGGTGCAGATCATAATAGAGCCATTCCACATCCGGGTATTCTTGTCGAAAATCATCCATCGATTTACTTAATAAATTGTTATGTTCCTTCGCAAAATAGGTCATTGTATCCACTGAACCAAATTCAATTGCTGCGGGAGTTCTTCCCAAATCGGGTAAGTTGACTACTAAAATATGTTTCGCACCCTTTTCTACCAAACGCTGGATGCTATGCACAATACCTGCATGCACATCGTGAAGTGTTTGTTCAATTTCTGCAGGAAATGCGAGGTAGTTATTTGAACCTATCCATAAAACAAAAAGACTGTCTTCACTCGCTTTGTCATTATGTTCTAATAAATAGTTGTTCACTTCTCTTCTCAAAGTAAACAATACATCATCAGCCCCTTCCTCCTCAGACACACCAGCACCGCCATAAGCATAATCTAATAAATGCACCTCAGGATTTTCAGGAAAGTAAGAAGCAATTACATGTTCTATCCACACGGGTCCATTTGAAAAGCGACCTTCGAAGTAAGGAGGGGATGGAGGTAATTGATACTTCATAAATTTATATAAATTGCCGTTATCAGACAAACTATCACCAAATACAACTATATTATGAAGAGGTGTAGCCCAAACAATTCCAGAAAATAAAAATGCCCCTATAGTTGCTAACAGTTTCATGAATACCCTTAAGTTCTAATCCTAAAAAAAGCAGTGACATCATATCACGAATGGCTACTGCACTGAATTTTTGAAGAGTGTATCTGGTTATTTTAAAAACAAAGTCAATCCGCATTATAGTATGAAAGATCATTGATAAGCAATTTTTTTGCATAAACCAATTTTTTATTATTTTTATATATTTATCAATTAGTTAAATAAAATCAACCTCCATAAAAATAGCCCTCCAAGTCAAAGTTATGCTTATTTCGTAGACAAAGAAGCACCCTTTGTTTTTTTTCGATTGCTCCTTAATTAAAAGGTATTTATATTAGTATTTTTTGCCATGGAGGCTCAAGCCATGACTTTTGAACAAAACTTCATCCTCAAATGTCTTGAATGCATGGAACAAATTCTTTCTAATAATATGGAGCTAGAAGACGCAATACAGCATTATACCGAAAATAAAGCCCCTAGTTCACGCTATCAGCTCAATAGCAAAATAACTGACTCAGCACAATGGAATGAACAAGACAAGCTCAGTTTGAGTGCCACTGTATTTGAAGCAATTGCTCGTAGCTCTTTATCATTTTATTCGGAAAGTGATACGCGAGCCCAGGAACTAAATGCTGCCAATAAGGAGTTTCTGGATCAATACCTACCCATGATCACTGAAAAGACCAACCCCAATATCAGAATTGGTTCAGTAAAAGAAAATATTAAACGAATTAAAACAGATCTTAAAAATAAAACAGAAAACAGTGAAAACCCTTACGCGTTTTTTACTCCAGTTACAGCAGGTTTAGTTGTAATGGCTGCAGCTGCTACAACAATAGCATTATTGTCTTACAAAGCGTAAACGCAGCAGGTCACGGACATTTTCTTCATATTGTTGGGATGCAGGACAGCGAAACCGGTTTCGCTGTCCTGCATCCAGACTACTATACGGAGAACAGGTCGTTCTACTACCCGAGTTGCTTATCCTGCGCTACCAATCAAGGTTATTTTTAACTGACGCCCACAAACCCATGCTTTAGTTAAATCATTCATTACTTCTTTAGGCATATCTTTTGGTAAGCGTACCGTTGAATGATCTTCATGAATTTTAAGACCAGTAATGTGTTTGCTTTGCAAACCCGCTTCATTAGCAATAGCGCCGACAATATTACCTGGTTTTACTCCATGAATTTTACCCACATCAATGCGGAATAAATCTTGCCCTGAAAATTCATCACTAACTTTTTTACGTCCTTCCCGGGAACCTTTCTTGTCTGCAGTAAATCCTTTTCTCTCATCGCGAGAACGCTCAAATTTGCCGCCACGCTCAACACGTCCTTCTTTAGTCGCACGTGGTGATTTAGGTAAAACTTGTTCTTTTTGCCAAGGTAAGTCTTTGTTTAACAATAAGGCAAGCGTTGCAGCAACATCCAAAGCAGAAACATCATTTTCTTTAATGTATTCTTCAATAATTCGTCTGTAAGGAGGTAGGTTTTCATGTTCTAATCGTGCAGTGATGTTTGCTACAAAACGCTGTTGTCGTGCGACTTGGATCATATGGTCATTAGGGACAGGTACTTTGGTAATACGCTGACGAGTATGTCGCTCAATGCTGCTAATCAAGCGTGATTCTTTAGGGGTTACGAATAAAATAGCTACCCCAGAACGCCCTGCTCTACCTGTTCTTCCGATGCGATGTACATAGGTTTCATTATCGTGCGGTAAATCATAGTTAATGACATGAGTTACCCGCTCCACATCCAAACCCCGTGCGGCAACGTCTGTAGCAACCAGTATATCAATTGCTCCTTGTCTGAATTGCGCAATAATACGTTCACGTAAAGCCTGGGTAATATCGCCATGAATGGCCATCGCGCGCAATCCTTGTTGTTGCAATACTTCTGCAACTTCTTCCGTGCTGCTTTTAGTGCGCACAAATACGATAACGCCTTGATATTCTTCTACTGCCAACAAGCGCAATAATGCGTCAGGCTTTTGATGTCCCGATGCAAATAAAAATCGTTGCTCAATACTTTTTACTGTAGCTGTTTCTGAGCGTATTTCTATTGAAACAGGATTATGCAAATAAGTATTGGCAATTTGGCGTATGCGGTGAGGCATAGTTGCTGAAAAGAGACCTATTTGTTTCTTCTCCGGCAATTTCGCCATGATGGCTTCAATATCTTCAATAAAGCCCATCCGCAGCATTTCATCTGCCTCATCCAGAATGAATGTACGCAATTTATCTAATTGCAAAGTACGTCTATCGATGTGATCTAAAATACGGCCTGGAGTTCCCACCACTACCTGAGCACCTGCTCTTAATTGTTTTAATTGACGGCCGTAATCTTGACCACCACATAGAACAGCAACTGTGATTCCACGTTGATTGGCACTTAATATTTCAAACTGTTCTGCAACCTGAATCGCTAATTCACGGGTAGGAGCTAAAATTAATGCTTGAGTGTCCTGTACATTGGGGGATAAATTTTGCAATATGGGCAAGGCAAAAGCAGCCGTTTTTCCTGTTCCTGTTTGTGCCAGAGCAATTGCATCCCGACCTTCCAGAAGTAAAGGAATCGTTTGGGCCTGGATTGGAGAGGGCGTGGTAAACTTCATATCCTCTAGCGCTTTGTTTAAAGCATCTGAAAAATTAAAGGACGAGAAGCTTGTGATTTCTTGAGACATAAAAATCCTGATCGATTAAAAAATAACCTACAAAAGGTTTGGTGATATAAAATTGAACAGTATAATAACAAAATAAACAGAGTAATGCACTATATTTATGAAATGATTAGGGAATGTCATTAGTTGAGATATATGCTCAAGGATCCAAAGCGATAATGGAAGCCAATGATTATAACACGATTTTTTTCTGGATTATAGCCTCGCCTCACTGCCATCAAGTTAATGATCTTGGACGTAACCAAGATCTATTTGGTCGTATTCCAGGATAAACCTGGTGTAAGAAGCTGAATCTTCTACTCATCGCTGAAAAACCAGCCCAGGCATATTCGGATGTCCGCCCCACGACTTGCCCGCAGGGTGTAGACAGAGATACCAAGAGCCAGTTGCATGATACCCATCTGACTTCAATTCATCGGGGCTGCATTTTAAATCAAGGCCGCCAAACGACATGCCTGATCAATCGCGTGGCGTGCATCAAGCTCCAACGCTTTATATGCGCCACCCACTAAATGCACACTCTTTCCAGCTTCTTTCAAAGGGGTGAACAATTCAGCTAATTCAATTTGTCCCGCACAAATCACTACTGTATCTACGGGGAACACCTGTGCTTTTTCATTGATTTGGACATGCAACCCTTCATCATCGATCGCATCATAATTCACTCCAGAAATCATCTTAACCTGTTTATGTTTCAAACTTAAACGATGAATCCATCCAGTTGTTTTGCCTAAGCGTTTGCCCATTTTTTCTTTTTTACGTTGTAATAAATAGACCTCGCGAGGGCTAGGAATAATTTCAGGGGGTTTAATGCCACCACGATATTTTCCATAGATATCAATGCCCCACTCATTATAAAACTGCTCCGTAGGCACAGGATGCTCATGCGTTAAAAATTCGGCCACATCAAAACCAATTCCACCCGCACCAATAATAGCAACTCGTTGGCCAATTTCTTTTTTTCCAGTAATCACATCGATGTAACTCGCGACTTTAGGGTGATCAATGCCCTTGATGTCGGGAATTCGCGGTTTAATTCCACTGGCTAAAACGATTTCATCGAAATCCTGTAGTTGTTCTAGTGTTGCTTCAGTATTTAAAAGAATCGTTACCTTAAATTTCTGCAATTGATAATTAAAATAATCCAGAGTATGTTGAAAAATCTCCTTACCCGGGATTCTTTTTGCCAGATTAAATTGTCCACCAAGTTGAGCACTTTTTTCGAATAGAGTCACTTTATGCCCACGTTCGGCCGCAACTGTAGCAAAAGCAAGTCCGGCAGGCCCTGAGCCCACTACAGCAATAGTTTTGGGTTTCGGTGTCACCTCATAAATCAATTCCGTTTCGTTGCATGCACGCGGATTCACCAAACAGGAAGCTGTTTTATTCACGAAGACGCGATCAAGACACGCCTGATTGCAGGCAATACACACATTAATGGCTTCACTTTCCCCTTTTTTGGCTTTTTCAGCAAATAAGGGATCGGCTAAAAAGGGTCTCGCCATAGAGACCATATCTGCGAACCCCGACTCAATTAATTGATTCGCCAATTCAGGTGTATTAATGCGATTTGAAGTAATTACCGGAATTTTGACTTCGGGCTTTATATGTTGAGTTAGAGGAGTAAATGCTGCGGCAGGAACCATAGTGGCAATCGTTGGAATTCGTGCTTCATGCCAACCAATTCCTGTATTGATCAACGTAGCACCTGCCTCTTCGATTGCTTTAGCGAGAATTACCACTTCTTCCCAATTACTGCCCTCTGCAATCAAATCAAGCATCGACAAGCGGAAAATGATGATAAATTTTTCGCCTACTGCTTCACGGACACTTCGGACCACCTCAATAGGAAAGCGAATACGATTCGTATAACTACCACCCCATTCATCCTGACGCTGATTGGTATGCGTCACGATAAACTGGTTAATTAAATAGCCTTCACTGCCCATAATTTCGATTCCATCATAACCGGCCAATTGGGCAAGGCGAGCGCACCGAGCAAAATGTTTGATGGTTTTTTTAATGCGATATTGGCTCATTACCCAGGGTTTAAAAGGACTAATGGGTGATTTGATGCGGCTGGGCGCAACAATAAACGGATGATAGCCATAACGACCGGCATGCAAAGCTTGTAAAATAATTTTACCACCTGCTTCATGAACTGTATGTGTGATTAATTCATGTTTGCGCTGCTCTTTACTGTTTGTCAGTTTAGCAGCAAAAGGTGCTAAACGTCCGGCTCGATCCGGTGCAAAACCACCTGTTGTGATTAATCCTACTCCCCCAAGCGCTCTTTCCCGATAAAATTGTGCCAAGCGATTTAGGCTGTCCTTATCTTCTTCAAGACCGGTATGCATAGAGCCCATTAACAATCGATTTTTTAATTGAGTGAAGCCTAAATCTAAAGGCTGAAATAAAGCTTTAAACGGGGTATTATCAATTCTCAATTCCATGAGTACTCTCACAAATGACTTCAAAATCAAAAGTATAAACCCTGTTTCTCTCTTTTCACAGAGAATAAACAAGAAACTTGTAGCTTGGGTGCAACAAAGCAGACCTTGGGAAGCAATTCAACACAATCCGGGTTTCGCATCGCTCACCCAGCCTACATGTTCAATTAGAAAGTTGCTTTTCCTGCGTAAAAGAAAAGCGCATTTGAAAGCGATTGGCAATGAACGCGCCTACCAAAGTAATGCTGCATCCAACGAGAGAAAGGAATGAAGGCTGTTCATTCAGCAAAAGAAATCCCATTAAGGTTGATACAATAGGTAGGGCATAGAGCATAATGGACGCACTGGAAGCAGGTAAGTATTTCAGCACATAAGCCCATGCCAGATATGCGAGTGCTGCAGGAAAAATACCCATATAAACAACTGCTGCGGTAGTTTGAAAGTCTGCTCTTTGAATTTGCTGAAGCATGTCAGGCAGAAATATGGATAACAACAGAGTTCCACCCCACATCACCCATGCAATAATTGCTACAGGATGATAGATACTCACGAATTGCTTTTGAATAATCGTTAAAATCGCGCCCATCAAAGCAGACACCAAAATTGCCAAAATTCCCTGTTGCATTCCAGGCTCTGAGTTGTTGTCGATCGCCAATAAAGCCAGTCCAGAGATACTAATGATGATGCCAACCCAAACCCCTCGCGCCAGCTTTTCCTGTAAAAAAATCAACGATAAAATGACCGTTAACACTGGCATTAACCCAAGAATAAAGCTGGCTATACCGGCAGAAACACTCAGCTCGCCATAATTTAAACAAATATTGTAAATCCCTATACCAGCCATTCCAGTAAGAAGTAATTGAAGCCGATCTTTCCACGCTACGCGTTTTTCAATGCCCAGACTGTAATAGATAATCAACATGCACAGTGACGCAACAATAAAGCGTAAAAGAGCAAGCGCACCCGGAGAATAGGCAGCTAATCCGATGCGTATTCCAACGAATGCTGAAGCCCATAATACAATGGCAATAGTAACCACAAAGCCCACTTTGAAAGACGGCATATCCCACCACATAAAAATTGCAAACTTATTAGACTTCTTTGGAAACTCACTACAGATAGAAGTGACGGAGCAGGGGTGTACACAAAGTCACATGAGGATTCGAGTATCGTATCGACGAAGCGACTCTCTCTGAAGTAGCGTTTCCGAAGGAGTCTATTGTATCAGAATTGCTCGAAACAATCACTGAGACAAAGCGCATAACACCGCTAAATTGATTTTTGGAAGTTAGTTGAAAATTTAGGCGGCATTGCACCCAAAAAACCCAGAATTAAAGCGCATTTTTTACCAAATCCATTTTTTTAAGAGGCATTATGTAAAAAACTTGGCATTTTCTTTTTTATAATCTACTTTTAAAGAAGGGCCTACTCCTGTTGAGGACGAATCTATGGACGACCCTTTTTCTGCACTATCAGAAGCCGTTGAGTCCGTTTTTCATTTGGTAAAACCAAGAAATAGCGGAAAATATACATATTCTGAAATTCAGGGGCTCAAGGAAGCGTTGGACAATTACCGGCAGCGCAGGGAAGAAACTGCGTTCATTGAACTGGTGCAAGCATTAGGCGCAGCTTTATATCTTTTCGAAAAGTGGCAAACTAATGAAAAGCAGATTAATTTTGCACTTATGAAAAATTCAATTGATACTATGGCAGCCCAATATCAAATGCCCCCTGTTGACTGGAACAAATATATCGCTCATCCTAAAGTTTCACCAAGATTCTCATTTCGAAATCCTCAACAAGATATCGAATTTATCCCTTGGTTAAATGCCATATCCGAAAAAGCTTCTACTGAGCAAGAGCCCACCCTGCATTCTCAGTTAATCGCTCATCGAGAGCAGCTTGGATTTAGTCAAAAACTTATTTCTCATTTGAAAAAAGATCCAGAGTTTCTATCACGCTTAATTATGGAGTCCAAAGAAAATTTTATTCAGATTTCAGGTACACGCTTAATTTTTTATTTAACTGATGTGCAAATAGCCCAAGCAATAATCCAATATTTGCCTGAGTTGCTGCAAGAACATCCAAATCCATTCGTCCAGGTAGAACAGCTTATAGAGAGACTAAATGGAGTATTATCGAATGGGCGCTCAATTTCTACGCTTTTACGTAATTCCGAAGCCAAAGCGATTTTAGACGGCTCTGAATTTTTTCAAATATACCAAAGTGACGAATATAAAAATCGTCAAGAATACCCTTCATTTGCAGAAGATGAATATTCGAAGCCACAAATTTAAATGATCGGTCGATGAGCAAGAACCCAGGTTCCGCGGATGGCCTCCCCCGGGTCATATGAGAAATTATCCTTAGTCCAACAAGCCTAAAGACTTCACTGTATCGCGCTCTTGTCTTAGCTCATCTAAAGTTCTGTCAAACATTTCACGGCCATAATCGTTAAAAGACAAGCCTTCAACTACTGTTAACTCACCATGTTCACGTCGGCAAGGGAAGGAGAATATTAAGCCTTCATCCACACCATATTCGCCCTTAGAAGCACGGCACATAGAGAATGACTCTCCAGCAGGAGTATCAGTAACTAAATGATTGACACCCGTGATAATGGCATTGGCAGCTGAAGCAGCAGAAGAAGAACCACGCGCTTTAATTACTGCGGCACCACGCTGTTGTACAGTCGAAACAAAAGTGTCCTTCAGCCATGACTCATCAATCGCCTTAGCAGCAGAAACTCCATTGATTTTCGCATTATAAAAATCAGGATACTGAGTCGAAGAATGATTTCCCCAAATGGTCATTTGCGTGACTGCAGTAATATCAACTCCTGCTTTTTTAGCCAATTGAGTACGCGATCTTAATTCATCTAACGTGGTCATGGCATAAAAACGATCATTAGGTACGTCTTTAGCATTATTCATAGCGATTAAGCAGTTTGTATTACATGGATTACCGACTACAAATACGCGCACATCATCGCTTGCATGATCATTAATCGCCTTACCTTGCTTGGTGAATATTCCGCCGTTAATTTGCAATAAATCAGAACGTTCCATACCTTGCTTGCGAGGAACAGAGCCTACCAATAACGCCCAGTTTATTCCATCCATCGCCTTATTTATATCTGAAGTGCAAACCACACGTTTTAATAAGGGAAAAGCACAATCGTCCAACTCCATAGCAACCCCTTCCAGAGAAGGAAGTGCCGCCTCAAGCTCAAGTAAATTTAATTCCACTTCAGTATTTGCACCGAACATTTGTCCCGAAGCGATCCGAAACAATAATGCATAACCAATTTGTCCTGCAGCTCCGGTAACAGCAACTCTAACTCGTTTATTTGTCATGTGATTTCCTCTTGTTTTTCAGGTAACCATCGAAAATTCTCTCTCGCTAAAGCGGAAGAACATAACGTGAATGATTACATTTTTTGTTAGAAAACTCGCAACATGATACTATTGCATTCCCAAACAAGCCAGTCTAAAAAGAGTAATGATTCCTTTATCGTTGTACATTCACATCCCATGGTGCATCCGCAAATGCCCTTACTGTGATTTTAATTCCCATAAAAGTCCTGAGATTTTACCGGAACAAAATTATGTCCAAGCACTGATTGCTGATTTGAAAAATGATTTGCAGTACGTCGATTCTCGTGAAATTTGCTCTATTTTTATTGGTGGAGGCACTCCAAGCCTTTTTTCTGCCCAAGCCTACGACACCTTATTTACTGAACTAAGGCATCTTTTGTCCTTTGTCCAAGATATTGAAATCACTATGGAAGCAAATCCAGGAACAGTAGAACAGCAACGCTTTACTGAATATCGACAAATCGGTATTAATCGGCTTTCTCTAGGTATTCAAAGCTTTAATTCGGAGCATCTTCACACTCTGGGTCGCATTCATGACGCACAACAAGCTCATCGGGCCATTGACTCAGCACGTAACGCCGGTTTTAACAACTTAAATCTGGATATCATGCACAGTTTACCCAAGCAAAGCGTAGCTCAAGGACTTGAGGATTTGCGTACTGCAATTGCGCACCAACCAGAACATTTGTCTTGGTATCAATTAACCATAGAACCCAATACAGTATTTTACAAACAAAAGCCTCCATTGCCTTCTGAAGATGAAGTATGGCCACTGGAAGAGGAAGGATTCGCTTTACTTAAAGAGTCAGGTTTTGAACGCTACGAAATTTCCGCCTTTGCCAAACCTGCGCGGCAAGCCCAGCATAATTTAAATTACTGGCTATTTGGTGATTACCTGGGCATAGGTGCAGGTGCTCATGGCAAAATCACTACCCCAAATGGAATACTAAGAACACGCAAACACCGCCAGCCTAAAGAATATCTTAGCTCAGAAAAACCTTTTTTGGCCAGTATAGAGACGGTAGAAGCCCAAGATCTTCTTTTTGAATTTATGCTTAACGCTACGCGATTGGAACAAGCTATCCCCTTAGAACTCTTCTCGCAAACTACAGGCTTGCCATTGCATGACTTACTCCCTAAACTCAAAACAGCAGAACATAAAAAACTGATTGCACTCACAGATACATCCTGGCAAGTCACTGCTTTTGGCAGACGTTACACTAACGACTTACAAGCCTTATATTTATAAACTCAAATCAATAACTACGTTCCCCGCTTTTTCGCGCGGAATCGATGAATGCTCGCTAAATCCGGCTCCCGCGGACAAGCCGCGGGACGTCC
>NZ_LNYQ01000013.1:1189852-1209243 GCF_001467945.1 Legionella parisiensis
TAATGTTGATTTATGGCGTGAAAACCGCTACACACGATTGTTTTTTATTGAAAATCAATTGATTAAAGTGGATGTAGAGCAAAAAAATGAGCAAGAAATTTTAGTATCAACCAACCAAACAATTAGTCCCAAAATAAAAAAAGAGTTACTTCGATTATTAGAAAAGATGTTTGGTCTGAACTGCAACTTAATCGATTTTTATCGCATTGCAGAACAAGATCCTCATTTAGCTCCTATAGTAAGGCAATTTAAAGGTCTGAAACCACCACGATTTCCAAGTATTTTTGAAGCACTTGTGAATGCAATTTCCTGTCAGCAATTATCACTTGACGCAGGATTACAAGTTCAAAACCGCTTTATTCAATATGTTGGAAAAAATATCCATAATGCTGATGAAACATTTTATGCATTCCCTATACCCAAAGATGTAGCAAACTGCTCCATTTTGGAATTAAAAAAATTAGGCTATAGCACCAATAAATGCGAAACACTTATTGAGTTATCGTCTAGAATTAGTTCTGATGAAACCTTGTTTCATCATTTAGAAGATAAGACGAACAATGAGATTATCGCATTTTTATGCCAATTTAAGGGAATTGGGCGATGGTCTGCAGAATATATTTTGTTACGTGGACTAGGAAAAATTGACATGTTTCCAGGAGATGATGTAGGTGCGTCAAACAATTTACAAAACTTATTGCAGATTAAAACAAAATTAGATTACAGGCAGATTTCACAGATTACCCAAAAATGGTACCCCTATGCCGGATTGATTTATTTTCATTTATTGCTACAGAAACTAAAAGCTAAGGGATTGTTTGATATCTGAACTTTGGATAGGAGAATGCATTCATGAAAAAAGAGTTTAAAATAGGCGATCATGTTGAATGGAACTCAGAAGCAGGAAGGGTAAGAGGAACAATTAAAAAAATAATTACTTCTGAAATTAAATTTAAAAATTATACCGTTCATGCATCAAAAGAAGAGCCGCAATATTTGATTCAAAGCGACAAAACAGATCATATGGCCATGCATAAAGGATCAGCGCTTCAGAAGATAAAAGACTAATTTATCTTGGCTACTTTTTTTTCAAATCTCTAAAATTCAAGATGAATTTCTCAGTTAGATTCTAAATCTTATCGTCACAAAATCATCTATATCCAACGTTCATAACATAATCGCGTAATAGTGAGCTCTCAAACTCTGCTTTTTCCATAAGAACCAAAAGAGCATCGCGTGCGTTAATTACCCCTAACGGTTTGAAATTCTCGTCCACGATAGGGACATGCAAAAGATTTTGTTCTTTCATAGTCGTCCATACATCTCGCAACAAATCGGTTGGACGGCAGCAAATCACATCTTTAGTCATCACCGTCGCAACAGAGACGGTACAACCACAACCCTGGCAAACTGCCATCATGCGAACAACATCCGTTCGAGTAATGATACCAACCATTGTTCCATCCTTGTCGCAAATCACGACAAGATTGATGTGTCGACCATCAAGAAATTTAGCAGCCTCTAATAAAGGAGCATCGTCTCTAATGGTTATAAGACGTTTCTGCGCTACAGGGACTATTTCCTCTACAAATGCTTCTGAAAATGGCATATTTTCACCTTTCTGTAATTATTGATGACGTCTTTACCCTTTACAAGCAATGCATAGTAATATACTGATAATTATAGTCTATTGAATAAAAATAAAATAAATAAATTCGTCATACAAAATAAAATTGTAAATTACAAACGGATAGGCGATAGACACACTCGTTATTCGAAGCAACCATAACTTTTAATTATGCACATTCTTTTCTTGCATACTGAGTCAGTTATTCGCACAAATAATTAACTATAATATATATCTAGCTTCTAAAATTTTATCATGCAAAATTTTTCGATAAGGATATCGCCATGTTGCAAATCAAAAGATGGATAAATTGGATCATAAGTCCCAAGTTGGAAAGAAATCAGGCGATTATAAATGAGTCTTCAGAGGAATCCTTTCCAGCAAGCGACCCACCCTCTTGGGCAGCTGGAACACATGACCTAAAACATCATAGAACCTCATCAAACCTTGTTCTAACCCATGAATTCCACAAAAGCATACAACAAATCCTTTCAGTCAACGGAAATGAATATCATTACTACAGCTTGAAGGAGGCAGAACAGGGAGGATTGAAGGATTTATCTAAACTGCCCTTCACTTTAAAAATCCTATTGGAAAATTTACTTCGTCATTTAGATGGACACACCGTTACAGTAGATGATCTCAAAGCAATTATTGAGTGGTTAAAATTAAAATCGTCCGATCATGAAATAGCTTATCGTCCTGCACGTGTCTTAATGCAGGATTTTACTGGTGTTCCAGCTATTGTCGATCTCGCTGCAATGAGAGCTGCTATTAAAAAGCTTGGTGGAAACTCAGAACAAATTAATCCACTTTCTCCTGTTGATCTGATTATTGATCACTCCATACAGGTTGATGAGTTCCTTACTCCAAATGCGTTTACAGTCAATGCACAGATGGAAATGGAAAGAAATCATGAGCGATATGAATTTTTACGGTGGGGACAAAAAGCATTTAAAAATTTCCGCGTTGTACCGCCTGATACCGGAATATGTCACCAGATTAACTTAGAATACTTGGCTAAAACGGTTTGGACACAGCAAATCAACGGAAAAATATATGCCTACCCTGATACGTTAGTAGGTACAGACAGTCATACAACCATGATTAACGGTCTTGGGGTACTTGGGTGGGGAGTCGGGGGTATTGAAGCAGAAGCGGCTATGTTAGGACAGCCCATTTCATTGCTCATTCCCGAAGTCATTGGGGTAAAATTGGTAGGACAGTTACAGGAGGGAATTACAGCAACTGATTTAGTGCTTTCTATCACCCATCTTTTGCGTGAAAAAGGGGTCGTTGGTAAATTTGTTGAATACTTTGGTGATGGGCTACGTTATTTATCCATTGCGGATAGAGCAACGATTGGTAATATGTCACCTGAATATGGTGCTACATGTGGCTTTTTTCCTATTGATGAAATATCCCTTGATTATTTACGTTTAAGTGGACGAGAGGAACAAGACATTGCTCTTGTTGAAGCTTATGCGAAAACTCAAGGACTATGGCATGATCCTCATCTTGAGCCTGTTTATACCGACATAGTGACACTGGATTTGTCCTCGATTAAAGCGTGTATTGCTGGCCCCAAACGCCCACAAGATCGCGTTGAATTGTCCAGTCTTACGAGTACTTTTAATCAATTCTTAACAGAAAATAACCGTACTGAAGAAAAGGAAAAATCGTTTATTACCGATTCAAATTTTGAAATGCATCATGGAGATGTAGTTATTGCTGCAATTACCAGTTGTACCAATACATCTAATCCCAATGTGCTTGTTGCAGCAGGATTGTTAGCAAAAAAAGCGGTGGAAAAAGGAATAACACGAAAACCGTGGGTCAAAACCTCATTTGCGCCAGACTCTCAAGTAGTCACTCGCTATTTGGAGGAAACTAACTTACAAAAATATCTTAATGAACTAGGATTCACATTGGTAGGTTATGGGTGTACCACGTGTATTGGAAATTCCGGACCACTTCTCGAATCTGTAGAAAAAACTGTTATTGAACATGATTTGATTGTTTCAGCGGTACTTTCAGGTAATCGTAATTTTGAGGGACGTATTCATCCGCTTGTTAAAGCAAATTGGCTTGCTTCACCACCGCTTGTTGTGGCCTTTGCACTTGCAGGGACCACATTGATTGATTTGACAAAAGACCCACTTGGAAAAGATGCATCAGGAAATCCTGTTTATTTAAAAGATATATGGCCAACAAATGCTGAAATTGCATGTGAAGTAGCAAAAATAAGCAGAAACATGTTTCATGACACTTATGCACATATATTTGAAGGAACAGATGAATGGCGTGCGATGAAAATTTCCAAATCAGACACTTATGCCTGGCCTGTGAATTCAACCTACATTCAACACCCACCCTATTTTGATGAAATGAATGTGAACCCCGAAAAAATTAAAGAAATAAAAGGAGCTCGAATTTTAGCACTCTTTGGGGACAGTATTACTACCGATCATATTTCACCTGCAGGCTCCATTAAGCCGGACAGCCCTGCAGGAAAATACCTACAATCCAAAGGAGTCTCAATCAAAGATTTTAATTCTTATGGATCGCGTCGCGGAAATCATGAAGTCATGATGCGAGGAACATTTGCTAATATCCGTATTAGAAATGAAATGACCCCTGATGTTGAAGGAGGTTTTACAAAACACATTCCCAGTAATGAAATCCTACCCATATATGATGCAGCAATGCGTTATAAAAAGGAGCGCACCGCATTGGTTATCATTGCAGGGAAAGAATATGGAACAGGCTCTTCTCGAGATTGGGCGGCAAAAGGGCCAAAGCTTCAAGGTGTGGTAGCCGTCATTGCAGAAAGTTTTGAACGAATCCATCGTTCAAATTTGATAGGGATGGGAATTCTACCTTTAGAGTTTCCTGAAGGGGTTACCCGTAAAACACTGCAAATTACAGGCTCTGAACTCATTGATATTGTAGGTCTTACTCATGAGATGAAACCACGTATGCAAGTAAAAGTTATTATCCATAAAGAAGATAAGACTCAAAATGAGATTCATCTAATCTTGCGAATTGATACTTTAAATGAATTAGATTACTACAAAAATGGCGGAATTTTACACTATGTACTAAGAGGAATGTTAAAAACTTAAATTAATAAGCCGTGCCATCTCCCAGGGGCAGAGACAATGAATACTCATGTGAAACGAATTTATGAGGAATCAAATAAATCAGATGGGTTTCGAATTCTTGTGGACAGACTTTGGTCTCGTGGCATTAAAAAAAGTGACGCTCAGATTGATCTGTGGTTAAAAGACATTGCACCTAGTGATTCTTTACGTACATGGTTTAATCATGATCCAAATAAGTGGATTGAATTTCAAAAACGCTATGCAGAGGAATTAACTGAGAAACAAGAAGAAATCGATGTTATTTTAAAAGAAGCCAAAAATAAAAATGTAACTTTATTGTATGGTTCTAAGGAAACTCGGCACAACAATGCAGTGGCGTTATTAACTATACTATTAGCGAAAACTTGATTGTCTCATGAAGAGTAACAAACAATAATAAGAAAATGCATGTTAGAGCTTATTTGCAGAAGAATTTTCTGAATACTAAATCATATTTATAGAAAAGGAGAGCATTATGGGAAATCATTTAGCTTCTATTCACTGGCAACGTAATGGACAAGACTTTAATTATGAAACCTATGATCGTACCTACACAATCAAATTTAGCGGTGGAGAAAACATTCAGGCTTCAAATCCAAAGGACTACTTTGGTAAATCAGAATTGCCTAATCCTGAGGAATTGCTCGTGTCAGCCTTATCGGGTTGTTATATGCAAACATTTCTGGCAGTAGCTTGCAAAAATGGTTATATCATTGATAGTTATCTCGATGAAGCGATTGGCATAACGAATAAAAATGATCGTGGAAAAATTAGCGTTACAGAAATTACATTGCATCCCAAAATTAAATTTGGTGGATCTAAACTTCCTGACGATGATACCGTAAATAAAATGCGTGAAAAAGCCCATGAAAATTGTTTTATTTCGAATTCAATTAATAGTCACGTTAACATCGAGATAACAACCAGCTAGCACCCCCTTATGGAAAATTAATGCGTATGTTTTTAGCCTGGATTGGTGGCAACAAAATTAAGGAAAAAAAATGACTAGAGTTTTGTTTATTACTGGAGGCAGCAGAGGAATAGGACGGGAAATTGCTTTAAAATTTGCAACAGAAAAGGCATGTATTGTAATTGCAGCGAAAACCACACAACCTCATCCAACACTTGAGGGAACTATTTACTCTGTGGCAAAGGAAATTGAAAATCTTGGTGGACAAGCACTTCCTTTAATGGTTGATGTTAGGGATGAAGAGCAGATCCAAAATGCTATAAATATAACCATAGAAACTTTTGGAAAACTCGACGTTTTAATAAATAATGCAAGTGCAATTAGTTTAACAGATACTCTTAATACGCCTATGAAGCGTTATGATTTGATGCAAGAAGTTAATGCACGTGCAACTTATGCTTGCTCTCAGGCGGCAATTCCGCATTTAATAAAAAGCACTAATCCGCATATTTTGACTTTGTCTCCGCCATTGAATATGGATAAAAAATGGTTTGCTCCTCATTTAGCTTATACTATGAGTAAATACGGTATGAGTATGTGTACTTTAGGGCTTTCTGAAGAGTTAAAAAAAGCAGGAATTGCTGTTAATTCCTTGTGGCCCAGGACAACCATAGCGACAGACGCCATTCGAGTTCATTTTCCTAACGAAATATATATGGCAAGTCGAAAACCGCAGATCATTGCTGATGCAGCTCATTGGATACTAACTCAACCGTCAAAATTGGTGACAGGTAATTTTTTTATAGATGAAGAGGTATTAATACAGAGTGGTGTAACTGATTTTTCAGCTTATGCTATGGATCCAAAAGCAGAACTTTATACTGATTTATTCTTATGATGCTTATTCTCAAGCATCACTAAAGAGTATTATTAATATTACATTTATTGAACAGAATGATCCCTGAACTTAACTCATCATTTTCCGAAATCTTAAACTTCTGGTTTGCTCCAGAATCAAAACGATATTGGTTTGCTAAAAACAAAAAATTTGATAACTTAATTAAAGATAAGTTTTTAATAACCTATCAAGATGCTTGTTCTGATAAACTAGATTTCTGGAAAAAAACGCCGGATGGAATGTTAAGTCTCATTATAATATTCGATCAATTTTCGCGTAACTTTTTTAGAGGATCTCCACAGGCTTTTGCAACTGACCTTAAAGCTTTAAATTTAGCAAAACGAGCAATTGAACAGAGCATGGATAAAAAATTGTCCACTGATGAAAAAAGACATTTTATGTACATGCCTTTCATGCATAGCGAAAACATCGCTGACCAAGAATTATCTTTAAGATTATTTAATCATGCAAAATCCGCGACTCAGCATTACAACATTATAAAAAAGTTTGGCAGATTCCCCCATAGGAACAAAGTGTTGAATCGCTCCTCAACATATGAAGAGATATTATTTCTTGCAAAACCTTATTCATCATTTTAAAAACGGGATAATCCCATTCACCAGCTATTTCGAATTACCCCAGGTTCTCAACCGACTGCTTGAGATCGATAGTTCTTACTTCATCAAGGTGGCTAATGGCTGCTAATTCACACGCGGCCCGCAGCGCGGAGCCACAGCGTCGCGCTCGTACCGCCACCGGTCGAAACCGGCCACGAATTAATGCAAAATCAACACCAAGACCAGAAGAGTCAGAAATAACCAAAGGATACAATGAGACATCACCGCGTATATGATGATCGTAATAGGTGATAACTCTAGGTAATTTATCTTCGTCAAACAGTGGCAATGGATAAAACGTCCGATCCGGCCTGCAATATTCATTAATCACATGAACAGGAAGATCACGCTGGGCTACCCCTACCGCCATCCAGGCCTTTTTTCTCTCATCCCAACTCCAGTGGGCAAATCCCTGAATATATTGTTCCAATGCTGTTTTGAGTGGAGTAAAGTCAAAATGCTTTGTACAATACTGCATAACATATGGGGCTCCATCAACTGGTGTAATCTGTTGGCTGTACTTCAATCCATCCTTCTCTATCGCCTTGCAGCGTTTTAACAGTTCTGACTTTGTATCCTTGTCCATATATTGTTCCAGCATCCGGCACATGTGTCTATCCTTTGCCCAATAGGCATACTCATAAGCAGTACATACAAATGTTCGATCTGAATAATCGGTGAATGTTTCTTGTGCTAACAACAGATTTTCATAGTTGCCATTTTTTTGTACTGGTATATTCAATAGGCGCTCGGCTTCTTCCTGTTCGCCTCTTGCAACGCAATGCAAAAAATGTGACCGACTAAGTTTGGATGCATTCAACTGTAATTTTTTATCGTCCTGTTTATCGCCTGATTTTTTCATGGCTCATCCTTTAGGAAACTATTTATTAACTTAGAGACCATCTGATAGTTAGGTTTAAATTTAGTATAGACTGAGTATCAAGTTGTTAAGTAAACCACTCTATATTTTACTGAAAAGATAATGTGCTAAGCTCATTACCTCTTCGTGGTCCTCTTTGAGACGATGTCTTATGCTCATTGCAGTAGGGATATTCATGAGTTGACTCACCAAACGCTCACTCAATTCATTTAAAACGCTCTGTTGGCATAACCCCGAAGAAAGTTTTTTCAACGCCTGCTCCAACTCTTTTTGTGCTAAATGGTGCATTTGGTTACGATAATCACAAATCAGATTTTTGGCTTTAAGGGCTCGCTGTTTCTGAATATATAGGTTTAATTCATCTTCTATCAATTGTTCTGCATGTAATGCGGCTTGATGTCGTTCATCCATTCCTTTTTCGATTATGACTTGCAAATCATCAATATTATAGAGATAAACTGGTGCTAATTCGTTAATCTGAGGCTCAATATCACGAGGAACTGCTAAATCTAAAAAGAACATGGGTGCATCATTTCTTTGCGACAAAGCTTCTTCTACCAGCCTTTTATTAATAAAAGGGATGGGACAGGTTGTGGCAGAAACAATTACATCTGCTTGTGGCAGAAAATGTGATAGATCATGAAGTGCAATGGCTTTTCCATTAAAATCTTTGGCAAGCTTTTGGGCATGTTCTATTGTTCTACTTGCGATTAGAAAACGATGAACACCTTGTTGATGTAAATATTTTGTAACTAAGGAGGCTGTCTCACCCGAGCCAATCAAAAGGACATTGAGCGATTTGTAGTCTTTAAAAAACCTACCGATTAATTGAACTGCGGCATAGGCAATGGAAACAGGGTTTATACCTATCCCACTTTGAGTGCGCACACGTTTTGAAGCACTAAAAATAGTTTCAAAAATAGGACGTAGTTTGGTTTTAATTGCTCCAAAGTTGCATGCCTGTTGATAAGCCTGTTTCATTTGCCCCAAAATTTGAGGTTCACCAATCATCATGGAATCCAAGCCACTCGCAACGCGTAGGGTATGTTTTATTCCCTGGTCATTTTGATGCAGGTATAAAAAAGGGGCTAAGGATTCAACAGGCAATTGATGTGTTTGGGCAAGCCAGGAAGAAAGGACTCGTGGATTATGGGTATCGCAGTAGATTTCTGTGCGATTACAGGTAGATAAAATTGCCGCTTCATTAATATCAGGAAGACTCAATAGGCTATGGAGCAAAAAATCTTGGATAGTCGAAGATGAGGCAACTTTTTCACGCACATTAATTGGCGCTGTTTTATGATTTAATCCGCAAACAACAAACATCATCTTATTACGTTATTTGGAGAATCACACCTGCAACTTTTCATGATTTCCCTACCATGCCAAACTGTAATGATTTTCCGATTAATGAAGCTTTTTGTATCATGTCATTGGCTGCCTCAGAGGGTAGGTGCTTTACTGCTTCTTGCTTAAATAAATCGAGCCAACGACTAAAATGTGCCTCATAAATAGGAGTTTTTTGCCCAATGAGCACATGTTTTTCATACGCATTGCCATGGTATTCATGGGTTTTTAACATAATACTGTTCCAAAATTGAGAAAGCAGTTTGATGTGTTGATCCCAATTAACTTGTGCCATGTCGTTAAATATGGGACCGAGCAATTCATCTTTTTGTACCCTGAGATAAAAATGCTTTACCAGTTTCTCAATATGTTTTTTAGTCAATTCGCTCATCACAAACACCTGCATTTAAATCTCAAGACGATGGGGCACCTGTTATTTTCTGAAATTTTTTGGATTAAAAATAGCCTACACATTGATGCTTTAAAATATCTGCAAAAACCTCCATTAATGATAGCCAACATCAGCCCGAACTTTTCCACGAAATACCCAATAGGACCAAGCGGTATACATAAGAATTACAGGCAATAAAAACATCGTTCCCACAATTAAGAACGTTTGGGTTTCCGGAGGGGATGCTGCTTGCCATAAAGTATATTGATGCGGAATAATCATGGGGAACAAGCTAATACCAATCCCAATGTAGGAAATAAAAAATAATCCAACCCCACCAATAAAAGAGCCAATTTCAGAGTTATTGTTTAACATCCGCCATTCAAAGACGGCAAGGAGAAGGGTGATAACCGGTATAGGTGACAAATAAGCCATATTGGGCCAAGAAAACCAGCGATGCGCGATGTCCGCATCCATCAGTGGCGTCCAAAGAGTTACAATAATAATTGCTGCAAGTACGCCTAAGAAACACCAGCGTCCTTGCCGACGTGCAGTTTGTTGCAAATCACCTTCCGTTTTAAGAATCAACCACCCTGCACCCAACAAACCATAACCAAAGACGAGTGCAACACCGGTAAATACAGAGAACCAGGTGAAGCAATCAAAAGAACTGCCCACAAAATGACGCCCATCGACTTTAAAACCCTGAATAAATGCCCCAAGCACGACTCCTTGAGCAAACGTTGCAATCATTGAGCCGTAACAAAACGCATGATCCCAAAAGGTCACATGAGCTGCGTCTCTGAAACGAAATTCAAAGGCAACACCACGAAAAGCCAAGGCCAACAACATGACTAAAATGGGAAAATAAACAGCTGGAATAATAATGGCGAAGGCCAGTGGAAAAGCGGCAAGTAAGCCAAGACCACCAAACACCAACCATGTTTCATTGCCATCCCAAATAGGTGCAATAGAATTCATAATTAAATTACGGGTTTTTGTGTCTGGAGCCAGGCCATAAAGCATGCCCACGCCTAAATCAAAACCATCAAGCAAAACATAGAAAAACACTGCCGCAGCAAGAAGGACAGTCCATAAAGGAACAAAATCAATTATCATCATTGGTGCTCCGTGAAAGTAATAGGACTTGCATGTTGACCACCTTCTATAGGTAATTCAATGCCTTCTGGTTCAGCAAATCCTTTGCGAACAATTCGTGCCATTAAAAAGGCACCGACAGGAAATATAATAAGGTAAACAACTATGTAACCAAGAAGAGAAAGAAGAACATCACTACCTGCCAGTGAAGGAGTAACCGAATCAGAGGTGCGCAGCAACCCATAAACGGTCCATGGTTGGCGACCTACCTCCGTGGTTGCCCAACCTGCAAGTACTGCAAGAAAACCAAGAGGAGCCGCAAACTGACAGGTACGTAAAAACCAAGGAGTATCATACAAACGATGACGTATTCGTAACCATAAACTAATGGCAATCAAGACAAGCATTATAATGCCTAGACCCACCATAATACGAAATGAAAAGAATGGGATTGCGACTGGAGGGCGCTCGTTAGCCGGCCATTGTTTTAGTCCTGGGACCTCTCCATTGAGTTCATGCGTCAGAATAAGGCTCCCCAACAATGGAATTTCAATCACCGCATGATTCATTTCGTTCTTTTCATCAGGAAGAGCAAACAAAATAAGCGGAGCCCGTTTTTCTGGTTCCCAATGTGCTTCGATTGCTGCAAGCTTTGCCGGTTGATATTTCAGTGTGTTTAATCCGTGTAGATCGCCTAAGACGATTTGCAACGGTACAAGAAGCGTTAAAAGCCAGAATGTCATTGAAAGCATCACGCGACTTTCGGATACAAATTTATTTCTACGAATAAAATAAGCAGCCACAGAAATGACGACCAAAGCGGTAGTGATGTAAAAGCCCGTGACATTATGCAAAATACGGTAGGGAAATGAGGGATTAAAAATAATACTCCACCAATCTGCCGGAAAGAAACGCCCATCCACAATTTTATAACCTGCTGGAGTCTGCATCCAACTGTTCGCTGCCAGAATCCAAAATGAGGAGATGAGTGTACCGGATGCGACCATCAATGCAGCCCCAAAATGAGCCCAACGAGGAACCAATTTACGACCGAATAAAAGCACTCCTAGAAACGCTGCTTCAAGAAAAAATGCGGTAAGCCCTTCATAGGCAAACAGTGGTGAGAGGACATTCGCCGTGGAATCTGCATAACGACTCCAATTGGTACCAAACTGAAAGGGCATGACAATGCCTGACACAATCCCCATTCCAAAAGAAATGGCAAAAATTTTCGTCCAAAAGGTTGAAATACGAAAATAAATTTCGCGCTTTGTTATAAAATGAACGCCTTCAAGTAAGGCAATATAAGAAGCAAGTCCTACAGTGAACGCGGGCAATAGAATATGAAGGCCAATAACCCATGCAAATTGCAGACGTGACAAAATAAGTGGATCAAGATGCATGGTTTTGTCTCCTTATGAATCTCTTAAGCACCAAACTACATTCATAATACAAAAGTTGTATTTAAAATACAACTTATAGCCACAAGTTGTGTATCGCTTTTAAAATAAAGAAATCTAAGAGTACTCGATGAGGTTCCAAGTACACATAATTCATCTCAAAATGAATACTATTAAATTTATACTATTTCTTATTGATGATATTATATCTTATTATAAAACAATAACTTGTTTCGCTCTATTGTCAAACAGATAGAACAATTTGAGTCATTTGGGTTGGGTATAACGAATTATTTTGTTATAAAAATAAAATAACACGCTCATGCAAAAATAATACAGGCACCAAGGGAAGAAATTTAATGAGTCAATGCGATGCAAGCAATGGAACGCCTAATAACCAAACCGATCCTGTTTCAAATGTTTTAAAATGGATTCTCTTAATCACAGCAATAATCTGTTTCACCATTATCATTTGGGGTACAGTGAAAACCTATCAATTGGCTCCTCCCCTACCCCAAAAATTTATATCTTCTTCGGGACAAATCATCATGACAAAAGAAGATATTGTCGCAGGTAAAGCAGGATTTCAGCGTGCTGATCTTATGGATTATGGGAGCCTTTATGGGATGGGTTCTTATTTTGGGGAAGATTACACTGCAAAATATCTGGTGCGTCTGGGTAGGCTTACCGAAGAAAACATAGCGCAACAGCGTTTTGGAAAGAAGCCCTTTGCGAATTTATCTGAAGGAGATCAGTATGTAGTTCGTAAAACAATGCAACATGAGCTCCAACAAATAGATCTTAGTCATCAAACGAGTATCTTATCTCAACCTCTTACAGAAGCCATACAACAGATACGTACTGAAATCTCACAAACGTTACTCAATCATGATGCTGAAGCAGGTTGGACCAAAGCATACAGCCTGGATGAGCAAAGTGCGTTACAAACGGCAGATTTTCTTATCTATTCATCGCTGACGACCATTGCTCGTAGACCTGGCCAAAACAGTTCCTATACGAACAATTGGCCTTATGAACCCACCATGGGTAATAGTCCAACACCTCATACTTTTTACTGGACCTGGGTCTCGTTTTGTTTTGTCTTTTTAGGTTTTGGTGCAGTGCTCTATATTTATCATCGTTATCTTAGTGCGCCGGACAATGCACCTAAAACACCCTTATTTTTGGACTTTGAGCCATTGACTCCAAGCCAGCGTAAAGTAGGACAATATTTTGTAATTGTGGCACTTATCCTTCTCGTCCAGATTGCGGTTGGTGCACTTCTTGCGCATTATTATGTAAAGCGCACTGACTTTTATGGAGTTCATCTTAATAATTTTTTACCCTTCAATTTCTTACGTGATGTACACATTCAGACACCAATCGTTTGGATTGCTCTTTCATGGATCAGTGCTGCTGTTTTTATTGTGCCTCTGATTTCTAAAAAAGAGGCGAAAAGACAAGGCTTTTATGTGGAACTCTTATTTTGGGTAACTTTGTTTATTGTTGGTGGAGCAATTATTGGCGATTATTTAGGGATTATGGGCTATGTGAATCAAGCCTGGTTTTGGATTGGCAATCAGGGTTTATCTTATCTCCAGTTGGGTCGATTATGGCAAATAGGATTTTGTTTAGGGCTTTTCCTGTGGAGTTTTATTGTGTTTCGCGGGATGTGGCCCACCTGGAATCACTTAAAAACAGCGACTGTTGAGTTTTGGACTGGACGAATCCATCTTGAGCATCTTTTTTGGGCAAGTACGTTAAATGTTGCAATACTCTATTGCTTTGGAATGATCCCATTAACCGGAATAGAAAAATCATTTACCATTACTGATTTTTGGCGCTGGTGGGTTGTTCATCTTTGGGTAGAACAATCATTCGAATTTTTTGCTGTATGCGCTACAGCCTATATTTTAATGGGAACTGGTCTTGTTTCTCGTCTTCTGGCGGAGCGAGCCATGCTCTTTGAAACCATTCTTATCTTTTTAGGTGGAGTCATTGGTACAGGACATCATTGGTATTGGACGGGTACACCTGACATATGGGTACCACTTGGTTCCATGTTTTCTTTTATTGAAGTCTTACCCTTAGCTCTTCTTATTATCGATGCGATTGAAGAGCGCCAACTCATCAAGCGCAGAGGAGATTATACCTACAATTTAGCTTATCTTTATATTTTTGGTGCATCCTTTTGGAATTTTGTTGGCGCAGGAGTATTCGGCGGAGGAACACTCAATGCACCACTCGTCAATTATTATGAACATGGAACGTTTTTAACCTTAAATCATGCTCATACTGCTTTGTTTGGTGCGTTTGGTCTGCTTGGTTTGGGATTGATTTATTTTTGTTTACGTTATGCTGCGGGTAATCGATTTCCATGGAGTGACCGTTTAGGTACTTGGGCATTTTGGTTCTATAACATAGGCCTAGTTCTTTGGATTGTGTTGAATTTCTTTCCTATCGGATGGGCACAATTGATGGATGTTTATGAGCATGGATTTGCCCATGCACGAAGTCTTGAATTTTATAATACAACGTTGTTGTGGCAATGGTTACGCCTCCCTGGAGATGTTGTTTTTGCACTGGGTGCCTTGTTTATGGCTTACGATTTTATTATAAAATTAAAACCTTTTTACCCAAAATTAGCACAAATTAAACGCACAGAGCCTCAATCTGCAAATGAGGCCTAAAAACAATAAACGAGCAATTAAAGTAACAGATAACAAAGTACGATGAAGACAAAAGAGCTATCAGCAAATAATTGCCAATACCTTAATCTCAGATGTCGTATTACAGAAAAACATCACTGTAAATTTTTGCTGAAGGGACTCCTGCAAGAAAAAGTCGTGTTTTTAACTTGTTGGCCGTCTCTTTAGGTCCACATACATACGCTTGAGTTTGATTCGGATCATTCAAGTGCGTCAATACCCTTTTTTCAATTGAAGCTTCGGGATAGCATCCTCTCTGACTTTGAAGTACACATGGATCATAATAAAAGTTAGGAAATAACAAAGACAATGTTTCAAGCTCTTCTTTGTAATAAATGTCCTCATCAACCAAACCTCCATGTACCAAGGTGATATTTCCTTCATGTTTTTGGCTTAATGCACTTTTGATAATTGCAATGAGCGGTGCCAATCCCGTTCCAGTTCCTGCTAATAAAAGATTAAACATAAGCTTATCTGGGTTGTAGTAATAACATTGTCCAAAAGGACCTCTAAGCGTAACTGACATGTCTTTTGTTGCTTTTTGCGAAAGCCACTGCCCCATAGCACCATGAGAATAAACCTTAATGTGCAACTCAATATATCCATCCTGATTAGGAATATTTGCAATTGAATAACTTCGCATGGTTCCCTCAGGATTAATAAGGGACAGGTATTGTCCTGGGATCCAAAGATCAAGATGCCCTACCTTAAGTTTCACTTGAATCACATTATGATTGAGTCGTTCTAGGCTTATGATTTGAGCA
This sequence comes from Legionella parisiensis, assembly GCF_001467945.1. Taxonomy (GTDB): domain Bacteria; phylum Pseudomonadota; class Gammaproteobacteria; order Legionellales; family Legionellaceae; genus Legionella; species Legionella parisiensis. The sequence goes on from NZ_LNYQ01000013.1 coordinate 1,205,636, forward strand.
TACACCTCGCACTCTGCTGCATCAGGTGAGGTCACATAAAGCGGTGCGACTGGTTTTGCAAGACAGGCAAGAAAATAACCCTGAGCTTTAAGCACTTCAGGTAATCCTTCTTGCCAAAGGGGGTTAACTTCACCCTCTTTAGCTTTAATCAAACACGATTGGCAAATTCCTGCCTGACAGGAGTTAGGGTAATCAACTCCATGTCGCAGGAAACACTGTAAAAGGTTTTCGTCAGGAGCCAAAGTGTACGACTGATGGTTGAATTCTACTGTATTCATGAGGCACGCCCCAAGACCTCATCGCGAACACTATTGGCAATGGCAGCAACTTTTTGAATGTCTTCATCATGAGCCCCCAGCTCTTTTAACGTTGCCCCTAAATGTTCAAGCACAATATCCACATGTGAATCGTTTAATCCGCGTTCCAATAAATGACGATGCCCTTCTTGCATGTTCTTTCCGGTGTAGTGATTGGGTCCACCAAAAACCATGGTTAAAAATCCTTTTTGTTTGAGAATTTGCTGCTCCATATCAATATCATCGAAAAAATAGTTTACTCTTTCATCCAGTAACATTTTGCGGTAGAAGATATCTACTGCAGTATTGACAGCATTTTGTCCGCCTAATCGGTCAAATAGCGACTCAAACATGGTATACTCCTATAAGATGTATTTTAAATGCATCTTATAGAAAGAAATAATAGGCGTCAATAAATTTAACAGGAATTTTTATGCAACTGACTCAATTTACCGATTACTCGCTACGCGCCTTAATTTATATTGCGCTAAGAAAAAACTCATGCACTATTAAAGACATTACTGAAGCTTACTCCATCTCCATCAACCACATGATCAAAATCATCCATAATTTAGCAAAACTTGGGCTGATTAAGACCATACGCGGCAAGAATGGCGGAATTCTAATGGCAGCTTCTCCTGAAACCATTAATTTGGGTGAGTTGATCATTAAACTTGAGCCACACTTTGATTTGGTTCCTTGTTTTAATAAAGAAAAAGCAAATTGCTGTATTGCCCCGGTATGCAAACTCAAGAGTATTTTACATGAAGCACAAAGCGCCTTTATCAGTGTTTTGGAACGCTACACTTTGTCAGATGTATTACACAATAAAAACGAGTTATTTGCTTTGCTGAGAATCAATCAATAAACAAAAAACCAGGATTGATTCAATCAAATAATTTTTTGAGCAAGCAGCAAACCAAATAAACCGGGTATTGGCCTACCTGACTCATCTTTTTTATGAAGATGGCCTACCGACTCTTTATACTCCAATACAGACCAACCACGATTCTGGTAAAAATGATAAAGTTCCTCGTGTTTTGGTAAAAAGGTAAATGAATTAGGTAATGAATAGAGTTCTGATTGAACAGGAAAAACCAAAAAATGATAACCATTCTTTGCTGTTGCCTCTTGCAACTCCGTTAGTAAGGAGGGGATACGCTCAGCATTTAAAAATTGCAGCGTTACTGTAGAGAACACAAAGTGATATTGTTTTTTTGTGAGAGTTAGAGGTTGATTTAAATCATGCAGCAAAGTGTCGACCTGGGTTAGATTTTCTTCTTGGGCAACCGTCTTAATGTTTTCTAATGCGGATTGATTGATATCAACTCCAGTAACAGGATAGCCAAGATTTGCAAAATACAACAGATTCCTCCCCGAACCACAACCCACATCAAGAATGTTGTGGTGTTTTTGATGTGATAAATAGGTTTGGTATGCATAGAATAGGTCGCCATGCAGTGCACCCATATGGTATTTCTTATTAAAATATCGATGCGGTTTACAATAAAACTGAAGATGTGCATTAAAATCTGCACTCACTGGAATGATTTTATGCCATGAAGCAGGAGGAATAGATAATTTGGGGTTGTTTTTATTGAGCCGTGTACGTGAAAGCTCATGTCCTTCCCCATCTAAAAAAGCAAAATCAATTTCGCCTTCATGAAGGGTCAGATGCGCCCAAGTCCCCTCTTTCGTACTGTGTTTTTCAAGAAAGAACTTGAGCTTGCCATGGGCATCAATGGGTATACTTTTGTAACAGATTAAATCATCATTTTGTGTGTTCATGACTATCCCTTATCAAATATTTTTCATTTCAGCATCTGTTAACGTTTCTTCGCGTCCATACGAGGCTACTCCGTTTTCAATGCCGTTAAAATGGCCTGCCCTTGAGCAAGCGTGTCAGCCAATTGATGATTCACATCTCGGTGCTCTTCCTCATCATGACGTACAGCCAATAGCACCTCACGTAATCGTGCATGCTCCTCCAAACCCCAATACTCTTTAGCCACTTGCGGGGCTGGGCAATTATCAATTGCACCCTTATCTAGCTCCTCGAGATAATGGGTATAACTAACCACCGCTTCTTCCTCAAGGTACCCCACAAAACGATGGGCTGTTTTAGAAGAAATAACATACATTATAAGATACAGTACTACAAATATGGCCTGTGCCGTAAAAATGATGAACCGCTCAAACCAATTGGGTTTCGCGATATACATAAAAGTGATTAAATGAACTCGTTCATTTTCTGCCTCATCCAGCAAGGTTTTAATCCATCCTTCATCGTTTTTAATTTTTCTTAAACATCGCAAATGCAATAAGGCAGCACCAACCATACCAGGAACAGCAGCCACAGTTTCTAGAACTATCGCGCGATTGCCGTATCGCTTTTGGAAAAAAGTATCTGCAAAAAAGCGAAAAAATTTAACCAGACCGAAGGCAATTTTATCACTTATTGTTTGAGCAGGTTTGTGAGTCATTAACATGGTAACGCTCCTTATGATGTAGGTTCCTACTTATTATATTAAAGGTGTATTTAAAATACAACTTTATATTGTGTTGATATAACCATGCTTTTTCAACTCTATTGCTATTCTCCTTTATAAAAGGCCTTTTGCTCCATCTTAAACTCGGTTTTTAATTTGAGAAAACAATAGAAAAATAAGGCCCATCCAATGGATAATCATGCACAAAAACCTATATAAAAGAGCTTTTAAACAATACAGGAACCCATGGTATGACATTCTAATTTCGACTCCCATTGAAAGGAGTAAAAACGCACTATAATGATCGTTTTTATCGCATACGGAATTATTATTTTGTTTCGTGTGCCAGAGAATTTCGCGAACATTACATGCAGCTTTGGCAAATTTTATTTTCGAAACCAACTCAATAACACTCTTGTAGTGTTTTATACTCCACAGTTATGTTTTTGATATTAACAAATGAAGTGTGTCACGATTTGTGGCATAACTGTGACAGTACTAGGCTGTTCTACGCTGTTCTAGGCAGTATTTTACGATTTTGATGCATTGCAAGGTATTGATTATTAAGGACTTTAAATGGTGAGCATTTGGCTTCGAACCAAGGTGTCGGGGGTTCGAGTCCCTCCGAGCGCGCCATTTAAAATCAAGAACTTCAGATTAGAATTCCCCGTCTTAAAACGATTCAAAAGGGCTTTCTTTATAAAAGAGTTACGAACTTAAGGAACAAGGAAGTAAACGGGCTCTTTCCCATTTAAGGGGGCAGCTATAATCACCCGCAGAGCACCTTAACACGCACCCTGTAATTTTCAAAATTCCTAAAACC
>NZ_LNYQ01000013.1:1209253-1218836 GCF_001467945.1 Legionella parisiensis
TTTCCCGCCTCTTGCTTGCAAATAAAGATTATAATATTGATAATATGTTACTTTCCGGAAAAGGAGCAATCGGTGATATTATTTATATTCTTGGTAGTTCTTGCTTATTTAATGGGATCTATCTGCTCTGCAGTCATTGTCTGTAAGGCTTGCTCTTTGCCCGATCCACGTATAGAGGGCTCAAAAAATCCTGGTGCAACCAATGTCTTGCGCATTGCAGGAAAACAATATGCCGCCATGGTTATGGTTGCCGATCTGCTGAAAGGTACTATTCCCGTACTTATCGCCAAAATCCTGGGCGCAGAGCCTGCGACCGTAGGATTTACTGCTTTGGCTGCTGTCATCGGCCATATGTACCCTATTTTTTTTGACTTCAAAGGCGGAAAAGGAGTTGCTACAGCAATTGGTTCGCTATTAGGTTTTCATTTCATTGTTGGTATTGTGGTTGCGGCAACCTGGTTAATCGTCGCCAAGTTTTCACGCTACGCCTCCTTAGCCTCTATAACAGCGATTGGTTTTGCTCCATTTTATTCGCTATTATTTATCCAGCGTCTGGATATTTTCCTGCCTATATTCATTATGGCCTTATTAATCGTCTACAAACATAAGGACAATATTGTGCGCCTTATTGATAAAAAAGAACCACACATTAAATTAAAGGCAGATGTTCTTGATGCTATGATGGAGGGCAAAGCAGAGCATGCTGTTCCCCCACAAGAACCTGAAGCGATGCCTAAAGAAACAATAATTGAGATAGAAGAAGTGATTATCACTGAAACTGTAGTGGTTGAGCCTGAAACAACGAAAACAGCTAAAACTGCGAAAAAAACCAGTAATAAAGCCGTGAAATCGGAAAAAAAGACTGGAGCTAAAAAAACTCCTGAATCTAAAGCAAAAACAAAAAAACCTGAAGAGGAATAGCCAAAACAAGCATAGGGTCTCAAATCTAGAAATCCCTGTAAAATCGATCCTCAAATTGTCAGGCATTAAAAAAAATCGTAATAACTCAGGCTCCTAAATAGGGGCTGAGTACTTACGAAAAATCAAGCCAAAGGCCATCTTGCCTTAACATCTACCCCACTAATTAAATCCTTTTCTCCTCGTAACATCCGTAAACAACCGGCATAAGCAATCATCGCTCCATTATCAGTACAATATTCTAAAGCAGGGAAATAAATTGCTCCGCCAATATCCTGTATCCATTCGCGCAAACCTAAACGTAGTGCTTTATTTGCCCCTACGCCCCCCGCAACAACCAATTGCTTACAACCTGATTCTTGCACAGCCCGCTTGCATTTAATCATTAGGGTTTCAACCACTGCCTCTTGGAACGCCTTGGCAATTTCAGCGCATGCACGCTCATCTTTTGCACTTTGATTCCATGTGTTTAATGCAAAGGTTTTTAAGCCACTGAAACTAAAATCCAGACCGGGTCTATCTGTCATGGGACGGGGAAACCGATAAGGAGTCGATTCACATTGATCGGCAAGGCCTGCAAGCACGGGCCCCCCGGGGTAAGGTATACCCATGAGTTTCGCTGTTTTATCAAAAGCTTCGCCTACAGCATCATCCAGAGTATCGCCAAGGATGCGGTATTTTCCTAAATCCTTGACTTCAACTAATTGGCAATGACCGCCAGATACCAAAAGTGCGATAAAGGGGAATTCGAGTGACGGAGTTTCCATTTTTGCAGCTAAAAGGTGCGCTTCCAAGTGATGAATCGCCAGAGCAGGGATTTGTAATGCATATGCCAAGCTTTTTGCAAAACAAGCCCCTACCAGTAATGCACCAATCAAACCTGGGCCGGCTGTATAGGCAATACCATCTAATGTTTTTTTATCAATTCCTGTTTGTTGCAATACCCTATCAAGTAAGGGAATCAAATAATTAATATGGTCACGTGAAGCAAGCTCAGGAACCACACCGCCATGCACCCGGTGTGTATCTATTTGTGAATGCAAGGCGTGCGCCAACAAACCAGCATCTGAATCATAAATTGCTATTCCCGTTTCATCACAAGAAGATTCAATGCCCAAAATCAACATAAAAACCTAACCTAAGAATATTATCAAAGCCGCAATTGTAACACATTAATCGGTGAGCAGATTCCAGTTGTGGCTCACTCGCTCAAAAAATATCAATGAACAATTAGTAGTTTATTGTAAATATATTTATTAATGCCCTACGCGTTAATATAACATTTTATAATGCGGTAACATTGAGGTTAAATTGATATTCAGCCACTTTAATGAGCCATACATATACCAAAGTCTACTGAGAATTAATAAAAATTATAGTATAAAACTTGACGAGTGCTTCAACTAGCACTAGAATTGCCCACCTATTAAGATCAAATAACCAGAGGACTAGTTAATGCCTACCGTTCGCGTCAAAGAAGGCGAAAACCCAGAATACGCACTGCGCCGTTTCAAGCGCTCTTGTGAAAAAGCCGGTATTTTAACCGAATTGCGACGTCGTGAATTTTATGAAAAACCCACTGCTGAGCGTAAGCGTAAACAAGCTGCTGCAGTAAAACGTCATCTGAAGAAAATCTCTCGTGATATGACAGCAAAACAACAAGGCGGAAAACGCCGACGTAAATAGGATTTTTCTGTCCTGTATTTTTACCAAGGCCACATGTACTTCGCATAGTCACAGTGATTATCGTGTTGTATTTAGTGGCCTTTTGCTATTCAGAATGCATTAGGGCCGAGCTGCTCATTAAGATTTTAAGGAATAAAAAATGACAATTAAAGAACGTCTCAATAATGATGTCAAAGATGCAATGCGTGCCAAGGATAAAGAACTTTTATCCACGCTTCGTTTAATTACTGCCGCAGTAAAACAAGTCGAAGTCGATGAGCGTATTGAAGTAGATGATGAACGCATGTTGGTGATTTTGGATAAAATGAGCAAACAACGCAAAGAATCCATAGCCCAATACGAAAAAGCCAATCGAGAAGATCTGGTCGCCCAGGAACAATATGAACTCGATATTCTGAAAAAATACTTACCTGAGCCTTTGTCTGCTGCAGAAATCGAGAAAATGATTCAAGAAGCTATGGCCTCAACTGGTGCTGAAAAAATGGCTGACATGGGTAAAGTAATGGCACTCTTAAAGCCTAGCATGCAAGGACGTGCTGATATGGCTCAAGTCAGCGCCATGATCAAGGCCAAGTTAAGTTAAGGATCAATATGTCTGGCTTAATCCCGCAGCCATTCATTGACGATCTTCTCCACCGAACGGATCTGGTTGAATTAATTGACAGCTATGTTCCCTTGAAAAAAAGAGGGAACAGCCATATTGCTTGCTGTCCTTTTCATAACGAAAAATCTCCTTCATTTAATGTCGTCGCCAAAAAGCAGTTTTATCACTGCTTTGGCTGTGGTGCTTCTGGCAATGCCATCAGCTTTGTCATGAATTACCTCAATCAGGGATTCGTTGATGCAGTTGAAACCCTGGCTACTCGTCTGGGTTTAACAATTCCTCGCGACAAACAAACTGAAAAAAATAATCCATCACAAGATCTTTATAAACTTTTGTCTGCCGTAAGCCTTTACTATCAAAAAAAATTAAAGCATGAAGGCCAACCCGCCATCGATTATTTACGTGGCAGAGGCTTAAGTGGAGAAATCGCAAAACTGTATCAATTAGGTTATGCGAATGAAGGATGGCATCATCTTGAAAAAGCATTTCCTCGTAACCAACGTGAGTTACTCGCAACCGGGATGTTAATTAAAAACGAAGAGGGAAAAATTTATGACCGCTATCGCAACCGTGTTATGTTCCCTATTCATGACCGCCATGGACGCATTATAGGCTTTGGCGGGCGCGTCCTGGACGCTGAACAAAAACCGAAATACCTTAATTCACCTGAAACGGTCATTTTCCAAAAAAGCAGGGAATTATATGGTTTACACCAAATTCTAAACCAGCAAAAAACAATAGATTACATTATTGTGGTTGAAGGTTATATGGATGTGATTGCATTGGCCCAGCATGGAATTATGAATGCAGTAGCCACCTTAGGCACCGCAACGAGTACTTATCACATTCAACTTCTGGCGAAACATGTTAAATCGCTGATTTTCTGTTTTGATGGTGATAACGCTGGAAGACAAGCTGCGTGGCGCGCACTTGAAAGCAGCTTGCCGCATTTAAACCTGGGGCTCGATGCCAGTTTTATGTTTTTACCTGATGGACATGATCCAGACAGCTTAATCCGCAAGGAAGGCAAAGACCATTTTTTAAATCAGTTGAAACAAGCCACTCCCCTGCATCGATTTCTCTTTGATAACTTAGCCAAAGACCTCAATTTGCTTCGTCCCGCAGGAAAAACACAATTAATTAATTTGGCCAAACCTTTTTTACAAAAAATGAATGAGGGCTCCTACAAGCAATTACTTATTGAAGATCTGGCTCGTTTAACCCATATCGAAACCCACCGCTTAACTCAGCTGGTTACCGAGGAATCTAAAACATCTCAGCACGAGCAAATGATGACTATAGCACGAACGCCAATGCGCGTTGCTGTGGCCTTACTCTTGCAGCACCCCGAAATTTATGCACCGATCAAACAACATATTAACCTCGACCTACTCGACACTCAGGAACATGAAATATTACTGCAGGTGCTCCAGCAGCTGGCAACAAATCCGCAAGCCACTACAGCAACACTTATTGAATCATGGCGTGATCATCCTTATTTTGATTTTATGAACAAACTTGCAGCCTGGGATCATTTAGTTCCTGAGCAGGAATTAGTCAAAGAATTGATAGACATTATGGTGTTTTTACAAAAACAAAATCATGAGCTAACCATACAACAGTGGATTAATAAAGCTCGCCAACAAGGTTTAAATAAAGAGGAACAAATGAAGTTACTCGAGATGCTGAAAGAAAAACGCCATTAAAAAAATCTTTTCTCCATCGCAGCACTTTGCTCCTGCAGGATTAATTCAGAAAGTTCCTCTTTGGAAATCATAATCTCTGCAAAATCTTCTGCCCCCCCAATTTTGACGCGAATCTTATAGCTATCAGGATCCTCGGTGCCGCTTATTTCTTCTAATATACAATTCTTCTCCAAGCTATCAAGCACCGATATGCCGGTGATTCCTAAATTATCATTTATATATATGAGTAAAGCTGCTGAATCAAAAATAAGAGGCAATTTTTCTGCTTCCAGTTCCTGTCGATGTGTAGTACTGTATGCCTGATTCATAATGGCAAGGAATTGGGAGGCTGGAATTATAAACTCTTGAGGCGTATCACCAGAATAATTGCTTTCCGCAAGAAGTTTGAAGGAAAAATGACCAGGAGTACCAACACACGTAATCTTCGTGAAATTATAAGCAGAATTTTCCAGCTTTACTTGTAACTGATTACAAAAAAATTCTTTGTGTCGATTAAGAAATTTTAAGGTCTCATTGAAATAAGGACTTAATTCAGATAATTGCGAGTGTTCAGTAAACTTTCTCCCCATAACTACATTCATGGGTTGTGATGGTTTAGGCTGAGACAACGCTTCGCTGATAGACCTAAAAAGCATCTCATTATGTAAATAGTCTACTCTACTTGGGTAAACATCCATTTGAGCAAATGCCTTTGCATTTTCTGCAGAATTTTCAAGATCCATGCCTAGCATTTTTTGACAGGCAGTTAAACGAATCAAATTTAATCTGGTTGCTAATGGAAGATAATTACTGCTAATTAAAACATTCCCCAAACCCACACCGTACACATCCCCAGAAAGAATACGCCCACCTTCAACGCCCTTGTCAAAACATAGTTGTTTCAGACAAAGAATCTTTTGTAATAAAATGGGACTCGTAAAGAAACCGCTTGGTGAACCCAATTTTGGTTGTTGTTTTGATACAGAGGTACTAATTTCTTTTGCAACAACGAAGAGAATGCACAGTTCCTGGTGTTCATGAGGGAGGGCGCGATATTGTTTGCTTCTCAATAAAGCGTCAAGAGAAGTAAAATCCTTGAATAAAGATAATTTTGATTTCTCTAAAGTACCTTCAAGAAGCATTCCTGCAGAAACGATCCTCTCAAGATTACTGCGGTTGTCTTTTTTTAACTGAGGGGATGGTACATAACCAATTCTATCCGCGTCGTATTCAAGAGGAAATTCGAGGGGGTTTTCTGTTTTTTTTATGCAAAATTTATCTATGGTACCTGTTTGATTGTTTAAGGATACCGCAATACAATGACCTTCTTTCCTAAGATGCGTGATAATATCTTGTAGCCGTCCTTCACAACCCTTGAGAGTAAATTCATCGATTGCCAAGACACCTCCTGGCTTCAATTTATTGTAAGCATTAATTATCGCTGCAACGGGATCAACCAAATGCATCACTGTTTTGCTGGAAAAAATATAGTCAAATTGCTGCGAGGCAATTCCTCTAAACTCTTCGTAATTGGGATCCCCTAAATACTCTGCATTTCCGGTAAGATATTTTTCATTAGGTATAATATTATCAACAGAATTACGTTCATCAGTTGCCGAAATGCCGTATACTGCCACTTTATGTTTGTGTTTGAGTCCTCTGTTTATTTCCGTATCGTTAGCAGAAATAAATACTCCATTTGAGGTTCCAATATCCAATATAGTAATGTCTCGCTCAAGGGAAGCTTTTTCGATAATTTTTTTGGTATCTAATTGCGTTCCATCTGAATAGATAAAACTATAATCACTAGAGCCTCGCCAAACGTATCCTTCCTTCATACGTGTAACAAGTTCATAAGCACGATTAATTTTCTCGATAAAATGCTTTGGTCTCTTTTTCACATTTAGACTTCTTTATCCGCTAAGGACAAATAAAATTTATTCAGTGGATAATTGTAAGTATAGATTTTTTTAAACACTTTGCGCAAAATATGAATAACGGAACGCAAGCACTTCCTTATCGAAGACCATGCTCGTTTAGCTCGTATCAAAACACATCGCTTAAGTCAGTTGCGTACCGCAAGTGTTGTCTGCGTTTCGATAATGCAATTAGTATTAACCCTAACTCATACGGTGTTCTATCATGTGCTAGACTCTTGTAAAGAAGATATCCAGAAAAAAGCAATGAAAAACTACTGGTATGTTGCAGCCTCCCGGTTTATAATTATAAGATTTTGTAATCCTAAAGAAGCAGGCAATCCAATTAGTGCTATATAATGCTGTAGATTCCATTGTTTTTTAGGATAATGTCCAATTGTCCCTAGAGAAGTGTCTATGACCATAAACGATCAAGAACAGCAAAGCTCACAAATAACCAAAGTCATTAGCCTAGGCAAGGAGCAAGGTTATTTGACTTACAGTCAGATCAATGACTTGCTGCCTAATATAGTCGATACAGAACATTTTGATGTCATTATCAGCATGCTGGAAGGCATGAACATCAAAGTATTCGAATTACCGCCTGGTGATGATGAATTGGCACTTCTGCTCAATACAGAAGAAGTACCAGATATCGAAGAAGCCGCAATGGTACTGGCTTCTGTGGACAAAGAAACTGGCCGTACAACCGATCCAGTCCGTATGTACATGCGTGAAATGGGTACAGTAGAGCTATTGACCCGTGAAGGCGAGATCCGTATCGCGAAACGCATTGAAGAAGGTATCTACCAGGTACTTAAATCTTTGGCTCATTATCCAGAAACTGTCCAGTTAGTGCTTGATGATTATGATCGTTTCAATGCCCAAGAAATTCGTCTGAATGAAATTATTAGCGGTTTTTCCGATGTTGAAGATGAGGTGGCTCCTGCTGCAAGCATCGGCTCTATGCTCGATGAAGTTCGACAAGATGATGAGCTGCTTCTTTCTGATGAAGAGGAGGATGAAGACGGCGAAGGAGGTATAGGTGAAGTCGATGATGGTCCAAACCCAGAACAAGCGAAAGTTTATTTTGATGACTTACGCATTACTTATGAAGAAGCATTAGTTATATTAAAAGAGCACGGCAGGGAGCATGCTAAGGCGCTAAAAGCGTTGGAAGCGATGTCCGAATCGTTTTTAAAACTCAAGCTTACTTCCAGACAGGTTGATCGTTTAACACGTCATTTCCGTCAGCTACGTAACCACATCAGAGAGTTTGAGCGTGGCATTATGCGCCTTTGTATTGAAAAAGCACGTATTCCGCGAAAACTGTTTATTGATACATTTCCAGGCCAAGAAACAGACATGGAATGGCTCAATTCCATAATTGGCAAACACGGTAAAAAACTCGATCTGAACCGTATCCAGGAACATACCGAAGAAATTCTGCGTATCCAATCACGACTGGTCGCATTTGAAGCCGAATACGGTTTGACGATTGGTGAAATTAAAGACATCAACCGTAAAATGTCCATTGGCGAAGCAAAAGCACGTCGTGCCAAAAAAGAAATGGTTGAGGCCAACTTACGTCTGGTTATTTCGATCGCGAAAAAATACACCAACCGCGGCTTGCAATTCCTTGATTTAATTCAAGAAGGCAACATCGGTTTGATGAAAGCAGTAGATAAATTTGAATACCGTCGCGGTTATAAGTTCTCTACCTACGCAACTTGGTGGATTCGACAGGCAATTACCCGTTCTATCGCCGATCAGGCACGTACCATCCGTATTCCGGTACACATGATCGAAACGATTAACAAGCTCAACCGCATTTCCAGACAAATTCTGCAAGAAACTGGCCGTGAAGCCACCCCCGAAGAATTGGCTGAAAAAATGGAATTGAGCGAAGACAAGATTCGCAAGGTCTTAAAAATTGCCAAAGAACCTATCTCTATGGAAACCCCAGTGGGTGATGATGATGATTCACACTTAGGTGATTTTATTGAAGACAATAACATTGAATCACCAATCGATATGGCAACTGCTGAAGGTCTGCGCGAAGCCACTCTGGAAATCTTGGAAACGTTAACTCCAAGGGAAGCCAAAGTACTCCGTATGCGTTTTGGTATCGAAATGAATACCGACCATACTCTGGAAGAAGTGGGCAAACAATTTGACGTAACTCGTGAGCGAATTCGCCAAATCGAAGCCAAAGCGCTCCGCAAACTGCGCCATCCATCTCGTTCAGAAAAACTGAGAAGCTTCCTCGAAGGTGATGAAGGCTAATTGTTCCATTAAAGAGAAAGGATAAAAAGGATTTGTGACCTCTTTACCTTCCCTTCCCCTCTCCCTAACGGGAGAGGAAAACCAAAAAAATCACAAAAAAAACTAGAACATTAAGCAAATTAAGTTTAAAATGACCCCCTCTTCGGGCCCATAGCTCAGTTGGTCAGAGCAGCGGACTCATAATCCGTTGGTCCTAGGTTCAAGTCCTAGTGGGCCCACCAATTAAAGCCAGTAAAATCAACAACTTGCAATCGACTATCCCAACCCCTCAAAAACCATTGTGGGGATTTTGTGGGGCACAGTAGACACAAACTCATAAACTAACTGGCTCTTTCGGCTCTTTCCCATTTAAGGGGGCAGCTTTAATCACCCGCAGAGGACCTTAACACGTACTCTATAATTTTGGCTCTTTCCCATTTAAGGGGGCAGCTATAATCACCCGCAGAGCACCTTAACACGCACCCTGTAATTTTCAAAATTCCTAAAAC
>NZ_LNYQ01000013.1:1218846-1277232 GCF_001467945.1 Legionella parisiensis
TGAAACTCATTCAGCGTAGAGCTTATGGTTTTAGGAATTTTGAAAATTACAGGGTGCGTGTTAAGGTGCTCTGCGGGTGATTATAGCTGCCCCCTTAAATGGGAAAGAGCCGATTTTTTAAGGGTTTGGTAAATTGATTGTAACTTATTGATTATACTCGGGTTCTCATGGTGGCCAGAGGCAGAATCGAACTGCCGACACGAGGATTTTCAGTCCTCTGCTCTACCGACTGAGCTATCTGGCCCCGAGGGTTGCTATTAGACTCCGAGAAGCGTTTTGAGTCAAGTGTTGAATGCATTTTTTTTAAAAAAAAATTGTTTTTTATCTCAAGGGGATTTATTTCTTGAATACATACGTTATGTGTTTTTTAAAATCATAGTGTTTTTTTGAATAAGTTATTAATTTTTATCATGACTTTTGTATCTAATAATAGCATCTTGAGTCCATCAAATTCAAAATGATAGGATATCATCCTACTGTATCAAGTTTGTTTCAGGTTCTGAGAAAAGAGAGAAAAAAAAGAAAATTTTTTGCGTCTTATATGTTGTCCAAGGGATTTTGATTTTACGAAAACCTAGAGGTTCTTAGACGCAGTTCATAGAAACAAAAGCAATGCATAAACCCGCAGCACATATTGGGGCCATAAAATTGAATTTTTTACAAACGATTTTAAATTTTATGACCTTCTTTCAGAATTTTGTACACGGGCTTATTGCGTACTAATTTCTAAGCTACTGTAAGTTCTAGTTTTATTATTCAGGACTGTATCCTGCTGGTTTTTCAGAACCATCACCAAAAAAATATTTTTGCATTTCTTCTTTTAAAAATTCGCGAGCTTTAGTTTCCATTAAATTCAGGCGGTATTCATTGATGAGCATGGTTTGATGGCTTAGCCACATATTCCAGGCTTGTTTTGATACCTCATTATAAATCCGCTCACCTAATGCTCCAGGGAAGGGTGGTTTTAATAAGCCTTCGGCGTCTTGGTTTAATTTACTGCAATGTACTATTCTGGTCATGTCTGCCTCTTATTTTCAACATCATAAACTTAGCATAGTTTACGTGTTATTCGGCAAATTTGTACTTAAAATTACTTTTATTTTAGTCTGAACGATGTTTAGCCTGAGCCAACAAAATATGTTGAGACAGAATTTGCTCCTGTTCATTTGTTAATCCGTTAAACTGAACCGCTGTTCGGTAATTATGTTCACTTTGGTATTGGCTGTAGACTACAGTACCTTCAACAATTATGGGAATCATTTTGGGTTTAGTATAGATTACCAATTTTATCTGGGTTTTTTCTTTAATGAGGTCAGGTGTTTTAAATGCCATTCCACCCAGACTAATATTGACCTTACGCAACTGAATGGTATTCGTCATTAGCATTTGTCGTGATAAATAGTCTATTTTTGCATTCAATAAGTTCAGATAATGGGCAATTGTTGGTTCTTTAAGGGCAATAACTTGGGTGAGTTCAGCAAGTTCATAATCAATTTCTTGAAAATAATGTGCCGCTTCAAGATATCGTTGTCCATTTTTGCCTAAAAGTTGATCTACAACTGCGCGATCAGGACACAGCTCTCCAGGTTCCATTGTTCGGTAGTTAAAATAGATATGATCTTCTACCCGAAAATGTTGACGTCTCTCATGTATAGGCATAGTAGCTCCATTAACTGCATTTAGTGAACAAGTCCCATAGACTTGCATGATGTTCCTACTTGTTCCTCTTGCATTATGTCCAATATCGATGAATTAGGTGATGATTTTACTACCCACTCATCTTCTTCCCTTCCTTGTATTGTTTCAGTGATGACTATTGTCTCGGTTTGGCTCAACCCTTTTTGTCGCATACTCGCTGTTAGAAATTGACTCCATGACGTTGAGAACGTTCCTAATTGATGTATTACCTTTTTTGTAATATCGGATAGCTCCTGGCTTTTTTCTAGTGCTTCCAGGTAATTTGTTGCTTCGGCTGCTTTCAGTATGCACTCATCAAGAAAGTTAGTGAATTGTTGATCGGCGATTTTATCGTGTTTTATTGCTTCGCGTACTACGGCATTAAATTCAGATACTCTATCAAGCTTTAAAGCAGCGGTAAAAGCATCATTTAACCTCATTGGAACTTTCGAAGGAGAAATCATTTTTTGTACTTGTTGTTGTGCATCAAAAAGGAATTTTTTAAAGACATGCATGCCAAAACCTCTATCATGGGCTGTGATAATAAACTCTCTAAGTCGATCTTCAGTTTCAATGATGCATTGCAATTTCTCATCAATAGAGGTTGTATCGCACTTCATTTTTTTAGAATAGATTGAAATCGTACTCATAATATTAGTTCTATTGCCCATATTATAAGCATCCTTGATTAGTCCCAAATCAGCAGGATCCAAATAGTTTGTATTGGGATCCAGAACTAATTGATGTTCAGGATGGAGTGCATCTTCTCGTAATGCTGCAAAGTGTACTTTACTTAAGGTTACAGTCTTGGTCGATGTATTGGTAATTGAATCAGCTCCGGTACGCCGTTTAATAAAATCAAGCATGGGTGCAGAAACTTTGTCACTAAAGGTTAGTTGTATCAAGCCATTGCCAAGCTCTTCTACTTTTTTAATTTTATTTTGCTGTCTATGAGTCCAAGGATATTTAAAGGCGCGACCGTCGTCGCTAAATAATATGGGATTATGCAGGAGTTTTTCAAAAATCAAAGCTTGCCTTATTCCGAAAGAATCAATGTCACCTACTGTTTGGGGAAGCATATTATCAATTGCTTCAAGCCGTTCTAGGACTCTTGTTTGCAGTGTTTCTGCATCTTTTTCAAGAACCATTAGATCACTTAGCTCGGAAGTTAATTGGCTTTGTTTTTCTGTACTTAGTGGTTTTTTAAATTGTCGTTTAATTCGGGATGCTTGTTGGTGATGTTGCCATGCGATGTGATTGATATACTGGATAATTTTATCACCAATAGACCGCAATTGCATGATACTTTCAAATTTAGAATGCATGGATGAATCTTCAATAATCGTGCGATTACGTCCCAAGCCATGGCGAGTATGCCTTCTAAGAAAATCACCTGGAATAAGACACATTCTTGAATCAAGAATAAACTTATCAGTATCCATGAGTGATTGGTCAAAGATAAAAAGTGATTTTGCTTTTCTTAATGCCTTATTTTGGCAATTGCCTCCAATTGCATCGGTATCACTACATAGATAAAGTAAACCGAGTACTTTACCAAAATCTTCGATAAAATAATCCGCTTGTATTCCTTCACCTAGAGCTTTGATTGTTGAATAATGTGTATAGGTTTTTCCTGCAAGCCATGCATAAAATGTCTTTCCTGAAGAAAATTCATTCAGTAAACGTATCTCTTCAAAGGGTATAAATAACGCTGGATGTCCATTATGGGAAATTGTAGTCGCGGCAGCTGTATCTAATCCTAATAATCGAGAAATATTGAGTGCCATAGCTTCATGTTGCACTTCTTTGATATTGCCATGTTTGGGTAATTTAATAATGGCTTGTGTGCTGAGTTTATAGTGTTCTCTCTCAGCATGGTAAGCCTCTATACTCAAACCTTCCTCACGTTTAGATAAGCGATGCAACTGTTTTTTTACCGTCTCCAGACTGATTAATGAGATTTTTTCTGTCACCCCACCTACATTTTCTTGTAACATGCAATAGGCGAGAGTTGAGCTATTGTCTAGGGGGATATTGATTCGTTTTAATTCATTGATTTTATTGAGATCCAATAAGATAATTAATCTCTTTTCTAAGTTTTCTCTTTCCGAATCGCCATTGCTTACTCCTGCTATCTCTTCTTGTAGGCGTTGAATCTGTGCGGTGACTTGTAGTGAATTGGATGCATCAAAAACTGCAGCTTCCGGAAAGGTTTGTGCCAGTGCATACAGTTTTTTTCTACTTTTAACTATCAAATCTTCTAGCTGGGTATCAATATCCAGGGGTATATTGGTAGGGCGTTCATAGTAATCATCTTTAGGTAATCGAATAATTTCATGTGCATTTAAGGTATATCGTATGCCTTCCTCTACTTTTTCAAAATCGACACTCTTAAGCAAAGGAGGGGAACTTCCTTTTTCAAAAGCAGAAGCATATTTAATGATGCCACATAATTCTCGCCACTGGTTTGGATCCGTTTCCAGAGTCCCCAAGTCAAACAAGCCATTTTTATGAAGATCAATATGATCTAATAACTTATCAAGATCAGCATAGCTCTCCAGATCATTATCCTTCAGTTCCACTGCAACAGGATTTTTACTTTTTTCTTTTAAAAAACGTTTAATAATCCTGTTTTTTTGCTCCAACTCCATTGGTTATGTCCTTATAAAACCAATTCGACCTGTTTATAAATATAGACAATTTTTATGCTTTTGGTCAAAAAGTACATTAGGGGTTTCCGTATAATAATCAATGCGAGTACTGATGAAAACCAATGAAATTTCAATCTTTTGATTTTAATAATGGTTTGCGCAGCAAATAAGGCAAAAGTTTCTGAGACGATTTAATTGGGTAGTAGTCTCAATAAAAGAGCATAATAATTTCTTTTAAGAGATCGGATACTTCAATTTATTGAAAAGAGGGCGTAGTTATAGAGTTATTATCTTCTGGTAGCTTAAATGCTCCACTCTTAAGATCGCTTTCGAAGTTTTGAAAATCAAAGCAGTATTCTTTGCAAAGTTCTTTTAAATTTTTACGCACTTCTTGGGGCATACTCTGGTTTTGATCAATCGCTTCCCAAGCTTGCTGATAAGGCATTTCAAAATACTTCTTCCAGCCATTGTCATCTAGCTGAGTTGTTATTTTTCCTGCTTGGACTTTCATGGATTTCATTTCATTACCAATATACTCCTCTTTTATACCGCCATTATGAGTTCTGATTTGATTTTTTGCACCATTATAAATTTGGAAATCTGTTCTAATTGTAGCGATGGCATCTAATAAAGTGGATTTACGAGATTTTCCCGTTTTATTTTGGCTCTCAGCAAGAATTAACCCCATTTTACCGTATGAATCTTTTATAGGGTCCATCGGATCGCTTATTTTTTCAGGGGTGATTGGTGTTGATGTTTCCTTTTCGCTTCCTGATAATTTTTTATAAACACGATTGGCAAAATTAGCGAAATCTTTCAATCTGCTCATTTTAAACTCTTTTTAAGTCTCTATTAATATATTTAGCCTATGACAGATATTTGAGTATTAATTAATTGACCGTGTTGGTTTCTTTTACAAAAAATTTACAAATTTTTCTTATTAAAATATAAAAATAAAGTAATTTTAATCTTCTCATAAATGTATAGATTTTTAGAAAGAATTTATTAAATCGAGAGGAGAAATAGGCAATAACTTAAGATTCTTGATTTTTTTTAATTAAGATCATAAATAATTTTTGAGTTTTGGGTCTTCCCTGAGCCCATTACTTTTATTGTATTAACCCTGTAGTTAAGTGTTCCTGGGTACTGATTTTTTCTTGGACTGCTTGAGGTTGTCTAAAAATATCCTGAGCTTTGGGGTAATGCGAGTTTTTCTCACCTCTAAAGAGTGTACTGCCGACTCGACGTATCGATCTTTTTTTAACCTGTGGATCGTCATCTTTGGCACCCTTGGCAAGTTTTGCGAAAAATCTGTAGTTTTCCTTAAGATCAACAGACGTTCTTTTCTTATGCTTTGGTTTATCAGTTTGAGAAGCGGTTTTTTGTTGCCCAGCGGGTGATTCCTCAGAAGCATGGGGTTTTACATCAGCAGATGTTTTGGTGGGAGATGTTGCTCCATCTGATTTTTCAGTACTGTTATTTTTAACCACTATCGTCTCTGTTGACAGAAGCTCTTCATCTTTTTTTTCTGTGGGAGAAGGAACGCTGGCTTCCTCTTCTGTAGGATCTTTCTGTGTTTCTAATACATCAACCTCTTCTTCTTCACTATTGGAGTTTGTGTCGTTTAGAGCTCTTATCTCATCCAAATGTGCTTGGAAATAATCATTAAAGTTATTTGCTTCTGTGGCACCTAGACTATCCAGAATTGTTGCAGGTAAAAACTCCAGTTGAATAAAATGAGTCCGGAACTCTTGATCATTAAAGTTTAATGAAATGTCTATATTATCCGCGGTAGTTACTCTTTTTACTCTGAAAAAACCAAAAGATAGGGTATGGATTATTTGTCTCCACCAACTTGCAGAATCCCAATCTTTTGCTAAAAGTGAGGCTTCAATATCTTGGGAAATTTGGGAAAAATAACTTTCCGAATATTCTTGATAACTTTTTATTGCTAATTTTTCTGCCATTCGATTGAGGCGAGGTTCTTTAGGATCTTGTTCGGAAATGGCAACAAAAACTATGTTCGCTTGTTCCAAAAAAGTTATATCTTCACATTCATTTTTGTTCAATAATTGCTCGATTTCATCTAGTTCGCGCTCAATCCCTAAATGTTTTGCCGGTAATTCCATTTCAAGTTGTTTATAGAAATCATCGATATTATGATTAACAAAGGGAAGTAATCTTTTGAACTGTTCTATTGTAAGCCTTTTACCTTCCTGATAACGCGTCAGCTCGTCAACAAGTATGGATAAGTTAGTAATGGCTCGATTAGGCTTTTCAAAATGGGCGAGTACGCTTCTATGTTTCTCATCCGATTTTTCGGTTATATCACCCAGTTGCGTTACGATGAGGAATTCTTTGAGCGCTTTACCTATTTGATAGGACATCAGTTGTTCTATGTCAATTTGAGTGGTTTTTGCTTTAGGTAGGTAATCCTCACATGCTTCATCAAGGCAGGCGAGATATTGAGGTGGAGCATAGCGTGGACTACTTCGTAGTATACTGGCAAGTGGTTTTGGGGAACGTACGAATGTTTTTCGGTCACTTACCAGTAATTTTTGGTTATGCACCAAAAAATTACTTAATTTAATATCAGGATGATAGGCATTTGCTTCTTTGAGTTTAAGGCAAAAATCATTAATCTGATTGAAGTAATATTTTGTTACGGCTGCAATTTTTTGGTGTGGCTGACCTTTTAGTCTTTTTGCAATATCTAATAAGCTTCCCTGATTTGCAAATTGACTTAAAACTACAGGTTTAAATTCAATTTCCTTCTGGTCTTCACTTTTGAATTGCATCATAAATAAAGCAACGTCATTAGCGAAATATTTGGATACTGGGTAAGTGTGGAGATCTTGTTCAAAGCTCAAATCATTTCGGTCTTCTACCCGAAAAACAAGAGATTCTTTCCAACCCTTCATTCTGAATTTGAAGTTAAAATTATTGACTTGTTTTTCGCCTAAAATTTCGGTCTTATAGTCAGAACTACTTAAATCATTCTCACCTTTAATTGCACTGATTTTATCTTTGGCCAAACTTAGAATTTGCGCATGATCATCGAGATTCTTTTTTAGAATATTCTCTTTTTCAGCTATTACACTAAGATGAGCGCTTATAGCCAAGAATCGTTCTTTTATTTCACTAAAAGGTCTTGCACTTTTTAATAATGCATCTCGTTCTTGCATTAATTCATAAATATCTTTTCCTTCTATTTCTTCTTTTAATCCAGGTGATATGAGGGGTGCGGTTACTTGCGATGCAACAGCTTTTGCAAATTGGATCCCTTTAAAAAAGAACGAACCATCCGGATTTACTCCAAACCTTTCTTGATGAGCTCGCCAACTTTCAGGACCTCTTGCTGCTAGCCATTTAAATTCTCCTTCAAATATAGGTATTGAATTAATATGATAATTGATCTTCTGTAAGTAGAATAAACGCTGGACTACATCTTCTTCAGGTATTTTATTAAATTCATGTATTTGGCGTATTAGCCTCCGGTGCTTTGCGTTAATAGGTTTTACTGTTAATCCCATGTTACTACTCCAACGTCAAAATCAGAAAATAGGTATCGATGTCATTTTAAAAGTGGACAATTATTTTCACTACTGAGATTTCATTTCCTTTGATAAGCTGGAAGCAAAAGCTATTAGTGAGATTTTAAAAACCACTAACATCAGCAATTTTAAAAATTGCGTAAAATTAAAACATAGACCTATGTATCTTTCAATAAGTGTATTTGAATAAAAAGTGAATGAATGCATCGTTCGAATCATTTTCTTTTTTTAGCAAATTTACGAACTGTTTTAAATATAAGAGGACAGTGTGGGATGATGTAATTACTAAGAAAACTACTATCTTAAGTGGTCTATTTTATGATTTAATATTTACTATTTCCAGCGTAAGAAAGGTTTATCATGACTTTTGTAGTAACAGAAAGTTGTATCAAGTGTAAGTATACTGATTGTGTTGAAGTATGTCCTGTTGATTGTTTTTATGAAGGGCCAAATTTTCTGGTGATTCACCCTGAGGAATGCATCGATTGTGCATTGTGTGAGCCGGAATGTCCTGTTAATGCCATTGTTTCTGAAGATGATTTAACTCCTGAGCAGCAGCAATTTAAAGAATTAAATGCTGAGCTTGCAAAAACATGGCCTAATATTACCGCAAAAAAAGATGCTCCGTCTGATGCTAAAGATTGGGAAGAGGTTAAGGATAAACTTCAATATTTACAAAAAGAGTGGTAGAAATCACTTCATTAGCTGAATCATGTCAGCGAATTCTTGGCGAAAAAGGGCGGCTTTCGACTGCTATACCGGGATTTGTAGCACGTAAGCCGCAGTCCGATTTAGCCCTGGCTATTGCTGAAGCAATCGAAGAAAAATCAATTTTAGTTGCAGAAGCAGGTACAGGAACAGGCAAGACTTTTGCCTATTTACTTCCTTGTTTATTAAGTGGGAAAAAAGCCCTGATTTCTACAGCAACCAAAACGTTACAAGATCAGCTTTATCAGAAAGATTTACCAACTTTAGTCAGGGCTTTAGGATTATCTGCCCGCATACAAAATCTCAAAGGAAGATCCAACTATATTTGTCAATATCGTGTTTTATTACATTCCGAGGAAGGGCATTTTCAAAGTCCGCAATGTGCACATGAAGTAGCTCACGTACGCAGTAAATTGTCACAAATGAAAAATGGTGACCGCTCGGAGTTGCCGGAACTAAATGAAGATTCTCCGGTTTGGCATTATGTGACTTCAACAGTAGAGAATTGCTTGGGTATTGAATGTCCAGAGCATGAAACATGCTTTTTACTCAAGGCTCGCAAACGTGCGTTAGATGCTGATGTAGTCGTCATTAATCATCATCTGTTTTTTGCTGACTCACGGTTGAAAGAAGAGGGATTTGGAGAATTATTACCTGGTGTTGACGTGGTTATTTTTGATGAGGCTCACCAACTTGCTGAAACAGCAACTCACTTTAATGGAGAACGAATTGGAACGCGGCAGTTTTGTGACTTATTGGATGATCTCATTAAAGAATGGCCTGTTGTAGACCTTGCAAATCAACCTTTAAAAGCTTTAAGCCATAAAGCAGACAGGTTGATAGATGAGTTATTAAGTACTTTACCAGAAGTTGATGATCGATTTAGTTGGGAGGAAATGAAGCGTAAGAAGTCCTTTCTACGTGTTTGGGGGGATTGGTTGACATTAAAAGACGAGGTCATGGCATGCTTCAATGAATTATCGCTTGCTGAATTTCCTGGGCTTGCGCGCTGCAAAGAACGATTGATGGAGTTTGCCAGAGTTTTATTATTTTTTACTCAAGAAAACAATCATAAAATACTTTGGCTAGAGCGCTTTAAACATACTTTAGTTTTTCATGTTACACCGTATGATATTGCTGAAACATTCAGTGGATTACTCAAACGTCAAGAGTGTACTTATGTTTTTACTTCTGCAACCTTAACTATAGCAGACTCTTTTGATTGTTTTTGTAAGCCATTAGGATTGTATGAGGCAAAAACTTTATTATTACCAAGTCCTTTTGATTATCGGCAACAAGCATTGCTGTATTTACCCAGAGGCTTACCTGATCCCAAAAATTCTACTTATTATGAATTATTAGTATCTCGAGCTGTTCCTTTAATTGAAGCTTTAGGAGGACGTTGTTTTTTCCTATTTACTAGCCATAAAGCGTTAAAACAAGTTGCTCAAATGATGGTCAGTATTTTAAACTATCCGTTATTGATTCAGGGAGCTGAGGCAAAACCCATTTTACTTGAGCGTTTTAGACAATTAGGCAATGCTGTTTTATTGGGAACTGCAACTTTTTGGGAAGGGGTGGATGTTAAAGGGGAAGCTCTTTCTTGTGTTATTATTGATAAATTGCCTTTTTCCAGTCCAGTTGACCCCGTAATTCGCGGTAGAATGGCTTACTTAAAAGAAAGAGGCTTATCGGGTTTTGATGAATTATCTTTACCTGGGGCAGTGATTGCTTTAAAACAAGGAGTAGGGCGGTTAATTCGGGATAATTCGGATAAAGGTGTTTTAATGATCGCCGATCCCCGTCTAACCAGCAGAGATTATGGTGGACGTATCTTAGCCAGCTTGCCTCAGTTACCAAAAACTCGTGATGAGCACAAGGTGCTTCAATTTATTAGAGAATTAGAGCTGGATTATGAAACTGTTAGCGATTGATACATCTACAGAAATAGCCAGTTTGGCTTTGCTTACTGGAGAAGAATTATTTTGTGAAGAACAAAGTAATCAAAAAACACATGCCCAATTTATTTTACCTATGATTGATAGATTGATGGTACATGCTGATTTAAAAATGAGTCAGCTGGATGCCATAGTATTCGGTCGCGGACCAGGTAGTTTTACCGGTTTGCGAATTACGTGCAGCATTGCAAAAGGTCTCGCCCATGCCAATGATTTGCCTTTAATTCCAGTAAGTAGCTTGGTTGCTATTGCTTGGTCTGTTCGCCAGCAGAAGCAGATGCGCAGTTCGCCTGTATTGGCTGTATTGGATGCGCGGATGCGTGAGATGTATTGGGCTTATTTTGCTGAAAATCAATGGACAGCAGAAGAATACGTTACGCCAGTACATGCACTGAGCCTTCCTGAAAAGCAATCAGTAATTCTTGGAGGAGTAGGTATAGACTCATATTGGGATGACTTTACTCCACAAGTTAAAGCACAAATAAGTGATAAATTAACAGTATATCCTTCTGCAGCAGCTATGATCCAGTTTGCCCGGTTTTCTGAGCAAAAGCCTATTACAGCTGCTCAAGCACAACCTGTATATGTACGAAATAAAGTGACTTAGGATTATAGGAGAATTTTGTGGATAAAAAACTATTGGAAATATTGGTATGTCCTTTATGTAAAGGGAAGTTATTGCTAAAGAAGCAAGAACTTATTTGTAAATTTGACCGATTGGCATTTCCTGTTCATGATGATATTCCTGTGATGTTGGAACATGAAGCTCGAGTGATTTCATTAGAGGAAAAGGATAAGTTGTAATCATGGCATCGTAACCTGGGTAAAAGCGTAGCGAAACCTGGAAATCTAACGCCTCGCAATGCTTTTACCTAAACAACAGATTATGATTTTGTAATATATTTTTTACGCCAATACAGTAAAAATGCAGGGAGCATCATGATTAAAATTCCTATAGAGAAGACCAGACGAAAATGCCCGGCACTACCGAAATTCATAAATTCGACGGGTGGTATGAAGCCTACAACTAAAGTCATAGTACATCCGAATAAACCCAGGATACAGGTTAAATAGTAGCCTATTTTTTTTCCTGGTATTGCAAAAGGCCTCTTAAGATGCGCGTATTTGCTTTTTAATCTCCACGCTGCAATAAACATCAAGACATACATCATAATGTAGAGTTCTGTACTTAAAGCAGTAAATAACCAATATATAGCGTTAACACTAGGAAACAAGAGAAAACCACTACACAAAAAAGTAACTAAAATTGCTTGGGTGATTAAAATTCGCGAAGCGACTCCGTGATTGTTCAACTGGCACATGAATTTTGGCAAGAAGTTATGATTGGCAGCCATGAGCAAACCTTTGGCGGGTGAGATAATCCAATTAATCATACTGCCTAAACTTCCTAATAGGAGTAATGCAATAAGTAAAGGTAAGAGCCATTCAAGGTTGTATGCGTGGAAAAAGTTATTAAACGCTTGAAGTACTCCGTCAATTAAACTGATTTTTTCTTTTGGCAGAACAAAAGCAATAGCCAAAGAGCCAAAAATCATTGTGGTTAAAATTAGCAGTACTGAAAAAAACATCGCTCGAGGAAAATTGACTTGTGGATTGTGTACATTGCGGACATGAACTGCTGCGAGCTCCATGCCTAGAAATGAAGTCATAATTGCAGTGAGTGATACCCAGGATTGGCTGTCTTTCCAGTGAGGCAGCAAATGCGATACGCTCAAATCAATTGCTATAGGATTCCCTTTAATAACCCAAACCAGTGCAAGAAAAATAATAAATCCCATAGGAAGAATCATTCCTAATATGGCGCACAGACCCGCAAAATATGCTGAGGCACGTAAACCAGATAAAGCAATAAGAGTTAATGACCAAAATATGACTAGAATTACAGAAATTAAATAATACTTATTCTGGGCGAGTTCGGGATTGATTAAGTAAGCCAAAACTCCTGCAATAAAGGATAAAATAGTTGGATACCAGACTAAGGTATTGATCCATTGCAACCAAATAGTAAAAAAAGCTAAATTTTCACCATATGCATGCTTTACCCAGCTATAAATTCCACCTTCTTCATCAGACCAAGTTGATGATAGCTCCGCTGATACCAAAGCTACAGGAATCAAAAAAACAATTGCAGAAAAGATAAAGAAAAAAATTAATGAAGAGCCGAATAGAGCTGTTGCCGGTAAATTCCTGATGCTGTCAATTGCACCTGTAATCAATAAAACCAAGGCAAATACGGATATTTTTTCAGAAGACCAATTGTTCATTAATTAAAAAGACTTATTAAAAATGCCAGGCATTATATAGGAAGTTGGCGATGGACGTTACTTTTATTTTATCACATAGTGTTAAGTTTGTTGCGTTTATGTAAAAAATTACCGTGAAACACGAATTATATATTCGGCTTGCACGCGGGGAAACTGATTTTTCACTGCATCACTTGTGGTTAATCTTGCCTGGCTTTGGATTAACTCCCGGGCTATTAAATGGCTAAATATGCGACTAACTTCTTAAAATCATGGAGTTACTGAGTTATCCAAAAAAAGTTTAGTGTCATATAAATGAGATTGTTTTATTTGTTTCGTATTCGTAAAGAGAAATTTTCTTTTTTCTCGTATGATTGAGTTTGAAAGTATTTTCTTACAGATTTTAAGAGCATTATCCAATTTGAGAAAAATATCTATTGTTAACTGAAATCAGATTTACACAAAGTTATAACTCTTTTTTTTCTTTATTAAAACCGCCTTTACAAATAGGAGATTGCAAAACAATTTTGCTCCTATCTCCCCACTCCTCTGGAGTAAATAGATGCATGCTTAAGGCATGTAATCCAAG
This sequence comes from Legionella parisiensis, assembly GCF_001467945.1. Taxonomy (GTDB): domain Bacteria; phylum Pseudomonadota; class Gammaproteobacteria; order Legionellales; family Legionellaceae; genus Legionella; species Legionella parisiensis. The sequence continues at coordinate 1,232,248 of NZ_LNYQ01000013.1, forward strand.
TTCAAATTCTTCTTTGAGCAACTGATTTAATAATCTATGCCGCGCAATTCGCGATAAATCAATAAATCGTGATGAGACCACAGTAATTTTAAAGTGTGTTTGTGCACCTTCAGGAACATGGTGATTAGCTGATTCATCCTCGACATTTAAATAAAAAGGAACTAATTCTTGACTTACTAATTTTTCAATACGATTTTTTCGTGACATATTAAACTCTTACTAAAATTCATAATAAAAAAGCCGCCATGAAGCGGCTTTTAGGAGACGTATAATTAAATTCTGCAGTTTGCAGGTACGTATCGGTTGTTAGCCGCATTATTTACGGCACAAGTCCAGGTAATTGGCGCAGTTGGTGGTGTTCCAGCAACAAGAGCCACTCCATTAGCTTGCGGAGTTAAAGTAAGAACCACGTTTTGTGCAAGTGCTGTATAGGTAATTGTGATTACACCGGTAGCTGGTGTAACAACAACACTTGCCACGTTAGCTGTTGCTGGAGGTGCGGCCCAACCTAAGTCCAAGGTGGCAGCACCAGTTGTAGCATTTTCAGAAATTGTAGTCTTTGCTGAAGAGGCGAGACTTAATCCTTCTGTCACACGAGCTCTAACGACATAATCCTGATAAGCTGGGATAGCAATTGCGGCAAGAATACCAACGATTGCTATTACAATCATTAATTCAATTAAAGTAAACCCTTTCTCTTTCATCATTTGCTCCTAATGATTGGTACAGCGATAAATATGCAAATAAAATGCCATTTATCAAAAATTACAACTCCAGTAGGCCAAAACAATGATACAACCTGCCATGGCTAGAAAAGGAAGTCCTGAAATCCTCTTTACTCTCTTTTCCTTTATAATATTGTAGCAGATGATAGTAGGGTTGCCTAACTTGTAAATCGACTAATCTGATATTTGATCCTGCATTTTTTGTTTTTTTCAAGATGGTTGTATGTTTTAATCACATGAAAAAACGCTTCTAAGAAATTCCAGAAGGTGTTGTAGCCAGGGTGGTATGAGTAGAATCCGGAGTTCTCTACGCTTCACCCAGGCTGAAGTGATGATCGTTTATTTGAGTACCTTGGGTACAAGTTGATTCTTTAAACGAACATAATCAGGTAGTCCGTTCATATAGTCAGGGTAGGCTTCACCTTGAATCAATGGTAGTAAATACTGCTTACAGGCAGCAGTAATGCCCATTCCATCCGCAGAAATGTATTCTGCCGGCATGGCCTTTTCTTGATTAGCTACATCGGCTAATGGGACATGTCCAATAGACCATTGATAAGGTTCATCTTGTTCACGAATGATAATAGGCATGATGGCATTATGGCCTTTTATGGCATATTCTACTGCAGCCTTACCCAAAGCATAAGCTTGATCCAGATCTACTCTTGAGGCGATATGGCGAGCGGCACGTTGTAAATAATCTGCGACTGCCCAATGGTATTTATAATTCAGTTCAGTTTTGATTAACTGAGCAATAATTGGCGCAACACCACCTAATTGGGCATGACCAAATGCATCACGAATTCCTGCTTCACTTATAAATTTACCTTCTGTAGTGCGAATACCCTCTGAAACTACAACAACGCAATAGCCATAAGTTTTAACGCATTCATCCACTTTACTCAGAAACTTTGCTTGTTGAAAAGGAACCTCAGGTAATAAAATAATATGGGGTGGTTCATCCGGTTGTTGGCTGGCTAAGCCGCTTGCTGCTGCAATCCATCCTGCATGGCGTCCCATCACTTCAAGGATAAATACTTTTGTCGATGATGCGGCCATAGAGGCAACATCAAAACCTGCTTCTTTGGTTGAAATCGCTACATATTTAGCCACTGAACCGAATCCTGGGCAGGCATCGGTAAAGGGTAGATCATTATCTACTGTTTTTGGGATTCCAATACATGTAATTGGGTAACCCATTTTTGCGCCTAGTTGCGATACTTTATGTGCTGTATCTTGAGAGTCCCCACCACCATTATAGAAAAAATAACCTATGTTATGTGCTTTGAAAACCTCAATAAGACGTTCGTATTCTTCACCATCGTTTTTGAGTTTGTATCGGCATGAACCAAATGCTCCAGAGGGAGTTTGCAGTAATTTGGCAATATCCGCATCACTTTCAAGTGATGTATCAATTAGTTCTTCACTTAAAGCACCAATAATTCCATTTTTGGCTGCATATACTTTGCCAATGTACTGCGGATATAACTTGGCAGTTTGAAGCACAGCACAAGCTGACGCATTAATTACAGCGGTTACCCCACCTGATTGAGCATATATCGCATTTTTTATAGTCATTCTTTCTCCTGGTTAAAGGTGGCTACTCATCTCCGTAAATCTCTTGCAAGTCTTGCAAAAAAGGATAGGTAATCACTAAATTCTTATTTTTTGATTTTCATACTCATTAATTACTGCATCAATACTTTGAATTAATTCTGCAAAAGGAGTGGCCAATTCTTCAATTGAAGCGGCATGTACAGCCAGTTTTTCTACATGAACTACTTTTTTTTGTAACGTGGGTACACCGGAAAAACAACATGCTCCATGAAGTTTATGTGCTGCCTCCCCTAATTTTTTAATGTTTTTATCATGCATTAACTGGATGAACTCTTCGCGATTTTTATGCAACTCTTCAACAAAGCGTGCGAGAAACTCTTCTGCAAGAGCTTGATTTCCCGATACTTTTTGCACACATAATTGCCAGTCGATTGCCGCATGTTTTGCTTTATCTGTAATACGAAGGATTTGTGTGAGTAATTGTTTTTCATCTATAGGCTTTTGTAAGCAATAATCCACGCCTGCTTTTTTCAGATCAATACTATTCACATCACTGCCATTTGCACTAATTAAAACTATGGGGGTATGGCGGTTAAGTTGTGATTCTTTACGAATGAGTCGCGCTGCTTCTAAACCATTTATTTTCGGCATTTGTAAGTCAAGTAAAATTAAATCATATTTTTTGTCATGACACTCAGATACAGCCATCTCGCCATCATCAACTGAAGTCATGTTTGCATGGGTTCCTAATAAAGAGTTTAAAAGCATTTTATTAACGGGATTATCTTCGGCAATAAGCAAATCTGGGTGCATAAAACGTAATTGTTCCCTCAAGCTATCCAATTCATGATTGACCGGCTTTTCAATATTTTCCAGGCTAGTGAGTGATTCAATAACATCTTGGAGTTTTTGAATGCTAATTGGTTTATATAAAAAGCCTTGACCACCGAGCGCGGTGTAATCATTAATGAGCCATTTGGAAATCAGTACATAAGGAAAATAACTATGTTTAGAGATGATATTTGCGATCTTTTGATCATAGCCTTTATTAATATTAAGAAAAGCAATTTTGCAGTCTTTGTTATTCTCCAGGGCTTTTTCAAGATGGTTCAGTGAATTTACAGAAACGCATTGTATTCCCCAATAGCCTAAGCCATTGCATAGCGCTTCCAAGTGTAGGGAATTATCATCAAAACACAACATTTTGAAATGGGCAAAGGGGTGTATCTGGTTTTTTTCTATTTCATAAGCAACCAGCTTTTCGACTTTGACATGAGCAGTAAAGCTGGAGCCTTTATTGAGCTCACTGGTAAATGTAATCCGACCCTGCATTTCTTCACAGAGTTTTTTGCAAATAACTAAACCGAGGCCCGAACCACCGTAACGACGTGTAATACTTGTATCCGCTTGGTTAAATGCTGTAAACAATTTACCCTGATCTTCTGGGGAAATCCCCAAACCGGTATCAGTAATTGTGATGCATAATGTGTAATCTTTATCAGTTTCCTGTTCTACTTTAGTGCGAACCAGCACATAACCATGATCTGTAAACTTTACGGCGTTAGTCACTAAGTTGGTGATAAATTGTTTTATTCTGAAAGGATCTCCCAAAACAATTTTAGGCACATTAATATCGGTTATAGGGATTAAATCAATTCCCTTTTTATGTGCATTGGGTGCTGCGAGTGTAAGGACTTCATCAATACAATGACGAATATTTAATGGGATGCAATCCAGGTGAAGTTTTCCAGCATCTATTTTGGAAAAATCGAGAATGTCGTTAATTATTCCTAATAAATCCTGTGCAGAAGTTTTTATCGTTTTTACATAATCCAATTGCAATGGATCAAGTTTGCTTTCCAGTAAAACATTGGTGAAACCAATTACTCCGTTCATCGGTGTACGGATTTCATGACTCATATTGGCAATAAATTCTGATTTTTGCCGACTTTTTTCTTCTATTTTTTTCTTCTCGAGTGACAACTCGATATTTTTTTCTTCTAACAGCTCAAGACTTTGCTGTAAATCCTCAGTAGCTACTTCAATATGTTGATTCAAATCACGAATTGTTTCGAGATATTTTTTTTGCAAATGGGCACAACCTTGCTCAATAATACCGAGTTCACCGGGGCTGGTTGTTTTTATTTCTGTTTCGAATTCATTTCGCAAAATCTGTTTCATGCTTCTGCGTAACCGAGAAATAGGTAAATAAATACGCTTGGAGAGAAAATAGTGAATGGTTAATCCCATAAGCAAACCAAATAGCGTAATAAAAATCGTTACTATGAGCATTTGATAGCGCTTTATTATCATTGAGCGTGTATCAATATCAATAGATAACCAACCTAAAATATCGTCTGCACGCGTAGCCATAGGACTTAAGAGGTTCTTGAAGGGGGAATTAGAGTAAAGATTAAATTTAGGAATGGTAACTGGTGCAATAAAATTAATAGTGAAGGGATTAATTTGCTTGCTTTCAATGTAATCCCCTGTAAATTTAGGCGGATTAAATGGTTTATTCAGAGAATGTTTTCCCCCGCGGTAGGCTAGCAATTGCCCATCACCACTGTAAAAGGCAAGAGCTATTACTTCAGGGTTAATAGTAGAGGCATTGATTAAGCCTTGCAGAGTACGATCATCACGTCGGAGCATGGCGTATTGAGCTGCGGGAAGTAATTGGCGGATATAAGCTTCTCCCAGACGCGACATATGCTGTTTTAAGTCATTACCAAATAGTCCATTATAAAAAATAGCGAGAAGCAAGGCGACTAAAAAGGCTGGGATTAGGGTAGTAATTCTCAGTTGATATTTAATACCAATTCTTTTCAAAATAACTCACCAAATAGTTCGGATAATTCTCTTATTTTAGCGCGTGTGCAGTCCAGTGTAACCTGATATGATTTGTACAATAGTCTCCTCTTGAAACTCTAACTTCAGGAAAGAGTTGCTTCGTTGCGAGTACACTCCAAATATTCAAATGTCTTGCTTCACCCAGGCTGCAAAGTCAGTTATTATAGCCCGATTATTTTATTCCTTACAATGTGGAAGAGATTATGACAGTCAGAACCCGATTTGCACCAAGCCCAACCGGATTTTTACACGTGGGTGGAGTGAGAACTGCTTTATTTTCATGGCTTTATGCAAAGCGCCACGGCGGCGAATTCATCTTACGCATAGAGGACACTGATCAGGAACGTTCAACCCAAGAATCGGTAAGGGCTATTTTGGATGGCCTGGCCTGGCTAGGCATGGATTATGACGAAGGCCCATTTTATCAAACCCAGCGTTATGAGCGATACAAGCAAGTGGCACAGCAATTTTTAGATGAGGGTAAAGCTTATCGCTGTGAATGCAGTAAGGAGCGTCTGGAAGCATTACGAGCGGAACAATTAGCTACTAAAGAAAAACCGCGCTATGACGGTCACTGTCGAGATAAAAATTTACCCATATCCGATAAGCCATTTGTGATTCGTTTTAAGAATCCAGCTCAAGGAACTGTAACGTTTCATGATGAAGTATATGGCGAAATCCACGTGGCAAATAACGAGCTTGATGATTTGATTCTGGTACGCTCTGATGGTCATCCGACCTATAATTTTGCTGTGGTTATTGATGATATAGATATGAAAATTACCCACGTGATTCGTGGTGATGATCACATTAATAATACGCCAAGACAAATTAATTTGTTTCAGGCACTTAAGGCTCCCATTCCAGTATTTGCTCATTTACCTATGATCTTAGGAGAGGATGGTAAGCGGTTGTCAAAAAGACACGGTGCTGTGAGTGTATTGCAATTTAAGGAGTTAGGTGTTCTACCTCATGCTTTGTTAAATTATTTAGTGCGTTTAGGCTGGTCAAATGGCGATCAAGAGATCTTTAGCATCAATGAGATGATTGAATGCTTTGATTTAAAAAATGTAAGCCGAGGAGTTTCAAGTTTTAACTATGAGAAATTGTATTGGTTAAACCAACATTATCAAAAAAATGATCCAGTCGAGACTGTGGCTGAATCTTTACGCTGGCACTTTGAACAGGCAGGTGTTGATCTCTCAAAAGGACCTGAATTAACTGATATAGTTGCCATTCAAGCTGAACGATGTAAAACTTTGACTGAAATGTGTCAAATGAGCCTGTACTTTTTTACTGATTCGATTGAATACGATGAAGCTGCGGTAAAAAAGCATTTACGTCCGGTTATTTTAGAGCCATTGACCGCGCTTTATGAACGTTTGCAAGCGGTAAAATCATGGGAAAAAGATCATTTGCAAGAATGCATTAATGATGTCAGCGCTCAATTTGATATTAATATGGGAAAAATAGCTCAACCATTACGAGTAGCGATAACAGGCTCTGGTATGTCGCCGTCTATTGATATGACACTGACTTTATTGGGAAGGGAAAGGGTACTAACTCGCCTTCAAAATGCCTTGGAACAATTGAAAATCAGAGCTCAAGCAACTCATTGATAGGTACTCTCAAGGACTGCAGGTTGATGCATGTAGCCTGCAGACTCTGTGTGTTCGAAAAGTATAGCGGTGGCGCTATATCATGTGCTGTCGAATCGACAAACACTTTTATAAAGAAAGGATGATACCTTATGAAATTGAAATCACAATTATTGGGATTTGTCTTAAGCTCTTTTATGGCTTCGCCAATACTTTATGCTGGCTCGGAGACTTCTTCTGCACTCACAAATCAGTTGCAACAAGAGATTAATGCTTACTATAACAAGTACAGTAAAAAGGAAAAATTTACTGCTATCGCTGCTTCTGTCTTCATTCCTCAGAATCAAATGAATTACAAAAAGGAAATCAAAACAGTGGTGTTTGGTACTATGGGCTATCCTCCTATATCCCAACCTATTACCTCAAATAATTTGTTTGATATTGGCAGCATTACCAAATCCTTTACTGCATTAATTCTTTTGCAATTACAGACCGAAGATAAATTGACTCTAGACGATCCTCTGGGTAAATGGTTACCGCAATATCCTAATTGGAAAAATGTCACTTTGAGACGATTATTAAATATGACAAGTGGCATACCAAATTATTCTGAAGATGATGAATTTTCCAAAGAAATGGAATCACATTTAGATAAAATTTGGACGAATGAGGAGTTGCTTAAATACGCTCACCCTGAAAAACCACTCAAAAAGAAAAAAGGAAATCTTTTTGAATACTCTAATTCCAATTACATTCTTGCTGCATTGGTAATCGAAAAAATTACCAATGATACTTTTGAAAACCAATTAAAATTGCGAATTATCAATTCAAAAAATGGATTAAATGATTCCTTTTATCTTGCCGGGTCCGATGGTCCATCTGTAGGAAAGGCAATTGAAGAGCGCAGGGTACATGGGTATTTATATGATGAGAAAAAAAATAAATTAATTGATACGCTGACCAATGACTTATCCTGGGGTGGGGCTGCTGGTGCGATTGTTGCTACACCCGAAGATGTAGTTCGCTGGGTGCAATTGCTTTATCATGGAACTTTAATTAAGCCCATTTTTAGAGAGCGAATTTTAGCTGAATTAGAATCTGTTGTATCCATGAAAACAGGGAAACCGATTCCGCATGTGAATGAAGATGATCCTTATGGATTTGGCTTGGGAGTAGGAGCCTTTTATGATAAAGATCTCAAGCAAAGTTTTTGGTTTTATAAAGGAAGCACTTTAGGTTTTCGCGTGATGTATTTTTGGCAGCCTTGCAATAATGTTACTACAGTGGTTGCTTTAAATAGCAAAGGAGGAGAAGGGAATCCGGATTCAAAATTAGGCGATGAGATCATCGAAGCGAACCAAAATTTATACAAAGTAATATTGAAAAGCTATCCTGAATTGCAGTGCATCTCGTGATTCTGTTTTACCTTCTCCCTTTTGGGGAGAAGGCCTTTTATGCAAGCTCTTCAAAAAAATTGCAATAAATTAACCTTTCAAATTGTAGTATGCATATAATTCACGTGATACAATTCTACACTTTGGGTTATAAGTAGACATGCGAAGTAAGAATCGATCACATGAGTCTCAATCTCTTGAATCCGGCTCTCAATCACCTGAATCTGAGTATCAATCAACGGAACCTGAGTATCAACCACCGGAATCCTTAACGGTTAATAAAATCACGGATCATTTTTTTATTTCAATTAATAAAAAAATGGGACATTCTTTTATCATGTTGGGAGTATATGATCAAAATAAATTCCGTCATGTACTTTGTCGCGTTGGTAAAGTTGCCGAGGTTGAAGTGGATGAGAATGGTGAAACGGATTATCCTACTAATCTGCAATTTCTTTGCAATGCCCTTTTTTTTGCTAGTAAAGCCTATTTAAAGGATGAAGGCGTTTCCCGAAAAAAAAGAGGTAATGTTCCAATTACTTACCAGGCCTATGATATTTCCTATGAGCAATACATAGAATTTGTGAGAATATTAGAATCTTTGCGAGGTCATGATACATATACATGTTATAAACCTGATTCTGACTCAGCGAAGGATGAAGTTACCTTGACGCTTACCAGTGAAAAAAAATTATCCTCGGTAAATGTAAATAAACTAAATACGGATCTTCTTGAGTTGAATGTAGGTAATACATGTAGGCATGCCGCAATAGAACTTATTGAAGCAATTCAACATGTACCCATATCTCCGTCAGTTTCTTCTTCTTTTTTGACGAATCTACCGTATGAGACGGTATTGGAGTATGGCAGCCCAAGTGAGAACTTACCATTTTATGTACTTCCACCGCCCCCAGCGTCTTTCCAATCGGATAAGGCAAAAGAAAAAGTAATCACAAAGTTATACTCGCGGATGGAAAATATGCTACTCCTCGAGCCTGATTCTCAGTATACTCAGGATAAGTTTCTGAAATTGAAAGAATTGTATTTAAATATCGTAGGATCTCCGAAAGATTTATCGCTTGATCGATTACTAACGAACATCCTTACCTGGAAAGATGATAAAAATAATCAGAAAATATTAAACGTTTTAAGAAAAGAATATTTCTGGGACTCTCTTCCTTTCATTAAAAGACAATCGGCCACTATGAATTTACTTGCAGAAGTGGAAGAAGATCTTACAACGGAAATCAAGAATAGGAAACTAAGTTAGAGAGACTCATTTTAGCAGTGTTCAATCGTGTACAAAAAGCATATTATAAGTAGTTTTTGAGTTTCTTTTAAATATACCACTCGGTATTAACTATGAATCAAAGGAGTGAATATGAAGCTTTATTACACCAAATCAGCGTGTTCCTTAGCTGTACGTATTGTTCTTAATGAGTTAGGCCTTAATTTTCAGGATGAAGAAGTCGATTTGCAAGCAAAAAAAACTCGCTCAGACGAAAATTATTTATCCATTAATCCAAAAGGTGCTGTTCCTGCACTTTGTCTTGATAATGGCGACATACTGACTGAAAATCAGGTGATTTTGCAATATTTAGCAGATACAACACCCGGCCAAAAACTTTTGCCTTCAGTAGGTGATTTAACTAGATACCATACTCTAGAATGGCTCAATTATGTTGCTACTGAATTACATAAAACAGCAGGCATGTTTTTCTATCCTAATCTTAATGATGAAACAAAAAGCATTTTTATGTCCATAATTAATGTCAAATTGAAACATGTAAATGAGCGTCTTGCGAGTGGACCCTATTTGATGGGTAAAGAGTTTACCTTACCAGATGCTTATTTGTTTGTCATAATACGGTGGACCCATTATTTTAAAATGGATCTTTCAGCCTATAAACATATTGAAAAATTCATGAGTATTGTTGCAGAACGCCCTGCTATTGTGACTTCCCTGCAACAAGAAAAACTATAATAAACACTTATCCTCAATATTAAGAACGTTCGTATTGAATACCTCCACATGCATTTAAATTCGAGCGTTCCAAGAAATTTTTGCTCCGGGATAAGGTAATTACAAACTGTAATTATTTTGGGAGGCAAATGTGCCTATAAAAGCTACTTTCCGAGGTGGAATAGATCTTAACTTTTTCCCACAACGTCAATTTGAACCAATCGATGGTGTAGATCCTGAGAAGCAGGCACCAATTATTGCTCGTAATGCAGTACGGCTTTTAATGATGGGGTGGACGGAGCAGTGGACTGAGTTGTTAACTTCTACAATAGCTCATGCTATTTTTGTACAGCGTGATCATGAGTTATTAAGGGAGTTACGTTTCGCTTTCCAACAAGGGTTTTCAGAGCTTTTTGGACAACTTAAAGGGAAAAAATTAACGGACGCACAACAAGAACAAGTTAATCTTTACTTGAGTAATTGTTTAACTTTACTTCCTTACAGCGATTTAACACCTTATGAATCCATAAAAATCCCTCAATGTATTGATGGACATTGGGAGCTTGTCGAATATCAGGTTAAACCAATTGAATTAACTGAACGAACAGGATGGCAGAATTATTTCATCCATGACAGAGATCGTGTTTTTGCTTATGGACTGGAGCCAATTTTTAATCAGAAAGCGGAGTCACATTTAATTTTTATGGGAACAACTTATCCAGCAGGGCAAGGTTTTTTACCTCAAATTAATACGGATTCTAAGGGGTTTTCCACAGTTGGTGAGTCTCTTTATCGAATGGGGCGAAAAAGAATTCATGAATGGCTCAGTTCACAAAAAAATAAAATACATGTATGTGGGGTAAGCTTAGGTGGATCTTTAAGTTTATTGCTCGCTATTGATAAAGGAAAGTATAAACTTGCACGGGTTGACGCATTAAATCCCGCTGGACTTCATGATGCCTGGTTTAAAAGACGTTATGATTATTGGGATAGGTTGATTGAAAAACCGGAAGTTGTTGTGCAAAAACAGGGAAATGATCCCGTGTCGGCTTTTGGAGTTTGGAAGGATGATTGGTATATTATTCAGGTAATTCCTCCCAAAGACAAAAAAGGACCTAATCGTTTTTGTGATCATTTTTTAAATTACGCGGGTTTTGCTGATACAATTTTTACTTATATTGAGGCAGAACAGGATAATGCCAAACGAAAAACACGCAATTTTTGGCTTTATACACTGGGTAGAACCTTAGTTTATAGTCTTTTTTTACTACCGTACACTTACGCAGTTCGACCTTGGATGTATTTTCTTATAAAAAATTGGATGATCTCTATACCTGTATTAGAAATTCTTGTTGGGACTTGTCTGGCATTTGTCGGTATTTTACCTGCTCTTTCTTTTCTGAGCATTGCAGGAGGTTTATTTGCAAGTGCTCTTATATTCTCTTATTTTTTTTCTAATAAACACGGCTCAAATTCTTCTGTCCAAAATGATGAACTTATAGAGAAAGCAGGGCTTGCACAAATGCATAATCCTTTGCTTTCTAGAAATCCAACTATGGATATTTATAATGAGGATAATGCAGTTCATATCGATTTGACCTATCAACAAATACATACCTATTATCAGGTAATGCGTTGTCTGGTAAAAGAAAAGAGTTTTTTACCGGATGCAGAAAGAAAATGCAAACATATTGATAGACTTACCAAAAAAACTTTGCTCGAAGAAAGTGCAGACTCCCAGAAGGCTAATTGTGTCCTGCCATTTTACGTTACTCGAGCAAAAGCGGCCCATATACGGCGCACCTTGACTCTAGTAGAGCAATTAGGGATTGAAAATTCAAACTTAAAGCCGAATTTGGAAAAATGCTATGCTGAATATTATATTGGTAAAGACATGTTTGGTAACCTACCACCTTAGGGGTAGTTAAATCAGTTATAAAAGTAGGCTAGATTAGCCCCTGCATAGGTTCCTAGTCAGTATTAGCCGCCTAGCTGGCTAGTAGACTATTTACTTATAGCGACAATCGGATAAATGCGGTAATAGAAAGCCGGATTATACAGTAATAATCCGAGGCTATATTGGGATATTGCAGCAATAGTATGCTAGTTTTTAAAAAAGCATTAAAAACGAAAAATCAGATGGGCAGCGACTGAGTAAAGAAATGGATAATATGCGTCTGCTGGATTAAGTTGCGATTCTCCGTAGCCAGCAGTAAAAGATCCCGCAATTTCACCCATTATTCGTTCGGTAAAGTTATAATTTAATCCCACACTAAAAGTAGGCCCTGGCCGCCAATTATCAACAACGATATCTTTACGGTGCACACCTGCTACCCCTGCACCAGAAAAAATTTTCATTTGTGAATGGGGAATAGGGACCATGAGCTTTCCCATCAAAGTCAGGACTTCGGTTTGAGAGGTTAAAGTTTCTAAGCCATCATGATCGAAACTGAATAAACTTATAGAGTCGAAATTAACATTCGCTTCCGGAAAGTGAGTGTAATTCATTTCAATCGCAAAGAAGTGAGTAAATTCAAATCCTGCCAAGACACCCCACACGCTGCCGCCCTCTTCAACTTTTATTGGTGTTGAGAGCATAAGAGCAACATTTTGATTTTCTTTAGTGGGAACTAAACCTTTCCACGTAGTTGAGCCAAAACCGCCTATTGCACCTACATAAAAAGGGTGCTGTGGTAGATTACTGTTCTCTGCTAAACAAGAGGATGTAGAAAGAAATAAGAATGAGAAAAAAAATAATTTTGATTTTTTATTATGCACAATAATACTCTACCAAGATTGCTTTAATCATTAGAATTTCTGTTGGGCCGAAGCCCAACTTAATTAAATTTTTCTGACTTTTATAATTTAATAAAATTATTGACAGGATTTCCGAGTGGAACTACATATTCTGCCTCGAGAATCCATCCCACCAAGGCGATAACAATTCCAATTATCAAGACAATCTTGTTTTGTAGTGTAAGGTTGTGCTGCACAAGCTTTATCTAATGAGCCATATACACTCACCATACGTGCATAAAGCATATTCATATCTTGGCACATACCAGCAGGTAAACCTGAAGAGGTGCAATAACATGTTGCAACTAATTTAAATGAGGCACAAAAATTTAAATCATTAGTAGGAACAGCATTACCACAAGGATTACCGTATGAAAAAACAGAGAAACTTAGCAAACACATTAAACCTGCAAAAAATCCTCGTATCATTTTTAACATCCTCTTTTTTATTAAGGCCTGAAATTTTATCTAAGTAACTCTATCAGAAAATTAATCAGGCTGCAAAAGACATTGGATGAAGATGTGATTTTTAATGATGTAAAAGCCAGGGTGTGTTTACATTTCTTCAATCTTGTCTAAATTGTTCTAATTTATCTAGTTAAAATAGTAACCATTTCGGACATATTTAACTTAACTGATGGGTTACAGCTTGGGCAGGATTCGATCCAACCATTTGGGGAGATACCAGACCCAAGACTTGAAGAGAGCCATTGTTGCAGGAACTAAAAAGCTTCGTATTAAAAAAGCATCCACAAAAATAGCAACTGCGATGCCAAGGCCAAATGCTTTGACCATTAATACATCAGCAATCAAGAAAGCACAGCAAATTACGATGACAATTAGTGCAGCACTCGTAATAATACGGCTGCTTTTTTCAATGCCAAAAATAATACTCTTGTTGTTATCTTTAGTTAGCTGATGTGCCTCTTTAATTCGAGTCAATAAAAATACTTCATAGTCCATTGAAAAACCAAAAAGAGCACAAAATATGATGACTAATAAACTAATATCGAGCATTCCTTGCGGCTGGAAGTTAAGAAGTTCAGAAAAATATCCTTCCTGGAATATAAAAACCAGGGCTCCATATGCAGCGCTTAGGCTTAATAAGGTCATTACAATTGCTTTTAATGGCAAAAATAGAGATCTCAACAAAAATAGGAGTATCAGATAAGAAAACACCATTATCCAAAGGATGGCATAAGGGAGATAATGATAAATACTATGAAGCACATCAACATTACTCACTGCTACTCCAGTAACCTGTACCTTTAATCCTGAGCCTAATTTTGTTTGCTGCAGCTTATTAATGAGTTTTTTGGTTTCCTCGGAATCTGCTGGATATTTGCTGATCACATTAATGATGGCCATGTGCTTGGTAGTTGTTGTGTTAAGTAATTGTTTCACGCTCGGATCGAGTAATTTTTTGTCTAAATGATAGAGAGTGTAATACTGTCCTTTTTTTAGATCCGAATTACTGCTGATGATGCCATTGACTTCTTTGACCAGTGAATTTCGTTTTAGTTTATTGACCAAATTATATATTTTATAAAGATTCTGACGCGACAAAATTGATGAGGATGGTGATTCAATAACCAATATGATCGGATTTAATTGTTCAATCTGAAATTGCTTTGCATATGTATCGTAGAATGCTCGATTTTCTGATTTTTCTGGGAACATACGATAATCTGAGATACCAAATTTTGATACTAGTAAAGGGTATCCTAGCACCAATAAAAAAATAAGAATGGGGAAGAAAAAGAGGGCAGGATGCCGAACTACCCGCTCTGCAAGCCAGCGCCAGCAACTGGCATTATTTTTATTCTTAAATAGGCGTACTGAGAGCAAGTTAATTTTTGATTTCAGAACCGCAAGAATTGCTGGTAAAAATATAGTTGATATGAGTACTGCGAAAAAAACAGCAGCCAAACCACCGACTGCAACTGAAAAAAGAATATTGACCGGAAATAAAAATAGTGCACTGAGGCTTACAAAAACTGCTAAACCACTAAAAAAGATTGCTTTACCTGCGGTTTCTTGAGTGGTTGCTATTGCTTCTTCAATATTTAATCCATTCTTTAATTCATCTCTAAATCGACTAATAAAAAATAATGAATAATCCAAGCAAAGACACAGGCCGAGTAATAAAGCAATGTTGATGGTAAAAATAGACAGGGTAAACAGATGCCCTAAAAAATAAAGTGTAGTTAGGATAATTATGGCGCATCCTCCTCCTAAAACAATAGGGAGTGTGGCTGCAATTACCGATCCAAATACAAGAATTAAGGTGATAATCGCTACTGGGGTTGCAATCATATCCGCTTTGAAAAGGTCTGTTTGTGTTTGTTGATTCACATTTTTTACAAAAAGCGGTTCTCCGCCAATTTTCATGGTCATGCGCGACGGTGTTTTTATTGATTCTGTAAATTGTTTTAATAAGTCATCGCTAAGTTGTTTATTGGTTTTGATGATCACTACAACATAAGCTGTATGTTTATCTTTGGAAATTTGATGTTTATCGTCAGGATAAATAATTTCGTGTTTAATTGGGAAATCTTTTAAATCGGATAATGATGCTTTAATTTTTTTCTTAAATTGATCCTTGGTCGCTAAAAGTTTATCGCTATGATACATGATAAGAAATTTATTCTTATCGTTATATCCCAATTTTTTATTCATATAATTTTCTGCACGTGCACTGGCAGAGCTTTCATCAATAAATCCAGTTGTTTTAAATGGATCAATAATATGCGGTAAAAAGGGGATGCAGAGTACTATTGCGAGCAACCATATGCCTATGATTGGCCAACGGAGCTTATTTATAAATCTTCCTAATCGGTACGACAGTGCTTTTTTTTGCATTTTTATCGTCGGAACTCCAAATTCCAGGAACTCATAAAAATAATGACTCTTTAATTATATTAGTATAAATTAATCAGTATGTGTAAATTAATGAGTGAAAAACTATTAGTGCATCAATATCAAGATTTAATAGCACTTTTTTATAATTGCTTTGGTGAGGAGTTCAATACCAGGCTGGTTAAAGGCGATAATGAGCCTATCTACATACCTGCTGGGGAACGGCACCCATACAACGCTATATATTTTGCCCATGGCTTTTTTAGCAGTGCTCTGCATGAATGCTCTCACTGGCTCATTGCTGGAGAAGAACGTAGAAAGCAAGTCGATTTTGGATATTGGTATATGCCTGATGGACGTACAGTAGAACAACAGGCATTATTTCAACAAGTTGAAGTAAAACCGCAAGCAATAGAATGGATTCTTTCAAAGGCTGCGGGGTATAAATTTTATATCAGTATTGACAACTTAAATGGTATGGAATCAGATACTATTGTTTTTAAACAGTCAGTATATAAGCAGGTTGTACATTATTGTAAACATGGCTTATCACTGCGTGCGCAAAAATTTCGTGATGCTTTATGTTCTTTTTATAGCCAACCATCCACTTTAAAAATCGAGGATTTTTCTTTGGACGAATTATAAATTTTATGAGTTCCTGATTTTTATATTAGCAAGATCTCTGGCGAACATAAAGCGTGGTACGTAGATAAAAAAACGGGGGAATCTGGAGATAAACGATTAATTAACCACAGGTTCCTCTGCACTACATTACTGCAGTCGAAGCAACTTCGCACGGCTATATTCCTACCTACTGCGCTTTATGCACAGTATCCAGAATAATTCCTACACCAGAATGGCAGGCCTTTTAACATTAATGATGCAGAACTACACCTAAAGTCCAGTCCAGATTTTGTTCTGAAGGAATATAATTCACGGGTTGATTTACTGCTAAACCATAGCCTTCCACCATCAAAGCATAATAAAAAGAGGGTAAGAGGCAATATGACTCGATGTATTCGTTGTTTGGGAATTGATTGCTGAGATTTTCCCATTGTTGATGACAAATCAGGGTATTTGCCTGTTGTAATAAATCTTGAATGGTCAATTGGTTGTTTTGGAAGTGGAACGGTTTGCTTTCCACAAGATTTGGGAAACCACCAATGGCATACCAGGAATTAATATGACTGGCAGAAAGATCCGGCTGCACTTCATGAGAGACCTTATGCATTTTAATTAAAGGGCTTACTTCTTGTTCACAGGTCAATGCATCACCTTGTCCAGAACTGCCATCAGAAAGAGGATAACCATCTGAGAAGCAGGAGGTTGTATCAAGAAGTTGGTGAGCCATTTCATTTTGTCCAAGACCGAGGAAACTGTGAACAGATAAATTGATGTGGCGACCGTAAAGCTCCAATTCAACCTGCGTTCCTTTATTATCCGTTTTATTGCGTATTGGGAAAACGATTTGCACTGATGCGCCACCAATATCCATAACTCCTACAGGCTCGTTAGAAGGTGATTTGAGGGCTCCTATATGATAGTTTACCGCAAGCCAATCATATAAAGCTTCATCATGTCCCGTAATGGTTTTTGCCTCTACAAGCCGCCATTCAGGTTTCTGATTAAACCACTTTTGTACTTCCTGATAATAAGTTTTTTGTTTGGTTTGCGGCACAAGTCGCATTCCTGCAGTCGCATAAAAATAAACAGGTATGTGCTGAGCAGGGGCTCCGGAAAAAAGCGTTGTCAGATATGCATCTACAGTATATTGATTGGCTTCAATCATTGAAAATCCAGGTTTGATCTTTTTAGACCATATTTCTGTGATCCGAGAAGGTGTGTTCGTTTCATCAAGATCATAAGCAAAAACATGAAGTCTTGACCCCGTACTCCCCGCATCAACAACGGCAATACATTGGTGTTCAGTACATGCTGCTGAGTCGGCATAGATATCAGTAGTTACTACAAAGAGGGAAAAGATTAAGAGAAAAAAACGAAGCATAGTTACAATCTCAATTATAAGTAGGCAAATGATACAGTATGTATCTTTTGTTTTCAATATGGTATTATGCAGAAAAAATGATACACTAACTTCTCATTTTTATGTAGGTATACTTTACCTTCATGCTTTCAGGTAGGATTAAAAACTTAACCCGCTTTTTCGTAAGTTAGTTTTTTCAGGCAGTATTATCATGATGATAAATCAAGAGTATCGCGGTTCTATCTATGCCATTTTATCTGGATTTCTTTATGGGTTTATTGGCTATTTTGGTATAAGCGCAATGAATGGCAATTTATCCGCGAGCACTATGTTGTTCTGGCGTTTTTTAATTTCCAGTATGATTATTTTAATCATCATGTTGCCCAAAATAAAAAAAAAACACGATTCTTATAAAAAGATGTTTCTTGCCTTTTTAACAGGCGCTTTCTTTTATGGTGTATCAACCTGGCTTTATTTTTTAGCATCTCATTACATAGGTTCTGGACTGGCGATGGTTATCTTTTTTACCTATCCAGTACTTATTATGTTGCTCAATTACTTCTTTTACGGGCAATCAATTCCTCAAGTTTATTATTTTGCCATTGTAGTGATTTTAATCGGAATGACGCTTATGGTGAAATTGAATGCACTGTCTTTTGACCTATGGGGTATTTTACTGGGCATTGCTTCTGCTTTTTTTTATGCATGCTATGTAATAGGCAGTAAAAGGAATGAACTCTCTCCAAATATGTCTACTTTTATGGTTTGTTTGGGGTGTATGGTAACCAGTTTATTAGTTTCTCTTTTTAATCACTCTTTCTCGATCCCATCCTCAATGGACGTTTGGTATCATTTATTAGGAATCTCTGTCATTTCAACCGTAGCTCCCATAATTTTGTTGTTGTACAGCTTGAAATACATCAACTCAGAAAAAGCTTCTATTTTATCCGTTTTAGAGCCGGTATTTGTGGCAATTTTTGGTGTATTACTTTTAGGTGAAAAATTGGACCTCTGGGGCGCTGTGGGTATTGTATTCGTATTAACAGGGGCACTTCTTACTTTATTTAGCCATAAAATAACCGTTGGCCAATTGAAGTTTCAGCTCGTGCGTAGTGAAGATGTGAGGTAATTGTTCTCATAATGCATCAGGGGCTTGCCGCCTACTGCTTCCACATAGATCTTCCATACAACTTACTGAAAATTCATATTGGGCACATCTTGGCATGGACTTAAATCTGATTTTATATTCTCCAATAATCTTAACTGGTGACTAGGAGACAGTCTTAGACTTTTGTCCATGCGACAAATTTTACGTCATTTTGTGAACAGTTACCTGCTATTTTTAATACCAACTCCCGTTACAACCGCCGCAGCCGCCACAATCAGTAGCACAAGTCCCGCAACAGGGATTGCCGCCACAGTTGACCAAAAAGGCAGTTGAGCACACCAAGATTACAGCCAGTATTATTTTTTTCATTACCTGTCCTTATTATGGTATGTATATTAACTATACTCTATGTTTTTGAATTTAACCAATTTAT
The DNA here is from genome assembly GCF_001467945.1 of Legionella parisiensis. Lineage (GTDB taxonomy): Bacteria > Pseudomonadota > Gammaproteobacteria > Legionellales > Legionellaceae > Legionella > Legionella parisiensis. Next base: position 1,251,515 of record NZ_LNYQ01000013.1, read on the forward strand.
ACGCAAGTTTTTGTCTTAGCGCTAAACAGATCCTAGATTTCTGCTATCTTAACCTCACTGCTCTGAATTCTTGCGTTCCGATGTCATTTTTACTCAGGTTCGCGAAAGGGAAACAGACCTCAGTTTTCTGCAATGTATAGCCATTGCAATTTCCATAAATTATAAATAAATATTTGATTTTGTGTAGTATTTAAATAGATAGCAAGAGATTTATGGGGTAAGTGGCGATTATTAGCAACGTAGCTTAGCAAATCATCAGAAACACCGGTTATATCCCATTCACAGCCATTAACATAAAACTGATATTCGAATTGTTCATCTGATTTTTGATAAGCAAAACGACATGTTGCATCCCTGTTCAGATCTGATCCTGTTTTTATTTTCTTAATAAAATGTGGTAAATCAATTAGTTTATTTTCTTCTAAAGGCAAAGGTAAATGCATTTCTGCCTCTTGATCGAGGCGTGTTGCAAAGCATCCAAACCAGGATTTCATTATTTTATCGTCACTGATTAATTGGTGTAACAGTTTTTGTGCAGCTTGCCAGGCAGGGCGGGTGATTTCAGAGGTACTGTGCAAATGAGACCAATCAGGGTCTTGATATAATGTATTGAATGTTTCTTTTTCAGCTAAATAATCACCTAGACTATCCAATAATTCTTGTCCTTGATAACTACGATAGCCAAAAGAGTAGGTCATGCAATCCTCGGAAAGGGAAATGCCGTAGTGGCCCACATGGGGTGGAAGATATAACATATCTCCCTCTTCAAGAGTCAAACGCTCTTCGACGTCAAATTGTTCCATAATACGAAGTTCGAGATCTTTGATGTAATTCTCATTATTGCATTTTTTAGTAGTGAGTGACCATTCTCGTCGTCCCTGAGCTTGATATAAAAAAACATCATAATTATCGTAATGAGGTCCGACGCTGCCATGGAGTGCAGCATAGCTAATCATAATATCATCAATCCGCCATTGTGGAATAAAATCAAAATGATCGAGTAAATCATATATCTCAGGAATTAATCTATCTACGCCTTGTACGAGCACGGTCCAATGGGTGGGGGGGAGAAGATTAAAGTCATTTTCAGAAAATGGCCCGCGCTTTAAATGCCAAAAAGGTTCTTCATGGGGTGTTTCGAAGATAAGGCGACTTTCAACATCTTCTTCAAGTGCAAGGCCCGCCAATTCATCAGGAGATAATGGATTCGTGAAATCCGGAATGGCATTACGAATCACTAGAGGTTTTTTTTGCCAATACTCGCTGAGAAAGGTTTTCAAAGAAATTTGCTGAAAATTGATCATAAGTTGTTAATACTCCCAAAAAATATCTGATTACTATAGCCTGGGGGCAGCGAAGTGAAACCCAGGAAAAATAAGCTCAAAATCCCAGGTTACGCTTCGCAGTAACCAGCCTTCAATGAATAAACTTGAGTTGTACTTTTTAACTCGATTGTAAGATACGTTCCAACTCACCCTTTGCTTGCCGTGAGAAGTTGATTAGGTCGCTTTCTTTTTCAAAAAAGTCAAATGATTGAATTAATGTCTCTTCGTCATGTCTTTGGAATGCTATTGTCTTTTTCTGAATGTCCTCATCTTTATAACCCAGGAATTTCATAATTTCCTTGGTCATACTCAAAGAAGAGTCAAATAATTCTCTAATGAAATAATCTACACCTACTCGATATAATTCATAAGCATGGCGACGGTTACGAGCTCGAACAAAAATTTTGAGGTGAGGAAAATGTTGTTTCGCTAACTTGACAATCTTTAGATTTGCATCTGGATTTCCAACAGCAACTATCAGGAGTTTTGCATGTTCAGCACCAGCACTTTTTAATAAATCCAATCGGCTGGCATCTCCAAAATATCCTACATAACCAAATTTTCTGAGTAACTCAATTTGTTCGGCATTTTTTTCTAATACTGTAATTTTTATATTTTCACCATTAAGCAAACGCCCAATAATTTGTCCAAAACGTCCATAGCCGGCAAGAATAATCCCATTTCTTTCATTGATGGAGTCATATTCACGTTCAGGTATGAAGCTCATAAATTTGGGGATAATAAAGCGCTTATAAAGAAGGATTAAAAAGGGAGTAGCGAGCATGGATAATGCAACCACAAGAGTAAAAAAAGCCTCATATTCTGGGCTGATTACTTTAATTATCCCGGCATATTGAAAGAGTACAAAGGCAAATTCACTCCCTTGAGATAAAGCAAAAGCAAAACCTACAGATTGCAACTTGCTTAAGTCAAACAAAAATCCTAGAAAATACAAAATAGCGGCTTTAAGTGTAACTAGGGCAATCACCGTAATGAGAATCAGCATGGCTTTCTGCGAAAAAAGAGAGAAATTCATTGCCATTCCCACAGAAATAAAAAATAATCCAAGCAAGATTCCTTTAAAAGGTTGGATATCAGCATCAACTGCATGTTTGTACTGGGAATTGGCTAATACAACACCTGCAATAAATGCGCCTAAGGCAGGAGAAACACCAATAAACTCCATTAATAAAGTAACCCCAACGACTAAAGCAAGTGAAAAAGCGGTAAATACTTCGCGTAAATTGGTTTTAGCAATAATTAAAAATAAATGTCTGGATAAATAATGACCGATTAAAATAACGGATCCAACTACACCAGCAACAAAAATAGCATATAACCATCTTGGTAGATGCATAATAAATGCTGATTCATGGACATTAACTTGTATGTTTCCGTGTTGTGCGAGTAGCGGGATAATAATTAATATGGGAATTACAGCAATATCTTGAAATAACAATACAGCAAATGAAGTCTCACCTTCTGCTGTTTTGAGCAAGTTTTTTTCTTGGAGCATCTGCAATACAAGAGCTGTTGACGAAAGTGACAGAGCCATGCTTACAGTCAAAGTTGCTCGCCATTCAAAACCGATCAGAACCCCAATCGCTGTTAAGATACTTGTAGTTAGGAGAACTTGTAAACCACCTAATCCTATAATGAGTTTACGAAGCTTCCATAACATGGCTGGTTCCAATTCCAAACCGATGAGAAACAACATCATAACCACACCAAACTCACCAAAATTCATAATTTGTTGGGTGTTCCCAATGAGCTTCAATCCAAATGGGCCTATAAGAATACCAACTATAAGATATCCCAGGACCGAACCCAGTTTGAACCGGCTGGCAATAGGAACCATAATGCAGGCTGAAGCAAGAAAGATGAAAACATTCAGTAATAGGTGACCATTCATAATTTAACTCTAATTGTTATTTTGCATGACAATTTTTAAATTTTTTGCCGCTTCCACAAGGGCAGGGCGCATTACGAGCAACTTTGGGTTTGCTTGTTTTATTTAATTTGTCTTTATGCACTCCATCGATATAGAACCAACGACCATTTTCTTTATGGAATTCACTCAACTCATGAATAAATTTTATTTGGTTATGCTCAGAAAAGCGTGCTTTAAATTCAACAAATCCTTTATCGGGGCCTGACATACTTGTGTCTATTACATCTAAATCAATCCAGGTCACGCGGTTAGCCCATTTCTCTGCTTCCATTTCATTAAAATTTGTTGCCGCTTTGCCTGTCATTGTATTTTTGATGTAATCAATTTTTCCGGTACTGTAAGCAGTATATCTCGAGCGCATCAATTGCTCAGGAGTTTCTGGCAGTTGTTTGTTGTCGATGTATAAACCGCAACAAAATTCATATGTATTTTGTGATCCACAAGGACAAGATGACATGATATGATCCGGCTAAAAGTAAAAATCGGATTTTGGATTATATGCGATATAGCATAAAAGTTTTACTGAATTACACATTATTTAGGGTAAAATAATGAATTCTTATTTATTTACACAAAACATAGAGCAAATCGATCATCAACAGAGTGTCAATCTATTAGAGACGGGCAAGGTCCTTTTTTTTCCCGAATATTTTTTCGCTGATGTAGACCCAATTTTGTTGTCTGAAAACGTGCTGGATGGCAGCCGTAAAAATATAAGTTATGATATTCGCAATAAAAAGTTGAGTGCCTTTAAAAAGGATATTAGCAGTTTGGATTCTAGGCTTAGGCAGATGATGCATGGTTATGCAGAATTTGCACATCAGTTAATTCAAACTGCTCTACCTTCCTATGTACCCCATTTACAATGGGGAAGAACGAGTTTCAGACCTGCGCAAATTAATGGCAGGGTTTCTTCAAAACGTAAAGATGATACTCGATTGCATGTCGATTCATTTTCGGCAAGTCCCGTCCATGGCTTAAGAATTTTACGTGTTTTTTGTAATATTAATCCACATAATGAACCGCGAGTTTGGAATCTTGGCGAACCATTTACGGATGTTCTTAATCGCTTTGCACCTCAAATTGCCCCATACAGTAAAATGAAAGCAAAAATGTTGAAACTTGTTAAAGCAACAAAAACCTTGCGTTCTCCTTATGATCATTACATGTTGCATTTACATGACACGATGAAGTTGGATGATACGTATCAGACAAGTGTTGAAAAAGTACAAATTGATTTTCCTGCTAAGAGCACTTGGATTGTTTTTACCGACCATGTGTCGCATGCAGCGTTGAGCGGCCAGCATTTGTTAGAACAAACTTTCTATTTACCGGTCAATAAAATGACAACTCCAGAGTATTCACCATTAAATCAATGGAAGAAAATTAGACCTGAGTTAAATGTGTGGTAGTATATATGCTGTAATGCACTTTATTTAATTCTCCATTTGTCTCTTGAATCTTTAAAGTAAAAACCATAGGGCTCAATGAAGCGAGTATCAAGCCGGTTTTGACAATAGTTTTTTAGTTATGTAATTATATCAAATGCTATGGGTTATGGCCCTGTGGGAGCTGTTGGTTGAAAATCATTAACAGTATATAAAAATGTTAATGAAATAGTCATATTTAAATAGAATCAAGATTTTTATTAGCTAATGATTCTTTACCTGGATAACAAAAAAGGAGTTTGTTACATGAAATATACATTTCTATCTATATGTTTGATTGCTGCAGGTCTCAATTCTGTTTTTGCAAGCGTCCTTCCTAGCGCCAAAGATGCTCAACTTTGTACGAATGCTTATAATAAACTTTGGCATACTTTTGATAGTGTAAAAGCTGATCATCGTGGCGACCCAGTAGCTCAAGCTGCCATATTTAATGTAGAGTTCCCCAAAGTGCTCGCTCAAGACTTCTCCTTGACCATTAATAACTTACCTATTGAGCCCAACAGTACGGAAACAATAACAGTGAGTGCGCAAGGACTGCCTCAAGTAGTTGTGGCGGCTTCAGAGCAAATTACCTCATGGGGGCAGCATCACATTGCAGGTCCCTTTAGCTTTAAACTCATTTCTGAATCATTACCCTATAAAACACGAGTATATCTCATGACCACAAGAGATATCGATTACACTAATTCTCCAGAAAATAGTGGTTGTGCTGCTTATTTAGCACAAAAAAATATGGTTTGTACGGTTAAAAATACCGGGCTCACAACCAGAAAGGCCATACTTAATAGCATGAACTCTCATGTTGTCACAACTTATGTCATGCCTCCTCCAAATTGCAGTCTATGGATCGCACCTCCTGTTGAAGACTTTCCTACAGAAGCCTAACTTATTACAGTCAAAATTAATTTTTGTATCCGTTAAGTTGGTCATTTATTGAATTCTCAAAGCCCTAATGAGTTTAGGGCTTTGAGGTCTTAACAGACTTCATAGCGATGAGTTTCTTAAATTACTTGCGGTGCTTTAAAAACTTTTCAAGTCCTTTAGATGTTAAAGGTTTACTGAAAAAAAACCCTTGAACTTCGTCACAGTTCTGTTGTTTTAAAAAATCCAATTGTTTTTGACTTTCTACACCTTCAGCAAGAACCTTAAAATTAAAACTACGAGCCATAGAAATAATTGCTTCTATAATTACTTCATCACTACGTGAATTAGCAATATTTTGTATAAAAGACTGATCTATTTTTAAGCAATCAATGTGCAATTGTTTCAGATAATTGATACTGGAGTTTCCTGTTCCAAAATCATCCAAAGCGATTTGGATGCCTAGTTGTTTGAGTTGATTTAGGGCATGCACAATATCTCTATGCGTAATGACCACATTTTCAGAAATTTCAAACTCTATATATTGGGGATCAAGTAAATGCTCTTTTAAAATCTTTTCCACAATATTAATAAAATTGGGTTGTTGTAATTGGCGGCTGGTAATATTAATAGCAACTCGAATGTATGGCAGTCCTTTTTTGTGCCATGATTTTATTTGTCGGCATACTTCATCGATAATCCATTCTCCTATAGGTATAATTAATCCACTTTCTTCTGCTATAGGAATAAAATCCATAGGGAGTAATAATCCTCTTTCTGGATGATTCCAACGAATTAAGGCCTCTACAGATGGTAATTTGGTTTCCTTGTTAAGATTAAATTGCGGCTGATACAGTAAATAAAACTCTTTATTTTTAATGGCATTGTGTAATTCGGATTGAAGTTTAAAACATTCATTAGTATATTCATGCAATTGAGAGGCATAAAATGAATACTGATTTCCTCCGCGCTGTTTGGCTTGATACATCGCTAAATCAGCATTTTTTAATAAATCTCCGGCCGTATCTCCATCTTTAGGATAAATACAGATTCCTACAGCGGTACTAATTATTATATCACGATCTGCTATTTTGAATGATTCCTTCATTGAGTCTAAAATTTTAGTAGCAATATTCCCAATACTTTCATTTTTTGATATATGACAAACCATGACAAATTCATCACCACCAATCCTGGCCAAGGTATCTTCTTTACGAATTAAAGTGGACCATCGCTGTCCAACTAAACCCAATAACTGATCCCCAACTTGATGAGACAAACTGTCATTGACTAATTTAAATCGATCCAAATCGAAATACAGAAGTGCAAATTGCTGTTCATGCTTTTTCGCATACTCAATACTGGCCTGTATTTTATCGATTAACAATGCTCGATTAGGTAATTGGGTCAATGGATCATGTAGTGCCTGATATTTAAGTTGTTTCTCAAGATTTGCTTGTTCTGTAATATCACGAAAACTCCATACGCGGCCAATAGTTTCCTCATTCAGACGGTGCGGAAGAGTATAGCATTCCAGTATTTTACCGTTCTTAAACGTAATAATTTCTCTGCTGATCTCATCAATATTTTTTCTAAGACGCTTAACATCAGCTAAATACTCTTTGGGTTGAATAATTTGGTTAAGCATATAGTATAAAAGGATGCTTCCATCATTAGTCACTAACATGGATTCCGGGATATTCCACATGGATATAAACTTCGAATTACAATCAATCAGCTTGTTATTCAAATCAATTACTAAAATTCCATCCGCAGATGATTCAAATGTAGATCTTAAAAGAGATAACGATTGTTGTAAGGACTCTGTACGTTCCTCGACAGTTTTCTGTAGTATTTTCTGGTGATGCTTGGAGTCATTAGCTAAAATCCATTTTCTTGTTAACGCACAGGCCAGTTGCCTTACTGCAACGACATCAAAAGGTTTTTTCAAAATAAGATAATTATCTCCCATTCCTAGTGTTTTTACTGTTTCCTCCCAACTGTAATCAGAATAAGCAGTACAAATCACTACTTGAATATCAGGATCAATCTTCCACATGTGTTTGATTGTTTCAATACCATCCCAACCGGGAGGCATTCTAATATCGACAAATGCCAATGCATAATGTATCTCTTTTGTCAGGTCTTCTTTAATTTTTTGAAGTGCTTCTTGACCTTGATATGCAGTATTGAAAATAAATTTAGGTAGAAAACACTCAATCTCAGGATTGCAGGACTCCATAAGAGAGGCTTCATCATCAAATAATTGTTTATCTAAATAATTCAATTCTGACCTGGTATTTGAAGAGGTCAAAACTTTAATAAAATCCTGATGTATCGAAGGATTATCATCAATAATCATAATGTGTAGTGGTATATCACTCATCAGGATCTCCATGTTTATCTAAAACTATCGGTAATCGGCAAGGTTAAGGTAAATTCTGCACCGTGACCAATACCCTCGCTTTTAGCTAAAAGGGAACCACCCATTTCGCTAGCTGATAAAACAGAACTGTGCAGACCAAAGCCATGACCATTTTTTTTTGTAGTAAATCCAAAAGCAAAGACACGCTGCAAGTTATCCTGATTAATGCCAACACCATTGTCTTTAATAATTATTTGCACAGAGTTTTTCTTCGTTTTTTGTACAATCAATTTGATTTCTTTAATAGAGGGAATCGTGTGCTCTAGAACAGATTCTTTAGCATTTTGAATTAGATTAATTAATATTTGCAGCAGCTTGGATTTATCGACGCTAACCAAAGGCGCAGGTTTGAACTCTTTAGTGATTTTAATACTTGCATTTTTTGAGGAGCTCAGCGAAATATTTAACGCAGTATCGAGCAACTCTGGAAGATAGATTTTTTCATTCACGCTTGATAATCCGCTAATCGATTTTTGCGTATCTACGATTTGACTTATATGGTGCAAATCATTCTGCAGATTTTCAATTTCAATACTATTCTTTTCATTTTCTTCCAGGATAATTTTTGTCAGTGTGATTAGATATTCAGGGATAACCTTGCCTTTGGGATCATGGGTTAAAAAATAAGCTAAATCCATTTGATGTTTTTCCATCATCTCCATAATTTTCAACAGTTTTTTATGAAAATCGTGTTGGAAACTATTTTTTAATAAAGTAATTGAGACATTGGAGCTGTTTAATATATTTCCAATGTTGTGTAAAATGGCTGTTGCTACCTCGGCCATTCCGGCACGACGCGCAGTAGATGATATTTGTTGATTTAATTCTTTTATTTTTTCTTCGGCTATTTTACTTTTATGAATATCAATAACAATACCAGCAAGCTGTTTATCCCCATTTTGGCATTGAGCAACTATTCGATACCAGTGGTACTTCCCATTAGGATTTCTTATACGTACCTCACATTCATAATCAATATGATCGTTTAAAGCGCGATCAAGCTTCTGAGATAATTCGAACCTATCATGTTCATGAACTAATTCCAGAAACTCTTCAAGCGAAGGTGGTTTATTCATAGCATTTAAGTGGAAAAGATTGAATAATTCATTAGACCAAATTGTACGTCCTGTGTTGCCATCAAAAGACCAATATCCTAATCCTGCGATGTTTTGCGCAAAAGAGAGCTTCTCATTTAAATTCATCATTTCGCGAGAGGAAATTTTTATAGAGCGTTCATGTAAATAACGTTCTTGCTCCACCTCCATATATGCATTATTAACGCGCTGGATAAAGGTTTTCCATTGCTCATCGGATTCAGGCTTTTTATCTTCAGCAAGGTGAGCATGTTCAAGTTGTCGTTTTAATAATTTGTGAATTTCCATATTAGCTTATTTTAGATTATGTTTCATAAATAGTTGTAATCGTCATTGTTTGGTTATGCAATTCGCAATTCCCTACAGAAAAAGGTGATAATTCTCCATACGAGTAAAAACCGATTTGAGTTGAACCTGCAGGCAAAGCAGACATTGTCGATTCGATTTCTTCTTCTGTTCGTTCACCCAAAAGCAGTCTTCTGCCTACACAACTGATATCAATGGCCAAAACTGGCCCTAATTTTTCTAAACTGTCGCTTAGCATCAATTTATTTGCGAGTAAACCGGCTTCATTAGCGCTATCAATTAATCGATCAAAATTTGCTCTCATTAATTGTGCATGCCATCCCATTGGAATGTCTCCTGCAAACACTAGAGATTGTTCTTTTTCATCAATGGCTAAAATAGTGCGTACCAATTGGACATTATCAGGCGACTTAGGGTTATTAATAGCCAAGGGATAAAGCAATCCCGAGGAGGGTAACTCAGAGGCTTTTTCGCCTAAATATTCCTTATAAAGTTGTAATGCAGGTTGATAATCAAGCTCGTATAACACATTCGATTCTGAGCGAGTAATTCGGCGTACGGGACCAAAAATATCCCATCCTCCCATAGAGGCATGGCCAACATGAATATCAGAACCGTAGAATCCTACCGCAACAACATAATGATCAAGGATTTTATCATTTAAAATAGTCCATGTTTTTTTAAAATTACTACCATCACCAGCTAAGCCGCCAGTAATTATCAGTTGAGCAGTGTTATTGGCTGAGTTTAGACCTTGTACTAACTCAGAACCATTCACATGAAGCCCATCAGACAGAATAAAAATGCTGTGGAGATCATCTGCTTTTAACTGTTCGGAGATTAGCCTGCCAGTATTTTGAGAGTCCTTGTTGTGATTTACTTCAGCTTTTGCGATTTTTAATGAGGTTTTTGCAAATTTAACGACTGCAACTGAAATGCTATAGTCAAAAAGATGATTATCTAAAATTTCACCAGCGGTAGAGCAACCAATGACTTTGGATTTTGAGTAGAAATTGCTTAATTGAATTATTGGTTCTTGAAAATCCAGAAATTCTGGAGCTGCAAAAATAAGAACTAATGTATGCTCTGAATCAAGATCAGGAAACTCATTCAAGCTCCATCCTTTATTTTTAAGGAATTGAAAAGTCTTGATTTCCATATCTCTCTCCTGGAAGAAACGTATTGAAGTAGTAGAATAAAAAAACTTTTTTTATTAGTTTAGTATAGTGTGATTTTTACAGTTTATCTTGATCAGTCAATTTATTATCCCTATTTGACCAGGTAAAACTTACCTTCATACCTTCTAGATCAGAATTCTTTTTTTTTGATATCCATGGAGAGGGAATAGCATAGACACACGAATTATAATTATTAGCTCCTTTTATTTCGGGAAAAAATGGATCAAATTTCTATATTGATTTATTGAAACAGTAGATGCCTGCATTTCAATAAGTCGTTCACTATAATGAGGCATACGTTGGTTCGTTAACGTGATGTCAGAAAAAACTTTACGTCTCAAAGTCCCAGGCAAGAATTGTTCTTGTCTTTCAGTATCCTTAACACCGAAATCATATAAAAGTGCCCCTTATAATTACACACTGCTATGAAAAATTCAGGATTTCTGCACGTAAAACAGCCTTAGCTCGTTTATCTTACGAATTAGAAGGATATAGAGTTTTACCCGTATTCAAAGAACCTTGGAGATTAGTTTTGTGATTTGTTTAAATTGATTGACATCAGTTACTCCTCTCTTTAGTATGAATAAAAATAAAGCGCATTGAAAAATATATTAACTTATGATTTGTTATCGTTCTGCAGTAATTTTTGTTTTGGAAAGCTTTTATATGCGAAAATTGATGGAGTAGGCTTATGCTTTATTTAATTGGCGAAAAAGAAGTAAATTATATTTTTGATGGGCGAACCTTCAAAGAAATCACCCATAGAGCAATCAAAACTTATAAAAAGCGTCCAGGTTTTTTTACTCAATATGAAAATGGCTATGAATTTGTGGGCGAGTTAATTGCCCCAGGTCTATATCCCTTAGCGGGTATTGTTACTGCCGGATTTTCTGCATTTGCTGCAATAGCTTCAGCTGTTGTTTGTATTGGGGCTCTGCTTGTTGCTGCTGGCTGTGCATTGTTTAGTACTCCCATGCTTCGAGATAATGCGCTTCAATTTGCTGGTTATGCGTTGTATTTTTCCGGCATTGCTCTTGCAACTGCCGGCATTAGCGCTTTACTGGCAATAATTAGTTTTCCTCATAGTTTGATTTCTATTGCTACTCGTTCTGTTGCTACATTAGTCGCGGGGGGGACGCCGGTTTCTGTTGATGTCGAGGCGTTACACCACGAGGCAGATGTTACCGTAGCGATCAGTGAAGATGAGTGCGTTTTCCGATGCATTTAGTTAGAGGAATGCCCTGCTATGTGTTATCTATATTCAGCGAACATTGGCAGTATTTTCTTGAATTACATTAGGGAAAAATCCAGAGATCCTTTTTTCTGAGCGGTTTGCTCTCGTTCTAAATAATGCATTAACATGTTTAATTCCATTTTTATACGTTTGATTTTTTGCTTTAGTTTATTTTCTATATCTTGGTAATTTTTAAGATCCAAAATGATTGTCTCTTTTTTTTCTTGTTGCTGTGTAATGACATTCAGTCTATTAATCTCAATTGCTGGATTGATGGTAAGGGAGCTCGAGTTGGTTTGATTGATGAGTTCCTCAATTTGATGAATTTGCTGTCCGAGTTCTTGTTTTTTATGTAGTGCTGTATCTAAATTTAAATTAAGCTCATTTAGCTGTTCGTTTAATTTAATCATCAGAGTAGTTAGTGATTTATTCATTGTAAAAAATCTTCAGTTTCCATTTAGTCTTAAAGCTTATAAATTAGGCCTGGATTAATAAATAATAGATTGCATTTTTGTCATAGTTGTCATTTAAAATGCAATTCCGATTAAAACAAACTTATAAAATGAAAACAACTAGGGAATAAAAAAATGGACTAAACAGATCTGTTTTAGTTAAAAAAAGATATTTATTTGTTTGTTAATTGCTCATTCCAAGCGATGTTGTTAGAATACCTAGCCCATGCGTCAATGCTGTTTTGTAAAAGGTTTACTCCATGAAAGAGATCATTCTAACCGCTATATTTGAAGGAACAATCTACAGTATTGAAGAGCGCCAAACCCATTTGCATCGGGTATTACAAGAAGATTGTGATGGGATACGTATTACCTCTGCTGAGGAGATTAGCCAACATAAAGATGCAAACCATTTTAAAATGGGTTTTAATGGATGCGGTGTTGACTATGGAGTAAAGGGACTTTTATTCGGGGCGGGCGTAGAAGAACAGAGTGAGCAAGTTGTAGCGGTAGTCAAAAAACTAATTCAAGATGGGTATAAAGTAAAGTTAAATGGTATTGGTTTAAGCCGGGGCGGGATTGCTGCAATTTTAGCGGCGATTAAATTAGCACATATTGACCCATTTCATTTGGAAACGAATTTACTTCTCTTGGATCCTGTACCCGGTAATTTATTGTATATTCCCTTACTGGATTTTTTCAAATATACCTTGACTAATCGTACACTTGATTTGTCTCACTCTAAAAATTTAAATTACGTTGAGACTCTCTATCCTTATCTCGAAGTCGGAGATGACACCGGAAAACGATTGGATCAGATTCTTGCTAATTTCCATATTCCCATAAGGCCGACTTATCCAAAACATTGTCAAGTTAGAGAAGAGGTTATTTTAGGGGCGCATTTAAAAGCGTTTCAAGATCTTGATAAAGAGCAGGATGCCGGTCAAATAAACTACTATGGCGTTGATGTAATTCCTGTTATCAGAAAACTAAGCAGAGCAATTATGTATCAGTTCCTGAGTCGAGTAGGGAGTTTGGCTGAGGTGGGGGAGAACCTTGCACAAAGTGAGATTATCAAGGAATTTGAGCGAGAACGAGAGAAATGGACAAATATTCTTACTGGGATTATTAGAAATATTATTCCCAAAAGTAGAAAATTACATTCTCAAGATGATTCTAAGATTACAGTCAAGAACTCAGCAAAGTATCTTAACAAAACGCACCGCGAACTGATTGATATGGAATCCCAGGATCCCGAAGAGCTATGCTTAAAAGTAGAACCAGAACGAACTTATTTTGAAAAGGACAGAACTCCCTTAACAAAAGAAGTTCTATTGAATTTGGTTAGCGTCGTCGAAGATAAAATGACTGACACAAGTAAGCAAGGGAGAAAGGGGGTGTTACTTACCAATATTAGGAACGGTTTGGATAAAAATGTGCCTTTTAGTGAGGAGCAATTGAGTTTTATACTCAGGGATATTCTTACAATTGTGTTGCAACGTGACCGATACAGCTATAGTTTTTATGGTACAACAACTTCTGGTTTAGGCTTGGTCAACGCCTTGAATCAACCTGAATTTACTGCGATTCAAGAGCTAATACAATTTGAGGGCAAACCCATTGAATACGCTGATTTAACCGCTTATGTTTTGGGTAGAAATGATCCAGCTCATTTTAATAGCCAAGCTAAAGAATTAAATCTTGCTCACGTAGCGGAACATGAAATTGGAGAAGATGGATACAGAATGTTGGTTTAGAGCACTTGGCTTTTGGAGCAGCTAATCGATTTTTTAGTTATGGCAGGAGCAAAGAAAAAAAGGAATGGAGCTTCGTTTCTATAAAGACAAAAGATAAATTAATATAATAGTTTTATTCTCTTAGTCACAGTAAGGTCATAGTCATGTTTCACTGGTTAAAGGAATGGTGGTACGAACGCATTGTACGACATTCTCTTGTAACAGGCGAAGAGTGGGCTGAAGCATTTCAAAGTTTACCCTTGCTGAATCGTTTAAATGAGCATGAAAAAATAAGGCTCAAACGATTAGCTATTTTATTTCTTTATTATAAATCCTTGGAAGGAGTTGGCGGACTGCGAATAACAGCAGCTATGCAATTAAATATCGCTTTGCAGGCATGTCTTCCAATTCTGAATCTTGGATTCGATTGGTATGACAGTTGGGTTTCCGTCATAATCTACCCCGGAGCATACTCCCATGAGAGCAAGGAAATCGACGAATTTGGGGTAGAGCATTTGGGAAGATCGCATTTAAGCGGAGAATCATGGCAACGCGGACCAGTTATTATCTCTTGGGACGATGCATTACATCATGGTGGTGTGAGTGGGAGAAATGTGGTGATCCATGAGTTTGCTCATAAATTGGATATGCAAAATGGTAGGGCGAATGGATTTCCCCCTCTTCATAAAGGAATGTCTGCGCAGCATTGGGCTGAGGTTTTTAATAGGGGCTATAATGATTTGGTAAGTCGTATTCAACGACATGATTCTATTTCTATCGATCCTTATGCTATTACCTCTCCAGCTGAATTTTTTGCTGTATTTTCCGAATTATTTTTTGAAAAACCTGAAATAATCAAAAATTATTATTCTGAGATTTATGATTTACTCGTTAAATTTTATCGTCAGGATCCATTGAACATTTTGTAGTCTGCAGCGCAGCGTAACCCAGGACTAGGACATGAGTGAATATTTGAACCCCAGGTTACTCTGCACTGCACAAACCTACGTTACTGAACTATTACAATTTACCAACTAAAAGTATATCGTGTTTCTCTAGAACTCCAACCATCCATGATGTGTATTTCAAGCTGTTTTTCAGAGACTAGTTTAAATTCGATTAACGAGCCCCAATAAGGATTATGGAATTCAAAAACTTGTTTGGTCTGTCCTGTCGTTAACTTGCAAGAAACTTGTCGCGGCTCTGGAGCTCCAAGACCGTCACCATAACCTAAATCCAATTGGGTAGATCCCTGTGAGTGGCCTGAAGAAGTCACTTCATTCAGCCAATTACACTCAATTTTAGCAGATAGAGGATGTTGATTTTTGAGTTTTAAACAACTTCTATGTATACTGGTACATGGTTTTGCAAAACTCGCTCCAGCAATTAAACCCATCAAAAGAAAAGTGTAAAATTTAATCATTATTGTGCCTAATCAGTTTTGGGTGAGTTTTTTTTATCATCATTAATAAATTGTTGTCAATGGTTTTAAACAAACAGTCATTTATTGAAAAACCAAAAAATGAGCATAATGATGAGACTAATTATGATGCATGTAGTGATGGGGAAATAAAAAGTAAAGTTATTTTTGTGGATTATGATGTCACCGGGCAATTTACCCAAGCCGATTTTTTTTATAAATGGCCAAAATATACCAATTATTAGTAAAATAACACCTAAGATAATTAGAATTTTTTGGATCATATTTTTTTATTCATGATTCGAAATAGATTGTTTAATATTAACAAGGAAAAAGAATGAAACAAAAAATTTCAATGTATGCCGCTTCGATACCTGTTTTTAAACAGATGCTTACCTCACTCAATGCAATTTTAGAAAAAACGCAGGCTCATATTGATCATAATAAAATGAACCCAGAATCATTCTTACAAGCAAGCCTTTTTCCGAATATGTATCATTTCACACGCCAGGTACAGATTGCAACCGATTTTGCTAAAAGTGTGTCTGCTCGTTTGGCAGGTATGGAGGTTCCTGTTTTTGAAGATAATGAAAAAACTTTTTTTGAGCTGAGTGGTCGTATTGAAAAAACGCTATTCTTTCTTTCTAATATCCTTCCAGAAGATATTAACGGTAATGAAGAGAAAGAAATTATTCTTCGCCCAGGAACTCCAAAAGAGCGGAAACTTATCGGAGAAACTTATCTTTTGCATTACGGGTTACCGCAATTTTTCTTTCATGTTACTACTGCCTATGACATCTTAAGAAGTTTAGGAGTTGATATTGGCAAAGCAGATTACATGGGGACTTTTTAACAATGTAGCCCGGGTTTTGCTTTTGCTGCACCCGGGAAAGTTATTATTCCTCACATTTTACAGCTCTTACTGAGCTGTGAGCCTAATAGACTAAAATTCCAGTGCTTTGAACTTCCTGTTCATCATGCACGACGGAGGGAGCAACCACATCTCTTTTTACTGGAATCCCTGCTTCTTCACCGACCAAACCAGCTTCATAACACAGCAGTTCGCTTGTTTTGAAGAATCGTCGTGTTTGATAACGTGCTTTTTGGATCTCCTCATTTTCAATTTTCCCAATAGTCGGAGCCGTTTCCAAGAGCTCTTTCTCGATTTCTGAAACGTATTGTTTAGATGCTTCATCGAGATAAGCTGCAAGATCTTGTTTGATCTGGATTACAAATTTTTCTATAAGTTCAGTTCTTTTTCTATCTAACCCGACATTATGGTCATTGAATGCATCCAAAGTCTCACTTTCTTCTTCTTCAATAAAAGATAAATTTTCTTTAAGTTCTGCAAGTTGATTTTGAAAGGAATGGATTTCTCTTTGCCGAAGGTAAATTATACCCCTTAACTTAATGCCCTCCATATAGGTGCAATCATTTTCTTTCATACGTTTTTCTGCTGCAGTAATGATTTTTTCAGTATCTAATATTTCTTCTTCTTTGAGGCGAATTAGTTCAGTAACATTCTGCATTCTTGCTTTAATTTTATCAAGATCTCTTTGGATTTTTGATTGTTCATCAATAGAAACAGCAACACTTAGGTCAGGTGCTTTACCCAAAATTGTGCTGAGTCGACTTTGATCTACAGAGTTTAGTTTCCAATTCCACTGCTTCAGCTCGTCGGCATACTCCAATTTTTGTCTTATTAGATCGGGTAGTTCACTTCGATCAATATCTAAATTACTCCAATCATGAGTTAAAAGCTCTTTTAGTCTAAATAATTTCTCAAATGAAGAGCGTTTTCGCACGGGAAGAATTTCAATTACTTCTACATTTGCTAATTTAAGAAGCGCATCTTTATTTTCCTCAAGTTCTGATTGAATTTTCCTGAGTTCACTTCGCTCTGTTTCTACTCGGGTTAGGAAAGAGGATTGATATCCAGTAAATCCTTCTTGTACTGGTGCATCTTCAACTTGTAGTTCTATATAAGATTGTATGCCATCACTACCACTTTGAATACGCAACTGCTTTGGGTTTATTTTTAATAACGTAGCTAATTGGTTCTGTTTTTGTGCAAATAGGCTTTCTTCAACGTCTTGATTAAGTCCATCGGATTTATCCAATTCCTCAATAGAGTGTAAAAGTTGTTTTTTTAATGCATTAAGTTGGCTTAAATAGGGGTAATATGCTTTATATGAGCTAAAACGTACAGTCGCTTCATATAATTCCTGTACAACATGACTTGGATTGCCTTCGCTTTGATGGCTTATTTCAAGTAGTGTTTTTTTCATATGCTCCCAAGTAGGATCATAAGAATTGAAAAAATATGGTGAGGTATTTGTTAGCAATCTACGGAATGAAGTAATCTGGTGTTCTGAAACTGCCTTATCATGGCATTTTTGTCTAAAGTCAAGATCACAATGGGGCGCATTATTTAATGAATCAATGGCATCTAACGCATCATTAATCACATTTCGGGGTGATAAGTGTTTTATTGAAAACAGATATTTATCTTTTAAAATGACTCTGTGATGTTGAAGTGCAGTATAGAGTTTTTGAATTTTGTCTTTGTCCTGAGGTGAGTTAATTAAATCCTCAGACAAAGTATAAATATCCAAAGCAGCTTTTTTGGCTACAGTTCGTTCAAGGAGAGCATCAAAAGGAACTGGATTTTCATGTACCCAAGCAAATTCATTAAGTAAATGTTGGGCCAGCTTTTTCATAATTTCTTCATTATATGACTTTTGCAAGTTACTTAAACTTGGATTTTCAGGTAAGCCTAAGTTTCGATAAAGTGTAGAAAAAGTAAGAACTAAGCCTTGCATTTTAAATTGTTCGACGAGCGGGAGTTTCGTTAAATCAGCACAGTGATCTATAAGTAGGGGACTGATCTGGGTTAGTAATTCCTTAATTTCTTTACTGTCGGCTTTCATTAATTTTTTTTGATAGAATTGAATGATACTTTCAGTAACTTCTTGTTTTTCTTTGCGGTGCAAAACCTTGTTTTTTTGTTCGATTAACTTATTAATTACTGTCCTAACTATTTCAGGGATAAAGGAGGGATTTTTTGATGTATTTTTAGGAAAAAAAATGTTTATGGATTCTGGATAAACAGCGCAAAAATCCCCAATCAAATGAGGCAGAATTTGCTTGCTTTGCGCTAATTCTAAATCACTTTTTTCTTTGCCTGAGGGCTTAGCGTATTCTAGAACTGCTCCCGCTTTATCAGCAATCACCGTTTCAAGATTTTGGTGCATTAATGCTTTTATTCCAGCGGTAAATGGTTTGCTTTTTTGTTGTAGCTTTATTTGAATATTTAATTCTTGTATGAAGTCCAACTGTTTTAAATACTTAAGTCTTAGTGATTGCTCATGACTTATATGAGTTGCTTTTTCTGCTTTAGCAGCCCATCTTTCTTCTCGAGCAGACTCCCACAGTTTGCAGGTAGACTTTTTAAACTGGGAGATACTTTCATTAAGAGAAGTTTGTGATACATTTGGATCTTGTGAGCGAGTCAGTTCATTCAAAAGCATTTCACGCCATTGATAGAATTCGAATTGTATTTTCGGATCATCAGGATAGAGTTCAAGGAGTAAGCTTTCCCATGCTTCAATTTGTTGCATCAAGATTTGTTGTACTTCATCGATGCTCTGAGTATATATTCTGTCAACTGTTTCCTGTAATTGAATTTTCTCTCTTAATACTTCGACTGTATGTTCATTAATGCGTTGCCGTGTCCAAGGAAACGCATAATAAAAAAACTTATTGAGTATATCTTCAGGTGGTTTTACTTGATAAATCGGTAACCATTCACCGGGTTTTCCATTACGAGCAGTACGACCGGGAATCTGAGTGGTCATTCTTACTGTATCAAGATAAGTTTGTATTACAAATAAACCTTTGGGATGATCAGTCTTGATGTCTATTCCTTTTGCGAGCATCGCTGTACCTACAGTAATGGTATTGACTTGACCAGCCTGCTTAATAATCTTATCCAATTCGCCAGGGGTTTCCTTACCTGTAATAATCTGGATTATAAACCCCTGCTTTTTATAAATTTCTAAACTTTTGCCGATTGCCTGTGCTTCATCAAAATCCTCATTAATAATAAGAATAGGTTGAGTTTGAGTGCGACTCCATTCCTCAATGGCAATTTTTCTTTCAGCAATTAAATGTTCATATTCATCGTTAGTCTGAATCTCTTCAGTAGGATCAATCTTCATCATGGTTGGTGTAACAGGACATTTGATTTTGTCAAATGTCTCATGTATTGCTTTGATGCTTTGTTCACGATTTAAAGTAAAAATCGGATCATGATCGATACGTTTATCTCCAGCATGAGGTGCGATACTGAGCGCTTGAGTTCCCAGTGATGTATCTAGGCTTTCGAGCTCATGTTTATCTCCCGGGGTTGCTGAAATACCAAGCAAACGCCCTAAGGTTTTTTGGAAAAATTTAATTAATCCTTGTGCAGATTGGCTGGCAAGTACTGAGGGAACAGGATCAATAACAATATACTGGGCTTGATCTTTAGACTCAGCTCTTAGACGTGCCTGTAAAGCTTGTTGTACCTCTTCGGTGAAAATTGAACCTGTTTTAGGATTACTGCGAATTAGGGGAACACAGGCAATTTTTTTAGTAATTTCGTGGCCTGCTTCATCCTTTTCTTTGATAGGTTGCATTATGAAATGCTTATTTTCAGACAGGGTTGCGGCGATACCGCTGGCATGTAACCATTGTTTCAGTTGTGTGTTACTTGATGCCATTAAATAATTTAGTTTTTCAATATCGCCGTTAAATTGCTCATTAATTTGTTTGTTGAGAAACAATCTGAATTGCTCCAGATCTTCATCTTCATCCCAAACTTTACCTCGTGCGGGATCATCATTACGGAATGCTGGTAAATTGATGAATTGATAGGCTAGTGGATAAATCCATTGTGCAGGGTTGTCAGCATGATTGGATTCGGCTTCTGTAACTAATTTATAAAGTGTTAATTGATCTAAAAGTGCATCATCAGACTCATCTAAAACAATATGTACAGGACCATTTGTTGCAAGTAATTTTTCTTTATTGGCTATTTTAGCAGCTAAATGGAAGCAGGCCATGTCTTCAACGGTGGAGCAGTTGATTCCATCAGGTTGAAATGCTTCAGTAGGGGTATCACCTTGAATGAGTGCGGATGGAATTCCCAAAAAAATAAAAAAAGGTTCACAGTTATTCTCATAATCTCGAGCCAGCAGTGTTGAGTTGGCTGTCCATTGAACAACAGTGCCGCCTTGTGCCCATTGCAGAACAGAAAGCATTGGCGTATTAAGGCTTTTTCCTTCCCCAGTTTTGATACGCATTAATAAATTAGATGACGGATCTTCTAATGCAAGCAACAGGATAAGCATTTGTGTGGTATTCGGAAACAAACCTGTAGTTCTAAAGTAGATTTCTCTTAAATAAGCTAAAAGCTTCAGTTGGGTTACTTCTCTTTGTTCGGGATTAGATTTTGAGCGTAGCTGTTGAAGTAATATGCTCGCATTTTCTTTTAAATCCTGACGTGAGGAGGCAGTTAAATTTTTTAAACCTGTAAAATCTCCAGGCTTTAATGGGTCTGTGTAACCTAATGTTTCAATAAAAGTTAATTGACGTGCTAGTTTCATTTGCAATGCATGAGGAAAATTTGTTTCATGCAATAAATCTCGCAAATTTTCTAAAGCATATTTTATACGATCTGTTGCAAATTGCTGAGATAAATCCCTTTCTTCACCATTTTTAGCAAAAGGATTTGTGTCAAAGCTTAAACAGTAGGCATGAAGTTTTTCAGAGTCATGTGCGCGTAATGCAGTATTAAGGCTTTGTGCATTCGGGTAGGGCGATGTGGCAAATAATTTAAAGACGCGATCGACATCATCGGCAGAACGTCTTCCTAAACCTTTAGTAATTTCCAGCAATGCACGTAAATTTACCGTGGAGTCTTTTTTATTTTTAGCTAATCCAGCTAGAATTGCAGTAATTTTTATCCTGCTTATGGGTTTGATTTGCTCTAATTGCTGCAGAATTTGAGGATAGGTATTGAGATTTGCATGATCTTGAGTAGCTTTATTGAGCAATGCAATGCAAAGTTCAGTTTGTTCTGAATTGTGAGTTAAGAATGATTGAGTATTTTGGACGACTTCTTGAATGTGTTCTGAGTTTGTATCTGGTAATCCCAAAATTTGAATGATTTGCTTAATAATTAATGACTTAGTAAGTTGCGGTAGTTCCGATTTTTTGAATTCATTTAATGCAGCAAGTGGGAAAGGAGTAGGACTTTTCAAGTTATGAGTCATGCTCATTTTGAAAAACATAATTTGGGTATCTAACTCAAGATCTGATAATTTAAAAAGCTCAGTTATACCATTGACCGCCCGTTCAATCGCAGTATTATCTGCATGAGAATGCTCCTCTAAAGCTTGAGTTGTCAGCTTTAAATAGAGATCCAGCTTGTCTGGACTTTCTTTGATGAGCTGATTAACTAAAATTTGTTTTTGTTTATAATTTAGACGAGCTAAAGCTCCTGTGTTAAGTTGTTTGTAGATTTTGTTGAATTGTTGAGGAAGTCGGTCATGTAGATCAATGAGTAAGTTGAGATAATTTGCAATTGATTCAATTTTGTCTTTATAGTTTTGGAGCGTCAGATCAGAAGGGGCATTTTCATCAATTACCGCAGCATCTGCAAGGACGCTTTTGTCAAACTCAGGATCTTGTGTATTCAATTGTAATAATGTCTTTCTTAAAGCAGGCAATACTTTTTTCTGAACCAGTTCTTCTTTAAAAAAGAATGTTAAAGAATGTGTCTCATTAAAAGCTGCCATCCAAGAAAGACAGGTATTCAAATCTAAGTCTTTAACAATGAGTTTGTTCTCAGGATTATCAAAGAATGCCTTCATTGGAGAGACAATTAAGTTATGGACAGGAGCTAAAATAGCAGCTAAAGCTTTCCCCGTAATTTGATCGGTTTCTTTTCTTTTCCCAGTGAGCAAAAAGCTTAAGATATACTCTCCTTTCGTTTCTCTGACGAGACGATACATACCATTGAGCAATATAGGCTTTTTCTCTTCAAAAAATCTAAGTTTTTCAATAACTTGTTCAAACTGAGGATGGGGCTGCTGTAATAAAGTAACTAATTCATCTACTGCATCAAAAAGCGGCATCAATTCTTGATCCAGTTGTTCGCGCAATGCATTGGGAACAATGAAACTTTGCAAATGTCCTTGCAATGCTTTTTTTAATGCTTTTATGTCAAAAATCGCGCTTCTTTTTTTAATCGCGTCGACTAGAGCATCAACTATTAAATCATCGAGCTTGGAAATATCACCATTTCCAAGTACGCACCCCGGGAAAGGGTTTGTTTCAATGAGGAGTGCTTTTAACCAGGTTTCCTGTTTTTCTAAGGTTAAACATTCATCAGGAATAGTTTCTACTGAATTTGCAAGCTTATCCAATAGCACTAGAATTTGCTCTATTTTAGGCAATGCTTGTGATTTTGAGATATTGATTTGGCTCAAAGTACTTAATACGACGCGTTGAAAAACTTCGCCTTTTTTAGCTTGTACGCTTTGAATTGCTAATAATAGATTATCAATATTCTCTTGAGTTAAATTGGGCTCATTAAGTTTTACGAGTAATGTGATAACTTCTGGAGTTAAGGCTTGACGATTTTTTTCTAGTATCGCAGCAAAAGATGCAATAACTGACAGAGAAAACTGATTTACTTCCGGAGCGGGATCTGTTTTTTGAATACGCTCTTGCAATGTATTGAGTAGTTCAAATCCTTCGTTTTCCAAGCATGATGCAAGTGGAGCAATGAAATCTTCTTTAAATTGTTTGTCGGCAAAAGAAGCTTTGAACTCAATACATTGATTCATTAATGCATTGATTTGTGCAAATGAAGGGTTGGGCTTGAATTTAAAGCTTCGTGAAAATGCTTGCAGTAAATCACTTCGATCATTTGGATCTAACTTTTGCAGTGAATCAATGCAACTTTTTAAAGTTTCTTTCCATTGACCGGGACTTAGGAGAGTCTTATCTGCAAAAGCACACGTTAAAATAAACGTGAGTTGATTTTTTTGAACGGTGGACCAAGAAACGAGCTTTTCTATTTCAAGAAGCTGTTCCTGGATGTCAGGCAATCTGATCTCAGCCTTCCAATGTTGACCCATATATCGAAATAACCAGGGTTTAAGTTCAAGGTGTTCGTCGTCAATTTGTTGATAAATGAGTTCAGGATCGGTAATGGTGTCTTCAGGATTTTCAATTTTCATACACGAAGCAACTTGCTTAAATTGCTCCGAAGTAGGCTTTAGCAACATGGCATAATGAACACCTGTTGATCCCCAATTGAGCTCTGTCAAAGAAAGACACTGTTCTTGTGGGTTTTTAGCATGTTCTATAACATCCAACACTCGATTTAAGGTAATAAGCAAATGTCCTTCATGGTTAATCGGACACAAATTGGGTAAAGTCAGATTTTTTTCTGAAATTCGAGGAAGGAAAACTTGAGTATAGGCTTCAAAAAAATTATTAAAATCAAAGCTGCTTCTGTCATGTTTAAGGTGATTAGCAACCAGTTTGTTCCACCATTCTCTTTGTTCTGCTGGAAGTTGGATTAATTTTTGAAGATTTTTAATTCCCCGAGTGCTCAATAATGAATTTTGTACTTCAGGGTTGTTGAGGAAATCAAGATTAATTTTTTTATTCAAACAGGAATGAAACAGTCTCACTAGTAAAGCAGTATGTGATTCACCGCCAAGTATATATTGCTTGCAAAGCAAAGGAATAATGAATTCGTCATGCTGCTGAGCAGATAGAGCAGGCTCAGTCGCTCGGTATAATTGAAGTAATAACGCCTTAACTTCGGTTTCATATACGGATAACAGACCGAGTAATATATTTTTTTGATCAGATGAGTACTTAGTTTCCAGTAGGATGGAAAGAGTTTGTCGAGCCAGATTAGGAAATAGCGTTGTTGCTTCTTCAACTGAAGGTAATGTTAAAGATTCCAGTTTTTTAAGTACAGGGGCTAACGCAGAAGGAAGCCTTCTCGGTGTATCAGTATAACAAAGCGCTTTTTTATCTTTGTTAATATAGAATCCTTTAGGAAGATTACTGGGGATAATACCATCTTTAAAGGCATAACTATGTTCATTTATAACGGCGATAGCTGATTCTTGTAGGTTTTCAATACCTAAAGCCCTAAGCTGTTTGACTAATTCAGGAAGATCAGGCAATTCAATAGGGACTAAAATAAGATCAGGGCTTTTTATAAGTTCACTCTGTTCAAGATGAATGTTTTTTTGAACGCTTGGTGGTTTAGGTAGAAGAATACTTCTTTGAATTTGGATACGTGCACGAACAGCAGGTGACTTAGAGTTCAGAACATACTTTATTGGGTTAATTTTCGGTGTGCTGGATGTACTTTTAAGTAGGGTTTCTGCTGTTTTATCCAATACGGCCCGACGAGCAAGTAGCGCGAGTCGATTAGACGTCTGCTGGCTTTCTGGAATCTTAAAAATAAAGAGACGTTTACGATCGTCGCTAATAAAGCGGAATAGGCTATCAATATCTTTTTCAACGAATTGTTGTGGATCAAGTTCAATTTCTAAGGGGGTGTAGTTTATTTCGGTTTCGTATGTAGTAATCAGATTTTCTAGTAAGGATTGGAGATATTTGTTTTGTGAATATTGAGGCACAGCAAAACTCCTGGAATCAAAAGAAATCAAGATCATACATCGTAATTCTTAACAGGAGATTAAGCGTCAAAAATGTAATGGATGTACTCTTAATTTCGCTAATGGTGAATCGTATTATAATGAAAAGAAAAGAATATATACAATGCGATATGTAAATAAGTTATTCATATAAGATGTGTTTTTTTATGAATACTATATTGCACCAGTAATTCACTTTTTTATTTTTCTTTGAAGTAGCCACCGGTATTGATTTTCTGTAAATGAAACCGATTTAAAAACTTATTTCTTACTATTTTTAAATATGAAATAAACTTCTTTAGGAAAAGTGTAAAATTTGCTTGACAGATCCTGGGTGGCTCATTAAACTGCGAACCTAATTTTGGGGTTATAGCTCAGCTGGGAGAGCGCTTGCATGGCATGCAAGAGGTCGGCGGTTCGATCCCGCCTAGCTCCACCATCAACATCTTTGATGTTGATGGAAAAAACGTTCAAGGTCCCCATCGTCTAGCGGCCTAGGACACTGCCCTTTCACGGCGGTAACAGGGGTTCGAACCCCCTTGGGGACGCCA
>NZ_LNYQ01000013.1:1277403-1773909 GCF_001467945.1 Legionella parisiensis
CTATAATGCCTTATAAGTACAACATTAATCAAACACAAAAAAAATTCAAAAATAACCACTTAATTCATATTGTGGCTCAAATTATCTGGGTTTGAGTATATGATTTGCATTAGAGTTATCAGATTTCTCAATATTATACAAGTTACTCGAACGATTAATTGTTTATTGAGTTTTTGTCTAATTGCTACCTGAAACAGCACGAAACATTCGCTACAATTGTATTTGCGGGGATTTTACATCAAACAGATTAATACCGGTACATGAGTTAAAAAGAAAAAATGAATCTATGCTAAGGCATCCTATGGTAAATCCTCAAAAATGAAAAGTAATCTTGCCTCTTTTTTGATTGTTCTTATGAAGCTCTTAAAGTCTTTCAAAAATTGTTCTTGTATTAAATCCAAACAATCGCTCATGCATTCTATAGGCATATTCATCCGTCATATTGGCCAAATAATCACATACAATTCGATAAGCAGAGGTTTCATCATCAGCTTGCTTAAACAAAACTCTATTTTTGTTATCTAATAAACTACCGGGATTTGAACTAATTGCATCGAAGAGTCTAAGTACAACCGTTTGACCTCCATATTCAAAAGTACGGGCTTCTTGTGAATCAATAACATTATCATAGATGCATTGCTTTAAATAATTCAGAAGGGCATCCGCTTCAGGAGTGAGTGCCAGATTGTATTTAAGTAAATTATTTTCAAAATTTTCATTCGTTATAATAATTTGTGTCGAAGTAATAAAATAATTAACCATTTCCCCTATAGTTTGTTTTCTTGAATAAAGATCTGGAGAAAATAACGAATCTATTAACTGATTTTGTCGACCCGCTAATAAAGTATTGTTTAATAATTGTCTAAACTCAGATGTGTCTAGATGAGAGGGACTGATAAGGCGTAAATGAATGGCATCTTCAAGATCATGAACACCGTAAGCAATATCATCCGCAATATTCATTATGGAGCAATCAAAACTATGGTAGGCCGATTTTCCTGATTTTGTATTATGCGGCATTTGTGACAGTGATTGAAATAATTCTTTGTCGCTATTGGAAAAGGGCGATAGCAACCAATCAATTTCAGGCTGTTCGCAATCAAAGTAAGCTTTAGGTGGTAACCAGTCATTAATTTTGATGGTTTTATGGATGGATTCATGAACTGGAGGATTTTTGGGGGCTACAACAGAGGAGCGTTTCACTGGATATTTTAAAATACCGAGTAACGCACGCCGGGTTAAATCAAGACCGTAGGTTCCATAACTGCTTTCTACTTTAGTTAGCAATCGTAAAGTTTGTCCATTAGCTTCAAACCCTCCATAATTGCGCATCATATAATTTAGAGCGACCTCACCACCATGACCAAAAGGGGGATGGCCAATATCGTGCAGTAAACAAATAACAGAAATTAGATCATCATTAGGTAATAAACCAGAGAGTCCAATATGTTTTTCTTGGCTCATTAACAAATTGTGTACAATACTGCGTCCTATCGAATCAACTTCCAGGGAATGCGTGAGACGAGTGCGATGAAAATCTCCTTCATCAGTTCCTAAAATTTGTGTTTTTCTTTGTAGTCGCCTGAATGCTGGACAGTGAATTACTCGTGTGCGGTCTCGTTCATAAGGGTCTCGATGATCATGATTTCCTCTTTGATTTGTTTGTCCAGAGCGTCGATGTGTCCACATAATTATTGCAATATAAAATAAAAAACAATTACTGTAAGCCATAATTTGTTCGTTAACAACACAATTTCCTAAAGTTTTTCTTAAACTTGTAGATATAACAGACAAGGAGCAAAAAAAAGAATTATAAATAGGGGAATGACAATGGATAAGAAAATAAATTTAGCACTCATGGCAATCTGTGCTTTCATACTGTCTTCTTGTACTAAAGGAAGTGACTATATGGCGTATCCAGCGTATTCATATACTGATATCACAGAACCTTATGCTATTAATAGTTACAATATGGTTAATTACGACTATAGATATCAGCAAAAACAGGAAGTAAAGGTCCCTAACTCATATTATGTTGGCGAATTGCATTCGCCAACTACTTTTAAGGACAGAGATCAGAATTGGGTAAATAGTCAAAATCCAAAAGGTTATACTATTGAATTGGTAGAAGGGGATAAGGCATCTCAAGTAGCGCAAGTTCTTTACAAAGCGCCAAAAAATGATCGAATAGCTCAGGTAAAATATGATCGAGATGGTAGAACACGTTATAAAGGGGTATATGGAACCTACGGCACAGCAGAAGAAGCTCAAAAGGCATTAAACGCATTACCGCCCGAAATTAAAAGCAGTGCTTCAGTGATTAACTGGGGTAGTGTACAGCAATAGAGTAATAAGTTCCCGAAATTAGACCAATCTAACCTCGGGAACTGGTGTCATTAAGGCGTTACTACAATCTTGCCGACCTGTTCATTTGATTCCATGTATTTATGGGCATCTACTATTTGTCCCAAGGAGAAGGTTCTCGCAAATTGAGGCTCAAATAAATCATTTTGCAAATGCTCGAAAATATATTTTTCAGTTTTTGTGCGAACATTACCTTCACTGAAATTTCAAAAAGCGTATAACCCCGTAGTGAAATTTATTTTTAAAGCAGTAAAAAGAGGCAGCGGCGTGACGGGCTCTATGAATAAATTTCCATAAACAAAAAGTATCCCGCCTGGAGTAAGGGTTTCTGCAGGGCCTCAATTCCTTTGCCGGAAATTGGATCGAAAACAATATTTACTCCATTACCCTTGGTTATTTCATTGACACGAGCAGGATGATTTTCTTCGTTTGTTACAATGACATGGTCTGCTCCTAAGGAGAGTGACTCATCTTTTTTCTTAGAAATGTTCGTGTAGTGACAATGCTAACTGCTCCTTGAGTATGTGCTATTTGAATGGAAGCAAGTCCTACACTACTTCTTGGAGCGGCATTTTAAACAAAGCCATTTTTAGTGAGTTTTCTATAGTGAACTAAGACGCCGTAAGCGGCCAGGTATTGCATCCAGATAGAAGTTCCTTCAATATACGAAAGTTTCTCGGGATATTCGGCGAGCGTATGCGGGGACTACTGCAACTTCACCATACACGCCATATTTACCAAAATCAAAGCAAGGTACAGTGCTGTACGTCTTGCCAATCATTTTTTGGTCTACATCCGGGACAACAGCTTCAACTACTCCAGAGGCTTCATAGCCAATTTTTGACAGTAAATGCGGTTGCACCAAATAGGCACCAAATCTCAGCTCGATTTAATCGAATTGCGTGAACACGTAAGGGAACTTCTCATTTCCAGGTTCTGGCAATATTATTCTTCGAGTCTTAATACTTCAAGACCTCCAGTTTGATGAAATCGAACGATTTTGACCGAATTTGACATGAAATTTCCCTATATTTTTATGAAATCATGATTGACTATGTTGGTTTAGAAGCCGCACTAATTAGAATCATTAACCGAGTTATCCCTGGAGTTTTCGAGCGGTCTGCCTCAAATTGTTTCACCATAATCGCATAGTGTTGATTGATTCTCTCCAGCCAGGTAATAAATAGGTTAAAAGCAACAGCATCAAAAGTAAGCTGTATATCTCCTGAGCCAGTTTGTTGTAACTGATAGGGAAACTTTAGGGTCGGATCATTTTTTAGCTGCGTTGCCAGTGTTGTCAAAAGTTGACTGTTATCAACTATTTTCTTTTTTGTTTGCTTCACATGGCTTTGTTGTCTTATTTTTTGCATCCAATCCAGCGTAGTCGTTTTCTCTACTAACTGAGTTGTTTTTTGAGTAACTCGTTGACTCAAGGGGGTATATAAAAACAAATAGTAAACATAAAGAAAAACACAGAGTACTGTTCCAATTAACATCAACTTTTCTCTTTCATTAAGTGTGCTTAAATATACGTTCACATTAACTCCAAAGTTGCAACAACTTGTTGTTCACGAGTCGAGGCTTGAGTTTGTTTTACTTTGAGTTGCAGTTTTTTTAATTCGTTTTCCAACTCTTCCAAACTGGCAAAATCTGTACTGATTATTGTCACAGATAAAATTTTATTTTGATAGCGCAATTGCTCTAGGTCATTGCGATCATTTTTCATTACTTTGGCAAATTGATTTAATAAAAACCAAAAACGATTTTGTTCTTCTGTATTATTACTTTTTAACAGTTGTGTAATGCGAAATTTAGGACTAATAATTTGTTTTGCATCAGGAAAAAACTCATGATAAATCACTGCAATTTGTTCATCAATTTTTTGAGTTCGCTTATTTAATAAATGTAATTTGATCCCATTCACTACAAGTAAAGAAATTAGCCACAAGCAAAAGAGGGCGCCAACTAACTGATATCCTTTTTTTATTAAATCTGTTTTATTCCCATGTTGCATTTCCCCTTGGCAGAGATTCATTAACTTCGATTTAAGTATTCTTTGAGCAATCCATGTATGTGACGTTTCCTGACTTTTAGGTAACGATGGATCAATTTGGATTGCGCTGTCTGCAAAAAGCAAGGGTTGATATTGTGGATGATTTTTTAGATATATGTCTGCCAATTCTCCGGAAAGCGCTCCTTTGAAATCTGCATTGATGATTAATGCCGTTTCGCTAATACACAACTCTTGTGGTTCTAAAGCAAACCAATCTACAGTAATTGCAGAAAATTCAATGTCTTGTTGATTGAGTAGTTGCAGCAGATATCTCATCCGCTTTTTGGCTATAACAGTTACCAGGTATTGATTGTTTTGATATCGTGCTTTATCAAAAGCGAAATGAAGTTCATCTACAGATTGCGCTAATTTCTCTTCTAAAGCATAAGGAATTGCAGCCCTTGCTTTTCTTTCTGGGAGCCATGATAACTCAAGATTAAGAATACTAACATGTTCGCATGTTTCAATAATTAAGGTTTTACACTCAGTTTGTAATGATTTAATTTCGTCAAAACTACGTTGCACGGGCGGAGCAATTAAGGCTCCATCCGTATTTATTTTAAGGCACAAACATCCTGCTTCATCAAGATGTTTTACAAAAAGGAAAAGGGTATCCATTCCTACGCATAAGCTCTATGTTTTTTTATATTCATTGCAGTCCATTGTTGTTTCAATTGTTGTGCCAGCAGATAAACTACAAGCGCATATTGGGGGCTGGAATTGTAGCGGGTTATTACGAAGAAATTAGGATAAGCTATCCAATATTCATTTCCTTTAGCCGTTACAAGCTTAATCAATGCGGCGCGTGAAGGATGATTATCTGCTGCACTTACAGGCTTAATTCCATGCGCAATTAATTGTGAATAGTAATAATTTGCTCTTTTGGGATTAACCTGAATGCGTTTGTAGTGTGTACCTGTTAGCTTAGCATGCTGGGCAACCCCACCATTGGGTTTCCAACCATGATGGTAGAAATAATTAGCAATACTACCTATGGAGTCAGCGTTGTTAGACACGAGATCGCGCTTGCCTGTATTGTTAAAATCAACGGCAAAATTACGGTAACTGCTTGGCATAAATTGTGGTTGACCAATAGCGCCAGCGTAAGACCCCTTGTATTGGGTTGCTGGTACTCCATGTTCACGACAAAGAAGCAAGTATTCTTTTAATTCTTTACTGAAATAAGGCGCACGTTTAGGATAATTGAAAGCTAATGTCGCCAAGGCATCAAGAACTCGATGTTCTCCTTGCCGTTCTCCATATAAAGTTTCTACACCAAGAATCGCAATAATAATTTCTGGTGGAACACCATATTTTTTTTGTGCTTTTTCTAATGCTGTTCTGTTAGCGACCCAATAATCCAATCCACCCTTAACGCGCGCGGGGGTCAGAAACAAATCTCTGTAAACATCCCAGTTCTTCTTTTCATAAGGCTTTTCCATTGATTCGATGATATCGGGCTGAATAACAACTTGATTCATTATTGCAGTAAGCTCTCTAGCATTGAAATGATGGTCTTTGACCATACTCTTGATAAAAAGTTGCACATCCTTTCTTTTGGTAAATGCGGTATCTGAATAAGTTGAGAATGAAAGAAGCAGCAGAATTATGGCAATATACCCCAAACCTGGTATTCGTCGCATAGCCCCCTCCTAATAATATAAGCTGAAACGGTAAATTTTATAAAAAATGCGGTGTATTAGCAAATACTTTAAGGCTACGCATATTTAAGCTAGAATGCGCTATTTGCAAAAAGGTTATTTCAGTTGAGTGATTTAAAGCGAATTCGCAATTTTTCAATTATTGCCCACATTGATCATGGTAAATCAACCTTGGCGGATCGATTTATCCAAATTTGTGGTGGTTTAACTGAGCGTGAAATGAGTGCTCAAGTACTCGATTCCATGGATATAGAACGAGAGCGAGGCATTACAATTAAAGCCCAGTGTGTTTCATTAAATTACACGGCGAAAGATGGCAAAACCTATCTCTTGAATTTTATTGATACGCCAGGACATGTAGATTTCAGCTATGAGGTATCCCGCTCCCTTGCGGCTTGTGAAGGGGCGATTCTTGTTGTTGATGCAGCTCAAGGTGTGGAAGCACAAACGGTAGCGGTTTGTTACACTGCCATAGATCAATCATTATCTGTTTTGCCGGTTCTCAACAAAATTGATTTACCACAGGCAGAGCCAGAGCGTGTTATCTCAGAAATTGAAGACATTATTGGTCTTGATGCACATGATGCAATAAGAGTGAGTGCCAAAAGCGGCTTGGGTGTAGAAGACGTACTTGAAGCCTTAGTGAATCACATTCCACCACCGGAAGGTGACATCAATGAACCTTTGCAAGCATTGATTATTGATTCATGGTTTGATAGTTATCTCGGTGTGGTTTCATTAGTGCGTATTGTGAATGGCTCAATACGTAAAGGTGACAAAATGAGGGTAATGTCTACCGGCCGTTCTTATGAAGTCGATCAAGTAGGCATATTTACTCCCAAGCGTACTAAGCTGGATGTGTTAAATGCTGGCGAAGTAGGTTATTTGGTCGCTGGAATTAAAGAAATTCAGGGTGCCCCAGTGGGTGATACACTCACTCTGGAAAAAAATTCTGCAGATAAACCTCTTCCTGGGTTTCAGCGTGTAAAGCCACAAGTGTATGCAGGTTTATTTCCTATAAGTTCGGATGATTTTGAGGCATTCCGCGAAGCTTTGGCTAAATTAAGCCTCAATGATGCTTCATTGTTTTATGAACCTGAATCTTCCGAGGCGTTAGGTTTTGGTTTCCGATGCGGCTTCTTGGGCATGCTGCATATGGAAATTGTACAGGAGCGTCTGGAGAGGGAATACAATCTTGATTTAATATCTACTGCGCCTACTGTGGTTTATCAGATTTTAACCCAAAAGGGCGAGACGCTGTTGATTGATAATCCATCACTTCTTCCCCCGCTCCCACAAATTAAAGAAATGTATGAACCGATTGTCAGGGCAAATATACTGGTGCCCCAAGATTTTCTCGGCTCTATTATTAGTTTGTGTATCGAACGTCGTGGTGTTCAGGTTAACATGACTTACAGTGGTCGCCAGGTTTCTGTAACCTATGATATTCCAATGAGTGAGGTGGTTTCTGACTTTTTTGACCGCTTAAAATCTGTGAGTCGTGGTTATGCTTCACTGGATTATAATTTTTTACGTTTTCAAGAAGCCGATCTGGTTAAAATGGATATCTTGATTAATAGTGAACGTGTGGATGCGCTTTCAGTTATTGTTCATCGCTCTTCAGCACAAGGTCGGGGAAAACTAATTGCCGAAAAAATGCGTGATTTAATTCCACGGCAGATGTTTGATGTAGCAATTCAAGCGGCATTGGGCAGTCATATTATTGCCAGACAAACAGTAAAGGCTTTACGCAAAAACGTTACTGCAAAATGTTATGGTGGTGATGTGACTCGAAAACGAAAATTATTAGAAAAGCAAAAGGCAGGGAAGAAACGCATGAAACAAGTAGGGCATGTGGAAATACCTCAAGAGGCCTTTATGGCTGTTTTTCAAACAGATAAAAAGAAATAGACTCTTTGAAACTCTGAGGGAGCGAGGTGCGCAAAGCGGAGGGCCTAAGTGTGCAGTCACATAAGAGTTCGAGCACGGTTCCGACAAAGCAATTCATTCTCTCAGTAAAGTTTGAAAAGAGGTCTAAATATAAGGGTGGCATATCATGCATGTGGATGTCTCATTATAAATTAAGTTTGATTAGGATATAAATTTATGAATTTTGCTTTAATATTGGTTGTCCTATCTTTTGTCAGCGGGTTTATTTATCTTTTAGACATAATATTCTGGTCAAAAAAACGCACTGAAAATCAAAAGCCAAATCGTATTATTGAATATTCACGATCTTTTTTTCCTGTGTTTTTCATTGTCTTGATTTTACGCTCATTCCTCATCGAACCCTTCCGCATTCCTTCGGGTTCATTGGAACCGACATTGCTTGTTGGGGATTTCGTAGCGGTAAACAAATTTATTTATGGACTGAGGCTTCCTGTGTGGGAAAAAAAAGTTGTTTCAATTTCTGATCCTAAAACAGGAGAGGTTGCTGTATTTCGATGGCCCCCTGACCCGTCCTTTGATTATATAAAAAGGGTAATAGGAGTTCCTGGAGATAAAATTAGTTATCACAATAAAGTATTAACAATTAATGGAAAGGAAGCAAAGCAGACTTTTCTTGAGTACACTATTGATGAAAGCTCTGGAAAAGCTGTAGCTAAATATAAAGAAGATTTAAACGGTACAGTGCACAATATTTTCGTTCGAACGGATGTTCCTGCTGTGGATTTTGATATTGTAGTACCCGAGGGAAATTATTTCATGATGGGTGATAATCGAGATGATAGTGCAGACAGCAGATTCTGGGGGTATGTGCCTGAGTCTTATTTACGAGGTAAAGCATTTTTAGTTTGGATGAGTTGGAACGGGAAGACTGATAACGTTCGTTGGTCAAGAATAGGTAAATCGATCTCATAAATTTTTGGTATCGATATTCAGAGTAAAATACTTCGATTGGGGGGCTACTGTCAATTCGATTGATTGAGCCATAATGGTGAGTGTCCAAACACTGCATAAATGAAATATGGATGTATCGGAGCACACGAAAATCACACCATTTAGGCTAAGATAGTAGAATTGGGAATGGGTTCCAGAAAAAAGGAATAACGAATGCACAAGCAAAAGGGAATGACTTTAATAGGAATGTTGTTTACAGTAGTTGTAATTGTCATGGCGGCAACGATAGTAATGCGTGTTATTCCAGTTTATTTGCAGTATTACTCTATTACCAAGTCGATAAAAGGATTAAATGAAGTATCGCAATCTACATTGACTGGCGACCCCATGGCTGATGTTAATGTGTTAAAGAGTACTTTGGATAAACGCCTCAGTATTAATGGAGTAGAAAGTTTAAAGGAAAATCAGTTGTTGATTGAGCCCATAGGCGTTAATAAATTTAGAGTAAAATTGAAATATCAGGTGGTTAAGCCTTTAGTATACAATATAAGCTTATTATTTGATTTTAATCATACCGAAGAGGTTGTAACAGGCAGTGAAAGTTGATTTAGAAAGGTTATGCAGACGATTAAATTACCAATTTAATAACATTGCTTATCTCAAGCAGGCTTTAACGCATTGTAGTGTGGGTAGTGCAAACTATGAACGTTTCGAGTTTCTTGGAGATTCAATTTTAAGTTTTATAATTGCCAATGAACTGTTTCATCGATTTCCTTTGCAAAGTGAAGGCCAATTAAGTCGCTTGCGTTCTTTTTTGGTTCGAGGTGAGATGTTGGTTGAGTTGGCTAGAGAAATTGACCTGGGAGATTTTCTTTTTTTAGGGCAAGGAGAGCTGAAAAGTGGTGGTTTTCGTCGCGCCTCAATTCTTTCTGATGCTATGGAAGCTGTTTTTGCCGCAATTTTTCTTGATGGTGGAATAGAATCTGCAAAAAATGTCATTCTGGGATTATATCGTTCCAGACTCGAAGATTCTAATTTAAATGATTGTTTAAAGGATGCGAAAACTCAGCTGCAGGAATATTTGCAAGCTGAAAAAATGGCTCTCCCAGAGTACACCTTGACTAAGGTTGAAGGTGATGAGCACAATCAAATATTTTATATAACCTGCACGGTGATAGGAGCAAAACAAAAAACCTTTGGCCACGGTTCTAACCGTAGAAAAGCAGAACAATTAGCTGCGAAGTTGATGTTGGAACTGTTGCGTAATCCAAAGTAGTAAAAAAGAGTCCAACTTATCGCTCCTCGTGGCGGAGTTACCAATAATTCTGAGGCGTCCCCCAAACTAACTAATAGTACATCAATTACAGTTATTGCTAAAAGGGCGCTCATTTCTGCAAAGGTAGGGATCTAGAATCTCTCCGCCTCAAAGTGCGGAATACAGGCATTTTGGTTTTATTTGTGTCATTGGCTGTGTTTATCCTAATTAAAAAGAAATTCAATGGAGCTTGATATAATTAGTGATATCTGACAACTTATTCTCAATGTAATTATTAAGATGATAGGAAGTTACCATGCAAATGAAACAAAAAACAAAAAAAATATTTTTTAAGTTCGCTGCAATTTTTGTTTTCTTGTTCTCTTCTTCATCCAATGCGGCTAAATCGTTGCCTCAGGATATGCTCAATGCGATGCAACAACCACGTTATAAAAATGCACAATGGTGGATTGAAGTTAAAGATTTGACTACGCAGGAAACGATTTATCAACTAAATACCAGCCATTTATTAATGCCTGCTTCTGTAACTAAATTATTCTCTACTGCAACTGCATTGAACGTTTTAGGTAAAGAATACCGTTTTAAAACACCGGTTTATTTTATTGGACAACAAAAAAATGGTACGTTAGATGGTAACTTAATTCTCGTCGGCGTAGGCGATTTAGAATTAGGCGGTCGTGTTCATAATGACAAACTCACCTATGGCTATATCGATCATATTTATGCTAATGATTTGCCGGGTGCATCCATTACCGCTGAAAATCCCCTCAGTGGACTTATCAATCTTGCTCAGCAAATTAAAGCAAAAGGGATTAAACAAATTAATGGTAATGTATTGGTAGATAACCGTTTATTTGAAACGGAATATCTACGTAATTACACTATTTCTCCAATCATGATTAATGAGAACCTGTTTGACTTTCAAATTAAATCTACTGCTATGGGCCAAAAAGCTTCAATAAAATGGCGCCCGCAAGTCCCTGGTTATTCAATTGATAATCAGGTTATCACCGTAGGTGATGGCGGAAAAACCAAAATTGAAATCTCAGCCAATAACGATAACACCGTATTGACTCTAAGAGGGCAAATTACCTCCAATGCAGGGGAAATATTGAGAGTGTTTCCTATCATTAAACCTGCGACTTTTGCCAGAGAAGCTTTTATCGCTGCTTTAAAACAACAAGATATTGTAGTAAACCTTGATAATAAAAATAGCCAGCTCCCCAATGCGGATGTCTATAAGCAACTTACGCCTATAGCACAATATATTTCTCCGCCACTTTCTGAATATATTAAAGTCATTTTAAAATTAAGTCATAATATAGGCGCCGATTTAATACCGCTTTTATTGGCCCAACACTATAATGAAACATCATTTGCTGACGGCATGTCCCATATAGCGGCATTTTTGCTTGATACAGTGGGATTAACGAGAAACGAGTTTGTATTCGGTGATGGCGCTGGTGGAGATACAAACAGAATTCTTTCCAAGGCTGCTATTCAGTTATTAACGTATATGCACAAACTTCCTGAAGACCAATTTAAACTTTTCTATAATGCGCTACCAACACTGGGTGTTGATGGCAGTATTGCTAAAGCAGCTCAAAATATTCCTGCAGTAGGAAAAGTTCACGCGAAGACAGGCACATCATTATCTTATGACTTCGCGAACCAACGTTATTATTCCTTTTCAGAAGTACTGTCAGGATATATTGAAGCGAAAAATGGGCATTTATTTGCATTTATCATTGCAGTATCCAATACCCCTTTGGAAACGCTTGATGATGCTTTTCAAATCCAAAAAGACGTTAGCAGGGTTGCCGTTGAAATTTATAATCACTCTTGATTATTATTTATTTTTCAGCATCACTAAGAGAGATTGGCAAGCTGTAAAAATTTCATTTTCCAAACATTCAACTAGGGTGGGGTTGATGAACATAAATTGTTTATACTACTGAGCAAAGTAAAAAAATAGCACAAGCCTCTAACTGATGAAATCAGAGCAATTGTGAAGTTGATAGTGAACCTTTCAATACAGATGGTAAGAGAGCTTTATTAATAGTCCAGCCTCTCACTAGGCTCACTTCCATATTCAGGCAAGGGAGAATGCTCAACTGCTGCTTGATTTAATACACATATGGAAACTTTGACATTATCACTAAACTTATCAGGATTGACGTCTCCATTTAAATAATTTACTTTTGAAACCTCATCCCATCCCTTTACATTTTGGAGAAAATCCTCTCGATCATCTAATTCAGCAACAATCTGTCTATCTGGATCAATAAGATAAGCATTGCTGTTTTCATCTATGTAGATAATGTAGGCATGATCTAAATCATCACTTTCTAGACTAACTAACATTAGTTCACCTGGTTTTAATTCTTGAATTTTATCAAAAAAATCGATTGGGTTTTCGGTTGTTACGTCCTCATTGCCATGTTGATAATGAACACGTTCTTCTATAGGATCGTTGCCTCCTTCATGAGCCGGAATCTCTCTGGGTTCAACACCTTGAAGCAAAACGCGCGCTCCTTCTATTGCACACCACTGACAGTTTCCTTGGTTTTTAGGAACTCCATGTTCGTTTAGGGGATTAATTTTTTTAAGTTTCGCGAGCAATTCTTCTTTCATAATAGTCTCGTTTAAACAGTTGATGTTTAAATTATAGACCATTGGGGATGCTGTATAATGAGCAAAAATAAAGTTCATAAGAAAAGATATATTATGTGGCACTGGAGTGCAGAGCGCTATAAAACTGGAGCAGTGGACTAATTTATCCTCAGGTTCCTTTAAATCTAAGCTACAAATTTGAACTAATTTTCCAAGCTGCTGCTAATTTCTAGCCATTCTTCTTCAGCCTGATTTAAAGAGGCGTGTGTGGATGTGCGCTTTTGAACTAATTGACTGAGTTTATTTTGTTGCGCACTGTTTTCATAAAGAGTGGCATCGCCCAGTTGGGCATCCAGTTGAGAAATTTCACTTTGATAGTGTTCAATTAATTGTTCCAATTTTTTCAGGCGATTTTGTAACGTTTTCTTTTCTTTATAATCAGTTACCGGTGAAGCAATTGTATTTTCTTTAATTGCATCTTTAGTTTGTAGCCAGGAATAATAATCATCCAGGTCACCATCAAAAGCTTGAACTTTTTGCTGGTATACTAGAAAGAAATTATCCACGCTGGTTTTGAGCATATGACGGTCATGGGAAATCAGAATTAATGCACCTTCATAACTTTGTAATGCAAGCTCAATGGCAGATCGCATCCCAAGATCCAAATGGTTTGTTGGTTCATCAAGCAGGAGCAGATTAGGTTTAAGCCAAACAAGTTTTGCTAAAGCCAAGCGTGCCTTTTCACCACCGGAAAAGTGATTTATAGGTTGTACTGCCATATCACCAGTAAAATTAAAACCGCCCAAAAAATCACGAATCGTTTGTTCACGTACTTCTGGCGATAAAATTTGAATTGTTTCTACAGGGCTTAAATTGCAGTCTAATTGCTCTAATTGATGTTGCGCATAATATCCAATTTTCAAATGTGCTGAACGGTGAATCGCACCATTCAAAGGAGTTAAAGAACCGGTTAATGTTTTAATTAAAGTTGACTTTCCTTCACCATTAGGCCCTAGTAGGGCTACCCGGTCGCCAGGGTTGAGTGAAAGATTAATTTTTTTTAGAATCGGTTTTTCAGTTTGGTACCCTGCATCAACCATATTGCATTGAATTAATGGATTCCCTGCCCGCGGACAAAGGAAAAAATCAAAAGAAAAAGGTGAGTCAACTTGCGCTGCAGCAATAATTTCCATTCTCTCTATGGCTTTAATACGCCCTTGAGCTTGTTTTGCCTTAGTTGCTTTTGCTTTAAAACGATTTACAAAGGACATCATATGATTGATTTTGGTTTGTTGTTTTTCATACATCGATTGTTGTAATGCCAATTGTTGTGCATGTGTTTTTTCAAAAGAACTGTAATTGCCACTGTAAAGAGTTAGATTTTGTTTCTCAATATGTAAAATATGTGTAACAAAAGCATCTAGAAACTCGCGATCATGAGAAATAAGAATAATAGTGCTGGGACATTGCTTTAAAAAGCGTTCCAGCCAAAAAATTGCTTCCATATCCAAATGGTTGGTAGGCTCATCCAGTAAAAGCAAATCAGCCGGTTTCATTAAACAACGAGCCAGGCTTAAACGCATTCGCCAGCCGCCGGAAAAACTATTTACTGATGCATGTTGTTGCTCGCCTCTAAAACCAAGTCCAGCCATAATCGTAGCTGCCTGAGCTGGTTTACTGTAGCCCCCTGTATGACTTAATTCTTCATGGCATGCGAGTACTTCAGCATCATTACCCATAGTTTCTGCTTCTTGCAAGCGATGGAGTAACTTCATATAACGGTTATCACCGCCTAAGACAAAATCCAATGCTTTTTCATCGCTGTCAGGTAATTGCTGAGATAAATGACTGATCGAGAGTTGAGGATTAATTAAAAATTCACCCGAATCCGGAATTAATTTTCCTAATAAAAAATCAAATAATGTTGATTTGCCGCAACCATTATGACCGATAAGACCTATTTTTTGCTTTTCATACAGAGTGGTATTAACTTTATCCAATAAAATTTTAGTGCCACGACTAAGAGTAATTTGACGAAGAGTAAGCATGATAAATCTTTAGCTACAAATGAATTAATTTTAACATAAAAATATCTAGCTTGGTTCGGGCTCTATAGTTTTTTTCCTGGCTGATTTGTAACGAGCCTGTTTCTCGATATCAATGTAGCGATCAGTTGTTGCACTGGAACTGTGGCCAGCATCATCTCGTACATGTTCACGAGGACGAATTTTAACATCTTCAGAAATGCCAGTATGCCTTAACCAGTGGACAGTGGCTGCAGCTAAATTATCAGCTTCCTCAATATGTCCTTTTATCCTCAGTTGCTCACCAGCCAAATCAAAACAGCGCTGAATGATTCTTCGTATTGGTGCTGTGTCACTCATTGGACCGTTACCACGAATTTTTGGAATAAGGGGTGTATTATCAGCAGGAGAGGGGAGAGGGGATAACCCGAGGAAACGACGCCATCGCATTAAACTCTCTAACATTGCATCGCTTACAGCGATTTGCCTCTCTTTATTTCCTTTACTCACAGTGGTAAACCACCAGTGGCCGTTACTGTCTTTGGAAAAATCATTCATGCTCGGGATCCAGCGATCGCTTGCGGCCAGTTCAGATATGCGTAAATACATACCGAACAACATACTCAGCATGAAGCGAGTACGTTCATGTTTCAAGGGAGATTCCTCTGCAAGGGATTCTGCAGCTTCCAATACAGCTCTCCATTGAACCAAACTAAGTCTGCGTATGGGGGCATTATGTTGTCTCTTTCGAATAAATTTACTTTTTTGACGAATTAGAGCAACCGGATTAGAAACCAAATACTCTTCAGCAATTAAAAAATTAAACAAAGTACTTAAAATAGCAAATATCTCTTGAATAGCTCCTTGAGATAAATTGAATTGCTCAATCTCAGGCTTGAGTCCATTTTTTATTGCAGATTTACTTAATGTCACTACAAAAGGTTTCCACTCTTCATTAGGAATACGTTTTCCTTCCTTTTCAATAAAACGAGGTACTTTTTTTAAACTGATCCATGATTTTGGTGGATTTTGACAAAAACGAATGTATTGCTCTATATCTTCGCGCTTCAATTCGTTTATTGTAGTTTTTCTAATTAACCAGGACCATTGTAATAAGCGTTCAGTTTCTCTGCGGTAACTGTTAAATGTGCCTTGACTACCGGTATAGCTTTTCAGAAAATTTAAAGCATAATTAAAATCATTTCGAAAGCACATATCTGGCAATATGACATGTTCATGATTTTTATGTAAGTGATTCATATTGTCGAAGATAGGAAGTAGTTTAAATTTCATAATATTCATGAAGAAATCAATTATAATTCCTAATGCTAGCTCAAAAGAGATGAAGTTACGAGTAGGAGTAGGAGTATAAAGTATTTGTATGCACACTCGGCTTTGTGTTTCAAAAAATATCGATTTGTTCAAGAGAGATAAGTATCTTCTCGCATAATGCAAAATTAATGAAAATTAAATGATTTAAGATATTGACCTTGATGAAAGCACCTAGTATCATCTGCGCTCTGTCCTTGGGACGGGTTTTACGGGGTGTAGCGCAGTCTGGTAGCGCGCCTGCTTTGGGAGCAGGATGTCGGGGGTTCGAATCCCTCCACCCCGACCAAGATGCGCCCGTAGCTCATCTGGATAGAGCATCGGCCTTCTAAGCCGAGGGTAGCAGGTTCGAATCCTGCCGGGCGTGCCAGCCCAGATCTTGTTCATAAGAATTTCTGGTAGAAAGTATTATGGTGAGCGTAGCTCAGTTGGTAGAGCCCCGGGTTGTGATCCCGGTTGTCGTGGGTTCGAGTCCCATCGTTCACCCCATTTGAGAAAATATGGTTTATCGCTAAAGATTTATCTGAGTCTTTACAAGACCGAATTACTGATTGATAATCCAACCTGATTTGCGAAAGTGGCGGAATTGGTAGACGCACTGGATTTAGGTTCCAGCGGGGCGACCCGTGAGAGTTCGAGTCTCTCCTTTCGCACCATTACATTATAAATTCCAAAGAGGTGAAATTGATGCAAGTTTCTGTTGAGACCCTAAAAGGTTTGGAACGTAAGGTAACAGTTTCTGTACCTTCAGAGAAAGTTGAGGAAGAAGTGAGCTTACGTCTCAAGAATCTTGCTCGCAAAGCTAAAATTGATGGTTTTCGTCCTGGTAAAGTACCTATGCATGTTGTCGTCAGCCGCTACTCTCAAAGTGTTCGTGAAGAGGTTGCGCGCGAGATGGTTCAATCTACATTATTCGAAGCATTACAAAAAAATGAATTGATTCCTGCTGGTTATCCCCATGTAGAACCTGAGCAAATAGAGAAAGGGAAAGATTTTAAATATAGTGCAACATTTGAAGTCATGCCTGCATTTGAGATTGCTGAATTAAATCAGGCAGCAGTCGAACTAGATCGTTCAGAAGTAACTGATAAAGATGTTGAAAGCATGCTGGATAAACTTCGTGAACAAAATAAAGAATGGCATGATGTATCTCGAGCCGTCAAAAAAGGTGACAAAGTCGTTATCGATTTTGAAGGTTATCTCGGTGATAAACTTTTTGATGGTGGCAGTGCTAAAGAACATGAATTGATTCTTGGTTCTGGATCAATGATTCCTGGCTTTGAGGATGGAATTATTGGTAATAAAAAAGAGAAAGATTTTGATATTAAAGTAACTTTTCCTGAAGATTATGGCCATAAAGAATTAGCAGGTAAAGAAGCTGTTTTCAAAATTAAGATTCATAATGTCATGGAAGGAAAACTTCCTGAACTTAATGATGAGTTTGCAGCGAAGTTTAATATCAAAGAAGGT
This sequence comes from Legionella parisiensis, assembly GCF_001467945.1. Classification (GTDB taxonomy): domain Bacteria; phylum Pseudomonadota; class Gammaproteobacteria; order Legionellales; family Legionellaceae; genus Legionella; species Legionella parisiensis. The sequence goes on from NZ_LNYQ01000013.1 coordinate 1,295,035, forward strand.
GGTGTGGACGCGCTGAAAAAAGACATTAAAGAAAATATGACTCGTGAGTTAGAGCGTCGCGTGAGCATGATGAACAGGGAAAAGATGTTTGATAAATTAATGGAAGTAAACACCATTGAATTGCCAATGGCTTTAATTGACAAAGAAATCGAACATCTGAAACATGATATGTATCATCGTCTTTTTGGGCATGAACATCACGAGAATGAACAAATCCCTGATTTCCCGCGAGAGCTTTTCGAAGAGCAGGCAAAACGACGTGTTCATCTTGGCTTACTCTTTTCCGAGTATGTTAAAAAGCATCAAATCGTCGCTGATAAAGATAAAGTGAATGCAATGATTGAACGATTTGCTAGTGCTTATGAAAATCCTGATGAGCTTCGTGCCTGGTATCAAAATAGCAAAGAACACATGGCTGAAATTGAAGCACTTGTTATGGAAGAAATGGTTGCAGATAAAATCGCTGAGGATGCAAAAGTTAAATATAAAAACAAAGATTATGATTCAGTAATGAATCCTAAACCAGCTGAAGCGACAGAGAAAAAAGGAGAGTAATTATATGTCGGGCTATTCAGAGAACATAATTCGTAATGCCAGTGGATTAGTCCCAATGGTTATTGAGCAAACCTCACGAGGTGAGCGTTCATATGATATTTACTCAAGATTATTGAAAGAACGCATCATCTTTCTTTTGGGTGAAGTTGAAGATCATATGGCTAATTTGGTGGTTGCTCAATTGTTGTTTCTTGAGTCTGAAAACCCTGAAAAGGATATTTCTCTCTATATTAATTCACCAGGAGGGGTTGTAACTGCTGGCCTGGCAATTTACGATACCATCCAGTTTATTAAACCTGATGTAAGTACCTTATGCATAGGACAAGCAGCAAGTGCTGCTGCCCTGTTACTTTGTGCTGGATCTGACGGTAAAAGATTCTGTTTGCCAAACTCACGAGTAATGATTCACCAGCCTTTAGGGGGGTATCGTGGTCAAGCAACTGATATCGAAATTCATGCGCGCGAGACCCTAGCTGTAAGAGAGCGTTTAAACACTATTATGGCAAAGCATACTAAAAAGACACCAGAGCAAATTATGCACGATACCGAGCGTGATAATTTTATGAGTGCTACACAAGCTGTTGAGTACGGCTTAGTTGATAAAGTGCTTTATGATCGAGAGTCAGTAAGTAAAGCAGAGTAATTTTTTTCTTTAAATTTAAAGAACTGAACTATAATGTATCGTAGCTTGGGTATAATGAAGCGGAATCTGGGTTTGAGGTTCTGATTAGCGGGTTTCGCTTTACTGCACCCAAGGCTAGGAATGCGATAGGGGATTCTTTTTATATTGATTCATTATTACTTCTTCGTATTTTTGCTTTATTTTTAAAAAAAATGCACTGAATAACAGTGGCATATCTTTTTCTGATTGACTAATATTTTACATATATTATCTATTTTCCGATAATCGTTGTAAGAAGGGGTTTGGTTATGAGTAAATCCGGTAACGGAAGTGGCGATAAAGTTTTGTATTGTTCTTTTTGCGGCAAGAGCCAACATGAAGTAAAAAAATTGATTGCTGGCCCTTCTGTGTTTGTATGTGATGAGTGTGTTGAACTGTGTAATGATATAATCCGTGAAGAAACCCACGAATCGCATGAAGAGACAGAGGTACGCTTACCATCACCTAAAGAAATTTCAACTTTTTTGGATGAGTACGTCATTGGACAATCACATGCAAAAAAAGTCTTGTCCGTAGCTGTATATAATCATTACAAAAGATTACAACATAAAAGTGAAGATGGAGTTGAACTAGGTAAAAGCAACATTTTGCTTATTGGTCCAACTGGAAGCGGAAAAACACTTTTAGCACAAACATTAGCTCGTATCCTCAATGTGCCATTTGCTATGGCTGATGCAACCACACTTACTGAAGCAGGATATGTAGGTGAAGATGTGGAAAATATTATTCAGAAACTTCTACAAAAGTGTGATTACGATGTAGATAAAGCTCAGCATGGTATCGTTTACATTGATGAAATTGATAAGATATCACGCAAGTCTGATAATCCTTCTATTACCCGAGATGTTTCTGGCGAAGGAGTTCAACAAGCACTTTTAAAGCTGATAGAAGGTACAATCGCGTCAGTTCCACCGCAAGGTGGCCGCAAACATCCACAGCAAGAATTCTTGCAAGTTGATACTTCAAATATTTTATTTATTTGTGGTGGAGCCTTTGCTGGATTAGAAAAAGTAGTAAGGGAGCGAAGTGATAAGTCAGGTATTGGATTTTCTGCACAATTAAAAAATAAAAAAGAAACCAATGATGAAATATCCAAGGTATTGAATCAATTGGAATCTGACGATCTGATTAAGTACGGATTAATACCAGAGTTTGTTGGACGATTACCTGTGGTTGCCACGTTACAGGAGTTGGATGAGTCAGCTCTGATTGATATTTTAACTAATCCCAAAAATGCTTTAACCAAACAATTCCAGTCTTTATTTAAAATGGAAGGAGTGGAACTCGAGTTTAGAGAAGAAGCATTAACAGCCATTGCTAAAAAAGCTCTAGAAAGAAAAATGGGTGCGCGAGGTTTACGTGCAATACTTGAAAATATTCTTTTAGACACCATGTATGAATTACCTTCTCTTGAAGGAGTAATTAAGGTTGTGGTTGATGAGAATGCTGTGAACAGCTCATCTAAACCCATTCTTATTTATGAACAGGATGGGATAAAGAGTGCAGCAGGTGGCCAAGAGTAGAATTTCTGCTCTTTATCTCTCCCACATGAGGTGTGGGGGAGATTCTTTAAGGAACTTTCTTAATTATAACGCTTTGATTTCTTGCAATAACTCTCCCTTCCTTTTAAATTATAATTTAGTAGTCACGTGAATAAAAAATAAGTTTTCCGTTTGAATAAGGGTTCATTATGTCCACTGAAATTAAAGAGACTTCGAATGAGACAGAAAATCTGTCTAACATACCTGTATTACCATTAAGAGACGTAGTGGTTTACCCTCATATGGTTATTCCTTTGTTTGTTGGGCGGGGGAAATCAATTAAAGCCTTAGAAGCGGCAATGGTTGATAGTAAACAAATCTTTCTGGTAGCACAGAAAAAATCATCGAATGATGATCCAACTGATGCTGATATTTACCAAGTAGGTACATTATCTAGCGTCCTTCAGTTACTGAAATTACCCGATGGAACTGTGAAAGTTTTAGTTGAGGGTGAAAAACGTGCTAGTGCAAAAGAATATAATCAAGCTAAAGGATATCTAGAAGCGGATCTTGAGTTAATTGAAGATGAAAATAGTGCAGTACAAGAACCGGATATTGGCATTTTGATGCGCTCATTAATGTCACAGTTTGAACAATACATTAAGCTGAATAAAAAGATTCCACCTGAAGTTTTATCGCCTCTTGCTGGCATAGAAGAGCCTGGCCGTTTAGCAGATACCATTGCTGCCCATTTAACGTTGAAAGTAGACGATAAACAAGAGTTATTGGAAACAAAAGATGTGGGAACTCGTCTTGAGCGGTTAATGTCTGCTATCGAGAATGAAATTGACCTGTTACATGTTGAAAAGCGTGTGAGAGGGCGTGTTAAGCGGCAAATGGAAAAAAGTCAGAGAGAGTATTATCTCAATGAACAAATGAAAGCAATTCAAAAGGAGTTAGGTGAGTTAGGTGAAGAAGGCAATGAAATTGAGCAACTGGAAAATTCGATTAACAAAGCCGGTATGCCTAAAGAAGCTAAAGAAAAATCGCTAGCAGAGCTTCATAAGTTGAAAATGATGTCCCCGATGTCTGCTGAAGCGACCGTGATTCGTAATTATCTTGATTGGATGCTTTCAGTACCCTGGAAAAAGAGAACTAAAATTCAATTTGATTTACTTAAAGCAGAAAAATTATTGGATAAAGAACATTATGGTCTAGAAAGAGTTAAAGAACGTATTATTGAATATCTGGCTGTTCAGCAACGTGTAAAACGCTTAAAAGGACCTATTCTTTGTCTTGTTGGACCTCCAGGGGTAGGAAAAACTTCATTAGGGCAATCTATTGCAAATGCTACAGGCCGCACGTTTATCCGTATTGCTCTGGGTGGTGTTAGAGATGAAGCGGAAATTCGCGGGCATAGAAGAACATATATCGGGTCAATGCCTGGAAAAATTATTCAGAAACTATGTAAGGCTGGTGTAAAAAATCCGCTGATTATGCTCGATGAGGTGGATAAAATGGCTATGGATTTCCGAGGAGACCCAGCCGCAGCTTTACTCGAGGTATTGGATCCCGAGCAGAACCATACGTTTAACGATCATTATCTTGAAGTAGATTATGACTTGAGTGACGTTATGTTTATAGCAACAGCAAATTCTCTGGAAATCCCCGCTCCATTATTAGATAGAATGGAAGTGATTCGACTTGCAGGGTATACCGAGGATGAGAAAGTAAGCATTGCTGAGAAATATCTTGTTCCGAAACAAGTCGTCTTGAATGGCCTGAGTAACGAAGAAATACATATTAGTGAGGGTGCGATTCGAGATGTTATCCGTCACTATACTCGTGAGGCAGGTGTACGTAATTTAGAACGCGATATTGCTAGTGTTTGTCGAAAAGTAGTCAAAGAAATTTTGTCGAATAAAAAAGTAAAAAAAATGACTGTAACCACAAGCAATGTTGAAAAATATTTGGGTGTAAAAAAATTCCGATATGGTTTGGCTGAAGAATTTGACCAAGTCGGGCAAGTTACCGGTTTAGCTTGGACAAGTGTTGGTGGTGAATTACTAACGATTGAAGCATCCATGATGGTTGGTAAAGGAAAAGTGACGCATACAGGTCAATTAGGTGAAGTCATGCAGGAATCCATTCATGCAGCGATGACAGTTGTCCGAAGTCGAGCTAAAAAATTTGGTTTGGCTGATGATTTTTACGATAAGAACGATTTTCACGTTCACGTACCTGAAGGTGCTACACCAAAGGATGGACCGAGCGCAGGGATTGGTATGTGTACTGTATTGGTTTCTGTAGTGACCCAAATTCCTGTTAAAGCGGATGTAGCGATGACGGGTGAAATCACGCTAAGGGGACAGGTGTTGCCCATAGGTGGTCTAAAAGAGAAATTATTGGCGGCTCATCGAGGCGGAATTAAGCATGTTATTATTCCTGAGGAAAATGTAAAAGACTTGGAAGAGATTCCAGATAATGTTTTACGTAAGCTAACAATACATCCTGTTAAGAGCATAGAACAGGTTTTAGAACTGGCTTTACAACGCAGTCCTTGGGTAGATAAGCCAGCAAATGTACAATCTGAGGCTTTAGTGGGTAAAAGATCAAAAAAAATTAAAAATAATGATTTACATACCCATTAATTAGAGGTATATTTCGTTTCGTAGCCCGCCACTAGCGGGCATTGCAAGGAAGTAACTACTCGACCGGTTAATTTGATGAGTTTAATTAAATTAACTTAGAAGTATGGAAGATTAACAGTATAGGGGAAGCAATGAATAAGAGCGAATTAGTTGATGCTATAGCAAGTGGTTCGGGTTTAACAAAAGCTGACGCAAGCAGAGTTCTCGAAACTTTTACTAGTACTATTACTGATGCTTTAAGAAGTGGTGATCAAGTGGTAATACCTGGTTTCGGTTCTTTTTCAACAGGCAATCGTTCAGCAAGAACAGGTAGAAACCCACAAACTGGTAAAATTATTCAAATTAAAGCGTCACGAGTAGCCAAGTTTAAGGCGGGTAAAAACCTGAAAGAAGCAGTGCAAGAAGCATAAGTTTTCAGGGTGCTTAGCTCAGCTGGGAGAGCATCGCCCTTACAAGGCGAGGGTCGTAGGTTCGATCCCTACAGCACCCACCAAGAAATGGAGTGGTAGTTCAGTTGGTCAGAATACCGGCCTGTCACGCCGGGGGTCGCGGGTTCGAGCCCCGTCCACTCCGCCAGATTAACGCGCTGAAAGGCGCGTTTTTTTTATCTGGAATGAATGTTTTCTTCAAAATTTGATTTCCTTCTTATATCTGCTTGTCTTTAAGAGAAAGATTTAGATGAAGTTATGAAAAAGTAACGTGTTCACTTCACTCTAATTTTTAGCTAATTCAGGAAAGAAAAGTTTTGCTGGATAGGTGAATGTTTTTTGTTTTGATTTTTTTCAGTCTGGGTTATAATCAGCCCTCGATAAATTATAAATGCTCTATTTATTAATAATATGGATCTCCGGACATGTTACAAAAGTTAAATGAACGTATACAGGGTGTTGTAGCTTGGTTAGTAGTTATCTTAATCGGTATTACGTTTACACTTTTCGGTGTAGATTATTATTTCCAATCACATCAAACAACAAATTCCAAGGTGGTCGTCAATGGCGCTCCGCTTACAATACAATCATTTGAAAACAATTACAGACGTGCTCGTTCAATGCAAGATATTGAGCAAATGACGGCTGCCGATGAAAAAAAATTGCAAAATAAAGTCTTAGATCAAATGATTACAAATGAAATTTTAGTGCAAGCTGCTTTTAATAATGGATTCGACGTGAGCTTGAACCAAGCAGATGCAGCAATTTTGAGTATTCCTCAATTTCAGGAGGATGGCCATTTCTCAGCTCAAAAATATCAGCAAGCATTAAATGCTGCTTTATTCACTCAATCAAGTTTTCAAAATGAAGTAAAACAAGGAATGCTACTAAACCAGCAGCGATTTGCTTTTATGGGTAGTTCTTTTGCTTTACCAGATGAAATTGATCGCTTTGTGAGCTTGTATATGCAAAGCAGGGACTACGATTACTTAACTATACCAGTAGCAAACTTTGAAGAGGGCATTCATGTTTCTCCAGAAGAAATCGCAAGTTATTATAAAACGCATAAAAAGGAATTTATGGCACCAGAAAAGGTGAGTTTAGAATATGTCTCTTTATCGATGCATGAGATTAAAAATAAGATAAAAATTTCTGATGATGATGTGAAACGCTATTATGAAGATAATCAAAATAGTTACTTAATCCCTGCAAGTTGGCAAGTAGCACATATTTTATTTGCTGTTCCGGAGAATGCGAGTCAATCTGATTTGGAAAAGATTCAGAAACAAGCAAACGATGCATACCAAATATTACAGAAAAATCCGAAACAATTTGAACATCTTGTTTCAGTGATGTCAGACGACAAGCTTTCAGTAGCAGATAAGGGTGTTCTTCCGTGGATTGACGCAGGACAAAATAACTACAATCAAATTTTATCTAATTTGACTAAACCAGGTCAAATTTCTCCTCCTGAAAGAACAAAACATGGATATGAAATTTTTAAATTAATCGAGTATAAACCTGTTTCAACAAAACCTTTTTCTGAAGTAGCTTCATCAATTAAAGAACAATTGATTGCTGAGGCAGCTCAAACAAAATATACCCAAGCTATGGAACAATTGTCTGATTTGAGCTATCAATCTCCAGACTCTCTCCAACCTGTAGCAGAAGCTTTAAATTTAAAAATTGAAAAAACTCGGCCTTTTTCAAGATCGGGTGGTACCGATAATATTACAAAAAATAAACAGGTAATAAATGCTGCATTCAGTCATGATGTCCTTGATTTGAATAATAATAGCGAACCAATACAAATTGATAATGATTCTCTCGTGGTTGTAAGAGTTAATCAACATTGGGATGAAGTAGAACAGCCTTTAGATGCTGTTCACGATCAAATTAGCAAAATTTTAGTTAAAAAAATTGCTGAAAACAAAGCAAAAGAAATGGGTAAGAATTTATTGAATCCAGTTGAGGATAAGCAACAACAAGAATTGATTAGTTCAAATAATTTATCATGGAAGTCAGTTGATAAGTCTACTCGTGACAATGATAAAGTAGATACGGATGTTAATGATATGGCATTCAATTTATTACGACCAGAAAGCCGTGATGGTCTTGCTATGCCGAATGGTGATTATGTTGTAGTAAAATTGAAGAAAATTCATGATGGGAAATTAAGTACATTAGACAGGGAGCAGCAAGATAGCTTAATTCAACAAATAGAAGCAAGCTACGGCATGATGGATTATGACTTGTATGTAAAAAGTTTAATTAATCGTGCACAAATTGTGAAGCACTAGGTTTTATAGACAAATGCGCTAACTCGGGCTGCTTTATTTATATTTTAAAAAATCAATATACTAGACGCTGAGGTAGCAGAGTTTGCCTATGTAACCCAATATATAGGAGTGTCGCTATGCCTGATTTAAGCAAGAAGTTTACTGATCTTAAATTAAAGCAATTATATGGTCATATATTAAGTCATTATCAAAATTGTATTAGCCGTGGCCTAGATGTGAATGCTACATACCAGGAAATGTTTCTCGCGGTACAATATTCTCTAGAATCACCATGGAGCCAAAGCCCTTTAGTTCAATTGGAACCAGTTGAGAAATTAAAAGCATATGCTGCATTTAATGCAGTATTTAACGCGTTGCCTTTGTATCAACGAATGCATCCTTCTCAACGAAGTGCTTTTAATCCTTCTACGCCTCAGTTTAATCCAAAGGCTAAGTATGTGATTAATCAGTATAATTATTATGGTTATCAAGATCCAACGCTTCTTGACTGGTTAATTCTGAGTTCCATAATCAACTCTCACCATCATTCATATCATCACCATCATGAAGGTGCTGGTTGCTGCTGGCCTTCTAACCATCATGACCATGATTCATCTTCAAATGATGATATGGCTAAATTATTGGCTGCCTTGCTCCTTATCCTTTTAGCTTTGATTGCCGTTGTTTTAGCTTTTATTGCTTTCTATTACATGCTTAATGAATTTGCAAATAGTGTTGAGCGTTTTTACCATGGCGAAGGATGGCTGAAGGGCGCATTAATGTTCGCTACTTCTATTGGATTTGGTGCAGGATCGACTCTTTTAACACTTAATTTCGGAGCCGCACCATTAATTGCTCTTGCTGTAGCTGCAGGGTTTAACCCTGTTGGTGTAGTGATTGCTGGAACCATGCTGCTTACTGTTATCGGTGCAGGTATTGGATGTTTTGCGATGAGTATGCTGTATGACTCTCTCAATAAGTCAGCCAATAAAGAGTCTATGGATCCATCAGATCCTGATCGTTTTAGATTAACCACCTCAGAAGAAGCTTATTTGAGAGATGAGAAAGGTATGGATCCTATGGCTGTGAGATGCGCGATGGTTGCGTTGCGTGCGGAAATGGCAAAGTTATTAGGGAATGAGAAACCAATACCTTCCTTTTTTTCTCGTCGTAGTAAAGAGAATGAAAAAGTTCAGGAGCTATTAGAAAAACTACGACACTTACGTAAAGGTGATATAAATATGGTTGAAGTAGGGGATTTGAGTTTTGATTGCAGGCTTCCTCAAAGGGTATATATTCCAACTTACTATACTCAATCTCAACCCATATATTCTGACGCTCCACCCTCATATCCTGAAACGTATACACCTTCAGCTCCTCAATATTCTTCATCATACATTTAAGGTCTGAAACCGAGTAAAGGACAATTCTTTACTCGGTCAAAATCCTAGGTTTAATGACTATTTTTGCTATCTTAGATACAAAACCTATTCGCATGAAGTAAAAGGAAGCATGCGTTTTAGTACATTATCTTTGCAAATAAAATGATGATACAAAGCTGCAAGGAAATGAATCCCTACTAAAATGAGGATTAAATAGGCGATTGTTTGATGTGTTGAAAACATAATACCGCCGAGATAGTCGTTTTTTGAGATAAGACATGGGATTATAAACCAACCAAAAAAATCAATACTTTTTCCATCCGCACAAATTAATAAATACCCAACGATTGGCATGAGCATTATAAGAATAAAAAGAGTATGGTGCACTGCTTTAGAAGTAATGTATTGCCATCTTGGTTGAGTTACTGGAGGAAATGGCTTGATATTTATTATATGCCAAATAAAAAACAAGATTCCCAGTAATAAAATAGTAAATCCCACTGATTTGTGCAGCATGATATAACGTGATGCGAGTGGTGAATCGTGGTTAATGGACCAGACAAAGTAAAATTGGGCGATAATCAAAATAAAGATTAACCAGTGCAGTAATTTTGTTACACTACCAAAACACTTTAGTGTATTCCTTATCATAGCGTTTTCTCCATTAATTCCTAAATAATGCTACTATATCAACGACTTAAATAATTTCAACATTGAATTGATTTGCCGCAGATTATTTTGATAATGAACTAAAAGTGTGCCATAAGGCAGGATGTGAAGTCTTGGCGGAGAGACAGGGATTCGAACCCTGGGAAGGTTGCCCTTCAACGGTTTTCAAGACCGCCGCATTCGACCGCTCTGCCATCTCTCCAAGCGTGAATACTATCCTAACAGCCTTGCTTTTGCAAATATTTTTTTAATATTCTGGGCAATTACAATCAGTTTTTTTTGCAATTGTTTTTATTTTTTCCATTTTTTAAAAAAAGCAGAAGAATGTTCGCAAAATGAATAGTCCTAGGTATAATGTTCCAAATTTTTGTGGCTGTTGTCGCGGATACAACAGGTATATATATTAGATAGGTGTAGTTTATGAAACGAATTCAAATGTTGTTCCTGGTCGGTCTTATCGTATCTTTATCTGCATGTAAGACATGGTGGGGCAAAGAAGATGATGATAATAACCCTTACAAAGGAATGACTGCTGAGCAACTTTATACGGATGCCCAGAAAGATTTACGTAAAAAGGAATATGCAACAGCAATTAAACATCTTGAAGCGATAGAAACGATGTATCCATTTAGTGATTATACTGAGCATTCACAGATGCAACTAATTTATTCTTATTATAAAAATGAAGACTATCCTTCAGCTGCTGCTACCGCGGAACGATTTATTCATCTTTACCCAAGAGCTAAGAATGTGGATTATGCTTATTACATGAGAGGTATGGCCAATTTCCAACAAACTCGTGGGGTCTTTGCAAAATTTTTACCTCTAGATGAATCATGGAGAGATCCTGGGACACAAAGCCAGGCTTACTCTGATTTCGGTGTTCTGATTCAAAAGTTCCCTGAGAGTAAATATAAAGCAAATGCGTTACAGCGAATGATTTATTTGCGCAATATGTTTGCTCAACATGAATTGAATGTCGCGACTTTCTATTATAAACGCAAGATGTATGTAGCTGCAATTAATAGAGCGAGTTATGTAGTTAAAAACTACCCACAAGCACCGAGCGTAAAACAAGCCTTAGTTGTTATGTATGATGCCAATATGGCTTTAGGTTTCAATCAGGCTGCAGAGGAAGCTTTAGTCGTTTATAAGGCGAATTACCATACCTCTAAAATGGAGCACATGGTATCTAACTAGTTGTCTTAGAACAACGCTTGGATGTACAAATTTATCAAGAGGGACATGCTCAGCCTTTATCTGGAAAAGCTGTATTTGGCGCAAGATGTGTCAGTCAAATACAGCTAATCGAATAACATTAGCATGAGGAGCCTGGGCAATTAGGGTAGAACTTGTAATGCCCAGGGTTTTATTGAGTTGGAACCTTTATACAACTTCCTCTACTAAATCCGATTCCTTTTCTTTTACCGCAAGTGCTGTTAAAAGATCATTAGTTAACTCGCGTAATTCTCCGGATAATAAAGTGAGTGCTGCATCGCGTTGCTGATACTCTTCATCAAGTTGTTTAATTTCGTTAAAGTCATCAAGAAGATAATCAAGACTTTTGAGTTTTTTGAATGCAAAGTCATGAGTCAGTGTAAGCTGGATTCTTTCTTTCCATATTAAAGAAATTTCTGCGGTTGCCATACCTTGCGATAATAAAGTTAAAACCTCCTCTGCTGGGAGCTCATAACCTTTACAATGTACTCGTTTTTTTTCATCATCAAGAGAAAAGAGCAGGCAATCAGATGCTAATTGAAAATGATTGGGAAGGGCATTGGGAGAATGAATCCATTCCGCGAATCGTAAAGCCAAATTTTCTGTGTGTGTTAGCGGCTCAATCGAAATACCTGCTACAGACTTGCGCAAAAGAGAGGTGAGTTGTGATGCCTGATTATTGCTGGAAGCATTAACTATGATTCTTTTGCTGGCACTATCAAGGATAGCAAGCATCTTTTTTTGGATGCAAAATGATTTAGGTAATAATTCAAATTCAATATCTTCGGCCATTTGCGCCTTTTCCGCTCGCTTCATTGGTCGCCCTTGTTGGGTCTCGAGCATTTGTACTTTTTCGGCGAGCATTTTATTGATCACGCCCCGTGGTAGTAACCGTTCTTCCTTACCCATGCAAACCAACGAACTTCCAGCAACCTCCTGAACCATTTCATCTGCAAAAGCAGGAAGCCAGCCATAAACAAATCGAGCATGGGGTGGACAAGGTTTTAGAATATTTTCCGCTAGTGATGCTGGTAAATCACTCGCTTCATCCAGCTCATATTGATAGATTAGTGCATTGTTAAACCACATAAAGGACTCCTGAGTTTACATAATATAATAGGTACCGATTGCCATAGTTCTATTGTACGGTAGTTTATAAAATTCGATATTCAAATTGGCAGAATAATTGCGTATTAGAAAGGCAAACAACTTTTCTTGCCAATAAAAAGCTAATGTTTTTTTTGATTTTGATGCGGTAATATTGGGAATTTCTACCATATATGTAGCGCGATCAACATTTAACTTAAAAGGAAAAAGATTTTTGTTAGAGGCTCGTTCCAACGCCCTGGGTATAGAAATAGTTTCCATAAAACCATAATGTAAGGTTAGAGTGAACACTTTTTCATGCAAGCATGTAATTTCATAACGTTGGCTGTAATGTATATACGGAATGTTATCTACAACGTAACTAACAATAAGTACGCGCTCAGGAACAGCCCGGCTTAATTTAAGAAAGTGAAGGAAGCTGCCCCCGCTTTTATCATAGACATCGGTGATAAAAACTGCTGTCAGATCGGTTAGTTGATTTAAACTTTTATATTCTAGCTGCTTGAGAATCTTGGAAATGTCATCTTTATTCATATAGTAATTTTCGCGTAAATATTCCAAGCCAAATTTCCAGGTATACATAATGGTCGCGATGAGGAAAGCAAAAATAACAGGAACCCAACCGCCAGTTAAAAATTTATGTAAATTTGAACCAAGAAATGCAAAATCTACGATAAGGAAGAAACCAAATATAATCATGACCTTATATTTTGACCATTTCCAAATTGATATTGCAGCATAGGCAACCATCGCATCAATTAGAAGCATGTCTGCATTTACAGCGATGCCATAAGCATGTGCGAGCCTATCTGAAGTTTGGAAGGCAATACAGAAAGTTAAGGTGCCAATAAACAAAATAAAATTAATTTGTGGTACATAGATCTGCCCGGAAAATTCTTTAGATGTTTGTACTATAGGTATACGAGGACATAAGCTGAGTAATACCGCCTGTTTTGTTAAAGAAAACGTAGCCGAAATTACAGCTTGTGAGGCAATTATCGTGGCAATAGTAGCAAGAATAATCAAGGGAATATAAAACCACTCAGGGGCAATCATATAAAAAGGATTGCTGATTGCATTTGGGTTTATGAGTAAGTTAGCCCCCTGGCCAAAATAATTTAATAACAAGCAAGGAAGAACAACTGCAAACCAGGCGGCACGAATAGGGTTTTTCCCAAAATGGCCTATATCTGCATAAAGTGCTTCACCCCCGGTGACAACAAGAAAAATACCGCCTAATAACAAATATCCTTTCAGTCCTGTATCGCGAATTAAATCGAAGGCATAATAAGGATTGATCGCGGTAAGCACAATAGGAGCATTAGCAATTTGTATGATGCCAAGAATAGCAATCGTAATGAACCAGATCAGTATAAGAGGTCCAAATAGAGTCCCTATACTTCCAGTTCCTCTTGCTTGCAACATAAAAAGGAGAACCAGAATAATAATAGCAATAGGGAGAATATAGGGCGTAAATGCATTTGAAAGAGTGCTAAGACCTTCTACAGCACTAATTACAGATATAGCCGGTGTTAGCATCCCATCCCCTAACAGTAATCCGGCTCCAAAAATTGCGATGATGTAAAATAAAGGCGTGTATTTTGTACTTTTATGCTTCATTAGAGCTAAAAGGGCGAGAATGCCTCCCTCACCATCATTATCCGCACGTAAAATTAAAATCAGGTATTTGAATGAAATAACAAGAATCAAGCACCAGAAAATAAGTGACAGTACTCCCAAAATATGTGTCTGAGTAATAGGGATATTATTTAATGTTACTTTTAAGGCATATAATGGGCTTGTACCTATATCCCCAAATACAACGCCTAATGCTCCTAAAGAGAGACCATAAGAGAACTTGTGTGTGTTTTCCATATCTATTACCAGAATGCGTTGCTAAATATAATAGCAAAAAGGGAGATAAAGAGTTTTTTCATATTTGTTATACTGTCCCTGACTTTTATTTTTTCCACCAGTTTATTGGGGTGGGAATTGCTTTCTTAGATTTATAAAATTATGAACTATTGCAGGTCTTGTGTTCTTTGTGTAGATTAGCCCATTTTTGTTCTTTGGGAAATAGAAAATGAATGCAAAAGTTATTTTGCTTGCAGCAAAACAAAATACTGTATTACGCGGCCATCCATGGATATTTCCTAAGGCTATTGCACGAACACAAGGAAAATTAGTTACAGGACATTTGATTGATATTTATAACGCAGAGGAAAAGCTTATTGGTGTAGGTGTTTATAATGAGCATTCTCTTTATAGAGTCAGAGTCTTGGCGCTTGCCAATGAGTCCATCGATATGAGCAATTTGCCTGCCCTGATGACGCATCGATTAAGTCAGGCAAAACAAGTTAGAGAATGTTTGAATCTGCCTAATGAACAAACTACTGCTTATCGATTGTTTAATAGTGAAGCAGATGGTCTTTCTGGTTTAACGATTGATCGATTTAATCAAACGTGCGTTGTTGCCAGTTCTGCTTATTGGGTTGAACTCAATCGAGAAATTATCATTCAAATATTACAAAATTTATTTCCTGAAGATCAAATTGTGTGGATGCCACAAAGTAAACCCTTGAGCCAAGATGGCTGGAAACAAATTAACGTACAAGAGAAACATTATAATACCCAAGTTTTTGAGGCAGGAGCTATTTATGAGGTAGAATTTGCCCAGGCACAGAAAACAGGATTGTTTCTTGATCAACGAGAGAATCATCAACGTATTGCCCAGTTGTCCAAAGGAAAGCGCGTATTAGATCTTTATTGTTATAGTGGTGGCTTTGCATTGCATGCTGCTAAAGCCGGAGCGTTAAAGGTGACAGCAGTGGACAGTTCTGCTCAGGCTGTGACTCAAGCTAAAAAAAATGCAGTATTAAATGGTTTGGCTCAAATTGAATTTATCGAGGCCGATGCGCGTGAATATTTATCAAAAGCAGGGAGTTATGATATCGTTGTTCTTGATCCCCCTAAATTAGTTCCATCAAAGCAACATGTTGAGCGTGCTAAAAACTATTATCGGTTTTTACATCGAGAGGTATTTAAGTACATGAAATCTGGTTCCTTATTAATGACTTGCAATTGTTCTTCAGCGCTTTCATCTCATGAATTTTGTTCTTTGGTTAGTCTTCAAGCTGGAGCAGTAGGGAAACAAGCGCGTATTTTAGGTGTATATGGCCCAGCAAGCTGTCATCCTACCTTAGCTTCTTTCCCAGAAGGAAATTATCTTACTGCGATTTTGCTAGCCGTTGTGTAGTCAGTAGTATATCCAGGGGAGGTTGGGTCAATTTGACCCAACTTACAAAGCCAAGCAATGGTTAATGATTCCATTTAGGTATGGACAGATCTATCTCTGTCTTGCAAGCATTGCAATACATCATAAAAACTAAGTTCACATGCTTTTAATAAAACAAATAAGTGAAAAACTAAGTCGGCGCATTCATTAACTAATTCTTCACGGTTGTTATTCACTGCAGCAATTACTGCTTCAATGGCTTCTTCGCCTACTTTTTGTGCGCATCGAGAGAGCCCGGATTCAAATAATTGTGCTGTATAACTGTTTTCATTTTTTGAGTCTGCACGCTCATTAATGAGTTCAATCAATTCATGTATAAAACCAAGATTTGTTTGATGTTCAGGCTGAAAGCAACTTGTGTATCCTAAATGACAAGCGGGCCCTTTAGGCAAAACCTGAATTAAAAGGCTGTCACTATCACAATCCACACTGATATGCTGTACGGACATGCTATTACCAGAACTTTCACCTTTACGCCATAAACGTTTTCGACTGCGGCTGTAAAGATTCAATTGACCTGTAGTCAATGTAGCGATCAATGCCTCTTGGTTCATATAACCTAACATTAGAACATTACCATTTTCAGCATTTTGGATGATGGCTGGTAATAAACCGTTCATTTTTTTCCAATCTAAAGAATTAATTTCCATATGAATCATAATCGTACCTCAATTTTTTGTTTTTTAAGTTCTAATTTAATTTCGTGTATCGTCAAAATTTTGTCATGAAAAATGCCAGCCGCTAAAGCTCCATCAACTCGAGACTCTAGAAACACTTGAGTAAAGTCATCAAGAGATCCGGCGCCTCCAGATGCAATTAATGGTACCTGACATAAAGGCCGTACTTGTTTTAATTGATGCAAATCATACCCTGTACGTACGCCGTCTGATTGCATACAGTTTAGTACAATTTCTCCTGCACCTCTGTCTTGTACTTCTCTGATCCATTCTCTTGTTCTGCGTCTGGAGTTAAGGATTTTTTTGTCATCCCCGGTGTATTGATAGACATAATAATCATTATCTATCCATTGACTATCGATTCCTATTACAATACATTGGCTTCCAAAATTCCGACATAGTTCGTTAATCAAGTTAGGATTTTCTAATGCCGGGCTATTAATGGATATTTTATCGGCCCCAGAGTTTAATACCGATTTTGCCTGATTAAGTGACCGAATTCCACCTGCTACAGTAAAAGGAATGTTAATTGTTTCTGCAACTTGATGGACCCACTCGGGGCAAACTGAGCGCTGTTCAGAACTTGCAGTTATATCATAAAAAACTAACTCATCTGCACCTGCTGCAGAATAATCAGCAGCAAGTTCTAGAATGTTCCCAACGACACGATGATTACGAAATTTAACGCCTTTGACTACTTGGTTATGGCGTACATCAAGACATGGAATAATTCGTTTGGTTAACATAATTTATACTCAAAATAATAATATAGGCCTACGCGAACTATGCTAACATTGCGCTTAGGTCAAAAGTACCCTGGTACAGGGTCAATCCCAAAACCGCTGCAGTAACTCCTAGGGCATCCAATCGATTAATATCCTCTGCATGACGAATGCCTCCTGAAGCTTGCCATTCAATCTGAGGAAAGCGTTCTATTGCTTCTTCATACAACTCAAAATTTGGTCCTTGCATCATT
Source organism: Legionella parisiensis (assembly GCF_001467945.1). GTDB lineage: Bacteria > Pseudomonadota > Gammaproteobacteria > Legionellales > Legionellaceae > Legionella > Legionella parisiensis. Next base: position 1,312,435 of record NZ_LNYQ01000013.1, read on the forward strand.
CCATCACAAACAATATCAGTACAAAGTACTTGTTTAATTCCTAATTGCAGATAATGAGACGCAACATCCCACAAGTTATTATTTGTTGTTGTTTGCCACCCATGAATAGCAGGGATGGGGATTGTATTTTTCATGCGAATATCTAAAGCCAGGATAATGTGTTGCGGTCTGATTTCCTTAATAATGAGTGCAGTCAGCTCAGGATTGGTAATGGCAATACTGCCTAAAACCAGATTGGATATTCCAGCTGAAAAACATAATAATGCTTGTTCTAAAGAGCGAATTCCCCCACCTGCTTGTACGATGATTCCTGTATTTTGCATGGCACAAATTAAAGGCAACTGTTGCATCGCTCCTGTTTGAGCGCCATCCAAATCAACAATATGCAAACGCTTTGCCCCCAATTCGGCAAAATAAGCAGCACGCTCTACTGGCGGGATATCGAATTGAGTGACGTGATCAAATTGTCCCTGTCGCAAACGTACACAACGACCTTTTTGAATGTCAATTGCAGGGATTAGGATCATACGGACCTCCATTTTTTAAATCAGTTAACGACTACAAAAATTGTTGAGTAAAGCCATTCCAGTTTCGGCAGATTTTTCCGGATGAAATTGCATACCCCAAATGTTATTTTTTTGAATTATTGCTGCGAACGATTCATTATATTCACAATTGGCTAAAGCATACTGACTTTCACCTAGTGCGTAACTATGAACGAAATAAACATAATCATGCTTCCTTAATCCTTGTTGCAAGAATGTTTCTGTACACCACTGCAATTGGTTCCAGCCCATATGAGGTACTGGATAACCTTCTTTCTGGCGTAACCGTTGAGCTCTCCCAGGAATCATCCCAAGACAACGTACATCGCCTTCTTCGCTGCTTTCAAGCAATAATTGCATGCCAAGACAAATACCCAAAAGTGGTTGTTCCAGCGAAGTAATGACATCGATCAACTCATATTGACGCAGCGCATTCATCCCATAAGCTGCAGTACCTACTCCTGGTAAAATTACATGACTTGCTTTTTCAATTTCTTTTGCCTCGTGCGTTAACTGATAATTAAAACCCAGTCTTTTTAAGGCATTAACTAAAGAGGTTAAATTGGTGCCGCTGACATCAATAATGGCAATCATAATACCCCCTTGGTCGATGGTAGAATACTGTTTGTTTTCATACAGGCTTGACCCAGCACCCGTCCTAGTGATTTGAAACAGGCTTCAATCATGTGATGATGATTTTGGCCTGTCACTTCAATGTGAATGGTTGCGCCAAGGGCTGTGGCAAATGAATTGAAGAAATGGGGAATCATTTCGGTTGCCAGGCCTCCAACAAACTCTCTAGTAAATTGACCCTTAAAATCGCAAAAACCTCTTCCACTAATATCTATAGCTATAGATGCTAAAGATTCATCCATAGGTAAAGTAAAGCTATAGCGGTTAATCCCCCTTTTGTCGCCAAGTGCCTTTTTTAGCCCTTCACCCAAAGCGATTGCGGTATCTTCAATTAAATGATGATCATCAACCTCTATATCGCCGGAGGCATATAATTCAAGATTGAATCCACCATGTTTGGCTACTTGCTCCAGCATATGGTTAAAGAATGGCAATGGAGTACTTATAGAGCTGCTCTGATCAGTATCCAAAATCAGAGTTAACTTTATGTCTGTCTCTTTTGTCTTTCTTTGGATTACTGAAGTTCGTTTTTGATTCAGTATTGTTTGGGTAATTTGCTCCCATCCATGCTCTTTGGAGACTGGCAAAAATTTGATCCCTAGATTTTCAGCAAATTGTCGGTCAGTTTCTCTATCCCCAATAACCCAAGTACATGAATTATTGAGTGCTCTCTCTTTGAGGAATTGATCCACTAATCCTGTTCTCGGTTTTCGGCACATACAATTATCTTCGGGCATGTGGGGACAAATAAAAATCTCATCAAAAAACACTCCTTGTGACGAGAAAATATCCAGGATAAATTCATGACAAATCATAAAATCATCTTCAGGAAAAGAAGAGGTACCTATACCGTTTTGATTGCTGACCATAATCAAGCGAAAGCCCTCTTGTTGCAATTGCAGTAATGCTGGAATAACACGGGGTGTGAGCTTTATTTTATCTAAAGAATCTACTTGAAAATCGAATGGTTCTTCAATTAAGGTTCCGTCACGGTCGATAAATAAGATTTTTTGCATTTTTAATATCCTGAAACATTATTTTGAAAAGACGATAAAGCGCGCAGCAAAAGTTGATTTTGTGGCTCATCACCTACTGTGATTCGTAAATGATCATGCAGCGACGAATTCGGTGAATAGCTTTTGATTACTATGCCTTGATTGGCGAGCCAAGAAACCAATTCATACGTATATTCGGTTTTAATAAGAATGAAGTTTGTTTCAGTGGGATAGACTTTTTTGATAACAGGGCATAATTGTAATTCCTTTATTAAATTTGCTCGAGACTCTTTAATTGTATTTATTGCCTGTAAAAACCACTCATTTTTTTCTAATGCACGTAGTGCTAAATCAATCACTACACTAGAAAGAGGAAAGGGCGGCATAATTTTATTCAAGGCCCGAATTACATTTTCTTGAGCGATAATGATTCCTAAACGAAGGTTGGCTAGGCCATAGGCTTTAGACAAAGTACGTAAAACAATTAAATTATCGAATTGAGAAATGAGACACGTTGCACTTTGGGTTTGAGCAAATTCAATATAAGCCTCATCAACAACGATAACAGAACGATTTTTATATTCATCGCACAGAGTTGCAATAAAGTCGAGCTCGATTAAGCTTCCTGTAGGATTATTAGGATTACACAAAAAAATGAGTTTACAGTTGTTTTTCCACGTGCTACGAATTTCGTCTAGAGAAAGTTGAAAGTTGTTTTGAGCATCTAAAGGACATTCAATAAGTTGAGCGTGTTGTAAATAGGTATAAAAAGAATACATAGAAAAAGTAGGGGGACACTGCATGCATGCATCTTGCCCAGCACTAAGAAATAAACGTGTGATTAAATCAATACCATCATCTGATCCACGAGTGAGCACAATTTGCTTTTCTTCAACTTGATAGTATTTCGCCAAGTGTTCTTGTAGTTGGTCCTGCAGATATTTTTCTGGATAAAAATTTAAACTGATATTCGTACTTAATGCGGACCAAGGAAGTTCGTTCGCATGTAATCGATGTCTCATGGGTACACTACCAACACTATAAGGTTGATTATCTAATAATTCAGGGCGTATTAAATTAAGTACTGACATTTAAAGCTCCAGTGAGTTCAACCTGATTGCCACAGCTTGTGCATGAGCATCCAATCCTTCAATTTGAGCCAGAGTAATTGCTGCAGGCCCCAAAGCTTTAATTCCTTCTTTGCTAACTGATTGAACATTAAAGTGAGTAAGAAAATCGAGCGTACCAAGGCCGCTATGATTTTTGGCAAAACCATGAGTTGGCAGAACATGGTTTGATCCAGTTATATAATCACCAAGTGTTTCAGCTGCCCAGGAACCAAGAAATACAGTACCTACAGCGTATATCTCATCAATCCAAGAGTCTGCGTCTTCGCGATTTATAATCAAATGCTCAGGAGCATAGGAGTTAATTATATGTAATTGCTCTTTTTTTTCAGCGCATACAATAATCAAGCTATTTGCTAGTGATTGCTTGATTATTTTTGTTCTTGATAGAGTATTAAATTGTGCATACAGTTGTTGGTTTACCTGTTCCGCGATTTGTAGAGAATCACAAATCAGAATGACTTGAGAGTCTGCTCCATGTTCAGCCTGTGCCAGTAAGTCAGCAGCGATAAATGCTGGATTTGCTTGATTATCAGCGATGACCATGACTTCCGAAGGCCCAGCGGGCATATCAATTGCTGCCCCATAAGGATCGGAGGCAACCTGCTTTTTTGCTTCAGTAACATAACTGTTACCTGGTCCAAAAATCTTGTCTACCTTAGTAACCGTTTCAGTTCCATAAGCCATAGCTGCAATTGCTTGTGCTCCTCCAAGTGCATAAATGGTATCGATGCCGCATAACCTTGCTGCAACTAATAAATGTTCGTTAATTGAACCCGATGCATCAGGAGGAGTACAAAATATTTTTATAGGACATCCAGCGACATAGGCGGGGATGGCTTGCATTAATAATGAAGAAATGAGAGGCGTCTTATTTCCTCCTGGTACATACAAACCAACTCGTTGAATGGGCCTATAGGTGCTGTAAATATTTACGCCATTGGCTGTATCTATATTTTTATTTTCTGGTAAAAGAGCTTGGTGATAGGTGGTAATAGTTTTGACTGCTTCAGTAATGGCAGCGAGAGAGCGTTTACTAATGGATGCATTGTCTATTTTTTGTTTAGGGATTTGCAAGCTGTTCAAACGAGCTCCATCAAATTGCTCAGTTAATGTAAGTAATGCTTGATCTCCAATAGTTCGCACCAGTTTGATAATCTCTTGGACCTTGATTTTTGCTGACGATGTTTGCGTAGGACGCGTTAGGCAAATTTCTTTTTCAGCTTGAGAGAGGGATTGCCAATTTTTAATCGATAACATCATACTACTCCAACATTTTTTCTATAGGTAAAACCAATATAGAACTGGCTCCGAGGGTTTGAATGGTTTCTAAAGTGTTCCAAAATACACGTTCGCTGGATACAACATGCACTGCTACTTTATTTATATTGCCGGGTAAAGGCAGAATTGTAGGTGACTCAGCTCCAGGCAATTTTTCTGCAATTGCATCAAGGGCTGATTTCGGAGCATGAAAAACTATATATTTTCTTTCCTGCGCTTGTTGTACTGACTGGATTCTCCGCGCAAGCATGTCAAATAGATCCTGAAACATGTATGAAAAAATCTGCGCGCTTTGGATTAATACAGCTTGACTAAACAGCACGGTATCAACTTCATATAGTTTATTGTCTTCTAAAGTTTGACCACTTGAAACAAGGTCACAAATTGCATCCGCCATACCCATTCGTGGTGCAACTTCAATTGATCCGGATAGCACAAGGCTTTCCGCGCATATTTTTTTGTCATGTAAATATTGATTTAGTAAATTAGGATAGCTCGTTGCAATTCGTTTGCCATCCAAGCTTCCTGGTCCTTCATAATCTGTAGCTTCAGGAATGGCTATGGATAAACGACAAGTGCAAGTGCCTAATGCTGCTGTTGTTTTATATAATTTTTGTGGGTTGGCAAGCGAGGCTTCCAGTAAGACATTTTCCCCAACGATTCCGCCATCACATAAGCCATCGAATACTAAAGTAGGTATGTCATCATCGCGGACGAAAAGTAAATCAATAGGAAAGTTATCAACATGAGTAAGCAAGCTATTTGGTTTAATACGAAATTTCAAGCCACATTGCTGCAAAAGCCTTAAAGATTCTTCAGATAGACGCCCTTTCTTTTGTAAGGCCAAACGTAAACGATTTTTCACGACAACTCCAATCTCTTCGCGATTAGTTCATAACCGCCTGTACCAAAACTTAAACAACGTGCTACACGAGTTATTGTGGTCACGCTGACCCCTGTTTGTTCATGAATGGTGCGATAGGGGATACCTTGCCGCAATAAAGGAACAACTTGCCAACGATCTGCCATTGCCTCGAGTTCTGCTGGGGTGCACAAATCGATAAAAAATTGCAATGCTTCGTCTTTACTCTCCAGCAAACTAATGGCGTGCATTAAATCAGGCAAAGCAGAATGTTTTACTGTTGTATGTGTTTTCATGTTAATGTATTAGTGTAATAGAACATTAATCAAATCATACTGACTCTTTTTAATGCTGTCAACAAAATGTGCGAGCAATAAAGGTTGATAAAGTAACGTACGGCACTTTATGCACGTAATCCAAAACGATACTGAAAGGCACTGCTACTATTTTTTTAAAGTAAAATCTCTGGATACCGCGCATAAAGCGCAGTAGGTAGAGGGCATTAAAGTTTACTATTTAGCAAGAGACTAGTTTTATCGCATATAGGAAAATACGTTTCTACAGTCTTTAGCGATGTCTAAAAATCTGTCATCCCTCCGTAGGCAGGGATAGCAGATTTTTTTATATATTGAAATTAACAACCATACACAGATTGGTATGCTTCGAGTTTTTTTACTTGTTCGTTTTGATTTGTACTTTTTAAGTAATCGATTAAATCAAATAAAGTGATAATTGAATATACGTCAATACCTTGCGCTTTAATTTCAGCCAATGCTGATTCGTTAGTTAATCCTCGCTCACATCGATCTAGGGCGATAATAACTCCATTCAATTGCCCTCCATTTTCCCTAATTAGAATCTGTGACTCTCTAAACGCTGTGCCTGCAGTAATAACATCGTCAATGACAATTGTTTTTCCAGTTAAGGGCGCACCAATTAATTGGCCTCCCTCGCCATGATTTTTTACTTCTTTTCGATTAAATGTAACCGTAGTTTCTTGCCCTAGTTCAGCTAAGGCAATAGCTGTAGCTGTAGCAAGAGGTAATCCTTTATAGGCTGGGCCAAATAAGTGGTCGAACTCAGCCTGATGCTCAAGTAATGTTTTGGCATAAAATTGGCCTAATTGCTTTAAAGCGTTGCCCTGATAAAATAAACCTGCATTAAAAAAATAGGGGCTGGTGCGGCCAGACTTTAAAGTAAACTCACCAAATTTTAAAACTTGGCAATCAAGTGCTAATTTTATAAAAGCTGATTTCATCTGATTCATTATGTATTTCCAATAGAAAAAAAAATTATAAAGATATCGATTTTTTTAAAAAATCCTTAACAATCAATAAAAAACTGCTATGCTAATCTATATGTAAAGAAATATTTCTTACATGAGTGTATGTTTATAATTACTCAGCGCTTTAATAGTAAAGATTTTTGTGCTGAAAATAAACATCTGTAATAGTTGGATAGTAAAGCTTAAGACAAAGGGGATAGCTAATGTCGCAAAGAGAAACGGGCCATGTAAAGTGGTTCAATGAGAAAAAAGGATTTGGATTTATCATTAATGAAAATGGTGATGATATTTTTGTTCATTATAAAGATATCCAAGGTGTTGGATTTAAAACCCTTCACGAGAATGATCCAGTATCCTTTGTGCTTGATAAAGGACCTAAAGGACTGAAAGCACAAGACGTTACAATTATTACTGAATAGTAAGGTAACGAATCAATATATTCTCAGCTATCGCTGCGTGTTAAGTTTAGCCTGGGCGAGGTTTTTCCATAACCCGGGTTACTTTTCATGCAATGGATTTTTGGTTATAGTTGCAATCTGGATTTGTTTCCGTAAGCTCTTGTTGAGCTCGAAAATCTTAAATCATAGGGATGTAACAATTAATCAATATTCTTTTTTTGTCTAAAATACCCCCAAAAGAAAAACGTATTAATACCTCTTGAATTCTTCTAAAGTACCTTCATATATCTTCTTCTTGTTTATTAATTTTTCTTTAAAAGGTGGAATATGAAGAACTTATCTATATATCAGGTAGATGCATTTGCATCTGCTCTTTTTGAAGGTAATCCTGCAGCAGTCTGTCCTTTAGAACATTGGTTAACTGATAAAGAAATGCAGCATATTGCTACTGAAAACAATTTATCTGAAACCGCTTTTTTTGTTCCTGAAGGAGATGGATTCTATATAAGATGGTTTACCCCAAATGAAGAGGTCGCTCTATGCGGTCATGCAACGCTTGCAAGTGCATATGTTATTTTTGAGAAACTAGGATTTAAGGATAAAAAATTAAAATTTAATTCTAAAAGCGGGGCGCTTATTGTTTACAAAAATGACAATGGTTTAATGATGGATTTTCCAGAGTTACCTCCTCACCCAATTGAATTACCACCTGAGCTGCAGCAGTTAAATTTAAAAAAACCTCTGAAAGCCTTAAAAAGTCAGTTTGATTTAATGTTTGTTTATGAAGATGAAGACGACGTGCGTACAGCAGATCCAGATTTAGATGCCGTAGCACGCTTGGAGTATAGAGGTCTGATATTAACTGCTCCAGGTAAAAATACTGATGTTTATTCACGGTGTTTTTATCCAGGATGTAATGTTCCAGAGGATCCAGTGACTGGTTCAGCTCATTGTGTAATTGCCCCTTACTGGTGTGAGCGATTAGGTAAATCACGTATTGATGCGATACAAGGTGGAACCCGTCGGGGGAAATTGCAATGTGAGGTAAAGGAAGGACGAGTTTTTCTTTATGGAACAAGTCATCTCTATTTAGAAGGCACAATTTACTTGCCATAAACTCTTTAGAACTTATAAAGTTTTATTAGCCTTGTGGAGCGATAATGATATTGCTCCATTTTTAATCATTAACAGTCAATTCTTTGGCGAAATATTGGGCCTATTTACATTTTTTCTGCGCTTCCGGCACTCGAAAAACAAGTCATTTTTACTTAGCTAGCGAAATGCAAACAGACCTTTGGATTCACATCATCACACACTGATTAAAATTTATTAGATGACATTAGTCACCGTTATATTTATCATGAGTGGTGTTTAAACGATCGCATTAGAAAAGGAGTATCTTATGACTATCTTTATGTTCCCCGGACAAGGATCCCAGGTAAAAGGGATGGGAATTGAATTATTTTCGCATTTCCCTGAGGAAATAAAACAAGCTGATGAGATTTTAGGATATTCCATTAAAGAATTATGCTTAGATGATCCAAAACAGCAATTGAGCAATACTGAGTATACACAACCCGCATTATACGTTGTTGAAGCCCTCTCTTTTTTGGCAAGGGCTGGTGAAGAGCCGGCACCACAATATCTCATAGGACATAGTTTAGGAGAGTATGCTGCTTTATTTGCAGCAGGTGTTTTTGATTTTGTTACCGGACTAAAGCTTGTGCAAAAGCGTGGTGAGTTGATGGCTCAAGCAAGCGGCGGGGGAATGCTGGCAGTAATTAATTTATCTGAAGAGCGAATTAAATTTTTACTGGGGGCCAATGGTTTGGACTCTGTAGATTTTGCAAATTTTAATTCGCCGAAACAAATTGTTCTTTCTGGACTCGCTGCAGATATTGCCAAAGCGAATGAGTTACTTGCCAATGAAGCCCTGATGTGCGTACCCTTAAAAGTCAGTGGCGCATTTCATTCCCGTTATATGCAAGCAGCAGCTAGTGAGTTTGCAAAATTTATGGCTCCCTTTGAATTCTCCCCGCTTAAGGCCAAAGTAATTTCCAATGTGACTGCAGAGCTTTATAGCGACAACATGATTAAGGAAAATTTAGTAAAGCAAATTTCTCATCCTGTTCGTTGGACGGAAACGATTCGTTATTTAAAAAATAAGGGGGAAACCGTTTTTATAGAAGTAGGACCAGGAAATGTGCTGACTCGCCTAGTAACGCAAATCTAATTATATCGAACAGGGAATTTTTGCATCTAGAGCGACAAATCCCCTGAGAGATGCATCTCACACTTGAAGAGCTTTTAGCCATTTTGTGCACATGTTTTGAAAAGCTCCCTCTTGACTTTGCACTTTCTTGACTATCCCGCATAAGCGCAGCAGAAATGTTTATCAATATCTAGATCTAGCGTGAAAAATCGGAATTCTTCCGGTATAAAGCACAGCAGGGAGGAATAAAAATTCTATGAGAGAATCCTCTCAGAATGGAACATGAATAAACCCCTTTTTTTAAAGAAAAAAACTTATAAGTCATTACATCCAAAAGAAAAATATCATCTACACTTAAATAGTGATTCATTTTAAAGAGGGTGCAATATGACAATTCGACTGAAACATGAGCATGGAAAGTTAGAAGAAATAGAACTTTTTAAGATACAACACCACTTGGCGCTTCCCCATCTTAATAAATATTTACAATCAAAGGGCGCAAGGCAATGTAAATCAATAAAAAAAATCAGTGTTGATCATTCCAGTTTGAATGAAAATGATTATCATGCACTACATGACATTTTTAAATTATCAACAAAAGTTAATGAAATTTCATTTTATTCAAATCATATTGATACCGATCAAGTTACCTATATATTCGAATCATTACCCACTAAAAAGCTGAATAAAATCAAATTCGTAGATAATTGGATAGGGGAAAAAATTTCTTCTGATTTTTTCTCTTTTTTACAAAAGAAAAAATTGAAGGTTTTGGATTTATCCTTAAATTGGTTGCGTGATGCCGGAGTACAGTATTTGTTGAAGGCAATAGAGGCGAATACGGAATTGAATGAGCTGGTGCTAAGCTGTAATGATTTTGGTTTAGGCGGAATGAGGGCATTGCATCATTTTGTGTTGGAGCATACAACATTAAAAGTTTTGGATATTTCCTACAATAATTTGGATGAAAAATGCGCAAAAGAAATTGCTGACATGATTACAGAATCAAAATCCTTGACTCATCTTAACCTTAGGAGTAATAAAATAGGCGATGCTGGAGCCGATCTTATTGCACAAGCATTAAAATCCAATAAAAATTTACAATACGCAGATTTATCGGATAATAGAATTTCAGAAACAGGGTTGTCTCGACTCGTACGTGAGGCAGTGGCACATGATAAACTTGCAGGATTGATTTTAAAGCATAATCATCTTCTTCCTCCAACTTTAAAATCGAATCAATCAGACTTACACGTTTTTTATTGATAGAAAGTGCAGAATTATATAACCGTTCAGTGTAGTATTCATCTTTTAGTTAATACATGAACGGTTATATTAATCCATGGAGTTTTGCTAATGGGCACTGGTGCTTTTTACCTGTTAAAAGAACGTAGATTTTTGCCTTTTTTTCTTACTCAATTTTTTGGTGCTTTCAACGATAATGCATTCAAATTAGCGATGCTCACATTGATTAGTTACCACTTAACACATGACCAAGCTCAATCTGAATTCTACCAAGCAATAGCGGGTGCTCTGTTTATAATGCCTTTTTTTCTTCTTTCAGCGACTGCTGGACAATTAGCAGATAAATACGATAAAGCATTGATGACTCGACTAATTAAAATATTAGAATTATTTTTAATGATTGTTGGTAGTTTTTCCCTATATTGGGGGAATATTTTTATGATGATGCTCACTTTGACTGGCTTAGGGGTGCACTCAACTTTTTTTGGACCAATAAAATATGCCATTTTACCAGATCATTTGCCTAAGAAAGACTTACTAGGTGCAACAGGTTTGATTGATGGAAGTACTTTTATCGCTATTTTACTGGGAACTACTATGGGTTCTTTATCCATTGGAATGAACAATCCTAGACCCTATATGGCGGTTTTCTTGACAGTGATAATTGCGGTTGCTGGTTTAACTTCAAGTCTATTTATCCCAAGAGCCCCGTCCACCTCCGAAAAGATAAAAATCGATATGCAGATTTGGCGAGTGACATATAAGATGCTGAAGCAGGTTACTGAACATTTCGGTATTTTTTTATCTATTTTGATTTTATCTTGGTTTTGGTTATTAGGAACAGTAATCCTGACAAAACTACCGGATTATACAAATTATGTTTTAGGAGCAAATAATACGGTTTTTGCATTATTTCTTGCTTTGTTTTCCGTAGGAATTGCCTGCGGTTCAGTAACCGTGAATTTTATTTTTCAAGGGCGAATTAGCTTGCCTATGGTTCCTTGGGCAATGTTTGCTGTTTCCTTCTTTACCATGGATTTATATTGGGCAACCCCTTTAATGGAGGAAGGTTCACTACTTACTTTAAATACTTTTTTTACACAGTTTACTCATTGGCGTATTGCTTTTGATTTATTCATGTTAGCTTTTAGTTCCGGTTTATTTGTTGTTCCTTTGTATACCTATTTACAAGTTGCCAGCCCCCCTCAGTCAAGAGCCAGGATTATTGCGACCAATAATGTTTATAACGCCCTGTTCATGGTTATAGGGACGATTATGGTTATTAGTTTATTACACTTTAGTGCCGCAATCCCGAAGATATTTTTTATTTTGAGTTTATTAAATGCTGTGGTTGCCTTACTGGCCAAGATCAATTTAAAAAGGGTGGTTTTGCTAGAAAAATAATAAAGTGGGATATAACCTAAGTGAAGCACAGAGGCACTGACCAGTAAACAACTTAGTGCCTTGCGTTCATCCCGAGGCCGAGGGACGTAAGATAGAGTAAGAATAGTAGAACTCTGTACCTTATCAGATTTAAGTATTTGAGTACGCTAACCAATCGCGTGGTGGAAGAAAATCGGTATAAAGTTTTGCTTCTGCACTATGTGCATCAGGTTGCCAATTGTATTCCCAGGTGACTTCAGGTGGTAAAGACATTAAAATCGATTCTGTTCTGCCATTTGATTGTAAGCCAAATAAGGTTCCACGATCATATACCAAATTGAATTCTACATAACGCCCTCTTCGATAATGTTGAAATGCTTTTTCTCTTTCGCCAAAAGGATGGGACTTGCGACGTGACACTATTGGAGAATAAGCCTCAATATAGTGATCCCCTATGCTCTGCATCAGTGCGAAACTGTGCTCGAAACTTATTTCATTATAATCGTCAAAAAATAAGCCACCAATTCCGCGAGCTTCATTTCGATGCTTAATAAAAAAATAATCATCGCACCATTGTTTGAATTTAGGGTAAATCTCCTGGCCAAAAGGTTGGCAGGCACGTAAGGCAGTTTGGTGCCAATGCCTGCAATCTTCTTCAAATCCATAATAGGGAGTTAAGTCAAATCCACCACCAAACCACCAAACTGGTTCAGCCCCATCTTTTTCTGCAAGAAAAAAGCGAACATTAGCATGCGATGTAGGAACATAGGGATTATCAGGGTGAATTACTAATGATACGCCGAGCGCATTAAAATTTCTGCCTGCTAATTCGGGGCGGTGTGCGCTTGCTGAAGCAGGAAGATGTGCTCCAGAGACATGAGAAAAATTGACACCTGCTTTTGCAAAAACTGAACCTTGCGTTAAAACACGTGTAATTCCGCCGCCACCAGAGGGACGTTTCCAAGCATCATCAATAAATCGAGCTTGGTCATCAAGCTGCTCAAGTCTCGAACAAATTTTATTTTGTAATTCTAAGAGGTAGGTTTTTACTTGTTCAATCGCGTTTTCTGGAAAAGTATGATTTTTTGACATATGGCTGAGCACCCCAATTTATAACCCGCTTATTTTCTCATTTATTTGAAATTGGCACAATGTTTGCTTTTGTTGTTGAACATACTTGAAGGGGGAAAATATGGCGTTAGATCTGAATTCATATTTTGGAATACATGCTCAAGCTTTAGTAGCTCGTGATCAAAGGGCATCGCAATTAGCGAACAACCTAGCCAATGTCAACACACCCAATTATAAAGCTCAAGATATCGATTTCAACGAATTTTTAGCAGCCAGTATGGCTGGTGGTGCACAAAAGATGGAGGTTACGTCGCCTAATCATATTAATACAAACGCCGATTTTTCTGCGAATTTGAAATATCGAGTGACGTCGCAAGTATCTTTAGACGGTAATACAGTGGATAAAGATTTGGAAACCACAGAATTTGCACGCAATTCCCTTAACTACCAAGCCAGCCTGAGCTTTCTTGATGGTAAAATCAAATCCATGATGCTTGCGCTAAAAGGAGAATAAGAATGACATTAAGTGCAATTTTTAATATTGCAGGCTCCGCATTGACCGCTGAAACAGCGCGTTTGACCACTAGCGCTGAGAATATGAGTAATGCTAATGTAGAATCAGGAAGCGCTGATGAAACATACAAAGCGAAGTATCCGATATTCAAAGCAGTACAGGAGCAGGCAAACCAATGGATAGGGGAACAAGCATCAGGAGGGGTTCAGCTTAAAGGAACTTATGAAAGTACCTTAGATCCTCGCAAGCGTTATGCACCTGATAATCCCCTGGCAGATAAAGATGGATTTGTTTATACACCGAATGTGAACTATGTTGAAGAAATGGCAAACGTAATTTCTGCTTCAAGGTCATACCAAATGGATGTTGAATTGCTTAATACAACAAAACAACTGTTGTTACGAACTTTAAAGTTGGGTGAATAAGGGAGAAAAGTGAATGTCGACAAATTCAGTTAATGGAACTAACGCATCTAACCCATCATTGAACAATCAAATCGATTCCACAACAAAAAATAGTTTGGGGCAACAGGATTTTCTTCGTTTAATGGTTGCTCAAATTCAAAATCAGGATCCAATGCAACCGCAGGTAAACGGCGAATTTTTATCGCAATTGGCACAGTTCAGTACTAATGATGGAGTAGCCAAAATGCAAGAGTCGTTACAACAAATGGCAACATCTCTGCAATCAAATCAGGCTTTACAAGCTTCGGCTTTAGTAGGGCGTAAGGTTTTAGTCAACAGCCAGACTCTTCAACTAAGTACCGAGGGTGATGCAAAGGCAGCAGTTGATATTCCACCAGGTCTAAGTAATTTAAGTGCCTCAATTTATTCAGAATCTGGTGAACTAATAAAAACGATTCCTTTAGGCCAGCCTGCTCCCGGATTTTTTCAATTTGGTTGGGATGGTACCGGCGGTGACAATAATCGGATGAAAGAGGGTAAATATAAAATTGAAGTGCATGCTGTATATGGAGGGAAAGAAGTATCATTAAAAACAATGACCTCTGCCAATGTTGATAGTGTAAGTCTCGGCCAAAATGGAGAAGGCTTAAAATTGAATGTAGCAGGGATTGGTCCAATATCATTGGATCAGGTAAGACAAATATCAGTTTAAAAGCAGGAGGCTAAAATGATTTTTGACGCAGCGTTAAGTGGACTTCAGGCAGCAACTAGTAATTTGGATGTTATAGGTAATAATATTGCAAACTCTTCAACTGTAGGTTTTAAGGGCTCTCGGGCTAACTTTGGTGATATTTATGCTTTTGGTGGTTACGGCAGCTTTGGTGCAGGCAGTACTTCTATAGGTAGTGGGGTGATGCTGACCCAAGTTCAGCAATCGTTCGCATCTGGAAATTTATCCAGTAGTACAAATAGCCTGGATCTTGCAGTGAATGGTTCTGGTTTTTTTATTTTAAACAATCCAGGCGGAGGGGCGGTATACACACGCGCAGGTCAGTTTAATTTGGATAACCAAAATTATATTACTAATGCCAACGGGCAATTTCTTACTGGACTCCTTTCTGATGGCAATGGAAATATTACAGGAACCTCTGGAAAATTACAGATAAATACAGAGAATATAAGTCCGCAGGCAAGTACCACTGTGACGACTGGCGTCAATTTAAATTCACAAAGTACTCCTCCTGCCATTGACTGGACTGGTGGAGCCGCGCCACTTAGTAGCTCATATAATAATCCAACATCATTAACTATTTATGATAGCTTAGGAAATTCGCATGTGCTTAGCATGTATTTTATCAAAGCAGACTCTGCTGCAGCAGCCGGTCAACCTAATGCGTCAACTCCTCCAGGTACAGAGAATCAATGGTATGTAGCTTTTCAAATTGATAACCAAAATGTTCCAGCCAATGTGGGAACAGATAATACAACAAATCTGTTCGAAGTGAATTTTAATTCAGATGGATCCTTTGTCGGGGTTGCTAGTCCAGGAGGTACCGCAATAGGTAATAATCTCATTCCGCTGTCACTTAATTTGAATAATGGTGCCAATCCTTTAAGTTTGAATATTGATTTATCGAACAGTACGCAGTTTGGTAGTCCTTTTGGTGTTCAATCTACTTCCTCAGATGGTTATACAACAGGAAGCCTGGCTAGCCTGAGTATTGATGATACCGGGCTTATTTTGGGAATTTATACCAATGGCCAGTCTATGGCTATGGGACAAATTCAATTAGCTAATTTTGCTGATCCTACAGGCCTACAAAATATGGGAAATGTTTGTTGGGCTGAAACTTCCGCGTCAGGACAGCCTTTAATTGGTACTGCTGCCTCAGGAGGTTTTGGTGCCGTTAAATCAGGTATGTTGGAGCAATCTAATGTTGATTTAACAAGTGAATTAGTTGATTTGATTAGTGCGCAACGTGACTTTCAAGCCAATGCCCAGTCAATTCGTGCTGGCGATACAATCACACAAACTATTATTAATATGCGTTAGGAGGTAACTCATGGATCCTATCTTGTATAATGCTGCAGGTGGAGGGCGTATCGGTTTTAAACGCCAGGAGATAATCGCCAATAATTTGGCGAATGTGAGTACTCCAGGCTTTAAAGCGGATATGTATCAGGCACAAACTATGTATGCAAATACAGATGGATCCGGCAAAGGGCCATCCTTTTCGATACAAAACCCGAGCGCAGTTGATTTGAGTCCTGGTGAGATTATGACAACAGGGCGCAATCTCGATCTGGCAATTGAGGGTAATGGATGGTTTGCAGTAAGTAACAGTCAAGGCAAAGAGGCTTATACTAAAGCTGGGAACTTACATTTGGATATTAATGGCTTATTAACAACCGGTTCCGGGCATCCGGTTTTAGGTAATGGCGGCCCAATTTCGATCCCTCCAGCCCAATCTGTCAACATAGGAATTGATGGTACAATTACGGTTGTTCCATTGGGAGGCGATCCTAAAAGCGCGGCCATAGTGGACAGAATTAAGTTAGTCACACTCGATAAAAATAATGTTGTCAAAAATTCAGAAGGTTTATTCCAATTGAATAATGGCGGTACTCCGACTGCTGCTGATGGGAGTGTTAAGGTTAGAAGCGGGGCTATCGAAGGATCTAATGTGAATGCTATTGATCAGATGGTTGAAATGATCACCTCTGGGCGTGAATATGATGCGCATATGAAGCTGATATCCACAGTCGAAGACAATTTCCAAAAACTGGCACAAGTATTGCAAGAATGATAATTAATTTATAGTGCTATCCCCTAAGTTCTAGACAGGCGCAAGTATCAAGGGGCGAAGGAGTGTACTCAAGTGCATGACTGAGCCCAACAAGCTTACAACGATGTATAGAAATTAGTTGGTGTAGCTCCAGTTGAAGAATAAGAATAATTGCGGAGGGATCTCCATGGAACCAGCATTATGGGTAAGTAAATCAGGCTTGGAAGCACAAGAAAAAAATATCGCTACGATTGCTAATAATTTGGCAAACGTTAATACGACTGGATTTAAAAAAGATAGAGCAATATTTCAGGATTTGCTTTATCAGAATTCAAGCCAGGCTGGGGCCCAATCTTCAGAGAACTCTTTAATTCCCACGGGAATAAATTCAGGTGCAGGGGTCCATTTAGCTGCTACGGAAAAAATATTTGAGCAGGGAAGTGTACAAAATACACGGAATCCTTATGATTTAATGATCCAGGGACAAGGATTTTTTACGATTTTAATGCCAGATGGTACCCAGGCTTATACGCGTGACGGTACTTTTACAGTGGATAATACAGGCCAACTTGTTGATATTAACGGGTATCCGTTGCAACCTGCAATAAATATCCCTACTCAAACTTTAGGAGTAACAATTAGTACAGAGGGAGTAGTGAGTGCTACTGTGGTTGGAAGCAATACCCCAACTGTACTCGGAACTATTCAACTCGCTAATTTCACGAACCCGACAGGGCTTCAACCTATAGGGCAAAACCTTTTTATAGAAACTGCTTCGAGTGGTGCTGCAACACTGAATAATCCGGGAAATTCGGGGGTTGGTACTTTGTTGCAAGGCTCTTTAGAAGCTTCGAACGTGAATGTGGTTGAAGAATTAGTCAATATGATTCAAGCACAAAGAAGCTACGAAATTACCGCAAAGGGCATCCAGACAGTGGATAACATGTTGCAATACTTGAATCAAACTGTTTAAGAAGATTTCATTAATGAAATTATTTAATTTACTTGTTGTAAGCTTAGTTGTCATGCTTATAAGTGGCTGCGAACTTTTTAATCCTCCCCAGCGTGGAAAGGAGCCTGACTATGCACCTACCTATCCTACAACCCCTGATCCAAAGGAGTTGAGGAAAGAGTCTGGAGCTATTTATAGTGCTGAAACAGCATTGCCTCTTTTTGAAACACCAAGGGCTAGGCATCCTGGCGATATAATTACTGTATTTTTAGTTGAAAGCACCAATGCATCTAAAAATGCAACACTGCAACAGATGAAGACAGATACAAACGTAGTCAAAAACAAACTCTTTTTGGGACGTCCAATATCCTTAAATGGTTACAGTATGGATTTTGATTTGAACAATCAGCGACAGTTCAACGGTTCTGCTCAGGCAGTACAAAATAATAAGTTAGCGGGAAGTATTTCAGTTACTGTGGCTCAAGTGTTGGCAAATGGCAACATGGTAGTTCAGGGAGAAAAATGGGTTAAAATCAACCAGGGTGAGGAGTATGTACGTTTATCCGGTATTATTCGACCTCAAGATGTTCGGGCTGATAACTCCATTACCTCAGATCGTCTGGCTAATGCTCGTATTGCGTATGGCGGTACTGGACAAGTGAATAACACGAATGCCCAGGGATGGCTGGCGCGAATTATGTGGGGACCATTATTCCCAACGTAAACTAACCGGTAATCCAAATAACGTTAATATGATTTGAAATGGGTATCTAACTGACTAGTGTTTCGCTTTATCGTAAGAAAGGGATTTTTATTTATAAGAATGCTTAATTAAGGAATTGTAATGCGGCGATTGCTGATAATTACATGGATGTTTGCTATAAACTTGATATCAAATCATGTTTATGCTGAACGCATTAAAGACATTGCTACTTTGGCTGGTGTTCGCACAAACCAGTTGGTTGGTTATGGTTTGGTGGTTGGTTTAAATGGTACTGGAGATAAAAACGGAACTCGATATACCGAAGACACCTTTGCAAATATGCTCACACAATTAGGTGTTAACATACTACCAGGGACCAAGCTAAATTCAAAAAATATGGCTGCGGTTATGGTGACAGCAAGTTTGTCTTCTTTTATGAAAAAAGGCCAGGCCCTGGACGTCAATATTTCGTCGATTGGCGACTCAAAAAGTTTGTTAGGTGGCACCTTGTTAATGACTCCATTAAAAGGAGCTGACGGGCGAGTTTATGCAATAGCGCAGGGAAATGTGATTGTATCTGGTGTAAGTGCTGCAGGAAGTGATGGCACAAGTGTTACGGTAAATGTTCCTAGTGGAGGGCGGATTCCAAACGGTGCAACCATTGAGGCAGATATACCTAATCCTTTTTATTTTACAAAAGATTTGACTTTTAATTTACATACTCCTGATTTTACAACAGCCAAGCGCATGAGTGATGCCATTAATGAAATGATGGGGCCAGGAACTGCCAGAGCATTGGATGCCGCTTCAGTGGTTGTTACTGCCCCTAAGAAAATGGCCCAGCGCGTGGATTATGTTTCAGTTTTGGAAAACATAGAATTTAAACCCGCCGAGGCAATAGCTAAGATTATTATTAACGCACGTACTGGAACAGTAGTTATTTCCTCGAATGTCATGGTTAAATCTGCTGCAGTTTCGCATGGTAATTTAGTAGTTAGTGTGACTGAGACCCCAGTGATAAGCCAACCTAATGCTTTTGCAAATGGACGAACTGTTTCTACACAGCAGTCGCAAGTATCGATTGACCAAAAAAATAACCATGCATTTGTCTTGCCGCGTGGTGTGACATTAAAAGATATTGTTCGAGGGATTAATGCTGTTGGTGCAACTCCAGCTGATGTGATTGCTATCCTTGAGGCATTACAACAGGCGGGTGCATTAAATGCGACACTAATTGTAATATAGATATGTATTTGGATTAAAAATGTAAAGTATCATCGATTAAGATAAAAGGATTATTATGACTGTACATGGAATTGTAACCAGTGATTTTAATGCATTAAATGAACTAAAAGTTCAGGCTCAAAATAATGCAAAAGAAGCGCTGCCTGATGCAGCAAAGCAATTTGAAGGAATATTCTTACAATCTATGTTGAAAAGTATGCGTATGGGGCAACACTTTCTTGATGAATCCAGCCCTTTTAGAGGTAAAGATCGGGAAACATTTCAGGATATGTTAGATGCTCAATATGCGAGTACTATTGCAAATTCCAAAAGTATTGGTTTGGCTGACATGCTTGCAAAACAAATGGAGCGTAATCTACCTACTGCGGCTCAACCAGATGATAGTACACCTGCTCAGGATAAGATTCTTCCTTCTGGGCCTGCTATTTCAGTCACAACAGCAAAACAGGATATACCAGCAGCTACCACAATTGATGAGTTCGTCAAATCAATTTGGCCTCAGGCTAAGCAAGCTGCGTCACTCATTGGTTTGGATCCTAAAATTTTAATGGCGCAGGCTGCATTGGAAACAGGATGGGGAAAATTTGTCACTAAGGATATTGATGGGTCCAGCAGCAATAATTTGTTTAATATCAAGTCGAATAGTAGTAGCGAATTTAACGCAGTAAATGTAAAGACAACAGAATATATTGCCGATACTCCAATTAAAGTAAATGCATCTTTCAGAAAATATTCATCAATTGAACATAGCTTTAATGATTATATTTCTTTAATTAAAGGCAGTGAACGATATCAAAACGCTTTAGCCAGTACCGCAAATGCAGAGCTTTATGTCAATGAGTTACATAAGGCCGGATATGCCACTGATCCTGAGTATGGTACAAAAATTTTATCAATTTATCATGGTGACGAATTAAACCAGGCTATTCAACGATGTGAGCAATTAGATCAGGTTTGATGGCTATTTCAATTCAATATTAGGTTAGGGATGGGAGTGAGTAACTATGTCAATACTAAGTATTGCCTATTCGGGAATGAATGCTTTTCAAAACGCATTGAGTGTTACTGGAAATAATATTGCAAATATCAAAACTCGAGGTTATTCAAGACAAAGTATTCAATTTACTGCAACTCCATCACGTAAGTTTGCAGGCTCTTTTATTGGTACAGGAGTAGCAGTAAATAACGTTTCCCGTAATGTGGATCAATTTGCTAATGCTCAAGTGAGAAGTACCCAAAGCATTAAATTTCAATACGACACCTTTTACCAGCAAGCCCTACAAATTAATAAATTACTTTCCCAGGATGGCAGCAGTCTTTCTTCATCTTTGCAATCATTTTTTGATTCGTTAGGCCAATTAAATAATGCACCAGATAGCGTTGCGTCGCGAAATGTTGTGATGAGTCAAAGTCAATTATTAGCAAGTCAATTTTTATTCTTACAGCAAAATCTCGATCAATATCAAGAAAACTCCACGGCACAGATAAAGGAAATAGCAAATAAAATTAATCAATTAACATCAGACCTTGCTGCTGTGAACGGACAAATAATGAACTCTGCTAATTCACCTGAGTTATTGGATCAGCGGGATGAGTTGCTCAAGCAACTGTCCGAATACTCCGATTTAACTATTGTGGAACAAGATAATGGGATGGTAAATGTTGGTATTGGTAGCGGCCAAATGCTGGTGATTGGAGCAACGCAACGCGCTATGACTGTCAGCTATGATCAATTAGCAGCACAAGGGACTCATATTTCATTGGATACAGGTGCAGGAAAAACAGATATTACAAATCAAATAGTAAGCGGGACATTAGGTGGTTTATTGGATTATGAAAGAAATATTTTATCTAAAACCAGCCAAATAATAGGCCAAATGGCGATTGGTTTAGCACAGACATTCAATGCTCAAAATCGCTTGGGTATGGATTTGAACAACCAGTTAGGACAGAACATTTTTACCGATTATAACAGCCAGGCTTTACAATTGAATCGCTCGATTGAGGCTGCAACTAATACAGGGTCTGGAGTATTGTCTGTGAATATTTCTGATATTTCACAAACCAAAATAACGGATTACCAACTAGTAGTTACCAATGCAGGAGCAAATCAGGTAACACTAATTCGCGACTCTGACGGCTCTGCGGTAACTTTAAATTGGAGTAGCAATCCACCAGCTCCTCCTGCAGGACAAATTGTAGTTGATGGGATGACTATTACTGTAGATAACATAGCTAATTTGGCAAATAACGATTCTTTTACAATTATGCCTACGCGCGGGGCTGCTTCAAATTTTGCCTTATTGATGAGTGATCCGCGCCAATTGGCGCTTGCATCACCGGTTCAAACCAGTGCTTCCCTAAACAACACAGGGCAAGGAAAAATTGATCTTGGAGCTGTTTTAAATACCACTGAGGTCACAAAACAATATACTATTGATTTTATTTCCCCAACTCAATTTAATTTGATTAACATGACTGATGGTATTACAACTGGCCCAATTGCTTTTGTTCCTAATACAAACAATGTGATTCAAATTCCAGATAATATCAATCCGTCTTATTCTATTACTCTATCTGGCGCCCCAAATACAGGCGATCAGTTTACAGCCCAATACAACCAAGGGGGGTATGGTGATAACCGCAATGGGTTGTTTCTAGCTGGAATTCAACAACAAGATATTTTTTCTGGCGGTACAGAAACGCTTTTTGACGTTTATTCTGATTTACTTTCTGATTCAGGCAGCCTAACAAACGAGGCTAAAAATCGCAGTGATGCATTTCAGGTTTTGTATAAGCAATCTGTGGATTATCAGGAAAGTATTAGTGGGGTTAATCTGGATGAGGAAGCGGAAAATTTGCTGCAATTCAAGCAAGCATATGAAGCTGCAGGAAAGCTCATGGAAATAGCCAATCAAATGATGGAAATTCTTTTTCAAATAATGAGGTGATAAATGCGTATTTCAACAAATCAAATTTATCAGAACAGTTTGAATAGTTTATTACTCAAGCAAGAACGAGTTGCAAAGTTGCAAGAGCAACTAAGCGAAAATTTTTTAAAGGTACGTTATTCATCTGATGATCCTATTGCTTTCGCTCAGATAGAACTTATGAACCAGCGTATAAGCACTACAGATCTTCTGCAAAAAAATCGTGAAAGTACTGAGAGCGCGCTCAGCATGGAAGAATCCATTTTAAATGATTGCACAACCAGTTTACAGCGTTTGCGGGAAATTCAGGTTAAGGCGGGTAATGCAACATTATCTGAACAGGATCGCAAGGCATTAGCGATCGAGGCAAATATTATTTTGAATGAGTTGCTTGATTTTGCCAATACGAAAGATATTAATGGTGATTATATGTTTAGTGGTGCGCAAACCTCTACCGTTCCTTTTTCAATTAATTCGTTAGGGCAATATGTATACAATGGAGACAGTACACAGCGTTTTCAGCTTGTTGCCAGTAGTTTACAAATGGCTGTCAATGATCCAGGTGATGCTCTTTTTATGCGTATACCTAATGGAAATGGCAGTTTTACTATCCAACAAACAGGCACCCCTAATACTGGAACTGCGTCATTAAACACGGGTTCGGTAACCACTCCATCAGCCTATGTGCCTGATGATTACACTATGAGTTTTGCATTGAACTCACAGGGACAATTAGTCGTCATGGTTAGTGGGGTAGTGAGCGGGAACGTAATTCCTCCTACAGGCTTACCTGATGATGCCCCTTTATACGAAGAGGGGATGAGTGTTAGTTTTAATGGTATGGAAATGAAAGTCTCAGGAATGCCAAATCCTGGTGATGCCTTTTTAATTTCCCCCTCTCAAAATGAGTCGGTTTTTGCAACGATTCAGAATATGATTAATAATTTGAATCAACCCTATTCAAGTGCTGCGGAAAAGGCGGCGGCAACAACTATAAATAATCAAATATTGGCACAAATAGATAGTGCTTTAACTACTATTTTGGATGCTCGGGCCAACTTGGGAGCTCGCCTAAATCAGTTAGAACACGCGGAAACAGCAAACACTGATTTAATTGAACAAAGCAAAATTATTTTAAAGAGGCTACAAGAAGTTGACCCATTAGCCGCTGCAACTGAATTCAAGCAGGAACTCTATAATTTAGAGGTTGCACAGCAAAGTTTTGTCCTGATTCAGGGATTATCTGTTTTCAATTTCATTTAATTTTTAGAGGTGTGTTAAGTAATTCATTCCCCTAAGTGCCATGTACAGGTCATGACACTTGGGCAGGGTAAACGGATCTGATTTTTTGTTGAACCTATAAAACAAGAATAAATATGTGTTAGTTATTCAGGGGGCGATTTTTCCATCCAAAATTGAGCTATATCAATTCGTCTTGCTATCCAAATATCCTGATACTGAGTTATATAATCTAGAAACTGTTTTAAGATAAGGCAACGATCGGGCTTTCCACTCAAACGCGGGTGCAAACCTATAGTCATTATTGCGAGGTGTTTTTCTTGATAAAGATAATGAAACGTATTCAGTAATTGTTCATAAAATGCTTTGGTGTCGGTAAAACCTGGTGTAGTCGTAAATCTAAAATCATTGCAGTCAAGAGAGTAAGGGATTATTAAATGGTTCTCACTATAATAAGGCAATTCATCTGCATAGCTGTCTGAATCATAGAGAAAGCCTCCGATTTCAAGCAACAATTCTCGAGTGTTCTCACTGCGTCGGCCTGTGTACCATCCTCTGGGTTTATATCCAATGAGTTTTTCCAGAGTTTCAATACATAAAAGAATATGTTTTTTCTCAACTCTCCGTGGAATGTTGGTGTAATTTATCCAACGCCATCCATGTCCCGCAACCTCATGGCTTTGGTGTGTCAGATAATCGGCAAGTAAAGGATTCAATATCAATGCTTGTCCGGAAACAAAAAAAGTAAGTGGTATTTTATAATGGTCAAATAAACGTAGCAGCCGCCATATACCTACACGGCTCCCATACTCATAAAACGATTCTATACTCAGATTTCGTTTTCCTTTGGCTTTGGGTATAAAAGGAAAGTCTGTACCGCAGGTTTCTGCCTGTGAATCACCATTAATAGGGCTTAATTCTGCTCCTTCTTCATAGTTAATCACAAAACTAATGGCAATTTTTGCTTTATTAGGCCAAAAAAATTTTTTTTCTTCTGAGCCATAACCCACTAAGTCACGCATGTTTATCCTAGTTCAAAGGTGGTAATACCATAAATGCCTGTAATAGATAGTTTAGGTTCTCCTTTTAAATACATTCGTGCTGTTGCAAATACTTTAGACATTTTATATTTGTTTACTAGATTAACTGCTAATGGGTTATTCTCAGGAATATCTAAGTAAACTGTTTCGCCTTGAGCATATTCGACCAATTGCTCAAACAGTTTTTCAGCAATGGAAGGGGTATCTGCGAATAGGGGGCCTATTTTATATCCTGCGAAACATTTTCTGATTACCCCGTAGCCTTTTAATTGTTTTTCCTGTACATAACCAAGAGCCAAAGCAGTATTTTGTTTTATCCATTCAGAGAGAAATTTTGGCCTTGGTGCAGGAAAATAGTGGCGATCATATTGAGTTAATTGTTCAAAAGGAATAGCTTTTAATTCAACTAAATTAGGATCAGGCTTTAGAGTCAATCGAGTACGTTCTAGAGCATAGCGCGCGTTACTGTGTGCAAATTGATAACCAATATGAGCGTAGTTATCGACCATATCAAGTACCCCATCAATTCCTGCGTTGCGATCACCAACATACAACAGACGGGCACGTGTTAATTGCATCCCATAGCCTTGGGCTCGATATTTTTTATCTACTATATAAAATCCACAAAAAGCAAAATCTTGGTCATAAACTACTGCTGAACCGACAGCGATAATTTGGCCATTTAATTTGCCAGCGAAGAAGCCTTGTGGATCAGTATGATAAAAGCATTCTGCATCATTTAATCCTGGATTCCAACCTTCCTTTCGTGCCCACTCTACAGCAATTGAAACCTCATCTTGTGTCATATGTTCGATATGGTATTGGGACATGATATTCACTTTTTAGAGGTGTATACATAAATTAAATATTAAAGTAGTAACTAAAGCAAATACGCACTATGTAGCGAAATTCCGAAGAAGTCTATTTATGGGGATAGTCAGAATCATTTCATGATTTTGATTTTCGCTTTATCAGCTAATTAAAAGGATACTAAATGATACAAATTACTGTATTATAATCCTATTTATTTTTAAAATGTAAGGAAGCATTTATGAGTTTCAAAATTAGGAATACCTTAGGCCCCTTATTTCTTATCTTTTCATGTCCCATTTTTGTAATGTTGATGTGGTATACCAATACTCAACTTCAAGGCTCCTTGTCTGCTCTGTGGGATTTAATGAACCAAAACGGTTTTTTGCAAACAATAATTACAGTATGGAAGCCTTATTTTTGGGGATCTTCCAGTGCTTGGAAAATTATTTTGATTTTTACTGTATTTGAGCTGGCTTTAATGCGTATTCTGCCAGGAAAACTATTTAATGGACCTATCACTCCTAAAGGGAATGTCCCGGTTTATAAAGATAACGGTGTTTTTGCATTTATTGTCACGATGTCATCATTTTGTGTTGCATCGTTTGGTTTGAATCTATTCTCAGCTTCTATTCTTTATGACAATCTTGGGGCTCTTTTTGGAGCATTGAATTTGTTGAGTCTTATCTTCTGCATATTTTTGTATCTCAAAGGGCGTTTTTTTCCTTCGACGACCGATTCGGGAATAACCAAGAATATATTATTTGATTACTACTGGGGAACAGAACTCTACCCTCAAGTTCTGGGATGGAGTATTAAAAAATTTATTACATGCCGCTTTGGTATGATGAGCTGGGGACTATTTCTTATTTCTTATTGTGCAAAACAAGCAGAATTAGGCGGTTTATCCAACTCAATGTTCATTTCCGTTTTCTTGCAATTTGTCTATTTGAGTAAATTTTATATGTGGGAAAAGGGTTATTTACGCTCCCTGGATATTATGCATGATCGTGCTGGTTTTTATATTTGCTGGGGCTGCATGGTATGGGTTCCTTGTGTTTATACTTCGCCAAGTATGTATCTTGTGCTTCATCCGCTTCACTTATCTTTTGAATGGGCAACCCTTATTTTAGGCTTAGGCTTTGCGAGCATCATTATTAATTATCTTGCTGATAAACAAAGACTTGTAGCACGAGCGACTCAAGGTGAATGTAAAATCTGGGGTAAAAAACCTGTCACAGTATTGGCTCGTTATGAGACTACGGAAGGAAATAAAAAACAAACCATATTGCTTGCTTCTGGATGGTGGGGAATCGCCAGGCATTTCCACTATATTCCAGAGCTTGCAGGCACATTTTTTTGGTCTGTTCCTGCTTTATTTGATAATTTTGCACCGTATTTTTACCTTTGCTTTTTGACAGTCTTGTTATTTGACAGAGCATTTCGTGACGATAAGCGATGTTCTGCCAAGTATGGCCATGATTGGAAAAAATACTGTGAACTGGTTCCTTATAAAATTGTTCCTCTTGTAGTTTGATATGAATTAACCTTCATTTTGCAAATCCATGCATCTTGGGTGAACGTAGAGCGAGCACCCAGGTATTCCTCGAGCAAGAGTTGGAGATATCCTCTCCTTTGCTTAAGTGAAATACATAAGCTGAGGAAGCGCAGTGGGTGGGAAAAGTAACATTAAAAATTAGGAATTGATATATAACAGGCAAGCAAAATACCCCAGAGATGAATATAGTCTCCCACTAATATATTTTTAAGATACCATTTTGGTAAGTTATTTCGAATGTCTGCTTGTAAGTGTTTAATTATAGGAACAAATGCGACAAGAAAAAAAACCATAAGCACATGATAGAGAAATATCAGCTCTTGGGCATTACTGTATAGGTAGGTTTTATATCGCATTTGCCAAGGTGTAATATAGATAATGACGAATGAAAAGAAAAATACTTTGATAGCACTGTTTAAATCAGTCATAAAAGGAAGTTTTTTTCGATTTGACACAATTTCCTGCTCTAAAACTCCGAGCGCATTAAATGAGACCGATTCAATCAAGGCGCTAATTAAAAAAAATACACAATAAATATAAATGCTGGTGGTTGTTAAGTAGGACATGTACAAGTTCGTATTCGAGGCGTCTAAACGTCAAAAAATGTATATAATTTTATCATATCACCTATTGGGTGTCGAGCCAAATCCTTTACAACTTGTCCATAAGGTAATCTTTATAATGGTTTTAGTTCAAAATTTATCCATAAAAATCGAAAAAAGAAAGTTTATGTGAGTAAGACTGTTTTTTAGACAAATACGTCTAATTTTTTAAATATCCAAATATCTGTGGATATTTATTTCAATTTTATGTCAAATCAATGTCGATTGGCTATAAGAAAGCCATTACCGCACTTACCTATTTTTCTTTTAAAAACACGATATCTAATTTGAGTTATACACATTTTCTGTGGATAAGTCTGTTTATAGTCTGTCAAACCCTTGTATACTTTTGAAATTAACATGATGGTGCATTTTATTCGATGCGCTTTTTTGGTGTTTTAATAAGGACACAACAAGTATACCCTAAAGTGAGGAGTAGTACTGCCATCCATTATAGTGAAGAAGTTTCTTCTCCAATCCAATAGGCGAATATTTGTAAATACTTAGGTAGCATTTTTATTATTTATAAGCTTCCAACACTTGTAGAAAAGAGACAAGAAAAAACAACATAATTTAAGTCTTCCCCTGTACAGGTAAATAAAACTCCCGTTGGTTCATTTGAATATTCTGATATTAGGGTTTTATGTATTAATTTCATCCCGCCAGAAGAATGGCAGGTACTAGATAAAGTGCTAAAAACATTACTTATAGTTTTTATCTGCCCAGAACTCTCATAAGCCTGCTCGCATTGAGGTGCTTGCCCACTTGGTGGGGAAAGTGGTTTTTCAGCATAAGCACTTTGATAAATTAATGAAGTGGACAGCAGTAATCCATGAAGAGTTTTCATAAGAATAGTCCCTTAATATTAATTTCTTCTTATTATAGGTTTGAATTTTAAAAAATGAGAAATATGACTTTTCGGAATTGAATTGAGATGGATATAGAAATATACAAGAAAACGCTCGTATTTCACTATGAAATACGAGCAATATTTATTACATCATCTGGCTGCCAAGATAAATACTTGCAGCAGCAACTCCTGTTGTTACTACTACTTTCGTGAAGAAACTACACCATGAAGTAGAGGTTTGTTCTTTCTTTTTTTCGTGATTTTTTAACACATGTGGATTTTCAGCAGATTTACTTCCTAACTTACCACTAAGGAAAGGACAGGCATCCATCGCGTCTAGTTCACTACTTGATTTTTCCCCCTTGGATTTTGTTTGCAATAGTGGTGCAAGAGAAGTTGTACCGGAAAGTTTGATATATAGCATAGGAGCCAGTTTTTGGATAACTAAACTTAATCCTCCATTAATTCCCCTTGAACTTGCTTTGATGCCCGAAGTGCCTTCAAGTTGCTGTAGTGTTTCACCTGTATTAAATAAAGTCTTTAGAGCAGGGACTCCATCCGAATTTATATCCAGAGCTTCATTATTCTCTATGCTCTCTAATTGGCGGACTATCTCAATGAGATGGTTCGTACCCAGTTTTTCTCTGATTTGGGCAACAATTTCTTCGCAGTAAGCAAACTGCAATCCTAAAATTGGTCCGCTTTCATTAGTGGGTAAATGTGAGGCTTCTTTCCTCAACTTTAAAAACAGCTCGTCATCATTTAATATCGCTTTGAGTGCTCGTGCATTAGGATGTTCTTCACCATAATGAACCACATCTCGCAGTAATTGCTCTATGATCATTTGCTCTGAAACAAGAACTGCAATGGATAATAATGCAGCTGCATTTTTAGGGTTTGTTAAATCAGGTTCGGCCAATTGCCCATTAATTCGAACATCAATTAATCCTGTATCTGTTGAAATGTGCGTATCTTCATTCAAATAGAGAGCAGGACTATCATCTCTTTTCTGCAAATCAAAAGCATAGATGATGGCTTTAAGTGTATTTTGATTTACTATATAGGAGTTAGTCAAATGCTTTAATAAGGGGTGTCTTGCACTTTGTGCTAAGGTTTCCTTTAAAGGCTGAACCATTTCAAATGTAAGATTCAACATTAATAGATCTTCTACGATATCTTTATCTTTTGCATTGCTTTGCATTTGTTTATATACGTTTTTTATGACAGAAGAATCCATTAATTGTGAAGGATCAAAGCCATATTCCTCTTCTAAAATTTCAAGAAGAATATCCATTGCATTGAATGAGCGATTTTGTGTGTGCAGAATATGTTCGTTACCTTTCATTAAACCAAGCATTAATAATTTTCCTTGGTCCTCCGGTAAGCGACGAAACCCACTTTTAGAAATTCGTATTACTCGCATTATATCTTCTGCGTGCTCTGGCTTGACTAATTTTTTATTACTTTCTTTAATAATCCAACCCATAGGGGAAGGCTGAGTGGTTACATTAACTACAAAACCATTATCTTGATATGTTTGAGTATGTTCAGGGTCAAGATCGATTTTGTTATTTGATGGGATGGCGGATGTTTCTATTAACACCCCTGATCGTGTTTTAACAATTTTTTTGTCATCTTCGGTAATAATATCGTAATCGCCGTTCTCTAATTCTTTGGTAATCAGTTGGTAGTGCTGTGAATCTATTCCTTTGGGGTGACAAAGATATAAAAATCCTTGTTTTGATAGTTTACTACTGAGACTGATCCCTGTTTGCCAGACTGAAAAATGAATGGTATCCCAAATTGATTCGCCACCACGAAGATTTTCTGTATTGGGATATTTAAGTGCTTGGTTACGTTCGTTTAATATTTTTCCTTTCCCAATGCTATAATGGCTGGATTTTTCTAATAATTTTGTATCTTGTGACACTGTTGACCCTCCCTTGGAAAGACCAAATACATCAGGCTGGTTTTTTCCTTCGGCAGCATGTTCAACGGAATTTTCTTCATAGTTATCTTCACATACTGGCTCAATCAAAGCAGAAAACTGGGCTAAACTTAATTGGAATCGAATAGCTAAGGCACCCATTTCAGAAAAATTTTTTCGCAATGCTTCCATACCATGAACGGAGCCATCCTCGTCTTTAAATTTTACTCCCGTATATTTTAGAGTGAACCCTTTTATTGAGTCTTGCTTCTGAAACATTGGACACCTGAGTCTAATTTGATCTAAAAGGTTGTCGATTATACATATCGATTATTAACGAATTATTAAATATTTATTAGGAAAATATTTTTCTATTTGTATTCCTTTAATCAAAAAATCAAGAGATTTTGAATTTATTTAAGTGATGATAAAAAGGGCTAAGAAGGGAGAGCTGTTTTTACTCCATCTTTTTGGGAGCAGGCGATTAGATTTGGAATTCTCCTGATTGGGTTACGTCTGAAGAATTCAGTGGGGAGAGTGATTCTGTATCGGATGGTTCTGATGTTATTGCTACATCATTTGCTGCTGGATGTTGAAGTTCTTCGGGTTTTGAATTAAGGAGGGGACGCATAGCTACTGAGTAACTGCAATGGTCATACTCGTATAATGCTTCTTCTAGTATTATTTCTTCATGCTCTTTTGTACGTTCCCGCATGATTTTCTCGTCTTTCCTAGTCGCCCTGAGTTCCATTACCCACTTAACTGCGCCAAAAATCGCCAGCCCAATACCAAATCCTAATAAAATAGTAGAAACAGTAGCTACGATAGGCGGTGCTACTACGGCGCTTAGAAGAATTGGAAGAATCATTAAAGCGATTAATGATAAGGTCACCCCAGCCCCTCCCAAGGCAAGATTAGTAAAGGATTTAGCTATGGCTTCATTGGCCAAGAGATCATTGCGTTTTAACTCATGTAATGGTTCTGTTATGCTTTCAATATCCTTATCGATTTGGGCAATTTGCTGTTGAAGTTTGCCTACTAGAGTGATCAAAGATGAGTTACTGTCTTGGTATTTTGTATCTATCAATTCAGTGTTTTTCGCTAAATAAGATACCAGATCTTTTCGGTCCTGGTATAACTTTGAGAGTTTGATTACGGGAGGGTCATCAGCGGGCAATTCTGACAACCCTATTTTACTGCGAATCTTATTGATAAACCGCAAAAAAATGCTATCCGTTGAAGGTGCTACATATGGTTTTTTATTGCGAATAATATTGATAAATGCCAGCTCTTCTTTAAGTGACTCATTGGTCGATTTTTCAAGTAGATGTTCTAGTTCTAAAGCGCGGAATTCCAATCGTTCGCGATACTTATCATTCTCTAAGGCATAAGGTTTACTCAAATCTTTTAAATGAGAAAATTCCTTTGTTTCTTCGTCTAATAATTTAGCAAACTCTTTTTTTCCTTTGTAAGCTGTCCGCGTATTATGTTTATTAAAAAGTGAGCCTATAAATGATATTGCTTCTAAAGCAGTAGCTGTACAAGCTATAGCTAATCCAATTTTTGCCGCAATTATCCCTCCCATAACAAAGGCAGTGATGCCTAGAGCAGTTAGGGATAAAAGCAAAAATGTAGCAAAAACCTTACTCCCTATCGAACTGTTCTTATCCGTTAATGTTTTTACTGCATTGGGGAAAACTGCAAGCATTTGAAATACAAATCCAAAAACAGGGAGCTCTTTACTGGCTGAAAAAATAGCAGCTATCAGACCCCAAAACTTTTGCACACCTTCGAGGAGGCGCTGTGATAAGGTTGCCTTTTTATTGACAATTTCAATATATGACTTCTGTTCCTTCTTCCTTTGGTTTATTCTTTTTTTTAAATCATCCATTTCCTCTGACAGAATGACATGTTTTTTCCGAGGATACGTCATAGTTGCCTTTTTAAAATGGTATATATTTAAGTATAGTGCTGTACTTATTATGTTTACATTAAGTACAATTAGTAATTTATTATCCTCTTTGTACTTATTAAAATCAATAGGTGTTAAAAGTTACACAACTTGAGGCTTTGATGATAAAAATAAAGAATGTGCTCATAGTGTTCCTTTTCGGGTTCCATGCGTCACTTTATGCATCTACCGCTCAGCAATCATGGCTTGATAATAAAATTCGATCATTTATAAAAGGCAAACCTGTAAAAGCAATGGTTTATGGCCTATGGATTAATGGAAAACCAATTAGTGTTCAGGCTATTGGAAGCTCTATGACATCTGTGCCCGCAACAAAAGATATGTCTTTTCGTATAGGTGGAGTCACTGAGACCCTATTAACAACTGCTTTGATGCTATTAGTAGAGAAAAAAGAGTTAACTCTTGAAGATAAAGTGGCACGCTGGTATCCCAACTTGCCTAATGCAGATCAGGTTGATTTAAAAATGCTTGCTAATGGTACTAGTGGTTATCCTGATTATGTTTATAACGAAGACTTCATTAAAGCAGTAATTGACCAACCATTTAAGCAGTGGTCCGATAAAGAATTAATCGATTATGCATTTTTGAAAGAACCTTTATTTAAGCCAGGTACCAGTCAACACTATTCCCATACTGACTATGTTATATTAGGAAGCATTCTAGCTCAGGCAAGCAATCAGCCACTTAATCTCTTATTGCATTCATTAATTTTCAAGAAATTGAAAATGGAAAAGACCCGGTTTGAGCGTACGGCAACAATACCCTGTCCTGCGTTGCATTCATTCAGTCAAGACAGGGGAGTTTATGAAGATGCAACTTTTTGGGATCCTTCCTGGACTGCAAGCTCGGGTGCCACGACTTCGACCATTGAAGATTTAGGAACATGGGCGAATGCTTGGATGAATGGTAATTTACTAACAGACAAATCGACGGAGCAATTAAGGGCTACAGATACTGTAGGAAAAGGGAAAAATACAAGTGAACTATTTTTTGCAATGGGATTTGGCGTAGCCAATCATTGGCTCATGCAAAATCCAAGATTTGGTGGGTATAGCGGGGTTTTTGCTGTTTTACCGGAAAAGGAAATTGTGTTTATTGCATTTAATACCTTAAAGCCCACAACCAAAGAAACCAGTAATTTAAGCGTAGACTTATGGAAGGAACTCGTATCTCTTTTAGCACCGGATTATCCTGTCCCTGATTTCAATTAGGAATTTATCCGTTATAACAAGAATGTGCTCCTCAAATAATTGATGTATGAGCTATGCTAATTAAAAAACCTTATCAATTATGAGATATCGTATGAGTTATTACACGCCTTCAGGATTATTGCCTTTCATCCAGGAACTGAGGCAATTAAATATTCAAAAACATGAGAATGATGACAATATAGAAAAGGTTTCTTTAATTTTAAAAAACTGGGTTAAAAAAACAGATTGGCTTGAGGATCATTATTTTACGGTGGACCCAGTGAACGGCTTTAGTTCCTGGTTAATTTTTGAAGAGCCAGATCATTCCTTGGGAGTTAATTTAGTTGCTTGGGAGCCTGGACGAGAAATAACGCCGCACGACCATAAAACATGGGGAGTAGTTGGTTGTGTTGTTGGTGTGGAAAAAAATTTCTTTTGGATTCGTGAGGATGATGGCTCTCGACCTGGATATGCGCATATCAAAAAACAAAATAAACCCATTACCTGTTTTCCGGGGGATATAATCGCTTTTAATCCCGATGACATTCATAGCGTAGTTAATGTATCTGATTCAGTAGCAATTTCATTGCATGTGTATGGTAAAAATTTAAATTATACCAATCGTTTTAAATATAACCCTCTGACGAACACTACTGAGCCTTTTATAATTTGTTTCGATTAACATCTATTCAGTTCCTCTTATAAGGACATAAGAAACTCCATACTTCCATTAATTTTTTCGAGCCAATGCAGTTAGCTATGAGTCGGTTAAAGGTAAAAGTAGCAATGATTGCTGGAGGGGAGTGGTTTTAGATGAACAATTGCTGAGTATTCGTCTTTGTTTTTTGCAAAATAAGGGGAAAAAGGTGTGGGTATAACTATCTACATTATAAAAGCAGGGGAAAACCTTATGTTGCTTCGCCAAAAAAAGTCTATACTTTATTCATAATGTCTAAAATATGATATTCGCGACACAAGGAGGTGTTTATGACTATAAAAGGAAACGCTAAAAAAGCACAAGAAACAAGACATCATTAAAATGATGTCTATAATCTATTTGTTCATTTCTGTTCTCTAAAAATCTTATCTAAACAAGGAGAAAATCATGAAAGGAATAATGAAAATTATCGTTTTAAGCAGTATGTTTGTGATATCAAGCCATGTAATGGCTGATAACGCTGCCTCTACTCCAGAAAGTACTACTACAACTCAGCCAGTAGCTTCAAGTACCGATCCAGCAGCAAGTACGCATTCTGGCATGTGGATATGTACTACCAATGCGAGTAGTCCGACTTCTGGCTCACCTGATGAGCAGGCTGATCAGGCAATGGCTAAAAATGCGGCTAGTGGAAATACTGCATTTGATTTTGCCTTAAAAAATTGCCGTGACTGCACGAAAATCACCTGTGAGTTGCAAACAAAACCTGCAGAATAATAGGGGAGTCTCACTCAGAGAATCCAGTGCTTTTTAGCACTGGATTTACTTATATTACAGGTGACTATTATGCTGTGGAGTAAATCAAAATATTCGGATGCAATAAAAAATTTGGGTTTGATTGATAGAGCCACAAAGAAAATAAAATGATTAAGATGAGAGTTATCTTAGCTGTTCGATAAGTGACTGGATTTGTTGAATAATTAATTCGGGTTGTTCCTTTTGTATATAATGCCCACTATTTTTTACATCGATACGTTTTGCTTTGGGGGCAAATGTGTCGGCTAGCAGATTATTGGCACAGTTAATACCATGTATTATGGAATTAGCCATATCTTGGGTGACATAACTTGGCCAAAAACCCATTTTGATCACTTCGCTTGCCTTTGGAATCTTACCTGCTGTGAGTATAATAGCAGGCATATTTAATTTATGTTGGCTATAAGCATTTAATTGTTCGAAACTTTCTTCAAAGTTAATAATTTCTCCATTTTTATAATTGGAGCTTAGTGATTTTGAGCTGTTGTTTATACCAAAGTAAAATACTTCAATTTCTTTTTCGTTCCATACTTCAAGTAGTTTTTCATTGGTTACATCAATAAGGAGCATTCCACTTACATCATTAGGATATTTCAATGCGTAGAGTCTTGCAGCCAAACCTCCTGCAGAATGTGCGACAATAATAAAGGGTTTATGAATTTTTGCAGCGTTAACTAGTTGATGTAAATCATCCACCTGATCTGACGCTGTAACTGGCTGTTGTACAGGATCACTACGACTTTTTAAAAAACGTTCGCTCCCAATTATTGTGATTGTTCCTGGACGATCATAATCGCAGACTTTTGTAAATTTACTGACTTCAGAAAATACAGTTAACTTATTTCCTGGTAAGGGGGTTTCCCAAGCCGTATCACCCCGGTCAGGATAACCCGCAATGAATAAAACGGTCGGTGAGCCTGAGCCTTCACAATGCATAAATATTTTTCTTTCTTTCCCGATTGTAATCGAGTTGCTTTTACCCAGCGCAGCATAGTTAGGTGTCATTACGGCATATGCAAGAAGGCTCCAATAAATCCACTTTCCTCTTCTCATAGTTTTAATCTTCTAACATCGGATACCTATTTAAAGTATATCTGACGTTTTAGCAGTCGGCTGATAAATTAGAATAACACCATGAAAGTCATAATTTTTATTTTCGTATCCGTATTCACCCAAGCATGTAGGAAATTGTTACTTTATCTTATTTTCAATTCGTTTATCAGGAATAAACCAGACGATTGAGACATATATAAAGTATTTGAGCAATCCATCTGTAAACATAAGCAAGAGGAATAGAGAAATCCAAAGTAACAGATTTAGATTGGCCTAAAGTACCTTACCTGAGCTGCTCTCTGCAGCGGTAAATAAAGGGGATGGTTATTTCAATAAATACCTATAAAGATAAAGCTTAATAGATAGCTAATTGGGTAAAAGGGACAAGGTTGGCGTAGGTGTCGATATGGGAATTTTAATCTCTATTACCATAATTGTGATAATGATTGCGAGCACAGCATCGCTGAAAGCTTCTAACCGTGTCGGTTTTATTTTTTCTTTCTAATTAACCCCTTAAATCCATTTTTCTATTACAAATATTAGTTTAGTTGATGATGAATCAATTGGAATAAGTAATGCCACTTGAATGGAAATAAATTTAATAAAAACAATAAGTTGGTCTCTTCATGAATGTGTTTAATTCTTTCTATTTTGGGAATCAACTTTTTCTCACTATTTTTTTAGAGAGATTTTGTATTTGGACCTATTGACGCTGACTTAAAAATATGCAAAATTTATATTTTATTTTCACATTATTGTAAAAAATGTATCTTTGTTAAGGTAATTTATTA
Source organism: Legionella parisiensis (assembly GCF_001467945.1). Lineage (GTDB taxonomy): Bacteria > Pseudomonadota > Gammaproteobacteria > Legionellales > Legionellaceae > Legionella > Legionella parisiensis. The sequence continues at coordinate 1,349,512 of NZ_LNYQ01000013.1, forward strand.
TGGGTTCACGATCAAAACATGCCAAAATTTCATTATTTAGCGCAACAGCACTATCCGCTACTGCTATGGTAGGTTCTGGATGGCTCTTCAGTGCTCAACTGAACGCTAAAATTGCAGGAAATTACTCATTTCTTTCATGGGTTCTGGCAGCATTATTGGTAATGGCTGTGGGGCTATGCCTCGCGCAAGTTGCATCAATCTACCCAGTGCGTGGGGCAACTGCTCGATCCAGTGCTTTGTCACACAATAGCATTTTTGGTATGCCTTTTGCCTTTGCTAATTGGTTTGGGTTAATGGTAACGATTGGTACCGAAGCTCAAGCGACCACACAATATTTAGCTGCTGCAATTAAAAGTGATGTTTTAATCGCCGACAATGTTCTGACGGTTTATGGTAAATTATTTGCATTGAGTATCTTGGTCATTTATTTATTTATTAATTATTTCGGTATTAAGTTATTAGCCAAAATTAATAATACAGTGACAGTAATAAAAATTCTAAGCCCGATTTTTACGATTGTTATTTTTTTGATTATGCGTTTTGACACCAGCAATTTTACCTTGGATACAAACTCTCAATACGGAGTTGGTTCGGCAATTACTGCAATCATTTCTGCAGGGCTAATCTATTCTTACAATGGATTTCAATTAGCAGTTGCCTTCGCCAGCGAGATTGAAAATCCAAAACGAAATATTCCTCTATCAATCATTCTTTCAATAATCATTGTGATGTTGGTGTACATGTTATTGCAGTTATCCTTTATGGGATCTGTGCCTCATAGTATGTTAGCAAGTGGTTGGAGTAGTCTTAATTTTCATTCTCCTTTAATTAATTTAGCAATGCTGCTTGGAGTAAATTTCTTAGCAATGATCTTGATTGCTGATAGTATCGTTAGTCCATCAGGTACTGGATATTCTTATTTAGGTGGTGCTTCACGAATGTTCTACGCCATGGCTAAAGAGGGGCAAATGCCTAAAAAAACCATAGGTAAATTACATCCTGAATATAATTTGTGTCGCCGCTCCTTGCTTATTAACTTTACGCTTACTGCAATATTTCTCTGGAACTCCGATAGCTGGGCCTCATTAATGGTGATTGTGACTGGATATCATTTAATTGGATATATGGCAGCTCCGATTAGTATGGGCGCGATTAAGCCAAGTACCAAATTATTTGGGCTAATAGTGTTTTGTATCCTTGGGGTTATGATGAGTACATTACCTGCCAACGATTTTCTAAAGATGAATTTATCCATTTCAATTTTGATGGTAATTTATGGATCAATACAAATAGCACGTGGAATGAAAGTCAAAACATTATTAGTATTATCAACGCCTTTTCTAACTTATTTGTGGTTAATTTATTTTTATCAAAATATGTATTATATCATGCTCGTGTCAGCTCTTTTTTATGTATTAATTACACATAAAGAATACGTCAGATTATGTAAAGAAACTCAATTCATTGCTGATGATGCGGCTGAAATTGCAGTAAATGTCAATCAAGCTCAGCGAGCATAATATGTGTTATGTCCGTATTAACATAGTGTAATACGGACGTATAGGCTAGCATTTTTCAGCTACTACAAAGTACTTATGCCAATGTTTCATAGAGTAACCTAATGCATCTGTTTCATCACTTTCCTCCTCCTCAAGCAATCCGAGCTTAAATTGAAGAAATAACTGATGTAATTCCTTGTCACCTAAAAAGGTCATATCGGGCCTTTTATTTTTATTCCAGTCATCATTTATTCCAAAAAAGGTTCCGACAAATAGTGCGCCCTGGGGTAGTGTTTTTAAAATCAATTTCCAAAATTTAAAAAAAGCTCTGGTTTTAAAAAGGGGAGGCTATAACTTGCGTTAATGAGCTGGGCAATTGGAAGAGAGGTTAAAGACTCAAATGAAATCACTTCTGTCTTTAGTTTGTTTTTTAATGATGGGGGGCAGGAGGATAATAAAATTGATATTGCTTCAGCTTGGGAATCAATCGCTAGAACAAACCAGTCATGTTTTAAAAGCTCACGAGAGTCCGCACCGGAACCGCACCCAAGATCAATCGCAAATTTGGGAAAGTTAAATTTATTCCTAGAGTGAAACAATTCAATTGCTTTCGTTAAAGTTTTTCTAGGAATAGTCTTCTGCTGTGTAATTTTATAATAATTCCCCCAATTTTTATTTTCCATATTATGTTTCCATAGCTAGTTACTAATTGGTAACTAATTGACTAATTAATATTGCTTTTATACTCTCGATGATGGATTTGGAACCAAAATGGAGAGTAATTATGAAAGAAAAAATTATCAAAAAAATTGTTCGCGAAAAAGCATTAAAAAAAAGTAAGGGATGGTGTGGGCCTGGTACCTGCATTGGATAATGAAATTGCATGCATCATATTGAACATGAATATGATGCATTGAACCTAACTTATCGAGTCTCAGTTTATGTACTGTCCTAATCTTAACAAATTAATACATTATAAAAATAACAAAATTATTTATCGATACAATAAGGATTATCCTAATGCAACAATGCATGCAGAGGAGGCTTTAAGAGAGTTAATGAAATATATCTGGCTCTGTTTAAAGCACAAGTCAGAAAAGAAAAAAAATCCAGAAAATGAATTACTCAACTTTTCTTGTACTATCCACCCAGAAATGTGTGATATTGATAATATGTGGCATACATTTCTTTTATTCACGAAAGATTATCATGAATTTTGTAATAATTATCTCGGAGGGGGGTTCTTTCATCATGAGCCAATTTTAGCTATGAATGATAATCATTTCGATGAAACCTATGAGCACGAACTAACCTTATATTTATCTTATATATATGATAATTTGGGTGAGGATACCTTGATAAAATGGTTTGGACAATTATAAATTACGTGTTTCTACAAATTGACTTTCAGCATGCATTATCCTATCCATATTTTTCTCGGTCCATGTTGTTAGCGAATTAAGAATACTGCCTAATTCTTTCCCTAAGGCAGTTAGTGAATACTCAACTTTCATTGGTAATATTGGAAACGAGTACCTTGCTATAAAGCCGAAACGTTCTAATTTCATTAATGTTTGAGTGAGCATTTTGGGAGAAATTCCCCCAATTTCACGTTTTAGCTCCCCGAAGCGAAACTTTTTATCGAACAATATATTAATGATTAAAATTGACCATTTATCGCCAATTTTTTCTAACACCTTATGTGATGGGCATTGCTCATTATAAACAGAGAATTTATTTTTAGACATAAAGGTAACGTCCATTAATAGAGAGAAGAGCAAGCATAACGTATTTAAAAATAAATGAGAAAAAATGAGTTTATACCTGCTGTACATGTAATAATACCAGTTTTTTGAATTTTTAAAGTAAAACAGAACCAACCGGTTTTATGAGTCTAAGGGGTAAAGCTCTCCCCCCATTTTGCATTTGAGGACTCGAAGGGGTCGCATTTCCCAAACCGGGCTGGTTATAAAAAATCCATCTTTCCCACCCTGCTTCACTGTACTTAAATTGAAGCTTTCCGCCTTTTTTTGTTCCAATAACAGATTAACAACTTGCGTGAGTCGAGAAACCATTTTATGAATATCAGTAAATTGGGTATACCCATAATGGGCAGTAACACGAATATTGTTAGGAGGTCGTACATCGATTTCGAATTGTCCTAACTCACTTGATTGTTTTAAAATAGTTTCTATTTGCCTGACATCGCTAATTTCTTTAACCCGAAAAACCAGCATAGCGCCTCGTCGCTTAGGATCGTCAGGAGTAATCCATTCAATTTTATCACCCAAAAACTGTTGCAAGAGCGCATGCATAAAACGGGTGAGGCATTCTGATTTGGCAATTAATTTATCCCAACCAATCTGGCCCATTGTCTTCGCATAGACTTTTACTGGAGCAAGGGCAATGGGGGAGGGATTGCTGCATCGGAATGCCCAAGCCCCTTTTTGCATCATAATTTGAGCATCAAAACCGTCGATTAATCCAAATACTTTTTCTGAAGCAGCTGCTTTCCACCCTTGTATTGGTGGGTATTTTTCCAAATTTGTATTCTTATTAACATAAATGCCAAAGCCACTGCCAGCCGAACCACAAATATGTTTGTAGCCACAGCCCACAGCATACGTGACGGGTAACTCTTGCAGATTTAAAGTCCTGTTACCTACCGTATGTGCTAAATCGAGGCCAACGATAATCTGATGTTTCGCGATTACATCCTTTAATTCGGTTAAGATACGATTTATGTCAAGACGTTGTCCTGTGCTAAATACCAGATCAGATAAATGGAGAATCTGGATTTTCTCTGCATGCATTTTGATGAATGCAATAATTTCCACTTCGTTATAGAGTCCCTTTTCATCAGGAAGAATTTTTAGGGTAAGGGATGTAGGATTGGGGGTGTGCTTATAGTCGGTAAAAACACCAAAACTCTTAGCGGTATGAATCCCTCTTTTTAAGATGGATTCGATAACTGCTTGATCTGAAAAAAACTCTTTTCCTAAATGACATATTTGTATTTTTCCTGATTGCCAATCCGTTAAGGTCGGCCGGTAAAAGCTATCAATCAATCGACCCAGATTAGAAGATAAACCTTCTTGAGTATAGAGAAACTCACATGACTCCGAAAAACCGATCATTGCCTGCATTGCTTTAATTGCATCTTCCTCTATATCGCAATCAAACCAGTTACCCCTTTGTTCGCGCGTTTCTGAAAAATGCCCTTCATGTAGCTGGGTTGCTTGTAACTTATGAATACGATCAATTTCTTGTAAAACGGGTTTGAATACAGGTCCTAAGGAATGGCCAGCAAAAGGGGTTAAACTACCATATTCGAATAAATTATGTAATTTTAAAGGGTCAATAGAATCCAAATAAGCAGCATCCTTTAGGGAAAAGATATCTAACATCTCAGAAATTAAGCCAATAAATTCATCCGGGTTAGATATCATGGCTTCTCTTAGTTCTTTCATAAGTTCCTTCTAAATAAAATAGATTTATAAGCGCTCATATTAAGCTTTTCTTTTTTGTGATTCTATGGCCCGTGTTAAAAATAGACTCCCATTCAATAGCTGATTTGCTATTATCTGAATAAGTGTTTTATGGTGATTAAAAATGATTCCTTTGTTTCGATGCTCGCGTTTTTCTGATTTGGTATTTTTAATTCCTAATGTTTTTTGGTATTTAAAAAATAAGAATGTTATTAAATATAACCTATCTACCATGATGTATTGGAGAGGACTTTCTTTAAGCTATTCAAATCTTTTAGAACTCTCAGAGGAGAGGGGGGGAACTTGCTGATTTTGATTTATATATCGTTGCTGATTATTACTGTAAAAACCAGCTGGAGAAATTAACTCCTAAGAAACCAGTTGTTAAAAATCAATTGACTATGAAAAAATAGAGTACAAGATAAAGAAAAAATGGGTCTTTATATTAGTTGATTCTAAAGAAATTGTTTATGACTTTTTCTTTTTAGAAACTCAAATCGTAACTCATCGTAAAATTCGTACTTATCGTCGAAGATATCCTCAGTAAATGCGTCTATAGTTGTGCTATATATTAACAATAAGCTTATTAAATTACGGTATCAATATGCCATCACTTCCACAAGAGGTATTGATAGAAAAAGCAAGCAAATGGCAAGGACGTTTTAGGGGGGATACCGCAAGTTTTAACAAGGAGGTTACCAACGAAGGGGTTTGCCTAGGGTTAGGAGTTTGGCGTTTGTATTGCACATTAACAGGAAAATATAAGGAATATGAAAAGATATTAAAGCTCATTTATGATTCTGATCCTTTTGCAGAAAATATTAGTCCTGAAGTTCATCAGGCATATGAGACCTTTATTCAAAATACTTTGTGGCTACATCGAACTCTACATATTGAAGCAGGAACGCAACAGGATCGTATGGAAGGGGCTTTGGAAGCTTTATTTGAGCGGGATGGAGAACCGTTTCCTCTAACTTATCATCAGCAATTTGCAGGTATTATTACCGTTGAAGAGCTCAAAGATACTCTTGTAACCTATCTAGCACTCGATTCAAGCAAACAGCAAGGAGTTGGGTTTACTCTAAGTTGTAATAAACATTCTATATCGATAACGCGTGTTGGTAACCAAATTGAAGTGATTGATCCTGCTTATGGGGAGTCCTGGATTATTGAAATACCCCAAAAAGAAACAGCAGAAGAGAATATAATGGCACTTAAGTTGGCAGTAAGTAAAATGTTTGACGAAGCAATTTACAGTGCTTTGCATTTTGATGAAGCAAAGTTTCAAGGAACATACACAGGTATACGCATGCACGTGTACTCGCGATTACGTGATCCCAATCCTGAAGTATTGCCAACTATTTATCCATCTGCTAGTGAATTAGTAATTTCTATCTATGAAAAAAGAAAAGAAACACTGGCTCAGCAGGATAATTTTACAAAACTTGATGCATTAGCCTATGCAGTGCAAAACGGTGATGCAGAATTAGTCAAATATCTCGAGCGAACGCTTGGAGTGGTGAAACTTGAAGCGTGTAAAAAACAAGCATTTAAAAGCGCTGTATCCTATGGTCAACTTGAATTCGTAAGTCGTTATTATAAAAAAGAATATGTAGATCAAAACGTACTGGTTAATGCATTCTCCAACGGCGACAAGCAGGTAATTAATTTTCTTCTTGAAAAAGGACACCGTTTTGAGAAAAAGGCATATGACTATGCACTTGCTCATGCTGCGCGTTTAGATCAAGGTTATACTTTTAATCTGCTTTTAGAATACTACGATAAATTTCACAAAGATCAGTCTGATTTAGTTAATCCTTCGGAATTAATTTATTCCGGTACATTATATAAAACCCCTACGCCTTTATTAAATATTGCTGCGCAAAATAATAGTGTTGAGGTGATACGCATGTTATTAGCCAGAAAGGTTAATTTATCATTAACCGATGAGTCCGGACGAAACTGCTTGCATTACATTACTCTTCATCAATCAGAACTTTTTGTTGACATTGCATCGAGAAATCCTGCTTTGCTACTCACTGGGGATAAACAAGGCGAGCGCCCTATCCATCGATTGTATCAAGCGGGAGGAGGGAAGTTAAGCGAAAAAATTTATCCCATACTCATAAAAGAGGGACAATGGTATGAAGCATATATCTTAGCGCTAAAAAATAATAATCAAAGTATGATTAAGCGGTGTCAAGAAAACATCACTTTTGCCACAATGCTTCAGCATGAAGGGGGGGGGCCAAAAAATCGATTTGTTGAGCTTTGTGAGGCAGCCAGATTTGATGATGGACGAACTGTTCCGTTTATTCAGGCATTAGCGGGTATCAATTATACGGAGCAAACTCAAGGCACACTCCATAGCATCTATTTACTGGCACTTAAACATGGTAATGTAGACATTATAAATGCTGTGTTGCAAGTTGTTGCACTTGATCCCAATCTACTATTTAAAACAGGTTCTCTGGTTGCCTTATCTCCATGGAACGTGCTGACTCAACAACCTGAATTGTTTGAGCTCATTGTAAAAAAAATCGATATTAAAAAGTTAGCTCAAGACCAATTAATCGAATACTACTTACTTGCTTTACATCATAAAAAAATCGCTTTGTGTAAAGAAATTAGCGCACAAATTCTCGATAAAAATACTCTATTACTCAAAAGCCCGCGAAGCCAAATAGATCCCTTCATTTCTTTTGAGAAGGATGAAGCTTCGTTTACCCAGTTAATCAGCTCAATTTCTTTAGATGATTTAAAACCTCCAGCTTTAAACCAAATGTATGTATTAGGATTAGTACATAACAACCAAGATGTGTATGGTAAGTGTATTAAAAAATTAAAAGAAGACCCGAGTTTTGTTAATCGTACTGATGATCTTGAACTGTGTTATCAAAGAAATAATAATGCCTTATTTAAAGAGTTATTTGCACTAAAAAAGGTTAGTGAAGACTGGGGCAAAAAATTATTTATCAAAGCACTGTATGAAAGGAATTATGAGGTAGCAGCATCTATTTTGGAAAAATGTCCTCAATTTGTAAATACGCAAATCGATAATATTAATGGAGTACCTCAATTTCCTTTGTGGGTGGCAATTCATCAAGGAAATGCGGAACGATGTCAGTTTTTATTGGCTCATAATGCAAATCCCTACGAAAAAAGGCTCAGTTGCACGTTAATGCAAGAGGGGCAAAGACGTGATCCATTAAAAAAACTCTTCAATTCCTATGATACAAATATTAAGATCATGCAGAGTAAATTTTCAGATGTTTTTGAACAACTAAAAGGCAATAAATGGAAGCTCACAAAAAAATATGGACTTTTTGGTGATTATACTGATGTGCTTGTTGTAAAAGCAGGAGATAAATCGGTAAACTTTCCCAAGCAACTAAAAGAAATTTTGGATATTATATTCAAGACAAATAATGAAACCAGCATACCGATATTGAAAGCGCAAATCTATAAGTTAACCGAAAGTATCGATTTGCTTCCAGACAAGGTATTGCCTCAGCCCTTAAAACTAAAACTTTTAGAAACATTAAATTCTTCCAAACAAAAATTTGCAGCGATTGAACCCTTACCATTTGCCCCTGATCCTTTTCTTCTGGCAGCTCCCATTTCTGCTCAAAAAGAACCTCTATTGCAGATAAAGATGGGATGACCTACCGCATTGACCAAGGTAATGGAAAGATACTGTTAATTAATTTTAGAAGGGAATGATCATTCATAACAGGAATGAAACAACTTATGATCCGCCTAATTGTTCAGAATTCAATTGAATTTTAAGCAATCGTAAAAAATCAATGAGATCTTTCTTTGGAAGACCTCATTGATTTCTTATAAAGTGAATTTATACTGGAGTATTCTACTTATAATAGACTTTTTCCAGTTATGGGTTGAGTATAAACTCCGCTTTTATATTCTTGCCAGTTATCGGCGGGTTTGATGTCACATTTTTTAGACACCATGTGCCATCCCGGTTCATATTTACATGCTGCATGGATTGGTCCAACGGCTGCAATCATGAAGGTTGCGAGTATTAATCCAGCTGCTGATTTGATCTTCATTTAGATCTCCTTATAACAATGTTACAACGCTGTGACTTAAAATACATCAATATGATTATATATTGCACATTAAGGATGTGCAAATTTATTTGAAGTAATTGATTGAAAAATAAGTAAATTTAAATTTTTAATATCATTAGAGTTTTACATCAGAAAACTAAATCCATTGTTCTGTTTTTAGGTTATCTAAATGGCTTTAACTATAAAGTCAGACGAGTAACTGACTTAATCGGTAATCAGGTCCTTGGAGGGCAAAATACTTTTATCTTTAAATGACATAGAGGCTCCATGCTATATACTCCAATTTCTGTACTGAAGTATCCAATATGGAATCATTGGGATCTATTTATATGATTTGATATTTACTTAAAAATTTAATAAGCCTACATTCCGTAATCCAACACCTTTAACATCTGTAACCTGCTGCAAGCAATGCTTTTTTTCCTTTGCATCGAACCAAAATGAATATTTTGTTCTAGCCATCTTTTCCTTCAAATTAATGAAATTCACTCCTATGCTCAGCAATATTTATTAAAATGGCAATTATCAGGAGCCTGAAATTAACAAAGCAACCACGATTCTTAATAAAACCTTAATATTTATTGTATAAAATATATGCGATAAGTACAGTATTACATCTTTCCTATTAATGTCACTAAGGATGCCCGCGTGAATAAAATTTTAACTTTATCTTTTTTTATGATCATTGGACTATTCTGTTCCCATGCAAATGCAAAAACACTTAAACTTAGTCCCAATGAGTCGAAGATGCTCGCAAATAATTCGCTATGGACGCTAAATGCTACATGCGTTGTTCAAAGTACAAATCAAAATAAGAGTAAAATTAAAATTAATGTAGTCAAGAACAGCGGTACAGTAAATGGAAAAAAACTATCTACTGGCCAAGGAACTCTAATTAACGTTAAAAATAACAGCAGTGTATCTGTGAGTGCAGAATCAGGAACTCAAATTAATCTTATTAATCTGGGATCAGATGAGTTGAAGGCTGTTTGTTCTACTTAAGTGGATATTATTTGCCTATTCCTATAAAAATTTCTTAGTTAATAAGAAATTGATTTTTAGGTTTGTATCTGTTTCTACAGAGAATAGCGTGGGATCCCTCCTCCAATTATCGATTGCTGCTCACTAAAGAGGGCTGAAATTCTTGCCCTCAAAGGGGTCCTTTGCGAAATTTATAATGAAGCAGGGACTTGACTATTTGATGTTATATAACCATGTTATGAACTATATTTAAAAGAAGTAGTATTTATCTAGGATTTCAATCATGAGCAGAGAAAAACTCCACCAAGAAATTGCTGAGATTTTACAAAAAAAAATGCAAGAGAAAGGGATTAAATGTGAGTGGATTGCTGATGCCAATGGGATTGTCGGTAGAGTAGATGAAGAAGCTTATAAAGCAAAAGAACAAATATTGAAAGGAATATTTGGACGTAATGTTGCTCGTAATCTATCACATAATTTAGAGGAACCCGTTTTTTATAAAGTAGATTATCAGAGTCCTGCTAAACTTATCGAGTTATTAAATACTTTAGGCGAAACTGATAAGGCAATAGAATATCAGAAAGCTATAGACCAAGAAAATAATGAAATTGCCGCCAAATTAAATCAGTTGATGAAGGAAGAGCATGTTCAATGGACAGCGAGTATTGATAGGGTTTTTTGTACTCATATTCAAAAGATAGATGACGATGCGTACCGTACAATTGGACGAGATGCAGGAGAAGATGCGTTTAGAGATAATCTTAAATTTTATGGGGTTACTGTCAGTCCAAAGATTAGTACTGCACTGGGAATAGAGGGAAGAGCTGATAAACACTTGGGCCTCGTTAAAGTTGAAGCGAGTTTTTCGTGGGGAGAAGCGCTTCAAGAATTAAATACGCAGGTGGATAAAGCATTAGTTTCAGGAGTTACTAGACACAAGACTTCAATTACTACAAATAAAGTCGAAACTGTAGATACAACCTCTCAGTTCAAGGACAGATTGGGGGGGATTAAGCAAGAGCAAGTAAATTATAGCGAAATTTGTGATAAAATAGCGAAATTTTGCGCTCAATATCCCAATGTTGATGGATTAAAGGAAATGCAGAAATTAGGAATTAGAAGGGCGGCACACTCCACAGGTGAAATAGCATCTAAGGCATTAAATAAAGCAATCGAATTGGCTGAGTGGAAAAAGTCAGATTCTGATTTTACTAAAGGATTTCATCATAAGATGCGTGGTAGAGTACCTGAGGTTGAAGAGTTTTACCAACAACTTGCAAAACTTAACCCAGAAGATCCTTCTAGTGTAGAACAATTTAAGAGCTTCGTAGATAGAGAGCTAGATATAAAGCATGAGCAATCTGGAAATTATAGGTATTCGTAATTCATTGCCTGATAGACAACAGCCCGTCATATAACTGAATCGGTATGATCTTGAATCATTTAAGCGATCCTAAACCAAGTGGATTTTGGCCATTTGGGACTCAAAATAAGCCAAAAACAATAACTCCAAAAATTAAAAGATACATTGATTTCTTTTCAGTCTTTATGCTAAGGTGATGCAATGAACAAATATCGTTCTCTGATCCTAATGTTACTAACGAGTGCGCTTTTTCTCGCGCCACTCAAGATGCCAACGTGCTCAAAACAAAGTACGAATGCACCTGCTGCTCTTTCTTTTGTGCTAACTCCTTGCTCTGTGCAGCAAGCGATGAACAGCAGCTGTTTTTCAGTTTCTTATTGGCTTCAAGATGAATTCCATTTAAAAGCACAATGGATAGTTCAATGTCTCATTGGTTTGCTCGGTTTTTTACTTATTCTCTTAAAATATAACTCTCCTTTGGATGAAATTTATCGTCCTCCTATTTGATTTCTTTTTTATTTAAATTCAAAAATAATTTATTAAGAGGAATCAAAATGAAAAAACTAATTTTGTCATTATTAATGACATTTATCTCATTTTCTGTTTTTGCATCGGGCCTTAACAGTGGTAATCCTGTCGATGCAATGATGTTCATTCAAAATCATAGTCCGATTTTTTATCTGACCGCTTTCTTTGGCCTCGGTGTTTTATTGGCATTTACCCCCTGTGTTTTACCTATGGTACCAATCCTATCCAGTATCATCACAGGGCAAGGTGCCAATACAGGACGCCATGCATTTAAATTATCTTTAGGCTATGTAATGGGTATGGCAGTTACATATGCGGTAGCAGGTATGTTGGCTGCATGGTTTGGTTCAACAGTACAAACCTTAATGCAACGGCCGGTAATTATTGGTAGTTTCAGTATTTTATTTACCATCATGGCCTTATGGTTGCTGGGGATTTTTGAATTACGATTGCCAGTTTTGACACGGTTTGCTCCCCAAAAATCACGTCAGCATGGCATTGTATCTGCAACTTTGATGGGATCTTTATCTACCTTGGTCGTATCTCCCTGTGTCACAGCACCTTTGATTGGTATTCTAACGTATATTGCTCAGAGCAAACATGTGGCTCAAGGAGGTCTACTGCTTTTTGTTTTGGCTTTAGGAATGGGTTTGCCTTTATTGATTGTAGGGGCGGGGTACGGTCGTTTTTTACCGAATTCTGGACCTTGGATGATTCGCATCAAACAAGTCTTTGCTATTATGATGTTTGCAATGGCAGTTTGGTTATTAAGTCGTGTTGTGCCACCATTTTGGATTAATTTGCTGTGGATTGCAGTCTTACTTATAGCTGCATGGGTTTTCGGTGCATTTCGTCAGGAACATCGCCTGGGTGGACGATTGCTTCAAGGTGTGGCTCTTCTTTCCATGATGGGATCAGGGGCATTAGCCTATTACGCATTTTCGCCCGCTTCGGTTGTTCAGTCAGCGAAACATAATCCATTCCTAATGGTACATACTCTTGAAGAAGTTAACGCTAAATTAGCTGAAGCAAGGGCAAGCAATCAGCGTGTTTTTATTGAATTTTTTGCTGGTTGGTGTAGTGATTGTCAGGCTATGGATAAACACGTTTTCAACCAGGACGCAGTTATCGATGCCATGCAGGGTTCAGTAAATCTTCGGGTTGATATCAGTGAAAAAACAGATGCAGTAGCCAAGATTCGTCAAGCGTTCCATATTTATGGTATCCCTACGATGCTATTTTATGATAGTCAAGGAAAGCAGCTTACTAATCTAAGCTCTGTTGGACAGATATCTAAGGATAAAACCTTGCAATTATTAGCGGAATTCAGCAAATAGCAGATAAACTCTTTACATGCCGCGCTTTATGCGCGGTATCCAGAAAATCCTTAGGTTGGTACTATTACTCAATGAAATGAACGACAGTTTTTTTACAGGATTATTCTTTAAGAAGAGTTTTCCAAGACGATGAATTATCTACTTCGACTATATAGCACTGGGAATGATTTCATTTTGCATTCCTGATAGTTCATAAGGAATATAAAAAAGATTATTTACCTTATTGGAGCATGCTACTGTAACATAGAGATAAACAAGGTAATGCACGGTATATTAGGGGCTGCTTACAATTTAAATGGGAAACGACCACATAAACCCAAGCAAATGTGAATTGATATTTGTTCAACTGCTCATATAGAAGCGCATCAACCCAAAATGTAAACACCTCTTTTCGTTAGGGCTGTTTGTAACTGATATGTTGTTGCTCAGGTGAATTGTAATAAGCGTCGCCTAATTAAAAATAATGCGGATATTTTTTTCATGGGCAGCAAACTAATTTGTTAAGCTATTCTTTCCGATTTTAGCCTGTTCATTTCAGATTCTTTGTCCATGAGTGTCTTTTTCAAGAGTGACAAATCGTTAGCCATTTTTTTTAGTTTATTTTTACCAATAAATTTGCAAATGATCGAGGTAGTTGTCGCCACAAAAACCGTATAAGCTGTGACCATGATTTCTAACTCAAACATAAAGTTCTCCAATTTTGTTTATATTCCTGGATAACGTAACTTAGAGGTTATAAATTTTTATTATTGTACCCCTTATGTACCTTAAAAACAGGAGTGAATCAAAGCGTAGACTTCTGTGATTTCTTAATGGAATTAATAAAATCAGGATTAACATGCAGTCAATCAGCTTGTGTATTAATTTTTTGAAATCAGCTCCAGCTCTTAGCTTTGGTTCAATCCATAAGCTTAGTGCTTCATTCGCTTAATATATTAAATGGATCGTTATATTACTGCGCAATTTCAATATTTCAAAGATTATGAATACAGTTCCAAGGATGAGGCTTAGGGGTTAAACAAAACTATTTGGGCAACGACTGCGAAAGTAAATGCTTTTGCTTTGCAGCGTATATTGAATTTTTAAATTCTTCCAGATCATTCTTTATAAAAATTATCTGCCAATTATTGCAAATGAGAATCATTATCGTTTATATTGTTAATGATAATGATTCTCATTTTTATTGACCTGTATGATTTAGGTACAGGTCAGAAAGTTGTCTCTATGAATAATAACTTAAGCTATAAGACAATAAAGAGGGTGGTGGGTATGATTTTATCGAGTTCTCAAGTTAATGAGCTAAGCGCTCAATTACGTTCATTATTATTGGATACTGATTTTCCTGTTTCATCGAAACAAATGGAGCGTTTTCTTTTTGCCTCGTATCAGCAGTGTTTTAATCGGTTAAAAAGGGCAGCCTTTTCAGAGGGGTTAATTGATAAAAAAGTAACGAGTCAATCTATTGCTACTTATCTAGATCTCTTGAAGATTTATTCAAAAAATCGAAAAATTCACTTTAAAAACTGGCACTCATTAAGTGAGGAATTAAATGAAAGTATAGCGAATCAAGCTTTAGCTCTAGCATATCAATATCAATGGCATAAAAAAATTAGGCAACAGGCAAAAGGTTACTCGGATTTATGGTCATGGTTAATCGAGCAATTTGATCAACAGCAAGTACTGAATTTCTTAGAACAATGGGGTTGTATGGGACATCCCTCTCATCCTAATTTTCGTGCTAAAATAGGCTTTAACCGTAGAGAGGTTCTCCAATATTCTCCTGAATTCAATTCAGAAGTTACTATTTGCTGGGCTGCAATTCATCATTCTCTTGCATTTACCTCAACGTCAAAGTCTGTTTTTCATTGGTTATTTAGTAATCACTTTCCCAAGGAATATACTTTGTGGAGTGAATCGCTGCGATTCAAAAAGTTAAAAACGGAAGATTATTATCCATTACCGATTCATCCTTGGCAGTGGGCTAATAAATTGCAAGCACTCACAAAACCTTTATTTGATGGGCACCAATTTATCGTTAATCCAGTATATCAACAAACAAAACCCTCGATGTCATTTCGTACGATGATGCCACTCGCAAAACATGGTCCGCATCTTAAATTGGCTGTAGGCGTACATACTACCTCATCTTTGCGTACGGTTTCTCCAGCATCAGTAAGTAATTCTTCCTCATTGTCACAATGGCTCAATGAATTACTTGCGCAAAATCAATATTATAGAGGGCAATTATTTTTAGCACGTGATTTAGCAGGTATCAATACACTACATCCCTCCATCCCTGATAATGAAAAGAAACATTTGGCACTCATAGTTCGTGAAAATCCTTTACAATGGATAAGATTAAACCAAAAGCTTGTTCCTGTGGCGTCTCTCTTTAAACGGTCACCCATTAGTCAACGATCCTTATTGAGCGAACTCATTGAACTCAGCCAAAGTAATCCAGTAAGTTACTTTACTGATTATTGCCGCTGCGTTTTGACAAGTCAGTTGCACCTATTATTATGTTACGGGATTGCATTGGAAGCCCATCAACAAAATACGTTAATTATTTTCCAGGCAAATCGTCCTTCAGGGGTTGTAATACGAGATCTAGGAGGTATAAAAATTTGCAGCCATCCACTGTATGAGAAAGTAATTAAACCCTCACTTCATCCAGATTCAACCATAACCTGTACTGGGCTAAGTGAACTGAGCGATAAATTTATACATGGTAATTTGCTGAGTAATCTAGCTTATGGGATTGATTGTTTGAGTGTCGATTATAAGCTATCTAAACCTATTCTTTGGCAAAAGGTAAGGCAAATTCTCGATCACATTTTAGAAGAACTCAGAACTGAAACTGTACCCCAAATTCATCATTGGCACCGTAAGAAATTGCTTGTTGAACCATGGCAACAAAAATGTTTGCTGGCTATGCGATTACATGAAAATCAAAACCAAGATTTATTTTCCATAATTAGAAATCCATTAAGCAGAAATTATGCCTAAATCTCTTCAGCCGCTCATCTTAATAAGTCAATTTTTTATGATCTTGGCTTTAGAAATGACGAATCCTTTTTTGTCTTTGCTTATTGTGTCCCAAAGTGATGCATCACTCCAGGATGCGGTATTTTATAGCATGCTTAGTTTCGTACTGCCTATGCTTGCCAACATCATTATGGCACCATTTTGGGGAATTGCGGCTGATCGTTACGGTTATAAATCTATGTTAATGCGGGCAGCATGGGCATTGGTATTTACTCAACTCACTATGATGTTTGCTCATTCTCTCGTGTGGATTTTAATCATTCGTGTTTTTCAGGGGGCTTTCGCAGGCTTTATTGTATCCATGCAAACTTATTCATTAAGCCTTTGTGCATGGCATCATAAAAGTCGTCAGCTAGCGCGATTACAGTCTGCAAAAGCAATTGCTACTACTTTGGCTGGTTTCACAGGGGGAATAATCTTAGCGGTTACTAATTACCAAGGATTGTATGGGGTAGCTACGGTTATTTGCTTATCTATAACGCTTATTATGCAATATTACCTGCCGGTCGCACAAAAAAAGTCGAATAAAAATCTGGATCAAAAGCCCAATAGATTGCGTGTTGATTCGAAGCCTATTTACTTTCTATGCTTTTTGATTACCCTGACTCAAATCATTAAGTTTTTACCTGATCCGGGATTGTCTTTATTCATCAACGATTCTTTTTCTCAAAATTTAATGCTTATCGGCCTGCTTTATTCCCTCCCTGCGGCTGGCATGTTAATGAGTTCTGAATGGTGTGGGCGTCAGTTTGATCAATGTCGATCCGACATTTCTTTAGTACATCGCTATTTAGTACGTTACAGTGTGTTCGGTTTAATTCTTATGCTATGTCAAGCAAGCACAAGCAATCTCTTTCTCTTTGCCTGTTTCCGCATCTTATGGGGAATAGTTTTAGCCGCTTTATTACCTGCATTATGTACGCTTTTAAGTGATCGTTTTTCTTTACCTGGTTATGCACTTGGTTTAGCAAATTCTTTTGCCAAATTGGGAAATCTCATTGGTCTCTTACTCGGAGGAGTGCTGATGAATTGGCTATCTTATTCAGCATTGTTTGTGATTCTTGCAAGTTTCTATGGTCTATTTGCTCTTTTTGTGGCGGGGTTTCAGGGATTCTTTATCAAACCAGTACCCCAGATTTCCAACACGTATTCTGATAGAACATCATGACCAATAAAGCTCTTCTACTCATATTATTTACCTGGTTTTTGGGGAATTTGGATATTCATTTCATTACTCCAGCCCTGCCTAAATTAGCTTATTTTTTTTCAGTAAAACCGAATACAGCTCAATTAACCATTAGTCTTTTTTTACTAGGAAAGGCATTGAGTATGATCTTGTGGGGAATTCTTTCTGAACGTTATGGCAGAAAGCCTATATTTATTTTGGGCTTGATATTGTATCTAATCTCTAATTTTCTAGCTGCATGGAGCCCTTCTATTGAGGCGTTATTATTTTGTCGTTTTTTTCAGGGCGTGGCCGTAGGAGCTACATTGCTTATGGGTAGGGCAATGATTAATGACACTCATGATGAACAATATGCAACCCAATACTTTGCTTGGTTTTTTACTCTTGGAGGTCTTTTTATATGTTTTTTACCTTTTTTGGGCGGCTTAATAAATAGCCAGTGGAATTGGCAGATTGCATCAATAATCATGGCATTGTATGCGCTGTTTCTATTTCCTTTGAGTGTAGGGATACAGGAAACAAAACCAAAACATTCGTTGAGTTTCAGTTTTAAAGAAATAATAACTACAGTTTTTCGACATCCTGTTTTTGTTGGTTATTTATTGATTTCTGCATTAATGATGGCTGGTGAATCTGCTTTTAACACTTCTGCATCATTTATTTTGATTAAAGGTGCTCAATGGACTTCTACCCAGTATGGCCTTGCTAAAACAGTTATGGCAGTAATGCATTTATTAGGAACGGCATGTTGCGGTGTATTAGTTAAATATTGTTCAAGTAGACAACTCACCTCGTTTGGCGTTTATTTCTTTGCCTTTTCTGTAGTCCTAATGTGGCTGTTTAGTCTATTTTTTGACTCGATTTATCTTACTTTTATTATCCCGATGGTGGTCTATTATTTCGGTACTGGATTTATTGTGGCGAGTGCAACCTCTGCAGTTGTACGTCCTTTTCCGAAACAAATGTCTTTGGCTTTAGCTTTAACCCTATTTTGCCAATTTAACTGTTCCGCTTTATTTAGCTTTATTACAAGCGTCATTGGTATTAAAGAAGTAAGTTCTTTTATGTGTTTACTGTGCTTGATTGGTTTTTTCAGTTTAATTAGCTTAAGTCGACTTAAGCTGAATGAAAAAACACTATCAAAACACAGTGTTATTATACAATAAAAATTATTGCTCTTAGCTTCCTGGAGAGATCACCATTCCTTCAGTGGTATGTCTTAAGAGAGGTTCTTCATCTATTAAAAGCATTTGTAATTTATCAATCTGTTTCAACTTATCTTGCAAGTGATTGGCTGAGTTTGAAAATAGAAAGGAAATAGGGGCTTTATCTACAGCAATTTTACTGAGTTCAACATCGAGCTTTTGACGTACTATTTCGAGTACTCCATGAAGGTGCACTACCATCTCTTTTTTATCAAGAAAAGAAGAGTAATCAATGGATGGAGTTATCTCAAAAAAACCCTGCTCTCTGACCCAGGTACAATGATCACAAACTGCTTTTAAAAGCAGTTTCTTTTCTTCTAAAGGTAATTCAATATGTTTTGTTAATTTTAATAAATACTTTGCATCAGTAAGTAATGCTTGCAAAACCGCTTGATTTTGCTCCCAGGCTTCTTTTTTGGCAGGGGACGGTGAATGTTCATAATTTCTGCAAATCTTTCTCAGGTCGCCTAAAATACGTTCGTCATTAAAAGGTTTTTTATTATTCAACCCTCCAATGACCCAAAATAAAAGAAAACGATATACTTGACTTCCCTCAAGAGCGTCTAATTGGAGCACTTTTTGATGTACGCGAGGCGTGTTCAAATTTAAAAGTATCTCTTGATATTGACTGGTTTCTGCCTGGCCTGAAGAGAACAGATAGAGGTGACGCATGCATGTTGAAAGCTCGATTGGATTAATTCTTCGTCGAAACAATTCAAGTGGACACTGTTCGCCTTTTGGCTTTTGGTAGTCAATAAGATGCAACAGTCTTAATAAGTTAAAATCGATAAGCATATATTTATTCTCTATTTTTATTGATACTAATAATTAAAATACGGAAATGACAAAAAATGATAATCATGATTTTTTATATTACAGATAGTTACCTATAAAAATCAACAATCTGGACTATCAGGAATAGGGGGGAAGGGACATTAATATGAAGTGAGATTTTCTCATCATCCATGATGATTAACTGCATTTGTCTTAATTGAAAGATATAATTAATTGTTTATCAATCTTGTTCGATACTTTTAGAATTACTCTCAATTAGCGTACTGCTCCAATTTGTCTTTTTTCTAATAACAAGCCCTGAAGCATACAAAACAACCCCAGTAAGGATAAGCGATAATGTCCGAATAATTGTTGGACTTGATGAGGCATCATAAAGTAGCGCTTTTCCTGCAGCAAAAAACAAAACAATAAGCACTGATTTTGCAATAAGTACATCATTGCGCAGTGTTGAAACGCGCAGGATGATAAGAACATACGTAAGCCAGGAAGCAGATACAGCCAAGGTACTGTATTCAGTAGCCAGTTGATAAAGACTCATGATCGCAAGAAGATGCGCTGCGGCCAGTAAAGCATAATAATATTCTTCTCTATAAGATAACTCCTGGCGATTTTGTATTATTAAATACCAAATGCTGGCAAAAGAAGCCCCAGCCACTACAGGCCAAGACAATCCACTGCCAGTCACTAAGTGGCCTAATATACTTAGATATTCAATACCTAAAATAGCAAAGACCGCCACAAATGGGATTAAAAATGGGATGCTCCATTGAATTAATTTAATTTTTTCATGGAAGGAGGCGTAAGCAAAAACAATCACTGCAAAAAGCCATGGCCTTAAACTTAGAGGTAAAAGACCAAGATAAATGGAATGGAAACAAACAAGTGTTACGAAGGTGAGCAGTACGTTAAGGCTATTAAAACGACGATCAGGAAACCATCTTTTAGCTGAGTAATAGAGTCCAACTAAAAGGGCTGCTGATGCTAAGGAAACACATGAAGCTAGGGTATGATCAATACGACTGAGATAATAATACTCCATTGCATAGAAAATTAATAATACTGGAAACAGGCTCCATGACTCTTTCTCAGTGAGCTGTTTTTTGGTCAATTGTGTAAAAAATAGAGTGCCAATTGAGAAAATTAGAAAATTAATAGCAAGAACAGTAGCGATTAACACATCTTGATTCAACTCTAGTCCTACTATTGCAGTTATTGATATTGCTAAGTAAGCTGAAATCATTGTTAATGTTCGCGACTCCACCCAAATAGCAAGTGTTGCAAAATTCAAAGAACAAATAGTGAAATAATACAAAGAAAAAATAGCATTATTTTCAACACCTGCAACAATAGGGGCTAAATATGCCCCTAATGCAGCCACAATCGCATAAATATCGTGTTTAAACCGTAAATAGAACCAAATCGAAACTCCTGAAATAATGGTCGATATGGCAATGACTGTTTGAAATGAAATCAGTAAATAATATTGATATGCGGCATAACAGGTAAAATAAAGTACTATTGCTCCAGCAGCTGGTAAAAAGCAGGCATATATTCTATCTGAGTTGGAAATTGCAATTCCTGCAGTAAATAAAGCCATTCCAAATAATGTCGCTACACCAAGTTGTTTTTCATGAGTTAACCATCCAGACTCAATTGATAATTTGACAATGAAGCATGCTGCCAGAATAAAGCAAACTGAGGCAACAAATCCTAACCAATTACCTGACATAGGCTTGGATATTGATTTATCAGTATTTTTTTTGTTTGTAATTGATTTAGATTGTTCTTGCACTGCCGGTGATACGATGCCATTAATTTTTTCAACTAGAGACATTCGTACTTCTAATGCGTGTACGCTTTTTTCAATATCAATCGATTTCAAGAAAGTGCCCTATATATCAAAATATGGATAATTTTACACCATCTTGCCCATTTATTGCGAGAGTTCTTTCAAAATAATTGTAAAATTTTTCATTTCAAAGGAGATTGAGCACCACAAAATGAAGCCTGGGTGCTGCAACTAAATCGTTGACACATCGCTGAGAAACCTGTCCAGTCCTATTCCTATATAGCGATTTTGTCCATGAGACGTGGCCAGGAATATGGGATAAGTAACAGGCATACATTAGAGGTGTCGTAATATTCCTTTTCAAGGAACCTCAATTTAATTAGTAAGTATATGCCGGAACCTCGGAGTGTAGGAAAATTGAACATGATTGTTCCCTAAGCTGGCTCCCTCAGACCCAGATTGATATGTAATGCGATAATTAACCCGTTATTATTTAAGCTGGTCTTCAAGCCAAAATTTTAATAATGCAGTTACTGCTTGGGGTTGCTCAACATGTGACATATGTCCACAATCTTCAATAATTGCTAATTTTGCTGAAGGAATGTCAGATTTCATTGATTGCTGTGTCTCCAACGTAAAAGCACTATCTTGCCTGCCATAAATAATTAATGTTGGACATTCTATTTTATAAAGTTGCAATGTTGTTGGTTGACTGTTTAACATTGCTTTGGTTTGATTCAAGAATCCTTGCCGGGGAAACTTTGCTTGTCCTTCAATAAGAGTGCTCATTAAAATTCTGTCCTTGCTGCGAGAGGGAAGAACACTGGCTGCATTGACTTCACTGAGTAAATGCTCAAGACGGTCATTTTCAATTTCATGCTGCCACTGTTCAAAATATTGGCGTTTCTCTTGATCTAAATCACCTGTCCAGCTACCCATAATAATCAAATGAGAGACTCTATGAGGTGCTTTTATTGCAGCGAGTTGTGCTACCCATCCTCCCAAAGAATGCCCACAGATACTAAATTTTTCTGGTGCATCTTTAAGAAGTTGTTCTGTCATTTTTTCTATGGTTTCAGCGTCCGGAAAATATTTGACACTAATATCGGCGATATCAGCAAGGTGCTCGCTTTGATGTTTCCATAACAGCTCTGTTCCACCCCACCCTGGAACGATAATAAGATTGTGTTTCATGGTTACTCCTTAGGTAAAACAATTTCATGACAGGCATAACCGCCATCAACTCTTAGTGTTGAGCCCGTCATATAACTTGATGCATTTGATGCAAGCAGTAATATAGCTCCAGCTAACTCTTGAGGATCTGCCGCCCGTTGTACTGGAATTGCTTTACGCCATTTTTCCCCTTCAGGACCTTCCAGAATTTGTCTTACCATTTCAGTGGACATCCAACCTGGTGCAAGACAATTGACGCGAATCTGGTACCCCAATAATTCGGCAGCCATGTTACGAGTTAAATGTTCAACACCAGCTTTTGAAGTGCCATAATGGACACGATTAAGCTGAGCGTGATCCCCACATGCCGAAGAAATATTAACAATGTTGCCTTTTATTTTATTTTTCACCATATGTCTGGCAACCTCTGTTGACATCAGCCATGTTCCTTTCAGATTTGTATTGAGTACTTTGTCCCAATCATCTTCTTCGATTTCGAATAAAGGTTTATCAGCTCCTAATATACCTGCACAGTTCACTAATATATCTATAGTTCCATAAGTTGTTTCAATTTCAGCGATGGTTTTTAAAATTTGCGCTTTGTTGGTTACGTCGCAAACCAAGGCTAAACATGATTTTCCCTGGTGTTCCATATCCTTTGCCAGCAAATTAATTGCTGACTTATTCGTATCGATCATGACTATCTTAGCACCCACTTGAGATAGAATATCAATAATAACTCGTGCTAAACCACCAGCAGCTCCTGTAACTATAGCTATTTTTTTGTCTAATGCGTACAGATTTCCAATGTCCATATTTGCTCCTCCCTAGAAACCCAGTGATAAGATCATTACTGCAATATCTTTTTTAGGGAACTCATTATTGTATATTTTGAGGTAGATTATAGAAGAAAAGGTGTTTTTAAAAAACAAATTAAGATATTCCTATAATTTTCCACCCGTTAGTAGGAGTAAAAGTAGGTTGTGTTGTAAACACATAGATCCCCCCCTTGGGATCAATTGCAAATAAAGGAGAACTTCCTATATTGAGGTACTGTTCGTATGAAAACTGCCCTGTTATTGCAGTGGTTTTAATTTTGCATCCTAGATTCAATAAATTTTCTATGCATTGATAAGTCACATTTTTTTTGAAAATATTTCTACCACTGTGTTTAAAACTAAATTTTTCTTCCCTTTGTCCCTCTTGAGGAAGGACTGTTTGAATGGCAAAAATTTCCCGTTCTGGAAAAAAATAGCGGTAATGTTTCGCTGCAAGAATATTTAACTGCAAATAAGGCGTAAGAATTAACAGGTGTTTGATTTTGAGTAAATCAAGTTTGTTTTCAACATGTTGAGAAATTGGATTTCCCCAAATTGTTGTCAAACCTTTCATTTTGGCGTCACTAAGAGCTGAGCGATCTTCATCGACAAGACATACGTAAAAATTGTTTTCTTGTAATTGTTTTGCGATTGCTCGAGCGACTCTATTTGCGCCAATGATCAGAAAACCTTGAGGCTCAGGTTCTGCAACCTTTAATTTTAGAGCGATTTTCTTCGCTGTAAGACTTTGTAAGGTAATGGTGCCAATGATCATAAAAAATGTTAAAGGAACCAGCATTGATGCTTCAGAAAAACCTAAGCTGCCTAATCGCATGGCAAATAAAGCAGATATAGCTGCAGCAATAATACCTCGAGGTGCAATCCAGGCAATCATATGACGCTCAGGCATAGTTAATGAAGAGCCTAAAGTGGAAAAATAAACATTTAGAGGTCGAATTATAAATTGTATTACTAAAAACAATAAAAGTGCGGGATACCCTAAGGCAATAAATGAGGGTAAATCAATTCGTGCAGCTAAGATGATAAATAAGAGAGATAAAAGGACTAAACTCAAATTTTCCTTGAAATTCAGGATATCGTCTAACTGAATACCTTTAATATTAGCTAATGTCAGCCCCATCACAGTCACAGCAAATAAACCGGATTCGGAAAGATAGTTAGAGAGTGCAAAAATAATGCTAATAGTGCTTAACACAGCAAAGTTTTGTAGGTATTGGGGAATCCAGTATTTTTTTAATGCGACTCCTATAACCAGAGCGCCTATAATACCTAAGAAGATGCCACTTAAAATTATTTTTCCAAAAATAATGGCACCAGAGATAAAACCATCGGACAATGTATTTGAAATAATAAATTCGAAGACTAAAACTGCTAAAATAGCACCTATAGGATCAATTAAAATTCCTTCCCATCGTAAAACGTTAGCAACATTTGCATTCGGTCGCAAAATTCTCAGCATGGGTGCAATTACTGTGGGGCCAGTGACTACCATGAGTGAAGCAAAGAGGAATGAAATATCCCATGAGAATTTAATTAAAAGATGGGTTGCAACAGCCACGCATAAAAATGTAATGAGTGCCCCTACACTAATTAGATTACGGATTACACCGCCTATACCCCTGATTTTAGAAAACTTTAAAGTTATACTGCCTTCAAACAGGATGACGGCGACTGAAAAAGAGACAAAAGGAGAAAGTATTCCACTTAATTGGTCATCAGGTTTAAGCCAATGCATTATTGGACCGAAAAAAATTCCGCTAAGAAGTAAAAAAATTATTGCAGGTAATTTTAAGTGTGAAGCAACCCATTGGCATATAAAGCCTGTGAGCAAAATTAAAGAGAATATAAGAAGAATTTGTTCGGACATGATTTTCTATCCCTGCCTCATTTTGCATGACTAAATTGTCGACAAAAATTAACTACTTACTCTTCTATTATTAATTATACTACTAATGGGAAATAACTAGGGTTTACATTATGTATTATTGAAAATCAGTGCTCTGCAGAGAGTTTAATGTTGAATTATCGAACAAAAAGAAGAAAACTCGCCAATAATTATGTTGGGCATTAGTTGGACAAAAATGTGATACACTATTATATGAAGAACTCTAAAACTGAGTTTTGAGGAAAAATGCTGAGGAATGACTGTGAAGTTACAAGTTAAAGAAATATTTTACCTTTTATCTGCTATGAAAGATGTTGCTACAGCTCAGGGCAAACAGTCATTAACAACCTTACAACAATATTCTCTAAAGGCTGTATACGCTCATGTTTTTGGACACAAAGATGAATTGCAATTCACACAGCTCCCAGAATCTCCGCTTTTGAGTTTTACCCAGGTCTTTCCTAATGCAATAAAGGCAGAATACCTATTGCGTTTTCTCGTAGTCACCGCATTGATGGATAGAACAATTGACGGCGAGAAAATTAAAACTGTTTTTGAGTATGCTAAGGCAGCCAATATTAATCCGCATTATCTGAACCAGTTAAAGAAAACTTTAGAAGGAGATTTTCAGTGGCTTATTAAAGATATTATGCGCAGAAATATTGAAAGCTTTGATATTTTTCCAGATCTTGAAGATGAAAAAGATATTGATAATTGGCTTTTTCCTTATCGTGGCGACAAAAAAAATCTACAACTTGCACAACGTTATGAAAGCCTTCGCCATTTACCTAAAGAAAGTTTTGGGTACCATATTTGGATGCAATTTAAAAAGAATAATTACAAATTTCCAGGAGAAGAGGAAGGTGCCAATTATCAATTTATAATGCCCCATGACTCCCTTCATGTCCTAAGTGAATACGATACAAGCCCATACGGTGAACTCTTGGTTTCTGTATTTACCTCAACAACCCTTGGGAAAAATTCAATTGAGGGTCATGTTATTCCCGTTATTTATTCGTTTTATTTAGGCATTAAAATCAATGAACTTGCAGGCTCCGCCCAGGTGGTGATTGATCCCTATGAGTTCTGGGATGCTTGGTATCGAGGTTCGCAAATGCAAATTAATTTATATTCTAAGGGATGGAATATTTGGGATGTTGCTGAAACACCTCTTACTACATTAAGGGAGCTTTATCATGTTTTACCTAAAGCCAAAGCAGTCAAAAGTTAAATATATTAGAAGCTTATGAATTGAGAAGGAAATAAAGTTATTTAGCATATAATATCGCTCATAAATTGGTCCGATTTCCATAAGCTTATGCCTAGTCTCAACTCCATATACAGGAAGATTATCTGAGTCTGTCAAGCCTGATTGCACCAAAACAGATGCTTGGTTCCCATAAATAATGTTCACTAGCAATTTTCTGCTCTTGAAAGGCGACTATTGCTACTAGAGCAATTTCAACACGTTTTCCTGAGGGCTCAATGCCTTTAGGAGCCAATCGATGCGAAATGAATGGGCTTATAAACAATCTGATTCGTTCCTATAGCCCTTGATACAACATTTTATCATTCATAATTCATATTGTGTTATAATTCACCCAATTGTTTTGTGTAAAGGCAAATAAGAGTTTGTTATGAGAAAAATTTGTAATTTAAAGCAGTCCTCAAAAACCAAATTAGGGGCTTGTTATGGATATAGCTTCTTTTGGGCTAAAGGAAAATTAACTCTTCCTAAGAGTAATGGGGTGATGAGAAAAGAGCTTCCACTAACTGAAGCGATTGAATGTGCTCAATGGTGTCAATTTATACCTTCCAAAAAGAGTGAGTGGATTGCCAATGTTTATATGGATTGGAGCAAGTATGAAATAATAAAAGATATGCAGGAAATGCTGGTAAATAATGGCGATGCTGTAATCTTGAAATATTTTGGACTAGTTGCTGGTCATGCTCTTTCAATAAAAAAAATTGATGAGGGTATCTATCAATACTTCGATTGTAATGATGGTATTTATGAGTTTAATGATGAAGAATTTCCTGAAATCATGAAGAAAATTTCATTCGGTACATATGGTAAATTCTTTTATGGATTTGGATTGGAGAAAGTCTCAGCTGATGCGGATTATGAACCAAGCATTATAAAAAATCTCTTCGCAGAAGCCTTTCTTTTTTGCGCAAAAATTCTTACTTCGCCGATCGGAGCATGGCGATTGGCATTTACCCTTTATGAGTTTTTGGAGGGGCAATGCGATAAATTAATTAAAGGATTATCAGATTTTATCTCGACCAAGCAAGACAACTACAATAAAGAAACCTTTGCACCATAGTATAAGAGAATCCTCAATTCTTTTTGTCATGTACTCAGTAATAAATCTTTGGGCATACTCTTTATCTTTATTAAATGCCTCATTAATAAAGTTTGAAATTAGGGCATCGTATAAAAAGATATGATTAATGCTGGGTTACTTATCCTGTTGTCCGCAACGATGGGAGAAATGGGCAGGCACGGAATTTATGTCAAAAAAAGTTGATGACTTGTTGTGCTCGTTTTGATGTCAGCAAGCAGGGGGGGGTTATAAAATGCCTTGTAAAATGTTTTACCACAGCTTGCCAATAAAATTGCAAAGGCTCATGATAACGATTTTGGTGAACAGGAAGAAGTTGTTGTTGCTGGAAACAGCAAGTCCAATTTTTGGTGTTCGCTCAATAAATGATTTGAAGTTAACATCCAATGTACCCTCTCCGTATTCAGTATAGAGCTAAATTAGGAGAGGGAATTATAAAACTCTTATTCTTTTGAGAGGGTAAATAAGCTTCGTGGTGATGGATCTTCAATACCTATCCCGGATTTATACCTGTTGAATAAAGTAGATCTATTGCCACTTACCACATGGATTTTTTTCTGGACATCTTCCATCGGTGATTCGATATCTTTATTCATCGAGAAACAGGCTCCTGCATAATGCATGACTGAATCATCACTGCTGACTTTAGGGGGAATTCCCACAAGGGCTTCATTTCCTGGAAAAGACAATGAATCACCACAAATGTGTGTGGCAACATGTTCTTCTGGTTGTGCTGCTAAGGGGGCGCCAAGGCAGGTATTAATTTCAATAGTTCTTCCATGCACATTGATTGTTTCTGTTTTAGCTGTATGACCTATTAATATAGCATACTCGCGATCATCGGGATTACTGAATTGATCAAGCGTGGAAGGAAAATTTATAAGGTTAATTTTTTTAATTTGCGGCAAATCAAGTGTTGCCAACGTTTCTTCCAGTGCCTCATGAAAAATACGTTCCATTGGATATAATAACTCCTGAATTGCGAATGCACCTAAACTCATTCCTTTAATCGTAAGCATTCCCTCTTTGCTTAAACTGAGGTCAGCAAGCAGTAATAACTGATGGAGATTTTGCTTTAAACGGTTTTTATAAGCATCGGGATAAAAAACACCTTTGCCGAATACAGGATTATCAAAGGTAATTGTTTTGGCCCGGTGATTATTCGATAGCGCATTGTCTTCACCATAAATAGAAGAAAGAACAGAGGCGAATCCAGGTTGTTGCACTGCTAAAGCTTGGCGCCCCCTAAAATGCATTGCTTCACTGTTTGAACTCTCAAAACGGACACAAGCTAATACATCATATTGCAGGCTCAAACAATTACGGAACTCTGGTGCTGCAATATAACTTACAGAAACAGGGTAGGGGTGGGCATTATCCCATTCATCAAACAGATTTCCTCCTTGTAAATTAAGCCCATGAAGTATAGGTGAGAATTCTGTTCGTTTTCCATTTGATAGAGGTAAAAAATATGCACGAGGTACAATCAAGGGACTGACCGTAGCTTCTTCCAAGGATAAGTACTCTTTATAGAGTAAATCATCCTCAGCCGTACCAATTGTTTCCAACATCTTACGGGATGAACTGTATTTTTCTTTTTTTCGTTGATATGCCTCAGCAAACTCAGCAGTGTGATCACGAGGAACTACTAATCGACCATCAGAATAGATTGCTTTAAATTTTTTAGCAACTAAGCGATGTAAAAATCGACCATAATCCATCTCTTTATACAAATTACCAAGAGGAGTATTTTCTTTCTGTTTCGCTAAAAAAAATTGTTTTAGGACTGTATTATGATTTTCAAGGATATAAAACTTATTTGATTCATGAAGCTGTTGAATCAATTCTAATTCTTCGCCTTCAATATGCATGGCTTTTAGTTCCTTTCTTGTTAAGGAGTTTTGCATAATTGGAGCGAAAGGATGTTGAATCGGTGAAAAAGGGAATAGCCTTTGTATCGATTTGGGAATCGCTTTTGTCATTGTGAGATTTTTTGACATTTTATTCCTTAGCGATATAACCCTTCCTAATTTAGTGAACATAAATCTTATCCCTCTATTGCATGAAAACCAGTTTTGGGAATTACTTTAACACAGTGGCTTTTTTATGTAAAAAAGCCTTGTGAAGACAAGGCTTTTAGCAACAATTAGAGTGATTAAATCAAAGCAAGTTTTTGATTTTCTTCCTGTTTAACAACACATTGCTCTAAACCAGTTTGGCAAATCAGATCTTTATTTTTTCTAATTACCGATTCAGTTAAATAATTCAACGCACAAGGAACCTCACCATTTTTTATCTTATCCAAAGTTAATGATGGATCCTTTTCAAATAATGGGGCAAGAAAGATTAATGCCTCAATATTCGAGATATTTATCGTAAGCACCCCACCACTTTTAGCGGGCAATTCAATAGTAAAACCCTCTTCATGAGCTGTAATACAACTATAAGTTTTAGGAGCTACTTCACTTGCTATATTAACCCATAAATCTCGTTCACAAGGGGGAAAATTCACTAATGCAGCCTGTTCTTTCAATATGCTTTTATACTTCTTATATAGCTCAGCTGCTTTGGCATCTTTCAGATCTTTGGGATCCTGACTATCTAGGACGTAGGTAACAAAATCGTCGAAAGCAATTACTTTATCAATTTCTAATTGTTGATATTTTTTCATTATCTCTACTGGGATAATGCTGAGTGCCGGTATCGATGATTCAGGTGTATCAAAACGTTTCGCTTGTCTTAAATCATCAAGCTGAATAACACCGGGTTCTTTTTGGCTGATAACAATACAATGATTTATAGGCGCAGGAAGAAGAGGAACTATAGTTTCGCTTTGATACGAAAATATAGAAGTACCACGCTCTTCCCCATCAAAAGGGTCATCATATTCCACATCCCATGCTATTTTGCTGCAGAACTTTTTTGTTATGCTGATTAATGAAATTTTTTCGAATTTTGATTTTTTCGCTGCATCAAGTCCAAAGCCAAGAGCTACACTGGGACAATAGGTAAATGAGTGAGCTGCTTTTGTGTTTCCTTTAAATAGGGAATAACCCTGGACATGCGACTCGATAATTTCCTTTTTCTCAGAAGGACTCAAATCGTCCAAACATGTATATCCTTTAGCTTTCAGAAAACGAGCAAGTAAAGGACGCATTGCCTTTATTCCTAAGCCAGGGCGATCTAAACAACCAAGAAAATGCTCAACGGAGATCCCTCTATATATTGTAGGTTCAGTTACCTCAACCAATTTGATATTATGTTTCTGCTTAAATAGTTGTAAAGCGGTGACATTGTGTGAGTCATAAGCGTTTCCAATAATTTTAACAACATTTTTTAGACCACCGCGACGGGCGAAAAGGGAAACAGTTTCACATAAACCATATATCTTATTATACATCTTAAATACCTCTTGAGTAAAAATTTGCAATCCTTTTCTAGATATCCAAATAATTCTCAATCGCACGCTCAAACATTTGTGCAGTCAGTATATTAAATAAACATTAAGGAAAAATTAAATTAATTTATTAATATATAAATAAATTTTGCGTATCATTTAATTTTGATTCCCATTTTTTCCGAATAAACTATTAATTATCTTTAGCATAGGGTTGCGTTAATTAGGGTAATGCGCTATGCACGTAGCCCCGCTGGATAGCAAAAAAAGCCTTGAACAGACCCAAGGCTTTTAGAAGTTAGAATGACTTAAGATTTATTTAACTTAGGGTAAGTATTCGACTTTGCTCTTCATCAACACATCGCTCTAAACCAGTTTCACAAATTAAATCCTTATTGTTTCTGATTACCGACTCAGTTAAATAATTCAAAGCGCAAGGAACTTCACCATTTTTTATCGTATCTAATGTTAATGATGGATCCTTTTCAAATAATGGAGCAAGGCAGATCGTCGCCTCAATATCAGAGACATTTATTACAAATATCCCCCCACTTTTTGCGGGCAATTCAATAATAAATCCATCTTCATGAGCCGTAATACAACTATAAGTTTTAGGAGCTACTTCACTTGCTATATTAATCCATAAATCTCGCTCAAAAAGCGGTAAACACACTAATACAGCTTGTTCTTTTGAGATACTTCTGTACTGTTCATATAAATCAGCTGCTTTTAAAGCTTTTATATCCTTGGGATCTTTACTTTTGAGGACGTATGAAACAAAGTCATCATAAGCAATTACTTTATCAATTTCTAAGCGCTGATATTTTTTCATCGTTTCTTCAGGGATAATACTGAAATCCACTATCGATGATTCAGGGGCATCAAAACGTTTTGCTTGCCTTAACTCATCAAGATGAATCATATTGGATGCTTTTTGATTGACAACAACACAATGATTCAGGGTAAGTAGAAAAGGAACCATCGTCTCGTATTGATATGAATATGGAGAAGTACCATATTGTACACCGTCCAAAGCTTCATCATATTCCACATCCCATTTGTTATAGACATTGCATGCGGCACCGACGAGTGAAATGCCTGGGAAATTTGATTTTTTTGCTGCATCAAGTCCATAACCAAGAGCTACACTAGGACAATAGCTAAATGAATGAGCTACTTTTGTATTTCCCTTAATCAAGGAGTATCCTTTAACATGTGCGTCAGTAATCTCCTTTTTCTCGGAAGCACTGAAATCTTCCATGCAGGTATATCCTTTAGCTTTCATAAGGCGGGCAAAGCCAGGACGCATTGTGGTTGCCCCTAATCCAGGATAACCAAAAGAGCCAAGAAAATGCTCAACTGAGGTTCCCCTAAATATGATTGGAACAGTTGCTTCAACCAATTTGATACTATGTCTTTGCTTGAATTGTTCCAAAGCGGCAATATTGTGTGAGTCCCAAGCAGTTCCAGTAATTCGCACACTACCTATAGCCCTACGACTAGCATATGAAAACCCAAATCTTTCTAACAAACTCTGCATCTTAAAAAACCTCTTCAAAAATTAGCAATTCTTTCTTGATCCTCCATTTATGTTCAAATAACATGCATCTAATCAAGAAAATTGTTCATTCAGTTTATTAAATAAACATTAAAGAAAAATTAAAATACGCCATAAAATTTTTAATAGGATGTATAAATAAATTTATAGGTAGACCTAAAGACGCTTATCAATATGTTATTGATTGTCTTTAGAATGGGGAAAGCAACTGTGTTGTTTATCTCGATCTAAAAAAAAAGCCTTGAAAAAGATTCACGGCTTTTGGCATAGATTGGAATGACTTAAGTTATTTAGCTTAAGTTAACCATTCGCTGTTGCTCCTCTTCAATACATTGTTCCAAACCAGTTCGGCAAACTAGCTCCTTATTTTTTCTAATTACTGACTCAGTTAAATAATTCAAAGCACAAGGAACGGCACCATTTTTCACTTGCTCTAAAGTTAGGAAGGGATCCGCTTCAAATAATGGAGAAAGGCAAAGTATTGCTTCAATATTAGAGATATTTACAATAGATACGCCGCCACTTTTTGTAGGCAACTCGATAGTAAATCCATCTGTATGAGCAGAAATACAGCTGTAAGATTTAGGAGCTACTTCGCTGGCTATGTTAACCCATAGATCTCTTGAACAAAAAGATGCATCGATTAATGCAACTTGTTCATTTTGGATGCTTTTATACTTTTCATATAATTCAATCGCTTTTTGATCCGCTTGATTATTGTTTTCGGATACATAAGTGACAAAATCATCATATGCAATTACTTTATCAATTTCTAATTGCTCATATTTCTTTATTTTTTCCGCTGGGATAATACTTAGATCGAGTATCGATTGCTCTGAGACATCAAAGCGTTTTGCTTGTCTTAAGTCATCCAGGTGAATAAAACCTGATTTTTTTTGGTTGAGAACGATACAATGATTTATAGGCAAAAGAAGATGAGGAACCACGGTCTCGTTTTGATACGAAAAGCAAGATGTACCAAATTCTTCACCATCCAAAGCTATATCATATTCAACATCCCATGCTGTTTTGCTGCAGATTTTTCTTGCCACACTGATTATTGACATTTCTGGAAAATTAGAATTTTTTGCAGCATCAATTCCAAAGCAAAGTGCTACGCTTGGGGAATAGGTAAATGAATGAACTACTTTTGTATTGCCCTTAGTCAGAGAGTAACCATTAACATGCGAATCAATAATCTCTTTTTTCTCGGCAGAACTCAAATCATCCAAACATGTATATCCTTTAGATTTTAGATAACGAGCAAAGCTAGGACGCATTGTAGTTATTCCTAGACCTGAGCGATCTAAAGACCCAAGATAATGCTCAACTGATACACCTCTATATATTGTCGGTTCGGATACCTCCATAAATTTAAAATTATGTTTCAACTTAAATTTTTGTAAATCTGCAACAGTATAAGAGTCATATCCTACAACACGAACCCCATTTTGAACGGTGCGACGAGCAAATAAGGAAAGCCCCTTTTCAAATAAACCATACATCTTAAAAACCCTCTTGAATAAAAATTTGCAATCCTTTTTCGAATCTCCAGTCATGTTCAAATTAAATACAAGATTTGAACCATTTAGTGTGGTTAGTTTATAAAATGGGTATTAATGAAAAATTAAAGTGAGGCAGGAAATTTTTTTGAAGGTTATAAATAAATTTATAGGTAATGCTTAGTACTCGCTGATTAACTTGTAGAATAAGACTAATAGTTGGGGAAGGAGCCATGGAAGGTACTGATAAAAGTGATAACATCAATTACTTTACATAGCTGTTTATAAAGTGGTTCAAGGAATTTGATATGCCCAGCTTTATGATATCGTTCGGGATATTGGAATACATGGACTCATTTATAAGCACCGCAATAAACAGAACCTATCTTCATTTTGTGGACAATTTTCTCAATTGTTTCCCATTCTCCTGTAACATATGCCTTTTCCGGCGTTTTAATTCCTTTGGACATTTCTTGTTCAATCATAAACTTTAAATGCCCTCATCTTCTTTTTTTGAAAAGTATAGAATATATACTTAAAAATTTAAGCTATTGATTGTACTGTTGTCCTGAGAATCTTTCCCTATAAAGTATGCCTGCTGCTAATTCTTCATAAAGGCTGATAACACTTATTAACTGTTCTAATTTGCTGATGGTTAGTCTATAGTCTTGTTGGTTGATTTCAATCCTACTGTATAACAAGTCATTGTGGCTAATAAGGCCTTTGCGATAAAGTTCCTGTTGTAATTGATATTTTTTCTTTAATGATGCCAAAGAGAGGGCGTCTTCATGGTATTTCGCCATAAACTTTTGATTGGCAGCGATACCATTTGCAATCAAACGCAATGCATTTTGGAGGATATTATTATATTCTGCCAGACTCCTATTAAAAACAGCTTTACTGGTCATTATTTGTCCAAATAAAGCAGGTGACAAGTTAAATGTTGCATAAATATCGCCATAAGATGCTGAATGCTTTGGATTATTAAATGTGCCATTTAAACTTGCTCGTCCCCAAAAATAATCTAGGGTTACAGCTGGAAATAATTGTGCTTCTGCAATGTTGATTCCGCTACATGCCGCAAGAAGAGACGTTACAGCAACCATTACATCCGGGCGACGGAGAATAACTTGAGTATTAATTTTCTTTAGTGGTATTGCCTTACTTGGTATGTTAATAAATGATTCATTTGATTTTATTTCTCCTGGCGGCTTATTAATTAAATAACGTAGTGCATTTTCGCTTGCGATGATATTGTTTTGTACTTGTTTTTGCTGCCCAAGAATGCTTTGTAATTGGCTTGTTAAAGTTAACAATTGTAGATTATTTGCTAGTCCCTGTTTTTTTGCTATTTCTAAAGCTGCTAAAAGTTCTTTATATTCTTGCTCAATTTGCTTTAGTAGCGATAATTGGTGACTCCATGCAAGGAGAGAAAAATAGCTACTTATTACTTCGCCAATAACAGTCAAGCGAACGCCAAGATAATATGCTTTGGAACGTTCCAGGATAAATTCTGCTTTTTTTTGCTGAAAATAAAGCGCAACAAAATTTTGGTAATAACTGGGAAGAACTCCATAAAATACCCCAGGATTTCCTAAAGCAGGATTTTGGGCGAACCCCATTAAAAGATTCAAGCCAGGAAGCCAATTTAAACGAATCGTTTGTAACTCAGCCTGTGCAACACGAATAGATTGCTTTGCTATCATGACATTATTATTGTAAAGAAGGGCTTGCTCTACAAACTGATTGAGAAGAGGGTCTCTAAAATCTTCCCACCAAGCTTGATAAGGAAGTCTATTTAATGCATCATTGCTGGAGTCTTTCAGATATTTAGGAATATAAATTGACGTGGGTCGTGAATTTTTTGCGCTTGGCATGCATGCTACTAGCGCACTTGTCATGACTAAAACAATTAGCGTTGTCAGGCTGCGCAATTAAAAGGATCCGTAAAAATAACATGACTAATATTGAAAAATGGTAACACAAAAGATTCGAAAGTTAAAACCTTATACAGTTTTGATTTTCCTGGCCATATTCGCAGTTTTATATTATTTTTTCTCTTTTTTAATTCCATTTACTAATAATGCTTTTGTGGTTGCTAATGTTCGCCCTGTAGCGGCCATTGTCAGTGGCTATATTACTGATCTATATGTTAAAAATGAACAATCTGTTCATAAAGGGCAGCCTTTATTTACTGTTTTCCAAGAACCTTATCAGCTCACTTATAATAAGCTAGTTGAAGAGGTGCATACTGCAAAAGCAGATCTTCAAAGCTTACAATATCAGCTACAAAAAGAGAAACAATTACTGATACAATACACGCAAGAATACAACAGAATTCACTTAAATTTTATTCGTAATAAAGCAGTTTTAAAATCAGGAGCAATTTCTGAAATTAATGTCAAAGATTTACAATATGGGGATATTGGTAGTTTAGCCAAAGTGAACATGCAAAAACAGCAAATTAACCTGGTTGAAAAAAATATTCAGAGCCTTCAGCACAAAATTAAAGCGTTGATTTATAAAACGCGTTATGCCAAAGTTAATTTAGAACAAACAACTGTTTATGCCCAAAGTAATGGCCGCATTCAAAATATGTTCTTATCTTTGGGAACACCCATAGAAATTAATAAACCCATATTTTCTTTTGTTGATACTGAGAGTCTTTACATTCAGGCCAATTTTACTGAGCTCGATTTGCGTATGGTAAGAACTGGCAATAAAGTCTACATTATTCCTCGAATGTACTTTGGCACCAAACTATACCATGGAACAGTGATATCTGGCGCTTGGGCTGCTAATCGACAAATTACCAACGCCAAGACTCAGCTACAAACTGTAACCAATGATACCAATAACTGGGTGCTTTTGCCTCAGCGTTTTCCTGTACAGATTAAAATTACTGACTATGACCCCCAACATTATCCTCTGCCCATTGGAGCGACGTGTTATGTCATTATCCAGGTATAATTTCCCCATAGAAATGACACGCCAGAAAACAATAATGGCTGCACGTATGGTCATTGGTACCATCATTAGTTTTATCATTACAACATATTTTACTCTTGTTGAGCCAACTTGGGTTTATATTTCTTTATTCATTATTTTGTTTGAACAACATACTATTGGCGCTTCATTGACTCGTTGTTCCATGCGTGCGTTCGCGACGATTACTAGTGCGTTATATAGTCTTATTATTATTTTTCTTTTTCATAATAATTATCTTATGAATCTTATTGGATTTGTGATTGGGATTTTTTTATATACCTATTTATTTTTAGGAACCAAAAAAAGTTACATTGGAATCTTGGGTTGCGTAACACTGGCAATTTGCCTCATTAATTATAATAATTTTTCATATGTGTTTATACGTCCTGCCAATGTGATTATTGGTATATTAATAGGCTTCTTCACTCTACGATTTTTTTTCCCAAGCCGAGCCACAAAAATGCTCATTTTAGAAATGCAGGAATTTCTAACCGAATATGCAACTTTATCTATGTACCTTGCAAACATAGAGGATTCAACAACAGAATTGCCCGACAGGCTAACTCAGTGTGAAACGAATATTTTAGCGCTTATCCCTCATTTTCAAACACTAATTAGTGAGGCGCAGGTTGAAATCGGCAAGGATTCTGGATTTACCCATGTTGCGGCTGATATTTTACAATCTTTCCGCCATATTTTTCGTTACTATGCCTCAATAATTGCTTTGATCCTTTACCGGGGAGTGACACTCAATGAAAAGGATAGGGAGCACTTTATATTTTTAAGTAACGCGATGACGCAGTTAAAAGACAATCTTTCTTACTTAAAGCATCCGTGCAATTTTGTTGCGGTTCCTGAAGTAATGCCTAAAAAGGATGAAACTCTATTATCTTTAATGCTTAGTTTACTTGTTGCAGAGTGGAGCTCCCTGGAAATTAAGATCAATAAATTAATACGAATGGCTAAAGTAGTTAAGTTAGAGTAAGGATGGCATTTGAAGCAATCACTATGTCAATACCATCACAATTTTATACCAAGTACCTAGGTAGATATACATTGCACTATTATTTGATGGTTCTTCTTTTTACTATGCATCATCTCTAGCTCTGAATCTTAACTAGAGAGAATTGAGAAAAATTTAATTAAACTTGTATGTATAGAACCGTCGATTTCTTCTTTATCCTCGATAGTTTCAGGTTCACACTGCTTTTGTTAACGCTCTTTAACCAATTTAAAATTTCTTTCACATTGTTGTACATTTTATTCTTTTGTATGTCCCATTACCCAGTCAGTAATTTTTTGTAATTTTATGCCAATAGTAAGTAGTCTTCCTGGAGGATTCGCAGCTTTTTCGAACATAATTCCTTGTACCTAAGCAGAGTGTTTAGTACCGTGTTTCTCAAGAGTCTTCAAGATAGAATAATCAGTATGTTTTGCTGTATCCACACTTAATTTTATTGACTTATACAGATACTCCTGAGTCTTTGGTGATACTTCTCGTGCAATTGTATCAGCAAAAAGATTAACTAGATGTGGTTGGTTCGTATTCTGAAAATTGGTTAAGAAAATTGTCTTTTTAAACTCATAGCAATAGCTCCTCTTTTGCCTTTTGCCAAAATCCAACCTCTAAGACCTAATCATTCAGTTCAATTTATTCCTGGTATAGGATTTAAATGAACAATATTTTATTAAACCAGTATTTTAAACTAATGAAACGCATTAAATGAAAAATTAAAACACATTTTTTGACGTTCACAAAAACGGTGGTTTTTCTGGACTGTATAACCATTCGTTCCTGTCAATGAAAAGATTGGAGGTATTTACATAAATCCTTTATTTTCTGGCGTCCCGGAGAGGATTTGAACCTCCGACCTGCCCCTTAGGAGGGGGCTGCGCTATCCAGCTGTGCCACCGGGACTTAAATTGACGTCGTAAGTCTACCGTTATCATGGGAAAATAACAACTTCCATTCTAGTAAATACGAGGTTTTCATTCTTCAGTTCTTATGAAGAATGAGCTAATTATAAGCATCTTGCAACTTCATTGTGGTATACTTTGCTGACCTTTTTATTTTGAGTAGTGTGATGAACGCGTCGGATTTAAAATATCCATTTCATTCAGCGTGGAACTTTTTGTGGCAGGTCATTAAGCCTTATCGGTGGTGGTATGTCTTGATGCTTCAGGCACCCGTGTTCACTGCGTTTTATATTTTTGCCAATAATTATTCATTTAAGCTATTGGTTGATGCGTTTTCCAGTGAAACAATCACTTCATATCATCAGCTAGTATTTCCTATTGCGTTATTTATCATTGCACAAATAGTATTGGATGTTGTTTGGAGAATTAGTGATTTCGCAGAGTGGAAGGCAGAGCCCTATGCGCGGCAAAGATTATTGTCTTCTGCTTACAATTATGTACAACATCATTCATATAGCTATTTTCAAAATACACCTAGTGGGACGGTGATTAGTAAGTTAAAAGGTCTTTTGGATGGTTATGACAGTGTTTTTGCTAATATCCACCATATTGTAGGGAAACATTTTTGTGTGGTTGTTGTTTCTGTTTTTGTTTTGTTGATTGTCAATTTCACTGTGTTTTTTTTTATGCTTGCCTGGTGCGTACTTGTTATGGCAATTATGTTACCGATGGCAGTTAAACTGAATCAGCTCTCTAATAATATGGCAGAGAGCAAACATCAAGTGATAGGCAGTTTCTCGGATAATATTACCAATATTTTTTCTTTGTTTTATTTTGCTAAAAGACGGTCGGAACATCATCGTGTTAATGAACTTATGTCTGATGATTTTGTGCCACGTCAAATTGAGCTTTATCGGTATGATTTTAAATTTAATATAATCGGTTCAGTATTGTACTGGTTTATGTTGATTGCCGTTTTTATATTTATGATTTATCTGCGTACTCATGGAAAGATTTCTACTGGAGATTTTCTCTTTGTTATGCTGACAGCTATTACTATTTCTTTTGACTTATGGACGCTCATGAGTAGTCTTTGCACTTTTTTAAAAGAAATGGGGGATTTCAAATCATCATTCAGTATTTTATCGCTGCCTCATGAGGAGGTAGATAAACCCAATGCACAAGAATATCAGATTACCAATGGAAAAATTGAATTTCAGCAGCTCTCTTTTTCTTATAGTGCAGGCACTGCTGTATTGAAAAATCTTAATTTGCTTATTAAACCTGGCGAGAAAATTGGTTTGGTTGGGCATTCGGGAGCAGGTAAATCGACATTGGTTTCTTTACTGTTAAAAAATTTCAGACCTACTGTAGGGCAAATTTTAATTGACGATAAGCCCATTTTAGAGATTACCTCGGATTCTTTACGCCAACAAATAGCTCTTATTCCCCAAGATATTATGCTTTTCCATCGCTCTATTGGGGAGAATATTGGTTATGCAAAAGAAAATGCAACACTGGAGGAGATTAAACGTGCAGCCGCGATGGCGAATATAGATGAGTTTATTGAATCACTGCCTGAAAAGTATAATACACTGGTTGGCGAGCGTGGCGTGAAACTTTCAGGGGGGCAGCGTCAACGCATCGCGATTGCACGAGCATTTTTAAAAAATGCATCAATTGTTATTCTTGATGAGGCAACTTCAAGTCTTGATACGCTCTCTGAGCACGAAATACAACAGTCGATTAATGCAATGTTAGAAGAAAACAATGCGACGGTTATCGCAATCGCTCATCGACTGTCAACCATCCGGCACATGGATCGAATTGTAGTAATGGAAGGTGGGATGATTATTGAAGAAGGTACTTTTAATGATCTAGTAAACAATGAACAAAGTTATTTTAAAATGCTTTGGAACAGTCAAGTTAATGGGATGGTTTTATAAAATGAAAAAATGGGTTGTTTTTTTTATTGCCATGCTTTCAGCAAATACGATTGCTTGGGCAAATAATAATAATTGTTTTATTGCTAAAGAGAACGGTGCGATGTTAAAGCAAGAAGGGCGATGTACCGAACGTCATTCGCCCTGTTCGACTTTTAAAATTGCAATCAGTTTGATGGGGTTTGATAAGGGGATACTAACTGATAAAAATCATCCTGAATGGCCTTTCAAAGAGGGATATAACGATTGGTTGGACATTTGGAAACAACCACATAATCCAACCACCTGGATACAACACAGTTGTGTTTGGTACAGTCAACTGATTACACAAAGATTAGGAATGGAGCAATTTAAGCATTATATTCAAGTTCTTAATTATGGAAATGAGGATGTTTCCGGCGACAACGGTATGAATAACGGATTAACTCGTGCCTGGCTTTCAAGCTCATTGCAGATTTCACCTCAAGAACAGGTGGAGTTTTTATCGAAACTGACTCAAAACAAACTGCCTGTCAGCCATTTTTCCATGCAAACGACCCATGATCTTCTATTTGTTGAGGAATTGTCAGGTGAGTGGAAATTGTATGGAAAAACAGGATCGGGTAATCCATTCAAAGCAGATGGATCTCGTAATATGGACAAGCAACTTGGATGGTTTGTAGGCTGGGTAGAGAAGGGTCCACGTACCATATTGTTTGCTCAATATATTGAAGAGGATGCCACGCCTGATTATTCAACGGGTAAACATGCAAGAGACATTGCGAAACAGAAGCTAATACAATTGACTCAGTCGAATTAGATTAAAAAAGATCTTGAGAACTTTTGTATTGATGATAACCTGGGTGCGTGATCGGAGCCCAGGTTATCATATTATTCAGCATGGTTTTTTGAGATTACTCTGGATAACAGTAGATCTCGCTACCCCCACCGACACCGCCATGGAATATCAGTGCATCGACGCCAGCAATATCTCTTTTCTCTTTTAAACAACGGTAGCCAGGATAAGTATAATAAAAGTCACCAGTAGGTACTGGTCCTTCAACAGTAGTATAAGTATGAGCACCTGTATCCACAGTAATAGGGACACTTTTCCAAGATTTGGTTTCTGTTACGATCACGCTATCAG
The DNA here is from genome assembly GCF_001467945.1 of Legionella parisiensis. Lineage (GTDB taxonomy): Bacteria > Pseudomonadota > Gammaproteobacteria > Legionellales > Legionellaceae > Legionella > Legionella parisiensis. The sequence continues at coordinate 1,391,492 of NZ_LNYQ01000013.1, forward strand.
CTAAGACTGCCGTAGAGACTGTCAGGAGTAAAGCCGTGAGTAGTGTTCTTTTCATTTGCGAATCCTCCTTGTTCAATTTTCCATAATGTCTTTATTCTTGTTCCAAGATAAAGATACTTGATAAATATAGCACAATAAAATTGAAAAAATATTAATCACATTGTTGTGAATTTATAGAAAGAATAAGCATGTATCATTAAAAATTTTTGGGTATTTAGTTTTCCCCCAAAATGGGGGAGCAGTGGCTTGATTAAAAGTGGCCATGTCGATGATTGCTGCCGTGCTCATGTATATGACTGCTATGAGCATGTACTGTTTCGTAGGAGGTTGGATGTCCATGATAGTGATCATTATTTACGTATACTGTGCTGCCATTATCATAATGTTCGTGATAATAGGGAGCAGGGGTATAAACGGGAGAGTAAAAGCCATAGGTGCTAGGGCTGGCTGTAGTCCTTACAGTAGTATTTGTATTATTATTGCAAGCAAATAAAAAAGGTAATACAAAAACAAGTCCGATAGCAAAGAGTCCAATTGGAAGCATCGGTGTAAAAATAAGAGCCGATGCAAGCAGAGCTTTTGTTGCTACTGCAGCTGCAGATTTTAGCGTTACAGCAGCAATGACTCCTGCCGTGACTACCGCAGCAGCAGTAAGTGCTGCCATACATCTGAGTAAAAAAGTATAATTGGTATCATCTTCCTGCTTTTTCTTGGCCATACGTCACCTCCTGTGTGTTGTGCCAGATTAATAAATTTTTATTGAAATGTATTTATCAATAATCGAAATTGAATTTCGACTGCTTTAAGATTCTACTATAAGGAAGAAAAATGTCATCTTTATTTTTTACTTGTTGAAAAATTTATGCTTTTGGGGAAGGTGATTGTTTGAAAATATAGCAAAAGACAATTGATGAAATCATTTTCAATAAATACTTCCCTCACCTTCTATGTCCCGCGTGAAGCCGCGGAACGTAGACAGAATAACGAAAAAGTGGCGCTCCCTTAGTTTAAGACCTCTTGATCGAGCTTAGTTCCAAAATAGTGCTGGGCCTGAGTCGACGAGTTGTTATTCATCTTCCCAGCTCAGAGTACCACCAGCTTGGTATTCAATGACACGAGTTTCAAAGAAGTTTTTCTCTTTTTTCAAGTCCATCATTTCACTCATCCACGGGAATGGGTTCTCAGCACCAGGATACTGCTCAGACAAGCCGATTTGGTTTAAACGACGGTTAGCTATGAAGTGCAGGTATTCTTCAAACATTTCTGCGTTCATTCCCAAAATACCTTGAGGCATAGTATCTTTAGCATATTGATACTCCATTTCTACACCTTGGCGGATGAGTTGAATGATTTCTTCTTTAAATTCAGGCGTCCACAAATGCGGATTTTCAATTTTAATTTGGTTGATTACATCAATTCCAAAGTTCATATGCATGGATTCATCACGTAAAATGTATTGGAATTGCTCAGAAGTTCCTACCATTTTATTGCGACGTCCCATTGAGAGAATTTGCGTAAATCCAACATAGAAAAAGATTCCTTCGAAGATAACATAGAAGGCAATTAAATCGCGCAATAAGCGCTGATCATTTTCTATAGTACCTGTATGGAATGTTTCATCGCCTAAGCTTTGAGTAAAAGGTAATGCCCAGGCAGCTTTAGTTGCTACTGAAGGGATCTCACGATACATATTAAATACTTCTGCTTCATCAAGTCCCAAGCTTTCAATGACGTATTGATAAGCATGAGTATGTAGTGCTTCTTCAAACGCCTGACGTAACAAGTATTGTCTGCATTCAGGATTCGTAATATGTCGATAAACAGCAAGCACTAGATTATTGGCAACCAATGAATCCGCTGTTGAGAAAAATCCTAAATTACGTTTGATAATCAAACGTTCGGCTTCTGTAAGTCCCTTAGGATCTTTCCAGAGTGCTACGTCAGCACTCATATTGATTTCATTGGGCATCCAATGGTTTGCACAAGCAGTTAAATATTTGTCCCAAGCCCACTTATATTTAAAAGGGACTAGTTGGTTTAAGTCGGCACGGCAGTTAATGATGCGTTTATCATCAACGTGAATGCGTGCAGCCCCCATTTCAAGGGGCTCATATCCTGTTGCACCAGGATGAATTATATCGTGTTGTTGTATTATTTCTGACATTTAAATTCTCCTGATTATTGACATGCTTCGCAGTCTGGATCGAGTATGGAACATACCTTAGGTTCTTCAGCTACTATTTTAACCGCATTGAGTGCTCCATCAGTCACAGTAGATTTTTCAGCATTGGATGCGCCTAAACTGCGTAAGTAATAAGTGGTTTTTAATCCACGTGTCCATGCATGCATGTAGAGTTGGTCCAATTTTTTACCAGATGGCTGAGCCATATATATGTTAAGTGATTGAGCTTGATCGATCCATTTTTGACGACGAGAAGCTGCATCTACTAACCAAATTGGGTCAATTTCAAAAGAAGTTGCATAACGTTTTTTCAACTCAGCAGGAATGCGACTGATTGGTTGGACGCTACCATTAAAGTATTTCAAATCATTGACCATTACTTCATCCCAAAGATTCAATGTTTTCAAATCAGCAACCAAATAGGGATTAATCACAGTAAATTCGCCTGATAAATTCGATTTGACATACAAATTTTGGTATGTAGGTTCAATCGATTGCGCTACACCACAAATATTAGAAATAGTCGCGGTAGGTGCTATTGCCATCACATTGGAGTTACGCATTCCTTGTGTACGAACTTTGATACGTAAGCTTTCCCAATCCAAGCGTTGTGAGCGATCTTGTTCTAGGTACTTATCACGTGTTTGCTGTAACAGATTAATTGAGTCAATTGGTAGTATTCCCTTACTCCATAAAGAGCCTTCATAGCTGGAATAACTGCCTCGCTCTTTAGCCAAGTCACAAGATGCTTCAATTGCATAATAGCTGATTAACTCCATGGATGAGTCAGCAAATTCAACTGCTTCTTGAGAAGCATAATCAATTTTTAACTCATATAATGCATCCTGGAAGCCCATGAGACCTAAACCAATCGGTCTGTGTTTCAAGTTGGAGTTACGCGCTTGAGGTACGGAATAATAGTTAATATCAATTACGTTATCCAACATACGAATAGCAGTTCTAATGGTGCGTTTTAATTTTTCAGTATCTAGTTTGCCTTTTTTGATGTGTGCAGGAAGATTAACACTACCCAGATTACATACGGCAATTTCTTCTTCTGAAGTGTTAAGTGTAATTTCAGTGCACAAGTTAGAGCTATGAACTACGCCCGCATGTTGTTGTGGTGAACGCAAATTACATGGGTCCTTAAAGGTCATCCATGGATGGCCGGTTTCAAAAAGCATAGATAACATTTTACGCCACAGTTTGACTGCAGAGAGTGTTTTTGTGTTTTTGATGAGGCCTTGTCGTGCTTTTTCTTCGTACTCTCGATAGAGCGTTTCAAACGCTTTGCCATATTGATCATGTAAATCAGGTACTTCATCAGGTGAGAATAAAGTCCAATCACCATTTTCACGCACACGAACCATAAATAAATCGGGTATCCATAATGCGGTATTCATATCATGTGTACGGCGTCGATCATCACCGGTATTTTTTCTTAACTCGAGAAACTCTTCGATATCTTTATGCCAGCATTCCAAGTAAGCACAAACAGCCCCTTTACGTTTACCTCCCTGGTTTACCGCAACTGCAGTAGCATCAGCAACATTTAAGAAGGGGACTACACCTTGTGACTTTCCATTGGTACCTTTGATATGTGATCCCATAGCGCGTACTGGAGTCCAGTCGTTACCTAAACCTCCAGCATATTTTGAGAGGAGGGCGTTATCTTTAATTGCACTGTAAATGCCATCCAAATGATCTGGGACAGTGGTTAAATAGCAGCTGGACAACTGAGGTCTAACGGTACCTGAATTAAACAGAGTAGGGGTTGATGACATGTAATCAAATGAAGACAGCAATTGATAAAACTCAATGGCCTTTTCATCTTTATCTTTTTCACGTAAGGCAAGACCCATTGCAACGCGCATGAAAAACGCCTGTGGTAGTTCATACCGTGCACCATGATCATGAATGAAGTAACGATCATATAAGGTTTGTAAGCTTAAATAGCTAAACTTCATATCACGCTCAGGTAACAGTGCTTCACCAAGTTTTTCCAAATCAAAATCGGCCATTTTGGCATCTAATATCCCCTGTTTGATGCCATGAGCGACATATACTTTGAAGTAGGCAGGATACAGCTGGCTCATTTCATCAAAGGTTGCGTCTGCTTGAATTTCTAATTTATTCAATGCTTCCATACGTAAACTGTCTAACAATAAACGCGCACTGACATAGGTATAATTCGGTTCTTTTTCAACCAATGTACGTGCTGCCATAATTAATGCTTTATGTACGTCTCCAAATTTCGCTTGATTGTAAAGATTACGCATCGCATCTTTAATAACAGGTTCTGCTTGAACATGTTCCAAATTACGGCATGCTTCATTAACAATCGTGTTCATGCGGTCGGTGTCTAATGGTTTTAATTCACCGTCAGGCATTGTAATTAACAATATTTTATTATCACTGGCCTGTTGTTTTAGTTCATTTTCACGTGCTTTACGATGTTCTTCTCGATACAATACATAGGCACGAGCAACTTTGTAGTGACCACTGCGCATGAGCGCTAACTCTACTTGATCCTGAATGTCTTCAATATGAACAGCACCACCACTAGGTAAACGGCGTTTGAACACGTGAGTTATTTGACGGGTAATTTCTTCAATCTGTTGATGAATACGATCCGAGGTGGAAGCTGTACCGCCTTCATCTGCAATGAATGCTTTAGTAATTGCGACTTTAATTTTCGTATCATCATAATTTACTACTTTACCATTGCGCTTAATGGTTTTTAATAAACCAGGGGCATTAGCGGTCAATTCCAGTTGACTGGTTTGCGGTACATCATTTACCGGATCAAGAATTGCGGACATTTTTCCTCCACGCATTTATTATTATTTTTAATATTAACAGCCAGTTAAATTATTTGACTGTCAATTGAATTATAGCACAATATATTGGGCTTTGTCTGAGCCAAAACAACAAGATAATGTGTTTTGACGAAATGATCAAGAGAATAATATGGGAGTAATTTGTGGATAACTTGTGGGTTTATTCCCAATTGTTTTTAGGGAAAGGCTATAATCTTGGAGCCTGGCACAAAAATAAGCTCACATTATTTTGGTTACTCAAAAAGAAGCAGCTTTAAATTAATTAAATTGGAGTTTCTCTTTTTTTCACAATAACAGCATCACTGACATTAGAGAATCCATGAACATTAAGTAGAAACGAACCAATATGCGCATACAGTTGACTCGAACTGCCTCCGTCCAGATTGAGTGCATCAACACAAGATAGGGGAGGAGATCTGAGTAACTGGGCAAGCTTGTTGGTAGTCATTGCTGCATTAGTTGAAACGAGAATAATAATTTTTCCATCCGCAGTGATTCCCAGGGCAGAACGGTCGGCAATACCAGGTTTAAGAGATGGAATTTTCCGTTTGATTAAAAGCCGGGGCCCACTTTGAATTGCGAAATCAATATCACTATCGTGATTAAAATGTTTTAAGCTGGAAATATATGCTTGATTATTTTTTATATAAAAAACCCCCCACCAGCTAATTCGTTTTAAAGGATTAATCAATTTTTTATTATTAATCCTAAGCCCAAGCGGGTTAAATTCATGATCAAAAAAGCCACCATTAATGCTTAAAAGTGCTTTACTGTGCTCAGCAAATTGATCCGCGGAAGCATTTTTTAGCGATAATTTTTTTGCATTGACCAGGGCGAGTTTATTTTTGTTGAGGTCAATGCGAAATGCATAAATATGTGCCCAGGGCGAAAGTATCCCTCCAGCAAGATCTTGATACTCAATGCCAGGACTCAGTGTTCGCCAATAGCCCTCAGCATATGAATGAACAGGGAGGAATATAAGGCAAAGCGCAAATAATAAACCGTACAAATATGATTTGTTTGCAGGATAATCATTGGTTTGCGAAGACATGTTATTGTATCCTTATGTACATCATTCAATACCACGGAATCTCATATGCAAATTAAAACGCAACATAACAATACTGAAGTGCAGAAGTCAATAACAGATTTAACTCGTCTTATGGATGAGGTGCTGGAACTTGCAAAAAAGGAAGGTGCAACCGATGCCATGGTGGCAGTGAATAACGATAAGGGGTTTTCGGTTGATGTACGCATGGGCGAGGTGGAAACAGTTGCATTTAGTGAAGATAAAGGTGTTGGTTTGACTGTTTATATCGGTCAACGTAAAGGTGGCGCAAGCAGTACTGATACCTCACCTGCTGCTTTGGAAACTATGGTTAAAGCTGCCTGTGATATAGCTAGAGTAAGCGCAGAAGATCCATACTTCGGCTTGGCTGATAAAGAGTTAATGTCTACGAATCATCCCAATCTTGATTTATTTCATTCATGGGAGATAAGTCCTCAACAAGCGATAGAGATTGCTTTGAAATGTGAGAATTATGCATTATCTCTGGATAAACGAATCACTAATTCAGATGGAGTAAATGTATCTACATATGAATCGCATCATGGATTTGCTAATACACATGGCGGTTCCGGATTTATTCACAGCACACGTCATGGCTTAAGTTGTTCTTTAATTGCGAAGGATGGTGAGGAAATGCAACGAGATTACGATTATACAACAGTTCGTAATCCACAGGATTTGGTAGATCTCCATGTAATTGCAAAAAACGCTGTTGATCGCGCTATAAGTCGTTTAAGTGCACAACAAATTGCTACACAGGAAATACCGGTTATTTTTTCATCACGAATTTCTAGTGGCTTATTTTCAACATTTATTAGCGCAATTAGCGGTTCAAATCTTTATAGAAAAAATACTTTTTTATTGGACTCTATAGGTCAACAAATTTTTCCCGAGTTTATTCGAATTTATGAACAGCCTCATTTGTTAGGTGCCTTGGGAAGTTCTCCGTTTGATAGTGAAGGGGTTCCAACTCGTCCAAATCTTATTGTTGATAAAGGTTATGTGAAGCAATATGTACTGGGCAGTTATTCTGCACGAAGAATGGGATTAAAAACCACTGCTAATGCTGATGGAGTTCATAATTTAACGATTGATTCTACAGCAGGTGATCTTAATGATTTATTAAAAACTATGAGAAAGGGATTATTAGTTACAGAATTAATGGGTCAAGGAGTAAATATTGTAACTGGTGATTATTCACGAGGTGCAAGTGGTTATTGGGTTGAAGATGGGCAGATCCAATATCCTGTTGATGAAATTACAATTGCGGGAAATTTAAAAGATATGTTTAAAAATATTCTTGCAGTGGGTAATGATATTAATCCAAATATTGCGACGCGCTGCGGCTCAGTATTAATCGGAAAAATGATGGTTGCAGGGAAATAAAGAAAAGAGGATCCCTGCAGAGCAGGGATCAGTTGTTAGGATCAAATCATATGAGTTTAAACTGCCAAATAACCCAATCTGCAACTAACGCCAAAACGCATACACCCCAATAAGACAAGAGAAAAGTAGGGGGATAATTCACTGAGTGTTTATATAAACTCACGTCATCGATTGATAAAATAATACTGAATAAAATTAAAGCGGGTAAGATAATTGAAAAACCGGCAAAGTTCACGGGTGTGAAACTACAGATTATTCCAATCAAAAAATAACGAAAAAACCTCTTGAAGCCAAATTGAATCATTTGCATATTTTTTTTCATATTGCGCCCGTGATCGCTGAATAGATTAAACTTAAAAGGAATAAACCAATTGCAATAGTAAAAGTCCAGCTGAGCATATAAGCATACATGGGAGTGAAGGAGGGTAAAAACTTGCCTGTTCTTTTAGCAATAATCAAATCATGAAGTACAAGCACACAACTCATTTGAATTAAAAAAGGTAAAGTAACAGTCAAGAAAATCGGCAAAAAAGTGACGCATCCAGCAAGTGTTCCAATTAAAAGATAGCGTAAGAATCGCTTGATACTGTACTTTATATAATCAATAATTTGAGAAAGCATCGCTTATTACTCGCTTTTTTTACTGAATATTAATAAGAATATCATATTTTTAATCAAGACTGTGTACTTGCTTTGTTGATTCTTTATTCTACGCTTTAGGTAAGAGGATCGAATTGGAGTCGGCATGCGCAGGGTAATTTTAGCAGCATTGCTGGTAGTGAATACTGCTTTTGCAAGTGATGAGATTGTTGGTTTCGCTGCATATCAAAATGGAGATTATACCACTGCATATCCTTATCTAACGAAATCAGCAAGGGATGGAAATGTTGATGCGATGTATTTACTTGGTCGTATGTTTCAATACGGAGAAGGAGTAAATAAAAACTATACTGAAGCAATGAGTTGGTATCAAAAATCAGCAGATAAAAATAATGCCTTAGCCCAACTAAGCCTCGGGTTTATGTATGATTTAGGACAAGGGGTTCAGCAAAATTTCCCTGAGGCTTTTAAATGGTATATGAAATCAGCCAAACAAGGTAATGCAATTGCAGAAAGAAATATTGGTTTAATGTATGCATCAGGAGATGGTGTTAAAGCGAACAAAAAAATTGCATTTGAATGGTTCGAAAAATCTGCAAAAAAAGGATACAGCAAGGCACAAGTAAACGTCGCGTATGCCTATATTATGGGAGAAGGAACTAAAATGGATGTCAATAAAGCCTTCTACTGGTATCAGAAAGCAGCAGATCAGGGTGATGTCAGAGCAGAGTATAGCTTAGGTTTATTGTATACAGGACAACAAGAGGGTATTGCTCAAGATGACAAATTAGCATTTTATTGGTTTTCACAAGCAGCGAATCAAGGTCATGTTAAAGCACAAGCTTATTTAGCTTATTATTACCTTAAGGGTTATGGAGTCGAAGCAAATCCTCAAAAGGCAGCTTATTGGTATCAGGCTGCAGCGCAAAGCGGACTACCTGAGGCACAAGCTGAATTAGGGCAGCTACTGCTTACAGGAAAGGGTATTGCTAAAGATTATGAACAGGCTGTGTATTGGTTTACCAAGTCTTCTTTACAAGGAAATCCAGCAGGACAAGCCAAGTTAGGTTACATGTATCTTGCAGGACTTGGTGTAGAGAAAGATTGGATTAAGGCATATGCATTGTTTAAGATTGCAGCTCAGAATCAAAATGATGAAGCAATCAGAGAGCTTAAAATGTTAAAAAATAAACTTTCTGATGCGGATATTAAAGCAGGTGATGAGTTATCAAAAGAAATACAGCAAAAAAATGTTTCTCAATCAGCAAACAATGAATAACGGTATTCTTTCAGATTAGAAAACATTGAAACTTTGTCTGAGTAGATTGACTGAGATTTTTTTATTTTTATCACGACTTCGTTTAAACACAGTGTACACAGTTAAATTAAGGTTCTCGCTGGTAGCATATGCGACACTTAGAAAGTAAGTACTCTCTATGGTTATTTGGTCATCAGCTATATTAAGTTTTTTGAGCAATTCAGAGACTTTGCTTAGATCTTTAATTCCATTTTCTTTTCTTTCTTTGATTAATTCATTGAGTTGAGTTTCTTTCATTGAACTGCTTAGTGATTTTAGGACTTTTATTGGCGCTGTATTGATATTAATTGGCGTTGACTCCGGTAAAGTTGTAATTAAAGGATCTAGTGCTATATAAAGAGGTGCAGTCACGTCTTTAACCAGACGTAATTCGGATTTGCTGCTCATAAGTTGATGACTAGGATAATAAGGCGGTTTTTGACTCATATAATAAGATAGATAATTGTCTTTACCACGGGCCAGATCATAAGGGGAGAGCCAATCATTAATTGCAAGAGTGAGCTTAACTCTTTCTGCTTCGGGAACATTTGGTAAGGCTGCCCCAATAAGATTTACAAATCCTAACAAGGCTTTTCTATTTTCCAGGTTATTCACATTGTATTGAGCCTGCAGATCATAAAGTGCGCCTCTTAAGGTAACGGTGCTGTAAATATTTTCCATGTCACGAGGAAATACACTCACAACTCCTTGGTTATCAGCCTTGGCAAATTTATTCTTTGTATTATTTAGCTCACTAAGTGACCAAAAAGTAACTGCTTGTGAGGCAAGATAAATCTTATCGTGAGTGAGTATAAGTTTTGTACGGTAAATATCTAATTGCACTTTGGTACTCATAGCTGTAGCTACAATTGCAACCAAAGTCATAATAAAAAGTGCAGTGAGTAAAGCGCTTCCTTTTAAGGTTTTAATTTGAAACATAAAGCGCACCTGGCAGAATAAAAAGTAAATTTACTTCACCCTGATCCTGCAAAGTCATATTAAATTGTATGGCTTTGGGGAATGGCTCTTTACGTTGATTTAAGGTTACAGCCTGCTCTCTCCATTCAGGAAGTATTTGTAGATTTTGATTTAAATAACCAAAATGGCAGTTATTCAGACGGTTCAGCAAGATTTTATCTTCATAGTTTTTTTGATTGATTATGTCGAGACTATTCCAGGTTCTACGGAGTAAAGTACCTTGTTGGCACGCATATGCAACACGTTTTAGCGTACTGCGTTTTTCAATACTACCAGGATTTATATTACCATCCCGCGTAAATTCCACATAATTTGTTTGTCCTATAAAAGCGGGTAATAATTGCATCTCATTACTACGAATAGGGCGCTCTACAGTTTGACGTGTGTCTTGTTGTATAAGACTGATTGCAAGTTGCAATTCATTAAGGCGTTCACTTTGCTCATTAACTCGCGTGCGTGTTGTAAATGCATTATATAATACGGAACTCGTAATAGTTGCCAGAATAGCGAATACGGTAAGTGCAATTAAAATTTCAATCAAAGTAAAGCCGTTAAGTTTTTTGGATGTTGCATCTTTTTTCATGGTGCATACCTGAACGCTTGCAGTTCCTCTCTAAAAGGCCCTGTTTTTTCCGGGCTGACAGAAATAACTATTTTTTGAATGTTTTTAAGTGGAGTAGTGCTTACTTTCGCTCTCCAGTACCAGTGTTCGTTCAACATGGTTGTATCTTGGGTTGTTTCCTGACTTTGATTAATCTGGAGTAAATTGAGCTGAATCATCGCCACACCTTGCATGGCGACCCAATGACTCACTGTTTTTTCTTTTATACGTCGGGTCGTTTCTACGTTTTGTGATATCGCTTTTAGCAATGCAGTTAATGCGATTGCTATTATGGAAAGCGCTAATAGAACCTCGATTAGAGTGAATCCTGACGGATTAGATCTCTTTTGAGTCTCAATAGAGTTTAAATCCTCATGCACAGCATGTACAATGCGGTTTTGCGCTTCATGCCTCCTCGCATTCATTTGGTGTTCGCCACGTTAAATTGGAGTTCTCCATTGTGTTTCCCGATAAGCAAGGCTAAATTGGTGTCTTGTTTGCTGCCAAAGCTCAAAGTAAATGGGGTCATATCTCCAGAGGCCGAAATAATAATAGGAGGGACTCCCGCTGGAGTTGAATTAGTTGTTTTCAAAATAATACGTGTATCTTGGGGAAAATAAGTCATTTTAAACACTCCTTTATCGGAAATAGGTTTCCATTGAGTGTTGTTGTACAGTTGAAACACTTGATATCCGTTATTATCAATACGCAGACCTAGAGTACTGGTTCCCAAAATAGCTTGCTGTTGGGCGAGGCGAAGTGTATTAACTAATTGTTCTGCAGAAAATAAAATACGTCGACCTTCACCAAAATCACCAAACGCAAGTAAAGCAAAACCGAAGGTTATGCCTATAATCACCAAAACAATCAAGATTTCAATCAGGGTAAAACCTTGATTTGACTTCTTGAGAACTTCTGCTTTAGAGGAGAATTGCTTTGTCGATTCGGTGCTCGAATTTTCATGTGACTGTATGTATGAAACATTTCTGCACTCAGTGTCTCCTTGCGCTTCTCTCTCTGTAGCGAATTTTCGAAAAAATCTATTATTTTTTCTCATCCCAGTTACCAATTTCGGCATTAATACCAGTCCCTCCGGGTTGTCCTTCAGCACCGTAGGTGAATACATCAACATCACTGTGTTGACCAGGATTTAAATAAAGGTAATCTCTACCCCATGGATCTGTGGGAAGTGACTTGAGATATTGTTTCCAATTGTTCGGTACTGGATTTGAAGTAGGTTTCTCAACGAGAGCCATCAACCCTTGATCCGTAGTGGGATAATTACCATTGTCTAGTTTGTATAAATCCAATGCGTTTTGGATGGCAAGCACATCTTGTTTGGCTTTAACTTTTCGCGCCTCATCAGGACGCCCCATAATTTTAGGTACGACTATAGAGGCGAGAATGCCCAATATAACGACCACTACCATGATTTCAATTAATGAGAATCCTTTTTGTCTATTCATTTTTACTCCGATTTAAACTAGATTGGATAACATGAAGCAATCAGCTGCTACACGTTTGGGCTTTTAAGTAATTAACTGCTCCATTGAAAAAATAGGCAATAAAGTAGCTAAAACAATAAATAAAACGATTGCACCCATCAACAGGATCACCATAGGCTCCAATAAAGTCAATGATGTATCAATTAGCCGCTTGACTTCATTATCCAGGTGAGCGGCAGCGCGTTCCATCATATTTGACAATTGGCCACTTTTTTCACCGCTGCCAATTAAATGAATTGCCATCGGACTAATATAACCCGTTTCCTTTAACGCCTCATTAATACCACATCCTTCCCTAACTTTTATTGTAGCAGTATCGAAAGCTTGCCGCATAACAACATTGGTTACTAGACTTGCTGCAACACGCATTGTTTCTAGAACACTTACTCCTGCTGCGAAAAGTATACCAAAAGTATGTATATAACGCGAAACATTAACTGTTTTTACTAAATATGAAATTATAGGAAGTCTTAATAAAAGTCGATGCCAGGCAGTTTTAATCTTTTCATTGTTCAAACTTTTCTTAAAGGCAAAAACCATTAGGATGAGTGCAATTAAGGTATAAAGGCCATAATTTTTCACGAAGTGACTTATATTAATTAATATTAGAGTCATTTCAGGCAGGGTTTGACCACCGCTGGTAAATACTTCAATAATTTTGGGAACAACAAAACTCAGCAAAAAACTAATAATAGCAATTGAAACAATAATCATAATGAGGGGGTAAATCAGTGCTTGCTGAACTTTTTGTCTTGTCTGCTGCTGGTTTTCAGTGTAATCCGCTAATTTTTCTAAAACCACATCAAGTCGACCAGTTTGTTCTCCTGAGCCAACAGTCGCACGATATAACTCAGGAAATGCAGATGGGAATTGGGCCATGGCTTGTGCCAATCCATACCCTTCAAGTACTTTTGCACGCACACCTATAATGAGTTCTCTGACTTTGTCTTTTTCTGTTTGCTCACTCACTCCACGTAATGATTCTTCTACTGGAATCCCGGCAGCAAGTAAAGTGGCTAATTGACGTGTGAATAGGGCAAGATCTGCTGCAGAAATTTTGCTTTTGGCACGACTTCCTGTGCGTTGTTGGGTCAAAATACGAACTTGAGTTGGAATTAATCCCTGATCACGCAAAAGTTGGCGAGCGTGACGTTCAGAGTCTGCTTCCAGCACTCCTTTGGTCGCGTTACCATTTTTTTGAAGCGCCTGATATTGGTATGCACCCATATTTTTTATGGTTTATGTTAAAACATAGAGTTTAATCTATTGGGTTTAATAAGTCACTTAAGGTACACTATACAACCAGACTATCCTGGAGAGCAATAATGAGCAAAAATACAGTACTTGAGGCGATTAAGGAACTTGACGCCAAATTAGTTGACCTGCGGTTTACGGATATACGGGGTAAAGAGCAACATATAACCGTTCCAATTTCATCAGTTGATAATGATTTTATTGAAAATGGAAAAATGATTGATGGATCTTCTTTTAAGGGTTGGCAAAAAATTCACCAGTCAGATTTGGCTTTGATGCCTGACTTGGAAACCATGAAGCTTGACCCATTTTTTCAAGACAACACTTTAGTTATTCGATGTAACGTAGTAGATCCAAAAACCATGATGGGATATGAGCGTTGTCCCCGATCATTGGCGTTACGTGCTGAAGCCTACTTGCAATCTACTGGTATTGCAGATACTGCGTATTTTGGCCCAGAGCCAGAGTTTTTTGTCTTTGATAGTGTGCAATGGGAAACAACCATTGGTGGTGCTTTCTATAAAATTGACTCAGAAGAAGCTCAATGGTACTCAGGAAAAGAGTTAGAAGGGGGTAATATTGGACATCGCCCTGCAATAAAAGGCGGTTATTTCCCCGTTCCTCCAGTTGACTCTTCTCATGATATGCGTTCTGCAATGAGTTTGATTATTGAGTCCTTGGGAACAGTTGTTGAAGCACACCATCATGAAGTAGCTACAGCAAACCAATGTGAAATTGCTACTCGGTTTAATACATTGACCAAGAAAGCTGATGAATTACAGATTTTAAAATATGTAGTCCATAACGTTGCGCACAATTACGGTAAAACAGCTACTTTTATGCCCAAGCCCTTAGTTGGGGATAATGGAAGCGGTATGCATTGCCATCAATCATTAGCCAAAGACGGTGTGAACCTGTTTTCTGGTGATCAATATGGTGGCCTATCAGAAATGGCACTTTATTACATCGGTGGAATAATTAAGCATGCACGTGCTTTAAATGCGTTCACTAATCCATCAACTAACAGTTATAAACGTTTAGTTCCTGGTTTTGAAGCTCCAGTTCTATTGGCTTATTCAGCAAGAAACCGATCTGCTGCAATTCGTATTCCTCATGTAAATAATCCTAAGGCGCGCCGTATCGAAGTGCGTTTCCCGGATCCTACTGCGAATCCTTATCTGGCATTTGCTGCAATGATGATGGCAGGCCTAGATGGTATCCAAAAGAAAATTCATCCTGGTCAAGCTATGGATAAAGATCTCTATGATTTACCACCAGAGGAACTTGTTGATATCCCTACTGTATGTTCGTCTTTGGAACAAGCTATGGAATATTTGGAAAAGGATTATGATTTCTTGTTACAAGGTGATGTATTTACTAAAGACTTTATTATGAATTACATCAAAATGAAGGAAGAAGAAACAACTAGAATCAGAAGTTTGACCCATCCTTATGAGTTTGAGTTGTATTACAGTCTTTAGGAATAATGGTGATGAGTAAATTTTTTGTCTCTCTGCCATTGATGATGGTAATTTGTGTCGTATCCTATGCGACACAAATTTACAAATGGACTGATAGTAAGGGAAATGTTCATTTCAGTGATACTCCTCGTCAGGGAGCAATAACTGTGACAATTCCCGAGACCCAAAGTTTTTCATCACCAACTCCTTCCAATCCTCAAACTCCAGCACAAAAATCTGAACAATTAGAGCAAGATGATACGATAAAGTTAAAGCATTCCTACACTAAAATAGCAATTGCCAACCCCCAAACAGGGGCAACAATTCGTAATAATCAAGGTTTTGTTGCAGTGAGTGCAGAAGTAGAACCTGAGTTGCGCTCGGGAGATAAGTTACAATTGATATACGATAATGGAGCTCTTGGTGAACCCCAAACGAGTCCAATGTTTGAAATAAAAGGTATGTATAGGGGAACGCATACTTTGGCCGTGCAGGTTGTTGATACGGATGGGAATGTGGTTGAAACTAGTGACCCCATAACTATTTATGTCTTTAGACCGCGGGTTGGTATGGTTCCTGGTACTGCACGTTAATTTCTATGGATTAATTATGCTTATTTTATTATCACCAGCTAAAAAATTATTAAATAGTTCCAAGTCCTATTCAGGAACGACATCTAATCCTATGTTTGTTGATAAAACCAACACTCTAGTTAAACTGATGAAAAATAAATCAGTTGCTGATATAGCTGCTTTGATGGATTTGTCCAAGGATTTGGCTGAATTAAATTATAAACGGTATCAAGATTTTTGTTTAGACGATAAAGTGTCATCGCATGCATATCCTGCTTTACTTTTATTTCAGGGAGATGTTTACCAAGGTTTAAAAGCTGCAAGCTGGGAGCAAAAGACGATTGACTATTCGCAAAATCATTTGCGAATTTTGTCTGGGCTTTATGGTTTGTTAAAACCTTTGGATAATATCCAGCCTTACCGGCTTGAAATGGGGGTTCGTTTACAGAATCCCGCAGGGAAGAGTTTGTATGATTTTTGGCAAGACACAATAACGAATGCGCTAAATCAACAGTTAGCAGTGCAGAAAAATCCAGTATTGATTAATCTGGCATCAAGTGAATATTTTAAAGCGGTAGATGAAAAGGGATTAAACTATCCAATTATTACGATCAATTTTTATGAAAGAAAGAACGAGCAGCTGAAGATGATTGGCATTCATGCTAAAAAAGCACGAGGAACAATGGCTAAGTTTCTCATGCAAAATCAACTTGATAATTTAGAACAGTTGAAGCAATTTAATGAGTTAGAATATAAATTTCACAGTTCAACCTCAACTGATACTCATCTTGATTTTGTACGGGATACTCATTAATGTAAAATGAATCAGTTGTAGCCTGGGTGCAGCGCAGTGGAACCTGGGTCATACGCGAAATTATTTCCCCGGGTTCCGCTGCGCTGCACCCAGGCTACAAAATATTTAATCTATGTGGAATTTATCCAGCCGAGTACATCGTTTAAACCAGTTTCCTGATCAAAAAGTAAGTTGTTATGTTAAAAGAGATGACGAATTAGGTTGTGGTATTAGCGGTTCAAAATTACGTAAGTACGCCAGTCTTTTTCCTTTTTTGATTGAGCAAGAAATACAGCACTTAATTATTATTGCTGGCCCCCAATCTAATAATTTACTTGCTGCATTGCAATTAGCACGCGAATTTAAGCTGAAAGTGACTGCTTTTTTAATTCAGCCTTGGAAATTGGAGCTGTGCGGAAATTATAAATTAAGTCGTTTATTTCTTGAGGAACACGAAATTGTCTGGGTTGCCCGTAACAACTGGTCGAAGGTTAAT
The DNA here is from genome assembly GCF_001467945.1 of Legionella parisiensis. Classification (GTDB taxonomy): domain Bacteria; phylum Pseudomonadota; class Gammaproteobacteria; order Legionellales; family Legionellaceae; genus Legionella; species Legionella parisiensis. The sequence goes on from NZ_LNYQ01000013.1 coordinate 1,408,525, forward strand.
GAACTGGCAGATAATTACCTACTGACATTAAAAGAGCCTGGATTTGTTTTACAGGAAGGAGCGAGTGTTCCACAAGCGATGAACGGTGCCCTAACTCTTGCTGATGATATTATTGTAAATGAGCATACATTAGGATTTAGGTTTCAACACATTTTTATTGACTCGGGAACAGGGTTTTCCGCTTCTGCACTCCTTAAAGGTCTGAACCAATTAAATCATTCTGCCCGGGTTTATGTATTATTATTGGCTGATGATGAAATAGCGTTTCGAAATAAACTTAAGCAATGGATTGAACTAATTCCTCAGAATTTTCTTTGTTTTTATCCTACTACAGCAAAGGCTTTTGGCTCAGTGAATCAAACTATTAAAAATGAAGTAAAACGTTTAGCGCGAGAAGAAGGTATCTTGGCTGATCCCATCTATGCAGCAAAACTATTTCATGAGTCCAGAAAATACATCAAAACCGAACAATTGAATGGTAATGTATTAATTATTCATTCCGGTGGTACCTTAACGATGCCTGGATTTGATTATAAATAAGTTGAGATCTCAATTTTATTCTTCCCCCCCCTTGAAATTTATCAATTTAACCCTATATGACAATACATCATAAGAAAATGTGTCATAGGAGATTAGGTAAATGTCAAGTAAGCAACAAACCATGGGCTTTCAAACAGAAGTAAAGCAGATGTTGCATTTGGTAGTGCATTCACTTTATAGCAACAAGGAAATATTTTTACGTGAGTTAATTTCCAATGCTTCTGATGCCTTGGATAAATTAAGATTCTTAGCTTTATCAAACGGGTCGCTGTATGAAAATGATTCTGATTTAAGTATTACTGTTGATGTTAATGAAAAGTTAAAAACAATCACGATTAAAGATAATGGTATTGGCTTAACTTGGGATGAGGCTGTTGACAATTTAGGTACAATCGCGAAATCGGGTACCAAAGAATTCATGAGCCATTTAACTGGGGAAAGTGCAAAAGACTCTCAGTTGATCGGACAATTTGGTGTAGGCTTTTACTCAGCATTTATTGTTGCTGATAAAGTTACTGTGAAAAGTCGACGTGCGGGAGTGAAACCCGAAGAAGGCATTGTTTGGGAATCCAATGGCGAAGGAGAATTTACCATTGGTTCTGAAAATAAAGCAACTCGCGGTACTGAAATCACTTTACATATCAAAGATGAGAATGATGAGTTTCTCAGTAATTGGCGTCTGCGCAGTATTATCAGTAAATACTCGGATCATATTTGCTGGCCAATCATTATGAAGAAAATCTCTCAGGATGATAAAGAAACAAACGAGTATGAAACTGTAAATAAGGCAACTGCATTATGGACAATGCAAAAATCAGATGTTTCTGATGAAGAGTACAAACAACTTTATAAGCATATTTCTCATGACTTCCAAGATCCGCTCATTTGGTCACACAACCATGTTGAAGGAAAACATGATTATATTTCTTTGCTGTATATTCCAGCACATGCACCATTTGATTTATGGCAACATGAAGTTAAACATGGCTTAAAGCTTTATGTTAAACGTGTTTTTATTATGGACGATGCAACTCAATTTTTACCTCGCTATTTACGTTTTGTAAAAGGTATTGTGGATGCGAGTGATTTACCGCTTAATGTGTCGCGAGAGATTTTACAAGACAACAAACAAGTAGAGAGTATCCGTTCTGCATGTACAAAACGTGTTTTAGCTATGCTTGAAAAAATGAGCACCCAAGACAAGGAAACCTATCAAAAGTTTTGGAATGAGTTTGGGTTGGTCTTAAAGGAAGGGCCAATTGAAGACTTTACCAATAAAGAGGCTATTGCCAAACTGCTGCGTTTTGCAACAACGACAAGCGGTTCCGAGAAACAAGATGCAACCTTGGATGAGTATGTCAGTCGGATGAAAGAAGGTCAGGAAAAAATTTATTACATTACTGCGTCCAGTTATAATGCGGCTAAAAATAGTCCTCACCTAGAAATTTTTAGAAAAAAAGGGATTGAAGTATTGTTGCTTAGCGACAAAGTTGATGAGTGGTTAGTTGGTTATTTAAGTGAATATGATGGAAAGAAACTTCAGTCCATTTCCAAAGGTAAGGTAGAGCTAGGCGATGAGTCACCAGAGCAAATCAAAGAACAAGAAAAAACTCTTGAACCTTTGCTAAAACATATTAAAAAGGTTTTGGATACACGGATTAAAGATGTGATGGTGACAAACAGGCTGACTGATTCACCTGCTTGTATTGTTGCAGATGAGCAAGATATGGGATTAGAAATGCAACGTATTCTGCAAGCTGCAGGTCAGCAGGTCCCTATAAGCAAACCTGTATTTGAAATAAATCCTGACCACCAGCTAATTAAGCGGTTACATGATATTCAAGATGATGATTTATTTGAATTATGGGTCACTATGCTGTTTGAGCAAGCAGTTTTAGCTGAAGGTGGGCAATTAGATAATCCTGCAGATTTTGTAAATCGAGTTAATAAATTATTGGTTTCATCTGCAGTTTAGTATTTGTCCCAGGCCACTATACTTCAGTTTAAGAAATAGTAGGAGAAGGAAGAATCAGAGCTGTTATTTTGTTCAGAAACCAAGTGTTTTATCTACGTCCCGCGGCTTGTTCGCGGGATCCAGTGATTCTTATTATTTCTAGCTCCAGCGCTCAAGCTGCAGAACGTCGGATAAGGTCAGGGGGGATTAACATGAACGGCAGTTCTGCCTCACTACATCCAAGCTATAATTTAATTAGGTGTAAACGTACTTTCTTCAAGAGACTCATGCATAAAGGCGGCTGATGCGCTTGAATCTTGATAAGAATATTGAGATGTTTGATCACTAGTGAAAAAAGGTTGGCTGACTGGATATTGAACAGTTACTTTTTTTGCGTTATTTAATTTCAATTCAGCATGTTGGAATAAGCCATCGATGTGTTTATCCAGCCTGCTTAGATTACCTTCAGCCCCGCTTATTTTATGTGCTAGTTCAGGCAGTATTTCTTTTTCAAGCGAAATTATTTCACTATCTTGTTGGGCAATGGTTACGATATTATCTCTTATTATGGTTTGATTTGTACTTAATTGATTTCTGTCCATACTGTTTTTTATTGTATAGATCAATGCAGCAATGAATAGACTTAATGTAACGACAGCAAGTAGTGCAGCTGGAGCCATAAAAAGAGAAGTTATTGCAAAAATCTCCCCTGTAACGACTGCCGCTGCACCAGCTCCTCCGGCTGCCAAGAAAAAGAAGAGCAATCCTATTTTGAGAAGGGTATTCCTATAATTATGACGCTCCTTGATGGCGATTTCTAATTGTTCATTTTCCTTTCCTAAACTCACATTTTTAAAGGCCAGTTGCGGGATTGATTGTTTAAATCGTTCAACTTTTTTTTCGTTTTGAGACTTATCCCGTACTATTTCCTCCTTCTCAAAAAAAACGGCATTTCGTACCAATCTTACTCGTTGCTCCTCCGCTTTAAGTGTAAGATATTCACGTATAAATTGAATTATTTGTTTTAACGCTTCGTTTTCCTGGTAACTTCGATTTGTTGCTGATTGCAAATAAATTTCAAGACGTGTAAGATAAGTTTGATAGCTTATCTCAATAGCTCGCTGCATCAATTGCTCTTGTTTTTGATGCAGTTTTTTGTGCGCTGTCTCAACAGACTTATTCAGTGAATGACGGTTTTCTTCTGAGAGCTGCAATAAAGTAGGATCATCTCCTAAACGCGCTATAACTCTTGTCGTTCTTGCTTCTGCTCGTATCTGTCTTTGTTTTGCTTTTTCGGGTAAATCCAAAAATTTTTTGCTTATTTTATTGTGACTTTCAATCAGCTTTTGATGACATAATTGTTCGCTCTTTAATCCTATTTGGAGTGAGTTTAGTTCCTTTATAAGAGTATCTTTTTCGCGTACTAAGTCTGCTCCCGCGTGTCCATGTAGTGTTGTATTTGAATCCCTGTCAGTTGTATTTAAATGTGGGGAAACCTCCGGGTGAGTATGTGTTGTATGATCGTGTTGCTCAATTGTTTCCAGATGAGGATAATTATGAGTGGCTTTTGAAGGAGTATCCGCTGGTTCTGAATGAGAGTGATGTTGGTGAGTTTCTTCGTCTTTCTTATGCGCCGCTAAAATAAGTTCATCTAGGTGTTTTATGCGGACTTGAAGGAGACGAATATTTTCCTGGTACTGTCGTTTCTCTGCTTCTGCAGATCTTGTTTTCTCGCGCAGGAGTTGTAATTGAAACTCTAAGTTAACTGCCAAAAGAGAATCATCATCTGACTCTTGATGATCACGCCTTTGTTCATCTAAATCGTATTGGGATTGTTTTTTACAAGCATCTAATGTTAAATCAGACGTTGATTCCTTCTGATCAATCTGAAGAATATGAGATAGTAGAGCTTTGATTTCGCTGGTTACAAAAGGAATTGGCGATAAAATAATACATGAGTCACGCAAAGTAGAATAGTTTGAACTTTCAATGTACTTATCCGTTATTTGCTCAACTGAAAGTTCAAGATTTAATTTTGATAGCGACATACTCCAATCCCTCTGTAATATTTAGCTGCATTTTATATAAGTGCTTTACAGAGTCAATAAGTATTATTTTTTAAAAAAATCCTGGAAAAATATTGTTACTTTTCCAGGATTAATGGGTATGCATGTTATGTGTTATGCATATGGAAGAACCAATACCGTAGTTCCTACATCAATGAAATGCTCATTGAGCCATTTTGCAGCCCCAGGTAAAACACGAATGCAGCCATGACTGCTATTGTATTTAGGTACTTCATATGCAGCATGAATCGCATAGCCATCATGGAAATGCATACAATAAGGCATTTTGGCGCCTCCCACTACATGACCATCGCGGGCAATAGGGTACTCATTAGATTTACAGTCGGCGCCTTTTTTATTGAATACATGGTAAGTTCCGACAACTGTGCGGCACGATTCATGAATATCCTCACAATAATCCATTCCACCAGAGGCACTACCTGTCATAACTCTATTGCCTTGCGCGTCATATGCGGCCCATGCATCCACTTTAGGGTCAAAAATAAAGAGTTTTTTGCCTTGGACATCTTGCTTGATGGGAAATATGTTGCGGCCTCGTGTATCATCTTGATAGGGTATGGTGTAATGTAGATTGCCTGCATCATCTGCAATTACATCAGGTTTATCAGTAACACATGAAGTGATGAGAAGGCCTATTAACGGTGTGAGATATATTAGTTTCTTCATCACATATTTATCCTTACAAAAGCGAATTTATGTTTATTGCAAAAAAAAGGCTCGATATTCGAGCCTTTTAAGATGTAAATAATTTCTGATTTTTAAATTATTCGTCAGTTAGACGAAAATATTTAGTTCCAAAATATCTTTGGAGTTTCTTTCTGATTGTGCCGCGGCTAATGCCTAGCATCTTAGCTGCTTGCAGTTGATTGCCACGACGTTTTTCCATTACCGCTTGAAGTAATGGAGGCTCAACTTCAGATAATATCATATCATAAAGATCATCAATGCTTTTGCTTTTATTTTCTGCGAGAAAACGAGTAACTAGACTATAGACTAAATCTTGCAGGCCTTGGTCTTGTTTCGTTATGCTTAATGTAGCTTCAGGTGTTTCAATGACAGTCATCTTAACTTCCTTATTATTAATTAAATCATACATTCCAATTGCTAACATTCAAAATGAAAGCAAAATTAATTGTACATGAAGGATAATTGATATTCTATATTTTTAAGAGAAAACTATGCATTTTTTTCGAGCAATTCATTGGCCACAAGATTAAATAATGAGCGATCAGACTTTTCTGAAGACAATGAGCTTTTTACTCGATTTAAATGGGAAATCATTTTCGTAGGTTGCTCTGGGTCATTGTGGAAAAGATCAACATAACGGGTCAATTCATGAGCATTGCAATCATACTGTAAAAACTCGGGGATAATCATTTTATTCGCTAAGAGATTGCACAGACCAAAAAATTTGACTTTGATAAATCTCATCGCCAGCACATAGGAAAGAAAGGACGATCTGTAAATAATACACATCGGTTTTTCTAATAAAGCACACTCAAGAGAGGCAGTTCCAGAAGCGACGATAACAAAATTTGCAGCAGCCATGCAGTGTACTGCTTGGCCTTGTACAAAGCTAATAGGTAAACTTAGCTTAGAAAAATAATTTTTGATTTTTTCTGGATTAATCGTATCTGCAATGGGAATTACAAAATGTAAATTGGGATAACGTTGCTGCAAAATTAGAGCGGTGTCACGCAACACTGGCATATGATATTTTATTTCGTTAGCACGACTTCCGGGAAGAAGAGCAAAAATGTTTGCCTCCGGAGGAAGACCCAATGCTTTGCGTTGTGATTGGAGATCATCAACAGATGTTATTTTTTCTACTAAAGGATGACCTACAAAACTCACTGGAACTTGAGCTTTCTCATATATAATTTTTTCAAAAGGCAAAATGACTGCCATTTGATCAATGCATTTTTTGATAAGATGAATACGATTCGCTTTCCACGCCCAAATTTGGGGGCTGATGTAGTATAGAATTTTAATCCCTAATTTCTGCTTTGCATACTTTGCTAGTCTTAAATTAAAGCCCGGATAATCTACTAAAATAAGTAGGTCAGGCTTTTGCTGATTTAAATGTTTTTTAATTGCCGAAAATGCCTTGCGGATTACATTTAGATTGCGAATAACAGCAGTAAGTCCTGTGACACCAAAGCGAGCTAAGTCAGTAATTATTTGCGCTCCAGCTTCTTGCATGTGTTTGCCACCAATTCCACTGATTTCGATATTAGAATAAGCGGCTTTTAATTGACGAATCAAAACTGATGCATGAACATCGCCAGATTCCTCACCTGCTATAATGACAACGTGTTTAGAGTTTTGCATGATGTTCAATTAAGCTATTCTGGATAAGCGAAGTTATTGTTTCTGCAACATCAAGTGCATGGAGACCATCTTCACCTGTTACAAGTGGAGTACTGTTTTCTTGGATGCATTTGACGAATGATTTTATTTCTTCAAATAATGCATCACCTTGCTCATACTCTTTTTCTTCTCGGACAATATCAGGAATTCCAGGAAACATTTCCCCAGTCCCTTTTTTAAATACAGCAAGCTTTTTGCTCTGATAGTCAATTGAAAGATAGGAGTTTTTTTGAAATATTCGTGCCTTGCGCTCTGTTTTAAAGCTAACTCGACTGGCTGTAAGATTAGCCACGCAGCCATTGGCAAATGTAATTCGAGCATTGGCTATATCAATAGCATTGGTAAGTATAGGCGTACCTTGAGCAAGAATCGAAGTAATTGGGCTTTTAACCATATTTTGAATTAAATCAATGTCGTGGATCATGACATCAAGAATCACATTAACGTCAGCGCCGCGTGGTTTGAATGGAGCTAAACGTTCTGATTCAATAAATAAAGGTGTTTCTAAATATTCATCCAAAGCTAACCGCGCCGAATTAAAACGCTCAAGATGTCCAACTTGTATTTTTACTTGGTGTTTTTGGGCAAGTTGAATTAATTCTTTTGCTTGGGCTACTGTTTCAGTAATTGGTTTTTCAATTAAAACATGGATGCCTTGTTCTAAAAAAGCTTTGGCAATTTCAAAATGTTTGTTGGTTGTTGCTGCGATACTCACGGCATCAACTTTATCGAATAAGTCATGGTAGTCATTATAGCCAGGAACATGTAAGTCCTGCGATGCTGTTTCTAGTACACTTTGATTCAGATCGCAAACCCCAATGAGTTCTGCATTTGGAATAAGTTGATATTTTTGTGCATGAAATTTGCCTAAATAACCTACACCGATGACTGCACAGCGGATTTTACTCATTATCTTCATCTGTCAATTATTTGTGCGCATGATCGCATTTCTTGGATGATAAATCAATTTTAAAAGAGTATTATTAGCGAACGTTGATGCCCTATGGCTATACTGATTAAAGAAAGAGAAGAATATTATGCTTATAGCTGGCGTAGATGAAGTGGGACGTGGTCCTTTGGCAGGTGCAGTTGTAACTGCAGCAGTTATTTTAAAAGCTCCTATAGAGGGTCTTGCAGACTCGAAAAAATTGAGCGCAAAGAAACGTGAATTATTATCCGAGCGAATAAAGGAGCAGGCTATTGCTTATGCATATGGCAGGGCAGAGGTAGATGAAATTGATATCTTAAATATCCATCATGCAACTTTGCTAGCGATGCAACGCGCAGTTGAAGCGTTACCAATCAAACCAGATCGAGTGTTAGTTGATGGTATATATATGCCAAAACTGAGTATTCCTTGTAATGCGATTGTACAAGGTGACAATTTAATTCCTGAAATCAGTGCCGCTTCAATTCTTGCTAAAGTGTTACGAGACGCAGAAATGGTAGCCTTTGATGCACTTTATCCTGGGTATGGGTTTGCAGATCATAAAGGATATGCGACAGCTGCTCATCGAGAAGCATTAAGTCGACTTGGGCCTTGTGCCATTCATCGGCGAAGTTATGAGCGAGTGGCAGAATTTTTTTAATTTAAACAATATAGTCTAGACACAGCGCAGGAGAACACGGATGTTTTAGTGCAGCATATTATCAGGTTCCGCTACACCATCCTACAAAAACAGACCCGACACACTCAAATTACAATCAATTTAAGCTATTAAATAAAATTTTATGTGAACTAATGGACATCAAGATCCCAAAGCTCGCTAAAAAGGTAACCATTGCTGTGCCTCCGTAGCTGACCAAAGGCAAAGGAATGCCAACAACCGGAATAATTCCCATAACCATCCCAATATTGACAAAGCCTGACATAAAAAATGACATGGCCAGGCTTGCAGCTAAGAGGCGGGTATATGTCGTTTGGGCATTAGATGCGATGTTCAGGCTTCTTAGAGAAGTCAGAACAATAAGGGCAATAATGGCAAAGCCACCTGCGAAACCAAACTCTTCACTTGTGACTGCAAAGATAAAGTCCGTAGCATGTTCAGGTAAGAAATTAAGATGAGATTGGCTCCCTTGTAACCAACCTTTTCCAGCAAGCCCACCTGATCCAATGGCAATCTTGGATTGGATAATATGATACCCAGCTCCAAGCGGGTCTTGTTCTGGATCAAGCAGCATATAGACACGTTGTTTTTGATAATCATGCATGACATGCCAGACCACTGGAATGGCAGAGCCTATTAGGAGCACAAGCAACAAAATAACTTTAAACCTTATTCCAGCTAAAAATACAACACATAGTCCTGCAGCAGACACCATAATTGCAGTCCCTAAATCGGGTTGTTTTGCAATAAGCAGCGCAGGTACGCAGATAATGAGCCCTGCAACAGTTAGCGATTTAAAACTGCTGGGGCGAGCTTGTCGATCAAAATACCATGCAGCCATCATAGGAACAGCCAGTTTCATGATTTCAGAGGGTTGAAAGCGAAATAAACCCAATTCAAGCCAGCGTTGCGCACCTTTCCCGATTTTGCCCATGAGCATCACAGCAAGCAATAAAGTCAGTCCTACGCTATATATCCACGGAGTCCATATTTTATATTTATGAGGAGGAATAAAACCAAGCACAATCATAATGAGTGATGCAAAAATGAGTCTCATTGATTGGCGTAAGATCATACTTGTATTCGCATTGGAGGCGCTGTATAAGATCAAAAGACCAAAGCTTATCAATAAAAGTAGTAATCCCAATAAGGGAAAATCCAAATGTAGCGATTTTGTAGTAAACCGATAAACGGGTTTAGTGTGTCGTCTGTTCATGAGTTTTCATCGGATAAAGTTGATAGTATGTATCGAGCACTTTACGTGCAACAGTGGAAGCAGCAACATCATTCTCTACAACAACTGCAAGTGCGATTTCAGGGTTTTCAACCGGAGTAAATGCAATGAATAATGAGTTGTCCCGTAATGCTTCGGGGATGTCTTCATATTTAACTTTTTCATATTGTCTTCCACTAAATACTTGTGCTGTACCAGTCTTTCCAGCAACAGGGTAAGGAGGGTTGCGTCCGAATCGATATCCTGTTCCCTCATTACTGGTTAAAACGTTGTGCATTGCATCTGCAACAATATCCCAGTTTGCTTCATCTCTAAGGTAAATTGGATATTCCTCAACCGGCTTATATTGTTTTATCTCACCACTATCACTGTTTACAGTTTTCGTTAACAAATGAGGCCTAAACCGCTGTCCATGTTGGCTTAACGAAGCAGTCGCATTTGCCATTTGTAATGGTGTAGCAAGCATAAAACCTTGTCCTATAGAGGTAATTAAGGTATCACCAGGATACCAAGAAACACCCTTAGTTTGTTTTTTCCATCGTAAGCTCGGTACAATACCTGCAGCTTCTTCATAAAGATCGATATGGCTTAAATGGCCCAAACCAAATTTTACAAGCATATCTTCAATATTGGAAATACCCATTTTATTTCCCAGTTGATAAAAATAAGTATCACAGGAAACAGTGATTGCTCTTTTAAAGTTAATCATTCCATGACCTGTTTTTTTCCAATCTCTATAGATGTGGCTGGCGGTAGGAAGTTTATATCGGCCTGGATCATAAATAGTTGTTGCAGTAGTGATAAACCCTTTATCTAAGCCTGCTAAACCAACAAATGGTTTAATTGTCGATGCAGGAGGATATACACCACGTACCGCACGATTAAATAACGGTCTTTGTAAGGTATTTGACAATTTTTTGTATTCTTTAGTACTGACACCACCGACAAAAATATTGGGATCAAAACTTGGAGAACTCGCCATGGCCAAAATTTCACCATTTTTAGAGTTAATCACGACAGCTGCGCCTCGTTTGTCTTTGAGTGCTTCATAAGCCGCTTGTTGAAGTCTGACATCAATACTTAAATAAAGTTTTGCCCCTGAATGCGGATTAATTTTATCAACAACCCTTAGAGTGCGTCCACTGACATCGGTTTCTACCATTTGGTATCCCACCTTACCATGAAGGACATCCTCGTAATATTTTTCAACACCTGCCTTGCCAATAAAGTTCGTGGCACGATAATTGGTTGGATCTACTGCCCTTAATTCCTCAACATTGATTCGACCAACATAACCCAGAACATGAGCTGTTATCTCACCTAAGGGATAATGGCGCATCAAACGAGCTTTAATACTAACACCAGGAAAATGATATTGATTGATGGCAAAAAGCGCCACTTCCTCTTGAGTTAATTTTAATTTAACTGGTATGGGTACAAAAGAGCGGTTTTGCTTTCGTGTACGTTTGAAATTTTTAATATCTTCTTCTGTAATCGAAGGAATTAATTTATGTAATTCAGTTAGTGTTTGCTCCATGCTTTTAACATGTTCAGGGATAATTTCCAATACGTAAACAGGGATGTTTTCCGCAAGCAAAATACCGTTCCTATCGAGAATTACTCCTCTTGGTGGAGCAATAGGAATAATACTCATTTGATTTTTTAAAGATAGAGTTTGATATTTTTTAAATTCGGAAATTTGCAAAAATGCCAGTCTTAAAACAAGGATTAAAGATAAAATAATAAGGAAAGCTACCAGCAGATTAATTCTAAAAAGTTGATGCTGGGATTCTGACCGGTAATTTTTAAAAGATTGATTTCGACTCATTGACGCACAGTCAGTTAAGCTGGACTTAAAAACCTGCATAGTAACTTAAAATTAGATTGTTTACTATAGCTTTGTCACATCGTTACATTACTTATGATATGGATGATTGTTAATAATAGACCAGGCTCTATATAAGGTTTCCAGTAAAATAATACGTACTAATGGATGAGGAAGGGTAAGCTTGGATAAAGACCAGCGCTCGTCACATAGTTTAATGATTTCTTGAGATAGCCCTTCAGGCCCCCCGATTATAAAGCAGAGATGACTGTGTATTTGTTGTAGTTGAGATATCTTAAGTGCCATCTCCTCACTGCTAAACGCTTTACCTTCAATATCAAGAGCAATAATTCGCGCGTTATTGGGTAAAGCATCCCTGATTAGCGCAGATTCCTTGTCTAATATTCGTAATAAGTCTGACGATTTACCGCGGCGAAGCAATGGTATTTCAATGAGTTTGAGTTGTATACCATCATTCAATCGTTTGGCATATTCATTAGACCCCTGGTTAACCCAGTCGGGCATTTTATTACCTAAAGTAATGATGGTAATTTTTAACATAACTATTTAATAAAAGTATTTAATCTTTGGGTGTTTCTTCCCACAGACCTTCCAGATTATAATATTGCCTGTATTCAGGCTGCATGACGTGAATGATAAAGTCGCTAAAGTCAATAAGAACCCAATCACCTGTTTCCAGCCCTGTGCAATTCATGGCAGGAGAGCCAGCAGATTTCATATCTTCCATTATTTTTTGTGCAATTGCTTTAACATGCCGAGAAGAACGGCCTGAAGTAATAATCATATAATCAGTAATTGCAGTTTGTTTTCGAACATCAATTACTTTAACATCAATAGCCTGATTGTCATCAAGCAATTGTAACAGTTTAGTTAACATTGGATTTTGATCTGACATAAATTAGCTAATCATTTATAAAACGCGCTGAATGATAACAGTATTTTCCCTATATAAAAAGGGCTGGGATGAACGTATCCAACTTAATTGCAGGAAAAATCCCTGACTAATAAGAAAAATCCTGGTTAATCATCATATTATTTTTTTATTTGTTTGAATTAAAGCTCGAGGATCCACTATTTGGGATAGATGAAACAAAATGGATGCTAAATTCCATTTTGTTTCAATTCCAATGATGGTGAATCGCTTAAATGCGTATGAGTTAATAAGAATTTGATTACTGCAAATAAGACCAGGCAGCATAAGGCAGCAATAAATAGTATTCCTAATTGTTGGGTGAATGCTGCAGCATAAAGAGTTTTTAATACTACAATATTTGTTTCGCCGGATGGAATCGCAGCTAATGAAGCCAGTTTGCCTGATAAAAATCCGCCGATTCCCAGAGAAACGAAAAAGATACCCATCAGGGTGCTCACTTTGTTTTTGTCTGCTAGAAGTGTAATTGCAGATAATCCAACAGGAGACAAAAGGAGTTCAGCCAATGAAAACATTAAATAAGCAGGAATGATTAAAAGAGGTGTAAGTAAGGCATTTTTATCAGTCAAGTTGCTGGCTAAGGCAATAACAGCATAAGCTGCTGTGGTAATAAATATGGCAAGCAGAAATTTTCTTCCAATACTTAACCCACGTTCCACTAAATTGAGTTTAGGGTTTCTCTGCGCCAGAAAGTAACCAATAATCAGCATTCCTATACTTTGAATTGTTACATAATATGGCGCAGGGAAATGAATACCACAAAATGTTGGCTCAACAACTCGCGAAATAAATAGAGTTAATGACATAAACATTTGAAAATAGAAAGACCAGAATACTACTGAAATGATACACAATAAACCAATTACAAGAGTTTGACGGGATTGATTGGCATCTTCTTTGCTGACTGAATATAGGATATAAGCCACTGAGAATAATACAACAAGTCCAAATATAAGATTGGCTAATTGAGGTGAATTTAAAATATAAAATGATAAAGACCATAGGAATATCATTAAGAGAATAGCTATAGCAATTTTTTTATATTGAAAAACATAAGGATTGTAGTCTTTAATATTGTATTTTTTGATGCCATGTAAAAAAACGAGGAAGGCTATGATCATACCAATTGCTGCACTGGTGAAAGAGGCTACCCATCCAAAATACTCGTTTAAAATACTTGGTAATGTAGTCCCTAAAATAATACCTGTAGTAATTCCCATATAAAAAATAGTAAAACCACTCTCACGACGAGCAGAGCCCGTAAGATATTCATTACCCAAAAGGGATGAAATGTTTGGCTTCAATAGTCCGGTCCCTACGGCAATTGCTGCAAGACATGCTGTAAGTACAGTAGTATTATCGACTAATGATAAAATGCAATAGCTCACAAAGAGTACTACCGCACCGAGTAGAACAGCGCGTTTTTGTCCTATTAATTTATCTGCAATCCATCCTCCTACTACAGGGGAAAGGTAGGTCAATGCAGTAAAAGAGCCAACTAATGCATAAACTTGCTTATCGGGCCATTTGAAATGCAAAGCTAAATAAAGTGCCAAAAGAGATTGAACTACATAAAAACCATATCGTTCCCACATCTCAGTTGCAAAAAAAATACGGAGTGACTTTGGGTGTTTTTCAGAGTTGGTGTGCACTTTATTTAGATACGTGAATTGAGAGTAGCCCAATTATAACATAGTATTATGAGGGTTCATAGACAATGTGTTCTCTTGAAGGTCACTTTGAGCAGCAATTAGTAATTATAGTAATCAAAGTGAATAATTATTATGAGCGATCATCAGCGAAGCTTGTAAAGATTTATCTAAAATATTCCATGACTAAAATTGATATCTATGCTCTGAAATAGCTCTGGTGTATGATGCTCCTATTTTATTTTCGCTATGGAGCGTTTCTTAATGGAAGACTATAAAACAAATCGAATAATTAGAGCAGATCGTGGAAATGAAAAACAAGCTAAAAGCTGGCTAACTGAAGCGGCGCTTCGCATGCTGTGCAATAACCTTGACCCAGATGTGGCAGAAGACCCAGATTCTCTTATTGTTTATGGAGGTTTAGGGAAGGCCGCTCGTAATTGGGAGTGTTTTAACAAAATAGTCGATGTTCTCAAGACATTAAATGAACAACAAACTCTGTTAATTCAATCAGGTAAACCTGTTGGTGTGTTTACCACTCATGAGGATGCGCCTCGAGTTCTTATCGCCAATTCTAATTTAGTCCCGCGCTGGGCTACTTGGGAGTATTTTAATGAATTGGATAAAAAAGGCTTGATGATGTATGGGCAGATGACTGCAGGAAGCTGGATTTATATTGGTTCGCAAGGCATTGTACAAGGAACTTATGAAACTTTTGTTGCAGCTGCCCGTAAACACTACGCTGGAAGTTTAGAGGGACGTTGGATTTTAACAGGTGGTTTAGGTGGAATGGGGGGAGCACAAACTTTAGCTGGCACTATGGCTGGAGCTAGTGTGTTAGCCGTGGAGTGTGATCTATCAAGAATAGAAAAGCGTATTAAAACAAAATACTTAGATCGATATACAACAGACTTGGATGAAGCTTTGGCATGGATAAATGAGTCGTGTCAAAACAAAAGTCCATTATCTGTTGCTGTTTTAGGAAATGCTGCAGAAATTTTCCCTCAGTTGGTTCAGCGAGGTGCTTTACCAGCTTTAGTTACTGACCAAACGAGTGCCCATGATCCTTTAAATGGATATCTTCCTGCTGGATGGACCTTAGAGAAGGCTGCAAAATTGCGTAAAACTGCACCGGATGAAGTGGTCACTGCAGCAAAACAGTCTATGGCCGTACAGGTTCATGCGATGCTGGAATTTCAAAAAATAGGCATTCCTGTTTTTGACTATGGGAATAATATAAGACAAATGGCTTTTGAAGCGGGAGAAAAAAGTGCTTTTGAATTCGAAGGTTTTGTTCCTGCTTACATCCGGCCTTTATTTTGCGAAGGAATAGGCCCTTTTAGATGGGTTGCCTTATCAGGAGATCCTGAAGATATTTATACCACTGATGAAATGGTTAAAAAATTAATTCCAGATAACAAGCATCTTCATAATTGGTTGGATATGGCGAGGAAAAAAATTGCGTTCCAGGGATTGCCGGCACGTATATGTTGGGTTGGGTTAAAAGATCGTGCTCGTTTAGCATTGGCTTTTAATGAAATGGTTCGTAATGGAGAAGTTAAAGCACCTATTGTAATAGGACGGGATCATTTAGACTCTGGTTCAGTAGCAAGCCCTAATCGTGAAACTGAAGGGATGATTGATGGCAGTGACGCTGTATCTGATTGGCCTTTACTCAACGCTTTATTAAATTGTGCGAGTGGTGCAACTTGGGTTAGCATCCATCATGGTGGTGGAGTAGGTATGGGATTTTCACAACATGCTGGAGTTGTGATTGTAGCGGATGGCACAGATAAAGCTGCAAAACGTTTGGCAAAAGTACTCCATAATGACCCGGCGACTGGAGTTATGCGTCATGCGGATGCAGGGTATGAACTTGCAAAAAAATGCGCTAAAGAAAACTCACTTTGGCTGCCTATGGAATCTTAGAGCTCGATTTGTTCGGACTTTTGTCCAGAAAATTTGTGATCCTAGTCGTGATCTCATGTTGGGTCAAATGGACCCAATAATATTTTAAGGAGGTAAATTAATGCAGGAACCTTTTATTCTTCAACCTGGCGAGTTGAACTTGCAGTCAATCAAATTTATTTTAAATCAGCAATTACATTGTGTTCTTGCTAAAGAGGCATTTGAGAGGATTCATGCATCGCATCAAACGGTTAAAAAAGTAATTCTTGATAAAAAAACTGTATATGGAATTAATACGGGTTTTGGATCATTGGCAAATCAAACGATTTCAGAAGAAAATCTGAAACAGTTACAGCGAAATATAGTCCTTTCCCACGCTTGTGGAACAGGTGAGCTGTTGTCTGATGAAATTGTTGCCTTAATATTACTGTTGAAGATAAATAATTTGGCTCAAGGGTATTCTGGAGTTCGTCTGGAGCTGATTGAAGCACTAATCTCTTTATTCAATCACAAAATTTATCCCTGTATTCCATCTAAAGGCTCTGTAGGTGCTTCTGGTGATTTAGCCCCATTGGCTCACATGTCTTTACCTTTATTAGGCGTAGGTGATGTACGTCATCAAGGAAAAGTAATCAGTGCTATCGAGGGATTGAAAATCGCGGGTTTAAAGCCTATTGAATTGGAAGCGAAAGAAGGACTCGCTCTTTTAAACGGATTACAAGCTTCTACAGCTATCGCTTTAAATGCCTTGTTTATTACAGAAACTTTGTTTGAAACCGCACTGGTTGCTGGTGCTTTATCAGTGGATGCGGCTAATGGCAGTGATGTGCCATTTGATGAACGGATTCAAAAAGTGCGAGGCCATGAGGCACAGCAAAATGTAGCAGCATGTTATAGAGAATTATTAGCTGGAAGCGAGATCCGCGAGGCTCATCGCTATTGCGCTCGCGTCCAAGATCCCTACTCATTAAGATGCCAGCCCCAAATTATGGGTGCGATATTGCATCAAATTCGATTCGTAAGAATGACTCTAGACGTTGAAATCAATGCTGTTTCTGATAATCCACTTGTTTTTCATGAACAAAAGCAAATTATTTCAGGGGGGAATTTCCATGGGGAGATAGTTGCTATGGCTGCTGATAATCTTGCTTTGGCTGTGGCGGAGATAGGAGCAGGCGCTGAACGACGCATTGCGCTGCTCATTGATAAAAACTTTAGCGGTTTACCTGCTTTTCTCATTAAAGAAAGCGGTTTAAATTCAGGATTTATGATTGCTCATGTTACTGCAGCGGCTTGTGCTAGTGAGAATAAGGCTCTTGCTCATCCACACTCAGTTGATAGTCTTCCAACTTCAGCAAATCAAGAAGATCATGTATCTATGGCAACCAGTGCTGCCCGAAGATTAAAAGAGATGAATGATAATACAGCAACTATTTTAGCTATTGAGTTATTAGCTGCGGGACAGGGAATTGAGTTTCATAAACCACTAAAATCATCGACATTATTAGAAAAATTTTATCAACGCATACGTTCCGATGTAGCGGCTTATGATACGGATCGCTTTTTTGCACCTGATATAGCCATAATCAAGCAAAAGATTTTCGATGAGGAATTTACCACTCCATTTTTCCATTTGTGGAATATAAATTAGGGATGAACGTGAGTATAGAAATTTATACCGATGGGGCATGTAAAGGAAATCCAGGACCTGGCGGTTGGGGAGTGTTGCTTCGTTATAAGGGACAGGAAAAAACTTTATATGGAGGAGAAGCACATACTA
This sequence comes from Legionella parisiensis, assembly GCF_001467945.1. GTDB lineage: Bacteria > Pseudomonadota > Gammaproteobacteria > Legionellales > Legionellaceae > Legionella > Legionella parisiensis. Next base: position 1,426,431 of record NZ_LNYQ01000013.1, read on the forward strand.
CGAACAATCGCATGGAACTTATGGCTGCTATTAAAGGTCTGGAAGCTTTAAAACGTCCGTGTACTGTTGATTTATATACTGACTCCCAATATTTGAGACAAGGTATGATGGATTGGTTAGCCAACTGGAAATCAAATGGTTGGCGTAACTCCAAAAAGGAGCCTGTGAAGAATTCAGATCTATGGATGTTGCTAGATGAGTTGGCTTCGCGCCATAAAATAAATTGGCATTGGGTAAAAGGGCATTCTGGTCATGTGGAAAATGATTTGGTTGATGCTTTAGCAAACCAAGCAATCGAAGAGTTAAGTGAGTAAATAATGCGGCAGATTGTTTTAGATACAGAGACTACGGGTATAGGGCATGAGCATGGACATCGTGTCATTGAAATAGGCTGTGTCGAATTAGTTGATAGAAAATTAACCGGCAAACATTTCCATGTCTATCTCAATCCGGAACGTCAGGTTGATGAGGGAGCTTTTCGTGTCCATGGGATTAGTGATGAATTTCTCAAGGATAAACCTTTATTTGCAGAAAAGGCTGATGAGTTTTGGCAGTTTATTATTGGCGCTGAATTAATAATTCATAATGCTCCCTTTGATGTGGGATTTTTGAATTCTGAACTGAGGCTAATTAAATGGAATAAGCAGTTAGAGGATTTTTGTACTATTATCGATACGCTTGTTTTGGCTCGTGATAAATATCCTGGGCAACGAAATAGTTTGGATGCCTTATGTAAACGATATGGTATCGATCACTTTAATCGTGAGCTCCACGGTGCTTTGCTTGATGCCGAGATCCTGGCATATGTTTATTTAGCTATGACAGGTGGCCAAACAAGCTTTTTCACAGAAGTTGAAGAAACATCAAGTCAAGCTAAAGTAAAGGACCAAGAAGTTTCTGCACTTCACTTGGCAAATCCTATCGTTTTGCCAGCAGGTAGTGAAGAATTGGAATTGCATCAAGCTTTTGTTGATTTTTTGGACGAAAAGTCAGGTATTAATCATTGGAGTAAGAATTAACTTCAGGAATATTAATCCTGTTTTGAACCTTATTTTATATATACATACTGTGTATTTTACGGGATACATAAAAGGCATTTCTCGCCTTTTATGTTGACTTACAATATTTAACTTCTTAGTTTTTGGGAATTAAGTGTTTTATTGCAAAATCTTTGCCTATACACTCGCCAAGAGCTTTTCCCCAAACTCCCGCGTTGTCGGTATTAATTTTATCTGGAATATTAGCGTAAAGCTCTTGTTGACATTTACTGACACTATCGGGAATCTTAGTTACACATTGGTCATAAGTCATTTTGATATCATCAAGACGCTTTTTTAGTTGAGGGTCATTCTGAAATCCCTTGCAAATGAGATCAGGTAATAATGGTGTAACTGATTTTAGCCAGCTGTCTTTTGATATATTAATTGTGCTATTAGAAGTGTCTGTAGAACTACCAGTAGAGCTGCTGGTAGAGCTGGCAGTCTTATCTTCAGCACTAGTATTGAAAGAAATCAATGTACATCCCAAAAAAATGGAGGAGGCTACAAGCAAATGTTTAGTCATGATGGAGTCACCTTATTAACATCCTTTCATTAATAGTAGGACAAATATTCTTTATTTGCGTAAAAATAATTTATTTTGATCAAATATTAAACTAAAATATAGGAGACGATGGATAAATAATTAGGAATTATTATGGAAAAACAAAGTTCTATTTTATCATTGGTATATTCTTTATTCATTCTTTTATCCTTTTTTCTTTTTTCTTCTCCAACTTTAGCAAACACTTTTGTCTTCAATCCCAATACGCTGACATGGAAGGCTATTGATTCAAATGGAAAAGTTGTTCGCACTGGAAAAGGTTCTGGAGGTAAACGATATTGTGCTGATATACATAGAGGATGTAAAACTCCAAGCGGTGTTTTTACGATTTGGAGTAAGGGAGGACCTGGGTGCAAATCTAGTCGTTATCCAGTAGGTAAGGGTGGTTCGCCTATGCCATATTGTATGTTTTTCTCAAAATATTATGCGATACATGGTTCTTATGATGTGCCGAATTATAATGCAAGCCATGGTTGTGTGCGAGTACGCCCTGGAGATGCTAAATGGTTAAGCAAGAATTTTATAAGAATAGGAACTAAGGTGATTATTAAACCCTATTGATCTTCTATACTGAGGTGCAGCGAAGCAGTAATACCAGTTTCTGTTTCGCTGCATCAAAATACTAATGTGATTTATTTTAGTAATCATCCTCATCATCAATACTAAACGATGAGCCGCATCCGCAAGTGGTTTTTGCATTTGGATTACGAATCACAAATTGTTCGCCTTGTATACCTTGGACATAATCAATTTCAGCTTGATGCAAGTATTGATAACTCATTGAATCAACCAGAAGTTTTACTGAAAATATACCATCTGAACATTGCTGAATAACTACGGTATCATCCTCATTGATTTCTTCATCAAAACTGAATCCATACTGAAATCCAGAGCAACCTCCACCTGTAATTGAGACCCGTAGGTTTAAGTTTAAATTATCTTCCTCTTTTATTAGCTCAGCCACCTTGTCTGCTGCATTAACAGTAAAGTGAATGTCGCTGGTACTGGTAGAGGGGGATATATCAATAGCAGCCATTTTAACTCCCGTTGTATAATACAAGTATAATGTATTTATCTAATAATTTGTTCAATAGTTGCTCCACCTAGACATTGGTTTTTATCATAAAAAACTACATATTGTCCTGGAGTAACTGCTCTTTGTGGATTTGAAAACATTACATAATGTTGATTTTCATTCTGAGGTGATATAATACAGCCTTGTTCCGCTTGTCTGTATCTTGTTTTAGCATAGCAGGTAAGCGGTAAATTATCCTTGTAATCAGCTAGCCAATGGATTGGACCACAAATTAGACCTTGTGCATAGAGCATTGGATGTTGACTACCTTGGGCTACATATAAAGTATTGGTAGCAACTTCTTTATCGACTACATACCACGGATCATCGGTTGAATTTTGTAAGCCTCCGATACCTAATCCTTGTCTTTGGCCCAAAGTGTAAAACATTAATCCATCATGTTTGCCTAGAACTGTACCATCGGTGCTTTTTATCTCTCCTGGTCGTGCCAAGATGAATTCTTGTAAAAAAGATTTAAAGCGCTTTTCACCAATAAAACAAATGCCTGTCGAATCTTTCTTGGCTTGTGTCACCAAGCCAAGCTTCCTAGCAAACTCTCTAATTTCAGGTTTTGTATAATCACCAACTGGAAACAGGGTTTTTGCCAAAGCTTTGGGATCTACGGCGTGAAGAAAATAGGTTTGATCTTTATCACGATCTTTTGCTTTAAATAAAAGCCCAATGTCTCCTTCTGTTTTATTTTTAGCGTAATGTCCTGTCGCAATATAGTCAGCGCCAAGGTTCAACGCATGATTTAAAAAAGCATTAAATTTGATCTCCTTATTGCACAATACATCAGGATTAGGTGTTCTTCCTTTTTCATATTCACTTAAAAAATGAGTGAAAACTTTTTGCCAATACTCTTCAGAAAAATTAACCGCATGGAGAGGAATATGTAATTGATTGCATACAGCTTGCGCATCTGCAAGATCTTGCGCTGCAGGGCAGAATCCATCTTTATCATCTTGTTCCCAGTTTTTCATGAACAAGCCTTCTACTTCATAGCCTCTCTCTTGTAACAACCATGCTGCAACAGAGGAGTCAACACCACCAGACATTCCAACAATAACTTTAGCTTTCATAAAATTAAGATACCGCTTAATATTTCATTTTATCAGAACTGTAGCTTTAGAATGTGTAAAATGTATCATCCTAAGCTGTTGCTCTATATGTAGAGCCTGTTTACAATTCTATTCTATTGACTAAAATGCTGCAGCATTTTGACTCAAGACAGCGAATTGTAAACAAACCATGGAACTTATTAAAAAATATAACTCTTTAGGATACGACAATAATGCTCTACTTACAAGAAATGGTTAAACAAAGCCAACAAACTATGACAGTAACACTTAGTGAGCGTTTACCCAATTTTATTACCACTATTTGTCAGTTGGATATTACGTATCATGTTGAAGCTAAGGAAGATTTTTACCTAATCCATCTTCATGTTAAGGGGGAGTTGCCTATTCGATGCCAGCGTTGTCTGGACGAATTTAAATTTCCATATGATAATATGACAGTAGTTGCTGTATGTCGTAATGATGAGAGAGCAGAACAGATATTGGAGTATTACGAGTGTATTGTTTCTGAAAATTTGCAAGTATGTTTGGAAGATATGCTAATTGATGAGTTACATCTCTACGCGCCACAATTTCATCCAAAAATTAATGATTGCAGCAGTGAAATAAATCAAATTTTAATGGGAAAAAATGAATTTTATTGAAATTTTATCTAATTAACACTAATATTCCCGCTTTATGAATGCAATTTGTTTAGGAGTAATACAATGGCCGTACAACAAAATAAAAAATCACGCTCACGTCGTGATATGCGTCGTTCGCATGATGCTTTAACCAAACCCACACTATCTGTTGATTCAACTACGGGTGAAACTCATCGTCGTCATCATATGACAGAGGATGGTTATTATCGTGGCAGAAAAGTGATTGATACTGGTAATGTTTACGAAGACGAAAAAGAGTAAGTTTCTTGAAAAATATCACCATTGCAATAGATGCGATGGGTGGGGATCATGGTTTAGGTGTTGTGATCCCTGCCTGCATTCGCGCGGCAAAAGATAATCCTGATTTGAAGCTCATTCTTGTTGGAGTGCACGACAAGATTCAAGCATTTCTAAAAAAGCAGGGGATGGCTTCTTCAAATCAATTTTCCATAGTTCATGCTTCTGAAGTGGTGGCTATGGATGAATTGCCTTCACATGCCTTGCGGAATAAAAAAGATTCTTCCATGCGTGTAGCCATTAATTTGGTGAAAGAGGGTATGGCACAGGCTTGTGTTAGCGCCGGAAATACCGGTGCCCTAATGGCTACAGCACGTTATGTTTTAAAGACCTTACCAGGAATCGATAGACCCGCAATTGTGTCCGAACTGCCGACTATGCGCGGTAGAACATGGGTAATTGATTTAGGTGCTAATGTCGACTCTTGTGCGGAGCATTTATTTCAATTCGCAGTTATGGGCTCTGCATTGGTTCAGGCAGTAGCTAATAAACCCAAACCGAAAATCGCCTTATTGAATATTGGCGTGGAAGAAATGAAGGGAAATGATCAAGTAAAGCGTACAGCACATATGCTTGCTGAATGCGAGGTTATGAATTACATAGGTTATGTAGAAGGTGATCATTTTTATACCGGAGAGGTAGACTTAGTAGTCTGTGACGGCTTTGTGGGTAATGTCGCTTTAAAAGCGAGCGAAGGTCTTGCAAAGCTTTTCGTGAATCTACTCATGGAGGCATTTAGTAGGAATTGGTATACCAAGCTTTCTGCTTTAATTGCTCGTCCAGCATTAAAGCATCTAAAGAAACGTTTTGATCCTTCTCGTTATAATGGTGCAAGTATGCTCGGTTTGAATGGCATAGTGGTAAAAAGCCATGGTGGTGCCAATGAGCTTGGGTTTCAACATGCTATTGAACAAGCAGTTCTTGAAGTTAAAAATAATGTAGTTGATTTAGTGCGTGTTCAAATAAATGATTTTATAAATCAGGGACTGCTGTTATGAAAAATGCTGTAATACGTGGGACTGGAAGTTATATTCCTGAAAAACAACTTACCAATCTTGAACTTGAATCAATGCTGGATACTAGTGATGAGTGGATCGTCACTCGTACTGGTATTAGTAGTCGTAGCATTGCACAACCTTATGAAACTACCTCGTATATGGCATCCAAAGCTGCTGAGCAAGCATTAAATGCTTCAGGTTTGGACGCTGATGAAATTGATTTAATATTGGTTGCTACATGTACTCCGGATCATTTTTTTCCTGGAGTAGCTTGCTATGTTCAACATGCTTTAAAAATTAAGCGACCTATACCTGCTTTTGATGTTGGTGCAGCATGCAGTGGCTTTGTTTACGTAATGGATATTGCGAAACAGTATATTGCTGCTGGCGCCGCAAAAAATATCCTTGTTATTGGTAGTGAAAGCATGTCTAGGGCTGTGGATTGGACTGATCGTTCAACCTGTGTTTTATTTGGTGATGGTGCCGGAGCAGTAGTTCTAAGTGCCAGTGACAGACAAGGTCTTATGGGTAGTGTGCTACACGCTTCTTATGATGCTGAAAAATTATTAAATCTTAGTAATGCAACATTTGATAATCAACGTGCTACGATTAGTATGCGTGGTAATGAGGTTTTTAAAATTGCTGTTAAAATTATGGGTGATGTTGTTGATGAAGTTTTAGAGGTGAGTCATTTAAAAAAATCTGATATTCAATGGCTAATTCCTCACCAAGCAAATATGCGTATTATCCAAGCCATTGCTAAAAAACTTGACCTTCCTATGTCGCAAGTGATCGTTACTATTGGTAGCCAGGGTAATACTTCGGCTGCATCTATTCCTCTGGCTCTAGACCATTCTATTCGAACCAATCAAATTAAGAGAGATGAGCTGTTATTGATTGAGTCCTTTGGTGGTGGAATGACTTGGGGAGCTATGGTAATTCGTTATTGATAATTTGCTAGAGTTAACTTTTTTGAATTAAATTTTTAGTTCGGAGCTATTTTTGATATGGTAAAAACAGCATTTGTATTTCCTGGGCAAGGTTCGCAATCAATAGGGATGTTGGCTGATTTTGAGTTGCAATATCCTATTGTTGTAAAGACTTTTGCAGAAGCATCAGAAGCTGTAGGTTATGATCTATGGAAACTAGTGCAACATGGTCCTGAAGAAAAACTGAATCAAACAGAGCATACTCAAGTCGCAATGCTTACTGCTGATGTGGCTGTATACAGGGTATTGATGCAGCATGATATTGCTCAGCCAATAATTACGGCTGGCCATAGTTTAGGTGAATATGCCGCATTGGTTTGTGCTGATGCCTTGTCATTATTTGATGCTGCATGTTTGGTAGCTCGTAGAGGACAAGTAATGCAAAATGCAGTGCCCTTGGGCCTGGGGGCTATGGCTGCAATTGTTGGTTTAACGGATGAGCAAGTAAAAACCTTATGTACTCAAGCCAGCCAAACAAATGAGGTTGTGACTCCTGCAAACTATAATGCAATCGGACAGGTAGTTGTTGCTGGCCACACTCCAGCAGTAACACGAATACTAGGATTAGCTGAGGAAGCTGGGGCACGTCTTGCAAAAGTGATTCCAGTCAGTGTCCCATGTCATTGTCCTTTATTGTCTGATGCTGCAGTATCTTTTGCTGAATACCTGGCTAAGATTGAATTCAAAAAACCCAAACATGATGTGGTGAGTAATGTCGACTTAAGCATTTATCATTCAGTACAGCATATACGTGAAAAGCTAAAAGAGCAGTTATATAGCCCTGTTCGATGGGTGGAAACAATTCAACTTTTTAAAAATAATGGTATAGAGTTAATTCTTGAGTGTGGGCCAGGAAAAGTACTTGGCGGGTTAGTTAAAAGAATAGATAGAAGCTTAAATACTATAAGTGTTTACGATACTATTAGCCTGGATCAGGTTGAAGAGCAATTTGCATAGTCTATAGGTGCAGAAGAAGTGAGCCCAGATTGTGTCTGAGATGTAGAATGAGCTATGGTATAGCCCAAGCTGTGTTAGTGTAGAAACTGAAATTGTTTGCCAAATACACAACCTACAAAAAATAAACATTTTCTATTGAGGAAAATAAATGATGAGTCTAGAGGGAAAAATTGCCTTAGTCACAGGGGCAAGCCGGGGAATAGGACAGGCTATAGCTCTTAAACTAGCACAGCAGGGTGCTTTGGTATTTGGTACAGCCACAACAGAACAAGGGGCTCAATCAATTAATGCCTATTTTGAAAAAGAAAAATTATCAGGTAAGGGATTGGTTCTTGATGTTACAAGTTCAGAGCAAATTGAAAAAGTGATAAGTGAATTGTCTAAAGAGAACCAGTCTCCTTCGATATTAGTAAATAATGCGGGGATAACCTCAGATAACTTACTGCTGCGTATGGATGATGAAGAATGGTATAAGGTAATTGAGACGAATTTGAATTCAATATACAAAATGTCTAAAATTTGCATAAAGCCCATGTTTAGAGCGCGATGGGGACGAATTATTTCCATTGGGTCAGTGGTTGGTTCAAGCGGAAATTCAGGCCAAGTGAATTATACCGCAGCAAAAGCAGGAATTGTTGGTTTCAGTAAGTCTTTAGCTCAAGAAGTAGGAAGCAGGGGAATTACTGTGAATGTTGTTGCTCCTGGTTTTATTGATACAGATATGACAGCAGCTTTGCCTGATATGGTAAAGGATGAAATGTTAAAAAGAATTCCTATGCGTAAGCTGGGAGAGCCTGGGGATATAGCTGAAGCTGTTGCTTTTTTAGCATCAGAAAGTGCTAAATATATCACAGGTGAAACAATTCATGTCAATGGCGGCATGTATATGGACTAAATGCACTTGCGTTATCTGTATAAATGAATAAACTATACCACTTCCATTTAACTCTGGTTGTTTTGGTTTTTTTGAATTGTATTTAAATTTAAGTGATTAGATTAAAAAATGGAGCCTGGCTTGTTTGTTAAATTAGTTAATAATTTAAGAAATAAAAAGAGAGCATGCTTTCAAGCAATTAAAGTTAAGTGGAAGTGGTATGGTAATTAACCTGAAGTTTTTTTAAATTTCTATCAACCGAAAGAGGAAAATCAAGTTATGAGTACAGTTGAAGAGCGTGTTCGCAAAATTGTTGTTGAACAATTAGGTGTTAAAGAAGAAGAGTTAAAGAATGATGCATCATTTGTTGATGACCTAGGTGCTGATTCTTTAGACACTGTGGAATTGGTTATGGCTCTTGAAGAAGAATTTGAAACAGAAATTCCTGATGAAAAAGCTGAAAAAATTACCACGATTCAAGAAGCGATCGATTATATTGAATCTAATTTAAATAAAGAAGAAGCGTAACGGTTTTCTTTTCTCCCTTCCTCTCCTATGCTTAGCGTGTGGGAGATGATTGGAGTGTTTTACGAGGAGCTTTCATTGAATAAGCGGCGTATAGTAATTACTGGTATGGGTATGGTTACCCCTGTCGGACTTAATGTAGAAGAAACTTGGCAAAATATATTGGGTGGTGTAAGTGGAGTTGTTCTGGCAGATGAGTTTGATGCCAGCGAGTACAGCACACGAATATGGGCTAAAGTTAAGAACTTTAATATTGAGGACTATGTTCCGCTTAAAGATGCACGTAAAATGGATGTATTTACCCAATACGGTATTGCTGCAGCCGATGAGGCAATACTTGATTCGGGTTTGAAAATTGATACAAATTTATCAAATCGTATTGGTGTAGCTGTAGGTGCAGGTATTGGAGGCATCCAGACAATTACCAATAATCAGGATAAACTGATGGCAGGTGGCCCTCGCAAGGTTTCTCCATTTTTTATTCCAGCAGGTATTATCAATATGGTTGCTGGTCAGATTTCAATTAGACATCAGCTTAAAGGGCCCAATATTGCAGTTGTTACTGCATGCACTACAGGAACGCACAATATTGGTCTTGCTGGACGAATGATTGCTTATGGCGATGCTGATGTCATGGTATGTGGTGGGGCCGAAATGACCTTAACACCCCTATGTTTAGCAGGATTTTCTGCTGTACGTTCTTTATCTAAGCGTAATGATGACCCCGCAAAGGCATCAAGACCTTTTGATAAAGATAGAGATGGTTTTGTTATGGGCGAGGGTGCGGGTGTTCTTGTATTAGAAGAATATGAGCATGCTAAAGCTCGTGGTGCAAAAATCTATGCCGAACTTGTAGGATTCGGTATGTCTGGTGATGCTTTTCATATCACTGCACCAGATGATGATGCTGATGGTGCTGCTCGTGCAATGGAGGCAGCGATACATGATGCAGGTATTGATCCCGAACAGGTTGATTATATTAATGCGCATGGTACATCTACTTATCTTAATGATTTGAATGAAACAAAAGCGATTAAACGTGTATTTAAGCAACACGCTTATGATTTGGCTGTGAGTTCTACAAAATCAATGACTGGGCACTTATTAGGTGCTGCCGGTGCTGTAGAGGCAATATTTAGTATTTTAGCGATCAGAGATCAAATTGCCCCGCCAACTATTAATTTGGATAATCCAGATGAGGGATGTGATTTGAACTATGTACCCTATACCCCTCAAAAAAGAGCTATTAATTACGTTCTGAGCAACTCATTAGGCTTTGGTGGGACAAATGGTAGCTTATTATTTAAGCGTGTGTAAATGAGGTTTATAAGACATAAAAAACTGGTTTTTTTTGTAATAATACTGTTTTTTATGTCTTTCCTGTCTTTCTCTTTGCTTGCCTATATTCAAATTACTAGACCTATTGTTCCAAAACATGGAGCGCCTGTCATTATCACTGTTGACCGAGCTGCTTCGGCATCACAATTTGTAAAAAACTTAAAAGAGAAAAATCTAATACACTCAAGTTCAATGCTTTTAATGATCATTCGTTATTCAGGTTTGTCTTCTCAACTTAAAGCAGGTGTATACCAGATAACTCCAGGCGAAACGCCACTGCACTTGGTGCATCGAATCGTAGCTGGAGATGTTGTAACGCAAAATTTTACAATAATTGCCGGGACTACTCAGCAGAAAATTTCTCAAGATTTGATGAAAGCAGCATATTTAAATTATCATCCGGAGGATTGGAATTCGATTAAGGGCGAGCATCCCAATGCTGAAGGATTATTACTTTCTGATACCTATCAATATGCCGGTGGAAGTAGCGGTAAAAGTTTGTTAGAGCATGCTCATCGTAATTTAATTAATTATTTAAATACGAGTTGGGCTAACAGGGCGCCCAACTTACCTTATAAAAACCCATATGAATTGCTTACGGCAGCCTCAATAATTGAAAAAGAAACAGCTGTTCCACAAGAGAGAAAATTGATTTCAGGGGTAATGATTAACCGCTTAAATAAAAAAATGCCTTTGCAAATGGATCCTACAGTCATTTATGGATTAGGTACTGCATATACTGGAAAATTATCTCACAATGATTTGCTCATTGATTCGCCCTATAATTCATACCACAATCGAGGGTTGCCACCAACACCGATTGCAATGGTAGGAAAGGAAGCTTTGGATGCAGCAGCCCACCCTCAATTATCCAATTATTTATATTTTGTTGCCAAAGGAGATGGAACGCATCAGTTTTCAGAAACGTATGAACAACAAAAGCAAGCAATTAATCAATACAAGCGCAAGGATTTTTAATGCCATCATTAAGCGGGAAATTAATTGTTATTGAAGGATTGGAGGGAGCAGGGAAGTCCACTGCAATAAATACAATTACAGAGCTGTTAACAGAAAAACAAATTAAAACCTTAACTACTCGAGAGCCCGGTGGCACAGCAATAGGTGAGATTTTGCGTGCTTTAATCAAAAACCCGGATTATCGTGATGTTTTAGATGACCGCAGTGAATTATTATTACTCTATACAGCGCGTATTCAGCTTTTTGAGGAAGTTATTAAGCCTGCCTTGCTTCAAGGAGTTTGGGTTATCGCGGATCGATTTGAGCTATCAACTATGGCTTATCAAGGCGGTGGACGTGGCCTAGACCAAGAGATAATTAATCAGTTATCTTCTTTTGCACTACAGGGATTTAAACCGGATTTGATTATATATTTAGATATTAGTCCTGAGGAAGGAATGAAGCGAGTCAAATCAAGAGGAGAGTTCGATAGGATTGAACAGCAATCCATTGATTTTTTCCATCGCGTCCATAAAAGCTATACTCGTCATATTGAAATGAGCACTAATGCAATAACAATTGATGCGAGCCAACCGCTACAAGAAGTGAAACAGGCGATTCAAAAGGCAATGAATGAATTTATCGAGAGTCAAGGATGAGTGATATCGATGAACGGGATCCTTCTCCATTGAAGGGTAATACAGAATATCGAACCCAATGGAATCAAATGCAAACCGCATGGCTAAATAATCGTATGCCCCAGTCTATGCTGTTTGTTGGTTCGTTTGATTATGTTTTTATGGATTTTGTTAAGAAATTAGCTCAATTGATTTTCTGCAAAAAAAATGACAATGAACCTTGCTTGGAGTGTGCAGATTGTAACATGGTTGTTCATAGCGAGCATTCTGATGTGAAATGGGTTAAACCAGAAAAAAACAGCGGCCCAATTAAAATCGATCAAATCAGAGAATTACAGAATTATGCTTACTTGACCCCTCAGCGGAGCAAGCATCGTTTAATTGTGATTGAATCGTCTGATCGAATGAATAATTCTGCTGCAAACTCATTGCTAAAAATTTTAGAGGAGCCTCCTCCACAGACGATTTTTTTGCTTTTAGCTCAACAATTAAGTACGTTATTACCTACGATTTTAAGCAGATGTCAAATAATACGCTTTACATCACATGATGATTTATCAGTTATAAATCTTTCGCAATTAGCTGAACACTACTCACCAGACTCTGAACAAGTAATGATTGTGAAACAATCAGAGATAATTCTAGATGGTTTAATTGCAGTGATAGAGCAAAAGGAACATCCAAGTGTGATTGCAGCTCAATGGAATCAATTTGAGTTTGGTGCCTTACTTTGGTTTCTGTATTTAGTGTATGCGCAAATACAAACGATGCAAATTAATAGCTCTGCAGCTATTGGTCCAGCAAGTCGCCAATTGAATCATTTAATGTCCTTATTAAAGCCTATAATAATTTTTTCCCAAATAGATAAATTAAACACATTGAGGCGAAAATTAAGCCATAATATGAATGTAAATCAAATTTTGGCATTGGAAGATTTATTGTTAGGACTATACAGTGAATCTAAGACTTTCTCATAAATTAGCCGATGCATTAATGTTTTGATTTTACATTAAATTAAGGGATAAAAAGGAAATCGATGATGGATACAATTCACCAGATTAATTGCACCTTTATTAATGAATCAGCATTGTATGCAGCCTATATGCCTTTTATAAAAGGAGGTGGGTTATTTATTCGTACTAATACCAATTATCTGTTTGGATCAATAGTTAAGTTATTGATTAAATTGATGGATGAAGACGAACTCTATGTAGTCGATGGTAAGGTGGTTTGGATTACGCCTAAAGGTGCTCAGGGCAATAAAGTGCCTGGTATAGGGGTCCAATTTATTGGAGATAACAGCCGTTACGTGTGTAATAAAATAGAGACCTATTTAGCAGGCATGTTAAAATCTTCGCAAACAACCGATACAATTTAGATTGGGCTCAGTTTACACTTTGCTAGATTGAATCCGAATAATCTGATTTTCACGGACCAAAGCGAAATATTTATGAGTATGTGAAGTAGATCGTAGCACAAAAAATCAGTTCATTTGGGACCAAGAAAGTAGAAATGTAAACAGAATCTAATTCGATGTGAAGAAATATAATTTCTATTTCTCAATTTGAACGCATATTTAATGAGGATCCCCATGTTAGTTGATTCACACTGTCATTTGAATTTTCTCGATTTAGCAGATTTTAATAATGATATAGCTAATGTCTTGGCACAAGCAAAAGCAAATGGTGTGCAGCATTTCTTATCTGTTTGCGTCGAACTAAAGGATTATCCAGAATTAGAGAAACTTGCAGCAAAATATTCTGGTATCAATATTTCTGTAGGTGTGCATCCAAATACTGAACTGGAATATCCTGTGACATCGCAAATGCTATGTGACTTAGCAGTGAATCCAGCATGTATTGCTATAGGTGAAACAGGTTTGGATTATTATCGAACACATACCGATGAAGCGCAGGAGGCACAACGTAATCTTTTTAGAGAACATATAAAAGCTGCTTTAAAGTCTTCGAAACCATTGATTATCCATACTCGTCAGGCAGCAGAAGATACAATAGCATTAATGGCCGAAGAAAATGCACATAAAATTGGCGGTGTCATGCATTGTTTTGCTGAAAGTTTAGATATAGCACATAAAGCGATGGATTTAAATTTTTATATTTCATTTTCAGGAATTGTAACATTTAAAAATGCATCCATACTTCAAGATGTGGCGCGTAAGGTGCCTTTGAATAGAATACTTATTGAAACAGATTCACCCTACTTAGCACCAGTGCCTTATCGTGGCAAACAAAATCATCCTGCACTTGTGAAGCATGTTGCTGAAGCTATAGCCGGACTTCGCAATATGTCCTATGAAGAAATAGCTGCAATTACAACGAATAACTTTTATAATTGTTTCAGATTGTAACCATATAACGTTGCGTCCAGGCTATAAATGACACGCCTATTTCTAAAATATTTGGGTGATAAATTGAGGAATAATTGATGACTTTGTACATTGGTTTGATGTCTGGAACAAGTATGGATGGCATTGATGCTGCTCTTGTTGATGTATCGACAAATACATTGCTTTATGGAATGACTAAAAAATACAGTGATGAAGTAAAAGGAAGGATTGAAAATTTGCTTTCAGGGAACGATTTGAGTTTGGCATCTATTTGCCAGCTCAACATATTAATTGGCAGAGAGTTTGCTGATGCAGTCAATCGATTATTACAGAAAACCAAATTATCACCCAGTGATATTTGCTCCATAGGGAGTCATGGGCAAACGCTATGTCATAATACTCACTCCACTATTCCGTATACGCTACAGCTGGGATGTGCTCACACTATTGCTGAATTAACAGGTATCACTGTTGTTGCTGATTTTCGAACCCGTGATCTAGTACTGGGTGGACAAGGAGCTCCTTTTGCACCACTTTATCATCAGAAGCTATTTGCTGGTAAGAATAATCATGTCGCGGTAGTGAATATAGGAGGTATTGCCAATATTACATTTATCAAAGCAAATGAACCTGTTAAAGGTTGGGACATAGGTCCTGGAAATTGTTTACTGGATGCATGGATTATGAAACATCAGGGGAAATCTTATGATGCTGATGGGGCATGGGCAAGGCAAGGTGAAATTATTGAAACTCTTCTTGAAGAGCTAATGTCTGATTCGTTTATCACCTCTTCTTCACCCAAAAGTATAGGTAAAGAATACTTTTCTTTATTATGGTTAGAACACTATTTAAAAGAAGAGTATCAACCTGTAGACATACAAAAGACGCTGCTTGCATTTACTGCTAAAACTATTGCGGATACAGTATTAAATGAACAAAATCCCGTTGAAACAATGTACTTATGTGGCGGGGGGACTCACAATCTGGCTTTATTGCATATGTTGGCTCAGTTATTGCCTCAAATTGGAGTAAAAAGTATTGCAAAAATTGGCCTAAGCCCTGATTTCTTGGAGGCAATGATGTTTGCCTGGCTTGCTGAACAAACGATAAATCAAATTCCAGTAGATTTATGTACTATTACTGGCGCACGACAACCAGCAATTTTGGGTGCGATCTATCCTGTTATAAAATGATTTGAACGCAAATCATGTAGATCAGGTAAACAGTTAGCGGAACCTGGTTATGTAGTTACTGTCTGGCATCAGCTTTTGTATCTTTTAAATGCAAAGTGAAGCGCTGAACACATATTAAATCTGTATTTGTTTTATATGTACCAAAATCATATTGACAAAATAAATATGTATAGGCTTAAATGTGGAATTTCAAACGGAGTGACCTTAAATTGAGCGTACAACATTCAGAAAGCACAAATCAAGGAACAACCAGTCTCGTAACTGCTTATTTTATATTTTTTCTGGCAGCATCATTTTATTTATACGAATTCATTTTACAAGTAGCGCCCAGTGTTATGGCTGAATCCATGATGAAAACTTTTGGGGTTACGGGACAAGGATTTGGGGTAATATCGGCTTTCTATTTTTATGCATATGCGCCAACCCAATTGCCTGCGGGTGTGTTATACGATCGTTACGGTCCGCGCAAGCTAATGACTTGTGCAATTATCCTATGCGCTTTAGGATCTGCCTTCTTTGCATCTACAGACAGTGTATTTACGGCGTGTATTGGCAGGTTCCTTATTGGAATTGGCTCTGCATTTTCATTTATTGGCGTTCTAGTTCTCTTATCACGCTGGTTTCCCCCTTATTATTTCGCCATTTTAGCAGGAGTTGCTCAATTGATGAGTTCGGTTGGTGCTATATTTGGTGAAATGCCTCTTGCCTATTTAATTCAAGCTGTTGGGTGGCGTAATGCAAGTTTTATTCTTTCACTTATTGGCTTTATTTTAGCGGCTTTTTTTTGGGTGTATATTCGAGATTATCCGCACCAGAAAAGTCAAACAGTCCCTGGACATTACCTGCGTGATGAATGGAAACGGCTTCTTGCTGTATGCAAACATAGTTATACTTGGATAATCGGATCTTATGCGTTCACGATATGGGCCCCTATTGCAGTTTTTGCCGCACTCTGGGGTGTTCCGTATTTACAAGAAAAATTCCAAATAAGCGTGGTGGCTGCTTCAGGATTATGCAGTATGATTTGGATTGGAATAGGTGTGGGGAGTCCCCTGTTAGGATGGTTTAGTGATAGAATTGAAAGTCGACGTATCGCTCTGATTATTAGTGCAGTTTTAGGTTTATTGGCTACATTGATCCTATTGTATTGGCCTGGATTATCTTATGGATGGACGCCCGTTGTACTATTTGTACTGGGTTTAGGAGCAGGTGGACAAACGGTAAGTTTTGCTGTGGTTAAAGAAAATAACCCTCCTGAGTATGTTGGTACCGCTTCGGGTTTTAATAATCTTTCAGTTGTGATCGGAGGTGCAATATTTCAGCCATTGGTAGGCTACATATTACAGCATACTAACTTATGGCATGTAGTGAATGGGGCGCACGTATATAGTGTTGAAAGTTACCAAATTGCCTTAGTGGTTATGCCAATATGCTTTTTATCCAGTTTACTTATTGCAAGTTTCGTACTCAAAGAGTCTCATCCAACACATCGGAAGTATTAATTATAAATTTATTTAGCTCATCTTTTCAAAGGAAGAGATGAGCTTCTTGAAATATCAAACCTCTAAAGGAAATGCACATCCAGTTTCTAACACTGCTTTGTTATTGCCTTTTTCTTCCTTATTCTTTGGTGCAAACCATAATAAAGCGCATGTTTCCTTATAAAAAATATAACGTGCTTCATTTAATCTCCTTAAATATTTTTGTTTGGTATAGCCTCCATAGGATTTTTCATCTTTTGCAATTCTATCGAATTTTTCTTCATAAGCATTAAATTTAGCAGCTAAAAATTGTGCCGCCTCTGAAGAGTCCCAAGAGCTGGTTAAGAGCTTGGTAATATTATTAGGTGAAGTAAAAATATGCTCATCAAAAGAATCAAATAGAATATTCCATAAACTTAATGATTCAAACATCCCTTTAATTTGTGAGATCGTTTGGATAAACTGGCAAACAGTTTGCGCATGCAACTGAAAAACACCTTCTTTACGTGCTTCTTCTAAAATAAAAAATTGGATCGTATGGGCCCATTTTCCATGTGCTGGACCTGCTCCCGCATCTGCAGCTAAATAACCATTTTTTAATAAAACATTATTAAACAGGTCAGCAGTTAATTCACCATGTAAAATCGGTGTGTGCCTGGGATATTGAAAATCAGTGCTGGTTTTAAATATTTCACTAACCTCGGAAGAGGTTGGGTTATTAAAATGATTTTTGTTCCCCCAATGATCAAAAAAATACCTTAAAGATCTTTTTTCTTCTTGGTTAAATAAAAAATATGTTGTTACAAACCTTTTTAAACCGCGTAATACCAATTCTTCGTTGCAGAAAAATTTCCAGACTTCAATAACATCTTCTTGTACTTTATTGTCTAAGTTAGTGTATCCAAAATCTTGTAAGCATTGCTCATAATTATTCGTATCTTTCTTCCCAATTTGTATGAGTTCAACAGTCATGATTTTTCCTTTGAAAAAAAACTATATTTCTATGGCAGGTATTGTTAGAAAATTAATAAGTTGCACAATAGATTTAAGCTCACCTCATTTAATGCTCAATTATTTATTGTTGTCCATGTCAGATACTTGACTTATATGGTTATGATTTAATCTAAAAACAGCAATAATTATACATTTTGGTTCATAATTTTCAATTGCATTAAAGTTCGAATAATATTAGAAGCTCCTTTCATGCCAATACAATAGCACGTAATGTTCCGGCAAATGCACGAGGTAAATGGGCATCTTGTCCCGGTGTAGGTATGTATGAAAGTGCAGGTTCAAGATAGATATTGTTCATTATTTTTGCCTGATAATAAATCTGATACATTAACTCAGTAGAGCGATTTGTAATTTTTTGATTGAGCCAGGCAAGAGAAAATCCTGTGCCTAGTGAGTCTCCCTCACGATTTGCAATGAGGCCAAATACAGTGAAGCCTGCACCAACGGATCGCTTCATAGGTAAAACACTTGAGTTATTAATACTGTATTGATAGAACGCAGATATACCGCTAATGTCATATCCGGGATGGCGATACCACAAGCGTTGGGAGCCAAATAAATAAGCACCTGTTGCTCCGATTTCAGTCAGATTATGTTGGCGAATTAACCCCGTTTGATGCCATATGCCTATTCCCGCAGTACCTGGTCGATGACTTTTGCCTAAAACCCAGGCTCCACCAATTTCGCCAACTTGAAAATAATTTCCATTAAATGTTGGACCCGTTAAGCCAGTTTGTTTGCCACTGGCTAGATTGCCATCATATATTCCGTAGGAAAGATACCATTGTGTGATCGGGGCCAATGTCATGGTAATCCCATATGCGG
Source organism: Legionella parisiensis (assembly GCF_001467945.1). Taxonomy (GTDB): domain Bacteria; phylum Pseudomonadota; class Gammaproteobacteria; order Legionellales; family Legionellaceae; genus Legionella; species Legionella parisiensis. The sequence continues at coordinate 1,445,264 of NZ_LNYQ01000013.1, forward strand.
TATTCGTATAACCCGGCATGATCCCATCTACTGATGGATTGATGAAAATCGGAGTATAAATTAAGCTTGTTACAGCAGGGATATTTGGTGCATCAGAACTAAGTGATGCAGGCTTGATTACGTTATTAAAATCAAGAGTGGTGATCGTTTTACCAATTCGAATAAACATTTTTTTATCAAAAAATGCTTGTCTAAACCAAAGCGCATAAAGCTCGGACCGATTAAAAGGATAAACATCCGGTAATGAGTTATATCCTTGGATAATACCTGCTTGTGCATTGGTATTCTGAGCATTTTGCTGAAGAAACTGAGCGCTAAATAATCCTCCATTCCATCCATTAAATTGTTCCGTGTCTACAGTAAGATCCAATAAAAGTACGCTGTTTGATGTGACGCGATCAGCATCAGGTATTCCCCCTGAAAACAATTTATTCGTGTCACCTATCCAAGCACCTTGAAGCATAACTCCATGATTATTATGGATACCTAGCTTTTCCTCTAAATAACGTTGAATGACACCTGATCCCATTGTTACATTGACCGCAGCAGGGTTAGAGCTTATGCTCGAATTTATTGTAGGTTTTGACAGTGATTTTTTTGATATTGTAGGGATGGGTACTGACGTTTCTGTCTTACCGAAACTATGAGAACTCGTAAAGAGAGTCAAGATAAAAAATAATAATCGGGCCATAATTTTATTAAAAGCATGGAGATGCATATTTACCTACATCTTTAACCATATACTTTTCTAAAGCAAGTCTTAAAACTTATAAGGCTCCTATATTGACAAGGAATTTTTAAGTAGATACCGTAAAATACTAATTTGTTGATTCAACAAGGATTTTGTAGACGGATAATAACCACCAACAGGATTGATATGGAGCATTACTATGATTTCGAATTCTAAATTATTGCTGCTAATTGGGGCAGTGTGTTTTGTTACACTGCTTCCTGATGTAGCTGTTGCTGAAGATAACTTAATTAACGCTTCGGGAAATACAAAAAAGTGTTTTCCTTTTATTGATAAAATCGACCAAAAGCTTATGGTTGCTCCGTCTCAAAGTGCGGATTCAGCTCATAAAACCTATATTCTTCCAGCCACTCCTGCAACGACACAATGGGGAGTGTTCAATAATCATCAGCCCCCCGTTCTAATAATCAATCCGGGTGATAGTGTTTCCATAGAGACAATGGCTGCTTCCGATAATCAGGTTGTTCCTGGGACACCAATTGAAGATGTTGTACGCATGAATGATGCAGTACCTGGAAGAGGGCCCCACACAATAACGGGACCGATTTACATACAAAATGCAGAGCCAGGTGATATTCTCAAAATTCACTTTAACAAAATACTGCCTCGTAGTTATGCATCGAATAATAATGTCCCAGGAAAAGGGTTATTTCCCGAAGAGTTTCCAGAGGGGCAAATTAAATATTTTTACCTTGATGTAAAAAAAATGCAGATGCAATTTGCACCCGGGATTGTAATCCCGCTTGCACCATTCCCAGGATTAATTGCAGTAGCTCATGGTGAACCGGGTAATTTTGATACCATTCCACCGGGCCCTTTTGGTGGAAATATGGATTTACGGGAAATGAAAGAAGGAACAACATTGTATCTACCCGTTTTTGTAAAAGGTGGATTACTTTGGACTGGGGACTCGCATGCCGGGCAGGGGAATGGCGAGATCAATCTTACAGCGATTGAAACTGCATATGAAGAATTCAATATTACTGTTGATTTGATTAAACAAAAACCTTTAAGTTGGCCGCGAGTTGAAACATCAAATGCTTGGATTACAGTAGGTTATGATGCTGATTTGAATAAGGCTCTTGAAATTCTCAAAAGTGAGACTGTCAAATTGATTATGGAACAAAATAAAGCATCTCATGAACAGGCTGAAAAAATCATGTTTGCAACATGGAATTGCCCTATTTCAGAAGTAGTCAACGGAATAAAGGGCGTCTATTGTATGATCCCCAAACAAGTCGAGCAACAAACTCCATTCCACTTACCTCAAAAAGATACCTCAACTCAATACGTAACTTATGCACAAGATAAGGATGTCGAAAACGCAATGAAAAAAGCATCTATGGAAATGCTTACTCGAATCGCTAGGGAGAAAAAACTAACGCGTCTCGATGCTTATTCGCTGCTTAGTCTAACTATGGATTGTCGTATTGCTCCATACAAATCTGGTGATAAGGAAGTCCATTGTATGTTAGATAAAAATTTGTGGGTATCTTAGTGCCATGGTTTCCATGGTCCAAAGGGGCTCAGTTTTATGTAGAAAAGTGGAACTCAGCAAAAAGATGTGAGTTTCACTGCACCCAACTCCATGCTACATTGCGCTGCTTGCATCCACTTCGCTTTCTGTTGCGACCGAATTTTTTGGTAAAAAAGCTAACCCTGTAAATATCAGGAATAGGAGTTGGACTGCATTACAATAAAGCGCAAAATGAAGGTTATTGTGTTGCTTATAAAATATACTAGCTATTTCTGTCCCTAGTGCACCAACTACCATCACGCATAGGCTAACCACTGCAGATGCAGTGCCCTTGCTTACAGGTGTTACAAAAAGGCAGAATCTATTTAAAGGTGCATTAATCACACTTAGTGCAAAGAAGTAAATAATTGTTCCAGGCAGCAAGTAATAATAGGCATTCCCATAAAGAAAAGGAAGCAAAGAAGTTAACACTGCGCCAATAATCATGATAATGCAGCCTAAAAAAACTATTCTCTCTATTTTGTATTTATAGGTTAATTGATGTAAAAACCAATTGCCTAAAATGGTTGCACCAAATACAGGGAGTTGCCAAAGCCCATATTGAATCACCGTAAGTTTTGCCTCAACAATCAAAATGATTGGGGCTAATGCAATCCAGGCAATACAGGGAATACCCACTGTTCCGGCAGCTAAAGTGCCAAAACAAAACTTTTTATTGGTAAAGAGATCTTTATAGTTTTGAATGACTTTTTGTGCCGAGAATTTTGTTTTCGGAGTGAGCTCCCCACTTCTCTTTATTTGTCCTATAGGTTCAGGCATGTATCGCCACAATCCCCATAATGCAACAAGAGCACCAATCGCGATAGTCACAAAGATGTAACGCCATGACGTATAATGAATAACTAGGGCTCCTATGAGAGGGCCTAATAATGGGGCAAGAATCGCAACATTCGCCATAATGGATATCAAGCGAATCGCATCCATCTCTTCAAAAATCTCTTGTATTGTTGCATAGCCGATTACACCAATAAAACATAAGCCCATACCTTGAAAGAAGCGAGCTATCAAAAACTGATTCATTGAATTGGATGAAGCAATAAATAAAGTAAAAATAAAAAATAGGAATGCACCAACCAGCATCATGGGTCTGCGCCCATAACTATCCGATATAGGACCTAAGAAGATTTGCAGGCTTGCACCTCCAAGAATATAAACACTCAGCGAGGTAGCCACGGCGGATTCGGGCGCATCAAAAGAACGAACAACATAAATCATGCCTGGCATGATCATGTCGTTGGCAATATAAGTCAAAAACTCATACATGACAAAAAAACAGGTAAATATAAGTGCCTGTTTTTTTGTTATAGGAATAAGGGGTTCAGTCATAACAAGACTCTTGTTGATTCATTTTTCTTTAATTGTACATCTCTGTAATTCTGTGACTTTTTTTTATATACTCTGTTGAAGTTCAATTTTTGCGAAACAATCTTATGAAATGGTTTTTTTTTGGCGAAGATAGTGGCAAACCCAGAATTAATGAACGTTTAATGATTTACATCCTTAGTCTACTTGATCCCACCTCGCAGTTCAAGGCATCACTGGTCAATCATAAATGGAAAGAACTCATAGAATTAACTCAAAAATACATGAATTTATTGCCGACGATTCATCGCATTCCGCTGTTTTCCAAGGTAGGACTTGATGTAATAAGATTAAAATTACTGTCGGGAGGAATGACTAATACTGTATACAGGATCCAAGTAGGACCTGATATTAGCAAGTCACTTTTAAGATTTCCTGGCATCACTTCAACTCTTGTTGAACATAGGAGACCGCAACGATGGGTCCTACGAATTCCAGGAGAAGTATCATCATATTCCGTATCGCGTAAACATGAATCAGAAAATGCACGTAAGGCATCACTTTTGGGGCTTAATGTGCCTATAGAACATTTTGAGCCAGACGGTTTGCAATTAACTAAGTTTATAGAAAACGTTCAAGCTCTAGACGAAAAAACTTTACAGCGTATTGATATATTACAAACATTGGCTGTCATGGCAAAAAAGCTACATACCTCGGAACATTTTGATAACGATACAGCTGTTTTTGAACGTAATGAAGGATTAGTGGAACAATTAAAATTAAAAGATTTTCTGTTCCCTAAAGAAATGGATTTTGTAGTAAAGCAGATGTCTTATTTAAAAAAATTGTTCTCATCTTATCAAATTGAATTGAGTCCATGCCATAATGACTCAACCCCATTGAACTACATGATGTCGCTTTTTGGATTAAAGAAACAGGAGGTTTTCTATCAAATTGATTGGGAGTATTCAAGCAATAATGACTTTATATGGGATCTTGTTTATTTTGCCAGGGAAGCGAAACTCAGCAAGGAACAAGAATTAATTTATTTAACCGCATATTTTGGGAAAGAAAAACTTACAGATTCAGTCTTGGCATGGTTCAATGCTTACAAACCTGTTGTGGAGTGGTGGATAACTCTTTGGTCCTGGACCCAATTGGCAAATGAAGCCAAATCTGTGGGTAAGAATGAATATGAAAAGTTGGGGAGCGAGCGTTTCGCAAAGACAGTGGATTTTTTACAAAGCGAAGAGTATAAGGATGCCATCGCAGTTATTGATTCAGATCGCTTAGATCCTTCTTTTAGTGGTCATCGGTCTTTTAAAGTTTAATATGCCTGGTACAGCACAGCAAAACCAGGAATTTATGGATATGATATGCCTCCGCACCTCTGTTTTTTTTGCTTTTCTGCATCCTGGCTACAAAACCAGGATTCTATTGTTTTAGGCCATATGACTCAAAAATTCTTGTAAGTGTTCTTTGTCTTGCTCGGAACTTAAATAGATTTTGAGAGAATCTAGGGCACGGTGATATTCATCATATTGCAGTATGCCTCGCATGAGTTCAAATCGTAGGAAAACACAGTATGTATTAAGTACATCTGTTTCACAGTAATTACGAATACTTTTTATTTGGCCTGATAAATACTGCTCCCATACTTTGGAGCCACTCATGCCCATTTTTCCAGGGAATCCAAGCATACTGGATATCTCATCCAAGGGGGCAAAAGCTTTATTTTGATATCCTGCAATGACATCCATAAGATCAAGATGTCGATAATGAAATCGACTTAAGTAATTGTTCCAACGGAAATTTTGTTGATTGTCACCGTTTTCCCAATAAGTGGGTGCTGTAATTCCATGCAATAAAGAGCGGTAATGTAAAACCGGCAAATCAAAGCCACTCCCATTCCAGCTGACTAATGTCGGGGTATGTTTGTCAATTCCAGCAAAAAAACGAGTTATTAGTTCCTTTTCGTCAGAGGTTTCATCACCTAATGACCAAACTTTTATTTGTGAGCCATGGCTCATAACTAAAGAGATGGCACAAATTTTTTGTAGATAGTGAGGTAAAAAATCATGGCCAACTTTGGAGCGGCGTAATGCAAACATCGCTTCTGCAGTATCTTTATCCGACAATCCGTGCAAATCATATAAATTACGTCCTGCTTCAATATCGGGGATGGTTTCTATATCGAATACAAGAATAGTCATTAGCTTAACTTAAATTATCATGAATGAATTCATATCTTAACACGGGGCAATTCATGGAAATAGTAGTTTATTTTTTAAAATAACAACTTATTTTGAGTTCGTCATGCGTGGATTGTAGCGCTTAAATTTGGTAAAATGATCTTTTTATTGTTTGGCTGCTCATGGACGCTTTATTGCAAAATGTTAAGAAGTTGCGAATAGGCTTTTTGTTGTTTACTTTGTTCCTTACTGCTTGTGTTAGCCATCCTCCTGCGGATGTCAATAACCTTTGTAATATATTTAGACAATACCCTAAATGGTATAAAGACGCTAAGGATGTCGAACGTCGATGGAGGGTTCCAGTTCCAGTACAAATGGCTATTATCCATCAGGAATCAAAATTTAATGCTCGGGCACGGCCGGCACGCAAAAAACTCTTCTGTGTTATTCCCTGGAAAAGACCTTCTTCAGCTTATGGATATACCCAAGCGTTAGATGGAACCTGGAGTCACTATAAACAAAATTGTGGAGGATGGTTTGCTTCACGAGGTGATTTTAGTGATGGTGTCGATTTTATCGGTTGGTATGCAAATGAGGCTTATAAAAAAGCAAGAATTCCTCGTACGGATGCTTATGCACTTTATTTAGCCTACCATGAAGGTATAGGTGGTTATCAGCGTAAAACCTATTTGAGAAAATCATGGTTAATACCAGTTGCACGCAAAGTCAAAGCGCGTTCACAGCTTTATGCAGCGCAACTTAATTCGTGTAAAAGGATGTTTGAATCACGCTCCTGGTTTTAGGTGTTCAATGAGAAAGCTGCCGGGGCGGAAGGTTAGGTTGTATTTGAATTTATATGGTTTAATAAGTAATAATATATTCAGTAATTAAAACTGATAGATTACTAAGGAGTTTTTTAATGCGATTAATGCTTTTGGGTGGGCCGGGTGCAGGAAAAGGAACCCAGGCTTTGCGGTTGATAGAACGTTATCAAATTCCGCAAGTCTCCACAGGTGACATGCTGCGTGCAGCTATTGCACAAGGAACTTCCTTGGGACTAAGTGCTAAAAAAATTATGGAAACAGGCGGTTTGGTACCTGATGATATTATTATTGGTTTAGTTAAAGAACGCTTAAAAAAGAGTGATTGTGACAATGGCTTTCTATTTGATGGTTTTCCTAGAACGATTGTACAGGCAAATGCACTGAAACAAGCAGAGATCTATTTAGATCATGTCATTGAAATTGATGTTAATGATGATGAAATTATTAAACGAATCAGTGGACGACGTATCCATCAACCTTCTGGGCGTGTATATCATATTCAAACTCATCCCCCAAAGCGCGAGGGTGTAGATGATGTTACTGGTGAGGCTTTAATTCAACGTGAAGATGATAAAGAGGAAACTGTAAGAAAGCGTTTAGAAGTTTATCGCAATCAAACAGCTCCTTTAGTTAATTATTATAAATCATGGGCTGAGAGCGGAACTCATGGTGCTCCTGAGTTTCATAGTATTTGTGGTACTGGCGATGTAGAGGAAGTCTTTCAAAAAATTGTCAATTCAATCGAAGCTAAGGAAGAAATATGACAAGCCTCAATGTTACTCATGCTGAGTTTCAATCTCTAATTGATGAAAACGAAATTGTATTTATTGATTTTTGGGCTGACTGGTGCGCTCCATGTAAACAATTTTCTAAGGTTTATGAGCAAGTTGCTGAACAGTTTCCTAATATAAAATTTGCAAAAGTAAATATTGAAGCGGAGCAACAATTATCTGATTTTTTTGAAATACGCTCAATTCCTCATCTGATGGTTTTCAAAGAAGGTATTGTAATTTATTCAAATGCTGGCAGTATGCCAGCCTCTACGCTAAAGGAGCTGGTTGAGCAGGCAGTGGCAGTTGATGTCAGTGCAATAAAAGCGGAGCTTCAAGAAAAGGATGAGAAGTAACCTGCGATAAGTACTTTGCAAGTTCTTTTTTTCCCACTTCATCGATGATTAGATCGAGCTTGGTCCGTCGCTTGAGTATATCATCACAACTTTGTGCCCATTCTTCTAAAATCAAATAATCTACTTCAACCTGATAAAGGTAGGTACAGTACTTTTTCCCCAAGGATTCCCTACTATTACAAGGAGCAAGGAATCTTTCCATACGACTTCCATAAGTATATAAATAGCGCTCTAGTAAGTCTTTATCCATCCATTTGTATTTTTCATTAGCATATTGTGTATATTGCTCAAAATTCATTTCTTCAAAAACAGCACCGGGTAAAGGAGTTGAGGCAGTAATTGAAGGACCCATTTGTGGGAATGTCTGCAGAAGTTGGTTGATGACCTCTTCTGCTAATTGGCGATAAGTGGTTATTTTTCCACCATAAATTGTAATGATAGGTGCCGGTATAAAATGTACTTTATAAGAATAGTCACGGCTTAAAGCCCTTGCCTCCCTGCTTTCATCGGCAAGTAAAGACCTAATGCCGCTCCAAGTATAAATAATATCTTTTTCGGATATTTTGCATTCAAAATATAAATTAACTAACTCAATTAAATACATAGTCTCTTCATTGCTAATCGTTGCATTCCCAGGATTATTACCAGTTAATGGAATATCGGTTGTACCTATCATACTAAATCCATGATAAGGAATAACGAAGATGATACGTTTGTCCTTATGCTGTAATAAATATGCGTGATTACCCTTATAAATTTGGGGAACAATAATATGACTTCCCTTAATTAAACTAATTTTCTGTCGATCAGGAGTTTGAGTAAGCTGTTCTACGGATTTAACCCACGGACCTGCCGCATTAATCACTGATTTAGCATAGAGTATATAGCTTGAACCTATTTTAGGTTGTACTGTTAATTGCCATAAATTATTTATAATTTCAGCATGAATTACTGTAGAGTGCGTTCGTATGCTTGCTCCATGATTCTTGGCTTGAATTGCATTAACAATCGTTAGGCGAGCGTCATCAGTTACCGCGTCATAGAATAGAAAACCCATATTCAGCTTGTTGATCAGGGCAGTAAAATAGTCTTTTTTACTCTTTCTATAAATTATTTTGCATTTGGGAAGGCGATTTTTGCTGCTCAAATGATCATAAATATATAAACCCAACCGCAAAAACCAGGCAGAACGCATGTGCTTGTCATAGGGGAGCACCATAGCTTGAGGATGGACCAAATGCGGCGCCAGGTCTAAAAGTCTTTGTCTTTCGGTTATTGCTTTTTTAACCATTCCAAACTCATAGTTTTCTAAATATCTTAGCCCGCCATGAATGAGCTTTGTACTGCTTGAGGATGTTTTAGAAGCTAAATCATCTTGTTCCAAGAGCACTACAGACAATCCTCTCAATGCTGCATCCGCAGCACAACCACAGCCATTGATGCCGCCGCCAATAATTGCAACATCAAAAACCGAATTCATATTTTGGTCTCCACAAAAAAAGTATACACTTACAATATACACATAATAGTTGGGACAAGGAACTCTGCAACAATGAATTATTTACTGGCGCTAGATCAAGGAACGAGTAGCACACGTGCAATGATATATACTGTTCATGGTGAATTAGTTGCCACCAGTCAATATCCAATCACACAGCATTATCCTCAAGCGGGTTGGGTCGAACATGATCCGGAAGAAATATGGCAAAAAACTTTAGCCGCAATGCGTGATGTGGTATCTCAAGTTTCAGTTGATCAGATCGTATCTTGTGGCCTCACTAATCAAAGAGAAACTACTGTTATCTGGAGTAAAAAAACCGGTGTATGTCTTGCTCCAGCTATTGTATGGCAGGATCGTAGAACAGCTGAATATTGCGATGCTTTGGTAGCTGATGAATCCATGATTCAAGAGAAAACTGGTTTAATTCCCGATTCTTATTTTTCTGCAACCAAATTAAAATGGCTTTTAGAAAATAATCCTGAAGCGAAAATGTTGGCAGATAAGGGTGACTTAGCTTTTGGTACCATTGATAGTTTCCTGATTTGGCGCCTAACGACAGAGCATTTGCATTTAACGGATGTGACTAATGCGTCAAGAACGATGCTATTTAATATCAAAGAAGAACAATGGGATCTAGATTTACTTAATTATTTTAAAATTCCTGAGTCTGTTTTACCTAAAGTTTGTGCAAGTGACAGTCATTTTGGGATGATTGATAAACAGTGGATTGGTTTTGAATTACCAATTACAGGAGTTGCTGGTGATCAGCAAGCTGGATTAATTGGCCAAGGCTGTTTCAAAATGGGGATGGTAAAAGCAACTTTTGGAACGGGGGCATTTTTATTACTAAATACAGGAAGCAAACCTGTATTATCGCAACATAAACTTTTAACAACAGTGGCTTATAAGATTCAAGGACAAACAACTTATGGACTGGAAGGAAGCATTTATCATGCGGGCACAGCTGTAAAATGGTTAAGAGACTCAATGAAACTGATTACTCATGCTGATGAAACTGAGACACTAGCGAATTCATTGAGTGGAAATGAGGGGGTTTATCTCGTTTCAGCATTTACAGGTTTAGGGGCTCCTCATTGGTTATCAGCATCTGGTGCATCCATGGTTGGTTTAAGTTTATCGAGTAATAGGGCGCATTTTGCCAGAGCCGTATTGGAAGGTGTTTGTTATCAAACTCGAGAGGTATGTCTTTGTATGCGAGAAGATAGCCAGTTGGATATATCACTATTACGTGTTGACGGTGGAATGGCGGTCAATCGATGGTTTTTACAATTTTTAGCTGATCAATGCCAATTAGAGATCCAAAAACCCAAGAATATTGAAACAACAGCTAAAGGTGCGGCAATATTAGCAGCTTTGGGGTGTGGCATCTTTAACTCTTTGGATGAACTGCATTCAATTTGGGATGTAGAACAAGCGTTTATACCACAAAGAGCCTTAGAGCAAGTGGAATTGGATTATCGTGGCTGGAGACATGCTTTACAAAAAATGGAAGTTAATTAGAACTATGAATGCAAGAGTCGTTAGTGAAGTAAGAGGCTAAATACCCACATCCCGCCCCGCGAACAAGTCGTGGGCGGATGATTACATTTTAGATGTTAGGGAACATCTCTGGTTTTTTCACCAGTATAAAGCTGACGAGGTCTACCAATTCTTGATTTGGTGGCAACCATCTCCATCCAGTGACTCATCCAGCCAACAGTACGAGCCAATGCAAAAACTACCGTAAACATATTGGTTGGAATTCCTATAGCACTTAAAGTCAGACCCGAGTAGAAATCAACATTGGGATAAAGTTTTTTCTCAATAAAATAATCATCTTCAAGGGCAATGCGTTCAAGTTCCATAGCGAGCTTGAATAATGGAGCATCTTTAGCTCCTACAGCTTCCAGAACGTCATAGCAGGTCTGGCGCATTACTTTTGCTCTAGGATCATAACTTTTATAAACACGATGGCCAAATCCCATTAATCGGAATGGATCATCTTTGTCTTTTGCTCGTTTGATGTAATGTTGAATACGATCAACACTGCCAATTTCTTTAAGCATATTGAGGCATGCTTCATTTGCACCCCCATGCGCAGGTCCCCATAATGCACCGATTCCTGCCGAGATGCATGCAAAAGGATTTGCACCAGTTGATCCAGCGAGACGAACAGTTGAAGTAGACGCATTTTGCTCATGATCTGCATGCAATATGAAAATTGTATCCATAGCGCGTACCAGGACTGGATCAGGAGTGGAGTTCTCTGTAGGGACACTAAACATCATATGCAAGAAATTTTCGGCATAAGACATTTTATTTTGTGGATAGATATAAGGCAATCCTATTGAATATTTGTAACTCATTGCTGCAATAGTAGGCATTTTGGCAACCATACGAATTGCAGAAATAAAGCGGTCTTCCGCGTTATTCAAATCCATGGTGTCGTGATAAAATGCAGATAGGGCGCCAACCATACCTACCATAATTGCCATAGGATGTGCGTCACGACGGAAACCATTCAAGAATTGATACATTTGCTGATGTACCATAGTGTGATTGTTAATTAAATTAACAAACTTCTTCTTCTCTTCAGCATTGGGCAGTTCACCATTGAGTAAAAGATAACTTACATCAAGAAAATCTTTCTTCTCTGCCAATTGCTCAATAGGATAGCCTCGATAAAGCAATATGCCTTTATCCCCATCGATATAGGTAATTTTAGATTCACAGGAGGCAGTCGATAAAAAACCTTGGTCAAAGGTGAAGACGCCATGTGCACCCAGTTGAGTGATATCAATCACATCATTCCCTAATGTGGGATTATATACGGGTAATTCAAGCGGTTCTTGGCCTTCAAGGCTAAGTTTAGCTGTTTTTTTTGTCATTGCTTCTCCTGATAAAGGATTCATTTGAATTGTGCGTGGCACTATATACAAAATGAGCACTTACAGTCAATTTTATTATGGTTTAGAATCTTTAAGAAAGACAGTAAAATATAATATATTTATCTCCTCAAGGCAGGGTTACACTCCTCAATTGCATTATATCGTTTTACCCTATATTTGAGGACTTTGTTTGAACTACATTTTAGTATAGATGATTTAATTAAATCCGTCTGTGTGGTATCCTTTATTATTAAAAATTTATCGTCAAGGATACGTCCAAACTATGGTTTATCTAGCTAAAGAAGTCTTGCCAGTTAATATTGAAGATGAGTTAAAGCAATCTTATTTAGATTATGCGATGAGTGTCATTGTAGGCAGGGCTTTGCCTGACGTTCGTGATGGATTGAAACCGGTTCATCGACGTGTCTTATATGCGATGAGTGAATTGGGTAATGATTGGAATAAACCCTATAAAAAATCTGCGCGTGTAGTAGGGGACGTAATCGGTAAATACCATCCACATGGAGATACAGCAGTTTATGACACTATAGTCCGCATGGCTCAGCCTTTTTCGATGCGTTATCTTTTGGTGGATGGACAAGGTAACTTCGGTTCTGTAGATGGTGATGCTCCTGCGGCAATGCGATATACCGAAGTAAGAATGTCCAAGGTTGCTCATGCTTTACTAGCGGATCTTGAGAAAGAAACTGTTGATTTTAGCCCTAACTATGATGAAACGGAATTCGCTCCAGTAGTTTTGCCTTCACGTATACCTAATTTATTAGTAAATGGCTCTTCAGGTATCGCTGTAGGTATGGCAACTAATATCCCACCGCATAACCTTACTGAAGTTATCAATGCGTGTATTGCTCTGGTTGATGATCCTGAATTAAGCCTAGATGACATTATGGAAATTATTCCTGGTCCAGATTTTCCAACAGCAGCTATTATTAATGGCCGAGCTGGAATTATTCAGGGCTATCGTACCGGAAAAGGACGTGCCATTATTCGAGCGCGCACAGAAATTGAAACAGATGATGATACTGGGCGACAAGCAATTATTATCACGGAGCTTCCTTATCAAGTGAACAAAGCCCGCTTGGTTGAACGGATTGCTGAATTGGTGCGAGACAAGAAGATTGAAGGTATCTCTGGGCTTAGAGATGAGTCTGATAAACAGGGAATGCGTGTTGTTATCGAACTAAAGCGCAATGAAGTTGCTGATGTCATTTTAAATAATTTGTACGCTCATACTCAAATGCAAAATGTTTTTGGAATCAATATGGTTGCCCTAGTTGATGGGCAGCCGCGCACATTAAATTTAAAACAAATTCTTGAGTATTTTATAAAGCATAGACGTGAAGTTGTAACCAGAAGAACTTTATTTGATCTGAAAAAAGCGCGTGCTCGTGCTCATTTATTAGAAGGGTTGGGAATTGCTTTAGCTAATATTGATGAAATGATCGCTTTAATTAAAAAATCACCTACACCTCAAGATGCTAAAGAGGGGTTACTTGCCAAATTATGGCAGCCAGGAATGGTTAAAGCAATGCTGGAAAAAGCAGGTTCCAATGCATCTCGACCCGATGATTTGGCTCCTGAATTTGGTTTAAGTGCTGATGGATATAAACTATCAGAAGCGCAGGCTCAGGCTATTCTTGAGTTAAGACTTCATCGCTTGACTGCCTTGGAGCAGGATAAAATTTTAGGTGAGTTTGAAGAATTATTAAAATTGATTCGCGAGTTGTTGGAAATATTAGCTTCTCCAGAACGACTTATGCAAGTGATCCGTGATGAGTTGCTTGAAATAAAAACCCAATTTGGTGACGAACGTCGGACTGAAATCACCGCATCACAAGAAGATTTGACAATTGAAGACCTCATCACTGAAGAAAATGTGGTGGTAACTCTATCGCATCAAGGGTATGTAAAATACCAGCCTCTCACTGCGTATCAGGCCCAACGCCGTGGCGGGAAGGGTAAATCTGCGACAAATGTTAAAGATGAGGACTTTGTTTCACGCTTGGTTATTGCCAGCACGCACGATACATTGCTCTGTTTCTCTAACCATGGAAAACTATATTGGTTAAAGGCATATCAGCTTCCATTAGCCAGTCGTATTTCTCGTGGTCGTCCTATTATTAACATATTGCCACTTGCTGAAAGCGAGGAAATTAATGCCATGTTGCCAGTTAGGGAATATCAGGATGGTTATTATGTATTTATGGCTACTAAAAAAGGAACAGTGAAGAAAGTACCTTTGAATGCGTTTAGCAGACCTCGTTCTAATGGAATTATTGCTGTTGATTTGGATGATGATGACAGTTTAGTTGGAGTTGATATCACTGATGGTAGTAAGGATATCATGCTATTTACTGATGCAGGTAAAGTAGTTCGCTTTGATGAAAACAAAGTGCGGCCTATGGGACGTACTGCTCGCGGAGTGCGAGGTATACGCATCGAACAGGGCCAAGCAGTGATCTCCCTGGTAGTGGCTCATGCAGATGGAACCATATTGACAGCAACAGAAAATGGATATGGTAAACGTACTTCAATTGAAGAGTATCGGGTTTCTGGACGTGGTGGACAAGGTGTGATTTCCATTCAGGTAAGTGAACGCAATGGTAAAGTTGTTCGTTCAGTACAGGTTACAGATGGAGATGAGGCTATGTTAATTACTGATAAAGGTACGCTGGTACGTTTTAAGATCAGTGAGTTATCTGTAATTGGTCGAAATACACAAGGTGTTCGTTTGATAAATGTCAGCCCAGGTGAAAAAGTAGTTGGTATGCAAAAAATTGAAGATTTGGGCGAGGAGTCCAATGATTTGAGTGAGGACTCCGATGAGTCCAATGATGTAACTGAAGTTGAAGATAACAGTGATGACAACTCGAGTTTATAATTTTGGTGCAGGTCCTTC
Source organism: Legionella parisiensis (assembly GCF_001467945.1). Taxonomy (GTDB): domain Bacteria; phylum Pseudomonadota; class Gammaproteobacteria; order Legionellales; family Legionellaceae; genus Legionella; species Legionella parisiensis. The sequence continues at coordinate 1,460,305 of NZ_LNYQ01000013.1, forward strand.
TATGCTTCCTGAGGCTGTTCTTAAGGAAGCTCAGGAAGAATTTCTTGATTGGAAAAATCTTGGTGTTTCTATTCTTGAGGTGGGGCATCGTAGTCCGGAGTTTTCAGCTCTATTAAACCATGCAGAGCAGTCCTTAAGAGAATTGCTTTTTATACCCCAAAATTACCATGTTTTATTTTTGGGAGGAGCAGCCCGCACCCAATTTGCCATGATTCCAATGAATCTCTTAAATCCAGAAGAGCAGGCGGGATATCTGGTTACCGGAGTATGGTCACAGATGGCTTTTTCTGAAGCACAGCACTTAAAAAGCGCATATTGTATTGCGAGTAATGAAGAAACTGGTTATAAAACAATTCCTGAGCAGAAAAATTGGAAGATAAAAGAAAACACAACTTACATTTACTATACCCCAAATGAAACTGTAAATGGGATTCGCTTTCCTTTTGTCCCTAACTCCAAGGGAATTTCATTAATCGCTGATATGACATCATCGCTGTTGAGCGAGCCTGTAGATATCAAAAATTTTGGCTTAATCTTTGCTGGAGCACAGAAAAACATAGCTAATGCTGGATTAACCATAGTAATTATTAGGGATGATTTATTAGAAAGAATGCCTGTTCCCCCTGTACCTACAATGCTAAGTTATAAAACTCAAGCAGAGCATCATTCGCTTTATGCTACTTCGCCAGTTTTTAATTGCTATTTGGCTGATAAGATATTTGATTGGATGAAAGCACAGGGTGGAGTTGAAGAGATATATCGTTTAAACTGCCAAAAAGCCGCGAAATTATATCAATACTTGGACAGATCTGATTTTTATACTACTCATGTAAATCCTGAAGCACGTTCTATAGTTAACGTTTGTTTTTCGCTCAAAAATGATAAATTAGAGAATGAATTCCTTCGATTAGCTCAACTCAGAGGTTTATATGCTTTAAAGGGACATCGTTTGGTAGGTGGGTTGCGTGCCAGTCTTTATAATGCAATGCCAATGGCTGGAGTTGATGCACTTATTGAATTCATGTCTGAATTTGCAAAGGAACATAGTCGGTGAGAATACATAATTTTATAAGTAAACCTGTTCATTCAATAAAAGGTCAAATCACCGTGCCAGGTGATAAGTCAATTTCTCATCGCTCCATTATTTTTGGTGCTATAGCTAAAGGAACAACAATTATCAATGGATTTCTCGATGGTGATGATTGCATGGCTACCCTCAAAGCATTTCAATCCATGGGAGTCACAATAGAAGGACCCGATGAACAACAAGTGGTAATTTACGGTGTTGGTAAACAAGGACTGCAAAAACCAGAAAAGATTGTTGATTGTGGGAACTCTGGAACCAGCATGCGTTTATTAGCAGGATTATTGACCGCGCAATCTTTCGATAGTCAATTAACCGGGGATGAGAGTTTATTGAAGAGACCTATGCTGCGTGTTAGTAAACCATTAGCACAAATGGGTGCCGATATTACTACTGTCGATGGTAAGCCTCCTATTACAATTAAAGGAGGGAAAAAACTTACAGGGATTCATTATGTAATGCCTGAAGCGAGCGCTCAGGTAAAGTCATGTATTCTATTAGCAGGGCTTTATGCTGAAGGTGAAACGCGGATTACAGAAATAGGGGTAAGCCGTGATCACACAGAGTTAATGCTCAAAAACTTTTCTTATCCAGTGCATCGCTCGGACAATACTCTAATTATTAACTCTGCGAATGAATGTATAGGCACTGATATCTATATTCCAGGAGATATTTCATCTGCGGCATTTTTTATTGTTGCCGCTTCTATTATCCCTGGCTCCGATATTCTCATTCGTAATGTAGGTATTAACCCAACTCGTACAGGGATAATTCATATTTTGCTGGAAATGGGAGCTAATATTACACTTTTAGAGCAGCGACAGTTGGGTGAGGAGTGGGTCGCTGATCTACGAATTAAATATGCACCATTAAGAGGAATTAATATTGAAGCAAGTCTGGTTCCACTTGCAATTGATGAGTTTCCTGTTATTTTTATAGCCGCAGCGTGTGCCCAAGGAAAAACTACGCTGCATGGTGCAAGCGAGTTACGTTTTAAAGAAAGTGATCGAATTGCTGCAATGGTCGATGGTCTAAAAAAATTAGGTATTCATGCGCAAGCATTAGATGATGGAATAATAATTGAAGGAGGAACGATACATGGAGGTACAGTTGAGAGCAAAGGTGATCACCGTATTGCCATGTCTTTTGCAATTGCTGGGGCTGTAGCTAGTGATCCTGTTACTATAAAAAATTGTGTCAATGTAGCTACCTCGTTTCCTTTGTTTGTGGAAACTGCAAAGGAACTTCAATTACACATAGAGGAAACTATTGATAATGTACAATGACACTGTACCTGTGATAACCCTGGACGGACCAAGTGGAACTGGTAAAGGAACGCTTTGCCAATTACTTGCAAAACATCTTAAATGGAATATGCTTGATAGCGGCGCAATTTATCGTGTTCTTGCTTATGCAGCCAGAAAAAATAAAATCGATTTTCAAGAAGTACATGAATTAACTGCACTCGCGCGCTCTCTTAATTTACGTTTTGCATCCTCAGATGATTATGAAACACAAGTAATTTTGGATGATATAGATATCAGCGCAGAAATTCGCAGTGAGCAATGTGGCCAGGATGCTTCTCAGATAGCGGCCATTCAGGAAGTAAGGCAAGCTTTGCTTGAACGACAACGAAATTTTGCCCAACGTCCTGGTTTAGTTACGGATGGTCGAGATATGGGAACAGTGGTCTTTCCTAAGGCAATTTTAAAAGTCTTTTTATATGCAAGTGAAGAAGAAAGAGCGAATAGACGTTATTTACAGTTGAAACAAAAAGGAATTAATGTTAGCCTCGCGCAGGTTGTAGAAGAGTTGGCTAAACGTGATGTAAGGGATACTGCTCGTACGCATGCGCCATTAAAGCCTGCAGATGATGCAGTGCAAATTGATACAACCAGATTATCCATTGTACAAGTGTTTAATATTGTATTAAAATTAATTAACGAACGTTTGTTTGATGTTTAACTATTTGTTGGGGGAAAGATGAGTGGAACTCATTCTTTCATTTTTTTACTAAAGAGTTTATTAACATGTCTGAAAGTTTCAAAGAATTGTTTGAGCAAAGTATTGCCGGTGCTCAATTTTATCCAGGTGCCATTATTAATGCCAAAGTTATCGGTATCGATAATGATTATGTCATTTTAAATGCCGGTCTAAAATCCGAAGGTATTGTACCTAAAGAAGAATTTTATGATAAAGATGGTGCGTTGGAAGTTAACCTGGGCGATACCGTTGAAGTAGCTTTAGATTCTGTAGAAGATGGCTACGGTGAAACGATACTTTCGAGAGAAAAAGCGAAACGTCAGGAAGCTTGGCGTAAATTATCTAAATCACATGAGAACAATGAAACAGTTACCGGTCTTATTTCTGGAAAAGTCAAAGGTGGATTCACTGTTGAAATTGGTACTATACGCGCTTTCTTACCTGGTTCATTAGTAGACGTCAGACCTGTAAGAGATCCTTCTTATCTGGAAGGCAAAGAGCTTGAATTCAAAGTAATTAAAATGGATTTAAAGCGTAACAATATTGTTGTATCACGTCGTGCAGTCGTTGAAGAAGAAAGCAGCGCTGACAGGCAAGCATTGCTCGAGTCCTTGCATGAAGGTCAAGAGCTCCATGGTATCGTTAAAAATCTTACCGATTATGGTGCCTTTATTGACTTGGGCGGCATAGATGGCTTGTTGCATATAACTGATATTTCATGGAAACGTGTAAAACATCCTAGTGAAGTATTATCCGTTGGCCAAGATGTAAAAGTAAAAGTATTAAGTTTTGATAGCGAAAGAAACCGTGTTTCTTTAGGTATGAAACAATTAGGTAACGATCCTTGGGTTGATCTCGTTGAGCGTTATCCTATAGGCAAAAAATTACAAGGTAAAGTAACGAATATTACAGATTACGGTTGCTTTGTTGAAATAGAGGAAGGTGTGGAAGGTTTAGTCCACATGTCAGAAATGGATTGGACCAATAAAAACGTACATCCGAGTAAAGTGGTATCTTTGGGTGATGTGGTTGATGTTATGGTTCTTGAAATCGATGAAGAAAGACGCCGTATTTCTTTAGGTATGAAGCAATGTGTTGGCAATCCATGGCAACAATTCGCTGCAAGCCATTCTAAAGGTCAAAAAGTAAACGGTAAGATTCGTTCAATTACTGATTTTGGAATATTTATCGGCTTGGATGGGGATATTGATGGCTTAGTTCATTTGTCTGATATTTCCTGGACTGTTGCTGGCGAAGAAGCTGTAAAACAGTTCAAGAAAGGTCAAGAGATGGAAGCGGTTATTCTCGCTATAGATCCTGAGCGTGAGCGTATTTCTTTGGGTATTAAACAACTTGAAGGCGATAATTTTGCAAGTTTTGTTGATGAGTACACCAAAGGTGCTATTGTAAAAGGTACTGTTGTGGCTGTGGATTCTAAGACAGTTACTGTAGCACTGGCAGATGACATTACGGGTACTATTCGCGCAAGTGAATTGTCTGATGAGCGTGTTGATGATGCTACTACTCTTGTCAAAGAAGGTGATGAGATTGAAGCAAAAATTATAAATGTCGACCGCAAAAATCGTTCAATTACTCTTTCAGTAAAAGCGAAAGATGCTCAAGATGAAGCAGATGCGATTAAGAAATATTCTAGAACCGAAGGGGCTTCAACAACCTTAGGTGATTTGCTGAAAGAAAAAATGGCAAGTAAAGAGAGTGATTAATTTCTTTATTGTCAACTAGTTAAGAAAGCGTAGATTCTTCTACGCTTTTTTTTGTTTGTATATTTAAATAGCCTGAGAGTGACGCAAAGCATAACTTAGGTTATTGTTGTATTGTGTCTTGGGGAACGCCTGGGACTATTTCGCTCTGCCTGGGTAACAAAAAAGGAAGAATTTATGCGCATATTAATGCTGGTTATTTATATACTTTTGATCATTATTGGCGTTAGTTTTGCAGCTCTAAATGCTACTTCGGTAGATGTTAATTTGTATTTTAAAGTAATATCGATGCCTATCTCTGTTCTAATGACAATTATGCTGGGCATCGGTATTTTAATAGGTTTTATAATTTTTATGTGGCGATATTGGCGCTTAAAAGCTGAATGTCACAAAATTAAAAACCAATTAAAATTAACTGAAAAAGAAATTAAAAACTTACGATCAATTCCATTGCAAGATCAACATTAGTTTTTTTATTATAAACTTGACATGCACAGAGGAGGGTAATAATGATAGATTTATGGCCATTACTATTGCCTGCTGCTGCTTGGTCTGGTTGGTGGATGGCGAATCGTAATAAAGCTAAGGAAGATCCAACTTTTTATAATCGTTTGTCACGTGAATATGTTGTCGGACTCAATTATCTTCTAAATGAACAACCAGATAAGGCTGTTGATGTTTTTATTAAATTATTAGAGGTTGATAGCGATACGGTAGAAACACATCTTGCCTTGGGGAGTTTATTCAGGCGCCGTGGCGAGGTAGATAGAGCCATCCGTATACATCAAAATTTAATTGCAAGACCCCAGTTAAGTATTTTGCAGAGAAAAGAATCTTTAATGGCTCTAGGCCAGGATTATATGAGTGCCGGTTTATTTGATCGTGCAGAACGAATTTTTTTAGAGGTTGTAGAACTGGGCGGCTCTAAAGAAACAAGTAGTTTGCATGGCTTATTAGCAATTTATCAACAAGAAAAAGCATGGGAAAAAGCTTTAGATGTAATTAAAAAACTGGAGATTTCGACAGGGACAAGTTTTCATAACCAAGCGGCGCATTACTATTGTGAAATGGCGACTCAGGCATTAAAAACAAATGCAATTGATAGGGCGGCTTATTGTATTAAACAGGCAATCTCTGTCGACAATCAATCAGTACGAGCAAGTTTAATGAATGCAAGCCTTGAAATGAAAGAAGGGCGCTTTAAACAAGCAATTCGTTCATTAAAACGTATACCTCAACAAGATGCTGATTTTTTAACTGAAATTATCGAGCCTTTAGTTATATGTCATAAAGAATTAAATACAATGGATGAATGCGTCAAGTATCTTGAAGAGACCTTAGAGGATAATCCCAGAGCTTCAGTAATTTTTGTAATAGCGGAGTATTTAAGGCAACAAAAAAATATGGATGCAGCTATAGATTTCGTAGCCGATAATTTGAGCAAACATCCATCAATTCGGGGTTTAAATCAGTTAATCTATTGGCATCTTGAATCTGCTCACGGAAAAGTGCGTGACAAGTTACAAATGCTTTATGATATAACAAGTAAGTTTTTAGACAATAAGCCAGTTTATCGATGTGTTCATTGTGGTTTTGGTGGAAAACATCTTCATTGGCATTGCCCTAGTTGTAAAAATTGGGGAAGAATGAAACCTGTCCATGGCTTGGAAGGATATTAATTAATTTTTAAGAGATTATGATGCAATTTATCGATTTAAAAAAACAATATTCAATAATAGAAAACGAAATTTTGACTGGTATTAAAAACGTTTTGAATCATGGTCAATACATTATGGGGCCTGAAGTTGCACAACTTGAAAAGCAATTGGCTGATTTTGTAGGCGTGAAACATGCTATTGTCAATTCCAGTGGAACTGATGCTTTACTAATGGCATTAATGGCTTTGGAAATTCAGCCCGGCGATGAGGTGATTACTACTCCGTTTAGTTTTTTTGCTACTACCGAGGTGATTAGTCTTTGTCAAGCTAAGCCTGTTTTTGTAGATATCGATCCGCTTACTTATAATATGGATCCTAACAAGTTAGAGGCTGCAATTACTAGTAAAACTAAGGCAATAATGCCAGTTGGATTATATGGTCAATGTGCTGATCATGATGAAATTAATGCTATTGCCGCTCGTTACGGTATCCCAGTAATTGAAGATGCTGCACAAAGTTTTGGTGCTACTTATAACGGTAAATATTCTTGTGCTTTATCAACGATTGGATGCACCAGTTTTTTCCCTTCCAAACCTTTAGGTGGTTATGGGGACTCCGGAGCCTGTTTTACCAATGATGATGTTTTAGCCCAAAAGCTTATTGAAATAAGAATTCATGGCCAAAATGCACGTTATTGCCATAATCGTATAGGTATTAATGGACGAATGGATACAATTCAAGCAGCTGTTCTAATTGAAAAGTTGAAACTTTTTCCAGATGAAATCATTATGCGTCAACGTGTGGCTAAGTCTTATGACCAAATGCTTTCACCTTTTGTCAAAACACCTTTTATTCATAGTCATAACACCAGTGTTTATGCACAATATACTATTGAAGTAAATAATCGCGATGCGTTTCAAAAAGCGATGCAAGAATCAGGAATTCCAACAGCCGTTCATTATCCAGTACCCCTACATCAGCAAATAGCTATGGCTTATTTAGGGTATAAAGTGGGTGATTTTCCGCATGCGGAATATGCAAGTAGCCGAGTTATCAGTTTGCCTATGCATCCTTATTTGCAAGAAGCTGAACAAATGAGAATCGTTGCCGCAGTAAAAAATGCTCTAGAAATGCATAAAGAAGAGGCAGTAGCATAAATGACGCCTAAATTAATTGTTGCTTTGGATTTTGATAATGAGCATGATGCTTTAAATTTGGTTGAAAGATTTGATCCGGAACGTTGTGCATTAAAAGTGGGTAGTGAACTTTTTACACTACTTGGGACAAACTTTGTGAAACAACTCATCAAAAGACAATTTAAAGTTTTTTTAGATTTAAAATTTCATGATATTCCTAATACGGTTGCAAAAGCTTGTAAAGCTGGAGCTGAGCTAGGTGTTTGGATGATGAATGTTCACGCCTCAGGTGGAATGAGTATGATGCAGGCTGCAAGAAAAGCAATTGATTCATATGGTACCAATAGACCATTATTAATTGCTGTAACTGTTTTAACTAGTTTTGACCAAGTGGAATTAACTTCTATTGGAGTAGATGTACCGGTAATAAACCAGGTGAAAAATTTGGCAATTTTGACTAAAGAGTCAGGTTTGGATGGTGTTGTCTGTTCTGCTCAAGAAGTGAAAATAATAAAAAGTGCGTGTAATGATCAATTTATTACGGTTACTCCGGGTATTAGGCTTACAAGTAATTCAAATGATGATCAATCAAGAGTAATGACTCCTAAACAAGCAATTGCAGAAGGGAGTGATTTTCTAGTAGTAGGGCGTCCCATCACTCAAGCAACTAACCCGGAACTAGTTGTAGACGAAATTTTAAGCAGTATACAGAATATTTAATCCTCTCCGTGCAAACTCAGCATGAGTCTATAAAAAATTAGATAATGTAGAAAGGAGAAATGCTGGACTGTTAAGCTCAGCATTTCTTGAATGAGTTTTACTTATGAAATCCTGCAGTTCTACTTTGAGCCACCATTTATTCATTCTTTGACATTATGGGCATTCGATTTATGGGTGATTCAATCAATGAAACGATCCGACAGATCTGCTCTATTTAATTTCTGATAAATTTGTGTTAATTATATTTGTGATGGTTAAAAATAATAAAACCAACAAGCAGCCATCATATGTTTGGAACAAGAGATAATGGAGAAAAGTAAGACTCGAGTTAATTAAAGCAAGATCAATTGAGCAATATATCAACTGGAGTGATTCAATTATTGCTGAATGTTAATGGATTATCATAACTTAAGGATAAGTCATGACACCACAACACTTAATAAGTCAGCTGCTTGCATCTGACACACACCAATATCCTCAAAATCTGGATTTATTAAAAAAAATTATCATTACGGCCTATTTAGGACGTTTACAAATTAATGGATTGCCACCAGATAATAAAATTGCTTTTGGTAACTATCTATTTGATAACGAACAAATAATGTTCGATTTTACCCGAGTGAGTGATGAAAAAAGAGCATTGTTTAAGCAATGGTTTTTGGAGCCACATCAAAAAGATAAAACAAAGGCATTTTTAAGTGGTGTTACGGTGAATGAATATCGCGGTTTTACCGCCGAGGTTGCCTTAACATGGTGGGGTAGGCTCGTAAGTTGGTTTCAGGGAAAATATCAAGAACATTGGAAAATAAGTGATTTAGATTTATCACTGAAAAATATATCCCATTATCAATTGACTGGTATTCAAATGTGTCATGGCACTCATGGTACACTAATTGGTTTTAATCAATTCCTAGTCCCCGGTATAGGGACAAAATATAATGATCCTAATGATTCACAGCAAGAGCCGTTAGGGAATACCAAACGAGTTTTTATTACTGATAAATTAGTTGATAAGCTTATTGCGCTTAATATAAAAAATATCAAATTTGAATCAATATGCAAAAGCCCTCATCCACAATCTATAGAAGTATCCGATCCCCAAGAACGTTTGGATAAAATGCATGATTACCGGAAAATGCAGCGTTTTGTGTCACTGAAGCCATGGTATGCTCGAATTTGGAGTTGGTTTTTTCCTTGGTTAAATGATGAAAAAGTTAAAAGTAAATCAATTAAAGAGAAACAAGTAGTATCGCTGTATAAAACAAAAAAAATTGAGGTTTTCCGATTTTTAAAATCACATGAGATTCTGGTTAGAGAAAGAAAACCCAATATTGAAAATATAGTATTTTGTGGTGGTGGTGCAAAAATTTTTGCACATGTTGGGGTCTGGAAAGCGTTAAATGAAGCCAAAATATACCCTGATAAATTTGCTGGTAGCTCAGCAGGTGCGATCATGGCTTTATTGTGCTACTTAGGTTACTCTGCATCTGAAATTGAAGAGTTATTTAAACATTTCAAGCATGAGCATTTAGTTCATTTTGATATCAATATCAATGGGTTTTCTGAAGCAAACTCATTAAAGACAGCGCTTGATTATGCGATTGCTCATAAATTAAATCAAATTGTCACCGAATACCAAATCCCATATCCGCAAGGTAAAATTACTTTTGCTACTTTAGAGGCAATTCGGCAAAAATACCCTGGTTGTGGAATTGGAAAAGAGCTAATAGTTACGGCGACAAATAAACGCCAGGGCACAACTCGATATTTTTCTTTTTTACATTCACCAGAGTTTGAGGTAAGTGAGGCTGTTAAAACATCTGCAAGTTTTCCTATAGTCTATAGATCAACGCTTATTGATGGTGAAGAACATAATGATGGCGGTATATTAAATAATCTCCCCACTGAGCCTTTTTCTGATGATCATTCAACCTTACTTGAATCTGAATATGGAAATAATTTGAAAGTATTGGCTGTTAAGTTTGATGATGGGCCTGAGCGTAAGGCAATAGATCGGGTCATGGATAGGGTTTATAGAGAAAATGTTGTATTAAACTGGATTTATAGATTGCTAACCGGTGTGAGTGACCCGGCGAGCGGTTGGGAAAAAGATCGCTTGAAATTGAGAAAATATGCATGTCAATCCATCGTGATAAATGTCGATAATGTATCAACTTCGTCATTCACCGTAGGAGAAGAGACCAGGAAGCAAATGATCGATGCAGGTTACGAGGAGACAAAAAACTATTTGAATATGCGATATCGAAAAAATGATTCTGAAGAATGGGAAAATGAAGAATTTATGTATACGACTTTTAGTTCTCTAGGTGAATTACTTTCTTACTGTTGTTATCGAGGGGATAGGCACTGGTTTGAAATAGTATACCGACTTATTGAGGAATCCAGCGTACCAAATCGAACAGAGTTAATGCAACAAGCTGATGAGCTGAGGAGTCTTTATTTCAGTACAACTGCAATTTCGCCTAAAACTCCAAAACAGGATGAGAGTCCTTTAACTTTTTTTGGCAATGAAATAATACCACATACTTCATCTACCTCTATTGGGAATGAGAATCATAAGATTTTACTTGCTGTATACCCCGTGCTTTTAAAATTATCACAAGACTTACTCAATGACAGTACAGATAAAAAAATCTTTGATTTTGCTCGTCATTCTTTTTCATTGAAAACACCTTTTACATGTTTGAATCATTTTGCAAAAATTTATAATGAAACGCATGTAATTTTTCACATTACACTGAATTTATTAAAAGAACTGAAAAAAAATCCCAGTGATTCAGTATATGAAGCATTTGCACAACTGCTTGAATTGCTTAATAGCAGCAATAAAAACATGAACAAAGAAGAGTATTTTGCACGTTGGGATTTATCTTTTACCCAAAGTTTGCGCATATTAGGTTTATTGCGTAAGGATTCTAAAGTTCATCCTCGATTGCTTCGTTCATTAAGCCGGGGAAGTGAACCTATGCAAAGAGTTATTGATGGGGTTTTTTGTGAGGACAATTACGATGATTTGGAGTCAGAGGAAACTTTTTCTTTTAGTATGTAGAGCCTATTTATAATTCTACTATCTTGGTCGCAAGGTTTTGATTTAAAGTAAGTTTCGCTTCAGTACTCAAAAGTTAATACTTGCAGCTCAATTCAGTAAATTGTATTGAGACCCTGGTAATTTCATAAAACTATGATATTTTATTTTGTATCTCGCAAACAGGAAGTAAATAGGAAATAAGTTTTATTTATGAAAGTAAAAGGGTTTACGCTGCTTGAATTAGTGATAACCATGTCATTGTTTTTAGGTTTATCTATGGTTGGCATTGGCTCATATACCTATTTTATGAGAAAAAATGAACAGAAAGCCCTCATTGATGAACTGCGTACGGCAATACAGTATGCCAAGATGCAGGCTATTATCCTTGGAAACTCTGTATATCTTGCGCCAATAGATGCTACATGCAGTTGGTCAAAAGGGATGATTTTGAGTTTTTTAAATAAAGAAACAAATACAATTGAACCAATATATCAATGGCAATGGAGCCATCCTCGTTGGGAGTTGAATTGGGAAGGGGTAAGTGCAACAAATAAGATTGTATTCTCAACTTATCCAGGGCAGGCAATTAGTTATGGACGTTTTATTTTAATTAATAAAAATACCCATGAGCAGTTTATTATCATATTAAATCGACTTGGTAGAATAAGAATTAGCAATAACTTGTCGCTGCTTCGTTAATTTTGTAAGATCTTGCTGAATATATTTTTGTAATAGTACTAAATCCATGCCTATTAATACTCATTCTATTTATACAATAAATGCACAGAGTTCTGAGACGCTCAAAGAGTGGCTTAATTATCAAGACTCATTAACTGATAAACTACAACAAATTAAAGGTGATGCGCAAGTTGAGCTGATTTCCCAATGTTGGACGAATACGGACTGGTGGGATAAAAGCTTTTTGCAAATTGAAGAGAGGTTGGTTTTTCAACGTGAAATTGTTATGAAAAGCCACAATGTTGCTTATTGGTACGCTCGAAGTATTATTCCAAAGAAATGTTATGATCTTGATCCTGCTTTTTTTGGTCGTTTGGAAAATGAATCAATAAAAAACTTAATCTTTAATGAAGATAAAGTGTATCGTGTTCAGTCAATCAATTACCCAATTGATCAACAATGTTTGGAATATTATTGGGTAAAGAGAAATTTGGGCTCTGTAGATGGCGTACTTTGGGTTCGGCTTGCAGAGTTTATATTTCAGCAAAACGAGTCATTTTATCTAGCTGAAATTATGTTACCTGAACTTGAGAGTGTTAACTCATGAAATGGAATGCATATTGGCGGCTAATGCGTTTTGATAAGCCGGTGGGAATTTTATTGCTCTGGTTTCCAACAGCATGGGCTTTATGGTTAGCGAATAAAGGAATGCCGACACTTAGACTTTTAATCCTTTTTATATGTGGCACTGTATTCATGCGTGCCGCAGGGTGCGTGATAAATGATATAGCAGATCGGAATATCGATAAACACGTCGTACGCACTAAATTTAGGCCATTAACTTCTGGTGAAGTTACTTTGCCAGAAGCCTTTCTTTTATTAATAATTTTGCTTTTTGCTGCATTATTAATATTAATTCAGTTACCCCGAAATTGTTTTTATTTCGGATTAATCGCATTATTTATTTCTTTTTTATATCCGTTTTGTAAGCGGTTTCTAGATGCCCCCCAACTCATCCTGGGTTTAGCGTTCTCCATGGGAATTCCTATGGCTTATGTTGCCTCAAATCTTCCCTTAAATAGTGAGTTTTGCTTATTATTTTTAATCAATTTTTCCTGGATTCTTGTTTATGACACGATGTATGCCATGGCCGATAAAGCAGATGATTTGCGAATCGGTGTGAAATCTACTGCAATTTATTTTGCCAGTTACGATCGAATGATTATTGGTTTGTTACAAGCTTTACTTCATAGTTTGTGGCTATGTTGGGCATTGATGAATCACATAAGTTTATTGTTTTATATTTTTTGGTTTATGGCAGGAATCGTCTTGATTTACCAACAAAAGTTGATTAATAAAAGAATCCCTCAAGAGTGTTTTAAGGCTTTTGTTATTAGCGTGTATTACGGTACATTAATGTGGCTAGCTGTTGTAAGCAGATGATGAGCCGATTTGTTCTTCGTTCGTGGTAGTTTTCCAAAGTTCCATAAAAGAATAAATTAATTGCTCAAAATTTATAAAAATCATAAAGCTTCGTATCTATAAAAATGGATATTGTACTCACAAGGATTGTTGTTGATGATGTATTTAAAGATTTTTAAGTGTTTTTTCATTGTAGACATGTTTTTTACCTGTTTGCATTGGATAATTGATTCACAGATTATTGGAGTGAAATAAGAAACTCATTAACATCACAATCAACCTCATTTAAGAGGTAATAATACATATAAGTCAATATTGAATATGACAATTAAATCAACGGTTGTTATCATATTGTTTTATGATTTTTTTTCTTTTCTATTAGGATATAAAATATATCTCTCCACGTTCGAGATAATTATTTATTTTATATTTATTCGAACAGCATTTTTGAACCATAAATATGTGCACTCTCCCTCAAACAAAGTACCCGTACTATTTAAGTTTCTGCAAGAAATAATACTTGTTGATAAAAAATATCATAGAACTCATCATAATAATGATATTAAAACCTAAAAATTTTAGTTTTTTGTTTGGATTAATAGATCGACCTTGTAGCTATTTATTCAACGCTTCATATAAAAAGTATTTTGGCGAGTGGTGGGCAATAATAAAACTAAGTAACATTTTGTTGGGGTTAAGAGACAAGTATATGAAAACAATTATATTTCAATGAGTTATTTACTTGGAATTATGCATGGTTACCGTGGCGCCTTTAAGGAAGCATCAGTACCCGTGTTAGGGCATGATCCACTTCATACTTACGAATATATTTATGGATGACTAATATCCACGTATACCGCAAACAAGTCGCGGTACGTAGTGGGGATTGTTAATACACTCTATTTGACTTTCGGCTTTAATAGGCTTCGCTACCATTATCTGCAACAACACGTGTGTTTTTTCCATAGATTACGAGAATTTTTTGCTTCGTTTTTAGCTTCAGATCTTCCGCCTGGACTACAGAAATAATTCCGCCTGAATTTAATCTAATCACATACTCAACGCCATGAGATTGACTGTAGCCATTATCATCAAAACTATTGCTTGTGTTTTTAGTAATATTGCTCATGCTTCGACGCAAATTCACAGGCCGTTTTGAAATTATCGTGCCTGGAATTACTTTTTTTACTTTACCTACTTCAGCTGAGTCATACTCGCCTGGAGGCAATGTTTTGTTACAGCTGAGTAAAATAAAACCAAAGAGTAATACTAAAAGGGACTTAAATAAGTTTTTTCGATTCATAGGGCTTAAACTCCAGTTAGGAACATGAACGGAATAATATGCCTACTAGATAGTATCTTTCAGCAAAAAGGTAATTATCTGGGGCACATTAACATTAATTTTACTAGCCTTGCGCAGTATAACCGAGAATTAATTTATTTTTAACAGTTCTTCCAATAAACTGCTGGCACCAATTCGAAACCAGCTCTTATTAATTTGCTTGTCGAGCATCAACTCTGCGAGTCTTGCATAATTATAGGCGTACTGCGGTTTTCTAATGCCTCCTGAAATCTTGATCCCACAATATGTATTCATCTCGCGAATAGCGCATAAAATTGCAAATACTGCCGATAAAGATGCTCCTGATTGGGTTTTACCTGTGGAGGTTTTAATGAAATCGCATCCTAACTCAATTAACTGTTTGCTTGTGTTGTAAATTGTTTCCATATCAGGAAAAGAGCCTGTTTCTAAAATAATTTTTAAAACAAGTTTTTGTTGTTTGCATAATTGCGTAATAACCTGACATTGATTTAAAGCTTTTTCCTTTTGTCCCTGCAGATAAAGAACATAAGGAAAGACATAGTCAATTTCTGCAGCACCCAATTGAATCGCTTTTTCTATAGATGCAATTGAATCAGCCAACTCTTCAATTCCTTGCGGAAAATTAATCACTGTAGCTAAGTCAATGGAATTTTGCGAAGAGAATTGACTGAGATGCTGCAGATAAACACATAGTGCAGCAACCTGGTTTTGATTGGCACTGTATTTTAATTGGTTTAGTAATTCAACAGTCGCATATTCATCCAATAGGGTTAGATCAATGGTGTGAATGAGTTGCTTAGCGGTAATGCTACTCTTAGAGTAACTGCCAAGCAATGCATCCATAACTTCATTAAAATGGATTTCTAAACTCACTTTAAACTCGCAATGTATTGTTTTAGTATCAAATTAAGTTTTTCTGCGGCACTTTCTGCCATCGCAATCACCGATTCATGGCTGTGAGCTGTTTTTGAAAAGCCGGTAGCATAGTTGGTAATCATAGCAATAACTGCTACATGCATACCACAATGATTTGCTACCAATACCTCTGGCACTGTAGACATCCCTACAGCATCGGCTCCCCAAAGTTTAAATGCTCTGATTTCAGCAGCTGTTTCATAATGCGGCCCAAGTACAGATATATAAACTCCTTCTGTGAGGCGGATTGAGTTTTTGACAGCAATGGATAATAAATCAAAACGCATTTCTTTATCATATGCATTATCTAAAGGATAAAATCTTGGACCAAACTTATCATCGTTAGGGCCAATTAGAGGATTACTGGGTTGCAAATTAATATGATCGGAAATAAGCATCAATTCACCGGGACCAACATCTTCTCTTAATGAGCCTGATGCATTAGTGGCAATGAAATAATTGCATCCTAAGAGCTTTAAAGTACGAATGTAGGTTTTAACTGTTTCATAATTTTCCAAACCTTCATATGTATGAGCTCGACCTTGTAAACATACTACACCTACATTATTCCAATACCCAAAAATTAAATTACCGCCGTGACCTTGAACTGTTATTTTGGGGAACCCTGGAAGTTCTTCATAACTGATTCGAGTCGAATCTTGTAATTCCTCAGCAAATTTACCTAGACCAGACCCCAATACCACACCTATTGTTGGTTTAAATGAAGGATATAATTTTTTAATATAATTTGCCGCTAAATGGGCATAGCTCTGCTTTAGTGGGGTATCTGTCATAAAAATTTTCCTATTAGTTAGAGGCTGTTTCCATTTCTACAATGTTGGCCAAACCGTCCTGATTTTCTGCGCATTAGCGCTCAAAAAAGTCTGGCCATTTTGGCTCATGCTAGTGAAATGTCAACAGGGCCTAAGGTTTAAAATCAAGTTTAAAAGCCAAGGGTAGTAGTTCATTAATCTTTAAGCTATGTAATATTGAATTTTTATCACATAGATGGATCAAGGTATCAGGTGTTGAAAATTCATAAACTCTTTGCCTGCATGCCCCGCAGGGTGAACATAATAAATTTGTTCCTGCCAATACAACCATACTTTTAATACGTTGCTCGCCTGCAGAAACCATGGCAGAAATTGCTGAGGTTTCTGCACACACTGCCAACCCATAAGAGCTGTTTTCTACATTGACGCCTGTATATAAATTATCTTTGTCGGTACAAATACAACAGGCCACGCTAAATTTAGAGTAGGGTGAGTAAGAATAGGCAAGTGCCTTCTGTGCCTTTGAAATCATGTTCGCAATTGTTTGATCCATAATAAAGCTCAATTAAAACTGAAGGGAGTCAATTATAAAAGAGTCTTGCGCTGAAGACTATGCTCCGCTTGATTTTCTTTAATATCAGGTAATTCAATAGTATTGGAAGTAGAGAGTTTGGGAAATAAACAGTTGAAGAAACCAGGTTCTGGTGAGTTAGAGGGCTCTTCTGAAATTGAAGGCCCTAAGCTATCGCTCATTTCTGTGTAACTTCCTGGAATTTGGTCTGGTTTATGATTTCCAAAAGTGCAATTTAGCCAAAATTCAAATGCCAATGCACCAAGTCCTGCACAAATAATCAGAGAAAAAATAGTAATTGGTATTGCCATGGGCGGAAAAAAAAATATAAGGGTAGCCGAAATCGCGGCAACCAGGCTTATAGACATTGATGTTGCCGCATAAGCTACGTAGCTTTTTTGTCGCGTCGATGAGTAGTTAGGATCATTTTTTGGTGGATTTTTAAGTTTATGATATTCTCCAATTGCCCATATTGCATTACCAATCAGGAAGAGCCAAGCTGCTGGAGGAAATAGCGCAGGTATAAAAACTGCAGCGACACTGATTATTGTTGCGGTTAACCCTACAAATGAGGACAAAAGGAACTGTTCTTTAATTTGCGCAAAACCGTACCATTTACGGTAATTGACTGGATGGTCTGGGTGGAGAAGGGACGCTGTAAGCCAAGAAAGATATGCAAATGAATAGATTCCCAACGAAACGAATCTGAAAATAGCTGATGCGAGCGGGAAAGGAATATACTGGAGCTTTGAAAGCAAAAAGCCAGTGAAGAAAAAGACACCACTTGCTTTATCTAATTTCTGGGCTATGGTCATGTAAAAGTGATCCTAATGCTTCTATTACCCGGCATATTGTACCTTAATTAGACAGAGAATAACAGTTCTGCTTTATAAGAGATTATTTAGTTAAGTTTCTGTAACTGAATTCAATTCAGATGCTTTATTTTTGATTTGAGGTGTTGAATGAAGAATAATTCGTACAAGTAACCCTCCATCAGGCTTATTTGAAGCTGTAATTTCACCATGATGTAATTGAATTGCACGAAATGCGATAGCTAATCCCAAACCATACCCACCTGTTTTTTTTGTTCTTGATGTGTCCACACGATAAAATGGATTAAAAATTCTATCTAGCTGACTTTCAGGTACTCCTGGACCTTTATCACTGATATCAATATATATATATTCTTTAGTTTCATCATATTGTAATGTAACAATAATTTTTTCGCTGGCAGGTGAGTAATGGAGGGCATTGCGAACTACATTTTCTATTGCTCTGTGAATCAGGCGTTCATCGATTAACAAGCGGCACGCCTCAATTATTCCTGCTTTTACACGAGGCGTTTCTTCTCCAACTTCATAATTGGCATCATTAATGATGCCGAATAAAAGATCAGAAAGATCAATTTCGTTTAAATTAAGATCAGTTGTTGATTTTTCCAAACGAGCAAATTCCAACACCTCAGTGATTAAAGCATTTAACCTGGAGCATTCAAGTTCCATACGATTAAACTCAGTGTCTGCCAAATGAAGTGTTTTATTGCGTCCTAATTCAATAGCAATTTGCAATCGAGCGAGAGGGGAGCGTAATTCATGTGAAATATCTTGTAACAATCTTTCTTTTGAACTGACTAATGTTTCCAGTTGTTCGGCCATACGATCAAATTCGTGGCTTAATTGGGCAATTTCGTCATTATGATGACCTCTTAAACGACCAACACGTGTATTTAACTTTCCAGTAGCAATTGATTTGGCTGCCATTCCCAAAGACCGTAAGGGTTGAGTTAGATATCGTGATAATAAATAACAGATAAGACCACTAATAAATGTTGCTAAAGCGAGACGGATGGCTAGGCCAGCCCAGGGAACTCCGACAAAATGATAGATAGGCTTTTCACTCACGGCAGCAAGACGGTAAAATTTTCCTGAAGTGGATAAAATTTCATGGCTAACAATGAGTTTCCCTGATTTTAAAATACCTTCGCTCAGCTGATCCTGGAGCAAATTTTCTGCAACCCTCTTCACATTTTCTGGTGCAGCCTGGGTTCCAATGATTTCACCAGTACTGGTTAACAGGTAAATTGACATATGGCGTGAAATACCAATTTTATTGAGCCATTTTAATAATGCAGTTTGTCTTCCTGACTCATAAGTTGCAACTGCCGCATTGGCATAGCTGTCCATAAATAATTGTTCTTGGGCAGGCAATGATGATTTTTGTACAATATGACTGATTACCCAGGCGGTAGTGAAAATAATAAGTATTGTGGCTAACCAAAATGAAATAAAAATTTTCCAATATAAACTACGCATTAAACATATATCCAAATCCGCGTACGGTCTTGACTATAGGTTCACCTTGCGGGTTATCACCTAATTTATTCCTCAAGTTACTAATATGAACATCAATACTACGATCATATGCGGTGTATTTTATGCCTAGAGCATATTCAGTAAGTTCTTCTTTTGAAAATGCTTGTCCTGGTGATTTAATAAGCATCTCTAAAATATTAAATTCAGCATTTGTGAGTTCAAGATAATTTCCGGCCAAAGTTACATGACGCTTAGAACAGTCAACTACAATATTATGTTGTTCTATGATAGGTCTTGATGTGGGAATTTTTTGAGTACGTCGTAAAATTGCCCGTAAACGAGCTACCAACTCACGTGGATTACATGGTTTGGGTAAATAATCGTCTGCACCTATTTCCAGACCTACGATACGATCTATATCATCACCTCGGGCAGTTAACATAAGGACTGGGGTATCCAAATGTTCACGAATCGCTTTTAATACTTCAAAACCGTTTAGTTTAGGTAACATGACATCAAGAATAATAGCATCAAAAGCCTGATTTAAGGCTTTTTTCACTCCGCTTTCACCGTCATGAACACAAATAGCATGGAAACCCTCAGGTTCCAGATATTGGGTTAATAAATCAGTGAGCTCTATATCGTCATCAATTATGAGAATATTACCATTCATACTTCATTATGCCTTGCGTTTATCAATACATTCCATCAACTTGATTCTTCTTGCGTCCGCATTAATAATTCTAAACTCAAAAGAATCAATCGTAATGGTTTCCCCTCGTGAAGGTAAACGACCAAAACTATTCATTACAATACCACCTATTGTATCATAAAATTCATTACTAAAATCTGCTTTAAGTTGTTCATTGAACTCATCAATAGGCATATGGGCTTTTACAATATAGTGTCCGTCTTCATGTACTTTAATGTAGGCATCTTCATCGATATCGAATTCATCTTCTATATCGCCAATTATCTGTTCGATAATGTCTTCAATAGTGACAAAGCCTGAAACTTCGCCATATTCGTCTACAACAATAGCCATGTGATTCTTGTTACTGCGGAACTCACTGAGCAAGCTGTCTAAGCGTCTACTTTCAGGAACAAAAGTAACTTGCCGACAAATATCGAGCAAATTAAAGGTGTCAAGGTTAGTAGATTGATAGCGTAATAAATCTTTTGCATGCAATATCCCAATGACTTCATCTGAATCTCCGGCAATTACCGGGAATCTTGAATGGCCAGTTTGGGTTACTGTTTTAATAATATCGCAGAATTCATCATCTTGCTTAATGCAAACCATCTGATTCTTTGGCAACATGATGTCGCGAACACGCATTTTGGAGAAAGAAATTGCCCCTTCGATCATTGCTAAAGTTTCAGCACTGATAAGCGAACGAATTTGTGCGTCTCTTAATAAACTTACAAGCTCTTCTTGATTTTGGGGTTCTCCTTGTAAAAACTGTTTAAACCGTGCGAACCATGTGCTGCTATCTTCCTCTTTATTCAAGTTCATTACCCTCTGCGTCATAAGGATTAGAAAATCCGAGTTCAGCTAATAATTTAATTTCAATAGCTTGCATTATGACTGCTTCATCATCACTAATATGATCATAGCCCAATAAATGCAAGATTCCATGAATCACAATCAATGCCCAATGCGAGTCTAAATTTTTTTTAAGTTGCTTGCTTTCTTCTAACAAGACTTGTGGACAAATGATAACATCGCCTAGTAGCGGGCATTCCAATTGAATTTCAGGCGGTAAGGCACTGGGGAATGCCAATACATTGGTGGTTTTATTTTGCTTTCTGTATGTATAGTTTAAGTGGATCATCTCTTCTTCTGTAACCAAACGAACAGTGAGTTCAGCTTCTTTTTGATAATCCCTTAGAGCCAGTGATGCCAAACGTGTTAATTCTTCTTCACTAACAGGTAGCGGCTCATCAGTTGCATTTTGAATATCGATAAAATAACTCATTTATTTTTTTCCTGTTGATGCATGATCATAGCAATCAACAATTTTAGATACTAACGGATGTCGCACTACTTCACGACTTGTGAAAGTATGAATACTAATTTCCGGTATTTTTTTGAATAATCCTACTGCATGGGCGAGTCCGGAATCAATACCTTTTGGTAAATCAACTTGGGTCATATCCCCGGTTACTACGGCTTTTGAGCCAAAACCTATACGCGTTAAAAACATTTTCATTTGCATAATGGTTGTGTTTTGTGCTTCATCAAGAATAATAAATGACTCATTTAAAGTTCTGCCGCGCATGAATGCTAATGGTAAAACTTCGATAATATCTGTTTGAATTAGCTTTTGCGTTTCTTTAAAACCTATCATTTCATAGAGTGCATCATAAATGGGCCTTAAATACGGAAGGACTTTTTCTACTAAATCTCCAGGAAGAAACCCTAATTTTTCACCAGCTTCGACTGCTGGCCTTACAAAAATCAACCTTTGGACCTCACCTTTTTCAAAACATTGTATGGCTTTAGAAACAGCCAAATAAGTTTTCCCAGTTCCAGCAGGACCGACAGCAAAGGTTATGTCGGAACGGTCAATTGCATCAAGAAAATCAGCTTGTTTATTATTTCGTGCTGCGATTGATTTTCGACATAATTTAACATGATGAACATTATGAATCATTATTTTTTGGTTTTCCTCAATAAAGTAATATATATTATGAGTATAGTATTTATTATACTTTTTGACCGTGCAAGGATTTATAGGCACACAAGAATAGTGCAGAAAGCTCATCTTCTGCAAGATTTATGCTACAATCATTTTTTTTGATATTAACACTAATTCATGATCGATCTTCATTGTCATAGCAATTTTTCTGATGGCGCTTTAAGTCCAACAGAATTAATACAAAAAGCAAACAACCAAGAAATTAGGTGTCTGTCGCTTACAGATCATGATACTGTTGCCGGCTATACCGAATTGTTGCAAGCAGCTTCTTCAACATCTATAAAAATAATTAATGGTATCGAATTTAGTGTCCGATGGAAAAAGCATGAGTTACACATTCTAGGTTACCAAATTAAGCATACCTCAGACTTTCTTGAACTGATTGAACGACAAAACCAAAGCAGGATAGCGCGTGCTCAACAAATGGGAGAAGCATTAGCTTCACTCGGTATTTCAGATGCTTATTTAAAGGCAAGTGAAATAGCCGGTCATAATCGAGTTGGAAGACCCCATTTCGCACGGCTTCTTGTTAATGAGGGTAAAGCTCATGATCTTGGTGCAGCATTTAAACGGTTTTTGGGTCGAGGTAAATTTGCTTATGTTCCCACTCCCTGGATTACTATTCAGGAAGCCGTAGAGGGTATTATTGCTGCAGATGGGCAGGCAGTTATCGCTCATCCACTTAAATACGGATTGACGCGTTCCAAATTGCATGAGTTAATTAGCGAATTTAAAGAGACTGGTGGTGTAGGAATAGAAGTGGTTTCAGGTGAAATGACAGTAACAGAAGTGAATGAAATGGCCGCTACATGCCTAAGATTCCATTTGTTGGCTTCTTCTGGTTCAGATTATCATAGCGATATTGCTTCGCGAGTGAACCTCGGAAGACAAAAAAAACTACCAGTAAACTGTACACCTATTTGGCATGAATGGAACATTTAACAGGGGACTTTATGAGTCAGTTTTTTGCGTTACATCCTGATAATCCTCAAGCTCGTTTGTTGAGGAAGGCGGTGAATATTATTGAGGAAGGTGGGTTAATTGTTTACCCTACAGACTCAGGCTATGCCTTGGGTTGTGGATTAGGTAATAAAGCGGCACTTGAACGTATTAGACGATTACGGCAATTGGACAAAAATCATAATATGACTCTTGTTTGTCGTGATTTATCTCAGCTTGGTACTTATGCCAGAGTATCTAATCCTATATTCCGATTATTGAAAGCATTCACACCTGGTGCTTATACTTTTATTCTTAATGCAACACATGAAGTGCCCCGTTTAATGTTACATCCAAAAAGAAAAACTCTTGGATTACGTGTTCCAGATAACAATATTACACTTGCATTGTTGGAATGTCTTGAGGCTCCTTTAATGAGCACTACTCTAATTCTTCCTGGTGCTAAAGCCCCATTGAGTGAACCTGAAGCGATCCGCGATATTTTGGGAGAGCAAACAGATTTGGTTATTGATGGTGGTCATTGTGGGCAGGAGCCTACAACAGTAGTTGATTTAACTGGCGATTATCCAGTGATAATAAGAGAAGGCAAAGGTGATCCTGAACCCTTTAGGTAATTAATTTATTTATAAAGAGGATATTGATGTCAGCATTATTTAGTTCCAATAAACGAGTTGTTTCTGGAATGAGAGTTAGTGGCAGATTACATCTTGGTCACTATCATGGTGTAATAAAAAATTGGATTAAATTACAACATCAATATGATTGCTTCTTTTTTGCAGCTGATTGGCATGGTTTAACAACGCAATATGATGAACCTGGTTTTATAGAGCAACATTTGTGGGATATGATTGTGGATTGGCTGGCTTGCGGAGTAAATCCTGGCTTGTCGCGAATATTTATTCAATCCTGGGTTCCTGAGCATGCAGAACTGCACCTCCTTTTATCTATGATTACTCCTTTGGGGTGGTTAGAGCGAGTACCCAGCTTTAAAGATCAGCAAGAAAAATTAAAAGAAAAAGACTTATCAACGTATGGTTTTTTAGGCTATCCCCTTTTACAAAGTGCTGACGTACTGATTTATCATGCCGATTATGTTCCTGTTGGCGAAGATCAGGTTTCACATATCGAACTTACCAGAGAAATTGCACGTAGGTTTAATCATATTTATGGTAAGGAACCTAATTTTGAAGAATTAGCAGCCGAAGCAATTAAGAAAATGGGGAAAAAGAACGGTAAATATTATAGTGAATTACGTCGACAGTTTCAAGAGCACGGAAATCACGAAGCGATTAAGACAGCACAAGCCCTTTTAGAAGACCAACCTAGTTTATCTATCGGTGATAAAGAGCGTCTATTAGGTTATATAGAAGGTAGTGGTAAAATTATTCTACCTGAACCTTATCCATTACTTACAGAAACTGCAAAAATGCCTGGTCTTGACGGACAAAAAATGTCTAAGTCTTATCATAATACTATAATGCTCAGAGAACCGCCTGAGCAGGTTGAGAAAAAGATACTAACAATGCCAACTGATCCTGCCCGTGTCAAACGAACTGATCCGGGTGAACCAGAAAAATGTCCAGTTTGGCAATTCCATAAAATTTATTCAAATGATGAAGTTAGAGGTTGGGTACAAAAAGGATGCCGTACCGCTGGAATTGGTTGTATTGAATGTAAAAGACCGATTGTCGACGCGATTAACAAAGAGTTACAACCCATCCAGGAATCAATTGCCGAATATGAATCTGATTTAAGTTCAGTAAAACGAATTGTTTCGGAAGGAAGTGAGTCAGCGAGAGAAGTGGCTTGTAAAAATTTGGGTACAGTCCGAGAAGTTATGGGACTCGATTATTAATGCTCGGTTGTTGTATGCGAACCTTTGAAAATCAAACCTGGATGAAACATTGTATCGTCTGGGTTTTACATTATTTTATCCTCACGATGGTTATAAATGTGTGTTCAGTCTTTGAAGGTATATCTGTGAAGAACCTAATAAGAATGAGTTATTAGCATGGATATTGAACTATCAAGCAAATCGGAAATAAAAGCAGTTGTTGCTGGCAAGGAGCTTACGGAGCTTCCTGATGATTTATTTATTCCTCCAGATGCACTTGAGGTACTATTAGACTCCTTTAGCGGCCCCCTCGATTTGCTTTTATATCTCATTCGCAAACAGAATATTGACATATTGGATATTCCGATTGTAAGTATTACAAAGCAATATTTGCACTATATTCAATTGATGGAATGTAGGCGTTTGGAATTAGCTGCTGATTATTTATTAATGGCGGCAATGCTTGCAGAAATTAAATCGCGACTGTTATTACCGTCACCAGCTGGAAATGAAGAGGATGATGAAGAAGATCCTCGTATGAGTCTAGTACGGAAACTTCAAGCATATGAGCAAATTAAAATTGCAGCGGAATTTCTTGATGCACTTCCTCGGCAAGAACGGGATCATTTCATTATTCAAGTGAGTCCTTCTGAATTTGAGCGAATAATAGTTCATCCCGAAGTTACTCTTGAGGATTTAGTTGAAGCCATGGAAACATTGTTGCAACGAGAAGAGCACACAAGCCATCATCAGGTCTCTCGGGAAGCGCTGTCTGTGCGTGAACGCATGAGTAACATTTTGTCACTACTCCAGGAGCACAATGTTTTGGAGTTTAATCAATTATTTTCTATTAAAGAGGGGCGAATTGGGTTAGTTGTTTCACTGCTGGCTATTTTAGAACTAGCAAGACAGTCGCTCATTGTAATTACCCAAAATGAAGCATTTTCGCCAATACATTTACGAGCAGCATAAGATGGACGAAAAAGAACTAAAAAACATAGTTGAGGCAATACTTTTAAGTGCTAATGAACCAATCTCTCTAGATAGACTATTAGAGGTTTTTGATGAATGGCAAAGACCTACTAAAGAGCATTTGGGAATAATTATAAATGACTTAAAGGAAGACTTTGTTTCTCGATCATTTGAGATTGTTCAAGTTGCAACAGGCTTTACCATACAGACTAAGAAAGAATATAGTAACTGGATTGCACGCATGCAAATTGAAAAACCAACTAAATATTCCCGAGCTTTACTTGAAACTTTAGCGATTATTGCTTATAAGCAACCAGTAACACGAGCAGATATAGAAGATATACGTGGTGTGGCAGTAAGCAGTCAAATAATAAAGACATTGTTGGAAAGAGAATGGATTCGTATTTCTGGTTATAAAAATGTTGCGGGTAAACCCGCTGTATATACAACTACAAGAGAGTTTTTAAATTACTTTAATTTAAAATATTTAAATGAACTTCCAACCTTACCCGAGGTTACGGAAGCATTGACCCTACATAATCCTAATGAAGAGCATATAACTGAATGAGCAGCGAAAGGTTACAAAAAATACTAAGCCAGGCAGGCCTTGGTTCTCGACGTGAAATGGAACGTTGGATAGAAAATGGTTGGGTCCAAGTTAATGGAAAACCTACAAAAGTAGGTGATTCAGCAAGTGCTGACGATAAAATTACGGTAAAAGGGAAACTGATCCCTAATCCACTTAAAGTAAGGCAAAATATACGTATTCTGCTTTATCACAAACCTGTAGGTGAAATCTCAAGTCGCCATGATCCTAAATTTGAAAAAACAGTATTTGATCATCTACCTCGCTTACGGCAGGGGCGTTGGGTTCAGGTAGGACGCTTGGATTTGAATACATCAGGTTTACTTATCTTTACCAATAATGGTGATTTAGCCAATCAATTAATGCATCCAAAATATGGACTAGAAAGAGAGTATGCGGTTAGAGTTCATGGTCAAATTAGTCCTGAAGCTTTAAATAATCTTCAAAAGGGTGTTGAGTTAGAAGATGGGGTTGCTAAATTTACTCGTTTGGAGTTCCGAGGCGGAGAGGGCGCGAACTCTTGGTATCATGTAACTTTAAATGAAGGTCGTAATAGGGAAGTACGGCGCTTATGGGAATCACAAGGTTTGGAAGTGAGTCGCTTGATTCGTATTCGTTATGGCGTATTGGCTATGCCAAGATATTTGTCACGGGGACAGCATTACGAATTAACACCAAAAGAGGTAACTGAGTTTTTAGCTTCTTTGCCTAAAGAATAATTGCTAATAGCCTAGACTGGGGTCAGCTATTGGATCCGGGCATTTTGGTTGTTAAGCCCGGAATCCACTGAGCCCAAGCTATTAAACTGATTCTTAAGCTGTATATTCACTCTTACCGAATGGTTTCAGCGATTCTCCAATGTGTTTATACAGCTCAGGAAGCCATCTGGGTTGAGCAAAAGTAGATGTTGATGGTTTGTTTTTGCGCAAATCATTGGGTGCGATAATTACCTGAATATTACTTAAGCCAACACGACGTGCTAAAATAAAAAGTTGATCTATTGCAAGATCGCCTACAGCCAAACAGCCAACAGATAAATTTTTCCCATGAATAAAAATATTATTACCTAGATTTCTTCTCCCATCTTGATAACCTTTTTCTCTATCGAAATTGTTGGGATAATTAATCATCATTGATAAATGCATGCTGCTAAAGGGATTAAAATTAACCAGTCTATAAACACCTTCAGGAATTTGTTTGTCATTTTCACGTAACTTAGGTCCCAACCGACCACTAAAGCCGGTTAAAGGATAGTCATGAATATGTTTCCAAACTTTATTGGAGTTTTTAGCCCAGAGCTCAACTTTTCTTTCTGATTTGAAAGCAAGCAAAGCGATATCGTTTGGAGGATAACTCACTCCAGCTTTGGAAAAATAAGATTTAAGTTGAGGTTCAACTCGTAATCCATAGCGTTTTATTGCTCGGTCAACAGCCTGATCCCAATTGAGTTTGGGTGCCATAGCATAGCAATTAAGGCTTAAAATCATTATGATAAAAGCAAGTAACTGTTTCATATAAATATTATCGTGATGAGTTGTTGAAATCTTATCAAATATTAATTGAAAGAACAATTTAACTTAGAACAAGGATTAAAGCAGGTTCATCAGCTTGAGTGGTTTATTAAACCCATCAATATCTTTAACTTTTATTTTTTTGTTTTAATAGAATTTGTTTTTTCACAGGTAATGATAATTGCGTTGTAATAAAATCTGGGCTTGTCGCTAAATGTCCTATAGACGGTAATAAACCATAATAATTAGGGCAAAGATAGGCTACTGAACTGTCTTGATTAACTTTATAAAAAATATACTTACTCTCACAATAATCAGGCTTGTCAATAAGAGCTACTTGCATTATGGGAGTACCCTCCATCTTGCTCTCTATAAAAAAAGCATTAATCCAAAGATTGCTAATAACAACAATTGCTCCTACGACTAAAAGTGCATTGATAAATGTGCTGGTATATTTGAAGGCTGGACCATTGATACTCAAGTGTGACATGACATGTATTAACGAAAGGACCAATATGAGCAAATTAAATGAATATATTCCAGCATTAAGATATCCAAAATATGTTCCAAAAATTTGATTTCCTGCGAATTGAAAATTAATGAGTGCAGCAATAAGGCTGAGCCAAAGTGATGAAATAATGCAATAAATAGCGCTTTTTTTAGTTCCAATAATAAAGAGTATTAGAGCAATTAATGGAAAAAGAGTTTGGATTAATTTTCCCAGTGTGTACATTTGATTCATACTCATCAGAATGAAAAGGTGTTTATTTTAAAAACTATGTAGTTATATCAGTTATTTCTATGTATGTACATATAATGGTTAACCTGAATATGGTTTGATAAGAAACAGAGCTAGTAACTTATTTTCAAAAAAAACAATCCTCGGACAATTGTACTCAGAATAGACCTTAAATACATAATACTTACTTAATTTTTATAAAGCCATATTAAGAATATATATGTTTCATTGGTTTTTATTGGTTTTTTTCACACAAACATAAGCGTATTTTGAATTAGGAGAATCAAATCACTAATAGAAAATACTCCGGGGTAGGCGGTGCGATCAATTAATGAGCAAACCAATTTTAAACCTCATTAGAACATAACTTAAATAATGTTATCTATGGTTTAATACAAACTGGTTATTACTTAATAAGGTGTAAGAGTTTCATTTTCTTTCTTTGATGAGCGTTAGGTAAGGCTGTGTTGGATATATTGTTGTTTTAATCATAGTATCTGGAAGCTTTATCTGTTTGACAGCAAATGGATGTTCCGCTTTAAACATATAATTCAATGGGTTAACCAAATTAGGAAAATAACCCAGGTTGCTTTTTTGTTTGTTTGCACGATTCGAGGGATGAATGCTGCCTATCCATAATGGTTTGTTTAAATTTAACAAATTATAATTTGACTCCCAAATTCTTAATTCAAGTGTTAGCTTAGTTTGTGGATCTGTATAAGTCATAATCAGTACAGGGGGTTTATTTTCATATAATTGAGTTAATAATGGGAGCTTAATGCTGTTAGGTTGTTGATTCATTCGCATAAGCAGGTTTGTAAAAAATGAATCTTTGTGTGGCTGCCAACCATTTTCTTCCAAGCTGTTTTGTAATATATCCAAGTCTCCAGCGAATTGAAGATTTAAGAAACTAATTCTTTTTCCTATTCTGCTAAATTGATAAACAGGGAGAGTGGGTTTTTCCTGATCCCACCATGTGCCTTCGCTCAAAGTAAATTTTTTATAGTATGGGGTATGGTTGTACGATAAAGTTTTAAAATTAAAATATGTAGCTACTGATGAAGATAAAAAGATACTGATAAAAAGCGGAAGAATCATTAAAGATGAATGTGCTGTTTTTTTGCTAGAAATATTTGATTTTCTGTAATGCAAGCAATGGATTAAACAAATTGTCGTGCCTAAAAGATAAGATGCTAAAATATCTGTGAACCAATGGTCCCCTAAATAGAGAGAGCCTAAACCACTAAAGCTAAGAATTGTAAATACAATCGATTTAAGCGGACCTGTAAATAATGTATAAGTACTATTTATGTAGAATAAGATAAAGCCGTACAATGCAGTAGCAATCAGTAGGTTAATTGCAGGAAAAGAAGATCCTGGCATAACAACCAACAGCCCCGGAGGTCTAGGGCTATTAACAAAGTAGCTGAGTGATAGAGCTATAAAGCTACTAAAAATAAGCAAACTGCATAAGTGTATAACTGCTATCCTATTTTTATTATAAGTAAGCCAGAAACAACAAATAATAAAAAGGGTGAGCACTGTTATTGTCGATGTTAATTGAGTGCAGCAGATAAAAAATACTCTTAGTATTGGGGTATTAAAACTTTGTAAAAGTAAATTAGTTGGAAGATTAATAGGAGTAAGGAGTTGAGCAACGGTTAATCCTAAAAGGATAAGAAAAAAAAGCAGACATAGCACTGTTATGAGCACAGTGGAAGCAGTGTGATAATGATTTGCTTCATCTTTTGGTGTAAACGCACTATATACATAAACCAAAAGAGAATTATTTTTTAGTTTCAACCAAAAATGATGTAAATTTATTCTTAAAAAGGAGCTTAATAATCTAATTAACCATTTTATAAATATACTAAATAACCAAATGCCTGCAAGCATAATAAGGATTAATAAAAATAAACGTGTCGCACTTTCTGTGGACAGCTCATGGCTGGCTGCTCCTATTACTACACCAGGCATTATATACAAAATAGACCATCCAATTGCAGATATCACATTTGCTATAAAAAAACGCCATTGTTTCATATGCATTATTCCAGCAATAACTGGAATGATTGAGCGTAAAGGTCCAACAAAACGACCAATTAATACACTTTTTCCACCATGGGTTTCAAAAAAATCTTTGCCATATTGTATCCACTTGGGGTATTTACTAAATGGCCAAATTTCAAGCAATCGATCACTATAATAATAGCCCAGCAGGTAACTTAGACTATCGCCAGCAACCGCACCTAAAATTGCTGCTAATAACGTAAGATCAATGCGCATAATTCCTGAGCCAGCAAGTATTCCTATGGCAGTCATTGTGACACTGCCTGGTACAATGCTGCCCACAATTGCCAGGGACTCCGTTAAAGAAATAAGAAATGTGATGAATAAAGACCAGTGCGGGTTCTGTTGCAACCAGTTAGTAAGTGGCTGTACGTAGTCTACGAACAAGTTCATATTTCTCAGGGAAAAAATTGTTGCAGAAAATATTGCACAAAATGTTGATTGACTGTATCCATCTTTACGTCAGGAACAAAATGGCTTATTTGAGTCATTTCCATTTTTTCAAATCCACAAGGATTTATTCCTGAAAAAGGTTTTAAGTCCATATCGACATTAAGCGCAATTCCATGATAAGTACAACCATTTTTTACTCTTAATCCTATTGATGCTATTTTTTGCTCATTTACATATACCCCAGGTGCACCACAACGAATAGAAGCATCTATTTGATATTGTGCAAGAACAGATATTAATATCTCCTCCAATTTGCTTACCAATGTTCTTATTCCTAAATTTTTTCTGCTGATATCCATTAAAACATATGCAATAAGCTGGCCTGGTCCATGATAAGTTACTTGTCCTCCGCGATCAGATTGTACCACGGGTATGGAAGCAGGGTTGAGTATGTGCTCAGGTTTTCCCGCTTGTCCTTGTGTATAGACTGGAAAGTGTTCTAAAAGCCAAAGCTCATCTTGAGTAGTTGTTTCACGCTTTTGTGTAAATTGCTTCATTAGCAGCCAAACATCATTGTAATTTTGAATACCTAGCTGTTGTATTTTCATTATAGAACCATTTTTACTTCTGGATGCTGTGTAATGGCTCTATAAAATGCGTCAAGTATTTCTTGATTTTCAGCAAAAACAGTGACTGTTATTGCCAAATAATTAGAGTCTTTGCTCATTTTATGAGTCAGTGCATCTTCTTTAATATGAGGAAAGTGAGTGACAGCAATTTGTCTGATTTCTTCAAGAAAAACGGACGAATTATTCCCTATTATTTTTATAGGAAAATAGCAGGGAAATTCGATTAAAGTCGTTTTTGTCATCCTCAAATCCTATCAGGTCTTAGGAGCTAAACCAGCGTTTAAAAGCCAAACTTATAGAGTCTTTGGTTCGTGTATAAAAACCACCTGGCTCAACATCTTGTAAGGCATATAGTGGCCGAGTTAATACGACATTATTATCAAATTGAACCACTAAATCACCTATCTTATCACCTTTCTTAATTGGTGCCTCGACGAAGGAAGGAATTTTAGTGGAAATATTAAGACGCTGATATTGACCAGTGGGAATGGTGATATATTGATCTTCATTTAAGCCTATGCTTATCTTATCAACTTGTCCTTTATAAAGAGGAAGTTCTGATATTGACTGGCCTGACTTGTAAAGCTGGTGGGTTTCAAAAAATCTGAAGCCATAATTGAGTAATTTTTCACTATCATCTGCACGGGAAGAGTCACTTGGTTCGCCGAGGACCACAGCAAGTAAACGCATATTGTCACGTTTGGCAGAAGATACTAGACAAAATCCTGCTTCATTGGTATGACCAGTTTTTATACCATCTACTTGATTATCACGCCACAGCAAGCGATTTCTGTTAGGTTGGCGAATACCATTATAGGTAAACCACTTTTGTTTATACCAATCATAATATTGTGGAAAGTCAATAATTAATGCTCTACCGAGAATCGCTAAGTCTTTTGCAGTGGTATATAAATTAGGGTCGGGTAAACCAGTGCTATCAGTAAAATGGCTGTTTTTCATTCCAAGATTTTGAGCTTGTTGATTCATAAGATCAGTAAATGAGTTCTCAGTTCCGCCAACATGTTCTGCCATGGCAATACAGGCATCGTTTCCTGAGTCAACAATGATCCCCTTAAGCAAGTCCTCTACAGGAACTTGTTGCCCTTCTTTGATAAACATCCGTGAACCACCTATTTTCCATGCATCACGGCTGACTCGCACATTATCAGTAAGGTGAATTTGTTCGTGATGTAGTGCATTTGATAAAACATATAAGGTCATCATTTTAGTTAAACTCGCAGGAGGCAAACGTTCCTCGCTGTTTTTTTCTGCAATGATTTTGCCGCTGTATACATCAATCAATATGTAAGCTTTTGCATTAAGAATTGGAGGCGCAGGGGTAACCAACGGTTTATTTGTCACTGTTGGAGAAGGTCTTTCAAGGTCTGCGATAGGTTTATTAGGTAGCGAACCATCATCTGCCATAGAATTGGTTGATTGTACAAATAAAGTGATGATAAACAGTGTAGTTAATAAAATAGACGTTGTTCTTGTCATGTTGTTATCTAGTCCTATTGCAAAAAATGTGAATATAGTAACACAGCCTTTTGTTTGCAACAAAATAGCAGATGAAAAATAATGTAATATTTTTCAAGTTAAAATAAATCTTCGAAATTATGCGATATTTCTGTATATTAACCAGAAAACAATTATTCAAACTGGATACTATGCGAAAGATACTTATTGCCGTGACAATTATATTAACAGGGTGCCAAACTGCAAATCAGTCTTTTGATTCTTCAGCATCGGGAACAAAAAAATCTACACGACAAGTAACTCAAAGTACGAATAATTCAATATATAATCGCTATAAAAATAAAACAAATCGATATACTCAGCATCAAGATGGCGCACCCGCTAAATTGAGAAACATCAGTTTTAAAGAGCCTGTGCCGTCCAAAGAGCCTTTAAGCCGATATGGCAACATATCAGAATATTCTGTTGATGGACGATCATATCAAGTGATGCGAAGCTCATCAGGGTATAAAGCGAGAGGCATCGCTTCCTGGTATGGAACAAAATTCCATAAACAAAGAACTTCCAGCGGTGAGCCTTACAACATGTATGTAATGTCTGCTGCACATAAAACCCTACCTTTACCGACTTATGTAAAAGTTAAAAATTTAGACAATGGAAAGGTTGCAATCGTTAAAGTAAACGATCGCGGTCCATTTCATTCCAATAGGATTATCGATTTATCCTACGCTGCAGCTTTAAAACTGGGTGTATTTCCAAAAGGAACAGCCCGTGTTGAAATTGAGACGTTAATGGGGCCTGCTGGAAAAGCACATTATTATCTGCAGGCAGGTGCTTTTACAACGAAAGCATCGGCAACACGTTTAAAAGAAAGATTAACTCATATTACTCCATCCCCAGTGTATGTTGAGCACTATAATCAGCATTATGTCGTGAGAGTAGGGCCATTTGGTTCAAAAAATATGGCTGATAGCTTGAAACGAAAATTAGCACTTAATGGTGTAAGAGGATCTTTTTCCGTTTTAATTTAGGCTGTTATGGAATTATTGATAGCCAATTCATGAATTAATGGATAAAATTGTTAGTCAATTTTTAAAAATCATTAGAATTGAATGTAGCGATTGTTGACGATTTGCTATTTTGGCTAGGGGAGAATTGTAAATAGGCTCTAATAAAATTCTAGTCTTATAAAGCACAATGTAAGTCCGTTTTTAATTCAGTTATCTTATTTTATTGCGCTTTTTTAGAGCTTCAGTTATTCAAAATAAGGTTGGTTATTATATTTAATATTGAGGTACTCAATCAATGCATGAAAGCTCTGTATTTTACACAATATTCTTAATCTTCGCAGGCGCTGCATTTCTTTCAACCTTGGTTCTTTATACCAAACAATCTTTGTTGGTTGCTTATATTCTTCTTGGAGCCTTTTTTGGACCATGGGGATTAAAGCTGGTATCTGATGTGACTATTGTCAAGCAAATTGGTGATATTGGAATAGTCTTTCTATTGTTTCTACTTGGACTGCATTTACAACCCCAAAATCTTGTCCACATGTTAAAGAAAGTGACATGGATAGCTTTGGTTAGTTCAGTTCTTTTTGCTGTAACTTCATATGGGATTAGCAGGCTTTTTGGCCTAAGTGTGACTGAGTCATGGATTGTAGGGTGTGCCATGATGTTTTCAAGCACTATTATTGGCTTGAAATTATTACCAACAACTATCTTGCACCATCAGCATACTGGTGAAGTAATGATTAGCGTACTATTGATGCAGGATGTTATTGCAATCATTGTGCTGATCTTAATTCACGGAGCACAACAAACAGGCGGGTTCTCGTTCGATGATATTATTTTAGTGGGTATTGATTTACCTGCATTGATTCTTTTTGCCTTTGCTGTTGAGAAATATGTTTTGATCCGATTACTGGCTCGTTTTGATAGAACTCAGGAATATGTATTTCTGTTATCAATTGGCTGGTGTCTGGGGATGTCGGTTCTTGCACAAAAAATAGGTCTTTCAGAAGATATTGGTGCTTTTCTAGCTGGGGTAGCTCTGGCAGCAAGTCCTATTTCTCTTTTTATTGCTGAGAGCCTAAAACCTTTGAGAGATTTTTTTCTGGTGATGTTTTTCTTTTCAATCGGAGCGACTTTTAATTTTGGCTTAGCGCAGCAAGTGCTTATTCCTGCCCTTATTTTGTCGCTTTTAGTCTTACTATTCAAACCGATTCTATTTTATTTGCTTCTTGGAAAGTCGGGTGAAAAAAAGCATGTTGCAAAAGAGGTTGGTATTCGTTTGGGACAAGCAAGTGAGTTCTCATTACTTGTTGCCAGTATTGCTTTAAGTACGGAACTTATTTCGGATAAAGCATCTAATTTAATTCAAGCTACTACCATTTTAACATTTATTGTTTCATCATATTTTGTTGTATTGAAATACCCAACCCCCATAGCACTATCTGAAAAAATGCGTAAGGATTAAATAATGAAATTATTAGTTATATTGTTGAGCTTATTGAGTGAACGTTTTTTGATTCACTCTGTTTCTTACCAACGTTTTTATTGGTTTTTTGATTATTGTCAAAAGATAAAGATGAGTACCAATAAACAAAGTTTTTTAACTAACCCCTGGGTGCTTTTGGCCCTTATAATAATTCCTATTGTACTTCTTGTATCGATAATTTACTGTTTGTTAGATCAGCTGGTGTTTGGGTTGATAGGATTCTTTTTAAGTATTTTAATTTTCTTTTATTGCCTTGGGCCTCAAAATGTATTTTATCCAGTAGTTCAATCTGATAATAGGACTAATCAGGAGCTTGTAGGAGACTATTTTGTTTTAGTCAATAGACAATTATTTTCTCTTGTATTTTGGTATATCATTGCTGGTCCTATTGGCGCATTGGCTTATCGTTTAATCACTTTATGTCGTGATGTCAATTTTGTTAGTGAACAGGCACATGAAATAACCGATTTACTTGAATGGATACCTGCTCGATTAACCGTATTGCTTTTTTTGCTTGTAGGAAATTTTCAACGAGGTTTTTCTTCGTTTACCAGTTACTTTCTTGCAAAACCTGATAAGAATAATGACATGTTGCGTGTCTGCGGTTTGTTAGCGGTTAAAACAAATGAAACAGAAGAAATTCCGATGCCTGTAGCAGAAGGTTTGGTTGATCATGCAATTATTGTTATGCTGGTTTTTATTGCTTTATTTACATTAATTACTTGGTTGTAGTTTTCATTTATGAGTTAAGAATAGGGTCAATTCGCAAGATTGAGCCAATATAGTAGTGTGATTTTAGAGCATCGAAATGCAATGCACATGAAGTATGTGAGTATAGCAGCACATAAAATCGCATCGTTATGGTCAGGATAGTAGAATTGTTTATAGAACCCTGGCATTGGACTGAAGCATTTAATCTACATAATCATTTATTGCGGATAAGACCTATATGATTTCTTTTTTGCGTCTGATTTGTTGTACTATAATTTTAGGGCTTTGTGGTTGTTACGGATTACAACATAATGTACTTAAAGGGCAGGCATTGGCGCAATGCAATATGACTTGTGAGCAGCATTTTGAGTTTTGTAGACAAAGTTGCACTAACAACTGCCCCAATTGTTCTTACATATCACAAATTGATGCAGAAAAGAACTTTTTAAAATATGTGCATGAAAAAAGAGTTGAGGGTAAAAAGGTGATGCGTGAGTTGAAATCTTACCGCGATCCACTACAATGCCGCAAAGTAACATGCGATTGCTTATCAGATTTCGCAATTTGTAAGAAAGGTTGCACAGGTGTAATTCCTACAAAATTACAGGCTGTACCTTACTGTGTTTAATAGATTTCGGGGAACACTTTCATGGCAAATGAAACTAATTTAGATTTGGATCCTATAGAAACGCGTGAATGGCTGGATGCCCTGCAAGCTGTATTAATCAATGATGGCCCGAAGCGAGGCGCTTTTCTTTTAAAACAGCTTCTTAATAAAGCAAATGCAGAAGGGGTTAATTTAACCAGTTCAATTAATACCCCTTATAGAAATACAATCAAACCACATGAAGAAAAGCAAATGCCACCTGATGAAGGTCTTGGTAAGCGTATTAGTGCCTTGATTCGCTGGAATGCTGTGGCAATGGTATTGCGGGCAGGAAAATATGCTCCTGAACTTGGTGGTCATATTGCATCTTATGCTTCTTCGTCTACTTTATATGAAACAGGGTTTAATTACTTTTTTAAAGGCCCTAAGGGTGAATATGGCGGGGATTTAATCTACATTCAAGGCCATTCTTCTCCTGGTATTTATGCACGTGCCTTCCTTGAGGGGCGGCTTAGTGAAGAGCAATTAAATAAATTCCGACAAGAAGTGGAAGTGGATGGTTTATCTTCATATCCCCATCCCTGGTTAATGAGTGAGTTTTGGCAATTCCCTACGGTATCTATGGGACTAGGGCCATTGCAAGCTATTTATCAAGCACGATTTTTAAAATATCTAGAAAATAGGGGACTCATCAAAGCGGATGATAGAAAAGTATGGGCTTTTCTTGGGGATGGTGAGATGGATGAGGTTGAGTCTGTCGGCGCTTTAAGTATTGCTGCGCGAGAGAAGCTTGATAATCTTATTTTTGTTGTGAATTGTAATTTACAGAGACTCGATGGACCTGTTCGTGGTAATGGTAAAATTATTCAAGAACTTGAAGGTCTATTCCGTGGCGCTGGCTGGAATGTAATAAAAGTTATTTGGGGTGGTCGATGGGATCCATTACTTGCGCGCGATAAAGATGGCTGGTTACAAAAACGTATGGAAGAATGTGTTGATGGCGACTATCAAGCTTACAAAGCAAATGATGGAGCCTATGTGAGACAACATTTCTTTAATCAATATCCAGAATTAAAGAAGATGGTTGAAAACTATACCGATGAAGAAATCTGGAGATTGAATAGAGGCGGTCATGATTCTCAAAAAGTTTATGCGGCTTATGCTAAGGCTGTAGAGCATAAAGGTTCTCCAACTGTTATTTTGGCAAAAACAATTAAAGGTTATGGAATGGGAGCTGCTGGTGAAGGACAAAATATAACCCACCAGCAAAAAAAAATGACCGTAGAGCAATTAAAGGCATTTAGAGACAGATTTAGCATTCCTATCAGTGATGATCAAATTGCAGAGATACCATTTTATAAACCGGCAGATGATAGTCCTGAGATAAAATACATTAAAAAGCAAAGAGAAATGCTGGGTGGCTATTTACCTGCACGTTCTACAGAAACTGAACCTCTTAAAGTTCCTGCTTTGGCTGACTTTTCGTCAGTCACTAAGGGATTAGGTGATCGCGAAATTTCAACTACAATGGCTTTTGTACGTATTCTTTCAGTATTACTTAAAAATAAGGAGATCAGTGAGCGTATTGTTCCAATCGTTCCTGATGAGTGCAGAACGTTTGGAATGGAAGGTTTATTCAGGCAAATCGGTATTTATTCTCCAGTAGGTCAGCTTTATACACCTGTAGATCATGAACAAGTCATGTTTTATCGCGAAGCTAAAGACGGACAAATTCTTGAGGAAGGAATTAATGAAGCGGGAGCTTTTTGTTCGTGGATTGCTGCAGCGACCTCATACAGTTCAAATAAATTGGCCATGATCCCATTTTATATTTACTACTCGATGTTTGGATTTCAGCGTATTGGTGATTTGGCATGGGCTGCAGGAGATATGCAGGCCAGAGGTTTTCTATTAGGCGGAACTGCCGGGCGAACAACCCTTGCGGGCGAAGGATTACAACATCAGGATGGTCATAGCCATTTATATGCTTCTACAATTCCAAATTGCGTCTCATATGATCCGACTTATGCTTATGAGCTTGCTGTAATCATCCAGGATGGTTTGTACCGTATGTATGAAAAACAGGAGAATGTTTTTTATTATATTACCGTAATGAATGAAAATTACATGCATCCGGATATGCCAAAGGGAGCTGAAGAAGGCATTATTAAAGGAATGTATTTATTGCAAGAAAGTAGGAAAAAATCCAAACAACACGTCCAGTTAATGGGAAGTGGAACCATACTGCGTGAAGTTATCAAAGCAGCACAAATGTTAAAAGAAGATTATTCTGTAACTGCAGATATTTGGAGTGTAACAAGCTTTAATGAATTAAGAAGGGATGGGTTGGCTGTAGAACGCTATAATGCAATGCATCCTCAAGGAGAAGAACAAAAAAGCTATGTTGCTACACAATTAAAAGGCAGACCTGGACCTGTAATTGCTGCAACTGATTATTTACGAATATATGCAGATCAAATCAGACCTTTCGTACCTAACCACTATGTCACTTTAGGTACTGATGGTTATGGAAGAAGTGACACGCGTGAGCGTTTACGCCATTTCTTTGAAGTAGATGCTAAATTTATAGTTTTAGCGACATTAAATGCTTTAGTTGCGGAAGGAAGTATCGATAAATCCAAAGTTGTAGATGCAATAAAGCGCTATAACATTGATCCTGATAAACTGAATCCGGTTAATCATTAGAAAAGTATTTACTAGGCTTAGTAATTCCATCTGTGATTGTAATGGAGCAAGCAACATGCGCTTAAATGAGTTTCCATTACAATTATGACTTGAATATACTGAGTAATCTTTTGAGGAAAGACATGTCAAACGAAATAGAAGTTAAGATTCCTGATATTGGTGGAGCGACTCAGGTTGATGTGATTGAAATAATGGTCCAAGTAGGAGACTTGATCGAAATCGATACACCGCTCATTACTTTGGAGTCAGATAAAGCTAGTATGGAAATTCCTTCCCCTGTTGCAGGAAAAATCACAAAACTGAATATCAAAGTAGGGGATAAGGTATCCGAAGGGGATGTGATTCTTTTTGCCACGGTTGAAAAAAAATCAGACACTGAAAAAGAGAGTAAAGCTCAAACAGTTAATAAAGAACCTGAAAATGAAACTAAAGTTATAACACAGGAAAATAAGTCAGAAAGAACAAAAGAGGTTAAAGTTCCTGATATTGGTGGTGCTACCCAAGTTGACGTAATTGAGGTTATGGTTCGGGTAGGAGACCAAATCGAAATCAATACACCGCTTATTACCTTGGAATCAGATAAAGCCAGCATGGAAATTCCTTCTCCAGTTGCAGGTAAAATCACTAAGCTGAACCTTAAAGTAGGTAATAAGGTATCTGAAGGAGATGTGATCCTTTTAGCTGCTACAGAGAATGGAGCAAAAGCTGAAAAAAGTGAAACAACCCCAGCTGAACAAGAACCGGTAAGTGCTCTTGAAGCATCCAGCTCAGTAGAACCAGAAAAAAAGAGCGAGCTGATTGTACCCCAACCTGTTCCTGCTGATACAGAATTTTCAAATTTTATTGCCGCCGGTCCTGCTGTCAGGCGTCTTGCTCGAGAGTTAGGTGTCAACTTGGCAGCGGTTAAAGGTACAGGCCGTAAGGGTCGTATTACTAAAGAAGACGTGCACACTTATGTGAAAACCCGTTTAAGTGAGCAATCGGGTCAAGGATCTTTCGGTATTCCATCCAATCCTGTAATTGATTTTGCGCAGTTTGGTGAAATTGAATCCAAGCCCCTTAGTAAAATTAAAAGGCTTACTGGTGTTAATGTTCATCGTTCATGGATAACAATCCCGCATGTAACTCAATTTGATGCAGCAGATATTACTGATCTCGAGGCATTTAGAAAGTCTGAAGCAGAGCATACTAAAGAAAAAGGATATAAGCTTACCTTACTAGCATTCGTTTGTGCTGTAGTGAGTAAAGCGTTAAAGGTCTTCCCACAATTTAATGCATCATTAGATGCCACGAGCACCAATCTTATTTATAAGAAATACTGCAACATAGGTATTGCAGTAGAAACACCGAACGGTTTGGTAGTTCCAGTAATTAGAAATGTTGACACGTTAAGTGTTGCTGAAGTTGCAATGGAAATGGCACGGTTAAGTACTAAGGCTCGAGATAAGGGCTTAATGCCAGCAGATATGGCAGGTGGATGTTTTACAATTTCCAGCTTGGGTGGAATTGGTGGCACGGCGTTTACACCAATAGTGAATAGTCCTGAGGTGGCGATTCTTGGATTATCTCGCTCGGAAATAAAACCTGTTTATGAAAATGGTACATTTCAACCAAGACTTATGTTGCCTTTATCCTTATCCTATGATCATCGGGTGATAGACGGTGCAGAAGCGGCACGCTTCACTCGTTTTGTCTGTGAGTGTTTAAGTGATATAAGACGAATTCTACTCTAATTTTTTATAATATCTAAAATGAAAGAGGCTTGTAATGGCTAATAAAATAAAAACAGATGTCCTTGTATTAGGAAGTGGCCCTGGTGGATACACAGCTGCGTTTAGAGCAGCAGATTTGGGGAAAAAGGTTGTATTAGTAGAGCGTTATGACTCACTGGGAGGTGTTTGTTTAAATGTAGGCTGCATTCCCTCTAAAGCGTTATTGCATATTGCTAAAGTTGTTGATGAAGCTCATGAAATGTCTGAGCAAGGTGTTAGTTTTGGTAAACCTAAGCTGGATAATAAAAAAATCGTTGCATGGAAAAACTCTGTAGTGTCGAAATTAACAGGCGGTTTGAAAGCTTTATCAAAGCAACGTAAAGTTGAAGTGGTTACCGGCATAGGTAAGTTCTCAGGCGCGCATCAGGTGACTGTGGCAACTAAAGATGGCTCTGTAGAAGTTGAATTTGAAAATGCAATTATTGCCGTGGGTTCTGAATCGATTAATTTACCTTTTATCCCCGAGGATAAACGTATTTTCAGCTCAACCGGTGCTTTAGAGCTTGCCGATATCAAAGGCAGTTTATTGGTTTTAGGTGGTGGAATTATTGGTCTGGAAATGGCTACTGTCTATTCATCTTTAGGCGTTGATGTAACTGTTGTCGAATTTATGGATCAGCTGATTCCAGGTGCCGATTTTGATTTGGTAAATGTTTTACAAAAACGCATGCAGAAAAAAGGTATCACATTCCTTTTAAAAACTAAAGTAACTGCCATGGAAGCAAAAAAAGATGGTATCTATGTTTCAATGGAAGGCGAGCATGGAACAGATAAGCCTCTTTGCTTTCAACAAGTTCTTGTTTCAGTTGGAAGAAAACCTAATGGTGGTGTAATTGATGCAGAAAAGGCGGGCATAAAAGTTGATGAGCGTGGCTTTATTAGAGTAGATAATCAACAAAGAACAAATGTAGCACATATTTTTGCCATTGGAGACGTAGTTGGACAGCCAATGCTTGCCCACAAAGCAATCCCGGAAGGGAAGGTTGCTGCAGAAGTTATTGCGGGTAAAAAGCATTACTTTGATCCTAAATGTATTGCTAGTGTTGCTTATACCGATCCAGAGCTAGCTTGGGCAGGTTTAACTGAAAAAGAAGCTAAGGAAAAAAATATTCGTTATGAAAAAGCTACCTTTCCCTGGGCAGCCAGTGGGCGCGCGCTTAGCATGGGACGGGAAGAGGGAATGACTAAATTATTGTTCTGTCCAGATACTAATCGCATATTGGGTGCAGGTATTGTAGGTATTAATGCAGGTGATTTAATTGCTGAAACGGCATTAGCTATTGAAATGTGCTGTGATGTTGAAGATATTGCCTTGACAATACATCCTCATCCAACACTTTCTGAAACTATTGCTCAAGCAGCAGAGGCATTTGAAGGAACAATTACTGATCTTTATTTGCCAAAAAAGAAAAAAAGTACTGAATAAATATGTAATATGTAGCCTGGGTACGGTAAAGAAGCAGGAAGTTAGAGCCTCTTCACCCAGGTTTTTCTACGTTGCCAGGTTACACTTGTTTATTTGGGAGCAGCAGAAATGACTCTTAATATTCGACGCATGGCTGAATCAGATATTGATACTGTTTATGCTATTGAGAAAGAAGTACATATTGCCCCTTGGGATAGAGATATCTTAAGAGATTGCGTGCGGGTGGGATATGATTGTCGAGTATTTGAAGTAAATATAAAAAATAGCCTAATAATTTGTGGTTATATTATTTCTAGGCCCAGCAATAATTGCTGTCATATTTTAAATTTCTGTATTGCTAAACCTTTTCAATCGCAAGGTTACGGGCGGCAATTTTTGCAACAAGTACTTACCTCATTAAATGCGTCACAGTATATTGATCATGTGATTCTTGAAGTAAGACCCAGTAATCAGGCAGCCTTACATCTGTATCATAGTGTGGGCTTTAAACAAATAGAAATTAAACCAGCATATTATGTGGAAGACAATAATATTGAAGATGCGATTGTGCTGAAAAAAATATTGTCTGCTTAAAATAAAATTCAATTTAAAAAAATTTTTGTAAATATATTCTGTCAATACTGTTTTTTAATTTTTTCTTTGTTATCATGTACGACCAATTCTGTGAATCCCCTAGCTTCCCTTCCTGTGGATAACTTTTTTTAAAATTCCTATTTCTATTTCTATTTTTATGTCAAAAATTAACATAAGCCTTATGAGGAACGAGATTACTTTCTTTGTATGGATGAGATAATGATGGATGTTATCCACAAAATCTGTGGATAACATTGTGCATAGTACCATGAATTACTTGATAAATAAGCTCATTTTATAGTTGATATAATATTAACCAAAAAAAATGAATATGAATAGGTGTGCAAGGAACGCTCTAGGGACAGATTAATCTATTAAAGTCTTCATTAAATAGTTTATTTATTCCTACGTCCCGCGACTTATCCATGAGATCCTGGGAGTTTGTAATAAAATAAGATTCCACGGAAATGCTCCCGTAACATAAGAGATAGATAATGAAAAATTGATTATCATTTTGACTGGAAACAGCAAAAATATTTAAAAAAGGCGAGTTCTAGCTTAGATAATGGTACAGTACTTTTGGCAGCAGTTTATCTCTTTCTCCTCTTTGTTCTTATTGCTCTGATTTAGCGATTGAGGAGAAGGTTGGAACAAACGATTACTAAAACTCGCATCTGTATTTATTCTGTTATCAATATCAATTTTTAACTTTGGTTTGCGTGCATATCGCGATCTTATTCCAACTGTTTCATAATGATCATCATCAATCTCAGAGGTTGTATATTTATTTACTTCTACCTCGTTGATAATAGAGGGAGTATATTTTAAAAAATCAGATACCTGGAGTTGTTGGATAACCCCTTCAATCGCACGGCAATG
This sequence comes from Legionella parisiensis, assembly GCF_001467945.1. Taxonomy (GTDB): domain Bacteria; phylum Pseudomonadota; class Gammaproteobacteria; order Legionellales; family Legionellaceae; genus Legionella; species Legionella parisiensis. Next base: position 1,504,696 of record NZ_LNYQ01000013.1, read on the forward strand.
ACTTTCATAAACGAGATTAGCATTTTGGGATAAGCTAAGAAATTTACTTAGCATATATCGCATTTCTTCGTCAGTGGGCATGTAATGACCACTTTCATTGCTTATTTTGATTAACACACCTTCTTCCAACTCTAGTTTACCAGCAGCCAATACTTTCTTTCCATTCGCAAGAGCTGAATGAAAGAATTTTCCATTATCTTCTACATAAATAATTTGCTCGTTGGACAAAACCACATATAGGAATAAACCATTGAGCAACTCATTTTTTACATTATAAAAGCCCATTAGAATCCACTTTAATTTTGGCTTCTTGTTGCTGGTCATAGGAAAAATAATTGTAAAGAGAAGATGCTCTCTCTTGAAACATTCTTTCTGATTGACGTTCTTGTTTTGCCTTTGGCTTAAGAGAAATAAGTATTTTTGATTCCATAATTTATTAATTGTTGACTGATGCAATACCTATTTTAGTAACTACAAATTAAGAATTTATTATCTTTTGTATAAATTTTATTTGGGATCTATATAAAAAATTATGGAAAAATAAATTTCTATTTTTTACAGAATCGCAAACAGCTGAACTTATTATCTTTAATAACGTTTCTATCTCCAGGAGGGGGCAAAAAACTAATAAATCAAATAAACAATTTAAATTGGGAAAAATTGAGCTACGGACGTCAACAGATTCTTAGGGGTATTCTACTCTTACATTAACTTTGAGTACTCGTATTGAAGTAGCTTCTATAAAATGCACAGTTTAATATTTAGAGTTTATTAGAGGCTGTTTCCATTTCCAACTTTTGGTTCAATCGTACTATTTATTCTTCAGATACTCGCCAGTTCCGTAAAAATATTTGTAATTTATGTAATTAATATGCTCATCTTGAGCATTGTAGCAACATATCACCATGACAAATATAAATCGTCTGTGGTACTCTAACATCTTGAAAAATGCAATCTTTCGCATAACGATTGCTACAGGAATTGAAGTTGACTAAATGATTTATTTGTTGAGAACATTTTCATGAGAAGAGCAAAATCAAAACCGAATTCTGTGACGCAAACTGCTCAAATTGATAATTTAAGCCATGATGGAAAAGGAATAGCTCGTATTAATGGTAAAGCTACTTTTATCCAAGGGGCTTTGCCTGGTGAACAAATTGAGTTCCAATATACCAGAATAAAAAAAGATTTTGATGAGGGGCTCTTACTTAAAGTGCTTGCACCGTCATCTATAAGGGCGGAGGCAAAGTGCCCTCATTATTCAATGTGTGGTGGCTGCTCATTACAACATGTAAGCGAAGAACAGCAAATTCTTTTTAAACAAGATCAATTACTAGATTTATTGTCGCGATATGGTCATGCTCAACCACAAGTTGTGTTGCCACCTTTAAGTTCAGGATACTGGAATTACCGGAACAAAGCGCGATTAAGCGTACGCTATGTGGAGAAAAAACAAAGCGCTATGGTAGGGTTTAGAGAGCGTAGTAATCCGCGCTACATTACCGAGATCACTCAATGCCCGGTTTTAAACGCAAAACTTGATGCCGATATCATTCCTTTAAGGCGACTGATTGACTCAATGCAAGACAAACATTGTATTGCGCAAATTGAGGTTGCAGCAGGGGATGATGAGATTGCTCTGATTTTCAGAAATTTGACTCCCTTAAACCTTGATGATGAATTAAAAATCAAAGAATTTGCTGAACAATATCAATATAAAATTTTCCTGCAGCCAGGTTCTCCTGATACTGTATTTTGTTTTTACCCATCTAAATCAAGTGAGTATCTCTCTTATAAATTACCAGATTATCAAATTACCTTTTTCTTTCATCCAACAGATTTTACCCAAGTTAATTCTGCATTGAATCGCTCTATGGTATCACAGGCCATACAGCTAATGGACTTAAAAAGTACTGATATAGTGCTAGACTTATTCTGTGGGCTGGGTAATTTTTCACTCCCAATGGCTAAGTTTTGCACCAAGGTACTTGGGGTGGAAGGCAGTAAAACTATGGTTGAGAGAGCATACATGAATGCGCAACTGAATCATATTCAGAATGTGGATTTTTATGCTGCAAACTTGGATGATGTGAATGAAGTCAAGAAGTTGGTTCAGCAATCTTGCAACAAAGTACTAATTGACCCTCCTCGCTCAGGAGCCTTGGAAATTGTGAAGCAAATTGATGCGCTTAACCCAGAGCGTATTGTTTACGTATCATGTAATCCCATAACATTAGCTCGTGATACAGATATTTTGGTCAATCAAAAAGGCTATACATTAATAAAGGCAGGCGTAATGGACATGTTTCCTCATACTGCTCACGTAGAGTCGATTGCGTTGTTTGAAAAAGGATAAAGCTCATGGTTCGAGTAAAAGATACTATTCCATTGTGTGAAGACGGAAGCATTGATGTTGATTTATGGCTCCATCAACTAGGCGCAAAGGGTTATTTGGATAATCTTGAACTCATTCGCAGTGCATGCACTTTAAGTCAGCTTGCTGGGCAAGAACATGCTACAGAAACTGGCCAATCGTGTCTGCAACAAGGTTTGTCTATGGCTGATTTGCTCGCAGATCTTGAAGTGGATCAGGAAACGCTTGCGGCGGCAATTATTTTTGAAAACGTGCACTATGCCGATTTATCCATTGATGATGTTGCGGAGCAATTAGGTCCCAATATTGCGAAATTAGTCAAAGGCATAGAACGCATGAGCGCAATGCACAGTTTTCAGGGATTAAATAAATACCCACAAAATAAACAACAAATTGATAATCTTCGTAAAATGTTGTTGGCCATGGTGGATGATGTTCGTGTCGTGTTGATTAAACTTGCTGAACGCCTATGTGTTTTAAGAACGGCAGGACATTTATCTGATGAGTTACGCAAACAACTGGCGACTGAGGCGATGGAAATCTATGCACCATTGGCTAACAGATTGGGTATCGGGGCCATTAAATGGGAAATGGAAGATTTAGCTTTTCGGCATTTGCATCCTGAAGAGTATAAAGAGATTGCCAAAGGTCTGAAAGCAAAGCGATTAGAACGAGATAGTTTTGTTAACGCAATTGTTGCTCAGATGAATGAGCAGATTAAAGCAAGTGGGATCGATCACTTTGCTGTTTATGGACGTTCGAAACACATCCACAGTATCTATAAAAAAATGACCCGAAAGAATGTGTCACTCGATGAAATATATGATGCCACTGCGGTACGTGTCCTTGTTAATACTCAGCCTCAATGTTATGAAGTCTTAGGCATGGTACATACACTTTGGAAACAAATTCCTGCTGAATTTGATGATTATATTATTAATCCTAAGGCGAATGGATATCAATCACTACATACTGCAGTCAAAGGCCCGGAGGGTAGAGCTTTTGAGGTGCAAATTCGAACATTTCATATGCATGATTTGGCTGAAATGGGAGTTGCAGCCCATTGGAAATATAAAGAAGGAGGTTTCAAACAGAAACAAAGCCATGAGCGAAAAATAGAATGGCTACGCGATGTATTGGCTTGGCATCGTGAAATGGCAAGTAATAAGGGGGTTCCAGAAAGCACTACCACCGAGTTTCTCGAAGACAGAGTGTATGTTTTTACTCCAGATGGAGATGTCCTCGATTTACCCCATGGTGTAACTCCTTTGGATTTTGCTTATCACGTACATAGTGATCTAGGGCATCGATGTCGTGGTGCACGTATAAATGGCCATATCGTTCCCCTAACTTATCAATTAAAAACGGGAGATCGAGTAGAGGTTTTAGCTGGAAAGGAAAGTAAACCATCCCGTGACTGGATTAACCCCCATTTAAATTATCTTAAAACATCTCGTGCCAAGGCCAAGGTTTTGCATTGGTTTAAAATGCAGGATTATGATCGGAACATTCAAGATGGCCGCGAAATATTAGACAAAGAATTAAAATCGTTGGGGATAAAATCCGATAAACTAAATGAGGCAGCTACAGCACTACATTTCAAAAAGCTTGATGATCTTTATGCAAATCTTGGACGTGGTGATATTAAAATAGGCCAAATTATTAGCAAACTCACTCCGCCAACTACATCAGAACTTAATCTTGAGCGATTCGTCAGACCTCAGGCAAAACCAGAAGTTACCGGAAGTGATTTGCGTATTGAAGGAGTGGGTAATTTACTAACTTTTATGGCGCGATGTTGTCAACCAGTCCCTGGCGATTCTGTTATTGGCTATATTACTATAGGTCGTGGTGTATCCGTACATCGTCAAGATTGTCCTAATATCATTCATGCGAACGAAAGACAAAAACAACGTTTTCTGCAGGTCACTTGGGGAAGTGCGACACGTGAAAACTATGTGGTAGATATTTTAATCAAAGCGTTTGACCGTTCTGAACTTCTAAAGGACATCACCTCGCTGCTTGCTAATGAAAAAGCACACGTATATGCATTCCAAACTCAGAGCAATAAACACGAAAATATGGCGTATATCACTTTAACTGTAGATGTTGATGGCCTGAGTAGTCTCTCGCGCTTACTGGCGAAATTAGAGCAAATCCCTAATGTTCTTGAAGCAAGAAGACAGCTTTAATTACCGTTGGAGCTACAACCAAGTGACACGTGTTCCACTCCACTGTGCCTCACTACCTCTTTATTTAAAAATAAATCCTGCAACAACAGCACGATGCTCGTTCAATAAAACATTGTAAGTTCGACATGCTGCGCCTATAGACATGCATTCTATACCTATTCGTTGCTCAGCAAGCTGCTTCATAATTGACAGAGGTAGGAGTTTTCCGGTATGTTCATGACCAATGATGATAATTTCCGGTTTAAATTGCGTTAATAAGCTCATGTAGTGCTCGTCAATTTCATGAATATCGTTAATTGACAGATCACTAATGATTTCTGTTTTAGAAACAATTAAACTGTTTTCATAGACAATGGAATTAATCTGAATTTTGTTATCACTATAAGCTTGCACTACATGTGGTTCTGCTGATTCTAAATTGATATTCATGGTTTAGAGTGTTTTCAATGAATGATACGTGGCTGTAAGTATACTACAGAGGTCAATATTATGAGTCAATTTCCGCGTATAAATCGCTTACCCCCTTATGTTTTTAACACGTTAACCCAATTAAAAACCGAAGCGCGAGCACGGGGAGAAGATATAATTGATTTCGGCATGGGAAATCCAGACCAACCAACACCGCCACATATTGTCAATAAGTTGATTGAAGCAGTTCAAAGACCCGATACTCATCGATATTCTATGTCCAAAGGAATCCCAAGACTTAGAAGATCTATGGCCTCATGGTATCAACGTAACTATGATGTACAGTTAAATAGTGAAACACAGATATTAGCTACCATAGGGTCAAAAGAGGGGCTGGCACATCTGGCACTAGCTATAAGCGGGCCTGGGGATACAATTTTAGTCCCTGATCCAGCTTATCCTATTCATACGTATGGATTTATTATCTCTGGTGCTAATGTAAAACAAATTCCACTTATTAATGAAACTCAATTTTTAGCTTCTGTAGAAGATACAATTAATCGCAGCTGGCCTAAACCGAAAGCGTTGGTAATTAATTTTCCTGCAAATCCAAGTACTCATTGTGTAGATTATTCTTTTTTTGAACAAGTTATTGAGTTGGCAAAAAAACATGAAATTTGGGTAATCCATGACTTGGCATATGCTGATATTGTATTTGATGGATATAAGGCTCCTTCAATACTTCAAGTACCAGGAGCTACAGAGGTAGCAATTGAAACTTATTCAATGTCTAAATCGTATAATATGCCAGGATGGCGAGTTGGTTTTGCTTGTGGAAATGAAGAGTTGGTTGCAGCGCTTACCCGGATTAAATCTTATTTAGATTACGGTACATTCACACCAATTCAAGTTGCAGCAATTGCTGCATTAGATGGTCCAGATGAGTGTGTACAAGAGATTAGAACGCTTTATGAAAAAAGGCGTAATGTTCTTTGTGATGGTTTAAATGAGATTGGTTGGGAGGTTACTCGACCCAAAGCAACCATGTTCGTTTGGGCACCTATCCCTTCTCATTATCAACATATGGGATCACTTGAGTTCAGTAAGTATTTATTAAAAGAAGCTCATATCGCTGTATCGCCAGGAATAGGTTTTGGCCAACAAGGTGATAGTTATGTTCGTTTTGGTTTAATTGAAAACAAAGATCGCACACGACAGGCATTAAGAAATTTAAAATCATTATTTCGCAGAGATGGATTGATTAAGGCCGAACAAACATGCGTGTTGTGATTGACTCAGAGTGCAGTTCCATTCCCGAAAGAGCTAAGCCACTCAATTCAGAAGGGAGTGCATTACTCAATTTTTTGCTGAGTCTTGGCTACAATCCTGAGAACCCGCCTGTTGCTGATTTACTAAAGAGGTATCACAGTTTAGAAGGGAAATGGCTTGTGTTGACCCCAGTTCATTGGGAGGCAACACACAATGATGCAATGATTGTGGCTTTGGGAAAAAATCTGCAACTAGAACAACATGAGTCTAAATTTTGGTTTGATATATTCTCGCAGTATCTGGGAGAAGAAGGTACAGCTCTTTACTATCATGATGCGGAAACATGGTTACTAAGCAATCATAAAAATTTATCTGTAAATGCAAAGCCTCCTTACCGCTTGTTGCATCAATCATTATTGCCGGAATTAACTCAGCTTGATAAGACGATGCATTGGCAAAAATTTATTACTGAAAGTCAAATGCTTTTTGCATCCAAACCCAATCCATCCATGGCCAATGGTTTATGGGTTTGGGGGGATGCGACAATTAAAGATAAAAGACCAATCAATATTTGTGCTGATAAGCAATTTTATTCATTAGCACAAATGTGCAGTACTCAAGTTACTTTATATAACTCAGCAATAACGCTTAAGGATTATCAGATTTTATTGCTCACCGAATTTTCTATGCTCAGTGAATCGCAACAAGAAGAACTAAAAAAAATGTCTGTTCATTGGTATTGGAATAATCTGGCTTACTCTACGAGTGCTAATAGCTGGTACTCCCGTTTGTGGAGAAAATTAATACATGCTTATTAAACAACGTTCTCAACCAATCCACACGCTCAATTTACCTAATATGCCTGATGTGCTAAGGCGGATATTCGCAAGCAGAGGAATTACTGAGCCTTCTCAATTAGATAAACAACTCCAGACTTTATTACCCTTTGATAGCTTAAAAGGAATAGATAAAGCATGCATTCGCTTGGAGACAGCATTACGTGAACAACATAGGATTTTGGTTATTGGCGATTTTGATGCAGATGGAGCGACATCAACAGCACTTGCTGTAACTGCTTTACGCGCTATGGGAGCACAATTTATCGACTATTTAGTCCCTAACCGTTTTGAGTTTGGTTATGGTTTAACACCACAAATAGTTGATGTAGCCAGCAAATGGAAACCCAGGCTGATAATTACTGTAGATAACGGGATTGCTAGTATTGAAGGTGTGGAAAAGGCCAACCAATTAAATATTGATGTCTTAATCACTGATCATCACTTACCGGCCGAAACGCTTCCTAATGCATGTGCTATAGTGAATCCGAACCAGTCAGACTGTAAATTTCCCAGTAAATCGATTGCTGGAGTTGGCGTGATTTTTTATGTCATGCTTGCTCTACGTAGACATTTGGTAAACTCGAATTGGTTTTGTGAGATGAACATCGTTGAGCCCAATATGGCGAGTTTTTTGGATTTAGTTGCTTTGGGCACTGTAGCTGATGTTGTGGGACTGGATCAAAATAACCGTATTATGGTGAATCAAGGCCTGGCAAGAATGAGGCAAGGTCTTTGTCGCGTAGGTATTAAAGCTTTGGTTGAAATATCTGGGCGTGAGTGTGCACGACTCAGAGAGTCGGATTTGGGATTTGCTATTGCACCAAGGCTTAATGCTGCGGGAAGATTGGACGATATGGCTTTGGGTATAGAATGTTTAATTACAGAGGATCAAGAGCAAGCTAGAAATTATTGTCAGCAATTAGATGAATTAAACGAAGAAAGAAAGCAAATTGAAACGGAAATGAAAGAGCAGGCAATGCAAGCACTGGAAAAGCTTGCGCTTAGTACTGATTATAATAGAAATCATTTACCTATTGCATTATGCCTTTTTGATAAAACATGGCATCAAGGAGTCATTGGAATTTTAGCAGGGCGAATGAAAGAGCGTTATCATCGACCGGTGATTGCTTTTGCTGAAGTGAGCGATGATGAATTGAAAGGTTCTGCCCGTTCGGTTCCAGATTTAAATATTCGCGATGTATTGGCAGCAATAGATAAGGATCATCCGGGACTGATCTGCAAATTTGGTGGCCATGCCATGGCAGCGGGTCTGAGCATTCATCCAAATGCTCTTGAAACCTTCCGTGAGGCATTAGTTTATGAAGTGAACAAGCATATTGATTTTTCTCAATGCGAAGGAGAATTACTGACCGATGGCCCATTACAGCCTGAAGAGTTTAGCCTTGAAATCGCTCAATTAATACAACAGGCAGGTCCATGGGGGCAGCAATTCGTTGAGCCTGTTTTTGATAATGTTTTTGAAATATTGGATCAACGCATAGTAGGGAAAAATCATTTAAAAATGACTTTGATGACAACACAAGGTAATCAACAAGTGGATGCGATCGCCTTTAATGTCGATTTAAAATCTTGGCCGAACTATAGAGCTAAATACGTGCATGCGGCATATAAGTTGGATATCAATTTTTATCAGGGGCGAACACGGCTGCAATTACTTATCCAAGCAATGAATGCGGTAAATCAAGAGTAATTTGAATACAGTATTGTGATGTACTCATTGTAAATCATTAAGCTAATGATTTTAATCGTTCCTCTGCGTACACGGAGAAGCCAAGATTGATCCTTCGATTTCCTACGTACCGGTGAACCACCACACCTGCTGCGCTTTACTAGATCTTGTTTTTAAAGTTGAACTCGAAGCATCGGTCTGGATACTGCGCATAAAGCCAGGGTACGTAGGATGCGGAAAAGTTTGTTAAAAAAAGATCTCTCAGGGAGAAGCCTCGCCATGCAGAAGAAATTTTAAATCGCCCATGAATTTTTAGTTATATTTTGTACACTTTTTTTTAGTTCGGGTTATAATTGTTTCTTTTTAATTGAAGCAATTATGTCAAATATCCTGCATTCACCTTTGTCTATTGCTCCCATGATTGATTGGACTTATAGTCATTTTCGGATTTTTATGCGTATTTTGGCGCCGCATGCACTTGTCTACACAGAAATGCAAACCACTGGAGCGATACATAATAATCCTTTGCGTTCTTTGCAATTTAATATAAAAGAACACCCTATAGCACTTCAGCTTGGAGGGTCAGATCCTGTTGCATTAGCACATTGTGCTCAACGTGCAGAACAAGAAGGATTCGATGAGGTAAATATTAATCTTGGTTGCCCTAGTGATAAAGTCCAGGCTGGACGTTTTGGTGCGTGTTTAATGAAAGAGCCGAAACATGTCGCTGCGTGTATTAAGGCCATGCGGCAAGCAACGACTACGCCAATTACAGCAAAAACCAGGATAGGCATAGATCATCAAGACAGTTATAATTTCTTTAGTGATTTCGTACATCAATTACTTGAGGCTGGAGTCCAAAAAATTATTGTTCATGCACGTAAAGCTTGGTTGAACGGTTTAAATCCCAAACAAAATCGAACAATTCCACCGGTTAACTACGATTATGTTTATCGCCTTAAGGACGAAATTCCTAATATCCCGGTAGTGATCAATGGTAATATCTTGAATAAAAAGGAAATTAAAGAGCATCTACGCCATGTTGAAGGTGTGATGCTTGGTCGTTTGGCATGTGATAATCCGTTCCAAATTGCAGTAATACATCAAGCACTCTATCCCGAAGCTCAAATGAAAACTCGAAGCCAGGTCTTTAATCTCTATTTGAATTATTTATTCGAAGAATATAATAAGGGGGTTTCTCTTAGTTTACTGATTAAGCCTATATTTAATTTGGCCTTTGGATTACCTGGCGCAAGTCTATGGAAAAAAAAATTGATGCTCGTTTTGCAAACAAAAAATAGTTCTTTATTGCAGGAATTAAGTGAATATTTGCACGAGGTAGAATTGAATGCAGAGACTTTATGAATTCCAGATGCAATCATCTTTTCCTACTTAGTTTGGAATTTCGATATCAATATTTCCAAATTGAGTAATCTATTTCAGCAACCCATTTCCAAAATATTGTATAATATGAGAAGAAATTGCGGAAAATAATATTGGAGTTGTCTGATTTGTCAGAAACCTCTTTTTTCACTTAGTTATATCATGAAGATTCACTTAAATTAAAAGGTATTCATAGTATTTTTCCCCAAATTTTAGTACATTAACCAATTTGTTATTTGAAATCTCCAGAGGATTATGTAGGCCATGCTGAATACGTTGATTAAGAAAATGTTTGGAAGCCGAAATGAGCGCACTTTGCGGCGTATGGAAAAGGCAGTAGTTGCAATTAATGCATTTGAGTCCCAAATGCAAGCATTAACTGATGCCGAGTTAGCTGCAAAAACCCAGCATTTTAAAGCACGTTTTGCAGAAGGAGAAAGCCTTGATGAAATGTTAGCAGAGGCTTTTGCTACAGTTAGGGAAGTATCCGTACGTACTTTAGGTTTGCGTCATTTCGATGTGCAATTAATAGGTGGAATGGTTTTGCATGAAGGTAATATTGCGGAAATGCGTACAGGGGAAGGTAAAACATTGGTTGCGACTTTACCCGCATATTTGAATGCAATTACTGGACGTGGTGTACATGTTGTTACTGTGAATGATTATCTTGCAAAACGTGATAGCCAATGGATGAGTCCTATATTTGAATTTTTGGGATTGACTGTGGGTGTAATTTTTCCTGATATGTCGCATGCTGCAAAACAGGAGGCTTATCGGTGTGATATCGTTTATGGAACAAACAACGAATATGGTTTTGATTATTTACGCGATAATATGGCATTTAGCCTTGAAGATAAAGTGCAAAGAGAGTTGAACTTCGCTATCGTGGACGAAGTGGATTCGATTCTTATTGATGAAGCCCGTACTCCTCTGATTATATCTGGTGCAGCAGAAGATAGCTCTGAGCTTTACATTAAAATTAATTCATTGATTCCCCATTTGAAGAAACAAGAAGAAGAGGGTGGCGAAGGGGATTATACTATCGATGAAAAGCAAAAACAGGCACATCTTACTGATGCAGGTCATCAACATATAGAAGAATTATTGGTTAAAGCAAAACTGCTGGATCAAGGTGAGAGCTTATATCATGCCAGCAATATTATGCTCATGCATCATGTGAATGCAGCATTAAAAGCTCATGCCATGTTTCATCGTGATGTGGATTATATTGTTAAGGATGGACAAGTTATTATCGTCGATGAGCATACTGGTCGAACAATGCCTGGCCGAAGATGGTCTGAAGGATTACATCAAGCTGTTGAAGCAAAGGAAGGGGCTTCTATTCAAAATGAAAACCAAACTCTTGCTTCAATAACATTCCAGAATTTCTTTCGAATGTATAATAAATTATCAGGAATGACTGGAACAGCAGATACTGAAGCTTATGAGTTGCAGCAAATTTATAATCTTGATGTGGTAGTAATTCCTACAAATAAGCCTATGGTACGAAAAGATGAACCTGATCTGGTATATTTAACTCAAAAAGATAAATTTCAAGCAGTTATAGAAGATATTCGTGAATGTATTGCTCGTAAGCAACCTGTGCTTGTGGGTACTGTTTCGATTGAAGCATCTGAATTTTTAAGCCAATTTCTTAAAAAAGAAAATATTAAACATCAAGTGCTTAATGCTAAATTTCATGAAAAGGAAGCACAAATTATTGCTGAAGCAGGCCGTCCTGGTACGGTAACTATTGCTACAAATATGGCTGGTCGAGGAACTGATATTGTTCTGGGTGGAAGTTTATCTGCAGATTTGGCGCAATTAGGTGAAAATGCGAGTGCTGAAGAAATAGATGCGGCAAAACAGTTGTGGCAAAAGCGTCATGATGAAGTCATTGCAGCCGGTGGATTGAGAATTATTGGTTCTGAACGTCATGAATCCCGTCGAATTGATAATCAGCTACGAGGACGCTCAGGCCGTCAGGGGGATGTGGGAAGTAGTCGCTTCTACTTATCTCTTGAAGATAATTTAATGCGTATATTTGCGTCTGAACGTGTTGCATCGATGATGCGCCGTTTAGGAATGAAACCTGGAGAACCTATTGAGCATAGTCTGGTAACCAAAGCAATTGAGAATGCTCAACGTAAGCTTGAGGGGCATCATTTTGATGTACGAAAGCAGCTTTTGGATTATGACAACGTAGCTAATGATCAAAGACAAGTCATTTATACTCAACGCGCTTCAATTATGGAAATGGCGGATACTGAGGAAATGTTAAATATAATGCGAGAGGAAGTGATATCGAATCTTGTTGATACTTATATTCCTCCCCAAAGCTTGGAAGATCAGTGGGATCCAAAATCTTTAAGTGATATTTTAACTGATGAATTCAAACTTAAAGCCCCTGTAATCGAGTGGATTGAAGAAGATCATCATATTCAGCCAGAACAAATTAAAGAAAAAATTCTTGATCTTGCTGCACGGAAATATGATGAAAAAGTCAAGCAAGCAGGCAGAGCTACAATGTCGCAGTTTGAAAAATCCGTTATTTTGCAAACTTTGGACAATCAATGGCGTGAACACTTGGCAGCAATGGATCAATTGCGTCAAGGAATCCATTTGCGTGGTTATGCACAAAAAGATCCAAAGCAAGAGTATAAAAAGGAAGCGTTCACTTTGTTTACTTCCATGCTTGATAATTTAAAGTATGATGTTGTTCGTTTAGTTTCTTCAGTAGAAATTCAAACAGAAGAAGACGTTAATGCAATTGAAGAGCAACGACGAGCTGACCAAGTTAGTAAGATGAGCTTGCAACATGGTGATTATGCTGATGAACAGAATGAGGAGGCTGCGACTCAAACCTATAGACGACACGAGAAAAAAATTGGTCGGAATGATCCATGCCCGTGTGGTTCAGGTAAAAAGTATAAAGCTTGCCATGGAAGTTTGGCGTGAACATCTCAGTTGCCGTAGCAGTTATTATTGATGAGCAACAACGTATCTTAATTACCCAACGCCCTTTGCATCTTCCTCATGGAGGATGTTGGGAGTTTCCTGGAGGTAAATTGGAGGTAAATGAACCTTCAGAATCTGCATTGATTCGCGAAATTAAAGAAGAAATTGGAATAGAAGTCCGACATTACAAATTGCTCGGTGAAGTAAAACATCAATACTCTGATAAATCAGTAAAATTAATTATTTTTCTTGTAAGTCAGTATGCTGGAGAGCCTTTATGTTTGGAAGGACAATTGGCAATGAAATGGGTTTATCAGCATGAACTAAATCCGGAGTATTTCCCAGAAGCAAATCGTAATGTTATTGCAATGGTGCAGGATTATTTACTCTGTAATGAACCTAAACAGTATTAACTGCATACGGTTATAATATTGTTTGCGACGCTTCAAGGATGCATGAGGGCGCTCTACTTTTTTAGATGGCTTGGCAGGATCTATGTTAGTCCGCCTATACTTTTATAACTAATTAGCAAAATCCCTTCAGTGATAGGGTTCTGCCTTTAATTGAAATCAAGGTATAATGGAGCATGATCTGAGACCTCATCACAGAGAACAGCGAATTTATTAACAACAACGTCTGGGGAAGTTAGGATATAATCCGCAAATTTTTCTTCTTTTTTATAGTAACGAGTTCTTGTTGAGTTGATATTGTTACTTTTTACTAAATTATTCATTCCTTGATCAATAATGTGCATACTTTCTGTGTCGGGTCTTAAGTTAAAATCACCACATAATATTTTAGACGTATTGATAGTATCCATGAAATGACGGATACGTAGTGACTGATTGATTCTTTCAGGAGTATCTTTTTTACCTTGCCCATTCCAGAGCCCATGAACATTAAGAATTGAGTAAATTTTTTTATCAAACTCACATTCTACCCATTGTAAATCTCTGGGATGATTTAATCCTATTCCTGGATAATGTTGTTTTTGATGAATATTTATATCTCCTTCGCCTAAGATATCTATATTATTTTTCAATAACATCGCAATTCCATAAATATTTTCAATGGCAGGTTTAAAAATAGGAAAATGATTAGGAAGAAGTTGTTGCAGATCAGAAAAAATATTTAGACTAAGCTCTTTATCTTCTTCAGTGACAGTTCGATGAGCATTGCAATATACCTCTTGTAAGCAAAATATATCGATATCACGATATTTATCGATGAATTTTAATAAAGGGTTCCTTAAGCGGCCCCCCCATAAATTTAAGGTGATCAATTTCATTTATTACTCAATTCCTTGTAGTAAAGCCAAAATATTTTGCTCAACAGTTTTTTAAGTAAAAATATCTATTATAAATTTTTTGATTTTCGAAGATATTTATAATGTAAATCACTTACATTCCTGGTCAATTCAGCAATTTCCATATTGTTAACAATGATATCATCTGCATTTTGTAAACGCAGATGGGTATCAGGTTGAATGGATAAAATAGCCTGTGCCTGGTCTTTGCTGCATTGATCGCGTTGCATTAATCGTGATACTTGTATATCCCTTGGCGCACTAATAAGCAAAATTTGATTGATATAAGGGTAAGCTTTTTTTGTAATCAGCAAAGGTATTTCTACCATGCAATAAGGAGTTGTACTTGCATCAACTCGTCTTTTTATCTCTTTACGGATAAGCGGATGTAAGAGTCGCTCAAGCCAGTCCCGCTCTTCATGATTGGAAAATATTATTTCCCTAAGTTTGTTACGATTCAGTTCACCATCATCTTTAAGAACTTTAAAGCCATAATGCGCTACAATTTTTTTGTATGCTGCTTTATCTTTTTCAGTAATTTCTCTTGATATTTTATCAGCATGAATTACCTCAATACCTAGTTCTGAAAAAAGATGAGCAACTGTAGTTTTCCCACTTGCTATATCACCTGTTAATCCAACGCAATAAACCATACTTTTAAATCTCATTTTTATTAATGCATGTTACTACATTAATGGAACACGTATAAGGAACAGGACTTTTGTGTTTACAATATGCTAATGCAGCCAATGCTGCGTCTTCACGATTTGGATAGAGATTACTTCTCCAGTGCAATGCTTCTCTATCAAAAGCAGTACATCGCCACATGGGCATAACATTTACGCCATTGACGAATTTTATACAACTTTCTATGGATACCTTGCAGGTGGCTGGTGCCTTGCTATTTTTTTTACATGCAGCATAAGAAATATTTAAAGCCATTTTTTGATAAGCACTATGTGCATCCCATTTTGTATGGGTTATATCACTTGTTGAACATTGCCAATAATTACCTCCTAAATTTTCTATTGGCTGAGCAAAACTTGAAGACGAAATACCTATAACAAGCAAAAAACAACTTCCAATGTACTTATTCATTTTTTTTCCCCTTAAGCAATTCCATTAACTGTTCAATATGTAGGGCTTTTGAGAAATACCAGCCTTGAAGAAATTGAACTTCGTTTTGTAATAAATAATCTAGTTGCTCTCTTGTTTCTACACCTTCTGCAATAATAGCTAAATTAATTTTTTTTGCTAAATGAATGATTGCGTCGTTTAATGTTTCGGTGATGGCTTTTGCGCCTATAGCATGAATGAATATTTTATCGATTTTAAGATAATTAAAAGGATAATATTGCAAGTAGCTGATACTAGAGTGTCCTGTCCCATAATCGTCTATAGCTAATGAATATCCCACATCTCTTAGTTCTTGCATTCTGTCTATATAAATTTCATTATTCATATCGAGTAGGTAGCGTTCTGTTATTTCTAATAATATTTGGCTCGGTGAAATAGAATAGTGTCGCACGAGTTTATAAAACTTAGGAAAAAAATTATCATCAGTGAAATGTAGCGCACAAATGTTAAATGATAAATAGAAGGTAGGTTTAGTCTTTAAGATACTCTTAGTTTCTTTAAATGCTGTTTCAATAATTTGTAATGTTATTGGAACAATTAAGCCTGTGTTTTCCGCTTCTTCTATAAAAAGATCGGGCATAATGATTTCATCTTGATTATCCTGCCATCTTAGGAGAACCTCAGCACCAGAATAGACATTATTTTTGGTATCAAATAACGGTTGATAAACGGGGTAAAATTGTCTGCTCCTAATAGCTTGCTTCATTGCTCCATGCAAAGAATAATACCTATTAAATAGACTCCTAATTAAAAAGTATGAAAAAAGCGAGAGCACTAAAACATAAAGCATTACTAAGATTTGGTTATGCCAAAGATTGCTAATTAGTGTTTGATCAGGTTCTGTAACTGTAAGTAAAACACCATTAAGGCTATTTAATCTTGTTGTAGCAAATATTTTTTTAAAGGGAAATGATGAATCAAGAAACATTTTATCTATCCAAGAGGGCTCTTTTATTTTCCTTATTTGGATAATTTCTTTTTTCTGGTTGGTGTCATATAAGGTGATTATGTGCTGGTTACTTTCCGGAACATCCAGTATATTTTCAAGTGTTGATATCATAATAATTATTTCTACCTGATAATCACCAATTTTTTTTTGGATTGCAAAAACTGGATGATTAAACATCGGTATTTTTAATGGGCCTATAATTGTTTGCTGTATATTATGACTTAAGAGAAAAGTCTGGTTATGTGGCAGGGTAGAGCATATAATTTGATGTTTTTTATCGTGAATTGCCAAACCAGAAATTTGTGCATGGTTGATAGTGATGTATTGAAGAAAAGGAAGAAAGTTAACTTCACATGTCAGGTTTTCCTTCTGATAGGGAGGGATTTGCTGCAAATCCAAAAGAGTATCATTAATAAAGTTATCAAGGTTATATGCGAGTTTATTGCTTAGTTCAGTAACCAAAGTAGAAGAGCTTTTAACCTTATTATGCCAAGTAATATAAGAAAATATAATTAGTAAAAAAATGGTGAAAAATATCCAGAATAATTTGAATCGTTTGTAGAAATAAAATGTCATGGTGCTGAATATTTTTCGCATGATTAAGGCATTGCATAGGCTCCCTTTATAGAGTGTAGTGTTATTTCCGCTAATTTCCCAATTACCTCATAATCTGTATTCAATGGGGGCAGCCAATAAAGCGTATTTCCTATAGGCCTAATTAAGGCTCCATGGTTTAATGCGTGCTGATAAACCTTATTACCTATTCGCTGCTGTCCTGCATCTTCTAGATCGGCAGCTACAACTGCCCCAATTCCGCGTACGTTGCTTAATTTATCTGATAGTTGTGCAACCTCAGTTAAAGTGGAAAGCATGTATTCACCTAAGTTTTGTGCGTGTTCAATGATTCTTTCTTGATACATAGCGCGGATTGTTGCTAATGCAGCGCTGACCGCCAGTGGGTTTCCACTATAGGTATGTGAGTGTAAGAAGGAGTTACCCGTTTCATAATCGGAATAAAACAGATCGAAAATAGAGTTGTCAATCATCACACAACTTAGAGGAACAGAGCCAGAGGTTAATCCTTTGGATAAACAAATCAAATCCGGTTCAATTTCTGCATGATTCGAAGCTAACCATTTACCCGTTCGCCCCATCCCTGTCATTATTTCATCGGCAATAAGGTAAATATTTTTACTTTGAGCCCAGGATGATAACCTTTTGAGAAAATCAGGACTATAACACAACATTCCTCCTGCTCCTTGAATCAATGGCTCAACAATAATAGCGCAGACTTTATCACTAAATGCTTCTAATTCTTTTTCTACAGTGGACCAATATGAATCACAATTGTGCCATAAAGAATCTTCTTTCCCGGAAATGTAAGGAATATTTTGTATGTAATGGCAGGTCGGACCAAATGATGTATATGGCGCTTTATACAGCCCCAAATCACTAACACTCATTGTACCTAGTGTTTCTCCATGATATCCATTTTTAAGCGCAATAAACTGATTTTTTTCTGTACCCTTAATTTGATTGGCATGGATTGCCAATTTCATCGCAATTTCAACAGCACTTGAGCCATCACTCGCAAAAAAAACGTGTTGTTTTTTAGTGATTTTAGCTAACTCTTCTGCCAACTCAACAAGAGCCGGGTGCGTAGTATTTGCGGTAATGACATGTTCAAAGCAATCCAACTGATCTTTTACCGCTGCAATAACTGCAGGATGTCCATGACCTAATGATTTACACCACCAGCTGGAAATGGCATCAATTAACGGACCTTTATCAGTATAAAGATAACTTCCTTGAGCTTTTTCAATAATCAAGGGAGGGCATGTTTCAAAGTCTTTCATTTGGGTACAGGGATGCCAAAAATGTTTCAAATCCCGACTGATTAATTGGTATGTGTTGACCATTTTAAAAATTTTGGTTGACAAGATGGAAGGGAACTTTATCATGTCCGTTAATTAAATAAAACGTGGATTTATAAAATGTATCTAATTTTCTTTTGAACAATTAGGCTACTTTTTACATCTTAAATTTGGAGGTACTGTAGTGACTCAAGATAAGAAACATTGGTCTGTTTCTGAAATTACAGCAATTTATGAACAACCTTTTAATGATTTATTGCATCAAGCCTCTACGATACATAGAGCAAATCATCAACCAAATTCTTTGCAATTCGCTTCTTTACTAAGTATTAAAACCGGGGCTTGCCCTGAAGATTGTGGATATTGTTCGCAAAGCGGTCATTATAAGACTCATGTTGAAAAAGAAAAATTGATGTCTGTAGAGGATGTCTTGAAACGTGCCAAGGAAGCCAAAGAGGGGGGGGCACAGCGATTTTGTATGGGAGCTGCGTGGCGTTGTCCACCCGATAAGGTTATGGCTGAGTTGAAAGAAATGATCCAAGGAGTTAAGGCACTAGGATTAGAAACCTGTATGACTTTAGGAATGCTGAATCAAGAACAAGCCGTTTCTTTAAAAGAAGCTGGCTTGGATTATTATAATCATAATATAGACACATCCCCTTCTTACTATGAAAAAGTAGTCACGACACGTAAGTTCAGCGATCGTTTAGATACATTGGATAATGTTCGATCAGCCGGAATTAACGTATGTTGTGGTGGTATTCTAGGTTTGGGTGAAACCCGAGAGGACCGAATTGAATTCTTATTAACTTTGGCAAATATGGAAACACCTCCAGAAAGTGTTCCTATAAATCGTCTAATCCCAGTTGAAGGAACTCCTCTTGCAAAAGCAGCAGAAGTGGAAGGGATTGAGTTAGTCAGAACCATTGCAACTGCGCGAATACTAATGCCACAAAGTATGATTCGGCTATCAGCTGGCAGAGTTGGAATGAGTGATGAGCTACAAGCTCTATGTTTTTATGCTGGAGCGAATTCTGCATGGTTGGGTGATAAACTTTTAACGGAAGAGAATCCACAGAGGACTAAGGATAAGGTCCTGTTTGACAAACTCGGTTTAACCGAGATGGCCTAAATGACTCTAAGCAATAAAATTAGAGATTATACAAATCAGCTGACACAAGAAGGCTTATTAAGAAATAGATTTGTGACAGCTGAAAATTCATCTTTAATTCATTTTGACAGTAATGATTATCTATCTCTAACTCGAGATAAACGTATTTCTGAAGGATATCAACGTGGATATACCTTATTCCCAAGTGGGAGTGGCGCATCTATGTTGCTGAGTGGTTATCACGCCAATCACCGTGCTGTTGAAGAAGCATTCGCCAATTTATTAGGTGCTGATGACTGTATTTTATTTTCTTCAGGCTATGCAGCAAATCTTGCAGTTACAGCGTTACTTGGCAAATTAAAAGTCCATTGTTTTATTGATAAGGAAATACATGCTTCAATTTATGATGGGTTAGCTTTGTCGCAGGTTAACTATACTCGTTATTTGCATAATAATTTAGATGACTTAAGCCGTAAGTTAACCCCAAATTTTTTTGAAAGTTCAGCCTTAATCACCGAAGGTATTTTTAGTATGAGTGGCCAATTGGCTCCATTGACAGAATTTTCTTCTCTTTGCAATTTAAGTCAAAATGCGCTGATCGTAGACGAGGCTCATTCTTTTGGGATTTTAGGCAGCCAGGGAAAAGGAGCAACAGCCTATCATGGATTAACTCAAAATGAAGTGCCGTTACGAATTATTCCATTAGGAAAAGCTTATGCGGCTCAAGGAGCGCTTGTTGCAGGAAAAGCAGACTGGATTAATGCATTATTACAAGCAGGGCGTTCTGTTATTTATTCAACTGCTGTAAGTCCGGCTTTAAGTTATGGCCTATTGAATACCTTGGAGATTGTTGTAAATGCTGAAGAGCGACGATTGAAATTAACACAACTGATTGCTCTATTTAGATCTTATGTTAAACAATCACCGCTAAATTGGACTGATTCAATTAGTCCAATTCAACAGCTTCAATTAGGATGTCCGCATTTGGCTTTATACTATGCTCGCGAGCTAAAAAGACGTGGTTTTAGTTGTTGTGCGATAAGAAAGCCTACAGTGAGTATCAAAGCATCGGGGTTGCGTGTTATTTTGAATTATAATCATACACCCGAGCAGATTCATGAGCTATTTGATAAGTTAAGTGTAATTTATGAAAATAAACATTCATAGTTATGGAAAAGGATTCCCTCTTGTTTTCTTTCATGGATGGGGATTTGATTGTCAGATCTGGTTAACTTTAGTACCTAAACTTTTTGAGGATTATCAGCTGATATTGGTAGATTTACCTGGATTTGGCCACAGTCCAGTCATGGATTGGGAATCTTTTAAAGAACTCTTAGTAGAGCACTTACCTGATCGATTTGCTATAATCGGTTGGTCTATGGGTGGGTTATATGCTATGCGTCTGGCAGTAGAGGAACCTGGTAGAGTAGATTACCTTGTTAACATAACTTCATCGCCGCGATTTTTAAACTCTGATCTGTGGCCAGGTGTTTCTCATGATGTTTTTAAAAAGTTTTATAAAAATCTATTAGAAGAACCTCATGCAACGCTAAAAGAATTTTTGGTGCTTAATGGATTGTCCCGTAATGATAATCAGTTTCATCTGCCTGATAAGCTTCCATCGCAAGAAGGTTTGGAATTAGGTCTTAAAATTTTAGAAACCTGGGATTTACGTGAGAAATTAAAACAGTTTGATAAACCTTCGTGTTTTATCTTTGGTAGGCTTGATCCCATCGTTCCGATTAAAACGATGAATTTCATGAAACTATCATATCCTGATTTTCATTATGTATTATTCAAACGAGCCGCACATATGCCATTTTTATCTCATATGGATTTATTTATTGAAGAACTACGAGGATTCATTAAATGAAGCGTTTTTTTATCACGGGAACTGATACTGATTGCGGTAAAACCTATATAACATCGTGCTTAATAAATTATTTTTCTTCAGCAGTTGCCATTAAACCGGTAGCAAGTGGATGCATGGAAATAGAAAATAAGCTGGTTAGCAGTGATGCACAAAACTTGCAAAAAAATAATATCAGTCTGGATGTAATAAATCCTTGGCGATTTAAGCTGCCTGTATCACCCCATATTGCTGCACATCGCGAAGGGGTCTGTTTATCTGTTTGCGAAATTGCAGATTATTGCCTTAATTTGCAATTAGATGGGATAGAAAAATTGTTTATTGAGGGTGCTGGAGGATTAATGGTACCCTTAAATAACCATGAAACCTGGATTGATTTTCTGCAGATTACCAAGATACCTGTTATTCTAGTTGTTGGGATGAAATTAGGCTGTATTAATCATGCCTTACTGACAGAAACTGCTTTGCGAACAAATAATATTCAGTGTGTGGGATGGATTGCCAATTGTATTGATCCAAATATGCAAGAGTTATCAGCTAATATTGCTACATTAAGTCAGAAGCTTACTTCTCCTCTTTTGGCAAAAGTACCATTTGCAAGCGACCTTTCAGCGATTGATTTTTTCTTTGACTAAGCATTAATATTGGCTATTATCTTATCACTTGTTGTTTAAGTAACTCTATTGTATTTTAAAGAAGAATTCATTTAATGTAAGGGAAAAACAAATGTTTACACGAGATAAGTTGATGCAATCAGTAATGACTGCTTTTTTTGTTCTTGTTGCAACAGGAAGTTCAGCAGCAGACAATGATACTACTGCCACAACTGAAAAATGTTACGGAATTTCTAAAAAAGGCATGAATGACTGTGCTACGGCTACTGCTTCATGCGCGTCTTCTGCTACTAAGGACAAACAAAAAGACGCCTTTATTTTGTTACCTAAAGGATTATGTGATCGGATTGTTGGTGGTAGTCTCAAACCTGAATAAAAATTTAAAATAACCTTTTTGTAAACTGATTTTAAAAATAAGGAAATTAATCATGAAGCAAATTCTAGGAAACTGGGTTTCGTCATTACTTATCGCAATTAGTTTTTCTGCTCCAGCATGCGCTGCGCCTGAAACATACATTTTGGATAAAAATCATACTTATGTATTATGGAGTGCTGACCACTTGGGTTTTTCAACTCAATTTGGCAAATGGTATGCAACGGGACAGTTGGTTCTTGACAAAGATAATCCAAGTCAAAGTAAAGTCAATGCGACAATTGATGTTAGAGATATGATTACGGGTATTCCCGAACTGGATAAACATCTAAAAAGTAAATTGTTTTTTAATGCTGAGCGTTATCCCACAGCAACTTTTGTTAGCAATAAAGTAACTCCACAGGGCGATAATAAAGCAACAGTTGATGGTATTTTAACCTTGCGCGGAGTAAGTAAGCCAGTAGTGTTGCAGGTTACCTTGAATAAAGTGGGAATGAATCTAATTAGTAATAAAATGTCAATCGGTTTTACAGCCACAGGTTCTATAAATCGTTCCGATTTCGGAATCAATGCATTCTTACCTTCAATAAGCGATAAAGTAAATATTTCTATCGGAGCTGAAGCTTATCTTGATCAGAATAAAAAACAAGATAAAGAACAGGGACAAGGTAAAAAATAGGATATTTTATGCAAATCAAAAATAGTTCATCCCATTTTGGTATTGTTACTATAATACTTCATTGGATAATTGCTTTATTAATTATTGGATTGTTGATTCTTGGTTTGTATATGGTGTCTTTACCATGGAATACAGAGCGACTGAAATTCTATGGATGGCATAAAGAGTATGGTTTTTTAGTTCTTTTTTTGGCGATCTTTAGAATTATTTGGCGACTAAGCAATGAACAACCTGAATTGGCATTACCTTGGCTGGAAAAAATTGCTGCACGTAGTATGCACTGGGCATTTTACGTGTTTATGTTTGCAATGCCAATTACAGGCTGGTTAATTACTTCTGCTGCAGGTTTGCCTGCTTCATTTTTTGGCTTATTCACTTTACCTAATCTTATAGCTCCTGACGAAAGTAATAGAGTTTTATTTGAATGGGTCCATGAATGGTTAGGTTATGCACTGATTGCTGCAATATGTCTTCATACAGGCGCTGCTTTAAAGCATCATTTTATAAACAAGGATGATATATTAAGGAGAATGTTTCCATGAAAATAATTAAGATCTTTTTCTTTCTATTTTTCTTGAATAGTGTTTATGCGGCTTCTTTACCTGAATGGACACTAGTTCCAAATGAAAGCAGTATAATCTTTACAGCAACACAAAATAATGCTCCTGTTTCGGGGTCTTTTAAAGAATTTACTGCAACAATAGCTGCAGATCCCGAACATTATCAAGACAGTACAGTTGACGTAGTAGTGAATATCAACTCACTTACTACTTCCTATGCAGAAATAAGTTCAATATTACTTGGCCCTGACTGGTTTAATGCTAAGGAATTCCCAAAAGCTGAGTTTAAGTCGTCTAAATTCAGTAAAAAGGATGATAAAAATTATGAGGCCGCTGGAACACTAACTATAAAAAATAAATCAGTTCCCGTAACACTTACCTTTACTGCAATAGAGTCACCTAAAAATCATTTGGTTGTTGAAGGAAAAACCACAGTAAAACGGTTAGACTTTGGTATTGGGCAAGGTGATTGGTCGAGTACAAGTGAAATAAAGGATGAAGTTACTATAAATTTTAAAGCAGTTGCCACACGAAAGTAATAATGTGTTTAATGTAGGGCAATTATAGCCTGGTGTTTTTTAGCCCAGGCTATAAAAAGTAATCACAGAAAAATAGACAAGTCGAATTTAGTTATGGTCTAGAAACCATTTTTCTTTTAATTCGAGAAATTTAGCTTTTTGCCTATCGTTTAAAAGTGCAAACATTTGATGCTGTATTATTATTCTCGTTTTTAACATAGAGCCTTTTATCCTATTTACTTTTTCTACTAAAGCATCAAGTTTTGTTTCATCAATTTTCTCAGCTTTTAGTAAGGAATTTATTTGATTGCGTAGTAATCTAAGTTGAGCATAGTTTTCTTTGAGAGAAGACCTGGCTTTTTCTCGATATGCTTTAAGTTTGGCTTTTTGATCCGCATTAAGATTGAGTTCTTGTGCTAACCTATCAAATCGACGATGGGGGTTACATTGTTTTGAATCTCCAATACATGCAAAGCTTGGTTGACCCAAGAGCAGTCCCAATACGATTATTGATAACAAGATGAATTTTTTATTCATTATCCATTCCCCCATGTTCCTGCCAATTATTTTTGCTCTGCTAATGCTCTAATGGAGTATAGTCTATAGAGTTAATAAATACAGAACTTAGCTACTTTTTATCTTATCAATTTGAAAATCAAAAAAATCTTAAGATTGCTCTATATGAGAAGGCAGATCTAATTTTATTTTTTTATTTTTTGCAAGATTAAAAATTATCGCTTCATGGCAGAGATTTCTGAGATCTCCGATTAATTTTTGTGTATATACATCGTGATGATGGATGCTAAGTAAGATCTTTTTAAATTGGAGAATATTAAATTCATTTTTTTGATTAAAACAACTTAATATAAGTTCAAGATCGTCTGTAAGTGTATATTTTTCCTCACTAGAAAAAGATCGATAAGGAATTTTTGTCATTTTTTGGATATATGTTTCCACATCATTTTTTATTGTGCAAAAAGAAAGAGGCAGGCTTATCGCGAGTTCTTTTTGACGTGTAGCCAGCAATTTTGTCCGCGAGGCCTGCAATTTTTTTCCAGACTCCAACCATGAAGAGTCATTTAATTCACCCTCATTAACACCAAGAAACTTGAGCATTCCCAAAACATTCTCATGTAAAGGAATCGAGTTTTGTGAGCGAAAAGCATGTTGCAACCCATAATGATTAAAAGAGATTGGCTGAATTTCTCTGATAAATTTATCAGTATCCACCACATAGCCATTGAATAATGCATTCGATATTTGTATTGGGCCTGTAGTGCATACCACGATTGATTTAAGATAAAGATCTCGTTCTTTTTTCATTAAATAAGCTAAAAACTTATCATCATTTTTTTCTAAAATACGTTTAATAAAAGAATATTCTTTGCTAAAAAAAAGATATTTCACCAGGTTTAGCTGAGTATGAAGGTCTTTTCTCAATCTCTTTATTACCTCATCATGACTTTCTTGAGGAGTGATTTTGTTAAAATTTAAAAATTTGTTTTTATCTTTCATTACTTCAATAATATATGCTCTAATTTTTAAGGAGGAGCCTGATGTATCCGGTGGAATAATTTCTTTGGATTTTGCTATATAAAGAGATTCAGAACGATTTTTCATAAATTTTAGAAGATGACGATTTATAAAGCTGTCTTCATTTAATTCAGTTTCCGTTCGTTCAATAAAATCGGTATCATAATGAGTTAATCTGGCGATAAGTCCGCATTGCACCCGTTCGATCTCTTTTTGCGCAGCGCTTGCGTCTATTATCGCCACAAAATCATTATTTGCCAGTATGAATTCCTTCTTACCCATTTTTAAACTGCCAATGTTTAGTAACATAGGCATTTCAGTTGTAATTAATTTGGGAAGAGCAGATGTATCAATCGGAAAATCAAAGTCTGTATAAGTACCTTTTTTAAATATCGGTGATAGCCATCTTAAAATATCACTTGCAACAGCCAAGTTTCCGCCCGTTTTTAAATTGTTAATTTCTTCTTTATAAAAATTATATAATTTTCTTTCGTTATCTGATTCAAGTGATGCATCAATTGTATGGGCATCAATTGAAATAATTTGATGTTCTTTACAAAATTCATGAAGCGCATTTACAGAGGTCGGTGTAATTAATTTAGAATCATATATCAAATGAATCGTATCGTTAGGATTTTTCTCCCGCATTTCAATAAGACGAATTTGATTTTCCAAATTCATAAATACATTTGGGTTATTGCTTAACCAGATTTTTACATGTAAGTTAGGATTATATTGATACATTTTTTTCTTTATTTTGGTTTCAATAAATTACCGCACATAAAAAGCCAGTTTTTGTAGACTCCTACAAATTAATCGGGAGTCCTTAAAAAAAGCTTAGCACAATATAAAAAAAATGATTTGGAGTTAAATTCGATTGATGAATTTCGCCAAACATGGTATAAAGGTCGCGCTTTAAATACACACACGTTTCGACACATACGAATGGGTCCCTGGAGGGTTTCGTATGGGAAGCGTGGAGGACTAACCCTGGAGATAAATAATGAATATAAGTATGCGTGAATTACTCGAAGCAGGTGCTCATTTTGGACACAGAACACGTTTCTGGAATCCTGAAATGGGTGAGTATATTTTTGGATCTCGTAACAAAATCCATATTATCAACCTTGAAAAGACAATGGTGATGCTGAGCGACGTAGTGAATTATGTTGGTAGATTAGCATCAAACAAAGCAAAAATTCTATTTGTAGGTACCAAAAGGGCAGCACAAGACAGTATTCGTGAACATGCGAGACGTTGTGGTATGCCTTACGTTGATCATCGTTGGTTAGGTGGTATGTTGACCAACTATAAAACAGTGCGTCAGTCTATTTTTCGTTTAAAAGAGTTGAAAGAAATGCAAGAAAAGGGACTGTTTAACGGAATGATCAAAAAAGAAGCACTAATGCTGACACGTGAACTAGAGAAACTAGAAAGAGGTTTAGGGGGTATCGAAAACATGGGCGGCTTGCCTGATGCTCTGTTTGTTGTTGATGTTGGCTTTGAGCACATTGCTGTTGAAGAAGCTCATCGGTTAAAGATTCCTGTTATTGGTGTTGTTGATACCAACAATAGCCCAAGAAACATTGATTACATTATTCCTGGCAATGATGACTCTATGAGAGCAGTTGATATTTATGTCCGTTGTATTGCTGATGCAATTTTAGATGCCAAAGGCAGTAACACAGTTGGAGTAGGCTCTTCATCTGATGCTGAATTTGTAGAAGTGGTTGAACAAACTAGTGATGCAGAAAAAGCCGGGGAATAATTAAAATTTAAAATACAGGGGGCCCAGGTGTTTGAACACCTTAATTTGCCCCCTTTTTGCTATACGGAGAAATGAAATGTCGATTAGTGCAAGTTTAGTCATGCAGTTACGTGAGCGTACCGGTGCGGGCATGATGGAATGTAAAAAGTTTCTAATAGCAACCAATGGTGATATAGAGGCTGCAATCATTGAAATGCGTAAAGCAGGACAGGCAAAAGCGGATAAAAAAGCAGATCGTGTTGCTGCTGAGGGTGTAATTATCATTGCACGTTCTATCGATGGACACAGTGCGGTGATGCTTGAAATTAATAGCGAAACAGATTTTGTTGCGCGTGATGAAAACTTTACTAACTTTGCTAATAAAGCTGCAGAAGCTGCATTAAACAGCTCGGCTACCACAATTGACGCGTTGTCTGCTATTACTCTTTCTTCTGGAAGTACTGTAGAGCAGGCACGCCAGGAATTAGTGGCGAAAATTGGTGAAAATATTAAATTAAGACGCCTGGAGCGCATGCATTGTGATACTGGAGTAATCGGTTGCTACTTACATGGCTCACGAATTGGCGTTATGGTTGCGCTTAAAACCGGTGATGAAGAGCTTGCCAAAGACATCGCAATGCATATTGCTGCAAGTAAACCGATCGTAGTAAGCAAAGATCAAGTATCTGCAGAAGCAATTGAAAATGAGCGTGAAATTTTTACTGCTCAGGCAAAAGAAAGTGGTAAGCCACAAGAAATTATCGATAAGATGATTGAGGGCCGGATCAATAAATTTATTGATGAAGTCAGCTTATTGGGTCAACCATTTGTCAAAAATCCTGATATCAAAGTGGGACAGCTTTTAAAGGAAAAGAATACTGAGGTTCTGTCTTTTATCCGTTACGAAGTTGGTGAAGGAATAGAAAAAAAAGAAGATAACTTTGTTGAAGAAGTGATGGCTCAGGTTCGTACATGATGAATGAAAGTCACCCATTAAAATATAAACGTATTTTATTAAAGTATAGTGGCGAAGCCCTTATGGGCAAATCACAATTTGGTATTGATCCTTCGGTCTTGGATACATTGGCTAAGGATATCGCCGAATTAATCAAGATGGGCGTTGAGGTTGGCCTCGTTTTAGGTGGTGGTAATTTATTTCGTGGTAAGGCACTTTCTCAAGCAGGAGTAGGGCGTGTAACTGGTGACCATATGGGTATGCTGGCTACAGTGATGAATGCTTTAGCGGTACGAGATGCTCTGGAGCGTATTGATATGCCTGCACGTATTATGTCAGCCATTCCTATGCTTGGTGTAGTTGACCCTTATCATCGACGTAAAGCAATTACACACTTGCGAACCGGACAGGTTGTAATTTTTGCAGCAGGAACGGGAAATCCTTTTTTCACTACTGATACGGCTGCTTGTTTAAGAGCTATTGAAATAGGTGCTGATGTAGTTTTAAAAGCAACTAAAGTTGATGGTGTTTACTCGGAAGATCCCTTTAAAAATCCTAATGCCAAACGTTATGATTATTTGACTTATATTGAGGTTTTAACTCAAGGCCTGGAAGTGATGGACTCAACTGCAATATGTCTTTGTCAAGATCAGGGTATGCCTTTGCAGGTTTTTGATATGACGGCACCTAATGCATTGAGAAGAATTGTATCTGGAGAACGCGTAGGAACTATAGTCGGAGCTAATCATGATTAATGAGATTAAGCAAGATTCAGAAAAGCGAATGAAAAAAAGCGTTGAATCATTACAGACGGATCTAACAAAAATTCGTACAGGAAGAGCAAATGTTGGTTTGCTGGATCATGTGCAAGTTGATTATTATGGAACCATGACTCCATTAAATCAAGTTGCTAATGTTACTGCCAGTGACTCGCGAACAATATTAGTAACTCCTTGGGAAAAATCGCTGGTATCAGCTATAGAAAAGGCAATTTTGAATTCTGATTTGGGTTTGAATCCTGCTACAGCAGGTACTGCAATTCGCGTCCCTATGCCTCCATTAACTGAAGAACGGAGAAAGGAACTAATCAAAGTTGTCCGTAACGAAGGCGAACAAGGAAAGGTTTCTATTCGTAATATTAGAAGGGATGCTAATAATCAGTTAAAAGAACTGGTTAAAGATAAGACTATTTCAGAAGATGATGAGCGTAGAGCAACAGAGGTCATTCAAAAATTGACTGATAAATACATCCTGGAAATAGATGCATTATTAGCCGAAAAAGAAAAAGACTTAATGGAAATTTAAGTCAAATTGTTGCTTGAAGCAAATGGCCTCAAGCAACAATCACCCTTATGTAATTTTTATCCTTCAACGTTCTCAAACAGCGCATTGAATTTTCTAGCTTATTTATAAATCGAAACAGGGAAATTTGTTGATCCGATTAAATACCAAACCAATAATTTTTTGAGGTTCCTCATGCGATACAAGGTAGTTTTTTTTGGTAAATATAAAGGTGGTAAAACGCAGCTTAATCGTCGCATTGCTTTACAGGAAAAATTTGAGTTTCAATATGAACCTGGTTCTACTGTAGGTGCTGATTTTTTAACTCGAGAAATTGCTTCCGATAATACAGTGAACTTATGGGATACAGCAGGGGATGAACGATTTCAAGGGATGAGCTCTGTATTTTACAAAGGAGCTGATGTAGGCATATTTTGCATTGATTTGACTGAAGTAATTAATGAGCAAGAATTTAATAAAAGTATTCAAGAGTTTCGCGAATTTGCTCCTAATGCTCCTATTATCTGTGTTGGGACCAAATCGGATTTGGCGACAGCTGACTTGAATGCATTTAAGAAAATCAAATCAAAAGAGATTGCTCACTTTATTATTACATCAGCCAAAAATGGAGATAATGTAAATGAGCTATTTTCTATAATTACCCAGCTGTGTAAGTTAAAACAATATTCTCTTTGGGGCGAAGCGAAAGCCAGGTTGTTAGAGAGTTTAAAAGAACTACCCGATAGGAAAAAACTTTCAATTAATCAAGAGTTATTTAAACTATCGAGAGTTATATTTGTTGATACTAATAATTCCAGTGTTACCCCATTGCACAAAGCGAAAGCAATCGATGATTTTACAAATAATTGTAAAGATATTTTGGATTGTCAACATCCTAATGTGCTTCATGTAGTACTTTCGGTTGCTGCAGCAGCAGCTGCTCTCATTGTTACTGCATTAATTGGTTTTACAATTGGAGTTGCATGTAGTTGCTGGGCCGGTCCAGGCGCTTTTTTTGCCGGAATTCTAAGTGGTTATACTGCTGCATTAACTGTTGCTTCATCAAGTACGGCATTGGGCGCCGTAGCTGGAGGGCTCGCCGTATATAGTTTATTTAAACCTTCCAAAGAAATGAAGGCGCTCAATGAATTCACTGCAGAAGTATCGTCTTTAAATCCTGCAGTTATTTTATAATTCCTCATGGATTGAGAATTATCCTCCTCTTTCCCCCAGTCTATTTCCTTCTCGTCCTCTTCCTTGGTATCGGCTTTTACAGAGGGGGTTATAAGGAAAACAGTGTTCGCACCTATACTTTCTGTGATTTCATCATAAAATTCCTCCACTTCGTGAGGAGGAATTTTAGAGAGCTCTTTATAACGTAAAATATTTAGTATACCTTCATCATAAATTGTGTAATGTGAGATCATTTGGATTGATAATAGATATATTTGAAGATTTTATGCTAGGTAATAATAAGTAACCCTTTGTTCTCTGTATCCAGAAAGGATGTCGCATTCAATCCAAGAAGGTAAAGGTACTATATTTGATTTGGAAACTATAAACGACATTTATATATATTTTAAGGACTTTGATACAGATCACCGAATCCTGCTGTTTAATGCTTTATTTTCTCCTAAAATAAGTTGCTAATCGCTGCCAAGTAGTTTGTCTGTAATCCCCTACATAACCCCAGGAATCAACCCATATAATTCGCTTAAATGCTCCTGTTTCCTTTATTTTATTCATGAATTGCTCTTTATTTTTGCTTTTGGATGCAAGTATGATTATATTGGCGCTTTTTCTTACTGGAATAACTAGGGTATGGTTAAATTGATTTTTGACAAATTGAAAAATTGGATATTGTTCTTTTATATTGGCTAAATTGAGAGCCAAAAATCCATCTTCAGTTATTATCCTTTTGCATAAGACAAAAAAATGATCATTGGCACATTCCGGTGGAAAATGATTCGCATTATATAGATCAACAATGAGATGAGTGAAATTTGTCTTGCATTGCTGTACATAATCCATCGCGTTTTCGTGGATAATTGCTAAATTTTTTAAGCGACCTATGATAAAAAAACGTTTAGCTATTTCAATGACCTCTTCGCTATTGTCTACAGCAACTAGAGGGGAGTCTTTTAGCATTAATGCAATTCCTGCACCACCCAATCCTAGCATACAAATAGTTCCTGGATTATTTCGGGCCATTAATGTGAGTGCTGGAAGATAGTACAAAATGGGTTTCTGGGGCTTATGACGGTTAATAACAGTCTGTAGCGCATTACTACCTAAGGTTAACCAACGATAACAGGCATTTTGGTATACCTTATAACCTGAGGGAGAGGTATAGATGCATTTACCTAACTTTGTTCTCCACATTTTAGCGTGTCTTCTCTAATTGGAAGGGATAAATTGATCCAAGTCTTAAAATTTGAGTTAACTCATCCAAAGCAGTAAAACATTCTTCAATCAACTGAGGATCAGCTAAGTCTGTTGCAACTAACTCCGTGCGATAGTACTTTAATACCCACTTTTCTAAGATGCTTAATAGTTCATCATTAATTAATACACCCTGGTGCATGGCTTGTAGTTCTTCGTCATTTAAGGGAACACGCAATCTCAAGCATGCTGGGCCACCACCATTGCGCATACTTTGTTTCAAGTCAAGAAAGTAGACTGAGTTAATTGGATTGGATTCATCATATAATATTCGCTCAATACATGCCTGCACACGAGGGTTATTTTTACACTCAACAGGAGCCAGGAGGATCATGGAATTTTGATTCGTTAAACTGATAACTTGCGAATTAAAAAGATACGTTTCAACTGCATCGGTGACACTAAGCTCTTTTTGTGAAATCTGAATAATATTTAAAGAAAAAGGGGCTTTTTCACTTAACTCTTTAAGTATGGAGTTTTGTTGAAGAAAGGCTTGCTCATGAACCAAAAAAACTGATTCATTGGCGACAGATATCACATCATTATGAAAAACTCCTTGATCAATAGCAAGAGGGTTTTGGCAAGCAAATACAACTTGGTTTTCTGATAGTTGATGTTGACGAACTATTGCTTCAGATGCCTCTCGAGTCTGTCGTGCCGGATATTTTATTGGTCCAGCTTGAGTTTGATCTCTTCCGAGAGCTTTTTTCCCATAGACAAAAAGATGAATTCCAGATTGACTATGTTTTTGACAAAGACGACTGTGATTTGCAGCACCTTCATCACCTGTAATAATTGACCGAGGCAAAATAGGATGATGATGAAAATAAGATGGATTTGCAAATATCAACTCCAGTATTTTTTTTGAAAAATCAGCCTCATGGTGTCGGTGCAAATTACTTACAAGATTTGCAGCAGTAAAGTGAACTTTATGATCTTGTGTATCAGTGCTAGGGGAAACAGTAGCAGCATTGGCTGACCACATACTGGATGCTGAATAGCAAGCCCCTAGGAGCTCTGGAGCTGTTTTAAAAGCTTTATTAATTTGTTCTTTAGGTGTACCACAAAAACCGAGTTGATGAAGTAATTTAAGATTAGGGCGTTGGTGGGGTGGAAGTAAGCCCTGCTTTAGACCCATTTTATGAAGCAAGCGCATTTTATCCAATCCTTGCAGGGCAGCTGCTTGGGGATTGGAAGCTGCTAATGCATTATATGAAGATGCGATATTACCAGGTGCAAGTCCTGCATAATTATGAGTAGGGCCAACCAGGCCATCCATGTTTAATTCATAAACGTTCATTTTAATCTTCCGTCTTATATTTACCCTGCAACGTGTGGGGCTTAGTACGCTCTATCCAGAGCAGCTAGATACTTTCTCAATAAATACCAGGTAAAATGTGTTCTGGCATCGTTAAAGAAGGTTGCTCCATACTGGCTACTGGATAAGCGCAATAATCCGCAGCAAAATAAGCGCTGGGCCTATGATTTCCACTTAATCCAACTCCGCCAAAAGGAAGGCTGCTAGCTGCGCCAGTGGTGGGTCTATTCCAATTAATTAATCCAGCTCGAACATGGTGATAAAATTGTTGATAATGTTGCTCATTATTACTGAATAAACCCGCAACCAAACCATAGCGGGTTTGGTTGGCCAGATTGATTGCTTGTTCAAAGTGAGTATAACGGTATATCTGTACTAATGGTGCGAAAATTTCCTCATCTGGGGGATTTATAATATGAGTCATATCAATAATACCAGGTGATAACAGGCCTGTGCGCTCAGCAATTAAATTCATGGGTAATAAAGAAACACCACCCAACTCAATCAGTTTTTTTTGGCTATGAATATGCTTATGAGCTTGTTCATGACTAATAACTGGCCCCATAAATGGTTCTGGCTTTTGATCAAAAGGTGCGACCTTAATTGATGAACATGTTTGAATGAAACGATTTAAGAATTCATCACCTTGCTGTGAGTCAGGAATAATGACACGTCGTGCACATGTACAGCGTTGTCCCGCAGTAATTAAGGTAGACAGCAGGGTATGATAAACAGCCGCATTGAGATCAGTGACCTCATCAACGACTAAAGGATTATTTCCCCCCATTTCAAGAGCTAAAATTACTTCGGGTTTATTGCTAAAATGTTGGTGAATTCGTAAACCTGTCATATAGCTTCCTGTGAAATAGACGCCTTGAATGTCTTGCGTCAGTAATGCCGTCCCACAGGTGGCATCGCCTTGCAAACAATTGATGACCCCAGAAGGGAAACCACTCTCATGCCAACACTGCATAATGAATTCCGCTACTGCAGGTGAGTGTTCACTTGGCTTATAAAGAACAGTATTACCTGCTAGCAAAGCAGGAACTATATGTCCATTGCTTAAATGAGCTGGAAAATTAAATGCACCAAGAACGACTATAACACCATGAGGTTTAAAGCGTAGGCAGCTATTTGCTTCAGTTGTTTGAGTTATTTTTGTCCATGTTCTTTCATGATAAGCTTGAATTGATAAATTTATTTTTCCTATAACTGCATTGACCTCAGTCTGTGACTCCCATAATGGCTTTCCTGTTTCCATTGCGATTAAGTGCGCCAAGTGGTCACGATTCTTTTCAATTTGCTGGGAAAACTTTTGGGTATAATGTGCACGCACCTCAAAATCAAGCGAGGACCACGAGAAAAGTGCTTGTTGCGCTGCATGGCATGCAGCAGAAACTTCTTGTTCTGTGGCATTGTTGCCCTGCCAAAGTAACGTGCCATAACCAGGATTTATCGACTCTAGAATAGTCCCATTTCCCTTTATCCATTGGCCATTAATATAATGTCCTTTACCATGAATTACAGGCGATTTAGCCATTCAACTCTCCCACATTAAGTTGTAAAGGAGCAACTCGCAGTTGATCTCCGCAAGTGACTTGCAAAAGATTGGCAGTATTTTTACTGATAATGCACGTATTTTTTTCTTTATTAACCAAAGCGCTATTAATTGTTGCTCGGAAATCTAATTGAGTATTTGATAATAAGTAATTGGTGCTACTTACTTCATCGCTAATATTTTTAATCGTTACAAGGTGACTTAACTCTATAGTTTTGATTTTTAGGCGAGGTACTTCAAGCGTGGGGCCTGCATCGAAAATATCAATATACTTGTTATAGCGAAATCCCTCTTTTAATAAAATGTTCATGGCTGTTTGTGTCGAAGGATGAGGTTGACCAATCGCTGCTTGGGCTTGAAGAGACAGCAATTTAATATATATGGGGTTACGAGGCATTAAGTCTGCAATAAATTGTTTGTCGGTTGTCAGGGTCAGTCGATCAGCCTCTGCAAAAGACATATGAAAAAAATGACTTCCTACATTTTCCCAAAAAGGTGATATACCATTTTTATCTGAGATTCCGCGCATTTCAGCAATGACTGTCGAAGCAAAACGTTTAGGATGCTGTGCGATAAAAAGGAAACGGGCTTTAGAAAGTAATAAACCATTTTTATGTTTTCTATACTTAGGCTCTAAAAAAAGAGTGCAGATTTCACTTCGCCCCTGATTATCATTTACCAGACTTAAAACCTCATAATCACTACGTATATCCAATGAACGACAAATTCGCGTACGTTTGGAGATTTTATAGGAATAAAAAGGACTCTCATGTCCAGTACATGATTCAATTCCTGAAACACCTATTATTTTTTTATTCTTGGGATTCTCTAAGACAAATAAATAATATTCATTATTGGGTTTTTCCACACTTTTATGGAATGACTCAGTGGACCAATGAAGTCGTTTTGCTAATATTTTTTTATCTTTAGAGAGCGTTGTTAGTCCTATACCACTTTCCTCAGCCAAATGATGAATAGCATCTAAATCTGTATTGCGAGCACTACGAAATAACATCATTTTTTAGCTCCTCTAGGCCACCTTGAGCTAAGTCAAGCAAAAGTAGGGTGCTGAGTGATGCGCGTTCAGACAAACTATCAAGCAGTATATATTCCTCGGCACTATGGATATTACCACCTCTGACTCCAAGTGTGTCTATAACTGGTAAGCCATGCTGGGCCAAATTATTTCCATCACAACAGCCGCCACTATCTTTCCAATCTATTGATAAACCAAGCTCTTGTCCCAAATGTTGAATACGATGAAATAGGCGTTTTGTGCCCGAGCATATACGCTTTACTGGCCTGCCAAAAGTGCCGTGAACATTTAAAGAGTAACCCTGACGTTTTAATTGGCAAATAATTTTATCCAGTTCTGTTTGTACCCAAAACTCATCTTCAGGTAGGCTAATTCGGATATCAATCTGTGCCACTGCTCTGTCAGGAACCACATTGAGTGCCTCGCCACCCGCAATTTTACCTACATTAATTGTAACTCCATCACGTTTCCCATTAAGGGCATGTACAGCACATACTGCCTCAGCTAGGTAAGAAATTGCATTTCGTCCTTCTGAAAAATCTCGCCCCGCATGGGCGGCTTTTCCTGTTGCAATAAGGGTCAATTTACCACTGCCTTTGCGGTTTTTAGCTAAAGTACCGCATGGTGTCATCGCTGGCTCATAAACTAAAGCTGCTTGATAGTTCGCTGCCAACTCATCGAAAAGCATGCTGGATGCAGGTGAGCCAATTTCCTCATCGGCATTAATTAAAACATCCCAGCCCAGCTCAGCTGCATGTTCGCTGCCTTCAAAAACGGATAAGGCTTGTAACATCACAATGAGCCCGCCTTTCATATCAGTAACGCCAGGTCCATTAATGCAATTATCATTGACGTACTTTAATTCTTGAAATGGATTATCTGCTGCATAAACAGTATCCATATGTCCGCAAAGTAAAACCCGTCGTTTCAAGTGTGGTCGTTTTCTAATGAATAGAGCAGATCCACAGTTTTGCGTTATTGTATTGCCGGACATATCAATAACAGATAAGGGATTTAGTTTTTTTTCCTGGATTGTATCAGCTATAGGCTTATAGACAGTTTGCAAGAGATCAGTAATTTGCGCCAATCCAGCCAAATTGGCTGTCCCAGAATTAATCTCACAAAACTGGTAAAGTTGCTTCACCATTGTTTCCTGATTATGTTTTATTATATTTATCAGTTTATTGTATGGTTTAATCACTGCTGGCATATGGACTTATAACTAAAAAATACAGAATAGCTGAAATTAATGTACTTAACAATGCATGCTCCAAGTTGTACAACGAAGAAAAAAAGATTGGAATTTATATTGAGATTAGTAAATCCTGTCCTCCGAATACTTAGACTCGGAGGAATTTGAATTTGAAACTTAAAATTTATTATTTAAAGTATTGGAGACGATTGTGGATTTTGTTTGGGCGCCGGGTTATTTATTGGCCATATTTGTGGAAGGGCCATTATTCCGAATTTACTAAGTAATCCTTCATGTTTTACCTGCTCTTCGCTTTTAGTTGGGTGTAATTCTGGATGGACACAGATGTCTACACGCCGATCAAGGCCCTGCAAACGTTGGAGTTGTTTTTCCTGGAGTTCTAATAGCTTATTAAAACGCTCTGTACTGGCTTTTAATTCGGATTTTACCTCAGAAAGTTCAGACTCTGCTTTACTAATACGTTCTGCTACTTGGTCAAAACTAGTTGTTTTATCCATTAAAAAAGCATCTAATTTTTCGTGAAAAGCTTGTCGCTGACTGGAGTCACTAATCGCCGCACTGGTGAGCGCTTTTACAGTGCCCTCTAATGTGCTGGCTATGCTTTTTGCCTTCTCTACTTCAACTCCCATAGATTTTCTAACTTCTGATAACTCAGAAGTTTTTTGAGACAATAACAATAAGCTTCTTGAGTGTAAATCTCGAACTTTTTCAAGCTCTTTTTGATTGGCTTCAAATTGCACACTTTGCTTATCCAGATCGAGCTTAAGCGATGATGCTATTTTTTCAAGATCTTCCTTATTCCTTCGAAGTAATTTTTCAGTTTCAATATAAACTTCCACCTGAGTGCTTAACGTTTCAACTTCTTCGTTAAGTCGTGTAATATTTTTAGCAAGCTTTTCATTTTCCTCTTTAAACTTATCTATTTCAGTGGCTAATTTTTTACGAATTGAATCTAATGCTCCAATAGTCAGTTCAAGAATTTCTGCAACTCCAAAAATTCCTTCTTTTAATTTTTGAGCAATGTTTTTGGTATGGTAATGATGGTCATCCAGAACAATACCACTTGTCGTGTATGCTAAAACGCTTACACCACTAATCGTTACTAGAAATCCAATATGAGCTGCAGCTCCTATAATTAGGGTTGGTCCTGATATGGCAACCCCCCCTACGATTCTTTGCCAAAGGGGCAACTCACCCCAAAACGCAGCAGCACGTGAAATAAGACTTGGATTATCTTGTAAACTATCCACTATAGCGCCTAAACTTTTTTTGACTTGTGATAAATGTTCTTGAGTTAAAGCGATGCTTTGCAAACTATCAAGATCAGTTTTAGATGAATCTGGGTCTAACAATAATTGTTTTGCTGCATCAGAAAAATTCATCTGCGATAAAGCTTTTTCCACAACCACTCTATTTGTAGTAGGAGGGTTTGTTTCATTCTTTATAATTACATCAAGTTCTAGTTCATTAGTAGACATAACACCTGCTCCCTGTGTTTAAGAATCTCCCTGTAAATTCTATTTTTAACCACAAAAGCATCAATAAGCAAGTAAAAAATTTGTTCCAATAGAGTTATTTAAAACAATTTGCTGTATGCAACTTATCTACCTGGGTTTGTAGTATTGATTATAAAAAGTACTTTTTAGACTCCAAGGGATGCTGAAACTGATGCAAAATGAAGCATTTTGTCGCTTAATTCTGTTCTACGATGATAAAAAAAGCCTGTGTTTGTTGTGGCAGTTCCATGTTCAATTAGCTTTTCTGAATAACTAAGGGACGGAATATAAAGTAAAAAGCCTAACAATACTTCCATGATACCGACAATAACATATAATGAGGGATGATTAACCTTTAATTCATTGGCCAAACTATTATATTTTTCAATCGACTCTTCAGATGAAGTATGTATGAGTTCGGATGTTCGTGAAACTACTTCAAGTAGAAGTCTTTTACCGCCTGCCTTTTTATCATGGAGCTCTTTCACAATATCTAACAAATGCAGTCCTGTCTTTTTGATGTTGTTTTTTTCTTTTGGTAATGCCTGAAATTGTTGTATGGTTTGTTTGAGCCTGATTCTGAGAAGCTTCTCTGTCCGTATCTTAGGGCAATTCATATCGCGCCAATAGATTAACCATGATTTTTTCTCATGAGTAATTAATTGAGAATAATTTGCATTGACATAGGTGTTTAATGCATTCCAGATGATTTTTCGATGAAAATTCATACCCCTCCCTTTGACATTGGCGGCGGGTGCATCAAGAGAACGTTCAAACTCTTCTTTGTTTATTGGTTGTTCTAATTTAAAGGATTTAATCAAGTTATAATAAGTAGACGATAGGGCGCCACGATCTATTGCATCTTTGCATGAAAAATTAAAGCTTTTAGGCTGTATTGTTTTAAGTATGTAATTGGTCAGTTCATATTTAATGAAGTGTACCCAAACCGCTTGTTTTTCTGCAGAAGAAATGAAATGTTTGTTAGCAAGTCCTTGTGCATGAAAACTCTTCATAAGTAATTTTTTCAAAATTATTTCTTCATTTTCAGAGGTCCCAAATAATAGGGTTCTCGCCTTGGGACTAATTCTGAAATCAGAAATGGTTTCTTTCTTTGCTTTCTCTCGGGCAATATCCAGAAACTCATAAAATACAGAGCGTGGAGATAGCTGGTCGTGTGTTATTACATAATCAGATGGATCCATTAATCCTTCATAGGCTGGAAGCGTAATCACAAGTGTTTTAAGGTTTGGATCGTCTTCAAGTTTATGAAGTTCTAGTGTCAGGTCTCTTTCTTTGGAGCCCGCGATATCATAATCGCTTCGATCTAATGCAAGATTATTAAAATAGATATGACATATGGGTTGAGTAGGATCGGTTTGTTCAGCTTTAATTTGTAACCAACGTCTGAATAAGGGGCTTATACGGGTATTTCCATTATGCCGTTGGGCTTGCGTGCTAAAACGATACTCTGTTGCATCTATTCTTTTTTTATAAGAAAAATTTTTTATTGTTGGTAGATTAGTTTCATATTGAGGTTTAAAGTTATTTGCAAATAAAGAATAAAGGCGACGATAAATTCCTTCTGAGTCATTTGGGGAATATCGATTAATATTCCTTTTTGTATCTTTTATTCTATTTTGAATTTTTTTTGCGGTATTTGATTGTCGAGGACGGATTTCCGAGTCAATAACATTTATCCATGCAGAAGACTCTTCAAGGATCTTGTTGTCATTGTGATAAATAGCCAGGACTAAATCATCTAGCTCCTTAATTCTTTCTGTTGGACTGCTATCAATAAATTCTTCCAAAGAAGCGATACAAGCTGAATATAAATTCCCATAAGGGTAATTTTCATCATATTCTTGCCCCATTACAGCATTTAATTTGGCAAATTCTGGTAGAAGTTTAGTGAAAAATTGGCTTTGGGTATGAAGTACAGGTTTTAATTGAAGAAAATAAGCATAGCAGTTACGATTATGTATTGCATCGCTGGTCAAGTTATCTTCAGTATTTACACTAGTGCTCATCAATTGCCATATATCTGTGTAAATTAAGCGCATTATAAGAAAAAAGGGGAAAGAGTGGAAGTGTCATTAGATTTTTATTTGCCGGGCATAAAAATGGAACATCATTCCTTTTTAAATAATTGTCATTCTGATTGGAAAGAAATTCTATTCAAAGCATTAAAAACTATGGATCAAGATTATCTACATCAGTTAATGAATGACAGATATTGGTTGCCAGGGGAGGATCGATTATTCGCAGCTTTTAGTTTGCCATTATCAAAAACCAAATATATTCTATTAGGTGAATCACCTTACCCACGCAAGGACTCAGCGAATGGATATGCTTTCTGGGATAACTCAGTCGGCAATTTATGGAGTTCGAATGGATTAAGCAAAGAAGTTAATAGGGCGACTTCCTTACGTAATTTGATTAAAATGCTGCTTGTTGCACGTGGTGATTTGGACTCCAATACATCGCAAGCCAATATTGCGCTAGTGAATAAGAGTATTTTAATACAAACAGGACGACAATTATTTGAAGGAATGATGAATAAAGGTATTTTGCTGCTCAATGCCTCGTTAGTTTATAGTGAAGGTAAAGTTCCTTATCATGCTCGTCAATGGAAACCCTTTATGCAAAGCCTTTTGGAGCAATTGGCTATAATAAAGCCTACTATTCAGCTCATTTTATTAGGTAAAATTGCAGAAACTGTTGCACAAGATAAATTACCTATAGGACTTATCGCGGAACATCCCTATAATATAAGTTTTATCACCAATCAGCACGTTATCGATTTTTTTAAACCTCTGGACTTATTACAAGATGAGTAATATTGAATCAACTGTTAATCCTCAAGAAATTAATAAATTTGCACAGCACGCTAACTTATGGTGGGACACTGAAGGACCTCTGAAAACTCTTCATGACATTAATGAAACACGACTTGATTTTATTAAGCAGTATGTTGAGTTAATTGATCTAAATGTCTTGGATGTTGGATGTGGTGGCGGCATTTTATCTGAATCTATGGCACGGTCAGGGGCAAGAGTTACTGGAATAGACGCAGAATCTGAAGCAATTTGCGTAGCGCAGGAACATGCAAATATTAATCATCTGAACATTAACTATTTATGTACTTCGATTGAAGCATATAAAGAGAAAAGTTTTGATGTAATTACCTGTATGGAAATGTTGGAGCATGTAGAAAATCCTGGGTTGGTTTTTGAGCATTGCAGACGACTACTCAAACCACAGGGCTTTTTATTTGTATCAACAATCAGTCGAACGATAAAAGCATATGCCACTGCGATTATTGCCGCAGAATATGTTCTGAATTTATTACCCAGACAAACGCATGACTATAAAAAGTTTATTAAACCTAGTGAACTGCTTGCCATGGCTCGTCCTTTCGATTTCAACTTAATTGATTTGAAAGGAATGGATTATAATCCTTTTTTGAGGAAGGCTTCGTTAGGATCTGACGTTAGGGTCAACTATTTAATGGCTCTACAATAGCAGCATACAGTTCAACCGACTGGGAAGAGTGTTACTGCTATAGTTTATGACTTGGATGCGCTGCAGGGTTTCCGCTACGCGTCACCTTGGCTGCTGCTATTTTTTTCCGAAATTTTCTTCTTATTATAACGCTCTAAATAACGTTGATGAGCATATTTAGCTTGTTCTTGAGTTACCGTATCTACTTCATTCCCGTAAATATCGATTCGTGCTGCATTTTCTTTTTGGCAATTTAGATACGCTGGTGATGCACTATAATAGCTTATCGCTTCCCTCAGTGATTTTTTGCTGAAAGGAGGGGAGTCTAGTCGTTCGTAAAAATCGATAATATCATCAAATATTCCAATTTTTAGGGGCTTAATCTGAGTTCCCTTTTTAAAAAAGGCATTTGGGAAATGTTCAATAAGCCAATCTATCACAAGTAACTTATCTTTTTTTACTGCAGTTAACGGTTGTTTGTCCATCATATTGCTCTAAAGCGTGATCTAGATGCAGAATAAATTACCATATCTCCTGACATAATCAAGCATTTATAACGAAACATAGTGATTACACTGGTTATTTAAGGATATTAAGTAATTTTTTTTGAGGTAACCCTTAAGTTAATGTATAACTTGTTCATTTAATTTTGAATTCTACATTGTGAATTCATTCCGCAAACTCATTTTATCACTTTTATTTAAATGAAGGGCAGATTTCTGCATCCTCTTCACTACGCCTACATGGGGCTATAATTTTCGGACATCCAGCATTGCTTAAAGAATACTTTATGCTTCATAGAATGATTTAGTAAATTAGGTGTTGACAAATATTGTGCCCGTTTCAGTTTTCATGTCTTTTGCTAACTAACTAAAGGATTTCAAATTTATTTTGGTATGCCTCCATCTTGGAGACACAGCGGAATAAAAAGTATTCTATGTGATAATTGGTTATTTAATCTCAGGTTGAGTATAAGTCGTTCTGAATAAATTCCGGTTTTGTATTCTAATGGTAGGTTATATCATTTTTTTGCTCGATTTCTTGTAAGATATTTCTCAATTCAGTTAAGGATAATGGCTATTTTTTTGACGTCAATTTCATCAGATTAAATTAACTCATTGTTTTTAATTAATAATTTATAAATATGCTTTTGGTTTGCTCGAGATAAATTGTGGAACGAATCCTTAACTGTCCTTGCGCTTCTTGTTTTCTATTGCTACATTTTAACCATGACTTGTAAGGATATAAGTCAAGCAAACGGAATTGTAATCATACGGATATGATTTTATCATGGATGATCATAGGAACTGGAAGTTCTTATACGGATGACTGCGAAGCCAGGGTTTTGACCCTGGCTTTTTTTATGCTACTAAATAATTTGATTTAGACAGAAACCTTTTATCGGGAAAATAGGCAAATATTACAGAACCATTTTTAATTGTATTAATTACAGGTTTTGCCAAAGTTTGAGCAATAGCAGGGCAGCCCCAAGATAGTCCGGCACGACCGGCTTGCTTAATAAAAT
The DNA here is from genome assembly GCF_001467945.1 of Legionella parisiensis. Taxonomy (GTDB): domain Bacteria; phylum Pseudomonadota; class Gammaproteobacteria; order Legionellales; family Legionellaceae; genus Legionella; species Legionella parisiensis. The sequence goes on from NZ_LNYQ01000013.1 coordinate 1,548,405, forward strand.
TAGGCTCTACATACCATGCGCCATGTATTACAACTCGTCGACTTAATGCATTGTCATTAAAACCTTTATCCAAGCCCTGCAAGTTAAGTGAATATCCTTTATGTCCTATGTAAGTATCTTTTGTAATGTAAGTACCTAAACTTGATTGTTTACTTGAAGGAATGTTAGAAAAATGACTTGCTCTATTCACACCAGAGTTTTTACCATGTGCAACATAAGTATTATATAAGAGGCGCTCTCTACGCAGATCAAATACCCACATACGCTGTTTATTTGATGGCAAAGAATAATCAATTACCGTAAGGACTGGTTTTTTCACAGCCCCCTTTTTACTCGCATTGTTATATGCAGTTAAAGCGAGACGTAATACATTCTTATTTAATTGCGGTGCTTTATTACTCAGATGTTGCAGTTGAGTACTGATATCTGCCTCAGCTCTTGCTGCAAAAGAAGGTGCACTGGAAGTTATATTACTGGTTAAAATTACGGTTGAGATTAGAGTTAATAGGGTGTTCATACTTCTCCTTTCTTCATATAAATCGCCGTTTATAATTCGTCAAAAAAATGGTGATTATATTAACAATTCATGTAATTGTAAAATTATAAGGGCCATATTTGATCAATGGGGGAAAATATTATTCAATTCAGTGGCTTGAACGAATATGGGGGAAATTTTAGTAAAATCATGAGTCTAGCTGTGTATATTTGGACCTATATCAGGTATTAACAATTAAACAAATAGATTAATAAATATTTAAATAAAATAAATAAAAAACAGAAAAAATGTTTGAAATTAGGTATAATCTCTGCGATTACAGCTGATAAATGCCATACTCTATAGCAAATTAAATGGCTCTAAATTATACTTGGCGTTAGTTTTTAATCTCTTTTAAACCCAGCATTGACTTGTACTCCTTTGTGTTCAAGAGAGGAAGGGGAAAAAGAATAGGTACTATTCAGCACCGTTCACTGAAAAGCCATATTTGGCTCTGCTTGAACGAAAGCATGCTGAAAAATGCTAGCATAGTTCTCTAGGCTGAGCTTTTTCAATGTCTTTTGGTCAATCTGAACCCAAATTTATTTTTTCACTAAGATTTTGAAATGTGTTGAATAGATACGAATAGTTATAGATTTGATTTCGGAGAATGCTATGCTGGAAAAGCAGATCATACAATTACCTGAAGGCATACGAGCTGCTATTAATCACGCTTATCGTGTTGATGAGTTATCATTGATAACAGAGCTTTGTGACAAAGCAGCATTAGGGCAACAGCAATTAATAGATATTAAGAATAGTGCAACAAAATTAGTTGAATCCGTTCGCGCTGAACGAAAAAAAAGCACAGGTATTGATTCATTTTTAACTGAATATGCATTATCCAGTGACGAAGGGATTGCGCTCATGTGTTTGGCTGAAGCGTTATTGCGTGTTCCTGACAGTGCAACAATTGATAATCTAATCAAAGATAAATTATCGGGCGGTGACTGGAGGTCTCATAGAGGTCAAAGCGATTCATTTTTTGTAAACGCTACGACTTGGGCGCTGATGCTCACAGGTAAAATACTTACTCCGGAAAAAGCTCAAACAACGATAACTAAATCGTTAATGAAACTCGTTAATCGCAGTAGTGAAGCTGTAGTAAGAACAGCAGTTGATAAAGCGATGCGAATTATGAGCAAACAATTTGTCAAAGGAAGAACTATAGATGAGGCGTTAAACCGGGCTAAAAAAAGGGAAGCTCAAGGGTACCGCTTTTCTTATGACATGTTAGGAGAAGCAGCGCTGACCTCTATCGATGCGTCACGTTATTTTGAAGCATATAAAGAAGCAATTGAAGCTATTGGCAAGCAGTCTGATAAGAATTCTGATGTATATAAGCGTGCCGGTATCTCCATAAAACTTTCTGCTTTGCATCCACGTTATAATGAGAGCCAGCATGAGCGAGTTATGGAGGAATTACCGCCTAAGCTGCTCGCCCTTGCTCGTTTAGCAAAAGATTATGGAATTGCTTTAACTGTTGATGCTGAAGAGTCTGAACGCCTGGAGTTATCACTTGATGTGATGGAGCGAGTATTCAATGATGAAAGTTTGGATGGATGGAACGGTTTTGGTTTAGCAGTGCAGTCTTATCAAAAGAGAGCTTTTTATGTATTGGATTGGGTCGCTGCTATGGCAAGAAGAAAGCAACGTCGAATTATGGTACGCTTGATTAAGGGCGCCTATTGGGATAGTGAAATTAAAAAAACACAAATGCAGGGCTTCAAAGAGTATCCTGTATTTACCCGAAAAGTTTTTACAGATGTTTCTTTTCAGGCATGTGCGAAAAAAATATTAACCATGACTGATGCAATTTATCCTCAATTTGCTACTCATAATGCCTATTCTGTAGCAATGATTTTAAATATTACCGGTGATTATCGCGATTTTGAGTTTCAGTGTTTGCATGGAATGGGCAATGAACTTTATCAACAGATAGTACCAGCAGCACGCCATGGAATTCCTTGCCGTATCTATGCCCCAGTAGGAAGCCATGAAGATTTACTTCCTTATTTAGTACGCCGTCTACTGGAAAATGGAGCAAATTCTTCATTTGTAAACCGTATTGTTGATGATAATGCACCAATTAGCACCTTAGTTGAAGACCCAGTGGAAAAAGCCAAATCTTTATTGCATAAGATGAATCAAAATATTCCATTACCTGAAGATATCTTTCAACCCAGTAGAAAAAATGCTAAGGGGTTTGATTTTAGTGATCGTACTGAGTGTGCTCATTTACAAGAAAAAATGGGACGAATCAAACTGCAGCAATGGGCTTCAGGACCAATGATCGCAGGAAATCCAATACTTAAAGGTGAAAAACAACAAGTTAAGTCACCCCAACAAACTGAAAATATTGTAGGCTCAGTCCAAATTGCATCACTGGATGATGTAGAATACGCATTGATACAGGCTGAGCAAATTTTTCCAATATGGTCAGGTATGCCTGTTAAAGAAAGGGTAGCATGCCTTAATCGCTTTGCTGATTTATTAGAAGAAAATCAAGCAGAACTTATGACCATAGCTTGCCTTGAAGCAGGTAAAACCATGAGTGACTGCATTGCAGAAGTGCGTGAAGCGATTGATTTCTGCCGTTATTACGCAGTGCAAGCACAGCAAATTTTGGCTGCTCCGTTACGTTTAACAGGTTATACAGGAGAGTTAAATGAACTGAGTTTACATCCACGGGGTATAGTGCTTTGCATAAGCCCATGGAATTTTCCCTTGGCAATTTTTACAGGTCAGGTCGCTGCCGCATTGGTAACAGGTAATTGTGTTATTGCAAAGCCTGCGGAGCAAACGCCGCTAATTGCTGCTTATGCGGTAAAATTAATGCACCAAGCAGGAATACCTACAGGTGTCATACAATTACTTCCTGGCCCAGGTGAAACAATTGGTGCTGCATTGGTTGCTGACAAAAGAATTAAAGCGGTTTTATTTACTGGTTCAACCGATACGGCGAATCTTATTAATCGCACCCTCGCAACACGAGGTGGAGAAATTATTCCATTAATTGCTGAAACTGGTGGTCAAAATGCGATGCTTGTTGATTCTTCAGCTTTGCTGGAGCAGGTTGTAGTCGATGCAGTCAACTCAGCCTTCGGTAGTGCTGGGCAAAGATGCTCTGCACTACGTGTATTATTTGTCCAAGAAGAAGTTTATCCAAGAACCATTGCACTTTTAAAAGGAGCTATGGCGGAATTAGTCGTAGGTGATCCGCGCTGGCTTGTGACTGATGTAGGACCTGTAATTGACAGCGAGGCTTTATCGACATTAAAAACACATGTGGATAATATGAAAAAGCGTTTTGAGATTATTTACCAATGCCCATTAGATGAAGCATTGGAGTCTGGATATTTTATGCCTCCAACTGCGATTGCTATTAATCATATTAGTGCGTTAGAAAAAGAGGTTTTTGGTCCAGTACTGCATGTAATTCAATTTAAACGAAAAGATTTGGATAAAGTTATTGAACAAATTAATGCGACTGGTTATGGATTAACTCTAGGCATTCATAGTCGTATTAATGAAACAGTAGAATACATAAGAAAAAATATTCATGTAGGTAACTGTTATGTAAACCGCAACATGATAGGCGCTGTTGTTGGCTTACAACCTTTTGGTGGAGAAGGATTATCAGGTACCGGTCCTAAAGCAGGTGGTCCTAACTATCTCGTTCGACTGTGTCACGAGCGAACTTATACTGTGGATACTACTGCAGCAGGAGGCAATGCAAGTTTAATGTCTTTGCCTGATTAACAAAGTAAAGACGCAGTTAGGGTGTAACTTCAATCAATCAACTTGATTTCTGTTACGCCTCCTTTTTAGCGAAACACGAAGTTGCGCGTCTCGTTTAATGGAGTAATTAATGAATAAAGTATTCTCTTTCCTCTATGCTTTAATCGCTATTTTATATTGTTTTTATAGTAATAGTGCTCTGGCATCTACCATTGCTCTTTCTCATATGAAGCGATTTATTTCTTATAATGACATAGGTGGAGGAAAGCCCCTTATATTAATTCATGCATTCCCAACCGATCAGCGATTATGGCAGCCTCAACAAGAAGAACTTAAAGCCTATTTTCGTGTAATTACTCTTGACCTATGGGGATTTGGTGAATCTTCCAGTGTAGATGGAAAAGAAATTCCTATGACTGAATATGCTGATGAGGTAAAACAGTTATTAGATTATTTAAAAATCGATAAGGCCATCATTGGTGGGGAATCAATGGGAGGATATATTGCACTTGCGTTTTTGGATAAATATCCTAATCAAACATTAGGATTAGTACTTTCAAATACCCAATCTATTGCAGATAGTCCGGAAACGAAAGCTACTCGCGAAAAAACGGCACTTGATGTACTTGAAAATGGGACAGAGAATCTAGTTAATGGATTTATGTCTAAGGCTCTTTCGTCTAATGCATCACAACAAACCAAAAATTATGTCCATCATATTCTAACGTTACAAAAATCGACTGCAATTGCATCTGCATTACGTGGGATGGCACTTCGTAATTCTACATCCGCTGTATTAGCAACGACAAAACTACCTATCCTGATTATTACTGGCGAATTAGATAATGTAATTTCCGCGCAACAAAGCATTGATATGCATTCACTCTCAAAAAATAGTCAACTGATTATTTTATCTAATTCAGGGCACTTATCTAATTTGGAACAACCCAAAGAATGGAACCAAGCAATTATTCAGATGTTTGCATAATCTATTTGTAGCTTGGGTGAAGAGCAGGCTACAAATAGTATTACATAGTGCTAATGTTTTTTAGCAAGGAACCAAGGAATTAATACAAATATAATTAGTCCACCGATTAAAAACGATTCAAAAATAAATACATTCCCGATGGGTATTTGTGTTGGCGGTACAAAACCAATAATTATTGCGGTAAGGCAACAGAGAATGCCAGTTACACACAAGAACCACATTACTATATTTCCACCTGGAACTGTGTAACCGCGTGGCTGATCCGGTTTGCTGTATCTTAACTTAATGGCTGCAGCGAACATAAAAAGATACACTAACAAAGCCATTTGAGCGCATAAATCACTAAGCATCCAATAGGCTGCATTAATGGAATCCAATAAAATAAAAGCGGAGCTTAATGCAGTAAAAATAATGGCTTGGGAAAAAAGAATGGTTGTTGGTGCTCCGTATTTATTGGTATATCCAAATTTTTCAGGTAAGGAGCCATCGCGTGCAGAGACCATCAATCCTTTTGTAGGGCCAATAATCCATGCAGAAACACCGCTTAAACCTCCTAGAATAATTAGAATGGCGATGATTGAAGTCATCCAGGACATATTGTACGACTTAAAAAAAACAGCATAGGCATCAATAAGTCCTGAGACTACGCTTAAATTTTCATTAGGTACCACAACCACAATAGCTAATGAGCCTAGGGAGAGTGTAGAGATAACTAAAATAGTTGAATAAAACAGAGCCTTGGGATAATCTCGTTTGGGGTTTTTGACTTCTTCGGCATGAACTGCAGACATTTCCATACCAAGTAGACCAAATAATACTACTGCAAAAAGCGATAAATTTCCCAAAGAACTGAAGTCAGGTAACCATGTAGACGGATAACCAACCATCATAGGCTTTCCCTGAATAATCCAAAGCGCTGCTAATACAATAATGAAAAGCATGGGAAATATGGTGCCTATTGTTGCTCCAATAGTACTGACTATGCTTGATATTCTCATTCCGAAACAATTAAGTAATGTAAACACCCAAAACAAAACGAGCACTGTTCCTAACAAATAATATTTATTATTTCCTAATTCTGGAGCGATTAGATACGATAGGGTGGCTGCGATAAAAGCGAGTATGGTAGGATACCAAACTACATTATAAATCCACTGAAGCCAAATAGTGATAAAAGCGGCGCGTTTGCCGAATGCTTCACGAACCCATACGTAAATCCCCCCTGTTTCGGGATAAGCTGTTGCTAATTCTGCTGCTACTAAAGATACAGGGATAAAAAATGCAAATGCTGCGACAACATAATAAGAGATTAATGTAAAACCGAGTTTGGCACTAATAGGAAGGGTACGTAAGCTATCTACAGCAATGACATTAATCATTACTAAAGAAAATACACTTAGAACCTTTTTGGGTTGATTCATGATTAATCCTTAACAAATACGGTATAAGCAAACCGCCAATAACTTTGGATGTGTAGTACTATTTTCATTTATGGAATTTAAATAAAAAGTAGGTTGGGTTTTTTGCCCAACCAAATGATGAAGATCATGGGTATAATCTAAGTGGGTGACACTGCAGTTGGACAAAAGGTCCAACTGAGGGCATATCATTATCATATTAAGCACACAGATTTCTAAGAACGTAATGTAGAATACCACCATTTTTATAATATTCTAATTCATCGGCAGTATCGATACGGCATAATGCTTCAATTTGTTCTACTTGACCATCAGCACGCTCAATTCTTACTGGAACCATTGAGCCAGGTTTTAAGGAATCAGAGATATCAATACTGACGCGTTCATCTCCCTTCAGATTCAGGGTCTTACGGGTCATACCATCACAGAATTGTAAAGGTAAAACACCCATACCGATTAAATTAGAACGGTGAATACGCTCAAAGCTTTCAGTAAGTACCGCCTTGACGCCAAGTAAATTTGTTCCCTTTGCCGCCCAATCTCTTGAGGAACCTGTGCCATATTCTTTACCTGCAATCACAACGAGGTCATGATGATTTTTCTGATAAAGCATAGCTGCATCATAAATAGGCATTACTTCCCCTGACGGGATGTAACGTGTGATACCACCTTCTTGACCGGGGGTCATTTCATTACGAATACGAATATTAGCAAAAGTTCCTCTCATCATCACTTCATGGTTACCACGGCGGGAACCGTAAGAGTTAAACTCTTTTTCATCAACCCCTTTGGATTTTAAATACAAGCCCGCAGGAGAGTTTGCCTTGATTGATCCCGCAGGAGAAATATGATCTGTGGTAATTGAGTCACCAAATAAAGCCAAAATATAAGCTTGTTTGATCGTTTTAATTGAATCAGGCTTAGCTTTTAAATTATCAAAAAATGGTGGATGTTGAATGTATGTTGAATGTGCATCCCATTCATAAGTTTTTCCACTGCCAGTTTTGATTGCTTGCCAGTGCTCATCACCTAGAAAAACCTCAGAGTACTCTTTACGGAACATTCCTCCAGTCACTTTAGATACTTCAGCAGCAATTTCAGCATTAGAAGGCCAGATGTCTTTCAGATATACATCATTACCTTTATCATCTTTGCCTAGAGGATCCTTGCCTAAATCAATGGTAGTGGTTCCGCATAAAGCATAGGCAACAACTAAAGGAGGAGAGGCTAGCCAGTTTGCTCTGACTTGTGGATGTACGCGACCTTCAAAATTGCGATTTCCCGATAAAACGGCTGAAACAACGAGATCATTATCACTGACAGATTGAGAAATAGCATCAGGCAATGGACCAGAATTACCAATACATGTAGTACAGCCATAGCCAACTAAATTAAAACCCAACTGATCTAAATAAGACTGCAGTCCAGCTTGTTTGAGATAATCTGTGACCACCTTAGAGCCAGGAGCTAAAGAGGATTTAACCCAGGGCTTACGCTGCAGCCCTTTTTCGATTGCTTTTTTAGCCACTAGGCCTGCCGCCATAAGCACACTCGGATTTGATGTATTTGTACAGCTGGTAATGGCTGCAATTACTACATGGCCATGTCTCATTTGGAAATCATGATTTTTAACCGGGAAAGAAGTATTTTTTTCCTGTTCTTTCCCAGCTTCTTTAAGAAACAAATTAAATTCTACGGGTAAAGTATTTAAGGTTACTTTATCTTGTGGTCGTTTTGGTCCTGCCAATGAAGGAACAATAGTGTTTAAATCAAGTTCCAGGGTATCAGTAAATACTGGATCTTCACTGTCTTTATCATACCACATACCTTGTGCTTTAGCATACGCTTCAACTAATGCAATAGTATGCTTGTCACGTCCAGTCAACTCCAGATAGCGGATGGTTTCTTTATCTACTGGGAAAAATCCGCATGTAGCACCATATTCCGGAGCCATATTAGAAATTGTGGCACGATCAGCTAGGGGTAAGTCACTCAGACCAGGGCCATAAAACTCAACAAACTTACCAACTACGCCTTTTTTTCTGAGCATCTGTGTCACGGTAAGTACCAGGTCGGTTGCGGTAATGCCTTCCTTCATTTTTCCATGTAGTCTGAATCCAATAACTTCTGGAATCAACATCGATACAGGTTGTCCGAGCATGGCTGCTTCTGCTTCAATGCCACCAACTCCCCATCCCAATACACCTAAGCCATTAATCATTGTAGTATGAGAGTCTGTACCGACTAGCGTGTCAGGATATGCATATAAACTTCCATCGTCGGTGCTACTCCATACAGTTTTCCCCAAGTATTCAAGATTTACTTGATGGCAAATACCTGTTCCAGGTGGAACAACCTGGAAATTATCAAATGCTTTTTGTCCCCAGCGTAAAAACTCATAGCGCTCATTGTTTCGCTGCATTTCAATTTCTGTGTTTACAGCTAAAGAATCCTTACTACCAAATTTATCAACCATAACTGAGTGATCAATAACCAGATCAACAGGAGACAATGGCGAAATTTTATCAGGATTACCACCCATTTTAACAATCGCTGCACGCATTGCCGCCAAATCAACTACAGCTGGAACTCCAGTGAAGTCCTGCATCAGTACACGTGCTGGTCTAAATGCAATTTCATGCTGGGAAGTTTTATTATGCAACCAGTCTGCAATTGCTTTAATGTCATTGGTAGTAACTGTATTGTCATCCTCAAACCGCAATAAATTTTCAAGAAGAACTTTTAGTGAGTAGGGAAGACGACTGATTCCTTTAAATTTTTTTTGTTCGACTTCTTTAAGACTGAAATAATGATAAGTTTTTCCATCAACCAGTAATTGTGATTTTGTTGATAGGCTGTCACGACCCACTTTCATAAAGAACTCCTAGAAATCAAAAACTGAATGATAGCTCAATTTTAAGAAAATACCATGAGTTCTTATAAAATTAGGTCATAACTTTTTAGATTACGTTCAATTGAAGCTGTCCTTTATACTCTTGAGTTTCATCAAAAGATAAAAAAGGATCAATTAACTTGGCACCAGTTTGAATAACTATCTTCTCTTCAAGTTTTTTAGGTGCTGTATTAAGAGGATCTGGAGTTAATAAAGAGGCCACTGCAGGGGCTAATAAGGAGATACCAATCGGAAGCAAAATGACCCCAATCAATGGATTGAAGGGAAATGCAATACATGATGCCAAAATAAGCGCTGCTCCTATAATAGCGGCAGTAAGTGATATTTTATACCGAATAGGCTCGTCGATTATTTCACTAATACCTACAGGATAATACTTTTGATTATGATAACTGTTTATGTAAGCATCTGTGAGGGTAGGACGAGACAAACATAAATGTAAGGTTTGGGCAAAGCGATAATATTGTCCTAATATTCGTTGTTGTTCACCTGGGTCTGTATTTTCCTTAAGTGCTAATTCAAAGTCCTCGATTCGAAGCTTAAGCATCTCAAGAAAAACAGATTTTTTTTCTTTGTCTATGTGAGTTAATAACTTTTTAGCTTCTTCCATTTTATCCAAGACTGATTTATGTGTATAGTTTTTAGGGAAAAATGACATGATAATTACTCTGACAATTTAAGTGCAAGTAGGTTAGCACCATTTATAATATGAGAAATAGCTTTCATAAGCAGATTTACGTTCAGGTAAAATATATTAACAGAAACTTAATGGTTTTCGCATAAGGTTATTAATTGGTACGGATATTGCTTTTCAGTAAGTACAATTAAGGGGAGAATTGGAATGACCGACTTGAGTAAAGCAATAGCAAATCCATCAGGAGTTGTTGACCTCTTCTCCAATACCCTGGACGGCGAAATTTTGACGAACTCTGTAGAAAAATCACAAAATGAGATACAAAATATTTCATCAGCTATTGAGTTCACAGATCCCAATGCTTTTATTTCTTTATTAGCTTATGTCGTTACCACGAAGACTGATCCTCTGGAAGCAGAACAGAAATCAACTCAAATTGTCGATGAAAATCAACAGACTTTTAAAGATCCCATTAATCCAACAATTGATTCGGAACAAGAGGTTTTAGAAGAAAAAAGTGAAGAGCAACCATCAAGAGAGATGGAAAACAATGTTGCTGTCTCCTGGATCAATTCTCAATATTATCAACACGAAGTAAAAATGAATCAGATAAATACTGAGCAAAAATGCAATTTGGTTGACGAGGCAAATGGAACTGTATCTGTGGAACAAAATGAAGAAAAAACTTCATTGCTACTGGATCAAGTCAACGAAACTCAGGTGCCTACTAATGAAGATCAAAGTGTTTTAGAAAATATAATGACTCGAGATGAACCACATCCTGAGCCTGAAATTATAGAAAAAAGTAGTTTGCTCCTTGATGCTGTACCTGAGTGCTATCCTGACTTGCAACAAATTAAAAATACATCATTTAGTCTTCTCGAAACAGCTAAAAAAAATGAAGGATATACGAGTACTCCTGTATCCTCCAAAATGAGTATCGAATCGAAAGAATCATTGACACCTAAAACCAGTTACTCAGAAAATAAGCAAAGAGAAAAAGAAACAAACCAGACTCTTTTATTTCAAAACCTGACGATTAAAATAGACAGTCAAAAAGAGAATGGATTAACTGTTCCTTTACCTGCTGCTATAAGCGAAAATATTGATGGAGCAAACTTATCATCAATAAATAATTCATTAGATAATGTATTGACTCATGAGATGCACATTAATGTGCCCATAGCAAATCATACGGATAATTTAGGCACTGCACTCAAAACTCCGTCCATGTCCCTGGCTATACCAATAGAAATAGATAAACCTGAATGGTCAAAACAATTTTCAGATCATATTATCTGGCTTGGTCAGCAAGAAGTTAAAAGTGCACTAATTAAGATAAATCCTGAAGATTTAGGACCGTTGGAAATCAGTATTAAGGTAGTAAATGATTCAGCTTCAGTAAGTATTGTGACCCACACCCATCAAATACGAGATATCATTGAGCAATCACTGCCAAAATTACAGACCATGCTGGCAGAGCAAGGTTTAAATTTATCTGAAGTACACATTGACTCTGATGGTAGTGCACACCAAAGTCCACAACAGAATAGTAGCCCTCACGAAGAATCAGTCCCGGTGCTGGAGGATGAAGCGGGTATCACACCCTTAAAGAATAAGAAAGCACTTAAAGGTTTAGTAGATTATTTTGCCTAATTGTGTTTTTATAAAGTTAATTAGCTCCCTGCATATCCTGTGCCTTATACTTTGCTGCATTCAACTTTTTTTGTATCGAACGTAAGTAAAATGCACGAGTTATACAAGAGCCCCAATTACTATTTAGCGACAAATTCTTTTACACTTAATTGCGCGACCACTCCAGCGGTCAATGAGACAGCTGCTGCGGCAGCCATGGCCTATATATCTCCAGCCTGTCCAATAAGTCTTTTTGTAGTGACGATGGTGGTAGTAGGGAGCTGCACCATAATAGTAGCTTGAATGATATCCAATAAAATAAGCAAACTTCTGACCTGGTGGTTGTGTTGATTCTGAATTGGCTTTGGCAATTATGCTGTATAAAAAACCTATAATTAGTACAGAAAATAGAACAATGGCCGGGAGAGTTTTATCGCTTCGAACGCTAATTTTTTCCATGATGCAACCCCATATTATGTTGTTACATTAAGAATTATAGATTATAAATAATTTTCTGAGCAATCTGGATAGGACTTTATGAAGGAAAAAATTATTTTAATTACTGGATGTTCCAGTGGAATTGGCTTCGATGCTGTTTTAACTTTGAAGGGAAGAGGGCATAGAGTCATTGGCTCATGTAGAAAAATGGAAGATGTGCAAAAACTATTAGATAAGGGAATAGAAGCAGTTCAACTGGATGTTTCTGATTCATCTTCCATTCAAAATGCATTTGCCGCAGTATTGGCTAAAACAGAAGGACGGTTAGATGTTTTAATTAATAATGCAGGATATGGTCAAGCAGGGGCTTTGGAAGATATCTCTCGGGATGTATTACGTGCTCAATTTGAAACAAATGTTTTTGGATTGGTTGAGCTCACTAATCTAGTCATTCCAGTTATGCGTCAACAAGGACATGGGCGTATTATCAATCTAAGTTCTATTTTAGGTGTTATCAGTATGCCTTTTCGGGGTGCCTATAATGCATCAAAGTATGCAGTAGAGGGCGTATGTGATACGCTAAGACTGGAATTAAAATCATCTGGTATTGATGTCATCACTATAGAACCAGGGCCTATAGAAAGTCGTTTCCGCGATAATTGTGTTGATAATTCTTTAAATAATATTGACATGCAAAATAGCTATTTCAACAAGCAGTATGAACGGATGTTAAAAACTTTTAAACAGAAAAAAGCTGACTCGTTTTTCACTCGAAAAACGGATGCAGTGATACATAAATTGATTCATGCAATCGAATCTCAAAGACCTAAGGCTAAGTATCCTATAACTTTCCCAGCGCATTTCATGCTCTTTTTAAAATGGATTTTAAGTACTAAAATGCTGGATAAGTTTTTTTTACTTGTTTCAAAAAAGGAGCTGTCATAAACCTCATGTATCCAGGTAACTGTGCTATTTATTATGTAAATAATGCATGAAAAACAAAATTTTTTTTTAAAAAGAAGAAAAACCCAAAATTCTTTGCTAATATCTAAATGGGTTAAAAAATCATTAACTATCAAGGAAGTTAAATTATGAAAAAATCAACAATAGCTGTAGCTGCTCTATTAACTGTATTAGCAGCCCCTGTAGCATCCGTTGCTTATGCAGATGATGCATCTACTACTACAACAACTACTACTTGCAATGGATGTAAAGGATGTAAAGGCTGCAAGGGCTGTGCTGGTTGCAAAGGCTGCAAAGGCTGTGCTGGTTGCGCTGGCAACTAATCTGTAGCTTTGATTCTATTAAGAGGTAGTTTTTACTACCTCTTCTTTTTTTGCTTTCCTTTATGAAGTAAAAAGATATGACTATGCATTCAGAATTTATGTTACCCCAACTGAGTAATTGGCATAAAAATATTTATTTGAATTATGCCAAACAGGTTTTGGAATCACAGCAATTAATGATGAAAAAGAAGGGTAAAAGCCTTCTTCATTACACTTTAAAAAAGAAACGACGCTTTGAACATATGAGCCATTATCCTAATGGGGATCGCATTGATCATAAAACCGGCGCTCAATATTTTTATCATTGCCATCGAGAAAATTATGAAAGTACAGAGCATGGTCATTTCCATTGTTTTTTACGTTATAAACATATACCTAAGCATATTAAACCAGCACCTCTAGCAGATTGGGATAAATATATTGATAACCCTATGACTCATTTAATCGCTATTGGAATAAATCAATTAGGACAACCTATACGCTTATTCACTGTCAATCGCTGGGTAACTTCTGAAATTTGGTATAATGCAGAACATAGTGCCCGTTTACTCAAACGTTATAAAATGACTTTGAATGATGATCCTTATTGGCAAGTTCTTGACCGATGGGTTGAAGGAATTATTCATTTATTTAAGCCGCAGATTTTATGGTTGCACCAAGAACGCGATAAAAAAATCATACAGCATCAAGCACATAATAGTGCTATTAAAAATCCTTATATGGATTATGATCTTGAAGAGTTGTCAGAGATTTCGATTGATTTAAAACAGCAAATTGAATGGATCATTAGTTAGTGGTAACGCGTTCTTGCTATTTGAGGATTGGTAATTATTTAAACTCGCACTTTTATATATGCCTTGTCAGTAACCTCCATGCTTAGAGTATTAATCTAGATCAAATCCCAAGCATTCGCACATAAAATTATCACTTGGGTAATATAAATTATATTATGCACATATAAAATATCATTATGATTTATTAGCGACTATTTAAAGCTATTTCGATAACATTTGTATTTTATGAGTACATGGTGGGGGAAATTATCATGTTTTCGAAGTTATTAGATAATCCCGTTCCTGAGTTTAATCAAGAAGAAGTTCAAGAGCTTATTAATAAGATAGTTGCAATATTTAACCAAGGCGAAGTATCTCACGTAGCTTATGTGAACTCAATTTTGGATAAAAAGGGATGAAGTAGTGGCGATAGTATAAATCGTTAACAAACCTGAACCCTATAAACCATTTTTTACACAGGACTCAAAATTCGCATGGAACTATCGGCTTGAAGTTGATGAGCCAGAACAATCATACATTATGACAATGGATAAAGCCTAATAATGACTAACTTAAAATCTTATTTTGAGGGTAGGATTAAGAAAATTACCGAGCTAGAAGGTGATAGTTACACAAATTTTAAGGAGAAATTCGCCGAGATGTTGCGTGTTCTTTCTCTTGGTGAAGGCCTTACAAAGGAATTTTCTACAAAATCAGTAGATTTTGTAAATTTAAACCATTATTCAAGATTTGCTCTTCCTTTTAATTTATTAAAAGAATCCATAAGTGAATTCCTTAATGATGAAGGGCAGAGAAGAGTTAATGAACTTTCTTCTCAAAGAAAATCCACATTTTTTGGCGAGCCGGAACTTCAAACCTTTGTTAAGCAGTTGCCTGAAAAAGTGAAAGAACCTCAACCTGAAGAGCCAATGGATTTGGCTAGCTTCTTTCAAGGAAATTATATTAAGAAACCTGGATGCTGAGAAGGTTGTGACGTAGGAACGTTTAAACTAACCGATCCATTTCGAATCGATCAATTCGAAATGGATGGGTTTTTCTTAGGGAATATAGCACTTAGATCCGAGTTAAACTCCATAATATTCTTAAGCTTAAAGCTCTTTTGAACATAGCATGCAGTATAAAATCAAAATAATTAATCTGTACTATAATTTACATGCAAATTAATAATTCTTGGAGCATTTGCATGCCTTCCCATACTAAAAGTAGGACGCAAGAAGATATTGATTCAATACATCAATATTACATGGAAATTATCAATTCGATGCCCAATATTGTTTACTGGGTGGATACTGAATGTAATCTTAAAGGATGTAATAGTAACTTTATCAAATTATTAGGGGCAAATACACTTAATGATTTGAAAGGCACTCCTTATGAGCAAATGGAACGTTTTGTCCATTGGGATAAGGAGCGCATAGAAGAAATAAAATTAGATGATATGAAAGTAATCTTCTCGGGCGTTCCTCAGCATAATGTAACAGAAAAACCGATTGAGGATAGCTCAGGTAAGACTTCTTACTTTGTCTCATCTCGTATACCTATGCACAATCGCAATAACAAAATAATTGGCTTGATCGTTATTTTAAATGATGTGACCTTAAATAAGGAACTTGAAACCCATGTTGATGCTTTAGAAGAAAATAACTTAAAAATTGAACATTCATTACGAAAAGAGGGCTATTTACCCACAGTGCTCATGGTAGAGGATAATGTCATTGCGCAAAACGTTGAGAAAGCTCTATTGACTGCATTACATTGCCAAGTTGACATAGCAGATACTGCTGATAGTGCAATAAAATTGTTTCATCCAGGAAAATATGATTTAGTTTTAATGGATATTGGATTGGAAGATTCTTCAGGTTATGTCGTTGCAAAGCAGTTACGTCAAAAAGAAAAAAATACGCAATACCATGTTCCTATTATTGCTCTAACTGGATTTGAGGCTGATGTTGTAAAATACGATTGCCAGCATTACTTTATGGAGGGGGCAATTAGTAAGCCTTTAACCTGTGAACAAGCAGAGCAAATCATTAAACACTACGTGTATCATATGGATGTCCCTGTGCGTGGTTTGAAGACAACTTAGTATCCTGATATGATCTTTGTTTTTTATAGAAGATTCTATGAGCAGTAATTCAACCGAAGCCAGCCGTATTTTATCTTTAGATGTCTTTCGCGGATTGACCATGGCATCAATGGTTTTGGTCAATAGTCTGGGAACTCGAGTTTCCTACCCTATATTGATGCATGCAAAATGGGATGGTTGCACTTTAGCTGATCTAGTGTTCCCTGCATTTTTATTCATAGTAGGAATCACTACCGTCATAAGTTTGAAAAGACATGTAAAAGAAGAGAGTAGGGCTTTATTATATCGAGGTATTTGTAAACGTACTTTTCTTTTATTATTCTTTGGACTATTTCTCAATATGTTCCCAATGCATTTTGATTTATCAACCCTACGGATTTATGGCATTCTCCAACGTATTGCTGTGTGCTATTTCATTTGTGCTCTTCTTTATCTTCATACATCTGTTAAAACACAAATTTCTATTTTTTTGGGCATCCTTATAGGATATTGGTATTTTTTGACACAGATTCCAATCCCTGCCGCTGGTGTTGATCAATTAAGCATGATAAGAAATTGGCCTGGTTATGTGGATCAGATCCTACTTTCTCCTGCACAATTGTTAATGAAAACATTTGATCCTGAGGGTCTATTAAGTACTATCCCAGCAGTTGCCACTACTTTATTGGGGTTATTAACCGGACATTTTTTGCTGACATCAATCAGTAAGCAAATGAAAAGTATCATCTTGATTTCGCTAGGAATATTATTTCTCCTATTAGCATGGATATGGAGCTATAATTTTCCAATTAATAAAAATTTATGGACAAGCACCTTTGTCTTATGGAGTGGTGGTTTTTCACTTATCGTTTTTGGCTTGTGTTTTTTTGTTATTGACGTGCTAGATTATACAAAATGGTCATTACCATTTAAGATTTTTGGCATGAATGCATTATTTATTTTTATTTTTCATGCGATTTTGCTGAAAATTCAATCCCTTTTTGTTGTTCCTATGCCTAATGGGTCACGAGACGTCTTACGCGTTGCAATTGCAAAATATTTATTTGGAGGTTTTAGTTCGCAAAATGCAGGACTATTTTATTCATTACTATTCCTTTTTCTAAATTTTTTAGTAGCCGCATTTTTATACCGACGAAAAATATTTATTAAAATTTAGCAATTAATAATCTGTGCTAAGAGGCATCACCCAGTCTTTGTCTGAGCATACGTATTGTTCATCTTTCATGAGTTAGCTATAATAACGGGTTAGATTAAACTATCTGCAGTTAATGGAGTCGTTTTCGATGCCAATTTATGAATACCAATGTACAAGTTGCAATCATCATTTTGATTTAATGCAAAAAATCAGTGATGACCCTGTAAAGCAGTGTCCTGTATGCTACCAAAATACGGTAATTAAGCTTATTTCTGCGGCTGGATTTCAGCTTAAAGGTAGCGGTTGGTATGTTACTGATTTTAAAAATAAAAATAACAAACCTCAGGAAACAGCAAAGAACGATGCCCCCGTTTCAACGGATAAAACAAAAGAAACTCCGTCATCAAAAACTACTAAAGATGGTGATACCAAGTGAAATCAGTGTCATTAAGAAGCTACTTACTTGCTGGATTGGTAGTATGGTTACCTATACTTATAACCATAGGCGTACTCCGCTTTATTATTGACTTACTCGACAATACTGTGGCTTTAATCCCCAAAGCGTATCAGCCTGAACAGCTCATTGGACATTATATTCCAGGTATAGGAGTTATCTTATCACTCATCATTCTGCTTGTTACTGGCGTAATTGCTACAAATTATTTGGGACAGCGTTTAGTAGGGTGGGGGGAATCTGTTCTTAGCAGAATTCCTCTGGTTCGCTCAATTTATAAGACAGTAAAGCAAGTAATTAATGCAGTATTATCTACAAACAGTGAGGCTTTCCGTAAGGTAGTTTTAATAGAGTATCCTCGTAAAGGATTATGGACTATTGCTTTTCAAACAGGCACAGCAAATACTGCAATAAGTAATAAAACAAAAGATGAAATGATATCTGTATTCATACCTACTACCCCTAACCCAACATCTGGTTTTCTTATAATGCTACCCAGAAGTGATGTGATTGAGTTGGATATGAGTATTGATGAGGCACTAAAATTTATAATTTCTTTAGGAGTAATGCCGCCACTACCAGAGGCAGCATTAGCGAATAATCTGTAAAATTTGAATAGGCGGTTTTATATGCGTACACACTACTGTTTGAGTGTAGATGAGTCAAGTTTAGGCAAAGAGGTTACTGTATGTGGTTGGGTACATCATCGCCGCGATCATGGTGGTGTTATATTTCTTGATATTCGTGATAGTTCAGGTCTATTGCAAGTAGTATATGAACCGGAAAATAAAATATCATTTGCAGATGCGGAGAAATTACGTTCTGAGTTTGTTGTTCGAATTACTGGTATTGTACGTAAAAGACCTGATGGAATGATTAATGAAACCATGGCTACAGGTAGAGTTGAAGTGGTTGGCTCTAAATTGGAGATACTTAACCAATCACCTACACCGCCATTCTTACCTGACGATTTCCAAGTTGTGAATGAAGACCTGCGTTATAAATATCGTTATATCGATTTACGACGTCCTTCAATGAAGCATAAGTTAGTTGTAAGGCATCAGTTGAATAGTTGTATTCGAAATTATCTCAATCAGCATAACTTTCTTGATATTGAAACACCAATGCTTACAAAAGCAACTCCAGAGGGGGCTCGCGACTATTTGGTGCCTTCTAGAGTTCATCCTGGATCATTTTATGCTTTGCCTCAGTCGCCTCAGCTGTTTAAACAATTATTAATGATTTCAGGTTTTGACAAGTATTATCAAATTGTTCGTTGTTTTCGTGATGAAGATTTACGGGCTGATAGGCAACCTGAGTTTACACAACTTGATATTGAAATGGCTTTTATTGACGAAGAAAACATTTTAAATCTTATTGAAGGCTTGTTGAAAATAGTCTTTAAGCAAATTCTTAATGTAGATTTACCAGAAAAGTTACATCGAATGTCTTATGCTGAAGCAATGCGGCGATTTGGTAGTGATAAACCTGATTTACGCAATCCTTTAGAGCTAATTGATGTAGCTGACTTAGTTAAAAAGTGTGATTTTAAAGTATTTTCTACCGCCGCCAATGATACAGAATCCAGAGTTATTGCCTTACGACTGCCTGGTGGTTGCGACCTCAGTAGAAAAGATTTGGATGATTACGGTCGTTTTGTAGGTATTTATGGTGCTAAAGGTCTTGCCTACATCAAAGTAAATAATCTTGACGAGGGCGTCGAAGGTTTACAATCACCTATTTTGAAGTTTCTCCCTACAGAAGCCGTACAAGCAATTCTACAGCGCACAAATGCGCAAACGGGAGATGTGATTTTCTTTGGCTCCGATAAAAATCACGTCGTTAATGAATCTATGGGTGCCTTAAGAATAAAATTGGGACATGATAGAAAACTACTTAAAGACGGCTGGGAGTTATTATGGATTGTTGATTGGCCAATGTTCGAGCGGGATTATGAGAGCAACAAATTAAATCCAATGCATCACCCATTTACTTCACCAAAAGATCTATCACCAGAAAACTTACGTGCTAATCCTACACACACATTAGCGAAAGCTTATGATATAGTAATTAATGGTTATGAAATTGGTGGAGGCTCCATACGTATTCACCAATCTGATTTACAGAAAGCAGTTTTTGAGTTACTTGGAATTAATGAGCAAGAAGCTCAAGAAAAGTTTGGCTTTTTGTTGGATGCCTTACAATATGGTGCTCCGCCACATGGTGGTATTGCCTTGGGCATCGATCGCTTAGCCATGCTTCTTACGGATTCAACGTCAATTAGAGATGTAATTGCTTTTCCTAAAACTCAAACAGCATCGTGCCTTTTAACGAGTGCGCCATCGCCTACGGGTAATGCGCAATTAAATGAATTGGGAATAAGACTTGCTCCAACTACTCAGACTAAATAGCATATTATTAAAACTAGGTCGAAATCTTGCTAACCGCGTAAAAAAATCGACTTCTCCTGCGAAGTCGAAGATTTGCTTTCCAGTTGTTACCAGAACGAATTCGGAAAACTATCTTTGCATTCGCACGAGTGGTGCTTCATTCTTAGAGAAAATAAGGGTCGCATTCTCTGCAAATCACAGATATTGGACGTTTTTATTTTTTTTACTTTTTTGCTCTTCTTTTGCTACAGCCGCTCCTGTAAAAAAGCAGGCTACATTCACTGAATACCTAACTCAAGAAAGAGCACATTTAACGGCCGCAATTCAGGATGCAAAAAAGCCGATACAGCTCAAAAGCGAGAAAGAGTTTAGTGCCAAAATGAAGCAAGTTTCAGCGATACTCTCAATGACGAGTGTTAAAATTACCAGTTTAGAAAACTTTCTCGAACATCAGAACAAAGAGCAGAATAGTTTAAATCAACGTTTAAAACAGCTTCAGCAGATGCCTATCGTCAAGGAAAATACAAGCATTCCTGAGCGAGTAGAAAAAGTCGAAAATTTGCTGGCTATTAACAAACAAACGACTGAGCTCGTAATTGAAAATTTAAAGCTCGCCAAGGAATTTCAAGCTTCTCTCAATGAGGAAGTAAAGCTTTTAGAGTTGTGGCACTCAAATTTTGTGCTGGAACAAAAACTCGTCCAGATTAAATTATTAAAAGAACAGCTCAATAAACGCTTAAATATACTTTATGAGAGCAATAGTACGACGCAACAACCCCTTAAAAGGTCCAAATCATCAACACAGCTTACAGCTGCAGATCATGAAGCAATGCTGTTAGTTAATAATCAGAGTATTGCAGCAATACAAAATCATTTAAATGCTTTAAATATACAAAAAACTGTAGTTAGAGCAGATATTATTTATCTTAAAAATCCAGATACAAAAAATTTACAGCTCATTACAGATATTTATAAAGATGCTTTAAATCAATACGCAAAGGTTGAAAAAAATATTCGACAAATTGAAAGCTTTCTGACCAATGAAACCAAACTTGTTGTAGCGCCGAGTTTAAAGAGATCGATAAGTTCGTTACAAAAGACATTAGCACAACAACTTAAAGAAGCGAGAATACAAAAACAACTTCTAGTCAAGAGTTTATCTGATTATCAAACCCAGCTCAAAAATCTGATGTCCTCTCGACAAACTCTTGCCGATTACAGTATCAGCAGTTGGCCAATTATTCTCAAAAAAATAGCAGCCATTCCAGGTTTGTTTTATAAATATATAAAGACATTAAGTTTAAAAGTTTATGACAGCTATTTATGGCTAAGTCCCTTATCCATGGTAATCTTATGGGGCGGATTTTCTTTTATTGCGATTTTCTTCTTTATGATAAGTCGTATCTTAAAAATACTGCTACGGGACAAAGAGCGATCACGCTTAACAGGTTACTTATATGATGGGGCGCTTGTTTTAATACAAAGAAATTTACCTTATTTTTGTATTGCGACTATGTTATGGGCATTGCTTTACATAACTCATATTTCTTTTTCTAACTATCAGTTATTCTTTAGACTAATTGCAGTCTGGTTTACTTTTAGAGCTTTAATCTTAATAGCACGATTAGTATTATTAGAGCGCATCACTGATTCCTCAGGTAAGGACGTTAAACTTTATTACCGTTTAAAATGGTTACTACTGTTTGGTGGCTGGACTGCTGCTTTAATGACTATTGGCCATTTACTCCCTCTATCGATACTACTTCAAGATATATTTAATCGCTTATTTATGCTCTTTATTTTAACAGTCTCTTTGGTAGCATGGAAAAGTAAAGATGTTATTCCTTATCTTCTTCGCCCCATGTTAAAAAGCCAAAAAGGGTACGTCAAAAATGCTATTTACTTATTGGTTATTCTAGTTCCTACAACATTGTTTACAACGGCATTAATTGGGTTATTAGGATTTATTAGTTTAGCATGGAGTATGAGCCAATATCAGGCTTATGTACTACTTGTACTTGTAGGATATATTTTTGCTCGAGGCTTATTGTTCGATGCCCTGGAATTATTTTCTGAGTTGATGATTTCCTCATTACGTAACGGATGGTTATGGATAGAAGTTTTTTTAAAGCCATTAGACAAAATTTTAAGAATTCTACTACTTTTGGTAAGCATACATGTTCTTTTCCAATTATTTGGTTGGTATTCCGATTCATTAGTGATGATTAGTTTGGGGAAATTCGCGCAATATACTGTTGTAAATATCCCAGGTATCCATATTACGGTTACAAGTACTATAGAGTTTTTAATTCTGCTTGCAGTTTTTGTTTGGGCTTCTAAATGGACGCGTGAATTTTGTTATCGTTGGGTATTTAAAAATGCTAAAGATGTAGGAATACGTAACAGTCTTTCGGTTTTTAGTCAATATTCGATTGTTCTTTTAGGCGGTTTTGTTTCTCTCCATGTACTAGGATTTGATTTTAGCGGCATGTCGATGATTATCGGAGGACTTGCTGTAGGTATGGGATTTGGTTTGCGTGATTTTGCCAGCAATGTGGTAGGAGGGTTGATGCTGCTTGTTGAAAGACCAGTCCGTGAAGGTGATTTAGTGACTATTGGGGAGCATGAAGGACGAGTTGCACACATTGGTATTCGTTCTATGAGAGTTTCTTCTTGGGACAATATGGAGGTCTTGATCCCCAATGCGGAAACTTTTAATAAACCATTTACCAACTGGACACATCAGGATGGTATTGTTAGAACAGTTGTTCCTATAAAGGTTAGTCGCTCTGATGATGCGGTTATGGTCCAGCAACTGATACAGGATATCTTGGCTACAACCCCAGAAATCGTTGCAGATCCGCCGGCTCAAGTTTTCCTTAAGAAGATTGATGAGGCGTTACTTGAGTTTGAGGCTCGATATTTCATTAACGTTCAAGTACATACTCGATTTGAAGTACGGTCTAAAGTATTGTTTGCTATTATGGCTCAGTTTAAAGCAGCAAATATTAAGCCGCCTATTGAACCACTTGCAATTGAAATTAAAGAGGGAGAAAGTGATTTCACTGTTAAAAAGCAGACTACCACCGAAAACTGAAGCTGAATTGCTTGAGCGTTGTACTGGTATTGCAGGTCTTAGTTTTGCACAATTAGGGTTGATCCTGGGGTTGTTCATTCCAACTCATCCTAACCAAAGAAAAGGATGGGTTGGTCAAGCAATTGAATTAGCCTTAGGTACTGATGCCCAGAACAAGTCATTACCTGATTTCCAGGATTTAGGTATAGAGCTAAAAACACTTCCCCTCAATAAATTAGGAATGCCGGCAGAATCAACATTTATTACCTCAATTCCGTTACTTACAATTCATCAGCAGCAATGGAAATCATCGCAGTGCTATGCCAAATTAAAACGAATATTATGGATTCCTGTAGAAGGTGATACCGATATTCCTTATCCACAAAGAAGAGTTGGACAGGGATTTTTGTGGTCTCCTGATAATGTACAAACATCTATATTAGAAGAAGATTGGAATTATTTATCATTTCAAATAAGTACTGGGCATCTTGAAACACTTAATGCACAAGCAGGGG
Organism: Legionella parisiensis; assembly: GCF_001467945.1. GTDB lineage: Bacteria > Pseudomonadota > Gammaproteobacteria > Legionellales > Legionellaceae > Legionella > Legionella parisiensis. The sequence continues at coordinate 1,572,444 of NZ_LNYQ01000013.1, forward strand.
AGTATTTACAAGTGAGGCCTAAAGCTGCCAGTGGGAAATCATTATGTTACGGTTATGATACTCATGGAAATAAAATCAAAACATTGCCTCGTGGATTCTATTTAAGAAGTCGTTTTACCGCAAAAATTTTATCGCATTTTAATAGAAAAAGTGACTTGTGAAAATTTAGCAGTGGGAAATGCAAATTGATTTTTTCCAAGGTTAAAAAAATTTTTGTTTCGCATTGATCTGATTCTAATTTAATCCTACCTTACACCAGTGATAAGTAAAGAGTTGATTGTTTCATTTGCTGGTTTAATTTTTTGTGGTTGGTCTTTATTTTTATTGGAATATTCGTTTCCCGACAGTGCAAAACAAGCTGCCCTCATTCACAATTACCAAAACCGAATATTTTTCCATCATCCGATAGTCATATGGTATGAGCGTCACCGGCAGCTACCATAACAGTTTTATAATTTACCAAGTGAGCAATTTGCATCGGTTTCTCTGGTTTTCCAAAATTACTCAAGCCAATTTTGCCAGTAGAGGGTTCTCCACAAGCATATATTATTCATGTTTGGCGCAGTGTATTATTTGTAGTCAATTAAATTAAATAAATCGTTTATTTAGTTTGCTTTTGCTATTAGCCGAATTAGGAAATCCCGGATTGCTTTACAGTACCCGGGAATATTTATAATAGCAATTACTCAGATTTGGAATGCCCTAAACTAAGCACGGAAGGCAACATATCACGTATTTGCTCAACTGGTTGTTTTACTTTTGCCATTAAAAGCTCTCTGAAATGAACATCAGTAGCAAAATAGCGAATTGCTCCTTCCACACCTTTATACACGCCTGTATCAAGTTCACGTCGCTCGACACTTGCTTTTAAATCTTGAAGGCGATTCAGATCAACATCGGATTTGGGCGATGAGAAAAGAGAATAAGCATAGGAAAAACCACTCCAAATAGAACTTTTAGTTTCTTCCGCTGCAGTTATTTTTTTCCATACCAACATAAATTCAGTTGTGCATAATGGAGCCATTAATTTAATCATACGTTGGATATTTGGATTTGAGAGTATGGCGGTATTATCCGTTGTTCCGTCATATTCAGGCTGATTTTTTTTCAAGCACCAGTTGTAAATAACTTTCATTTCATCAAGTTGGTTATGAAAATCAGCGAGACTGAAATTTTGAAGAATATAACCAGCGGCGCCACAATAAAGAAACATACTTAGAAAGTAATTAGCGAATTCGGGAATTGGCAAAAGAAATCCTGCAAGCCAGGTGCCACCCCAAGCTGTTAAGCCAGTGCTCATTCCTTGGAAAAGGTACATTAGATTTGCATTGTACTCGAAATCATTAATGTATTTTTTAAGCGCGGCTTGCTGCTCCTCATCATTTAAGTTAAATGCCTTGGAAGTTAATGCTTTTAAAGCATCAGTCCGGTCTTTTTTTGCTCTTTCAACTGCGGTCATTCCATCAACAGTAAGTTTGCCCACGATACTCTCCTTGAAAAAAATTACAATAAAATCCCTATTCATCCTACCTGATAAAACAGGATTTATGCTATTGCTTTTTTTTATAAAAAATATATTTACCGCAAATAATCTATACGATATTGTTATATCAATTATAAGGATCAATATATTATTGTTAACTGAGTTTGGTAGTCGAATAAATTTTCAGCTTTTGAGTTTTTTTTCTAATTAAAAGTGAGAGCAGATAATGCATGGTTCAATTTTATTTGACAAATCAACTGATTGTAACTATCTTTGAATTGTGCAATGCAACATATGGAGATGCTAATGAAAAACGAATTTTTTGAGCAAAAAATGTTTAATAATTTTGAAACTCCAATACAAAAATTAATGGAGCTAAATGTTAAAATGATGCAAAACCTGTCCTTAATGAAGCCAATAGATTTATTAAGCTTAAAGAAACCAGAGGATATTTTTGAAAGAAACATGGAGCTATTTATCCAAAATAGTAATATGACTTTAAATTATATGAGAGAGACGTTCAGTATTTTAGAGCATCATTGGTTCAATGTTCCACGAAACATGGATCAATACCCTAAAAAAGCAATAAATGAAGCTTCAGCTGCTATGAAAAAAAGTATAAAAAAGGCAACTGCTACAGCTAAGACTACTGCTAGAAAAGCCGTGTCTGCTGCTAAAAAGGCGTCGCCTGCTGCTAAAAAGGCGTCACCTGCTGCTAAAAAGGCGTCACCTGCTGCTAAAAAGGCGTCACCTGCTGCTAAAAAGGCAAGCACCCAAAAGAATGCTAAAACAGCTGTACCAAGCAAAGCTGCTGCGTCAAAGGGAAAACCAGAAGTTAAAAGTGCTCCAGCAAAACCAACTATGATGCATGCGAAAGAACCTACAAATCAGAATGCACCAAGACCCAATATGACTGCTGATAGCGGTATGCCAAAAGCAGGTACTATGCCTGAAAAAAGCGGTGGTATTAAAGACCTTGGCATTCAAAATATGAGTAAAAATAATCCAATGCCAAACGAATTCCGCAAATAGCAAATGAATCTTTTAAAGCCTCCTTCTAAGGAGGCTTTAAAATTATAAAAGATGTGCTTTTGATTGTTTATTTTAATCTTTTCTTAATATCCCTTGTGTTAGAATCTCATCTGTAAAATACTTAATAAAAAATGTTTTTGTAAGTTTAGGGATTTTTAATATTTTCCCTGATCAACTCTATTTGAAAACCACATTTTTTATAAAAATCAGGAGCTTGGAATGCACTGGTTGCCAAATTTATATTATTGAAACCATTCCCTTGAAATTGCTCTCCAAGTGCTTGTAGCAGTATTCTCCCATTGCACCCACATGTCATCAATATAAACCTCGGTAAATGCGGTAAATTCATTCAGTACACCGTATAGCTCTTGATTTTCCCCTTTGTGACACAAGATCCTCTCTCATAACTTCCTCTACATCATGAGGTAGAAAGTCATAAAACTCTATAGTGGTAGTTCGAATCTTTTACTTATTTTTACGATAAAGTATTAGGATTAAAATTAGGTAACATGGAGTGCAGTTCTTTTGCCAGGGAATATAACAGTAAGTCATTTCCTTGAGCAGCACCTAATTGTATTGATACTGGAAGTTGATTATACATCAGAACAGGAAGAGTCATTGCTGGTAGACCAGCTTGATTAAATATTGATGTAAATGGAGAAAACTCTACATTTTTATGCAAATAGCTCTCAAATTCATCATCAGTTCTTAATTCATTTATAAATAAAGGAAGTTGAGCTAGAGCTGGGGATAATATTACGTCATTTTGATTTAGCAAGTGATGTAATGGTTGCGTCAGTTGATACAAATTATTTTTTGCAATGAGATATTCATAAGAAGAAATAGTTTGTCCACGTTCATAAAACTCCCATGTAACTGGTTCGAGCTCATCATGCGTTGCTTTTCTTCCTAATTGAGTTTCTTGGAGTTTAATCGCCGTATAAGTATTTGCTGCAATAAGAGTAATCACACAATCACCAATCGCATTAAGATCCAGTACTAAATATTTCTTCTGAATTCTATGGCCAATTGTTTTTAATAGTCTTTCAGCCTTGCTTACCGCCTCAAGACAAGGTGTTGCAACAGGTACTGATGCAAAAACTCCCTCTAAGCAAAGAATATTTAACGGTTTTTTATCAGTGGGAAGAGGGCGTACGCGGAATTGATCTGCTATTTGATTAAATAATGCTTCTGAATCTCTAAGAGAACGTGTTAAGACAAAATTTACTGCTAAGCCAGACCATAATTCATTAGTCAAAGGGCCTGTTGGAGTTAATCCTGAGGTAGGTTTAAATCCAAACAAACCGCAACATGCAGCGGGGATTCTAATGGAGCCACCTCCATCGCTAGCTGTGGCAATAGGAGTGATACCCGCTGCAACTGCAGCTGCTGAACCACCTGAAGAACCACCAGAGGTTCTATTAGAATCATAAGGGTTACGGCAGGGCCCCAATAATACAGACTCTGTAACGTAAGAAAGACCGAGTTCTGGTGTATTTGTTTTCGCAATAGGTACAAAACCTAATGAAATCATTTTACTCACAAAATCACTGGTGAATGGAGCAACATTCGTAGAAAAAAGACGTGATCCTTCCGTGCTGCGAATTCCTGTAATGGAATGTCCTAAATCCTTAATTAATAAAGGAACGCCATAATAGGGCTCGTTACCGGTAAGTTTCGCTAGACATTTTTTTGCAAAATCAGAACACTCAGTGACAATTGCATTGAGTTTGGGGTTGACTTCATGTATTCGTGAGAGAGCACAATTAATGGCTTCATCAGGGCTAATTACACCTGTTTTAATCCTTTTTGCCAGTTCAGTCACATCACACTGAAGATATTCTTTTAGTAACATGAAGTACCTGCTTACTTCGGCAATCCAGGTGCAATAAAAATTGCCCCTGGATTGAAATCATTCAAATACTAATTTATTCGTCATTACATTTTTTAAATTTTTCTTCCATTTTTTCTTCCATTTTTTTCATTTTATTTTGTAACTCTGTTTTCTGTTCAGGTTTAAGGACTGCATAAATTTGATTTTTTGCTGTCATCTTAGCTTTAATCATATCACCAAGCAGCTTTGTTTTTTTATCAACTAAACTGTCAACTGTGGATTGATCCATAGATGCAGATTCAGCTTGTTGATTGATTTGTTTACTTAAATCCCTCATTTGTTCTGCACCACTTTTCATTGTTGCTTTAAGTTGCTCTAGGATGGGCTCTATTTTAGATTTTTGGTTTTCATCAAGTTTTAACGATTCAACCATGCTTTTTAGTCCTTCCTTACATTCCCATGAATGTGATAAAACTACTGGACTGATTGCTAATGTAACAGCAAATGCAGCAGCCTGTATCATTTTTTTATACATGATATTTCCTTCCATAGTTAGTGTTAAAATCATATTTTAGTATAGATGTTTTATATATTTTGTGTGAAAAATTCGTTCAAAAAAGAGATTTACTGAAATGTGTCATGAGTTTACTACCTGTTGTGATAACAATGAAATGAAATAAGGAAATTAAAATTGCATAGATCATCAAAAAATCTTTTCATATACATTTTTTTTATAATACTGGTTATTTTTTTTCAAAGTTCATTTTCCAGCAACATAGAGCCAGTTAATTTGCAGGTCATCGAATATATCGATAAAAGCTGGGATCGACTGACCCGCGACAACTGGGTTCAATCCAAAGTTGATCCGAAATTATTAACTGACGACTTTATTGTTTACATACCAGAGTCAGAACGAATCGATAAAATTAAAGAAAATAATATAAAATCAGCCGACAAAGTTAACTTTGAATATTTACCTCCAAATTATACTCACATTAAAAAGCATGGACTGCTTTATTTACCTCATCCCTATGTAGTGCCTGGCGGGCGATTTAATGAGATGTATGCCTGGGATAGTTTTTTTATTGAATTAGGCTTACTCGAAAGTAATCGATTAAACCTTGCAAAAAATATGGTAGATAACTTAATTTATGAAGTTGTTCATTATGGGATCGTTTTAAATGCGAATCGCACTTATTATCTAGGACGAACACAACCTCCCGTGTTAACTGAAATGATACTCGCCTACTATAACAAAGATCCTGATAAAGCTTGGTTAAAATCCACTTTGCCAGCCATTGAAAAATTATATCACCATTGGACATCTCCCCCTCGTGCAATCCCTCATATTGGCTTATCCCGATATTACTCAGGTGGAGTAGGGCAAACCCCTGAGGAATCACCCGTATACTATAAACAAGTGACAAACTATTTTAGAACGCATTGCATAAGTGATTATGATAAAACGCTTTTCTATGATCAGCAAAACAATAAATTAACACAGCTTTTTTATATCGCAGATCGTACGATTCGGGAGTCAGGCTTCGATATTACAGCAAAATATGGTCCATTTGGAGCCGGGATATTAGACTTTGCCCCAGTGGATTTAAATGTTTTGCTATATCAAATGGAACGTGATGCACAAACAATTTATAAAATCCTGAGTAATGATAGCGAGGCCATTAAATGGCAAACTCGAGCTGAAAAACGGGCTAAATATATAAATCAATATTTATGGGATGAACAAACTGGTTATTATTTAGATTACGATTTCAAAAAGAAAAGACGAAAATATTATCCTTTTGCTACCACTTTTTATCCTTTATGGGCTGGAATTGCTTCCACGGAACAAGCAGCTGCTGTAGTTCAACATATACCGGATTTATTAATGAAAGGTGGTGTTGTTACAAGCATTAATAACTCCGGCTTGCAATGGGATGCTCCTTTTGGATGGGCTCCATTACAGTATTTTGCTGTTCTTGGGCTTAAACGATATGGATATAAAAGATTTGCAATGGAAGTAGCCGCTAGATTTATTAATACAGTAAATAAGGGATTTCAAAGAAATCACGCTATTTTTGAAAAATATGATGTGAATACACTAAGTACTCGTACCGATAATAAAATTAAATACAGTTATGCTACGAATGAAATTGGGTTTGGTTGGACCAATGGTGTTTATTTAATTTTTACCAAACTCCTTGGGCACTATGACAATGAATTCAATTCGACTGGATTTCGTGCATAAAACAGGGGAAGAAGACTCAAATATCGTTCACTTTATAAGACATTTTAGCAAGTGAACGATATTCATTGATACGCTATCTACACTTCTACAACCCCTGACTTTGCATTATCTACAGTGTATGAATGCGCACCAGTTCCAGCAAACCTGCCTTTATCAACAATAAGATATACATCACGAATAGGGTGTCCATCCAACCAACACTCCAAAATCTCACGTGTTCCCGCAGCATAACGCGCTTGTGCGGATAGAGAACTTCCAGAAACATGCGGGGTCATACCATGATGAGGCATCGTTCGCCATGGATGGTCTTTAGGTGCGGGTTGTGGAAACCAAACATCTCCAGCATAGCCAGCAAGTTGACCATTTTCACATGCATTCACTACTGCTTCGCGATTACATATTTTCCCGCGAGCAGTATTGATTAAATAAGATCCCCGTTTCATTTTATTAATCAAGTGCTCATCAAATAAGTTTTCAGTTTCTGGTGTTAACGGGCAATTAATGGTTACTACATCACATGCTTGTACCAGTGATTCAACATGATGATGGAAAACAAGACCTAATTCTTTTTCGATTTTTTCCGGTAATCGATGACGATCGGTATAATGCAACTTAACATCAAACGGTTTTAGACGTCTCATAACTGCTAAGCCAATACGCCCACAGGCGACGGAACCTACTGTCATTCCTTCTAGATCGTACGAACGTACAACGCAGTCAGCAATATTCCATCCATTTTGGACAACCCATTGATTAGATGGCAAATAATTACGTACCAAAGAGAGAATCATCATGACCACATGTTCAGCGACACTGATACTGTTTGAATAGGTTACCTCAGCTACTGTGATGTTATTTTCTTTTGCTGCTTGCAAGTCCACATGATCAGAACCAATACCTGCGGTAATTACCAATTTCAATTTTTTTGCTTTGGCGATTCGATCAGAGGTTAAATATGCCGGCCAAAAAGGTTGAGAAATAACAACATCAGCATCAAGTAATTCTTTTTCAAAAACTGAATTTGGACCTTCCTTATCTGAAGTCACTACAAATTGGTGTCCTTGTGCTTCAAGAAAGTGTCGTAAACCTAACTCCCCAGACACTGAGCCAAGTAAAGTACCTGGTTTAAAATCAAGATGTTTCGGTGTGGGAGCATTTTGCCCATCAGGGTAGTGTTCTATTTTGGGAAGTGTATCCCGTGCATAATATTTGGGATATCCCTTAATTGGATCCTCATAAAGAACACAAAGAATTTTAGCCATATATTTTTCCTTAAATCAGATGGTTAAATAGAGTTTCAGCGTTCAGTCTAGCACGTGTAAGCAATACAAACGATTGAAACACTAAATTTAGAATAGTAGGACCTGTTAATACTAAAGTTATCAGCTTAAGATAATGAATTTATTCTATTAACTTGTAAATAATTATTGGAAAGTTTTTTGATTTACTTTGTGGGCTCATAGTGAAATGATCACTATGAGCCCTTTATAGGAAGTTGTTAACTAGGGATTATAACCTTTTTCCTGTTCTTGATTGGGCTGTTCACCTTTTATTTCTAACCCAGGATATTTCTTTTTTAACACTGAAATAGCCTCTTGGGCAAACTCAGGACTAATGGTTATTTTTAATCTCTCTGAATGCATTTGACCTATTGATTGTACTGAAAATTGTTTACCATTTTCAAAAGAATGTTGTTTTTTACTTTGGTCGTTGCAAATTGCCAGGAGTGCATGATATCCAAAAATCATATCGCCATTTTTCTCTAATATTCCATCCGTCATAACTAGAGAACCATTAGCTTGTACTGCAACGGTTGTTTTATATTTCATGATTTCCTCGCTTTATGAACTATTCGCCTATTATTTTAGCACTTTTTGAAGGGTATCTGTCTTGTTTTTACGAAAACCTTGTTTTGAGCAAAAAATAATACGGTAAATTTTTTAATATTTTACTAACCTGAATTCAGAAGCAAACGGGTAATAGTCAAGTAAAGCAGGGTGAGATACAATAATTTTATTAATTCGGATAAAACTAAAGAGTGGGTATCAATTTATGTTAATAATTCAAGAAAAGGATATTCCGGTTTCTTTCTATGAGTGAAATCTTACACGCAAAAACGAGGATTGAATTTGCGAACACTTTACGAGGGCTTGCAGCGTTAAGTGTTGTACTCTCTCACCTATTGAGTGCTTTTTGGTATAAGAGGGACTCTGTTGCTCATCTAATCCAAGCACCTCTGCTATCTCCTGAAACACATGCAACACCGTTTTATATTGTATGGCTTAACCTGTTTCCACTATTTGATTGGGGGGCTTATGGAGTGGGTTTGTTTTTTATTATCAGTGGTTTTGTTATTCCTTTTTCACTCCAAAGAACAAATAGTATAAGATTTTGTGTCAATCGTATTTTTCGTATTATTCCGACATACGTACTAGGATTTAGTATTACTTTATTAGCTCTTTTTTTATGCGGAAAATATTTTTTATCAGTATGGCCATATTCCTTGCAGGAAGTATTAATCCATTATATCCCAGGAGTTCGAGATATTCTTGAGTCAAGGAATATAGATATAATTATCTGGACCCTTGAAGTTGAAATGAAATTTTATCTTATTGTAGCTTTATCAATTGTTTGGTTTCGCAATGGTTCAGTCAAGGTTTTTTTTATTCCTGCGGTTTTATTTCTACTGACCTGTTATATGTCGTGCATGATCCCAGAGTGGGCAATTAAAAATTTATCTGCTTTTATTAGGGCACAAATCTATATGATGTCATCGCCATATATTATTTATATGTTTATTGGTGTTGTGTTTCATTATCTATACTTTCATAAAATCCCATCCGATAGAGGATATTTTTTAATAGGTATTATATTCATCATGTTTTGCATTGCATGGTGGAGTGGACCTTATTCAGAAAACTTAATATTGGCTTGGAGTTATGCTTTTTCATTACTGACGTTTATGTTTGCCTACACATTTCCTCATTTTTTTAGGGCAAATCCTATAGTTAATTTTTTAGCTGATATTAGTTACCCTTTATATATTGTGCATAGTATTGCAGGTTATGTCGCTCTTCGAGTGATGCTCGATATGAATTTTAAAATTTGGACTGCACTCTCATTGGTTTTAATTGGCTCACTATTGTTGTCTTGGTTTCTCCATGTATTTATTGAGCGGCCCACACAGAAATTAGGACAAAAATACACAACAAAACGAAACAAGCCCACTTTAAGGATGCAAGCCCTTCTAGAAACAGGAATAAAGTTAGTGCGATTAAAACAATCACGGGAATTAACCTAGGAATTTTATGTCAGCTCATGAAACCATTTTAAGCAAACAAGAGAAAAAATGGCTGTTAGACCGACGCATCACAAGACTCTCTGATAACAAAGAGGTGCAAATTTATCCTATGGGAGCTGAGCGCTTTTTATCATCCGCTTTGGCTGAGCACTCCACAAATCGATATGACATTCGAGCTGATATTGAGGGAAAAAATGTCCTGGTTATTCCTGGATACGGTAACAGTAGTTTTTTATTCGCGCTAGCAGGTGCAAAATCAGTTACTGCCTATGATAAAGATCCCGTTACGATTGCTTGGATGAAAGCATTTAAAAAGTATTACCTTTATCATGAATACGATGCCAAAGGGAATCCATTGCCGTCAATTGGCGAATTATTTGCTGCACTTACATGCTGGTATCCACCGCTAGTGACTTTACCGAGGGGAAAATTGGCCCATTTTTTATACTGGATAATTCATCCTAACTCACTTAGACGAGCCTATATTCATTACATGGTGGTGTTGGTTCAACGTGCAATTCAATCTAAAACCCAAAAAAATTTTGAATTGGATAAAAACATCCAATTTCATGTGGGTACTGTAGATAAGACGCTTGTGAGTGATAAAGAGCAGACTTTTGACACCGCTTTTGTTCCTTACCTTTTAGGCGTAGAGAATGGAGTAGAAAAGGAAAAAGAGATAACGCGCTTTATGGAACAATTAATTAAAATTGTTCCTGATGGCCGTATACTTGTTACTCCCTCAAGAGCCACTAAAGAGTTTTACTTCACGGGGAAAAGTTATTTTGTAACAACAGGTTACCCAAATATTCAAGCGATACCCGAATTAAAAAAATATGTTATTGGAGAGGATAAATACTGGTTTCGTACTCAAGGTCTAGCACTATTTGGAGCACATCGCAGTTAAATTTTAGTTGTTTATAGATGTTTTGATGATTTATTTGATTGGAGATCGCGACTATAGAATATAAAGCTTTGGATGTTCTCATTGGCAAGCATGGAAAATTGCCACCACTCTGGGGATTTCTTCGTTCAAAAATTTAACTCGATTTGATACCTTTTCAAGATTTAGACCGACTAGATCCATCAGTACAAGATTTTGATGAGTTCAATAAAAGATAATTCCATTGATCAAAACTACAAGTTAGAGCTCAAATAGAAAATCCCTTTGAGGATAAGCGTTTTAAGTTTCTTGCTCTGTTTTCTTACTCTAATTTTCCTTTTTAAATTTTTATGCCATAAATTAGAACGAATTATTGTTATCGATGAAGTATGTTGTCATAAAGGTTTAGGCTGCTATTTTTTGAACCTTATTGAAAAATGGTTAAAATATGCAGGAATTATCAAGCTACCCATAAAATCCTCACCAGAAGTCTTAAATTTTGATATTCACCATCAGTATATTAATATGACTTTCAATGCCCCTGAATATCATGAAAGTGCTCTACGAGATATTAAGATTGGAAAAATGTTATGATTATTGAGTTGGTAATATAAAAATATGCCAAAAAAATATCATGAATCAATATTCATTGCTAGACTAAATAGATAGCAAATTACTGAAATAAAATTCGCATGCTAAATCATCAAATTGAACTATTTTTCCAGTCAAAATCTTTTGGTGTGATTGGTGCCTCATCGAATCGAGAAAAATATGGAAACAAAGTATTACGATGTTATCTAGAGAATGGTAAAAAAGCTTATCCAGTACACCCTAAAGAAGATTCAATTGAAGGGCTTCCGGTAGTCCATTCATTAAGTCAATTGTCAAAAGAGGTTGAAAGTATTTCTATCATAACCCAGCCGGCTGTTACTGAAAAAATCGTTGAAGAAGCGATTAAAAAAGGAATTAAAAATATTTGGATGCAACCTGGGGCAGAGAGTAACTTAGCCATCCAGAATTGCAAACTCCATAAAATCAATGTGATAGCTGGAGGTCCCTGCATTTTAATCGTTTTAAATTATAGAGAGCACTAGAATTTTTTAGTAGTATGTTCGATGATTCAAATTTGCATTTAGAAAAAATCTTTTGGCCTATTATGGATAATCATTTTGGGGCTGTAGTTATAAGGGACAAATATGTATATGTGGTTTGAACTCTTGGCTATGTTGGTTCTAATCTTAATCTCAGCACAATTGTTCTCTAATGCGTTAGAGCATTTTGGTGAGCAGTTGGATATTTCAGCTGGCGTCACGGGATCAATATTCGCAGCTATATCTACTGCACTCCCAGAAACTACGGTACCAATTTTGGCAATAATCGCCGGAACTGCTGATCGACAAGTTAATGAGGAAATTAGCGTTGGGGCAATTTTAGGTGCTCCTTTAATGTTATCTACTTTATCAACCTTTATTATGGCCTCTTCCGTAATTAAAAAACGGGGGATTAATGGATGGATAACGCCAGAAGTTACTGGATTTAAAAGAGACATGAATTTTTTCTTAATGGCATTCACACTTGCTGCTTTAGCAATGTTTTTTCCTCTAGAACCAAATCACTCACTACGTATTTTATTTTGCATCATCCTTGTTTTTCTTTATTTGCTTTACTTAATGCTTACATTCAGTGCATCTAAAGCTTTAGTTGAAAATGGTCATGCAGTTATAACAACTGAACCTTTATTAATTACCAAACTGGGTTTAAAAAATAATCTCAAAACAATTTTACTCCAATTAGTTTTTGGGCTAATCCTATTGTTATTTAGTGCAAAGGGATTCATTCATGGGGTACAGGGAGCAGCAAATTCTATTGGTATCCCTGTTTTGCTTTTATCATTACTGATCATCCCCATTGCAACAGAATTGCCAGAAAAAGTGAATAGCGTTATATGGGTAAGGAAAGGACAAGATACAATTGGTTTCGGCAATATAACTGGTGCAATGGTTTTTCAAGGTACATTACTTCCTGCATTAGGAATCCTTTTAACACCTTGGGCACCATCTAGAGAGGTTCTAACAGGTATTCTGGTAACCTACATTGCTTCGGCATGGCTAAGGTTCAATAGTTCAACAGATGGAATTAAGATTAAGGTATTATTTTTTAATGGAATTTTATACTTAACCTATCTAGGCATAGTGCTTTCATGATTTGCATGGGAGAAACTGAAATGTGCTACTGCATTAATTTAATGGTTGTAAGCTCGTCTAATGAGCACAATAATAAGCGACCAAGCCTAATTCTTTAAGTAAACGGAGTATATGCTTTATGAAATTTGATGCTATTGTCCTTGGAGGAGGAATTATTGGAGTATCCGTTGCAATTCATTTGCAAAAGCGAGGGCGGTCAGTAGCATTAGTTGACTCGAGGTCCCCAGGAAGTGAGACCTCATATGGTAATGCTGGATTAATTCAACGTGAAGGGGTGTATCCTTATGCATTTCCAAGAGATATTTTCTCTTTAATTAAATATGCTTTTAACAGCTCTCCTGATGTCAGATATCACCCGAAGGCAATACTGAGGCTTACTCCTTTTCTATGGAAATACTGGGTTAATTCTCATTCATTACGTCATGCAGAGATTGCCTGCTCCTATGCAAACTTGATTCAACACAGCATAACGGAACATCGCTTTCTAGCCGAAGCTGCGGGAGTAAGGCACTTATTCCGCTCAGGCGGATGGCTCAAAGTATTTCGAACTGCAAAAAAGCAAGATACTGAAACACGGTTTGCTGAAAAATGTAAAACGGAGTATGGCATCCAGTTTGAGTCTATTGACCAGAATTCATTAAGTCAAATTGAGCCGGATCTGGATAAATCATTGTTAGGAGCTCTTCGGTATGTAGATTCTGAAACAGTGAGTGATCCCGGAGCGCTCGTTGCTGCCTATGCAAATTACTTTGAACATCTTGGTGGTCGCTTTTTTTTCGGAGACGCATTCACTTTATCTGATCAATGGACCGTCAAAACGGAGCAGGGACAGATCAAGGCGGATTGTGCAGTAATTGCATTAGGACCATGGTCAGACATTCTATGTTCTCAACTAGGATATCACTTCCCACTAGCAGTCAAACGTGGGTATCATATGCATTACGGTGTACGACAAAATGCACAACTCAATCATCCAGTACTTGATGTTGAGAATGGTTTTCTATTAGCACCAATGACTCGCGGAATTCGTCTTACTACTGGTGCAGAATTTGCACCACGTGATTCACAGAAAACTCCAGTACAACTTGAATTAGTAGAGCCTATTGCACGAACGCTTTTTCCAGTTACTATAAGACTTGATGAATTTCCCTGGATGGGATGCAGACCCTGTACACCGGATATGCTCCCAATTATTAGTCAAGCCCCTAGACATACTGGGCTTTGGTTCGCATTCGGGCATGCTCATCACGGTTTGACCCTTGGACCTGTTACGGGGCGTTTGCTTGCGGAAATGATGACCACAGATAACTTAATCACTGATCCATTACCTTTTAGTGCAAACCGGTTTGCTCCATAAGATAATTAATGTCAGGCTCAATATTAACCTTGTAATACTTGCAATGATATCAATTACTTTCATAGGATCCTTATTTATCAATTTAAAACACTACAATCGAAGAATCCCCTATGAAAATAATCATTGAGCAAATACCACCAGAACATGCTGCAACTTTGTGTAAACAAATTACAAAAGATTTACCTGACTACTTTGGCTTACCGGAATGCAATGACCACTATATCACAGGAGTCCATTCACGAATTAATTTTGCTGCTAAAACAGCTGAGGAAATGTATGTAGGACTTCTTAGTCTTGACTTCCCATATCCAAATACCTGCTCGATTTATTGGATGGCAATATTTTCTCAATGGCAGGACAAAAATATAGGATCAATGCTTATAGATAAAGCATCTCAGTATGCTATAAAACAAAAAGCAACGACTATGACAGTCGAAACATTATCTCCCCAAGAGTCAGATGAAAATTATCTCAAAACCTACCACTTTTATTTAAAGCAAGGATTCCAACCTTTATTTAATCTCAAGCCAGAGGGATATATTTGGAATATGGTATATATGGTTAAAGGATTGAATTGATATCGGATTAGCGCCAAATAGGAGTAATAAATGAATGATCCAATAGTTGTCATTACTGATTTTAAAGAAAATGAAGCTATTTCTAAAGTTATCTATGACAATTTAAAAAAATTTAATGAATCGATTATTGGCAATTATGAAGCAAAACCTTTTATTATTTATGCAAAAATCGATGCACTTGAAATTCTTGGTGGCATTAAAGGAGATATATTTGGCACATTATGCAGAGTATTTACTGTATGGATTCACGAAAAATATCGCCGTAAAGGACTAGGCCGAGAACTATTTGTGAAACTAGATGCTTTTGCAAAAGAAAACAATTGTAAAATGATTCAACTTGATACTGCAGAATTCCAAGCAAAAGGTTTCTATGAAAAAATGGGTTATCAAGTTATAGCGACTTTACCTGATAATTTTATGGGTTATACCAGTTACATTTTGAGAAAATATTTGATTTAAATCTAGCCAACCTATGTTCTGAGATAATATTGGGCAATCATTTTTCATTTTTTGCGTAGTCTATTTAAGAAATGCTTAATATTAATTTCCATACAATCATCCACATTGATTTTTCAAGAATTATTATACCAAAAGTTCTATCGAGCTCAGATTCGAGCAATGAATATCGTGCAACGAGGCATTATTTGGTACTACTGAACACAATAAAGGAAGTTTATGAACAGCAAATTCGATAAAACATCATCATTAGAAAAACACCATGTGTCGAATACCTCGGTTTTGCAACCAGACCGTGCGACCCAACAGAAAATTGTTCAAGGACATGTTGTGATGCACTCTCAAACTAGTCTCTCAGTTATAGAGGTATTTAAAAAAAGGTTAGATTATTGGCAGCCAATGTATGGAACACCTTTTGAAAAACAATACCAATTAGATCAATTATTTAATCATTATTTAACTTTAAATGATTTAAAAAGTAACATTCATACGTTAAGGGATTTGACTGATATATTGACCCATCCTAAATTATCTATTACTAATCGCTATATATTATTCAATGCGCTTGCCGCTGTTTTCCCTGAATCTTCCAATATTAATACTATACCAGAGCCTTTCTGTGACGACACATTTATGGCGTTATTGATAAAAAACAGTGATGACTTAAAAACCATTCTTAACTTAATAACAGCACCCTTGGATACTCCTACTATATTTTTGCAGTGGGTCAAAGCAAAATCTCCTTATCTTCAAGGAATAATTGATAAAAATCATCCAGTAGGACGCTCTATTTCAGTTTTTAGACAAATGTTTGCAGAAGATATACCTCCTGCTCCGGTCTTTTCCCAGACAGAATCCTTATTTTTAGACCAACCAGTTCTTTTTCCGATGACCCAATATCAGCAGAGTCCTCACAAAGCATTAATAAACCTTTTTATACGGCGAATAAAAGATTTGGATAAAGGGGATATATCATCTTTTAAAAATTTTCAAGATAAATTATTTGATAATGACCTTTCTGTGACTGAGTTAAAAAAGAGCATTCAGAATTTAGAGGACTTACTTGATATATTTAAAGAGGGTTCATTGATGCCTCAGGCTTGCTATAGCTTATTTAACTACATTATTTCTGTTTTTCCTTTACCTAAAAACAATGGAAATCTCAGAGCACATCCCTGCGATGAAGAACTTTTGGGAAAAATCATCAAAAACAGAGATGATTTAAAGTCAATTTATAGTTTTATGTCAAATAATCGAAGCAGAAATTTTATCCCCGCGCTTGAAAGACGGCTGTCCCATTCGCCCCATTGCGCGATAATCTTACAATCCAGGGTAATACCACAGAGCCGAATTAATGGTTTAAATTGTTTTTTCCCTCCAAGTATTGAATTAAATACACCATCAAAACCTGGATTTGATATACTCGCCAAACCTGTGTTAGTCGATTTAACTGATCATAATGCCAGGGGAATGAATTTTGAAGATCAAGAATCAGATCCTGTTATAAAATCGTTAAAAAGAAAGCCGCTTGCCACGACTGATGATCCTGAGGAATCAGTCATCCAGTCGAGGCCCTCTAAACGTCAAAAAGAAAACCCTGCGGTGAACCCTCTGAATTTGAATACTAATCACAGAGGACCAGAAGTAAAGGAAAGATCAACTATAATGCACCCGCTAGGGCAATTATCCAGTTTTTTTGCTAACAAAGCCAGATTGGCAGTGATAGCTCAAGAACCAGAGGGAGGAGAGTATGACTACCTCCTGGATGACCATGGGAATGTGGTCGGTTTGGTGGAGCCCAAGTAAAGAATCGGTGGGTTGTTTTTATGCTTGATTAGGAAATATGTTCCTAAGTACTGGGAACTCATGGGTAAGAGTCGACCGATTATCTCATGCAGGCTTACCAAAAGCCCCAAAATATGCAGTATAGAAAAGCATATAGGGTATAAATAAAAAAGATTAAATCGTAAAAGAGCTTTGTTGTGACTCATTTTTTTAGAAGTAATTGCAAATAGTCATGAAATACATGCACGATTTGTTTCGGATTTTCAATCCAGGGATAATGCCCAGCCCCTTTAATCGATCGAAAAAGAATATTTTGCTTGTTAAATTTTCTAGAGTTAAGAAAAAACTTTAATGGAATAATTAGATCGAGTTCACCAGCCAGTATCAATGTAGGAATTTTTTGAGGAGCCCATTTTGCCTTGTATGTTGAATCAAAATTCGCTCCGGACCATTCGCACGTTTTATAATTAAATGGTAATGTTTCCAGGAGCGACATGCCTTTTTGTAACCCTTTTTTTGTAAATGAGTAAGGGGCTGAGGCAATTGTCATTTTTTTCAAAAGAGCATTATTTGGTTTTTTGGCATATTCGCTTTGCAGCTTTTGAACTTGCTCTATTGGATGGGTTTGAACGTATTGCGCAAACTCCTCTAACCACAAGGCATCGGGAGCTGAATCCATTAAAACCAAGCCCATAATCTTTTTTTCAAGCTTCGGAGTTGCGAGAGCATACATTCCACCAGTTGAATGTGCTACTAAAATGACATTATCTAATGCGATGACCGCTTCAAATAGCGCCTCAGACCAATGTGAAAAATATTCTTCATCGCAAGGTGTTTTATTCGACCCATCTCCTGGAAGATCAATATGCCAAATTGTTCCGGGTAATTTTAAAATTTTGGTGAGTGTACACAGTGATTCTGATCCTATACCAGGTCCACCAGGAAGAAATAGCCAATTAAAATTTGCACCGTCAGTTGACTTGATTAATTGCAGACGTGCCTTAAGATTAGTCCAGAGATATCGATTCATATAAATTTTCTAATAAATTTCAAAAGCCAGAAAGCTAAAATCACTGCCTCATTTAAAGAGTGACTTTTATTAATACATTTGTTAGATTTTATACGATCAATGAACGCAATGTCATCGGTCTATTTCTGACTTTGCAAATTCTCTAAAAATTAAATCAACGACCTTGATCCCAACACTCTTTATAAGTCAGATCAAATTCATCAGTAAAACCCAGGCCGTAATCATCTTGAAGTCTAAACCGTTTACCAGGAACCGCTCGCTGATGTATGATTTGCATATCTTCAGAAGCTATAGAAAAGTCCAGAACATCCATATTTTCTTGCATATGTTGCTGGTTTCTACTTCCTGGTAAAGGAATGCAACCACTCTGCATTATCCAGCGGATTGCAATCTGACAGGGAGATTTGTTGTATTTTATTCCAATATTGGTGAGCATGTTATCATGACTGAGTCTACCAAAGTCTAAGGGTCTCCATGACTGGTACGCTATTGCATGCTTCTGACAAAGCTCATAAAGTGGCTCGTCAAAAAAATTTGGATTCATTTCAACTTGCACCCATGAAATAGGAACACCAACTTCTATAGCCTTTCTTAAATGATTCACATTCACATTGCACATGCCTATATGTTTAATTTTTTTCTTTTGTCTCAACTCATCCATGGTTAAAAGCGTCTTTTCGATGGACAACATTCGATTTGGCCAGTGAATTAAATAAGCATCTAGATAGTCACTATTGAGGCTCTTTAAGGTTAACTCAAGATCTTTCCGTACATTGTCTGGCTGCTGCATGTCATGCCATACTTTTGAAATGATATAGAATTGGTGACGGTCCAGTTTTTTAGCGCTTTTCCGATGGCATCTAAATTGTTATAAGCAGTAGCCGTATCAATAATACGATAGCCCAGTTCAGCAACCTGCAAAATTACATTGGTACATTCCTGACCAAGCAGTTTATCCGAACCAAATCCAACCATAGGACAGGAAATTGTGCCAGACTGAAACATCCCGTTTTTGCTATCGATATTTATTGGATCGGCAGGATAAGATGAATTCATTGTTACTCCTATATTATTTTGTTGAAGCACTCGCTGTATCTGTGATAAATATAGTATGCCTCAATGAATTCACAAATGAATTTCTACGCTTTGCAGCTATTTAATTCAGCCTAATTTGCTCGGCAGTTGCTGTTAATTCAGCTAATTGTATCTTGAATTGCTCACCTCTAAAGTTATCGTATGGCACTTCCAAATTAAGCTTATAATTTTCAGCATCTATTTTGTATAAAGTTTGACAAAAACTAAATGCAGCATTATCAGTGATACTACGGTCATCCAATACGTCTTTAATTAATTGTCTAATAGAGGATGGTTCACATTTTCTTATAATATGCTCTAACAATACTAATAAAAACTCAGGATCCGCTCTCTTAATTACCAAATTACATAGTTTACTTTGTAATGATAAGGATCTGAAGCTGGTAGCAGGATGCTCCATAAGGTATTTGAAGGTGTCATAGTGACCAAAATGAGCTGCTGCATAGGCAGGATGATTGGATGATCTAATGCCAACAAAAGTATTCGGACTTTGTTGAAACTTTTCACAAAGAGTTTTAATAGTAACCACATCATTAGCATGAACAGCCATATCAAACAATGGAATAGTAACAGGTGGGGAATAGGGGATATGGTACTTATATTGTATTCTATCTGTTGTAAGCTCTCGATTTTGTTTAAAAGCTCCTGTTTCTTTCCATGCATTCATTATACTGCTAACTGCTTCCTTCGTAGCTTCCGATACAAAATAGGATATTGCTAAGCCAGAAGTCGGAAAAGCATTTTTGATAAATTGAGCGGTTGCTTCTGTATTATAAAATTTCAATGGTAATTGATTCATATCAGCACAAAGCCAGCGGTCAGTATCTTTATCATAGGTAATAAGGATTGAATGCTGTTGTGTAAATATATGGAGAGGAATAATGACATTGGTATTTGCTTTTAATATGCATGCCTTTAAAGTCTCTAAATCCTTGATATATTCTTGTAGAGAAAGATAGTTAACAGAACCTATCATTTCATTTTCAATTTTTCCTCTGAAATGCTCTGGTAAAATTAAATGTAACAGTTCATTAGTCAAATAGGGATTCATTTCCGGAGTTTTAAACAGATCCCTGTATCCTTCCGGAAAGGTAAATAGACTTGCTGCATCAAAATACTCAAAAATACGATTGAATTTAATACTATTAATTTTTGTTTTCCAAAATGCACCATTTTGCTGCTGCAATTGGTTATTATATGTTTCTACAAGTGCTGAATTATCTTCGTTTTTCGCCGCCTCACAAACAGGATTGAAATATTGTTTATTAAGAAAATTTGCTATATCAGTCATAGAGCTTAATTTATCCATCAAAAATAACATTTTTAATGAAATAAATGAGGTGTGCCCCAAACAGAATCCGCCAATAGGTTTATACCCAAATCCAGATGCAAAATTGAGTATTTTTGTATGCATGTCATCTTCTGTAGTAGCTCCCAATGCAGCTAGCTTGCTCATTTCTGCTTGATTATTTGCTGCCTTATATCCTCGGAAGGCCGCATCGATATTTCCACCTTGAGCAAGCCATTCATTAACACGATGAACATGGCCTCCTTTAGCATACCCTTCAAGAATATATTCTGTTGAAAGAGTTTGTAATTTTTCTGGTAGAGGTAAGAAATTGAAATTATCAACATGAGCAGATATATCTATCAGTATATTTTGTAATTTTTCTACATCACTTTTATTAAGAGGGTAATGATCCATGAATATTGGATTATTGATAAGTTCTAAAGCAAATTTATAATTTCTACACTGTAATGCACTAATAATAGCGTGATAAATTAAATCATTTTTTTCCTTTAAATGTTCATTGACCAGCTGATATATGCGATTAGGATCAAGAGGTGAACCGCCGTAAAGTTTCGCCAAGCAAACATTATACAAAAATCCTGGTACACGAGCTAAAAGTTCTGCTTCTGCAAATGCTTCAGCATCGAGCAGATCCAACAAAATACGTTCGCGCCCATAAGGTAATATATCACCATAAACAATATTCAATTTATTTTTTAGGTTGGATAAATTATTAATTAAATTAATGGCCTGAGTGTCATCAGATACTGTACAAAGAATATATTTAAATAAATTTGAGATATTTATGGTTTGCGGTTTAGGAGTAATACCTTGTGGAGCCAAAAGAGAAAATAAGACTATTTCTTCCGACTGACTCAATGAAGCTGAATGGGGCTTTCGTAATTTTTCTTTTAAAAAAACTAATTGATTATCTGAGTCAGAATTAAAAATTCCAAATTTTGGATGGTACTCAAGATCTAAGTACATATACTTAATTGCTTCATTTTCTAAATAGAAATAGACCTGGTTACATTGAACCTCAAAGTTAAAGCCACCATCTTCATTCTTGGGTGCTGCATCCAGCAAAGAAAAAGAATAACCTAATTCAGGCAATGAGCTTTTGCTCACTCGTCCTGAGAGTAAAGTAAATAACCATTGAAGCTTCTCTGAATTATTATCGGATAATGCATCAATAATGCGAGGGAATTCATGATGTAGCAGTTCAAGCTCTGACGCAGTGAGTGCTTTTAAATACTTAGGAAGGTTCTGTTGATCTATTTTACGTTGCATAATAATCCACTTCAATTGGTAATTGTATGTCCATTTATTGTACAGATGGAGTATGAAGTGATTCTTAATCGACCATCGCAATAATTGAAACAACAGTCTGGAAATGGACAGGGGAGTGATCAATTACCTGACAAGATTATTAAATGACCCTAAAGGGTTTTGATATCCCTTCATTAGGACAGATTTGTTGATTCTAACCGTATTTATAATGCCCTGAATACTTGATCCTATATGTTCCTGGTAGGGCGTTTGAAGGAATTTTCCAATATACATGGCCGTACGCATAGGCAATAAAGATTTGTTCCCAACGTTAAACGGTATCAAAATCCCAATCATGAGCAATCGTTTGCCATTATCCAACAGAGTTCATGAATTGTACTTGTAGGATACCTTTCATGGTTTCAAAATTATTTCCTGGATGGCCTGCCCAGAAAATAACATGCACAAGATCTCCGCGCTGATACTGATCATTTGGTTCCAAATGCACACCACCAAATTTTAGAGAAGGTAAGCTGGTAAAGTCCATCGGCCAAATACTGTAAAACTACCTTCGTAATTTATTCCTCAGAGGTCACAATATACCCAGCATAAGAATTGCTGAGGCCAGCAATAACCACGTATTTTGCTTGTTTCTGGAAAGTCTCATGTATGGTAAGTATGTTCTTCGGAACTGCCAGTGAATTCTGGTGTCACAAAAGTTTTTTCCATATCGAGATATTGATGACGAAAAATCAACCTCTTCGCCAACAGGTGTTTCAGCTGTATTAAATAATTCTTGCGCTTTCTTGTATTGCTGTTCACCAATAATGAATCAATACAAGTCATCATTCAATCATATTCTAGTAAGTTAAAAAAAGCCGATTATTATTGTTGCGATAACAAGTTGAATAGTATCCGTGACAGAATAACTAAGTCTGATTATCAAAATAATCAGACTTAGTTGGTTTTATAGATATGCACTACCCCATATTTCACTTGCAGACCTCTGCTTTTGACGTGGAGACTCTGTTTTAATTTTCATAGAAATTTCAAATCCACATGCATAAGTATCATTTTGTATAGTCTGTATCTGTATACTTTTTTGAATTAAAAACAACTAAAATATCACGTTAGGGTTTATTGAAGCTCTATTCTTTTTAGTAACCGCGCTGCTGAGGAACCAGACATTCTGAGTTTGTTGTGGGTGTTAAAGAAGGATTACTTTTACAATCTTTCGCGTAAAAGATTTGTTGGTAGAATCTTAGATTTATAAATTTACCTTGTTCATTTTGATCAGAAAACACCCATAAATGTGTTCTTAGAGGAATTAATGCTACGGAATCTGCTTTTACCAATGTATTTGGGAAAAATTTTAGCAAAGGGATGAATTCTTCAAATGAAATCTGAGATTCAGGATACTTAAGCCAACGCATCAATCCAATATACTCTTCTTTTGTAGGATTCAAACCTTGCTTATCCCATGAAATAACAACAGAAAATGGAGCCGAATTTCCATTGTTATCAAACAGCCCCAGCTTCGCTCCAGCGGTCCATTGAAAGCTACTCCAATATTGTTTTACACCATTATCTGTTTGAATAGGTATATTTAATTTCTCACTTAATTTCATCACTGTATTATAGGGATTAGGACTCGGATTGGGATTGGGATTTGGTGGTAAAGCATTTTCGCCTTTATTACTGATACTTATAATTTTACCTATAGGACATACACAGGCCTGAGTCTTATCTTTACCTACACTATGTGGATCACCCCAAATATAATTTTCAAATAACGCGACATATAGTTCTGCATGTTTCCACCCAATGTCCGTTAGATTATGTGGACCAGTTTGGGTATCTTCGGCATGACGAATGACAAATACGACCGGCATGCATCCATTTGTCGCTCTAAAAGCACCCTGAGGACTGCATGCAGAATCATCAGTCCACCCATTTAAGGCAAATAAGCCAAGCAATAAAAAATAAATATATCTCATATTGGCTTAATTAAATTATCCATCTTATGAGTTTAGCAAAATATATTCTTAAAATTTCCCTAATACCTAATAAATACCCTATTAAGATCAATGAAAAATGTTCAATCGAAGTAATAAATACACCTCCTCCTGTTTTAAAGTTTAAAAACCTGTCACATATGTCAGGTTTTCCCTGTTTTAGGTAATAAATTATTATTTTTATAGGCATTTTGTTCCCTAATTCAAATACATAAGGAAAGTGATGAATAAATTAAAATTATATTCTTTTTTGTCGAGTGCATTCATAGTTTCAATGACATCCCAAGCAGCATCCACGGTCTTTATTGACGAGATCAACATGTACCATTACTTAACAAAAAGTAATAACTCACTGGTCGGTAAAAATAGTGATTATCAATTTGTACTATCCAGCAAAGTCACCTTAGGCAATGGCGTTACTAAAAAGAAATATAGTTTATATTACAAAGAGATTCCGGTATTCAATTCGATTTTAACGAGTTCTGAAGTTAGTGCCGTGGAAAATAAGTGGTATGGGCAAATGATGCTCGACATTGAGAAAGACATCCCCAATCCAATACCCAGTTTAAATTTCAAGGAAGTTTTAAAAATCGCAAAGAAGAATGTGTCGCTGAAAAAAAATGACCTAATTAAAAATGACAAAGCAGAACTTTACATACGTATTAATGAGAACAATAAAGCAGAATTGATTTATTTAGTTTCTTTTAATGTAGAAAGTTATAATGTTCAAAGACCTTACTATATGATTAATGCACAAACAGGAGATATCATAACTTCTTGGAATGGATTAACAACACGAGACGCTGAAGGACCAGGAGGGAACCAGAAGACAGGAGCTTATTATTATGGGAGGGACTATGATTTTCTGGATGTATCAAATATCTGTCAAATGAGTAATCAAGATATAGATACCTATGACATGAATAATCAGGTCACTGGGGGAACAATTTATCAATTTACATGCCCTTCTCGTAGTACAGATCGACCAGTCAATAATGGAAAAGCTGTAAATGGTGCATATTCACCGCTTAACGATGCCCATTATTTTGCAGGTAAAGTCCTTGATATGTATCAAAAATGGTTTTCTCTTTATCCGCTTCAATCCAAATTCCAGGTACGGGTACATTTTGGGACAAACTATGAGGGTGCGTTTTGGAATGGCCAACACATGACTTTTGGCGATGGTGGAGCGAATACATATCCTTTTACTGCCATAGATGTGATGGCCCATGAGGTAAGCCACGGGGTCACTGAGTTTAATTCCGGTCTTCTATACAAAGGTCAATCCGGAGGAATCAATGAGGCATTTTCTGATATGGCAGGAGAAACAGCTGAGAATTATTTGAATTTCCAATTAGGAAAAGAAAATGATTGGTTGGGGGGAGCTACTATTATGAAAAATCAAGTTGCAATGCGTTATTTTAAAAATCCTACTCTTGATGGTATGTCCATAGACAATGCTAAAAATTACAATGATTCCATGAATGTGCATTATACATCAGGAGTATTTAATAAAGCCTTTTATACTTTGTCGACAACACCTGGTTGGGATATACGAAAGGCATTTGGCACCTTCTTGCTTGCGAATCAAATGTATTGGCAACCGGAGGCCACTTTTGATAGTGCAGCATGTGGGGTAGCTAAGGCCGCTTTAGACCTTGGGTATGAAGTCAATGACGTTCTTAGCAGCTTTCATGTGGTGGGCGTGGACGCTGGTTGTAATGTGGATGACCCAGACACTGGCAACGAAATTGAAATATCCAATGGAACCATTGTAAATAACATTAAATTAACTGCCGGTGATGAACGACGATATCTCATTAAAGTGCCCGTACTGAATAAATACCCTTTTAGTTATGATATTCTCTCTATTCAAATAACAGACAATCAAAATAATTCAAAAAATAGTGTCCAATTGTATATTCGCTATGAAGATGGAACCTTAAAAAAAGTACTATTGACAGGCAATGAATATTTTAATATCAAAAAGCCCGCAGCTGGAAATTATCATATTTTAATAAAAGGGATTGCTGTGAGTTCAGTTAACCTAACTGCATTTTATGGTAACTTACAAAGATAGTACATTTTAAAAGATTGGCTATTTTAGGCATCAATAGCCAATCCTATTTAATTCTATAAAATCAATGCGTATAAGCACCCCCAATAAGGCCCTGTAAAAAATATAAAATTCAGGTGAGCTCAATTCAAAACTTTTTAAAGTTGGCATTTATGTAATTTAGGATAAAGGATGCAAAGCATAAAAAAACGAATGGCAGAAGTAACGTCAATAGATGAGTTAAATAACCTATTAAAAAATTATTTTTGCAGTGTAAATATAAAAAGTTTTGCCTTTACTTATTATAACCAGCACACCAAAACAGGAAGCAAATTGGTATATGAGTGGGCATCCACACCGCTTGACGCTTGGCATAAATACTATCTGCAGGAAGGTTATGCTGACATTGATCGCACTCTTGAATCCACAGAACAATCTTTATTACCTATTTTTTGGGATGTAAAAGAACAATTACGTTTGGCTAAAAATAAAAGAATGCGGCGATTTAAACAAGAGTCCCTTTTCTTTGGGCTTGATAAGGGATTATGCATTCCTTTACATGGTCCGAAAGGAGAATTTGTCATTCTGGTATTACATCAGCGAATTAATGAAAATGGTTTAAAAAATTGGGAAGATCATGTTGATGCCTGGCTTGGCATCTTACATACCTATTTTCATTTTTTAAGGCTACTGCTGAATGAAAAAACCATAGGCGTAGTGCCTCTGACAAAACGTGAACAAGAATGCTTACGACTAACTGCTGAGGGAGTGCGTTTGGAACTGATTGCACAAGTACTAAAAATAAGTAAGCGTACTGTAAATTTTCATTTACAAAACGCCAATAAAAAGCTCGGTGTAACCAATAAATATTTAGCAATTATGGCCCTACTGAATCATAACAATTGAGTGAATTTTAAAGTGATTTCTTCTGTTTTTTTCTGGTTTTGTCCATCAAGATACTCGTATGACTGAATTTGAGAGAGCTGACAAATGTGGATATACTTTATTTTTATCTCTGCGGTATAGGCTGGTGCGCGAATCTATCAAATGATGATCAATGCACTTCCCTATCGCACAATTCATTACTCATAAATCCAGATAAGAGTGTTTGTACTGCAGTTTTCCCCATTTCTTCTCTTGGACAAAAGTCCATCGCCACAGCAAAACCTACTTCCTTCATTGACTCATTCCAGAAAGGCTCTTTAGTCAAAATGGGTTTTATCTTTCCAATGAGCGAGTCTAAAAACTTATCATCAACCGAAAGAAAGCGCTGCTTTTGGGGGGTCTTGATCAGCATTTCTTTTACAGTGACATAAAGTGCATAGTTCAATATGTATAAAGCAAATTCCTGTGACTCGTTTTCTTCATCCAGATAAATTTTCCGATCTTGACTGTAAAAATGAGTAAACCGATAATTATCAGGACAAAATTCATGTTCGATAAAATCCAGCTGTTCTGAATTACTTACTTCGTTACGAAAAAAAATACTGTTCACGCTGAGACTGAAGCGCGGAAATTTTAAAACAACCTTGAAAAATGCAAGGCTGTTTCCAGATAGTAACCAATATTAAAGTTTCAATATTTATATCAATACAATTCATTCTAATATTTAATTCCCAATCTAACCTTAAAAAATTTTGCGTCCCAATTTAATTTTCATTTGTAGGAACGACGTGCTGTATTTTACCACTGAAGCGTGCACCCAAGGTTAAAATATTAGGACATTGTTTGATTATCGGTAACAATAAAAATCGAGCCCAAGGTTTCATCATGGCTAATTGTGCAAAAAATGATGCGGCATGGATACGGCTGCTAAAATATTTACGCCACTGTTTCGTATAATATGCACCGGCATCATCAAAATGATTCTGTTCCTTAGGATCGTTCAGTTTAAATTTAATAAGACAGTGAGCAAGTAACCATGCAGATTGCAAGGCCATACTAATTCCCTCAGCTACAACAGGATGAGCTTCACCTGCACTATTACCAACAAAAAAAATACCATCCTGATAACAGGTACGAATACCAGGCTTAATTGGCCCTGCTGCCAGCCAGTTTCCCTCACGATCGGCACAACCAAGTACTTCCTCAACTCCACGACATTGATCTAATAAGTATTTATAAACTGTTTCTCCGGCTTGTATACCTGGGTTTTTCAAACGTAAATCATGCAACACATCACGGCGAATACAGCACGAAAGCGAGACCTTTTGCTTAGAACTATGAACCATTCCTCCATAGCCTCCAGGAAAAGCCAGTAAAGGCATGAGATTTATAGGTAAATTGGAATTTTTAAAATGCGCCTTAAATGCCAAAAGATCGGATGGTTGATGTATTTTATGTTCGGATTGACCAATTCTTTTTTCCCATGAGCCATTTGCAACGACAACTAGAGATGCCATTATCTCTGTTGTTTTATTATCTCCTTTTACTGTACAGATAAATAATCCATCTTTAGAACGATGTAATGACAGTGTTTCACATGGTTGCCAAACCTGCACTCCTTTTAATTTGGCTTTATTCATAAGTTCTGTATCAAGATACTCTCTTGCGAGCGCCCTTCCCCATAAATTTTTTGATGTTTTAGATGGAGGCATATTTGCAGTTAATATAACATCTGAGACGTATAACCCGATTTTATGTATCTCAGGTCCCCCATTTATTAAATAGAACTTTTCCATTCCAAGTTTTTGCAATAACGATAAACTTGTAACAGATATAAATTCACCACAGACCTTTCTACGAGGAAACTTTTTCTTTTCGACCAGCCCAACTGACCAACCTGCTTCAGCAAGTAATAATGCAGTAGTTACCCCCGAAGGCCCCCCTCCAATGATAAGCACATCTAGAGCCATAGGTTTTTAATCCATACTATTTCAAAATAAGAATACTCCACCAAAATGGGAAGTGCCATTTGATTTGATAATTTTTAATACATGCTTGTTGCAACAGGAATTCTAATTCTTGCTTGGTAAAGCTCTTTTGTATTGAAAGCAGACCATCATGGGTAATAAGCCGATTACGAAATAGTGGGCAAATCATTTTATAAAGCCCATAAGCCATAAAATTGCGATGCAGATCATTGATTATCACTGCCTTACGCGTTGACTCATGGGCATTGATTAAAAGTGTGATCAATTCTTCGTCATCCAAATGGTGGCATACCAAATTGAGCAGAATTATATCTATATTATCTTTGACTTCGAGTTCTGGCTTCAGCTGCAACTGAAACTCGACTAAGGTGCTTCCATTTTTTTGTTGCCATGCTTGTACTTCTTTTTCAGCGAGTCTAATCGCTTCCGTAGAAATATCTAACCCCAGCATGCGCATTTTAGGGTAATATTTACTAAGATTTAGTAAGAATAAGCCACCACCGCATCCCACATCCATCAATGCTGAGTCCGAGGGAAATTGTTGAAGCAAATTGACTGTACTTTTAAAAATACCCATTAATCTATTAATTTTAAATAATTTTTTTAAAGATTGCGTGTATTCTTGTGGCGTATAAAAATCCTGACCTAGATCAATGATTTCCTTTTCTTTTGATCTTATTTTAAATTGGGTCATTTCATTTTAGTAATGAGAAATTGTTATTTTGCATTGTATACTTAAATATAGCAATAAATGATTTAAAACTCTAAATAAACTCGTAAGCAGTAACAAATTTGTTTATATTGAAGGAGATATTTTTATAAAGGGAAAAAATGCAATCAAAAATTACTGCAATTGGTACCGCAACTCCTCAGTTTATGCGAACACAAGATGAAATTGCGGATCTTATTTCTATAGGATTTCATCTTAATGCCCTACAAAAAAAAGTATTAAAAAAAATTTATAAATCCTCAGGAATTGAAACCCGATACAGTGTATTAACAGACTATTGCAAACAACCAGGGGAATTTGATTTTTTTCCTAATACTACAGAAGAAAGTTTTCCATCAACGTCACAACGAATGAATTTATATAAAGATAATGCCCTTAACTTAGCTATAATTTCCATCGAAAATTGCTTAAATAGCATTGAGTTTGATAGGAAAAAGATTACGCATTTAATTACGGTAAGTTGTACAGGCATGTATGCCCCTGGAATTGATATTGAAATTGTCCAAAAACTTAATTTATCCTCATCTGTTAAACGTACGGCGATTAATTTTATGGGATGTTATGGAGCATTTAATGGCTTAAAAGTAGCCGATGCATTTTGCCAAGCAGAGCCTAACTCCAATGTACTTTTAGTGTGCGTTGAGCTTTGTACAATACATTTCCAAGACACCTTTAATATAGAGAATATAATTTCAAATGCTATTTTTGCTGATGGAGCTGCAGCAGCATTGGTTCAGGGGCAAACGAATTTACCAAAAAAGTGTTTTAATATAGAGTCATTTTATTGTGATTTGGTTCCACAAACCAGCCAGGAGATGGCATGGACTATTACTGATTATGGATTTGACATCATACTAAGCTCATACGTACCTGAAGCAATTGAGTCAGGCATTTTAATGTTTACAGAAAAACTGTTAAAGCAATCGAATTACTCTTTTAATGATATAGATTTTTACGCAATTCACCCAGGTGGTATTAGGATTCTGCAAGCTTGTGAAAAAGCACTAAAGATTACTGCTCAAGACAATCAACATTCTTACAGTGTATTAAAAGAGTATGGGAATATGTCCTCAGCAACAGTATTGTTTGTTTTAAAAAATATTTGGGATAAGTTAAATAATCAAGACAATGCGAAACATATTTTTAGCTGTGCATTTGGACCTGGCTTAACCTTAGAATCCATAATGCTCAAAATAGAATACAATTAATTATATATCTCAGATTATCTCCATTCTCTTCTAATAGGAGATCAGTAAGTTCTAAATAGATGGCTTATTTTCTTGAGTCTCAAGAACAGGACAACCAGGATCTTCTATATGTCTCCCCCCGACATTAAATAGAGACACTATTGAGTCCCCTAAAGAAATATCTGATTTTTCTTTTTCATGAAAACGCTCGATAATGAGTGAAAGTTCATTCTCTAAAGCGCTACTTCCCTCATTCATTTCAATTTGTGTAGCGCAGTATTCTTCAGCCAGACACAGTAAACGCCACAAGTCGTATCGCAAAATGCCATGCGATTTATTTATTAGATAAACCTGTTGCGCTTTCGTTTTAAAAGTATGCCCCTCACTATCTTTCATTTCAGCCACTACAGGCATTCCGCCCATTTTTATAATCATAGAGTAAAGCTGTAAAATCTCTTTACAGCTAATCGTTTTGATGTCTTTAGCTTTATATAACAACTTGTGAACTGCTGACTCATGGATTGATATGCCGTGGCTTACTAAATAATCGAACAAAGATAACTCTCTCATTTTACATGCATGTTCAAGAGGCGTATCACCCATAGGATTAATAGGATAGGTAAATGAAACATTATATTCCACGAGAATATTTAACATCATGTAATCAATTGTATTTTTAGAGAGTACTGAGGATAAAAGAGATTGATTTGTTGGAGTGATGATTCTATTAATAAAATGGGGATATCGCTTAAGGGCTTTATCTACTTGTTGGTAGGCGTTGTTATAAACTGAGTCAATAAGATGAAGAAATTCAGGCTCAACATTATTGCTTTTTACATATTTAACATCAGTGACTCCACCCATTTTCACCCCAATCTACAAAGTAAAAAAATAATAACAAACAAAACGAAACAAAACGAGTATAAAGACCTGCTTACCTGAAAATAAACTACGTATATATTTTTTAACGGTGAATTTATTTTGAAATAATAACAAATGATCACCTTTTTATCAATCAAGATGTCTTGCATCCTGAGTGCTTAATTTTTTCTTAATCTTTTCGAGTTATAGTACGCTAAAAAATTGTAATGGGTGATGTACGTACATGCTAAGCTATAAAGACATTCTTTCATTATTAAATAAAACTACTCAGGAAACCACATCAGATGTTACTGAATTAGTGAAAGCATCTGATAGCACTCCTACAGCAATACACCAAACTGTTGAAAAAACAACGGTGTTTATTGAAAAATCCTCTACTGAAGCAAGAGCACTTGTGGAAAGATGCTCTACTGAAGCAAGAGCACTTGTGGAAAGATGCTCTACTGAAGCAAGAGCACTTGTGGAAAGATGCTCTACTGAATCAAGAGCACTTGTTGAAAAATCCTCTACTGAAGCAAGGGCACTTGTAGAAAAATCCTCTACTGAAGCAAGAGTACTCGTTGAAAAATCTTCTACTGAAGCAAGAGCACTTGTTGAAAAATCTTCTACTGAAGCAAGAGCACTTGTTGAAAAATCTTCTACTGAAGCAAGAGCACTTGTTGAAAAATCCTCTACTGAAGCAAGAGCACTCGTTACAGAAACACATATAAAACCAGAAAAAAAAATAAATGACGATCACGAAAAACTAACCTTAAGAAGCTCGTCAACTTTTATTACTCGAATGGTATCAACAGAGAATTCACCCCAGCCTATGCCAAAGAGAGATCCAATCGAAGAGCTTTTCTCTCTTATAATCGGTAAAATCAATGAAAATAATAAAGATCAAAAGCAGTATTTCAGAGCAATGCTTTTGAAGGTGCTCCTGACCAAAAACATAGCTCTTTTCAAAGAGCTTATGATAGAACTAGATCTATATGAATTATCAAATTTCGATCACTATACAAAACTTTTAGATTTACACAAACGAGATCCCCAAGCTATTTTGAATTCTCCAATCTTAAATTATATTCAAGCAGAACTTGCCAAAGAAGAAATAAAACCTTTAATTTCTCTCCTATTAAATGTGTTTCAATCAATACCGGAATTATCAAAAGATAAATTTGGTATTTGTTTAAGCATGCGTGCAAAAAAGGAGTTGTTGCCAAAATTACTGATGCAAGCTCAGCCCCAAGTTAAAATGTCAGTACTCTCACAGCTTACTGATTTATCATTTGATTCTTTACTACCTGGTTTTAGACCTTCTATTGGTGATCAAAGTTACATACCTGCCACAATAACTCATAAACAATATTTAAACATTATTACGAAAAACGTCGATCAATCTATTTTTATTGTTATAACAATTGGCTATTTAAAATCAAATAAACTCGCATCAAAAGAATTCCTCCAAAAATTAACTGCTGCCTATTTATTTATTGACTATGAAGGATGTTTGAAGTCAATCGAAAAACATTTTCAAGAGCTTAATTTACCGGATGGTTTTCCTGGAGACTATGAGCAATATGTTCGCTCTATATGCCAATCAGTCAAAGAACTGGATTATAGAGATAATGATACACGACGTTTTTTTGAAACACGTCTTGCACAATACATAAATGGATTAACTCATTCAGAAGAGACCTTAACTCAAGTAGGTAAGCCTTTAGAAGGTCTTTTCGATGACAGTAAGTTAAGATTACAAACGCTTAATGCAGCAAATAAAATATTACATTTCTTCCTTGGAGAAGAAGGTATTGTAAGCTCCCCTCTCGAAATGGAAAGAAAAATTTGTATTTTTGCTAACGGATATAAGGATAAAGAAAAATACAATACAGAACAATTAGAGCATTTCATGAAATCTTGTCCTGCTTATAATACAAGGGATCGGATACCGAAAGCTAAAGAAACACATATTTTAGAAAGAAAATTTGAAACTTCAGCGGATAAAGTTGGAGAAGACATCTGGAATTCTGCAGGAGGTGTCATGCGATCAGTTTCTGCTATTTTCTTTGATGCCCAGCTCGCTCCTATGCGTAACATGCTAGTAGATTCTAGCGAAGTTTCACCTAAGAATGAATCAAGTACTACTGCACAATGGTTTTGGTCTAACAAGCGTTTTCGGTCCGCATACGTGGGCTCAATTTCCGGACATACTTGCAATATAGTGTTTATGCTTAATTGTTATATGAAAGAAAATCAAAAAGATCCCAATTTAGAGCAAGATATTAGTCTTTTTTTAGTACAACTAGTAGCTGTATATGCAAAACGCGGTTATCATGGGATGCTTGAAGTCATGGATATTTTACATGATCAAAAAGTTCAAGAAGTTTTTAAAAAAAATAATGTAACTCTTGATTTAATGAAATACTTCAGTTTTGATCCTGATGTCGCCGCCTTTCTTGAATATGCTATGAATGATGCTTCAATTTATGCTCTGGTATTTGCAAATAAAAAGCATGTGAAACTTGAGTTAGCTCGATTCTTTGGACAAATGGAACCTACCAGGGAAGATTGCGTCGACCATCAGAGGCAGACAACTACCCTAGAAGCCTCATCTTCTGTAAGTAATATTAAAGTAGGATAAAAAATGGTGTTAATATCTCAACTAATAAGCAGAATTATTTTATTAATACCATTTCTACAAATCTTCTTCTTTATATTTTTTTCACAAGTAGCTACTGCCAACATTAATTTTTTGAACGTAAAGGAACAAAGCATGAATGAAAAAATAAGCATCATGGATAAAAAAAGCCGCGGTAGTTATTTAAATTCAATTAAATTTTTTAAATATGACTATCTCAAAGAGCACTGGGCACTTGATTATACTAGAGCAGGAACATCTATAGCCCACGTAAAAGTAAAAGGAAAGTACAATTACTCAGTCATCTTGAATCCTACCGACTGTAGAGGATACAGAACTATAATAAGATACTTGAATAATGGTTATTCAGATATTTCTTCTGCGTTGAATCGCCCATATACAGTTGCCGAAGAGAGAGGATTAAATGCAGTTGCGGCAATGATGGAGCAAGTTTATAAAAATATGGGACTTATTCCCCAATTTGCTCAACTTGGCAATAATTCTCATTATTTTGACGAGAAAACACGGGAAATTACTATAGGAAATGAAGAAGAACCGGGTATGCTTCATCTGCATCTTTGGGGCAGAGGCGATCCAGAACATGAGTATATCCCTCACGTGCCTTTGCGGGGGCCAAAACCTGGATTAATGTTTGATCTGATTGCAAAATCCAAGACGGAACCAACAAATCAGTATGCAATCAGATGGGATCCTAAAGAACTTGAAATTGCTTTAACTGCATTTAAAGAGGAACTCACTGCTTATATAGAATCTGAAGAATTTAAAGAAGAATTCAGTGATTCAATAGAAGTATCGATTGATCCAGCACTTAATCTTTCAAGTGAGAATACCTTACAACGATAAGCTAAGATTTTTTAAGCTGTGCATTATGGCTATCAATTTTTCGACTCAGGTAGCCATATGTCCTATAAATAGCAATATGAGTTGAAATAAACCATTTGCATACTACAGCACATATGGAGTTAGGCGCATTTAAAAGTACACTTGGAATATATACCCTGCAAAAGACACAACAGTTTACGGCGGAAAAATGCAGAAGTTTTTTTGTTTCGCCATTACAGAAATTATCTCGGGCAGAAAACGCTCTCATCGCTTCATTTTTAGCAAAACAACTCAACAGAAAGCGTCGTTGTTTTTATTCCAGCCCAAACAAATATCATTGCACATATTAAGATCATATTTATTAGAAATAGCCTATCTATTCCTGAGGCAATTCAAATTAGTTCATAAGCTCCCAACTTCTTTTACTCAGGAATTTACATTGAACTTAAAGAATACACACTCTGTGTTTGATTCAGCTGAAGTTCATTCAATTTGGTTTTTGATAATGAGAAATATCAGAATCTGTAATAATGAATATTTTTTCAAAAAAAGATATCTAAAAAATTCAGATAGATAATTACTCAAACAGATTATCAAGCTTGCATATATTTTTTTTTGCACTATCACTATGTAATAACCTTAAATATGGAGAGAGGTTAAATTATCAAATCATTTCTTTGTTTTACTGTTGCTTATTGGTTTGTTGCGAATGATTTTTATTTTTGCAGGAGAAAATCATGAAAAAAATAGTAGCATCTTTATTATTAACGGCCGCTTTTTCTTCAATCTATGCCTTGAGCACTATAAGTACTATTGTCTCATCTTCAGACGGCGGTACAGGGGCTAGTACCAGTGGCACAGGTGGAGCAAGCACGAAAACTGACAATAACGGCACTAATACTGATAGTGGAACCAATGCCAATAATGGTACCGATAACACCAGCACTACTCATTAAATAATTAGCGAACAAGAGCAACCAATGCTAAAAATGTGTGGCTCGAGGACAATTTCAAAAAACTCGAGTTACACATTCTTAATTTTAAGAAATTGAATATCTATGAGCTTGATTTTCTAGTTATCATCAAAAAATTTTTCTTTCCTAATAACCTGAATAATTACATCAGTGAATGAGTTTCACTTATATTTTCATGATATTGCAAAGCACAATCTGAGCGGTAGTGTTCTTTATATTTTCGATAAAAGCTCAAAAAAACATCATCTTTCATATTTTTTTTAAAATACTCAATCGCATCCTCATCACCATAATGAACAGCAAGATCAAGCCAGTCAAAGCCAACCAGCCAGTCACGTTTTAATGATTTAGGGAGTTCTACCTCAACATCATCATCCATTTCTTGTTTTAAAGTTTTAAGATCAGCGAAACCAATAAGTGCCATTTCAAATTGAGCACTAGTGTAACGTTGTTTACCTGGAGAAATCTCGACAATGCGCTTTGCTGTTAACAAAGTATTCTGTATGTACTCATCGAAAGAAATGCATTGTTTAATAGATTTAAAAAATAGTTTCATTTTAGATTTTGTAAAAAAGAAATAATTATGTAGAAAATATTTTACACATGTAAATGCTATTTACCATAAAAATACCGGATAGTTAGGAAGATAAATGTGACAAGAAAAGTATATGTTTTTGTCGGAGTTACACTGGGAAGCGGTGCTGCTTTGCGGATTGTTTTGCAAGAAGGTTATGATTTTTCTTTATGAGCACGATCAAAAATTTTTACTGTAGATGAAAATTTGATTTATTATCCAATCACACGAAATCGATGACTCCTGCTAACAAGATGCAGGAGATAGATATTAATAAAATAGATTTTTTTACTATTTACCAGTTACACTATTATCTTAATCAACTATCCAATTGAACATTAATATCCCGCGCATCGGATTGACCATGATCATCTACAATTCTAACAACAAATTTTCCTGGCTTTGCTTTCCATAAATAAGACTCTCCAGCCTTGGTTTTTGCAATAAATGTTTCATTAATAAACCAGTATACGTGTGCAACACCAGCATCAGTTACAGCAGTAAGAGGAATGGTATTATTTTGTGGCGAATTAACACGAACAATATAGCTAATGCCATTTTGCGGTGAAGTGATATGCGGATTTATACCATAATTACCAGACAAGGTACAATCAGGCTCATAAAATGGCGGAATATGTCTTTGTATGCCGGCCCTCTTAAAAATGCTCAATAAATCAGAGGGCCAAAACTCGAAAATTTCAAAACGTGTATTTTTATCAATATGACACGTTCGTAACCCGGTTTTACTATTAATAGCAACTTCACGATAAATTGTATCAGTAGTTATTGGAGATTTTCCGGGAATAAACCAGCTCCACTCAGTATCATTACAATAGCGCGTAGGTAACATTCCAGAAGCTTTACATACTTCTACTTTTTTCAGATTCATTTGCTCCGGATGTTTATCCAATGCATGTATGGGTCCCCGTTCATGTTTTAATGCATCAACCAATTCAAAAAACAAGGGTGCAGCTATGTCTTTGCCAATAAATGCAGGATTAGCCTTATTATCAAAATTTCCTATCCATACTGACAATACATAAGGTCCAACTACCCCTACAGTCCAGGCATCACGATAACCCGATGAAGTTCCAGTTTTCCATGCCACTGGCAAATGAGACCATCCTCTAGAAACATCATCAGGTCGGGGAGTGTTTTCTAGCATATCTAAGACAAGATAACTTGCCTCCGGACTAAGCAGACGGATACCGTTTGCTTTTATTTCATTTTTAAATGTTCGAATGGGATACCAAATCCCATCATTAGCTAACATAGCGTAGAGACTAACAAGTTCCTTCATGGTTAATTCCACGCCACCCAGACTCAATGACAATCCATAATACGATTCAGATCGTAATTGGCTGATTTGAGCTTTTTCCAATAATTGATGTAATGTTGGATTATTTAACTGGCTGGCAAGATAAATCGCGGGAATATTTCGACTCAAAACTAGAGCATCCCTAGCTTTAATGGGACCCATAAAATCATAATCAAAATTTTCTGGGTTATAGCCATTAAAACTATGAGGAACATCTTTTAAAACAGTATCAGGGTGAATTAACCCTTGATCTAATGCCAATCCATAGATAAATGGCTTCAACGTCGATCCGGGTGATCGTTTTGTTTCTGTACCATTAATTTGTCCACCAATATTTTGATTAAAAAAATCGGCCGATCCTAACATCCCTTTAATGCCCATATCTCGAGTATCTATGAGTAAAACAGCGGCATTATTTATGCCTATGCCTTTTTTTCTGGCGAGATAATGATGCGTAATCCGTTCGATAATCATTTGACTACGATAATCCAGTGTCGTATCAATACTTTGCTGCTTCGTTTTTGAATCATACAAAATTTCGTTTGTAAAATGTGGGGCATCAAAAGGCAGCATATGCGTATTTTGCATGACTAAAGGCAATGCAAACATACCCTTTTTATCAAAGTCTTCTGGATGTTTATCTAACCACCTCCCTAATAAGTGCTCCCTGATTTTTTTTAATTCTTTATTATTAGGT
Source organism: Legionella parisiensis (assembly GCF_001467945.1). Taxonomy (GTDB): domain Bacteria; phylum Pseudomonadota; class Gammaproteobacteria; order Legionellales; family Legionellaceae; genus Legionella; species Legionella parisiensis. The sequence goes on from NZ_LNYQ01000013.1 coordinate 1,611,059, forward strand.
GTTCTTTTACCTGGATTTTGCGGAATGATACTTAACGTCAAGGATTGGGGAAGTGTAATTTTATGTACAGGCGCGGCAAAATAAACCAAACTTGCAGCCCCTACTCCTTCAACATTTCCTCCATAAGGCGCCAAATTTAAATAAGCCTCCAAAATTTCCTTTTTGCTGTAGTGCATTTCAATTTGTATAGCACGAATAATTTGCAATAACTTGCCTGATATTTTTTTTGAATTTATACCGTAGCGCATCCGGGCAACTTGCATGGTGATTGTTGAGGCACCTATTCTACGTGATTGTGCACCATAAGTTTGCCATACGGCTTTGAATGTTGCCCAAGGATTAATACCATAATGCCAATAAAAATATTGATCCTCTTGTAATAAAGTTGCTTCGATAAGCTGCTTAGATATCTGGGATAGAGGAGTAAATAGCCGATATTTCTCGTCCTGGCTTAATGTTAACCTTAATAGCTTATGATGCTCATCGTATACCGCTTTAGAAAAACTTGTCCCTTCTAACAATATAGGTTTAGGTAAAAAAAATAATATAAAATAGGCACTGACAAGAAGCGTAATAAGGATTATGCTTAGTTTTTTAAATATTTTGTTCATAGTCGCTATTATGCACTAAATAGAATAAAATATATGCAAAAACTTCCCCCAATTCACCGCTTGAGATAAATGATGAATAAAAATCCGCTCTCTTTATTACTAAATGCATTTTCATCTGTATTTGGCAAATTAAATTGGCGTAGTCCACCATGGATAAATTACTTATGTGCTAAATCAAAATCTTCCCCCAAAATTTTTTGGGGCAGTAGTCTTTTCCTCGTTCTCATTTTACTAGCTTCAGGCTATTCTTTCTATTGGTACAAAAATTTACCAAAGCAAATTTATACCACTGCTCAAATTACAGTTCCAGATATAACACCGAATACTGAAGAACAATTAGTTCCTAACAACTTAACTGTTGATTTTGGGATAAAAAATAACGGCTTTATCAATCAATCCGTTGCGCCACTGAGTCAAGTCGGTAAAACCGTAACTGAAGGCATAGAAATGAGCCCCAGAATACCCGGAACATGGATGTGGAATTCCGACAGTCAATTAGTCTTCACCCCTTCAGAAGATTGGCCTGCGGGACAAAAATTTACAATTCATTTTGCTCCTGGTTTCTTTGCTCCAAATGCAAATATGGAAAACAATGCCTATTCCTTTTCCACTCACCCCTTCATTGGCAAAATCACTGAATTTAAACTGTATCAGGATCCGGTTCATGCTGAAATAAGAAATGCCGTAGCCACAGTAGAGTTTAATTATCCAGTTAATCCTAAAAGTTTGGAAAAAAATTCATCATTAACGTATCAGAAAAAATCATCTTCCGCAGCTGAAAAACTTCCTTTTACTTTCACTTATGATAAAAATAAACGTGTCGCATACCTGCATTCTGAAACAATAAAAATAAATAATGTTGCCCGTTATCTCCGTTTAACCTTAGATAAGAATATTACTTCATCTAGTGATTCTAGTCATTTACAACATGAATTATCAAAAAATCTATTGATCCCTAGTGCCCAGGATTTTCTTAAAGTAGTTTCTGCTTCGGCATCTATTGTTCGCAATGATAAAGATAGACCAGAGCAAGTCCTTACAGTCGAAACCTCTCTGGGGATAAATGAGAGTGAATTTAACAAGTCAGTACATGTTTATTTGCTCCCCAAAGATCGCCCAGCAACAGTTGCTGAATCTGCCAAAGAAAATTATCAATGGCAAAATCCAGGTGAAGTGACACAAGCAGTTCTTTCTTTAGCCAAACCTTTGACAAAAGAAGTAATTCCCACCGAGCAAAATTATTCCATGCTCCACAGCTTTAAATTTAAAGCAGATACCCCTCGATATATCTACATTAAAATTGATAAAGGAATGCAAAGTTTTGGCGATTTTACTTTAGGAAATGAATTTGCAGCAGTTATTCCCGTTCCCGTGATACCTAGAGAGATCGGTTTCTTACATAAAGGCTCACTCCTTGCGTTAAGCGGGGAGAAAAAACTTTCTGTACTGATTCGAGGTGTTCCGGCAGTGAAGTTCGATTTTGCGCGTGTGTTGCCTGAAAATATAAACCAATTAATAACTCAAACCCAAGGTGATTTTAATAATCCTTATTTTATTAATCCTACATTTAATCAACAAAATATCAGCCAAATATCTTCGGAGATTCAAGAGTTTGATATTTCGGATTTAGCAAAGCAACAATATACTGCGCTTGACTTCAGCAAGTATCTGACGATGAATACGAATACTCTTGGTCCGCAAGGGTTATTTTTATTACAAGCTACTGGCTGGGATGTCACGAATAAAACCGCGTTGGATGTAAAAGCAAGCCGTATGATACTGATTACTGATTTGGCTTTGTTAGTAAAAGATAATCAAGACGGTAGCCATGATGTATTTGTTAACTCCATAACTCAAGGAGCTCCAGTTGCCAGTGCAATTGTAACTGTTTTAGGTAAAAATGGATTGCCAATTTTATCACGTACCAGTGATGCCGAAGGGCGTGTTAGCTTTCCACCTTTAAAAGACTTTGTTGACGATAGAGAGCCAACTGTGTATTTGGCCCAATTGAATAATGACGTTTCATTTATTCCTTTCAATAATGTCAATCGACAGTTAAATTTTTCTAAATTTGATATCGGCGGTCTTTATACTACCAATCAGGAATTACATAGTTTAAGCGCATATCTTTTTTCCGATAGAGGAATTTACAGACCAGGAGATGCTGTTCATGTCGGCATGATAGTCAAACAAGCTTATGCACAGCCGCAACCAGGAGGATTACCACTGCAAGTGACTGTAGTTGATTCAAGAGGGACAACAATCAAAGACGAAAAAGTTACACTCAATGATCTGGGGTATATGGATCTTGATTTCTCAACGAGCGTCAATTCTCCTACTGGCCAGTACATGATTAATTTATATTTAGTAAAAGATGGATACCCACAAAACCTACTAGGCTCTACGACAATTCGCGTTTCTGAGTTTTTACCAGATAGAATGCGCGTCACGAGTAGTTTGTCTCCTAAACCATCTGCTGGCTGGAGTTCACCTGCAGGATTAAAAGGTGAAGTAAATCTCTGGAATTTATATGGTGCTCCTGCTGCCGATCGAAAAGTTAGTGCTAAAATTCTGTTAGTTCCTCAAAAAGTGCAATTTGACAAATACCCTGACTATGTTTTTGTTGATCCGTTGTTGGATCCCAAAAAACCACCTAAAGTGTTCACGGAAACACTAAATGATGCTAAAACGAATGATAAAGGTGAAGCAGAATTTGATTTAAATCTTGACCGTTTTGAAAAAGCAACTTATCAATTAACATTTTTTGCTGAAGGCTTTGAATCTGAAGGAGGTCGTAGTGTAACGACTCAAACCAAAACCCTGATCAGCCCTCTACCCTATTTTGTAGGATACAAACCCGATGGTGATTTATCCTTTATTAAGCAAAACAGTGCCAGAAGTGTTAAGTACATTGCAATTAACTCTGAATTGAATAAAGAAAAAATCAATGACTTAAAGACCCAGCTGATTTCATTACATCCTGTCACAACTTTGGTTAAAAAAGCCGATGGTACTTATCAATATCAATCCGTTATTCAATCGACTATAGTCAGTACCACCCAATTGACTATCTCAGAGCAAGGAACTGATTACACTTTACCCACAGACCAAATTGGTGATTTTTCATTAAATATTATTGGAAAAGATAATACAGTATTGAATCAGTTAAAATTCAGTGTCGTAGGCGCAAGCCAACAGCCCTTAGCTAAGAACGCTGAACTATCGATTAAACTCAATAAAACTCAATACCAAGCTAACGAGAATATCGAAATACAAATTACTTCCCCTTATACTGGATCAGGTCTAATTACAATAGAACGTGATAAAGTTTATGCGGCACAATGGTTTAAAACAGATACAACTAATTCTGTGCAAACCATTCATATCCCCTCTGATTTTCAAGGGGATGGATACATCAATGTTGCCTTTATACGCGATTGGAACTCTCCGGAAATTTTCATCAGTCCGCTCAGTTATAGTGTTGTCCCATTTACCGTTAACCATGAGAACCATAACATAAAAATTGATCTGCAAACCGCTGCAGTTTCACGTCCTGGCGAACCATTCACTATAGATTACCGCACAGATAAACCAGGTAAAATTATTGTCTTTGCAGTTGACGAAGGTATACTGCAAGTTGCACGTTATGAGACTCCAGATCCTCTATCGTTCTTCTTCCAAAAGCATGCTCTTGAAGTTTTGACCCAACAAACAGTAGATCAAATCATGCCGAAATTTATTCAAGACCGGGAACTTTCATCAGTTGGAGGAGATAACGGAGAAGAAGGCATGGCAAACCGGCTTAATCCTTTTAAACGAAAAACTGAATTGCCCGTAGCTTATTGGTCTGGGATTATTGATACCGATTCAAACAATCGTCAATTAATATATCAAGTTCCTGATTACTTTAATGGAACATTACGCGTCATGGCAGTAGCGGTATCATCCGATTCAGTAGGTTCGCATGAAGCTTCTGCTGAAATTCGCGGTGATTTCATAATTAATCCTAATGTCCCAACATTTGTCGCACCAGAAGATGAATTTGAAATATCTGCATCTGTTGCTAACAACATTAAAGGCTCTGGGGAGCATGCACTGATTAATGTACATTTGACAGCATCTCCTGGAATCGAAATTATCGGCTCATCAACTCAAAATCTAGAAATTACTGAAGGCCACGAACAAACCGTTCATTACAAATTGAGGGCTAAATCACTTTTAGGGGCAGCCCAATTAAACTTTAAAGCCAGTGTAGGTGATAAAGCCAGTGCTATGAGTGCTACACTCAGTGTCAGACCGGCGATACCTCTAAGCACTTACATCAATAGTGGCAAATCAGAAGAAGCTCAAAAAACGTTAGATATTATGCAAACATTTTATCCTGAACATCGTAAAGTAAATTCAACGATTTCTACTAGCCCGATGATCCTGGTATTTGGTTTACAGCGTTATCTGGATAACTATCCTTATGGTTGTACCGAACAATTAACAAGTAAAGCCTTCCCCTTACTGGCAATGAACAATCAAACTGGTTTTGGTGAAGAAGCGGAGCAAGTTAATGAAAAAGTAAGTGCAGCAATTCAAATGCTAAGTCAACGGCAAATGTCTAATGGAGGATTTAGTTATTGGCCGGGACTAAGTGATAATCAAGGGAATGATTTTGCATCGGTTTATGCCATGCATTTCATGACTGAAGCAAAAAATCAAGGTTTTAACGTTCCTAGTGATCTCTTCTTTAGTGGCATTAACTATCTTAAAACCTTAGCGAGTCAAAATGTAGCAGATATGGATGCGGCAAGAATTCAAGCTTACGCTATTTATATCTTAACTCGTAATGAGGTAGTAACAACCAACTATCTGACTAACCTCCAATTGTATCTGGAAAAAGAGAAAACAAAAGCATGGCAAACAGACATTACCACAGCCTATATTGCTGCTTCCTATCAGTTACTGCAAAGTCATGATGAAGCAAATCAATTAATTGGGTTGTACAAACCACAAAATAATCAGGCTTATGTTACTGATTTTTATAGTAGTGCAATTGCTGATGCACAATACTTATATCTTGTAGCCAAACATTTCCCTAACATGTTACCACAAGTAGGCGATGAACTGCTCAAGCGCTTAATTCAAGCAATCAATGATAATGAAATCAATACCGTTTTATCTGGATTTACAAGCTTGGCTTTAGGAGCATACCATCCAAATCTCCCCAGTGAATCAATATCAGCTTTGTCAATGACAAAAATTATGGCTAATAATAAGGAAATCAACGCCCATTCTACGAATCCAAACTATCAAAAAATTGATATTGATCATGACGTACAACAAATACGCTTTAATAATCCCGATAAAAAGACATTTTTCTATCAGCTCATGCAATCAGGTTTCAATCGAACTATTGCAAAAGTTCCTTTAAAGCAGAGCTTGGAAATTTTCCGAGAATATAAAGATGCGAAAGGAAATGTGATAAACTCAACATCCTTAGGCAGTGAAATTGAAGTACACATTCAAATTCGTGCATTAGATAGTGAATATTTATCCAATATTGCGATTGAAGATCTTTTGCCTGGTGGTTTTGAAGTCGTAAACGACTCTGTAAAAAACAATACAATGGATTTTGTCGATGTTCGCGAAGATAGAGTCAATTTTTTTGGGGGAGTCGAGTCTGTTTCCAAAGAAATAGTTTATAAAATTAAAGCAGTGAATATAGGAAAATACATTGTTCCTCCTGCATATGCGGAATCTATGTACAATCCTAATACAAAAGCACAAGGTGTTTCTTCGGAGTTTACAGTCACTGAAACACCATAATATACTTAACGATTTCCTTTAGGTATCAGTTAAGCTCATAGCCTGGTTGCTTGCAACCAGGGTTCACGTGACATTCAGATTGCTACAAAATCCGTTTTATCGAGATCTATCCTATTTCTCATAAGAATCGGAATCAAAGTGACCAATGTTTGACGACAGTAACAAAAAATAAAGTGGATTTAATTGCTTTTATAAATAGATCTGTTTTAGATTTAGCACTGATAGATAATTCAACACAAATCATTTGATGTGGTTGGGTAAAAAGAGTTTTTTAATATTTAAATGGTGTATTTCATGAATACTTTAAAAAAAGGCATTAGCAGGTTAATTTTTATGGGAAGATGGCTACAGCTTCCTCTCTATTTTGGCCTTATTCTAATACTGGCTGTTTATGTGTATCGTTTTATTCATGAGCTGTATGATTTAGTAATTCATCTCAACAACATTAACGATACGCTTATCATGTTAGGTGTACTCGATCTGATTGATGTGGTTATGATTGCAAATCTCCTGATTATGGTGGTTATGGGAGGATATGAAACCTTTATTTCTCCGCTTGCCCTTGACTCGCACCCAGATCAACCAGAATGGCTTGATCATCTCGACGCTGGTGCTATGAAAGTAAAGCTTGCTCTTTCATTAATCGGTATCTCATCAATTCACTTGCTAAGAACTTTTATTGACCCGAATAAGCTCAGTAACTTCTCCGTGATGTGGCAAGTACTTATTCATTTGACCTTGCTCATTTCAGCTTTGGCAATTGCGTTTACTAATAAAATGCTTCAGCAGAGCAAAACACATTAAAGATTTAAGCAGCATGGATGCAAAAAATGGCTGCTTTCCTTTGGAAAACTTTATTAGATAAAAGTAAGTTACCTTTATATACATCAGTTCTTTATAGAATGTTTGATCATCAAACGTCGTAAACTCATAGTGACAAACAGATTGTTCAGCAGAGTCATAAATATTGCGAATATAATTGCGAATACTCTTTTTACGCCCAAAGAAAAACACACAATGGATTAAACACGCTAAACTTTTTGACAAAAGATTCTAAAGGCATCATGTGACTGATATGCATGTTTTTTTAAAACAGGTGTAAATTCAAGTATATTAAAACCTGCGTCACCGAGCACTATTTTTAATTCCTCTTCCTCATAAAGAGATAAAAATTTCTTAAAATCGCCATCATAACGTGTATCATTTTCTAATGATTCACCACTACCTTTTTTAATAGTAAGATAGAAGTAGCCTTTTTCCTTTAAAATAAAATAGATTTTATGGAGTACCTTAGGTAAGGATTTTTTAGCGATATGTCCTAATGAGCAAGCTGCCCATGCCCCATCAAAAGAAAGTGCAGGTAACGTAATTGATTCAATATCCATTAAATGGAACTCTGCACCTGGTGCAGTACGTTTAGCTATTTCAAGTAAGCTTTCACAAAAATCAATTCCCAAAACGCGTACCCCTTTATTGGTAAAAAGAACTGCGTCTCTACCAGAACCACAGCCTACATCAATAATGTGTGGATGCGGTGGCAATAATTGAATAAATTTGTCAATGGACGCAAGAGGAGCAAGCTCTGCTACATTATGCGCAAAAACCTCAGCTGTTGCTTCGTAACTTGCTTTAGTGATCTCTTTATTTGATAGCTTCTCAGAATACATTTATTCCTCCTAATTTCAAGCTTCTAATTAGTTAGCTATCATAACAAAATCAATGAACAAAGGAATTCATTTCACACTTTGATTTGTGCATATTTTGAACCAATTAATGCTTTGTTAATCTTTGACCTCTATAATATGAGTCAAATAACTTTGGTAAACAAGGTATGGATGCTTCGTATGTTGTCTAAAAATATGAGGTTATAAGATGCGGTCTAAAAGAAGATCCAGGAGAGTATGCACGTATTCATCCTGATAAAATTCCATCCACAGGATTAACATCGGTATTACCTTTACCAGTACACTTTGCTACAAATTTATCTGAAGATATGGAAACGTTAGGTGCTTCAGCGCATAGTAATGTTACTGAGCTACGAGCCATAAAGACAAAATTTAAAGATGCAAACCTTTTACCGCCTGAGCATATTTATCATTATTAAAATCTGAGTACCTCCGAAATGAGTAAGCACTTTGAGCAAGCTCATAAAAAAGTAAAAATAGGTAAAATGTGTTATCAGGTATTTCCAAATGTGAATCTCGTTCGATTCTTTAAAGACAGCCATGCATTTATTACACAAGACCCCATTGATGTTGAACTGCATCGAAGGGTAACTGAGAAAAAAACAGATAATCATGAAGTACATGCGAAACTTTGAATATAGTCGAGTTGCCTGTCAAGTATTCAAAGAAAAGGCCCTGGGGAATTACTCCGAATAGTTTACAGTAACAGACCTAAAATTGTGATCAAACAGCCGCGCGACTTGTTCGCGACATCTAGACCTAAATTGAGGAGTGGTTTAGTGTTTTATCCGTAAAGAACTTCCTTTTTTATTATTCGACTTTAATTGAGCTACATCATAAATAGTAATTGGTGACTGGACTCCTTTAACCTTTACCCGAAGATGCCCATTAATCTCAATGTCTTTTGCAACTTCCTGATAAGTGGATTCAGAAATCAGTATCTGTCCACCAAGACTTAAATCTTGAATTCGCGATGATAAATTAACTGACGAACCTATAGCACTATACTGCATGCGCTTCTTGGAGCCAATATTTCCAACCACAGCAAAGCCTGTATTAATTCCTACGCCCATATCTATATGCGGTAAATTAATCTTACTATTAGTTTGATTCAGTTTTTTTAATACCCGTTGCATTTCTAAAGCACAAGCCACTGCCCGGAGTGAGTCATCACCAGAGGAGTATGGTGCACCAAAAATAACCATAATCGCATCACCAATATATGCATCAACAACTCCTTGATGTTTTTCGATAACAGGAACCATTTTACTGAAATAACTGTTTAAAAGCGAAACAAGAGTTTCACCAGGAATCGATTCAGATAAAGGGGTAAAATTTCTTAAGTCACTAAACAGAATGGTAATTTTATTTTCATATCCACCCAATTTTTGATGATGGGGAGACTTAAGAATTGTATTGACCACTTCATCAGACATATAAAAACTAAATATCTTATGAATTAACTTATTACGTGTTTCAAGTTGCTTTTTTACTTTTTGCAATAAAAAATTTGTCTTGCGTAAGGTTAGCTCATCTTTGACGATATTGGCCAAACTTAATAAAAGTTCAAGTTGCTTTGAATCAAGTTCTTTTGGAGTAGTATCAGCTAGGCAAAAAGTACCAACATTATAGCCTTGGGGATCAGTCAAGGGAACGCCTGCATAAAACCGAAGAAAAGGATCTTGTACTACGAAAGGATTATCGGCAAATCGCTTGTCATTAAGTAAGTCATTGATAATTAGAGGATAATTCTTTTTTATTGTTTCATTACAGAAAGAAATGCGCCGAGGTATTTGTTTTAAATTTAATCCATGCAGCGCTTTAAACCATTGTCTTTCTTCATTAAGAAAAGAGATAAAGCAAATTGGGATATTAAATAAATCAATGGCCATATGTACCAATCGTTCGTAGCTTTCTTCAGGATCAGTATCCATAATTTTTAATGACTGAAGTGCATCAAGCCTTTTCCGCTCTAACTCATGGGAAGTTTCTATTTTTTTCGCCTTCATAATAGCTCGCTTATCTTGGCATTTAAAAAATAATAGCCTAGTTATCCTTCACATATAGTCATTATAGATTAAATAAATCACTTCTTTTGCATCGCGATTAACTCATGGTATTCTTTGTCTAATTTCTGTTCTTGGCTTATAAAAATGTTTACATTAAAATGCGAAAAAGTGCATCCCAGACAATTAAATAAAGTTAATGAGCATGGTGAATACGCACCATTTCCAGGAGTTACAGTAGTATCGGCCTGCTATCCGAAGCAAAAGGAATTTTGTGAATCGATTTATAAGCTCTTAGTCAGTAACCCGCTTATCGTACATCATTTTTTACCACTTCCCGCCCAAAGTTACCATATGACAACGATGAGCTTGGAAACAGAACAACAAATAGGAAGTTCATGGAATCAATTTATTATAGATAATTTGCCTCACTATAAAAGGATCAAGCAAACACTACAGGACAACCCTCTTTATCCTTCAATTGAATACATGGAAGTTAACATTGGCAGAACTATTTCTCTCTCTTTATCTTTACCAACAGATCAAGAAGCACAAATTAAAAAAATAGCCAAATCTTTAAATATCGAGGAAACGATACCTAAAGTTCTCCATATTACCTTAGCTTATTCACGTTTCAATAGAAGAATATCCCACGAAATCTCTGAACAATTACACACAGAAATTACCAAAGAACTCAATAAAGTTATTGAAAAAATTGAATTTCCACTGGAAATCGCGGAATACAAGCTTTGCTATTTTAATGACATGACAGCTTTCCCCTCTTGGAATGCAGAAAATAATCCGTTTATTCAATCTAAATCGCCGCATCGCGATCTCAGCTTCATACAAGGTGAAAAACAAGATTCGGATGAGTTTAAAGAAAAATATGACCAGGTTCGGATGCTTACCATTTAGGTCATTATTCCAGTTGAAATATAGATTTTGATCTTATATTGTTGCTTCTTAATCCTAAATGAATTAGGGAGCTTTCATGAAAAACCATTCAGGGATATTTAGGTTAAGTGATTATAAGATTCTCGATTATCAGGTAAAGCACATTGATTTGGAAATAGACCTTTATAAAAAACCTGTTCAATCAAAAGCTTCATTAACTATCGAACCCAATCCACACTCCAAATCTTATTCCACTAATTTGGAGTTGGATGGCGAAAATATGATCTTAGAATCCATTTCACTCGATGGAAAAAAGCTAACTCACGAAGAGTATGAACTTACAAACGATTCCTTAATTATCAAAAATGTTCCCCAGAATCGATCATTTACACTCAAAACAACTACACGTTTAGGTGAAAACACCGATTTATTTGGTTTATATGAAACAGAAGGAACCATTCTGGTAAAAGCTGAAACTGAGGGGCTTCGTCGCGTTCTCTACTGCCATGATCGCCCCGATAATTTAGCGACCTACAAAACAACAATTATTGCTAAAAAAGAAGACTACCCCGTATTACTTTCCAATGGCTCACTTATTGAGCAAAAAGATCTAGAGGAAGGACTTCATTCTGTAACCTGGTTGGATAAAGTGCCTAAGCCCAGTTATCTATTTGCACTAGTTGCAGGAAAACTACAAAAATCTGTAACTTATTTCAAAACACGCTCTGAACGTGAGTTACCAATTGAATTTTATGTTCCTCCTGAAGCCACAGCAAAATGCGATTTCGCTAAAGAAGTTTTAAAAGAAGCAATGCGTTGGGAAGAAGAAACTTTTGATTTGGAATGTGAGTTACCACAGCATATGGTAGCCGGAGTTGATAAGTATGCCTCAGGCGCTTCTGAGCCGACAGGCTTAAATTTATTCAATACCGCAAACTTATTTGCTACTCCTGAAACGAGTACTGATGCGGACTTTTTACGAGTTTTAGAAGTTGTTGCCCATGAATACTTTCATTATTGGTCAGGTGATCGTGTCACGATTCGTGAGTGGTTTAATTTACCCTTTAAAGAAGGATTAACCACATTTAGAGCAGCAATGTTTCGTGAACGTTTATTTGGCACTGATTTAATTCGCATATTGGATGGTAAAAACCTGGATGAACGTGCTCCACGACAAGATACCTATACCAATGTTAGAAGCCTTTATACCCCTGCAGCTTATGAAAAAAGTGCTGATATTTTTCGTATGATGATGCTTTTCCTTGGTGAAGAAACTTTTTATAAAGGAATGAAGCAATTTTTACAAGATAATGATGGCGGTGCAGTAACGCTAGAGGATGTATTGGCATCATTAGGTAAATCAACAAAGAAAGATATGAACTCCTTTTTACATTGGTTTACTGAATCAGGTATTCCACAAATAACAGTTACAGACGAATACGATGCAGAAGCAAAACGCTACACTTTAAAATTTAAAACTAAAGGCGTAAAAGGAAGACCAATACCAATGGTTGTGGGGTTACTTAATAATAAAGGTAAGGAGATTCAAGGCGATACCATGTTAATAGTTAATCAATCTGACATGGAATTTCATTTTAATAATATTGATTCCCGCCCTATCCCTTCCTTACTACGTAGTTTTTCTGCTCCTGTAAATCTTGAGTATACATACAAGACAGAACAATTACGGCTGCTCATGCAACATGATAGTAATATATATAACCGTTGTGAAGCAGCAAATAAACTGATCACCCAAATGGTCAAAGATTATTGTTCTGGTAAGATCATTACATTTACCCCCGAGTTTTTTAACGCATACCGAAGCATTCTCAATGAGAAAAATGGTTCTTTAAACTATTGGTTACTTGCTGAACTCATGGCTATACCCTCAGAAGAAGTCTTATTTTCCAGCCTGCAAAATCAGGATTTTGAAAAAATAGCAGCAGCACGTCAATTGATTCAAAGTCAGCTAGCAATAGAGTTAAAACAAGATATATTTAGTATGCTAAAAAATCTGGATATAATACCTGTATCTCAGTGTTCTCCCTTTGAATCGTTTGATATCTTATCTGCGGGAGCACGACGTTTAAAGCAAGTTTGCCATGCTTATTTAGCTGCGATACAGTTCGAAAAAATAAAGCAACAATTGGTTGAGCAATTCAATAACTCATTAGGAAAAAATATGACGGACTGTATCTCGGCACTCAACCTGCTGCTAAGTGATAACTACAGTCAATCAGGCAAACTATTAGCATCCTTCTATGACCTCTGGCAAAATGATTCAAGTGCTATAAACTATTGGTTTAATGTTCAGGCAGCAGCCCATTCAGAGGATGTAGTGAACTTGGTAAAACAATTAATGCTACATCCTGCCTTTGACTTGTCTAACCCCAATAAAGTGAATGCTTTATTGGGAACATTCATTAATAATCCTTACGGATTCCATTCTATATCAGGAAAGGGTTATCAATTAATCGTCGATGCAATTTTGAAGTTAGAAAAAATTAATCCGACTTTAGCTGCCAATTTGACAGAAAAATTCAATAGTTGGGATAAGTACGATGAGAAAAGGCAAAAACTAATGCTAAGCCAATTGGAATTTATGAGTACAAATGCTTTATCTGCAGATGTGAGAAACATGGCAAAAAAGGGGTTAGAGAAGAGGAAGTTTGATCGGCCTCCTCTCATGCATTTCTAACTGCTACTTCGTCGGTTCTATCAACAATAAGAGGAGAAAAAGCGTAGTATTTTATCAGCTTTTCTAACAGTCATTTGTGTGAAATCATGCCTTTTTAATGTAAAATTAGCACTAATTTACTCAGATATGTAATTAAATGAATAGATATGTACTTTACTTAAACGGGAATGGAGATGGCTTCATTTGTAAGGTGTTTGAACATGGACTATTAAAACATCAAATACTAGAAATAAAACAAAGAACAAAAGCTTTATCATTAGTAACCGATTTTATGGGGCTAAGTAAAACCGGTGAAGATTTTTTCCTTGAGTTTTCTTTTTATAAAGATTTTGTGTTAGCTAATGAACAGGTTAAGCACAAAGTGAATTCTAATGATGTTCCTGAGTGTATAAAACAGGCCTTATCCTGTAAAAGCCGTAGGGAAGTAGAATCATATGTTAAAAGTTTTTTACTAGGATCTAAATTAAGTTCCCCAAAAAACCAATACTTAATTGAAAACTCTAATGGAACGCAGACAGAAATAGCTTTATATCATTCTCATTTTCATGAAAAAGAACCGGGATTGAATCGTCATTTCAGCATCAAGGGAGCTGCACACGAAGAAACTCCAAAGGAAATGCTTCAATTTGTACAAAACCGCAGTTCATTTTTCTTGAAAAACTATAAAACAGGTCGTAATTACCAAAATACTTCATGGATTAATCCTTCTTGGGTAGTCACTTGCTTAAACTATTATTTAGAAACTTTTAAAAACAGTTTGGCACATACATTAATTGGTAGTTTTGTATTAGGGATTGAGCCGACGAGCTTTTGTGAGGACTTTAATGCAGGATGTAAATCTTCCATTGATCTTGAGAGCAATGAGATAAATACATCGTTAGCCTTGTAGCTGTTTCAGCACGCTTAGATAACTATTCGTATAATAATAATCATGCGAACAGTTTTGTTCATAAAACCTCTTATATATAGGTGAATATAATCATTTTTTAAAGAAATTTTTAGTTTGATAAAGTTTGGGGTATCCTGGTAATAGCGATCTTATTTTATACAAAATTAGAACCCAAGTTCGCATATACCCCGTTTATGTAATTTAATCCAATGCTTAACTTCCTATTTACCTGTATTTGCTCTATCAATTGAATAAAAATTAACTTTTGCTATTCGTGCTCAGGATGCACTACAAAAATACCTGGTGCATTTCTTAGATATTCGTTGTAATCCATTCCATAACCAAATATATAATGATCTTCTACTTGTAAACCTACAAAATCAGCTTTTTTTAAGCCGTTAGGGACACGTTTGCGATATTTATCAACCAGAACAGCGCTGTATACTTTTTCTGCTCCTAAATTTTTTAGAGCATCAATAATTGCTGCCAATGTAATACCACCATCTAGAATATCGTCGACAACAAGAACTGTCCGTCCTTTCAAATTAGCGGATGGCTTCACTTTCCAAACAATATCTCCACCCGTTATATCACCACGATAACGCGTTGCATGGACATAATCGACCTCTAGTGGAAAATCCAGGCGTGGGAGTAAATTACCTAGAAGGACTAATCCTCCTACCATAACACAGACAAGCACTGGATTTTGATCTTGCAATTCCTTATGTATGTTAATCGCCATTCTATCGAGAGCGGCTTCAACTTCGTTAGTAGTAAACAAGCAAGTTGATTTTTCGTAAACTTCTTTGATTTTATCTGGAATCGTCATTATAAATCCTTGGGACAAAGGAACGGGTTATTGGGAAACATTCATTTAATCTTTTATTTTTCCTGTTCCAGGAAAGGGACTAACTTTACTTCCATAGCCCGGATTATCTTTTACTTTAGCAGTTCCTTGTTTTGTAACTTCATCAATACGATAAATTGAATGCATGGGAATAAAAGTCCGCTTTACACCATTAAACTCAATTTTTAATCGCTCTTCAGAGGGGTCGACAACCAATGCAGTTTGTTCACCAAACACAAGTTCTTCAACTTCGAGAAATCCAAATATCTCACTCTCTTTAACAGAACGTGCATAAACTTCATAAATTGCTTCTTGATTGGCAAAAGTGATTCTGAATATCGTTTTTTTATTCATAAAATTAACCTGTTCTTATGGCAGAACAAAGTATACAAAAACAAAGGGTAACTATTCAAATTAAAATTGGTAAGAATTGCTTCCTAACTCGCATTTCATGCCATAACTGCTAATCTTTAAACTATTAGGGTTTGCTAACAACCTTTGTGTATATTGAGTTAACGAGGAAATGTATCATGTCACAAAATAAACAGGAACAAGCTCCTGTTCAATTAGGCAAAATGATTTTTTTTCAAAATCTGGTTCCCGGTCAACAAAAATCTCCATTAATTGACCATTTTAGGTTGGAATGCATTGATACAGAAAATAATGAGTCGCTAAAAAAGCAACGTGAAGCCTTACTAATGGAAGCCCCCCCTATTCTTTCTTTTGTTAGTAAGAAACAGAAAGAGCAGTTTTATGAAAATGAAGCGATAAACTGTAAACAATTTTGTTGTGGTGGGTTGACGCCTATTAGCCCTTCATTTGTAAATGACATTGCTTTTACACCTTCAGATCACTATGTATTTTCTCCAGGGAGTGGCCAACTTTATGAAGGAAACCAGAAAACGATAGGTAACACTATAAAAGATGATATCGGTCAAGAACAATTTGGCAGCTTAAGCCAAAAAGCCTTGATGGATGGCTTGGCAACATTTGATAAGGCAGTTACTGAGCGAACCCAATCATCAGCTACAATCGAAGTAGAGTCCCCATCATTAACGGAAATGAAAAGTCCCAATCCATTTGATATGACACCCAAACCAAAGGAGTAGTAATGTCTATCTGCAATACTACTCTTTTGGCTCAAGATAGCCCCTAATACCTATTATTTTTTTTATCTCATGGCTTTGGGAAGAAAAAATAACCGGTTGTAATGGAGCTTCATAATCTTTTATTGAATCATCGGAGTTAATTTGCAGTTTAGGTTCTATAACTTGATACTTTTGGGCAATATAACAGTAAAAACCGGAAGGAAAAGGCCAGAGCATCTTGCCTATTTCATCCAGAAAAGTAAATTTTTTAATTAATGATGAATTATTTACTGGAGGTATATAACAAAAACTACTTAGAGAATACTGTCTATAACCTCTTTGCAAAAAAATTCGATTTAAATTGAATGCAGTACGCATTTTAACATTTTGATCACTATAACAATGCAACAACCCGATTTTCATTGCTCCACCCCAAAGGCTCCAAGGATTAATACTTAACAAAATAACAAAACCCATGGGGTTAAGAACCCGATCGATCTCATCAATCAAACTAAGACTGTTAGAAAAAGGCTCCAGCGTGAGGGGTGCTATAACACAGTCCACACTATTACGATCCAGTGGAAGCTGGTTTAAAGAACACTTAATTTGAATTTTATTAGCTAAAGAAAAAGGAGATGCGATCCATTTATGGATGTAATTAAATTTTTTTAACCAGATATTATCACCACAATTTCCTAATTGTAGCAGTGTTTCACCATGTAAATATTCGCTTTCATGTTCAAGATTAACTAAAAATTCATGGGCAGTAAAAAGCCCCAAGGGTGATTGAAACCATTTATTCAGGGCACGATATTGTTTTAATTGCCGTTCAATCAACAAAATAATACCTTTAGATAGTTAATCCTGAATTAAACTACAATACAACGAGTTTCACATACATACAATCCATTTTTTGAGTTTAAATAGCTTAGAAATTCTAAATAAAAGAATTTAAATCATTGCTTGCATAAATTCGCACATCTAAAAGGAAAATTAGAAACACTGATGTACATAAAACACGTGATTTTATGAAATAGATTAACTATAGTTACTATTATGATCAAAGCTGATTGGAACTTATGTTAGGAAGCAACGAATTTAAATTACATGGAATAGGACAGTTGTTTGTTCTTGAAAAGCTTTTGGATAAACCACAGGCGATAGAGTTCTGTAAGAATGCTTCTGCGGAAAAAATATCTCTGGTTCAATACCTTGTCAAAAACAACATTTTATCAGCCACACAAATTGCATCGACAGCCGCACAAAATTTCGGCGTTCCCATGCTTGATTTGGACTGTATTGATATCGATTCCATTCCTATGAGTTTGGTCAATGAAAAGCTAATTCGTCGTCACTCAATGGTTCCTGTGTTTTATCGTGGGAATAATTTATATCTTGCAACTGACGACCCAAGTAAACAAGCTTCTCTAAAAGAAATCCAATTCCATACGGGACTCAATACGCATGCAGTTATAGTTGAGGCAGATAAACTTAGTACACTAATTGATCATTTGCTCTCAGTGCAGGAAACTCAAGGGTTATCCGAGTTTGTTGGGGATGCTACGGAGTTTGATGGAATTATTATTAATGAGGAAGAGGAGCATGAAACAAGTATTGCGACCTCAATAACAGAAGATGCTCCTATAGTTAAATTCGTCAATAAAATACTTCTTGATGCAATTAAACAAGGAGCTTCAGATATCCATTTTGAACCTTATGAAAAAGAATATCGCATACGCTATCGACAAGATGGTATTTTACATGAAATCGCCACGCCTCCTGGAAGCTTAGCGACGCGCATTACGGCACGAATAAAAATCATGTCTAATTTGGATATTTCAGAAAGACGAGTACCACAAGATGGTGGTTTTAAGATGAAACTATCCAAAACAAGATCCATCGACTTTCGCGTAAGTACCTGCCCTACTACCTCAGGTGAAAAAGTTGTGATGCGGATATTAGATCCTGGTTCAGCAAAATTGGGTATTGAAGCTTTAGGTTTTAGTCCTACTCAAAAAGAGCATTTTATCCATGCAATTGAGCGTCCTCAAGGAATGATCCTGGTCACCGGACCAACAGGTAGTGGTAAAACCGTAACCTTGTACACTGCATTAAATATACTCAATACTAAAGAAGTAAATATTTCCACTGCTGAAGATCCAGTTGAAATTAAAGTACCAGGAATTAATCAGGTGAATATCAATCCTAAAGCTGGATTAAATTTTTCCAATGCCTTGCGGGCATTTTTACGTCAAGACCCTGACATCATCATGGTTGGGGAAATACGTGATTTGGAAACAGCTGAAATAGCGGTTAAAGCAGCACAAACAGGACACTTGGTACTCTCAACCTTACATACGAACAGTGCTGCTGAAACATTAAACCGGTTGGTTAATATGGGAATCGCAACATTCAATGTAGCCAGTTCAGTAACGATTATTATCGCACAACGCTTAGCCCGTAAACTATGTGAACATTGTAAGGTCTTAAGAGATGACTTCAACAAGCCGGGGTTGTTGGAATTAGGTTTTACAGAAACTGATCTAGAGGGAATTAAATTATATAAAGCAGGAGGATGCCCCAAGTGCACGAATGGATACCGAGGGAGAATAGGATTGTTTGAAGTATTACCTATGACTAAAAAACTTGGTCAAATCATCATGTCAGGTGGAAACTCCTTGGATATATTAAAAATTGCTCAAGAAGAAGGCATGATTACTATTTATCAATCGGGACTTGAAAAAGTGAAACAAGGCATTACCACTATAGAGGAAGTCAATCGGGTAACCGTTGATTAACCGCGAAAAAATGAAAAAAAATGCCAATACGACCTTAACCTTTCATTACACAGGCGTTAATAAAGCAGCCCAAAAAATAAATGGGGATATTGAAGCCAGAAGTCTTGCTTTAGCCAAAGTAGATTTGCGCAGACAAGGAATCATCGTTAGTAAAATTGCTAAAAAACGTGAACCTCTTCTCAGTTTGAAAAACAAAAAAATAAAGTCTGGAGATATTACGATATTTAGTCGTCAATTAGCGACAATGATTGAATCAGGAATACCTTTAGTGCAATCTTTTGACATCGTTGCAAAAGGACAATCCAATAAAAGGTTTAAAAAATTAATTGAAAATATTAAATGTGATGTTGAAACAGGATTAACGCTTGCTGAGGCACTGAAGAAATATCCCGCCCATTTTAACGAATTATTCTGCAATCTGGTAGACGCTGGCGAAAAATCAGGCTCTCTTGATATCATGTTGGATAAAATCGCTACTTATAAAGAAAAAATCGAGACGATAAAAAAGAAAATCAAAAAAGCCTTAACCTACCCTATGGCTGTATTGGTAGTTGCTTTTATTGTTACAACTGGCTTACTTATTTTCGTTGTCCCTCAATTTGAAGCTTTATTTAAAGGTTTTGGCGCAGACTTGCCTGCTATGACTCAAGCAGTGGTGAGTATGTCCAAATTTTTTCAATCCTATTGGTATTTTATTTTTGGAGCTTTGGCTGTTGGTATTTATGCGTTTATTTATGCGCTGAAACACTCACCTCAGTTTGCGCAAAATGTAGATAGAACTTTATTAAAACTACCTGTAATAGGTCCTATTATTGAGAAAGCTGCGATAGCTCGATTTTCAAGGACGCTGTCAATTACTTTTGCAGCTGGCCTGCCTTTAGTTGAAGCACTTAAATCTGTAGCAGGTGCTACAGGAAATATTATTTTTGCTAAAGCCACTGACATAATTAGAGAAGAGGTATCTACAGGACAACAAATGAATAAGGCCATGGAGAATACCCAACTATTTCCCAATATGGTGGTCCAGATGGTTGCCATTGGTGAAGAATCAGGAGCATTAGAGAGAATGTTAACTAAGGTTGCTGATTTTTATGAAGAAGATGTTGATAATGCTGTCGACTCGCTCAGCAGTTTATTAGAACCTGTTATTATGACTCTTTTAGGTGTTTTGGTCGGCGGACTTGTAGTCGCCATGTATCTACCTATCTTTAAACTGGGATCTGCAATATAAATACTTACATCTTTCAGCAGGATCATTCAATGATATACGACCTCATCACGAATCATATTTGGTTTATGTATACCGCGATCGCCCTATTCTCGCTTGCTGTGGGCAGTTTGCTCAACGTTATTATTTACCGCTTGCCCATAATGTTGGAAAGAGAATGGAAGCAACAATACAATGATTTGCTTGGAATCAAGAAAGACGATCAACATCCAATTAACTTATTTTTTCCAAGATCTTTTTGCCCATCGTGTAAAACAACAGTTAAGGCCTGGCAAAATATTCCAATCTTAAGTTATTTGTTGTTACATGGGCGCTGTTACCAATGCAAAGCCCCTATTTCTATACGCTATCCTTTAATCGAATTAGCTACAATGCTACTTTCATTATATGCGGCTTGGCATTTCGGTTTCACAATACAATTGATTTTTGCCATTATTGCAATTTGGATTTTAATTTGCTTAATTTTCATTGACTTAGACCATCAAATTTTACCTGACAGCCTAACTTTAAGTTTATTGTGGATAGGGCTTATTGCTAATACTGAATACTTGTTTACTCCCCTGCCCCAAGCAGTGCTTAGTGCTGCAGGGGCTTATATGGGGTTATGGATATTTATTAAAATATTTTATTTGTTCACTGGAAAAATTGGTATGGGCAATGGCGATTTTAAATTGTTTGCTGCATTTGGCGCTTGGTTTGGCTGGATATTTTTACCGTTAATTCTACTTCTTTCTTCAATTAGTGGTACAATTATTGGCCTATTGTATTTACGTTTACAAAATAAATCCAAAGATACCACGATTCCCTTCGGTCCATTTTTATGCATAAGCGGGCTAATTTCTTTATTTTGGGGACATAGTATAGTGAATTGGTACTTACATTTTTGGATATAAAATGAACAACAGGATTCATGAATGCCCTATCAAGTTATTTTATTTGATCTAGATGATACACTAATCGATTTTGCTTATTCTCAAAGAATGGGTTTAAAGAATATTTATGAAAAATTCTACCCCGCAATGGAATATCCTGTTTTTGAGCAGATTTATAAGGAAATTAACACCCTTTTATGGAATCAGGTTGGAGCCAAAGAAAACGCACTAATGCCAAGTGACGTGAGATTGCTACGATTTGTGCAATTAAATACAAAGCTTTCTTGCACTGTATCTGCGGAAGAAGTCGCAAATGAGTATGATAGGAATCTTTGCATCCATACTCATTGGATACCTAAAGTCAAAACTGCTATTGAGTTTTTACACCAAAAAGGACATATTTTAGGTATTATCACAAATGGTTTTGTCGAAGTTCAGGAGAAAAAACAGAAGCGGCTGCAATTAAATGATTGGTTTGATTGTTATATTGTTTCTGATGATGTTGGCGTAGCTAAACCAAATATAGAAATTTTTAATATCGCTGTGCAAGAAATTACGAACAGGCGCAAACATTCTATTGAGAAGCATTCGATGTTAATGGTAGGTGATTCCATTATTAGTGACGGTTATGGAGCAAGAGATTTTGGAATCGATTACTGCTTTGTTAATCCCCAAGCGTTAAATAATACATCCTCAGAAATCCCTGTTAAATATACCATTAGCTCTGTTGCCCATTTACCTGCTTGCATGGGATATGAAACTGAATTCATCAATTTTTTAAATTCATACGAGTTTGACGAAGTAAATTAAGTATATAGAGTAAAAAATCAGAGTTAAAATATGGAACAACTGATATAGAAAAAATAAAAAAGGAAACGCCAGGATGCGAGTATGTTTTGCATCTGTACACTATTACAATACTGAAACTGAAATTGAAATTTTTTGCTCAGAGCTTCACAAATTCTTAAGTTCATAGCGAAAATACTTTAAGCCCACATTTAAACTTTAAAAAATTGGTAAATAATAATTTCAGGATTTACAATCTAAATATAATCGAAAGAAAATAATAGTTATTTTGTTCAGCCTGAGTTAAAGGATTAATATGGATATTAGTTTAATAGTATTTGCTGCGCCTATATTCTTGATTTTAATAGGTATTGAGTGGACTTTCGCCTATTATAAAAAATCAAATGTATATCAATTCAATGATTCTATAAATAATTTCACGACCGGTATATTTGAGGAAATTGCCACTTTGCCGGTAAGAGGGCTCGTAATATTCGGTTATTATTATTTATACGAACACTTCGCTTTTTTTTCTATTGACCCGCATTCGATTAGTTCATGGTTTATACTGTGGCTTAGTGCTGATTTTTGTTACTACTGGTATCATCGAGCAAGCCACCGGTGTACTTTTTTTTGGATAGGTCATTCTGTTCATCACCAAAGCGAATGTTTTAATCTATCGGTCGCGTTAAGACAGGGATATTGGCAAACACTAACGTCCTGGATTTTTTATCTCCCTCTAGCCTTAATTGGTTTTCCAACTTGGATGTTTGTCATCGTTTCTTCGTTAAATACTATTTATCAGTTTTGGATCCATACTGAATCGATTAAGCGCATGGGGTGGTTTGAAAAAATATTTAACACGCCGTCTCATCATAGAGTACATCATGGGAAAAACCCGCAATATATAGATAAAAACTATGCAGGAAGTTTAATTATTTGGGATAAGCTCTTTGGAACCTTCGAACCAGAAAACTCTCCTGTAGAATACGGAGTAACCGAGCCTTTAGATTCATGGAATCCCTTTTATGCCAACATTAAAGTGATTAAAGATGTAGTGTATTACGGGAAAAATCTAAAAAACAAACTAGACATGATTAAAGCTTTTTTTATGCCCCCAGAATGGATAATTTATCATTTACAAAACCAAAATCAAAACATCCCAAAAAGAAATGTTAACTCTAAAAATCGCACCTCTCCAAAATTGTATATGCTATTAAACTTAGGACTTGCAATCATCTCATATGCTTATCTTTCGCTTACATTCACATCGAATACACTAATTTCTTGGTTTTTAGGTTTATTTATCCTGTTTACCCTTTACATACTTGGCTCAGTCGCCAATGGCAAACAGAAAATCTTAATTCCTGAATTAATACGCTCCATTTCAGCATTATCAATTCTAATTCTATTGGGAGTTAATTTGTTTTTTTCTTTGGGCTTAACACTATTATTTTTACTGGTTAATCTTTACTTGTTTCACTATAAAATCTTCAAAAATCAACCACATATATCTTCTATATCGGCATAAAAAAAAGACTAATTCGATTGAATCAACTCGGGTTCTGGTTTTATATACTATACTAAAAACAAATAATAAAATTTATTTAACTTTTCGTTTTCCCTGCGGTCAATTCGTAGTTCGACGTAGTGAATATGGAGTGCTTTTCTTTTTAGTAAAGTACTTTGTTTATGAAGCAAAACTAGTACAACTATTATTTTGGGAGACCTTTATGAGAGTTGGCGAATACTGTAACCGAAATGTAGTTGTTATCAATGGAAATGAATCAGTAAAAAATGCTGCAGAACTCATGCGCTCGTATCATGTTGGTGACTTGATTTTACTTGAGGAACAAGAGAATAAAAAAGTGCCTATAGGCATTGTTACCGATCGTGATTTGGTTATTGAAGTCATGGCAGCTGGAGTTAAGCCTGACTCTTTGTTAGTCCGAGATATTCTCACAGAACCCTTTACTTGTATTTTTGAAAATGACAGCCTTTTTGACGCACTTGACATGATGCATTCAAAAAAAATCCGCCGTTTACCAGTTGTTGATAATGAGAACTCCCTCATAGGCATAATTACCCTAGATGATTTTATTGAAATTTTGGCTGAAACAATGGTCAACGTAGTTGATGTGGTTAAGCTTCAACAAAAAAAAGAAGCAAGACAAAGAACATAGCTTTAAAACGATATTGATGTATACGATATAAGGAGCAAACAATGAAAAATTCAGCACATTTTCCTATACAAATAGTATTTAATAATCTAAGGCACTCTCAAGCTATAGAGGATAATGCACGCAAACATGCTGAAAAATTAGCGAAGTATTTTGATGGAATTATAAATTGTAATGTAAGTATTGAAACGCATAGACATCATAATAAAGGGAAAATTTATCATGTACGTATTGATCTTATGGTTCCCAATGCAGAGTTGGTAGTCAATCGAGATCTTGCAGAAAATCATGCTCATGAAGACGTTTATGTTGCAATCAGAGATAAATTTCTTGCTATGACTCGACAACTTAAAAAATACGTTCATAAACAACGGGGGGAAGTAAAACATCACGAGCAACCTCCTGAGGGATTTATCCGCGAAATCGCCCCTATTGCTGACTATGGTTTTATTGAAACAATTGATGGTAGAAGACTTCGGTTTACCAGTAAAAGTGTCATCGACTATGATTTTAATAAATTAGAGGTTGGAAAAAGAGTGTCTTTTGTTGAAGCAAAAAGTAATGATGGTCCAGCCGCCAGTACTGTGTATGTAGAATAAATAATGTTTGATGAAAAAGACTCATTGTCTTTTTCATCAGCATCAAATCTTATAGATTTATGGTTCATCCTATTTAAACTTTAGATAATATTTGATTTTTAAAGTTCCCTGTAGGGATAAACTTTAAGGTAGTAAATAATTAAAAAATATATATCCAATTATTTAATGGCTTGTAATATAGCAGAAAAATAGTCTGGTTGTTCAGGTCTTGGATACCACCCTAAGGAGAGATTATTAGTGTATGATTTATGTTCATTAATGACGAGTAATTCGCCTGAGTCAATATAGGGATCGGCAAATTCTTTAGATAGAACACCATAACCTAATTCACTAATAAATAATTGCGCAATACTTTCTGTATTATTGACAAAATGTCTCTCTGTTTGAACGAATTTTAATAAATCATATTTTTTCAAATAAGAAAAAGTCATTTGATCATCTTGTCCAAAGTCAATTATTTTTTCCTTGGAGATGATATCTGTAAGTCTACGATGTTTCCATTTCGCCGAACAGACTAACAAATAGTGCTCTGGCTGTAATGGTTTACTTATCATTTCCTGCGTCACTTGCTCTGGCGACAATACTACTAAATCAAAGGTACCAGACTTGAGTTGATGACTGATATCCATACTGTCATCAATTAAAAATGACAGATACAATTTAGGAAATGTTTTCATTATTTCCCTGCATTGAGGGATTATACGTGAGCGCATCACACTTGTTGGGCCTGCAATTTTGATTCGTAAATTCGATAAAGTTCCAGCACCTTGAATACTTGTTAATACCGAACAACCCATTTCTGCTACGCGCTGACAATAACGATGCAACTGCTCTCCTTCTGGAGTTAATTGCATACCACGACGGCTACGGATAAATAATGTAATCTTTAGTTTTTGTTCTAACTGACGTAATCGTTGGGTAACTGCTGTTTGCGTTAAAAAAAGTGATTCTGCGGCAGCATGCACTGTACCTTCGCGAACAATCGCTTCAAAAGCAATCAATTGAGGATCGAGCAATATCAAAATAATTTATCAATTTATTAAAATAATGAATTATACATATCAAAAATCTCAAATTACAATACCCCCTTTATTTAAAATCTTAACCTCGGGAGGTACAAAATGGCCCAGTTGAATTATGCTACTTGCTTGGATTATGAAAAAGCCAAAGCGGTAATTTTTGGGGTAAATACACAATGTGCAGGCACAGCACCAACTTTTTCTTGTAAGTCAAAACAAACTGAGTTTTCAGCAGATTTTATTCGTACAATTGATAATAGGTTGTATTCACTTCCAGAAAACTTCAAATCTGGGGATGCGCTTTGGGATGCAGGAAATTTGGAAATAACAGATCATACTTTAGCAAATGAAATCGAAATCGTATCAACATGTTTTTATGAATTAATCAGAAATAACAAGAAGCCTATCTGTTTAGGTGGCGATCATATTATTAAATATGCTGCGATGAAAGCCTTAGATCAAGTGATACCAAAGGAATATGGAGTAATCTATCTCGATGCGCATCCTGATTGTGAAGCTCAAGATACGCTTTCATATAGCTCTATATTACATCATGGTTTTCTGCTGCCATCATTAACTCCTCGTCAAATTATGTTAATGGGTATCCGTCAATTTACTGAAAGTGAAGCTTCAGCATTATCTCACTACCATCCTGACATAGGAGTTATTATGGGAAGCGAATTTTACAATACCCAAATGGAAGTTTTATCACAAAAAATTATCACTCAATTTAGCGGACTAAAATACCTCTATTTGTCTATTGATCTCGATGGATTAAATCCTGCATGCGCGCCAGCTGTAGAGAGTCCTTACCCAGGAGGGCCTGACATAAATCAGATCCTTTATTTACTCCATATTTTGCACCAGCACTTCACTTTTATTGGAATGGATATAAGCGAACTCATTCCGGAGCTCGATCATACCCATAGCACTGCATTGTCAGCAGCACGAATTTTAAAAGAATTCTATAGTGTTGCTTAAGTTAAAGGACACCACCATCTACTACAATCACTTTTCCGGTAATATAAGCTGCCTTATCTGAAGCCAAAAAAACGATAGTGTGTGCGATTTCTTCAGGAAGACCCGCACGCTTTAAAGGAACTGACTCCAGAAAAGCAGCTTTGTTTTCTTCTGTACCTGTGAAGCGATCGAGCATATCTGTATTGATCGGACCGGGGGCAACCGCATTAACACGGACATTAGCAACTGATGCTTCAAGCGCCGCAACTTTTGTAAATCCTTCAACCGCATGCTTCGAAGCACAATAAATAGACGCCCCTGGGACTCCTTTTTGACCGGCAATTGATGAAAGATTAATGATACATCCGGAGCCTTGCGGCATCATCGCCTTTAGCTCATGCTTTATGCATAAAAAAACGCCAAATACATTTGTATCAAAAATGGAGTGATAATTTTCTATAGTCTGATCTATAAATGGCCCAGCTATACCTTCGGTTCCAGCATTATTAACCGCCACATCCAAACGACCAAAACGCTTTACGGTTCTCTCTATAAGCTCTTTCACCTCATTATCATAGCGCACATCAGTTCGAATAAACATCACATCCACACCAAGAGCGCTGAGGTCTTTTGCTAACGCCTCTCCTAACTCTTGCTTACGCCCAGAAATTACTATATTTGCACCTTCCTGGGCAAATGCAAAAGCGGTTGCTTTGCCAATTCCAGCGAGAGCCCCTGTAATAAGAACGGTTTTCTTTTCCATCTTTAATTCCTTTATTTTATATCCCTGCTTTAACCACATTCAGTATAGTACAAATGAGTCATAAATATTATTTTTACTTTTTTTATCTGCATGACTCGTTTCTCACAGGCTCATAATGGTAAAATATTTGCGCTTTTACACTAAATTTTAGATTCAATTTATGAAAAAAGAAATTGCAGCTGTCTATGTCATCAAACCGGAATTTCTTCCACTTCTTTCTGAAGAATTGGACAATGTTTCCTATGCTACAGAAGATTTAATCTTTTCTTCTCATAAAAAACGGGATGTCTGTTTTGCCCAAGATATTTGGTTGAAACCGCAAAAAGTAACATTTCAATCTATCTCTGAAGCGGTGAGAATTTTACGCCAAGCAGGGAAATTCTGGTACTTACACCCTATTTCTCATATAAGACGCTCACGATTAATCGAAGAACAATTACGTAAACTTCCTCCCCTCCTACGTCATTTCCCCATTGAGTCTGAAATTCCATCAATTGGTGCTTTCAGTCTGTTAGATAATAATACATTGATTTATAGCGCAAAACGCCAAAAAAAATGGCCTCAAGGAAAATGCGATTTTATTGAAGATAAAATAAATCCCCCCAATAGAGCCTACTTAAAACTTTGGGAAGCACTCACTCTTTTAGGGGAATATCCCAAACCAGGTGATAAAGCTCTCGATTTAGGTGCTTCACCCGGAGGATGGACGTATGTCTTGCACTCTTTAGGCGCGTCAGTAACTGCAGTAGATAAAGCGTTATTAGATCCTAAAATTGCACAACTACCGCGCGTTACCACCTTACAACAAAGTGCTTTTGCTCTAGAGCCGGCTCAATTGGCACAAAATTATGATTGGGTTTTATCTGATGTAGCATGCTATCCTGATCGTGCTTATGCACTCATTATGAAATGGATAGAATCTGAGAAAGCAAAGCAAATGATTTTTACTATAAAATTACAAGGTAAAATTGAGTTGTCTACACTAAAACAATTTCAAAAAATACCTAACTCTTTCCTTACTAACATGTTTTATAACAAGCATGAAGTAACATTTTTTTATCCTTTCATGAAGTAAAGCTGGGGCAGAGATCCTTTTCTTGACTGGTTTTGTTATCCCGCACCAGAATAATTAGTTATTTATATACAAAATTTTGACTCTTGACCTTATAAAGCCCTAACAACTTCATCAAGATCTGTGCCTGGATCAAGATAGAGGAAATGAGGATGGTTATATACCTTGATCGTATTTAAAAAGGAAATAACATAATCCTCTTCGCCTATTATAAGTTTTCAATACCTACTTTAGTGTAGGGTACTGTTCTGTAACATTGTGAAGACATTGATGGAACAAATAAATTTTTTTCACTCTCAGACCACTCATCATCTCAATAACTACGGTTTCCGGAATTAATTTTGTTTTTTACGACAAGATATAATAAAAATGAGAATCATTTGTGTGCGACACCAGCACCAATTTACCAGTCCTGGAACTCTGACTTTAATACATCCAGTTTGAAGAAATAAATTGTCCTAAAAAATACTGAACAATCGTAATTACTCCATTAATTTTAAAGACAAAAATGATCTATCACGATTAAAAAATACACACAATAAACTTTACTGTGAAGACATATTGACACCAATATAAATAGCACACTGTTCTTGCCCCATATATACTTCAAAATCTGTCTCATACGCTCTGGAAATATTGGATTGTGTATCAAAAAAACTCCAAACTGCCTGCCAGGTTTTAATAATTGTTTCTGGCATTGGACCAGTATTTTTAAAAATAAGATAATTCCCTTTTTTTATACTGACACTAGAACCATAACTTATTGTTTTCGAATCATTAATCTCTATCCCGGCAGTAACTGTATAAAACCCCTTATCATCTGATTCATAATCAGAATAAACCCCATAAATCAGTGAATTAGGTTTTTGAGCAGCTATTTGTGACTGATGGAATCTGTCCCAAAGCGCAGGTAATTTTGCTGTTTGAGGATTAAATTCATTGATATTTTTGGTCCTCTCTCTCAGTCCCACAACGTTAAATGCTTCGACTTTAATAAGTTCCGGTGTAATTTGTCTCATAAATGTACTCGCTTTTTTATTGTTATAAACCTTAAGCCAGCATGGCAGTAGCTATAATTAATTTATCGTTTTCGCTCGCTCTGGCCCATTGTACTTCTCGTCGAAAAGGATGAAAATTTTCATTTATTTTAACTTGATACGATTCGCCAGAGTTTACAATCCCTATCGCTGTAAAGAACTTCAATAGAGTCATTCGGTTGAATACGTTTTAAGGGGACAAGTGTTCCATGACAAACATGCACATATCCCATATGTTTACCTAAAAGAACATGCTCTGCTGGAGCAACAGCAAGTCAATTTTTATTCATAATACTTTATTAATTGCATTAGAGAAATTTCAGTCTAATCCAATTTGGTGACAGTTTTTGTCAGGAGAAATTAACTTTTGTTAATTTCTTCAATGAGTTTTACTACATCTGAAGAAAGTTCAAATGAATCCAAATCTAAGTCTTCTTTCATATGCTGCTGATTGCTTGTACCTGTCAAGGGCACTATCCCAATTTGCAAGGCAAATCGAAAAATAATTTGTGGTATTGATTTCTTATATTGGGTAGCAATCTCATGCATTTTATTAGTGAGTAAATAAGATTGATTTGCTGTCAATAAGGAAAATCCCTGATAAAGTATGTTGTGCTTTTTACAAAATGATCGAATGGAGAAATCCCAGTAACTGCTTGCAAAACATCGATTTTGTACCAGTGACGGTTTGATAACAGCCGCATTATAAAGGACTTTCAGTTGTTCCAGATCCACATTGGAAACACCAAGTAACCTGACTTTCCCTTCATAATACAAATCCTCCATAGCCTTCCAAATATCTAAATCATCTTGTACAACTTTAGAATAATAAGTGGGCCCATGAAGTATATAAGAATCAATATAATCAGTTTGTAAATGATCTAAAGAACTTAAAAACGATTGTCTCACTTGATTACTATAAGAATCGGTTTCATTGTAAGGTTTGTTATGATCTTGACTAGAGGCAGGAGTAAATTTTGTTTGCAAAAATAAATCACCCCGACTTTTCCCTGTGTTTTTTAAGAATTGTTGGATCCCAAGCCCAACACCCTCTTCAAAATAATGTTTCAGCTGATTTGCTGTATCAATCCCAAGATATCCATTTTCCAATGCCTGAAGAGTTAGCATTTGGGTTTTCTCTTTTTTCCAAGCAGTACCGTATATAAAAGGTGGAACGCTAACATGATTCAGGTTATGTTTAAATGATTTAAGCATGATATTTATCGCTAAATGTATGATTATAGAAATAGTTATATAGTATTCTTTAAGAAATAAATCAATTTGTACTAACCTTCCAGGGACTATTAGCAATTCTACTATCTTGGCTAAAAAGTGCGATTTTATGTGCTCCAATACCCACCTACTTTAGGGTATGCTGTGTTTCGGTACATCTTTTTGGCTCTGACAAATTGGCGACAGTCCCCTAATATTAATAAAAAACAAGGGGTAGTTATGAATATTACGTTAATTGGTCTAGGCAAAATGGGTTCAGTTTTAGCTCAGCGATTATTGGCAGCTGATTTTAAATTAACCGTATTTAATCGTACAGCCGAAAAAGCGATACCGATAGTTAAAGCAGGCGCCATAGGCGCAAATACCATTGAAGAAGCTGTAAAAGATGCAAAAATTATCATTACTTGCCTCCTTGATGATCATGCAGTTTTAGAAACAGCTGAAAGTTTTGTTCCTATGTTGTCCCCCCATGCTATTCATATAGGCACATCAACTATATTGCCCGAAACATCGAAAACATTAAGTGTGTTGCATAAAAAACAGGGTAGTACCTATATTGCAGCAAATGTTTTAGGTGTCCCTAAAGTCGCTGCTCGAGGAGAGCTCACTACGCTCGTTGCAGGTCAGAAAGAAATCATTGAGCAGTGTAAACCAATATTTGCGGCATACTCCGTCAAAGTTATTTCTGTAGGCTCGCATCCTTTTCAAGCAAATGTAATTAAAATATGCATGAATTATTTCCTTGTGACGGCAATAGAGGCAATGGGAGAGCTCTATGCATTTGCTGAAAAAAGTGAGGTTGATACCTCTATTCTTAATACATTGTTTCATTCTGTATTTGCTCATCCCGCATTTGAACTGTATGTCGATAAAATCAAACAACGTAACTTTGATGATGTGAATTTTGATATGAAGGGAGGCCTGAAAGATATAAACTTATTTCAACAGGCTTTTGCTCAGGTAGGAGTTGTTCCTGATATAGCCAACATTATCAAGAATAAATTTATTATCGCCTTAGCTCATCATATGGAAAACAAGGATTGGAGCGGGGTCACAGAAATAACACGTTTACAGTCAAACATTAAATAAGCAACCTACTCTATTTTTCTTTAAAATTGCAGACTTAGAGCGCCTTGGGTTTCTATTTTTAAACAAATAAATACAAGAATAAATAAGTTTTTATGATATATATTTTCATGATATAGGAAAATCACAGGGATATTTTATGGATATAATTCAAATTCCTAATTTACAGCAAAAAGCATCGCGAATTTGTTTAGGAACTTGGGCTGTTGGTGGTTGGATGTGGAGTGGCCGATACGTACCTTGCAACCGCCTTATCATCTTTTTGAGCGAGGTATTGAAGAGAAGATTCTTCCTTTTACTCAAAAACAAGGGATCATTACCTTGGCTTACGTTTCTGTGTGTCGAGGACTCTAAGTGGGAAAATGACTCCATATACACAATTTTCCAAGCGATGATTTAAGAAATAATGATCTAAAATTTCAACCGTCGCAATTGGCAAGGTATCTTAAAGCCGTTGCCGCACTGAACGAATTTGCTCAAGCAAACTTCCATAAAAAAGTATTGACCCTTGCAATTTGCTGGGTTTTGGATAAAGGTTCTTTGGGATGCGAGACAGTCCTGAACAATTTGCAAATGTCAATGAGTTAATGGGATGGACCATTGATTCGGATGCCATGCAGCAAATTGATACAATTCTTGAACAATTTATTGCAAACCCAATTGGTTCTGAATTTATGGCTCCTCCAAAATGAAAATGTATAAACGTGGCGAGGAAGAATAAATCTTAGTTTTGTTTCACTTTAAGCTTGGCTTTTAAGCCCGAGATATTCACATATTTTAAAAAGCTAAATATCTCTCATTCCCTACAT
The DNA here is from genome assembly GCF_001467945.1 of Legionella parisiensis. Lineage (GTDB taxonomy): Bacteria > Pseudomonadota > Gammaproteobacteria > Legionellales > Legionellaceae > Legionella > Legionella parisiensis. The sequence goes on from NZ_LNYQ01000013.1 coordinate 1,644,033, forward strand.
CCCACTGACGAGTGCGGAACATTAAGGCTTACAGATTAAACAAATTATACCTCCGAGCTAAAGCCCAGCATCTATCGAATTATAGAGTACTCGAAGAACCATTGAGCGAGAAATTCACTAAGACACGAGTTATTCTAATACCACTTGTTAGGATACTTATTAATTGGACTTGTTCATAGTCAGCACCTTCCATTTTTTTAAAAGAGCCAGACGGCGTTCAGGATAATTCGTTTCTGTGAGATTTAATTCAATAAGGCGATCAGTTCGAAAGTGGCGAAAATCCTGTCTTAATTCACACCACGCTATAAGGATTCGGACTTGGTCAAAAAATCCCAATGCCAAGGGCCAAACGATTCGTTGCGAAGAATTTTCATTTGCATCTTGATAAGTCAACTGAAGTTTCTTCTCCAGTCGTATTGCTTTTCTAATCAAAATTAAATCTGCATCCCTGCTTTCAGTGATATTTCCAGGTGCAATGAGCAGCCCAGAGATATCTAATTGCTCACGTAATTCATTTGGAAGCACAGCTGCGATTTTAGCTAAGGCATTTTGGGCAGCAACTTTGAGTTTGCTGTCTGTTCGATCTACAACCCAACGAGAACCAAGAACTATGGCTTCGATTTCATCAGCTGTAAACATGAGTGGAGGAAGAGTAAATCCTGGACGCAACACATACCCCATACCCGCCTCCCCCTCAATTGGAGCTCCCTGGCCTTTCAACATAGAAATATCTCGATACAAAGTACGAAGACTAATCCCTAACTCTTGTGCAAGTGATACTCCGCTTACTGGAAAACGATGACGTCTTAAGAGCTGAATTAAGTCTAATAATCGTTCAGTTCGTGACATTGCCAACACTCTTTAATATTGCATCGTAATTGCAGAAGTTGTATTTTTTTCAGCACCGTTCAATACTTCTTCCTCTTTATCGAATTTTTGTAGTATGTTATCTGTTATTTTTTTTGCTTGTTTGTAGAGCGAAGAGGTAACATAACTCATCGGTAAATGGCTAAGCTCAGCCAAAAAGTGCTTGGCTGTAGTTAAATCATTCAATCCAGCACCCCTTAAGATTGATTCGATAGAATCACCTTGATAGGCATTATTAATCATGGCACCAGAGAACGGCAATAGTTTTTCTGCGACGAGTAAATTTAATAAAGCTTCTTGATAGTTATCCGCCTGATAATTGATGAGACAAAGAAGCAAGTAACCAGGGGTCCAGTATAATTCTGCAAGACGTAGTGCATAAATTAAAGCCTGATCCAATTTACCCGCCTGAAAAGCATCTAGATACATAGCATTGAGTGCAGGAAAATAACCAAGTTGTGCGGCACATTTTAAATAAGCATGAGCATAGGACCTATAACGAGAATTCTCTGAAGTATTGTTAAACTTGTATTGAACATAAATATAAATTCCTTTGAGCAAATCAAAAGTAGGTAATGTTACTTGTGGCTTATACTCATGTGGTTTTGCTGGTTCATCATCGTTTATATCTTCTTCATCTATGGGGTTATGGCCTCGACCACTTAAGCGCCATCGTTCATTCCAAAAAGGAGTTAAAACTGGCAGTTTGCAAAAGTCATCGAGTTTTGGATAGGTAAAAGTCGCTCTGATTAATACACCCAAGTCAATATTTTTAATAATGTTTACCAGAACTGCGGTATATGCCTCCGTTTCAACCTTATCTTGCTGTTGTTGCTCAATTAATGCCAGTATGGGATTGAGCGCTATAAGCTCTTCTTTACTTAATTTTACAAATTCAGTGAACGGTATATGTTCCATAAAAATACCTTTATATTTGAGCGGTATTGATTATAAAAAAAAGAGATATTTGTTTCCGGATTGTTTTTAAATGTAACTTTGCTAAGTAAATATCTCTTAAACCAATTCAGCCCAACATTCGATTAAAAAGTTTGCACTGAAACGAGAGGCAGAACTGTCTCCTCAACTTTATTTTTCTCAGTTGATTCTACCGTTTTTTTAACAATAACAGGTAACCGGATATTTTCGTCAACTTTTGGAAGAAGTCGAACCGCCTCGCTAAACGAATCTTCCTTAGCCGTATTATTCTGGGAGACAGATTTATTAAAAAATCTAAATAATGGACTTTTCTTAAGTACATCAACTGCTTCAGATGTACAGTACTCGTCTTGTGCTTTTTTCACCATTCCTGTTTTTGGCTCCGTCGTAAGTTCTGTAATTTCTATCCCCGTTGCTTTAGGTTTACTAATTTTTTGAGTCATCGTTTGACAATACTCAGGATTTGGAAGAGCTCCAAAGCGTTCATAGAGAAACTCTTCAAATCGTTCTGGGGATAAACCAAAATCTGTGTTCGATCGCTCATTGACTAGATCCATAACAGTTTGATTAATTTTTTCAGGTGAAGCAGAAGGATAGCTCACTGTAAAAAAGACTGCAAGTTGCGTTGCATTCATTACATTGACATTAAGACTGGATACAGTTGCTTTTAGTGTAACGGGATCTTGAGAAATCGGCATATAGTTTGTCAATGCACATACAGACGAAACAACACCTCCGATAGTAATAGGTACTTGACCGCTTCGAGGTAAAAAGCTAGAAACAGTAGGAGACGTTGGCGTGGTTTTGCTTTTATTATAATAAGTGCCTTGTGCTGCTCCGATAATAAATAAATCATTTTTTGCGGTAGACCATCCTAATTTACACCCTTTTTCACCGGTAACACAATTTTTATCGAAATAAGGAGTAATCTCATCTTTAAGGCCGTCAGATATAATTTCAGGAAGCCCGCCTAATTCGTAGGGTTCTTGACCAATACAGTTGAATAAATAATCCACTGTAAACTTATGCTTAGGTGGTTCATTTTCTTTTTCGGAAACTTCAATCAAAAGTTTTCCATCCTGGTCTTTATCTCCAGCAACATAAGAAATAGATGTGATCACTCCAGTGAGTTGCACTGAGCGACTGTTCACGATAATTGCATTAACCCTCGGGCCTGCCTCAATAGCTAATTCAAAACCACTACGGCCTACCCAAGCCACTGGTTTCGCAGTAAGCGCAGCAACTTCCATTGCCCATGCAGCAGTTGCACCTCCTCCATAAACAAGAACAGTTTTATCTTTACACTTTTCCACACCGGGCGTAAGAATATCGGTATAGTTTAACACTCTGGCCCTTGCATCAGGTGTGCTTAGACCTTTTTGTAAATTTTCCTCAAGCGTCCTTGCAGGACCAGCACCAGTTGCAATGATAATTTTATCTACGTCCAAAGAATGGCCACTTAGAGTTTCTATTTTTAAATGACCATCATCTTTTTCTCTCTCGATATTTTTCACTCTTTCTTTGCTGGCAATGAATACCTGCTTTCCTTTAGTGCGCAGAGACTCTACTGTCGCTTTCTCAAGTTCGATCAGTCTGGACTGGTAATCGTGAGAGTGTACATAAGCTGACATAGGCTGATGTGGTAAGACCTTTTTTGTCTGATCATGCTCAGCAGGATCAATAAATTCGTAACTTGGTTCATGGGGCATAGCAAAAATATGATGAGGTTGGGCTAGCCTGTGCGCGGCAGTACCCCAATATCCTCGGTCACCTAATATCAGTACATGAGAATACTCTTTTTCAATATCTTGGGTGTAGAGATAGGTCAGTGCAGCGGTACCTCCACCTATGACTACTAATACCTTACCGGTTTTCGCAGACATCTGAAAATCTTCTATAGAACCTACTGTAGTTTTACTGCTTGTGCTAATTTCTGTTTTACCATCTTTGGAAGCGGTAGATTTGTCAGTAGAAAGAAGGGTTTTAATTTGTTCATGACTTTGCATAATTACTATCCTGAAAAATACATGTGGGCAAAATAAAGCCATTTTGACATAAAATTATTAATGAAATATTAAGCCAGTTTCTTTCGCTGATTTTTTTATCTTATGTGCTTATTGCTGAAGCAATGAAGTAGTTAAAAATAGGAAACCCAGTATAGGACTAGAACATTATGAGTGCTGTTCAGAGGATTGCTGAAAAATATGTAAACTACTTTCGATGTCTCTGATATTTATTCAAAATCCCCTCTATTTTCCTTATAAGGCAAATGGTATTGTACAGGTCTATAAAATTTAGGATTGCTTTAAGATCAGAGGCATTCGTCTGATTGTAAGGAAAAAAGGGATGATAGATAGTATTCATAATTTTCAGATTAAGAAACTTCATTTTATTTCTCTTTTATGCCTTTTTTCGTTTTTGTACTCATTTTCTGCATTTGCAGCACATAAAGTCATCAATTTAAACATTGCTTATAAAACAGTCTATTTTGCTAAGAAGCCAGCCCAAGCTATTGCTGTAAATAATCAAATTCCTGCACCTACCTTACATTTTAAAGAAGGAGATCAAGTAACGATTAATGTTTACAACCACCTTGATAAAGGAACTGCCTTGCATTGGCATGGTGTATTGGTGCCTTGGCAAATGGATGGTGTGGAAGGTGTATCTCAAACTGAAATTCCGCCAGGTGGTGTTTATCACTATCAATTTACTTTAAAACAATCCGGTACGTATTGGTACCATGCTCACGCCGGCCTTGAGGAGCAACAGGGTTTATATGGAGCATTTTTGATTGATCCCAAGGAAGTACCCCCATATACGTATACTAAAGATTATGTGATCGTTTTATCCGATTGGATTAATACCAAGCCTGATCGGGTTTTAGCGAATCTCAAAAAGGATGGGGATTATTATGCTCCTCGTTTTCCACTACAACCATCACTAGTCAAATTTATTCATGATTATCAAAAAGCATCTAAAAAAGAACGACAAAGCCTTCTTGATGATTATAAAAGCATGCAGCAAATGCGCATGAGCATTTATGATATCAGTGACGTCGCTTTTGATGCTTTTCTAATGAATGGCCATACTAACGCGGATCCATGGACCGCCCCGGTGAAAGTTGGCGATATCGTACGCCTGCGATTTATTGATGCTGGCAGTAGTACGATTTTCCGCGTCAAAATACCTGGATCGATGATGAAAGTCGTACAAGCTGATGGAAATAATGTAAAGCCTTATTCCCTTGAAGAATTAATCATTTCGCCTGCTGAGACTTATGATGTTTTAATAAAAATAGAAAAAAATGAACCCTATATTATTTACACAGGTTCAAAAGATACTGTAGGCACCGCATATGGTGCTTTAAAAACAGTACCAAATCAAATCGTTGACTACAGCCAAGTAAAACCTTTTCATGAGCCCATTCCTGTCACTCGAGAAATGATGAACATTATGATGGGCGGGATGTATCACGGTACCTTACCTATGAATCAGCAAAAACCGCACCCATCAAAGTCCTCAAGGCAGCAAAAGCACTCCATGAAAATGGACCATAACATGCCTATGAGTCATTCCATGAATATGAAAATGAACCATCACATGCCAACAGAGCCAACTCTCTTTAAAGATACGATATCCCCTTCTGATTCATCCTACATGACTTCGTTGGAAACAAATTATCGCGATTTAACTGCTGCAGTTCCAACCAATGATCCGAATAAACCTGTTGAAGGAGTGATTAATTTGGAGTTATTTGGTTACATGGGGCAATTTATTTGGTTTATTAACGGAGTTCCCGGTTATAAGGCTAAGCCCATCTCCTTAAAACCGGGCAAACGTTATCGTTTTGTCTTTACGAATACGTCCATGATGCATCACCCGATGCATATTCATGGTCATTGGTTTATTCTACGCACAGGAAAGAATGCCTTTGATCCTTTGAAGCACACGCTTGATATTCCACCGGGCGGTACCATAACTGCTGATGTAGATACTGATGCAAGCGGCCAATGGTTCTTCCATTGCCATATGCTTTATCACATGATGGCTGGAATGAACCGGGTCTTTCAATATACCACCATAGTTGAAATCGTTGAACATAAAGCTAAGCCAGAAGATATTGAGAAAAATACTGATTATTATAATCGTCCCATTATTCGGGTCGATGAGGCAATCAGACCAATTAACTTGCATTTAGTAAAGCATCCGATGGCTCATGGTGGAGGCTTTTGGCTTGCTACTTTTTTGGATGTAGGTGCCGATCCTTTCCATAATGCACAACAATTTACTTACAAAGGGATGTATGGTCCTGACTATAATAAACTGGAGTTATTTATCAATGACGCTGAAATTTATAGGAACACTGTTGAAAACGCTGATATTGATATATTTTACTGGCATTTAATCACTCAATTTTGGGCGGTTAAAGGAGGAATAAACTATTTTAATCAACCTGCCACGCGACCTTATTGGCAAGCTGGTCTTGGCCTGGAAGGGTTAATGCCATTTTTCATTGACACCGATATAAGAACTTATTTTTATGGTGGCAGTGCTAAATTTGATATTGAATTATCACGAGATACCCAAATTACCAATAATTTCTTTATCAGAACAGGTATTCGCAGCATTTTAGCAACCAAAACGGTGGTTAACGCTCAAATTGGCAGTGGATTGAATCAAATGCGTTATACTTTAAGGCCCTATTACCGTCTGATACCCGGCATAAATTTATTTGTTGAATATGAAAATGAACATGATTATGGTGCGTTTAAAACCTTTGAGGATACAAGTACTACTCCAGATATCTCCAATACAGTTTCTTTAGGAGCCTCGTTCCTTTTTTAAAACATGGGTGAGAAGTTAGGATAACGGTTGTTCCATAATATCACCCAAGCTACACTACATTTAAAAAATTGGAACTACGGATGTCTACATTGAGGAATACAAAAGGAGCACCTATTGAAAAAGCAAATATACTCGTCGATATTCTGAGTCAGCTAATCCTTTTAATTATAATTATATGTGCCTTTGTTCCTCTATCCCCCAAAATGCCTGCCTCGGGGATTGATCCTTCATGGGCATTAGGTTTAAATCAAGCAGTTGCTCAAGGGTTGGCTTTTGGTAAAGAGATAATATTTACTCTGGGTCCCTATGCATCTCTTTATACAAAATCTTATCACCCAGCAACTGATCTTTTGATGATTACTGGATGTCTATATTTAGCTCTATCTTACTGGATTTATTTTCTTTTTTTAATCAAGCCAAGTCGATGGTACTGGACTCTAATTTATTGTGTACCATTTTTGGGTATGATGTATGCCCGAGATTCTCTATTTTTTTCTTACCCCCTACTTGCAGGATTGATCAGTTTTAAGATCCTCTTTTTAAAAAGCAAAATTGAAAGTCATTATCTGCTGGTATTTACTTTTTTTCTCTTTGCTCCATTTGGTTTAATGGCATTAATCAAGGGCTCAATGCTCATTATTTGCCTTCTAATGCTCATTATTTGTTTTATTTTTTTTATCGCCTACAATAAAAAAGAGCTGGCCTTGATTTGCCTGGTAGCCCCATCAGTTTCAATCGTTATTTTTTGGCTTACCGTAGGACAACCTATATCTTCTTTGCCTAAGTACCTCTTCAGTTCTTTCATTATAGCGTCAGGATTTACTGAGGCAATGTCTTCTGATGGCAATATGAAAGAGGTCCTTTTTTATTTATTTACTTGTTTATTAATTTTCTTAGCCATTTCATGGCGAAAACAAATACCACGAGGTGAAAAAATATTTTTACTAAGCGTGTATTTTGTATTTTTATTTGTTTCTTTTAAAACAGGTTTTACGCGTCATTCAGGTCATGCATTTATACCGGGAACCTCAATCTTGCTCGCAGCACTGTTTCTACTCTTTATTCTTAATTCATGGGTCAACTATTTACTTATTTTTGTATCATTAAGCAGCTGGTATTATATTAATAGTCAGCATACCCATATATCAATTCGCGATAACTTCATTTCTACATATACCAGTGCATGGCATGGTTTAAAAAGCAGAATACAAGACTCATTCTGGCTCGAAAAAAACTTTATCTTTACGATGAACTTCTTACGCGAGCAAGCTGGTATCCCTATTTTACAAGGAACTACCGATATTTACTCATACAACCAAAGCTACTTAATCTCCTCACAAAATATTTGGTCACCACGTCCAATCTTTCAGAGCTACTCTGTTTTCAGTCAAGGCTTAGCTGAGGACAATAAAAAACACCTACAAGGAAAACATAAGCCCGATAACATCATTTTTAAGATTGAACCCATTGATCAACGAATACCCTCACTGGAAGATGGTGCAAGCTGGCCCTTGCTACTCACTTATTATCAACCTGGTCATTCAGCTAATAATTTTTTATTACTTCATAAAAATGATAATCCTTATCAAACAAACCTCGCTTTATTAAAAAGAGAATCCCATGTTCTCGGTGAACAAGTTGATATACCTAAAGAACAGCTGTTGTTTGCTGAAATTGAATTAAAACCAAAAGTTTTGGGCATTTTGGCAGTCATTCTTTTTAAACCACAACAATTGCAAATCACTTTGAAGTTAAACAATGGCACTACAAAGCAATATCGATTTGTGGCAAATATGGCAAAATCAACTTTTCTGCTTTCGCCCCTGATTGAGGATACTTTAGAGTTCTCATTACTTTATAAGAAAAATAATGAATTAGATGCAAAAAGAGTAAAATCGATGGTCATTACCACAAGTCAGAAAAATAATTGGCATTGGAATAATGCGTATACTATCAATTTTAAACATATTACTGATTAGAGGAAATCTTCTGACAAGAAAAATACCCCTCATCAGAGAGGCAGGAGATTTACTCGTTTTTATACCGATCAAAGTACCTAACACTTGCTTATTTTTACAAAGAATAACCCTCATCAAGCCAGCCTTGTAAACCGGTTTCCAATGAGGAAACATTGGTATAGCCCATTTTTTGTAAGTTATCTGCAGCAAGAGCACTCCGAAAGCCACCACTGCAATATACAATCACTTGAGTATTCAAATCCGGAATCTTCTTTTCAATATCGCGCTCAATAACTCCCTTGCTTAAGTGGATTGCTGTTGGGATAGAACCTGCTTCCCATTCATTAAGCTCACGTACATCAACTATCTGCATGGGTTCATGAAGGTCAATTTTTTCTTTTAATTTTTGGGGACCAATTTCTTTAATACGTTTTTTGGCTTCTGTTACCAATGCTAAAAATCCCGGTGAATGGTGTTTCATTTGCATCTCCTTTTTTATTTTCCCGTAATTTATAACAATTTTCATCTGCATTTACTAACTTCTCATCTTATTAAAGTATTAAAGTGTTTGCATTAGTTTTAAACTAATTCAGTTGGAGTATTCATCATGACATATAGAAAATTAGCATGAACCTTTTTATTGTAGGTAAATCAGTTGCAAAACGCCCCCCGCAACGTAAGCAGCCCCCCCCAAAAAATGTTTAATCTATTGAAAAGATGTTCACTGTCATCGAAGAGCAATTTCCTAAAATTGCAAAATCGATAGAGGAGCAAGGTTAGTGGCGGCTTATGAGCTTCAGGGAATTGAGAAACATCCTATCTAAGGCTAACAAAACCATTATAATATTGCTGAACCTGTTACTGTTAATAATAGCTCGTGAGATAGGGCTTATTCCCTCCCGATAGTAGAGTAATTACTATGCATGAAGCAAAATACTTAGCGCAGTCGAACCTATTTGATTTACTTAAACGACATGTACGATACTGGGGAACATATGTATTTGCACATATTCCCAGCAGTATTCCAGTTAATGATAAAGAGGCTCTTATGGGTTATATGATTTAAACCATTGAATCATTGCCCAATGTTTCGAAAAAGCAATCTGGAGTAGAGATGATTAGCGATGAACCATCTCAGAGTCCTAAAACTTTGTAAATTTAGTTTTTATGCGGCCGTTATAAACATATGGGAGTGATTTTCGCAAAATTGATTTAAATCACTTCTTGCGGAATCGCTTATACCAACTTTTCAGCTCAGGCCAAAAAGCAATTGCACTTATAATCAGGGTAAACAAGATAACAGCTATTACCATTTGGACAACTGGGAACCTCAGTTCCTCACGCCCAACAAACCAACTGGCTATGGCTCCTGATATCACAAAAAGCAATCTTAAAAACCACATATAATTCTCCGAATGGATTAATGTGTTTAAAATTACATTCAATATGTATGTTTAAAAATCCTATTCATTTGATAATCCCCAAAAACTCTGTTTTGATGATGTCTGATAATTAATTTATTTTTCACTATTTTTTTCTTCGTGCGTATAACAAAGCCATGACACATGAAGCTTTACGCGATAATTCATCGCTGCCTCTGCTTGTAAGAATAATGGGAACATGAGCTCCTAATACCATACCAGCAGCTTCAATATGTGATAAGTAAGTCATTTGTTTGTAAAGCATATTACCTGACTCAACATCAGGAACTACTAAGATGTCTGCATTACCAGCAACTGGAGAAAAAATACCTTTTGTACGTGCTGAATCCATAGAAATTGCATTATCAAATGCTAAAGGACCATCTAAAAGTCCTCCAGTGATCTGTCCACGCTCAGCCATTTTACACAGAGCAGTAGCATCGAGTGTAGATGGAATTTTTTCATTTACAGTTTCAACTGCTGAAAGGATTGCAACATTGGGAGTACCTAATTCGAGTGCATGGAAAAGGTCAATTGCATTTTGCACTATGTCACATTTCTCTCTGAGATGAGGAAAAAGATTAATTACTGCATCAGTTAAAAAAATAGGTTTGGAATAGCTAGGAACTTCCAGAGAAAATATATGACTCATACGGCGCCCAGTCCGTAAACCATTTTCCTTGGCAACAATTGGCTTCATCAACTCTTCCGTATGAAGTTTACCTTTCATTATTGCTTCAACTTTTTGTGTCGCAGCAAGTTTTACTGCTTTTTCGGCTGCTTCCGTGCTGTGTTCTGTTGGAATGAGCTCATAGTGCGAGATATCGATATTAGCTTCTTTTGCAGCATCAAGAATTTTTTGCTTCGGTCCAATAAGAACAGGAGTAATTAAACCCTCCTCAGCGGAAGCAATTGCACCTTTAAGTGACAATACATCTACCGGATGCACTACAGCCGTTTTAAGCGGTTTTAGCGAATTTTTCGTTGTAATTAAGCGATGATACCAATGCTCTTGTTTTGGTTTTAGTTCTACTGTGGGCAGTTCAATACGTTTTCTTTTTATTTTAGTTGTTGGGGCAATGACTGTTGCAAGGCCACTGATCACTGTTTTCCCTAATTGATTGACGCACTTACAATTAAGCTCAACAATATGATTTTTTTGTATTTTTTTTACTACTTCAAGTGTTGCGGTTATTGTGTCTCCTACACTAACCGGGTATTCGAATTTTAAAGTCTGATCCAGATAAATGGTTCCAGGTCCAGGCAGTTGCGTTCCTAAAACGGTAGATAAAAGTGATGCCCCCCACATTCCATGAGCAATAATTTTATGAAACATGTCATTTTTAGCATATTCTGCATCAACATGCGCAGGATTGACATCACCCGACATGATTGCAAAAAGCTCAATATCCTCAATGGTTAATGTACGGATTAATTGCGCTGATTCACCGATCGTTAGATCGTCAAAGATATGATTTTCAATATCGCTCATCTTTATGCCTGCAATAAATAAAAATTGGTGCAACAATCTGAAAAATTATCGCATTTAAAAGGAATCATCATGCCTCATCGTTTGAGGCATGATGAAGTATTTATTTAATATGGTCGATTTTTATGTCTCGAGACTTACCTTTAGCTTCTGTTTTTTTTGGTAGCTCAATCCAAAGCATTCCTTTTTTAAAAGTTGCTTTCGCTTTATCAATATCTACTGTTGAAGGTAATGAAATTGAACGTTCATATTTACCATAACCAATTTCACGAAAAATATATTTTTTATTCTCATTTTTTTTAGAAATCGATTTCTCACCGGTGATAGTAAGTACATTTCCGCTAAAAGACACACTAATGTCTTTTTCACCCATACCAGGCATTTCCATTTGAATAGTAAAATGATCCTTATCCTCAACAACATCCATTGAAGGCATAAGATTCAGACTCTCAAATTGTGATAGATTCTTATTTGACGCAAACATATCATAAAAATCATGGAATGCTTTATCAACTTCCTGTTGAAGGCTCAAAAAAGGATTATCATGATGTTCGATTGAAAAAGGATTTCCTTTTTTCCATTTTAATAGCGTATTCATATTATTGCTCCGTCTAATGTAGTTTTGTTCCATTAATATGATTTGAAAAATACACCAAATACAGTTTGATATACAAAAGTATTTTGTCAAGTCCAATAAACTACATTATTTAGTCTACAGTTTAAGCAATATATCTTATTTATCATTCAAAATGAGGGAGGAGATGATTATGATGCACGCTATGGTTATGGAAAAACCAGGACAAAATTTAATCTTTAAAGAAGTAAAAAAACCTGCTCCCAAAGAAAATGAAGTGCTTATTAAAGTGCAAACCTGTGGTATTTGCCGAACGGATCTGCATGTCCTAGATGGAGAATTAAAAAACCCCAAACTTCCCCTTATTCCGGGTCATCAAATTGTAGGTATAATCGAAAAAACTGGTGCTTTAGTCACTCATTTTGAAATTGGGCAGAGAATTGGAGTTCCCTGGTTAGGTGGAAGTTGTGAGAAATGTTTATTTTGTTTATCAGGACGTGAAAACCTTTGTGATGAGGCTCGTTTTACTGGTTATCAAATTGATGGAGGATTTGCGGAATATTGTGTAGCGAACCAACAATTTTGTTTTCCCATCCCCAATGGTTATTCCGACGAGCAAGCCGCCCCTCTTTTCTGTGCTGGATTAATCGGTTATCGTGCTCTATTGAAAACAAACAATGCCCAACATTTGGGGGTATATGGTTTTGGTGCAGCAGCACATATTCTTATTCAAGTAGCACAAAAACAAGATCGAAAGGTATACGCCTTTACGAGCCCTGGAGACGTAAATGCTCAAGAATTTGCTTATAAATTAGGCGCAGCTTGGGCAGGAGATTCAGACAAACCCACGCCACATCTATTGGATGCCGCCATCATTTTTGCTCCTGTAGGGGATCTTGTTCCACTTGCACTTCGCAATACAATCAAAGGTGGAATCGTAGTCTGTGCTGGAATCCATATGAGCGACATCCCTAGTTTTCCTTACAGCATTCTTTGGGGAGAGCGAACTCTTTGTTCTGTCGCGAATCTCACTCGAAATGACGGTGAAGAGTTTTTAACATTGGCTCCGAAAGTTCCTGTTAAAACGGAAGTTCATACTTATCCACTAACTGAAGTGAATCAGGCACTTGCAGATCTACGTCATGGGAGGTTTACTGGGGCAGCAGTTATTACGATCTAAATTCAGCAAAATATTCTTCAATTTAAAAACAAGCATATGTCTTGATTTGATTCATAAGATTTGGGACTATCCAGGACAGGATCTCTATTTTTTATTAAAGGGAATAAATATGTTTCAACAAGCAATTGTACGAATACCATCACCCAAATTAATTCATGGATTAACATCTACAAAGGATTTAGGTCAACCTGACTATCTAAAAGCTCTTGAACAACATCAAAAATATATTAATGCACTAGTTCATTGTGGTCTAGAAGTAACTGTTTTACCTGCAGCAGACACTTTTCCTGATTCATGCTTTGTTGAGGACGCTGCACTTCTTACAGAACAATTCGCACTCCTTACGCGTCCTGGGGCTCTATCAAGACAAGGGGAAGTTAATCTAATTGAACCATACATCCAAACTATTTATAAAGAAAAAATCCATAAAGTAAAAGCTCCTGGAACATTGGAAGCAGGAGACGTCTTGCAAGTAGAAGATCATTTTTATATAGGTATTTCAAAGCGCACTAACAGAGAGGGTGCGAACCAATTATCTGCCCTATTGGCTCAGTATGGCTATAAAAGTACATTAATAGAACTTAAAAAATTTCTACATCTAAAAACAGGAGTTTCCTATGTGGGAGATGGATGCTTGCTGGTCAATGGTGAATTAGTGAATCATCCTGCTTTTAACCCATATAAACAATTAATTATTGATGATGGTGAAGCTTATGCAGCCAATTGTATTAGAGTCAATGACATCGTGATTATGCCCCAAGGCTACCCTCGTTCCGGAGAAATGGTGCAGAATTCAGGTTTTCAAGTGTCCTTTGTAGATGTTGGTGAGTTTCGTAAAATTGATGGTGGTTTAAGCTGTTTATCATTAAGATTTTAATGAATAAAAAGCTAACCATTTTTAGTTTAACTCTAATGACTGTTGGCTCCGTAGACAGCATTCGTAATTTGCCTGCTGCAGCATTAGTTGGAGCAGAGATTTTCTGGTATTTTGGCCTAGCCTTTTTTTTCTTTTTATTACCCAGCGCAGTTATTTCAGGATGGTTTTCCTCTAAGTCTCACGAGGGAATTTATGGATGGGTAAGAAGTAGTCTAGGCAAAAAAACGGGTTTTATTGCCGTTTGGTTCCAATGGATGCAAAACATCCTTATTTATCCTGCGTTTTTTAGCTTCATAGCAGGAGCATTTTTGTATTGCATTAACCCCAATCTCATTGAAAATAAAATGCTCCTTTTTATTATGATCAATTTTCTTATTTGGTGTTTAACTTGGATCAACATAAAAGAACTTCATTTATCCAATCGATTAACGGTGTTTTGTTCCATAGTCGGTCTTTTACTTCCCTTCATTTTAATTTTAGTTATAGGAATTATTTGGATCATTTCACATCCTGAATCCCTAAAACTTATCACACATTCTCATCAAGATTCATGGGCTTCGCTAACAGCAATCATTCTTTCTTTTTGTGGTATTGAAATTGCTGGTGTTCATATTCAAGATAGTAAACCCGGTGCTTTCCCAAAAGCCATTGCGCTCTCAGTGATTATTATTTTTTCTACGATGCTTTTGGGCTCATTAACTTTAGCGTTATTGCTATCCCCTCAACAATTGAATTTTATTAGCGGCATACCTGAATTATTCCGAATCTTTTTTACCCAAATCCAATTCGAAAAGCTAAGCTTGCTCGTCAATTTATTAATCGTTCTGGGGTGTATTGGTTGTGCAAATAACTGGCTTATCGCTCCTCTGAAAGGCTTACTATTTGCGAGTAACGAACTCCATAATTCATCAAGTCAATTCTCTACTAAATTTTTGGTTATGCAGGCATGTGGTGTATCCTTTATTAGCACAATTTTTGTGTTATTACCTAGTATTAATACCTCCTATTGGTTCATGATTACTTTGGCCACACAAATGTATTTATTGATGTACGGGCTCATGTTTGCAAGTGCAATACGATTAGCCTGGCAAGAAAAAAAGCATTTTTTTGAGTACATTATTTTATTTTCTTTTATGGGTTTAATTGGCATCATCATTTCATTTATAGTGACCTTTATCCCCCCCGCTTCACTAAAATATGGTTCACTAGTGCATTATGATTCGTTAATTATTGTATGTTTGGTGTTTTTTACTTTCCTATCAATTTTATGGAAAAAAATTCTTTTTCATAAAGTTATGGACAACTCACTACCAAAAACCAGTTTGGCCGGTCATGTATCAACTCGCTAAATTAACATCTTGATTTCTCTGATTATTACTAAAGCAATTACTTTACTTTAAGTTCAAAAAAGTTTATAATTTGAACAGCACTTACTATACTGGAGTTTCTCGTGGCCAATGCATCACAACCTGCCCCAATAGCTTTGACTTCAAGCCAGCTTGAGAAATGGTTTGCAAACATAGAAAAAGGCAATGGATCGACTACAACCGAAACAAATTCTTCTTTAGCTGCTCGATTTGTTGCTCGTTTCGGACTACAAAACGCCACACAGGTAATCGAGTTTCTTAAAACAGCCGGCGGTAACGAAACCGTAAATATGATTGTTAAAGAAATCATGAAGGAAGAAGCACAAATTCAATTCATTAGGGAAAAGAATGCTGAAGAACAGCTCCGGCAACAACTGCTACTTTTCCTTCTTATGTCATTAATTGCAAAGAATAAATCACAAGCCGAACATGTGAGCGAACAAACGCAACAACAAGACAATCAAAAACTTAAAGAAGCAAGAGTTGAATGGAACAAAGAAAGCCG
This sequence comes from Legionella parisiensis, assembly GCF_001467945.1. GTDB lineage: Bacteria > Pseudomonadota > Gammaproteobacteria > Legionellales > Legionellaceae > Legionella > Legionella parisiensis. Next base: position 1,660,052 of record NZ_LNYQ01000013.1, read on the forward strand.
CTCCATTGCAGCGAATCTGGCTGACGCCAATGCACGTGCCAATATGCTGCAAGAACTTGATAAAGAACTCAGACAGCTAGAAACTGACTTACAGGAAGTAGAGAAAGAGTTAGAGGACATTGAAGAAGCAGTATTATTAATGGAAGATCACCATGCTTATATCACTGATGATTTGGATCAGCTTACTGCTTATCTGCAATTACCTCTTGTTAATAATCAGCCAATAACTCATGCTCATGTACATCAGCAAATAGCGACCTTGTCCTCACAGCTCACAGCGCTTAGAGCACAGCACGCAATACCAATTCCTACTACTACGAATGATACCACACAACTACAGCTGACTAAATTACGTATTGATAGAAAAATTCGCATGTTGGAAGATCGACTTTCCTTTCATAAAGCTCAGCTCGAACAGCCTCCCCAGACTTACGAGCAAGTACTCCAACAATTACTTGATCGAGTCAAAAGTCGATTAAATCAACCAGAAACTGTATATGAATCACCCACACACCGTGAACGTGAAGAAGAAAGTTTAAGATTGCAAGAGCGCGGACTTTCTCAAGCGCTGCAAGTGTTGAGAAACGAAAGAATTCTTCTTAACTCTCAGTTGGAACGAGTTTACGATTTCAGTCAAGCACGATTAATTGTTGATCCCAGCCATATGTCTCGCTATCGACGATATGGAGATTCGTATGCCTATTTTTCAAATGATATAACTCATGAGCACCAATTAAGCGAACAAGATTGGTTGCAAGCAAAGCTAAATTATGATGAGTCACGATCTAATATTTGTACCATTAACTTTTTCCACAATGATCACATGAGCCGTGAAGTAGAATCACTCAGAGGACGAACTCAATTTTGCCAAACCCGAGCACAAGACTTGATGAGTCGCATAGAGAAAGTTCAAACAACTAAATTGCAGCTTCTACCAGAAAAAACGTCTTTTAGCATGACACCAAAACCACAACCCAAAAGCAGTTATTCACTCATGTTAGAACGTTTAGTACCATCTCATGCACCTGCTCCACGTCCGCAAGATATTATCAGGGCACATAAAGAACTTGAGGCAGTTGTTCCACCTTATAACAAAGATGCATTACATAAACTAATAGATGAAGTGAGACCTGATGAAATTATGGCACCAGAAATAAGATTTAGTTGGTTCAACAGATTTAAGCGACTGATGCCTGACGTTCCCGTACCAGAAGCTGAAGATGAATCAAGATTAAAACATAGGAAATGATAATTTTCGAAACAATGCTAAGCAGTTGTAATCAACATGTTTAAATTAATCCGAGACATTTATGTCTCGGATCCCTACATAAACTCTTATTTCATATTCCTTAATCATTTTGTGATTTTTAAACAATACATTCTTGTTTGCCGGTTACTCAATTCTTTTTGATGATTTGTTTGACAAGAATTAACACTAATTGGTATCATCAGGATAATTAACAATTTATTCTTCACTCTGCAATATATATGAACAATAGCTCAAACCATTCAATTTTTCTTAGCAACTCTACTGGGTTGGTGAGTTCTATTGTTTCTATCGTTTCAGTTGTAGTGGTGGTCGTGGTGTTCCTCTCCTCGCCCTAGAGTTGTGTCTTTGATTATTCAGCCTCTCTAGGGGAAGGCCGAATAATCAAGTGATACGATTTAACAAATTGAGGAGATTCATCATGGGAAACACACTTGATGCAGAAGCATCACAACAACAAAAAATAACCCACCGCGCTCTTTTTATCATTAGTTTATGCGCTGCATTTTTATTTTATAAATACATCCTCCAAAATTTTCCCAGCGTAATGCCCCAACAACTGATGGACGCATTTAATCTAAAGGGATTGGGCCTTGGTGTATTATCCGGTGTTTATTTCTGGACGTATCTTATCGTACCTTTATTCGTAGGAATCGTTCTCGATCGATATGGCACACGCTGGGTTACAACGGCAGCAATTTTTTGCTGTGCCTTTGGAATTTATATTTTTTCTCAGGCTCAAGAATTAAATATCGCTATTTGGGGCCGTGCTTTGACTGGAGTTGGCGTTTCTTTTGCTTCCATCGCTTATTTCAAATTAGCAGCAGTATGGTTTCCCCAAAAATATTATGCTTTGCTAACCTCTTTACTTGTTACTGCTGCAATGGTGGGAGCAATTTTTGGACAAATGCCGCTTGCATGGTTGGTGAGTCAGGTAGGATGGAGAAGCAGTCTACTTTATATGGCTTGGATGGGTATCATATTGGCCTTCTTGTTCTTTTCTATTGTTAAAGATAAACCGTCTTCCTCTATTGAGTGTACAGAGTCCAAAGCTAATCCTGAGCCTAAAAACCCGCATTTATGGCAAGATATTTTATTAATTGTAAAAAGTAAACAAAACTGGTTATTGACTGGATATAGTGGCTTAGCCTTTTCTCCCATAGTTATTTTTTGCGGTTTATGGGGAAATCCTTTTTTACAAAAAGCGTATCATTTAGATAAATTAGTTTCCCCCTCTCTCATTTCTTTAGTATTTGTAGGATTAGCAATTGCATGCCCAGTCTTCGCTTTATTGATTAATCGCATACAAAATCGTTGTGCATTTATTTTTTATAGCACTTTAATTTCTGCTATATCTATTAGTTTGGTCATCTATGCGCATCCTATGCCAATTTGGTTATTGAGTGTATTGCTTTTTCTCTTTGGTTTTAGTTTAGGAGCATTTCCAATAGTATTTGTGATTGGAAAAGAATCAAATCCATTATACCTTGCAGGTACAGTAACTTCCTTAATCAACGCAAGTGACGCTTTCCTTGATGCAATTACTGAACCTGCGATAGGAAAACTGCTGGATATTTTTAGCAATGCAGGTACTTCTCATGATTTTTCATTATCTGGTTATCATATTGGTTTGGCAATTTTACCTTTATATCAAATAATCGGGGCATTTTTGATGAGATGGGTTAAAGATGAACATCGTATTGTACATTAACATTTATTAATGAAACTTTTGTTGATGAATCCTCTCAATGTATTTTTTAATCTCGTCCCGCGCAAGCGGGAATCCATTTTGCTCAATGTTTTATTCTACACTTTCAACATGAACATATACCCAGGCAAATATACCTGAAACTAGCTTCACTTTGACCCGTTTATAGTCTGCAACTTCATAAGAATCTGCTTTATTTAATTCTTCAGGACTCACATCAAATACCATACCTTCTATGCGGTCTGCAGATTTTCCAGTAAAAGTGATAATGGGGTGTTCCTCCTCACCACTTGTAGTAATCACATCGCGATCCTTGATCTTTATTTTAGAGATGCCAAATCCTGGTAGGCTATCAGATGTTCCATGCAGTTTTCGTCCGAAGTTACTCAGTTGCACTGCCTCATAACGTAATGTGCCATAGGAAAATAATTTTTCAGTCTTCATTGCTTCAACTCATTAAAATAAAGGACGATTATCCAGACTTTTTAAACAATAACAAGATAGAGCTGAACATGGTTAGCATCCATTTAATTATTGTTTTTTATTTTGATGCATACTAGAACTTGCTACGACTTTATTACGTCCCATTTTTTTTGCCTCATAAAGAGCTTCATCGGCTTTTGATATCAACTCATCTACCTTTTTACCATCATAAGGATAAAAAGACACTCCAATTGATATGGTAATTGAAATAGGTTTTTCCTGATTCACTTCAACTGAAAACTTCTCAATAGACTCACGAATTACTTCTGCTTTTAATTTAGCGGCATCCAAATTAGCAATTCGTAAAAAGACCATAAACTCTTCACCGCCCCAGCGAGAAATTAAATCTTCTTGTCGACATATTTGTCTAATTTTTGCAGCAAACTCAAAAAGAACCTGATCACCCACCAAGTGACCATAGGTATCATTGACTTTTTTAAAATAATCAATATCGATTAATAAAAGAGCAAATGTAAATGGATGATTTTTGGCTTTTAAAATTTCTTTTTGCAAGTACTCTTCAAAAAAGCGTCGGTTATAAACACCAGTTAAGCTATCTTGAGTAGATTGGGTTTTTAGAACATCACGAAGCTTAATATTGTATATGCTTAATGCGGATTGTTCAGAAATAATTTGTGCCAACGCAATCAACCGTTGATTATCAGTATTTAAGCCAAATTCAACATAAAATAGCCCCAGCATTTCATTTTGGGCAAATAAAGGTAAACATACATAGCCTATAGGCTTTTTTTCACCCTTTTTTATATGGTTACACAAAACACCTTCCGTTGTATCAGAGATATAATAAGATTGATGTCGTAGTAAAGAGAGGCAATCTTTAGGCGTAAATAGGAATAAATTAGAAACTGGCTCTCCCCAGATCAGCACCCTGCTAATGAGATTTAAATTATCTGAAGAAATAAGATAAACAATCCCCGAAGTTCCTGATAAAATTCGTTTGCTATAATTTTTAATTATTTCAATCGCGTCATCCATAGAGAGACTTGATTGCAATAAACTCATTAACTCTTTCAACAACTCCAACTCTTTATTTTGAGTTTCAAGACTTTTTACCACATTTTCCAGCTCGACTTTTGACTCTTCAAGTTTTCTTTCACTTTGGATACGTTGATGAACATTAATTGCAAAATGGCTCACACCAATAAGTTTGCCCTCCGAATCATGGATAGGATTGTAATGTATTTCAAAATCTAGCCCATCATGTCGTTTGTCTTTAAATGATTCGATTACTGTGAATCCGGTGCCTTTCATTGCTCTTTCCCAATACGCCATCGCTTTTGTTTGATTTTCAACACTCATTTTCTGTAAAAGCACCCTAAAACTCATGCCGACTTCCAAATCAATTTTGAAAATGCGATATACTTCACATTTATACATCGTATTAAACGCAATAAAATCATAATTCAAATCAATTGCAGCCACTAAATCACTACTGCCTTCAATGATTCCTTGCAAACGTTCGCGGGCATTTGCTAGTTCAGTTTGTGTTCGCTTTAATTTATCAGAATTCTCTTTTATAAACTGAAGTGTATGAATTAAAAAACCGGAAAGCAAAGCAATCATTATTCCAATGATCAAGATCATAGTTGGGAAAAATGAGGTAATAACCTGATTGTGCAATACAATAGAAGGCCAAATAATGATCTTCCAATTTTGCCCGTATAAAGGGAGTGTAATGCTATGCTTCCAACTCTTGTAATACTTATGGTCACTAGGAGCATTCGTATATAAAAGCCCGGAAGCATCGTAAATGCCCAAATTATATCCTTGAATATCAATCTTTTTTAAAATATCTTCTAAAAATACCTCTGTATTTATAATCCCGACCATAAACCCTTGGAAATAATTTTCTTTCAACATGGGGCTTAATAGTAAAATCACTTTATTTCCCTCAACCCAATAAAACTGAGAGCTTATTTGCAATTCATTTTTCGCTAGACTTCCTAACATTTCTCGACGTCGGTCAGGATTATCGTAAAAGTTATATTCTTTAATTAGCTCACTACTTTCTTCGGGAGCAACCCAACGTATCTGATATTTGTTGTCGATCCATAAAATGGCGTTATAACCTGGCTGATCATGAATATGGTGCATCATATCCGCTTGCCATTCACTTGCAGGTGTAGCGTCTCGATTCAGCCAGCGATAAGTAATTCTCGAAAAGGAGGAAGCGAGTTCTGCTGTGCGCGACTCAATCACATCCTCTACATTTTCAACTTTCAACTGTAACAACATATTTAACGAGTTTTCCTGATTTTTTTTAGTGAACTGCCACCCAAACACGGTGATATTTAAAATCACGAAAACTGCTATTAGCGGCAGAGATACAAGAGAATGTTTTACATTTTTTGAATTAATATAAGAAATGATTGCCAAGCTTAAAAGAATTAACCCCAACGAAGTATAAATTGAAATCTTCATCCATGGTCCAGCACCAAAATGTGTTGTGAACTCAATAAAATGATTGGTTGTTGCAATAAATCCTAAACTTAAGGTAAAAAAAACACCAAATAAACACATCCAAAGCCAATAATTTGAAAACTGAAATGATACGATAAGGAAACAAAGAGCAATAACTATAAAACTTAGAGCGACACTCGATGCCATAGGACCTGGATAGTGATGAACATCTAATGAAAAAATTCTAATAAATAATTCATCAATACCCACGTTAACATTCAAAATGTATTGACTTAATATAACTCCGGAAAATAATAAGAGAATACTACTTAAAACTCTACTGAACTGGACAAATTTTCTATTTAAACAAATTAATGACAGTCCTGCTAAAATAAAGCTCAAAGCGGTAGTTGGTCTCATAAAGATATCTATAGGTAACTCAGCGGATAAATGAATATTGAAATATCTGACGGATAAATCTAAAAGACCTGTAAGAAAACAAATTATTCCGATTAAATTTGTAAAAGCTTTATAATATGCTTTTTCATCCATATTTTTTTCCTTAGCTTATAAATTTAGTATAAGCTAGAAAACGATATGATTAAAACTCATTTTTTATTAGATAGTTACAGTAAAAATATTGAGATATTAACTAGGAGTTGCCTCTAAACTGTATTCATCTAAAGCCAATAATATTTTTTCCTCAAGTGACTTAGCTTTTACTAGAGGTTTATTTACTCCATTGATAATAATGGAAAAAATGAAGGCCTTGTCATGCGGATTAATAATAAAACCAGATAATGAAGAAATATCATGCATTGAACCTGTTTTAGCATAAACCTTTTTCTCGAGCATGGTTTTCTTCATTCTATCCTTTAGAGTTCCTGAAACACCTGCTTGCGGTAATGCTTCAAAGAAAATTGTTTTCATATCTTTATCATGATAAAGGTCATTAAGCAAAATCACCATTTGCTCTGGAGTCACCAAGTTATAGCGTGTTCCTTCTCCATCAACGATCTCTATTTGCGATAAATCCAGATGTGTATGCTCAGACAATATTTTTTTGATGGCATAAGCCCCTTCTTTATGAGTTCCTTTTCCAGTTAAAGTGTAACCTAATTTTTTTGTAAGGCTGTTTGCATAAAGATTGTCAGATTGTTGTAACATGTGTGTAATCAATTTACTGAGCATTTTTGACTGAAAACTGGCTATAAATTGCGTATCAGCTGGCAATATTCCTGTAATAATTTTTCCTTTCAAAGCAATACTGTTTTTATCAAAAGTTCTTTGGATCACTTGTTTTACTAATAAAATAGGATCGGGAATAGCAAGTTCTATTAATTTTGGATTTTTATCCTGAGTCTTGCACCCATATAAGCGAATAATATTATTTGGTTTAACCTCAAGATTCAGACTGCAATGATTCTTTTCCTCTTCTTTACTCACTGTAACGACTTCATTAATGAGTGTCAGGGCTTTAGGCTGATTTTTCTTTAGATTGATTTTTACAGGTTTATCTAATTTTTTTGCGCTAATTAATTCATAGGCCACTTTGTTTTCATTTAATATTGCTGCTGTATCTGGAGCAGCATAATACCAGCCTAAATCATCATACGACGTACCACTTGGATAATATGGATCCTGATATTGTGAACTATCAATTATCACATTTCCTTTTATCGTGCTCGCATTATTTTTTTTCAAATTGAGTAATAAAGAAGTTAAATTATCAATGGTAAAAGATGGTGAGCCTGTAAAATGAATAAAATAATCTTGTTTTTTTTGAGAGAGTGTTGTTATAAAACGATAGTCTGGTTTTAATTGATACAGGGCTGCTGCTGCAGTAAGTAACTTTATACCACTGGCTGGAGAAAGTAATTTATCTGCGTTTCTACTGTAAACCACTTTGCCAGTTTCTGCTTCTTTAATGAGAATACCGACGGTTGCATGCGGCAACTTCTGTGCAATAATTTCATCTATTTTCTCTGAAAGCGTTTGAGAATTTCCTACTTCACTCAAGAAAAAAGCAGCAAAGAAACATAAATAATTAGAATAGCGCACGACATTTACCCTAATAAGAAACATAAAACATAGCTTCACCCATTCAGAGACGAAGTGCAACCCCTAATTAAAGTTTGGCAACCTCACGTGTCTGGCTCTTCGTTTTATTTTTTCCCTAAAACAGCTACTCGATATGTAAACATACGGATGTTTCTCCTTGTCCAACCAATAAAGGAGTTTTAAGAAATGAGATTCTTCCATAGCAATGCATCCATGAGTTCCAGAATGGATTGATCGCCATAAAATGGATGAAAATAGCACTTCCTGCTCCTGAGATTACAGGATTCATATTGTAATTGACCACTGCACTTATTCTATATACATCGATTAGCATAGATTCGTAACTTTTGGCATTTGTATTACCTTTAACCCATGTGTTATATAACCACTATCGAAATTTATCATCAGCAGTAATGTATTTAAAATCCATTTTAAGTGCTAAAGGCTCTGAACTAAAAGTATCACCCAAAGGGTATAAACCGGCAGGAGTTCTCATATCACCTTCCTTTTTTTCTCCTACAGGAGCCACCCATCCCTTACCCAGCATGGCAAAGAATTCCATGCTTGTATCCATAGGTTATCTTACTTCTTACAAACAGTTATCACGGCTTCAAAACCTTTTATATGATTTACCAAAATTAGTTGTGATGAAGAATCAGGGATATTTTGTAAATGAGCAACACTACAATGGTCAATAGAACTTTTAGTTATTGGCACAAATAAATAAATTAAAAAGAAAAAAGTACAAAAAAAATATATGCTAATTTAGATTTTATCCTTATAAAAATAAACGGGGGCTATCAGGTTTTATAAAACTTCGTGAAAACGCTTCTGGTGTGGTGCCTTTTTTTGTATTTAGCTCATCAAGATATATCATCTTAAAGTACGATTTATTTGCTAGCGAACTTACATCCGGATTTTCTGGATAATATTTAAGCAATGGAAAAAATAATGATTGTCCAATGATATAACGTTTATCTTTACTTTCAGGAGAAAGCCCCCAAACATTCTGATAGGTCATTGCAGCTATATCATGATTATTTATAGACTTATTTCCTAAATAAAGCATTACATGGCCGCCAATATAAATGAGCGTCATCATAGGATGACCGTGAATTTTCAAAGCGCTTATTCTTTCATCAACTGTATTTTGGGTTAAATCAATACCCGAACTTATTTTTGCCTGTTGTGTCGAGTTACGCGGTAGCCAAATACCAAAAGGAGTAAATATGCTCTTTAACTCCTGTGAGCAATCATTAAAAAAATAAGCCCCTCCCCATCCATAAGGACGATTTTGTAATTGTTTCATAATATTAGCCATATTTTTTTTCGAGGCCTCAAGAGGCATCAGACTTGCAGATTGTGATGTCACAATTCCAGTTTGAATTAGTGCTTGATGATGTATATTTTTTACTGGAACTAAGATAGAAATAGAATTTTCATTGCGATTAAGTAGTGGAAATACAGCACCTATATAACCTGCAAACAGAAATTGATGATGTTGATTCACAATGCTCGCTTCTGTTTCAGTGATTGCCACAAGCCCCTTTTTTGCTGCGCTTTTCCACTCCTCTATAAATCTGCTTGAAGCATATGCAATTTCTGAGCTTTTTACCCAGGCAAAATAGGCATCTGGAGTTAGTACTAATGACCAGGATTTATCTTGTGATACGATGAAAACATAGAGAGGTGTTCCCGCCCAAATCACTGATTCTTGTAAATTATCAAACGGGAAACCTTGTCCGGGCATAGTGAAATGAAAAAAATCCGGCGCTTGATCCGGAAGCGCGCGTGCAAAAGTATTATTTACTGCAATAGCCCTGTTCTTTTCGTTAAATCCTAACCCCTCAATAGCAGGTAAGTCCATATTGTTTTTGATCCGATTTAGCCAAACTGTATCATGTTCTTTAAAATTTTCCGCAAAGTGCCGTTCTTCATCGGACTTATTTTGATTGTCAAATTCCTTTAATAATTCCAATTCAATTTTTTTAACCACAGGGAGAACAGAATTTACCATCTTCTCGTTCCAAGGAGAAAGCCCATCAACACTATCAGAATAATAATGATTATAGAACTGTTGTAGCTGCCCCTCTTGATACTCTCGCTTTAACAGAGGAGTACCATAGTCATCACTGTCTGGAGGCAAATAATCATTGATATTTTGAGAATAAGATTTTATTGAAAAATCATATATTGGTACTTCAATTGCAAAAGAAACTGACAAAAAGCAAATACCTAAAAATAAGAAAGCTCGCCTGCTAAAATATCTGAAGTCAAATAATCCCAGCCACATACAAAAACCAAAAAACACAAATAACAAACAATTGTATCATTAAATAAACTTTAAGTTAGAATTTTATCCTCTAATATTTCAGTTGACTCCTCTACTATAGAGCTAACATGCTCATGTCGCATTGGACTGAGTAATCGTTGAGACGAATGGAGAATAAAAATACTTAAGGGTAACAAACTTAAAAGATCAAAGGGAAACTTTAAAACACCAATGCCGCCAAAAGCACCTATATAAGAAACACTAAGTATGGAAACCATATAAAATAAAAACCAATATAAAAGCGCGCTATTATCCCAGGAGCTTTTACGATGATAGACACAATAAATTAGAATACCAATAAGTAAAGCAATATCCAGCTTCCATATAATTGAAAACCCACACCAATACAGCATTAAATTACAAAAATAAAATGCGATATGCGAGCAAACCAGAGCTCCTGAAAGTCTAAAAGGTCTTGGAGTTAACGGCTGCAATTTCCGCATCGCTAAAAGACATATTGGTCCAATACTATAAGACAAAATACTTGCAGAAGAAAGAAAAGCTACTAACTTCTGCCACCCGGGAAATGGAAGAAAAGACAACATTCCCACTAATAAGTTTGCATAAAGAGTAACATAGGGAATTTTATGGCGATTCACCTTCAAAAAGATTTTGGGTAAATGATCATTTAATGCCATTCCATATAAAATTCTCGAAGTCGCAGCGGTATAAACTAAAGTTGTACCAAAAGGAGAAAAAGCAGCATCAATCATAAGGATGGTTGCCACGAAACCCAGACCTAAAAGCAAAGTCAAACCCACTAAAGGTCCACTATCTCCTGGGTAACTTAGGGCATGCCAACCCTGAGTTAGAAATTTCTGAGGCACAGCTGCGAGAAAGCTCAATTCCAACATAAAATACAAAACAAAACCAATCAGCACAGCACCTAAAATAGCAATAGGAATATTGCGTTGTGGATTTTTTACTTCTCCTGCAAGTACCAAACCGTTTTGAAATCCAGTAAATGCAAAAGCAATACCCCCTGCAGAAAGTGCAGTAAAAATATTTACCCAACTTTCTTTATCCGACAAACTAATCGTAACATTATCCATGGTCGGTGCAACATGAAGCAATGAAACAATTGCAATACTGGGTAATATAAATTTAATGATACTTGCATATTTATTACACTCAACAAGCAACTTAATCCCATAAGAGTTCAATACGACTACAAAGAGCATGATAGCCATTGCCGCAACATAACCATATCCTGAAAGAGTGAATGTTGTTGAGTCGTTGAGAATTAATATTGGAAAAAAATGACTTGAATACTGCAGAATTGCTTGTATTTCTATTGGAGTCATAACAACGTAGGACAACCACGATGTCCATGCGAATAAGAAACCAACCTCTTTCCCATGGGTAAAAGTTGGATAATTAGACATGCCTCCAGAAATAGGAAACATTGTTCCTAACTCACATAGGGGCAAGGCAATAAAAATCATAAAAACAGCAGCAATAACCCAAGAAACCAATGAATTGCTGCCTGCCATTTGCGCACTAATAAACGGGCTAAACAACCACCCTGATCCAATCATTCCCCCTGCAGAAACAATTAGAATGTTAGTCGTTGATATATCGCGTTTTAACATGAAAAAAACCTATAATCAGGCGTTATTCTCATTTAGCCAGAAAGTTGCTAATTATACAAGTTTTAATGAGTCTATAGGTGCTATATGCCTTAAAGTTTTTTACTTGCCACTGACTGAACTATTTCTTTAATTATTCATCGACTATCATATCCCACTGATGGATAAATTAGTGATTTTTTTGCTCGATTGCTTCAATTTCCTTAATAATCTGCTCACCATCTTCATTAGTTTTAGTATTAAACCAGGAATCTAAAATTTCTTTTGCTAAATCTTGGGTTAACAGCCGATTGGATAAAGCTAAAACATTTGCCCGATTCCATATTCTTGCACCTTTCGCCATTTGAGCATCCATACATAAAGCTGCTCTTATACCAGGTATTTTATTCGCTACAATTGAAATTCCCGTTCCAGTCCAACAAAAGAAAATACCTTCATCACATTCGCCTTGACGTATTGCCTCAGCGGCAATTTCAGCTGTTTGAACCCACGATTCATTTTGCCGTGATTTAATCGCACCAAATAGGGTAACCTCATGCCCTAACCGCTTTAACTCTTCAACGACATAATCATTAACGGGATAGAGTGTATCGCTACATACAGCTATTTTCATTGAGTTGCTTCTCCTTTTATATAAATTTCTTGGGTAACGTAAAAAACTCTAATACTCAAACTGATACTACTTCCATGCTGTGAGACTCGGAAAATCAAATTCCGTATAGCTTGAATCAAGGACTCACCCATACCCAAAACAGTCTATTGAATACCAAACCAGCCTCCGGTATCACCTCCGGCCCAACATGCATTATCTTTACATGCCTTAAATTTCACAGCGCAGAGAGATTTGAATTTATCTGCCTTACTGATATCCATCCCTTTATACCCTTCAGGCTGGCAAATTCGTGCTTCATACTTACCCTGAACACGAATTTGTCCCATTACATATATATCATCAGTAACAGAATAGATACCATGGGTATTATGCGAATAACATGCAATATAGCATCCAGGTGCCATAGTGTAGGTATTATCTGTTGGTAAAAGAGCACGCTCCGCACCAGGATATGGATAATTAACAACGCCATGGTTGCCTAGAATATAGACAGGAAAAGGCGATGGTAACAAGGATTTATTGACATCTGAGTTTACCATCGGTGGTGGAAGAGCAAGCGCCTGTGTGACAAAGATAAATCCAATACTGCCCAATAGTATTTTTTCCATTTTTGATTTCCTTTAAGGTCGGCTATTTTAAGTATAGGCAATAAAACACTTTCCCCATTTACTTTAACGTAACCTCTTTTTTGCAAAAATCAAAATGATTTAAAAGATTTACAGATTTTCAACTCCATTAAAATCAATGTCATAAGTTGAGGCAGGATAAAACCCCTTTTTAACTCTCACCGCCCTAAAAAGCACATTAAGCATCATTAATGTGCTTTTTAATCGAAACCAAGGATAAGCTTTATGTTTCAATACATCATGTGCTCTTTGATAGTCTTTAATAAATTGGCGTGGATTTTTGGGTATATACTTCAAACAATGAAGCATCATCCCTTGACCCAGCATATAAGGCTGCATATGTTGCATATTGGGTATGTCATATTGTCTTTCTCCTCTTAAAATAGTATACCAATCGATTTTATCTGTAAGCAGATGGAACCCACTGGTTACTCTTGGATTACACTCCAATGCATAAGCTTTATTATTTCCCAAGATAAAATCAAAAGCAATTTGGCCACTGAAATGGAAGCGTTTGCAAAAAGTCTTAATAAATTCAATGATTGGTTTAATTTCCGCAGGCTCAAAATAAATTCCAGTTGAACGACCTGCTTGATATTTAGAGTGGTAACACGATTGAATCAGCACCTCACCTTTATGGGCAATAGCATAAGCACTGTATTCTTTTCCGTGAATAAAGTGTTGGGCAATATAAGGTTCATTAATAGCGAGTACTGAAATGTTTTCCTTCGAAGGTTTAATTAGCGTGTGCGTACCAAAGCGGGAAAAAACAGGTTTTAAAACAAGTGCTTCCCCTTCAGGAAGCGCTTGTTTGTCCTTATCGGTGTTCATGAGCCAACTTTGCGGGGCACTCAAACCATATTCACTGACAAGCTGGTTAAAGGTATACTTATTATGTAATTGACTCAAGCGTTCAAAAGGCTCACAGAACAACCTGGTATGCTGAGATAACTCCTCGTAGCCCTGGCTGATATGAAAAATTTCTTCACATGTAGGAATAAGCAGATCAATTTTATATTCAATCACTATTTCTTTAATTGCTTTTAAAAATGCAGCTAAGTCATAATTTGGTTTAGGAATAATAAAATGCTTTTTTACTCCTTTGACAAATCGAGCAAGCGGATAAAGCATACTCTCAGCACTATAAACTTCATATCCCTGATTAATGAGGCTACGCATAATATCCATGGTAGCAGGAGCTCTGCCTCCGGTAACTAAAATGTTCATTTACATCATTTCCTTAAAAATCAATTAATCTATTCCTCAAAATCATTCAATCCATGAAGAAGCAAGAGCGTTACAGCACTATTAAATAATTTTTGACAGATGCTCATAAAAATTATGCGGCGTTGGACAAATTAGCAACTGCTCCAATCCATTGGCAAAAGCAACATGATGCTCAGGAGCAATCATTTTTGTAATCATTTCATTAATCATATAAGCCATTTGCATGGAGTTGCCGCCCATATCGCCAAAAATAACATGATTATCAATAACTTCAAGGGGTAAAGATAAGACGTTTGCAAATAACTGCCGAATTTGGATTAATAAATTCTTATGTTTGCTTGACTGCGGAGTAGTCAATATGGAGGCAGGTTTTGGTAATTTTTTATAATCTACTTTTCCATTGGAAGTTAGAGGTAATTCAGTCAAAAAAATAAAATACTTTGGCACCATGTAATATGGAAGTGTCGCAGATAGTTTTTTTTGTAAATCAACTGTATTCTCTTTTGAATACGATACTACATAGGCAATTAATTCATTATTTTCTGCCCCTGAAGCGTACTCCAGTTTTATAAAAGTTACTACAGCTTGTACAATACTATCAATTGCCAATAAAGCATTTTCAATTGCAGGTAATTCAACACGATGGCCGCGAATTTTTATCTGCTGATCCTTTCTTCCTAAATAAATCAATAATCCATCTTCTCGATGCTTCGCTAAATCCCCACTTTGATACATACGTTGCCCAGGGAAAAAAGGATCACTCATAAATCGTTTGTTCGTTAGCTCAGGCTGGTTCAAATAACCCATCCCCACGTTGCTCCCAGCAATATAAATTTCTCCTTCCTCCTCAAGTCTGACTGGTTTAAGCGTGCTATCTAAACAGTAAATACGTGTGTTTGCGGCAGGAATACCAATAGGCACACTGCCTTGAAAATCATTTTTAGCGTCATATTGATGAATCATACATCCCACAGTAGTTTCAGTAGGACCATATTCATTAAATATTCGCGCATTAGATAATTTTCCAATAACTAATTGAGCCAAGCTACAAGGCAAATCTTCGCCTCCAACAACTAAAGTAACTTGATGCTGGGCGTTTATGGGTAAACTACTTATCATTCTCAAATGCGACGGAGTGAGCTTCAAAAAATTAATCGATTGATTTGTAAGTATTTCCTTTAATGCTAGAGAATTAATTGACTCAGGAATGAGCATTATACTGCCGCCTGAGAGCAAAGGTAAGTATAGTGTTGTCACTGTTAAATCAAAGGCGATACTTGTAAACAACGCTGTATGATAAGCTTGATTATTAGTTCGGTATATCTCGACTGCCCAATATATATAATTCAGCAATTGGCCATGATGAATCATTACCCCTTTTGGTATCCCTGTGGTACCTGATGTATAGATGATGTAAGCTAGCTGAGAGAGCGAATTCTCATTTCGCTTTGGCATAGTCGTACTCATGATTTTTAAAGGAATATGAGAACATAGTCCCGAATAGTTTTGCCTTAATGCTTCATGCTGCTCGTCAATCACTAAAGCAGGTTGAGCATCTTCTAATAAAGCCAAAACCCAATTGACCGGGGATTTTATATCAATAGGAATATAAGCAGCACCTAAATACCAACATGCCAGTATGGAACAAACCATATCTTCATTTCTAGATAAATAAATAGCTACCTTATCTCCGCATCGTATACCCAAATCAGAGAAATAACCGGCAATTTCTAAAACACGCTGATTCAATTGTTTATAGGTTAGAACCTTGGTTTTTGAAATTAGAGCTTTCTTATGGGAATATTCAGTTGTTTTTTCCCATATCCCCGTGAAAATTGTTTTTTCTTTAGGATAGTCAACATATGTATTGTTATATACAGGCCATAGCGTATCGCTATAAAGTAAATTACTCTCTGAAGCTAACTTAGGCTCATCAATCATTTTTTTCAATTGGCTCGCCAAATGAGCACATTCTTCGCGTGTTGCATGGGCGTTTGATACAGAAAAACAAATTGTCGTCGCATTGTTATGCTCTGTCACAATAAGCACAATAGGCGCAACAGGCACATTAATGGGTAAAAAATAACCATTTATGGCGCAGCCGCCCTGATTTGACTTAAAATCAGATAAATTAATCGATAATTTAGATACAATTCCAGAAAACATATATCGATTTTTCTTTTTTTGATAATAAATCAATGCACTAAGAAGAATTTTTAATAAAGCCACGGGTAAATGGCGTAAACACGCGTCATACTTTCCAATCTGCAGTTCATTTTGACTACTGAGCTGCTTTACAATATCACTGTAAATGAGAGACCAATTTGCCTCTTTATCAACTTCAATAAAAATGGGGTTTGCAAAATTAGCTGTAGTATTGGTATTAGGGAGATGGGAACGCAAGTCTACGGGAATCATAAAGCGGGCTTTTTTACCACACCGATCCGCACTAACAGCCGCCAATATTTGGCAAACCTTGGCAGTTACCCCATTGATTTTTCCAGGTAAAGTTACTTTGTGCCATAGATAGTGGGTATGAGCAAAACCTGTATCACCTGTGGGCGCGATACAATCCAATGGGAAATTCGGGCGGTATTTAATCTCTCTATTTTGTCTTAGAAACTCATAATCGGTTAGCGTCAAATTTGTACCAGTTAAAGGATGCTTTCTCCAGGCACGAAAAATATCACTCACCCAATGATATAAGCCCATACCATCCATTAGCCCATGAAAAGCACGAAACACCAAAAAATGGCGTTCTCCTTTTATGTAAGTAACTTGCATCATAGAATTCAGAGGATCAAATTTATGCCCATGAAAAAATGACGCACTTTGAATATCATGACCATCCCATTCCCTCTCTAATACTTGAATAGGCACAAAATCTTCAGGGGTTTCAAACGAGTCATACCAAATTGCGTTGAAGCTTCTTAAATTTGCACGCAAATGAACATAGGGATTGGAAAGTTTCGTTTGAATAACTGCTCGATTAAGGGAAGGTACATCTACCTCTGCATCCATTTCAAGAATTAGCTGCAGTGTAAAGGAATGATTGATCGAATCGCCAGCAATATATAATTTTTCATTAAGCGTTATAAGGCGGTGCGCTTTTTTCTTATATTGGTATGGCATATATCAAGTATAATATGAACCAATTTTGTTCATAATCAAGAAAGATAGACCAACAATCATACATTAAAAAACATTTTAATACCACATGATGTTTTTCCTTCTTATTAAGGAGCAACAGATTACTCTCGAGATAGAGGATTTAGCACATTAATATCGCCTGGACGACTGTTTTTCCACACATCCAGGCTATAAAATGTTTATGATGATTTTCTACGTTGCATAATTTGTGAAAAAAACTCAGGTTTATTCAGTCCCATTGATGCAAAGATTTGGGGTACTCTATCCCAGGAACCTTCTTCCTCAATACTTGCAACAATTAACTCAAAACCAGTTTTCTTATCAGCTTCTAATCCCCAGCCGTTAATGAAACTAAGTCCCCTTAATCGTTTTGCAGCAATATGGTTTAATGCTATTGCAGCTGATAAATAAGCATGAGCCTCTTCAAAAAGCTGATTGCATTTTTTCAAATTAGATTCGCTTTTAAAAACACCCTCTTTTTCTAAATTCTGTCTGAATTTGGCTTCCTCCAGAATCATTTGCCCTAATTGATAGTTCGCTTCTGCATCATCAAGCATTGCAGCTGCTCTATAACACTCCATATACATTAGATATGCATAGGGAAACTTTCTATTTCCTTTCAATTTATTGTAAATGGTTGCCAATTCAAAATAGTAGGCAATTTCCTTTTTGAGCATTTCATCACCGGGTTGATTATTTACCCGATTTGCTTGCATGACTTTTATTTTCTTAATAATTCTTCTAATCTGCCAACGCTTTAGATAGGCCATAAACTCTCCTGCCACTTATTATGATGTTGATTGGATAAGATATTGTAATAAAAAAATCACGATTACAATGAGGATCATCAAACCAAGAATCTTTAGTCCAAAACCAGCGGACTCTTTTATTTCTTTACCAATTTGTTTACGGGGGGCATTCTCTGACTCTTCCTCTACTCTCAATTCTGCTTTATAAATATTGTTATCAATATAATTAGATACAAAATAGGAAATCAGTCCGGTAATCACGCAGGGCACAAAAAATATTAACCAAACTATAAGTTTGCTTGCTCCCACAGTGTAATTATAATCATCTTGTAATGAACTCAACATAGTCAAAACAATGTCAGGAACATTATAGTTCAATCCCCAAGCAAGATACGGCAAAATATATAAACTATAGAAAAACAAGCCTAGACAAAGAACCAAGCAAATCATGCCTAAAATATAGAGCTTACTATTACTGCCGAATCGATCTTGTTCCATATTAACCCTATAATATCCTTTTCTTTAATTTAAGATAGCAGATGGATCTAAATAAGTACACTTACTGGTGATATTAACTAATTCATTTTAAAATAGAATATAGATCCTTTTTCTTACAAGGCAACTCATGAAACGTTATGTTTTTATGATCTCTGATGGTACAGGGATTACAGCTGAAACTTTAGGCCATAGTTTAATTACTCAATTTGAAAATACAAAATTTGAACGGATCACGATTCCTTATGTTGATTCATTAAAAAAAGCAGAACATGCCATACAACAAATTAACCAGGCTTTTAAAGAAAATGGAATTAAGCCACTAGTATTTATGACGTTAATTGATCAAGAAATTAGAAATTACTTCAAAAAAGCAGATGCTCGTGTCTTTGACTTATTTAGTACTTTTATTGGACCCATGGAAGAAGAACTAAACGAAAAATCCTCTTACACAGTCGGAAGAACTCATGGGGTTGGTAATAGCAAACTTTATTTGCACCGGCTTGAAGCAATAGATTTTGCATTATCTCATGATGATGGGGTGAAAACTCGTGGCTACGACAAGGCAGATATCATTCTTATCGGTGTTTCACGGTGCGGAAAAACTCCAAGCTGCTTATATATGGCACTTCAATATGGAATTTTAGCTGCTAATTATCCTTTTACTGAAGAAGATATTATTGGCTTTAAACTACCTGAAGTATTAAAGCCCTATAAAAATAAACTGTTCGGATTAACTATAGACTCACAACGTTTACAACAAATTCGTGCAGAACGAAGACCCCATAGTAAATATGCCTCAGCGGAACAATGTCGTTTGGAAGTTAATGAAGTTGAAGCCATGTACCAAAAGGAAAAAATTCCTTATATTAATTCGACAAAATATTCCATTGAAGAAATATCAACAAAAATACTGGCCGCATCAGGGTTACATCGTAAAATATAACAGGTAACTATTGTGTATCTCCGTAGAGTTCGGAAAGAGGACTAATGTAGCCACGATGAAGCGCAGCGAGATTCAGGCCCTGCTTGGTTAATCCAATTCTATTAAAACGATTTAGTTGGCTGCACTAGGAAAATTCGCATCACAATCATATCGGCTATCATTAGCTAAAAAGGTTTTGCAACTTTGACCAATAGTATATTTTACAGTAGTGGCATCAGGTACAACAGCATTTTGCTTAGAATACATTTGCCAAATAATGACCCCGTCACTGTCTTTTTGTTGATCAAGTATTATATTAACCAATTGATTTGTCAGTTGAAGTTGACCCTTAATATTTTTAGGATAGGCTGGTTGATTTACTTCAAAACCAAATTGTATTTTTGCATTAATATGATATTTGGCTGGCAAAAAGGTCACTTTTCCGATGCTATCAATTTTTAAACTGGGTTTGCTAGCGATTTCTGCTTTCAGCCAATTAGTATAATCTTTCATGTACGCACTGACCTGACCAGGTAAATCCAAAGGCCCATTAGCATAAGGGGCACATTCAACTGGACTATCTCCGCACAAATCATAGGTTATCAAACCTAAGCTATCGAAGCGTGAAACTAGTGCTTCATTTTTATTTACAAGGTTATACCATAACCCTTTCAAATTTCCTTTCCACCAAAGACCACCCTTGGTATATATATCAGGATACTTATCTCCAGTTACAAAACCTGTAATTGGACGAGCTCCGACAGTAGGTACGGCTGCGGAAAATTTGAGATATCTTGCCCCAGGATCATCCATTATTGCATGCAAAATTGCATCTACTTTATCAATTGTTTTAGGCATAACATAAGAGTAGCCAAAATTTGTCCCATACTTCATGAGATTTTCATATGTTGGTCCCCCTGCATTGAGTATACTTTGTGCAGCATCTGTTGACCATTCACCACTTGAGCTAGGCCCCCAAGAAACTGCATATTGATCCGCATGCCAAAACTCTTCATAGTAAAAATCAATACCATCCACTCCTAAATCATTCGCTAACTTGATTAAATTTGCATATGAGGTTTTTGCCTTAGACGCCTGCTCAGGATCAGTTGGATCAGGAAACCAATCATAAAAAGCTTGATTTATGTCAGAGGATGCAAGCCCACAAGCCTGATGCACTAACGCAAAGTTACAACTGTAATTCCAGCCTCCTACAGAAAGGAATGTTTGAATATTTTTCTCTTCAGATAACTTGATTGCTGCTTTTAACTGATTAAAAGCATGAGCACCTTTGCCATCATGATCCGTGAAATAACCAAGTATGCCCGAAGTAGCAAGATTACCAGTCTGATAATCGATCAAGGTGGGCCTAACGAATGAAAAAATAACACGATTAAAATTAGGTTTTTTGAGCTTAAGCAAATCGTTAACATAATGCTGAAGGTGCTCAGGGTTATCAATAAGCAAATAGACTGAAACAACTTTTTCATTAGAAGCGGGACTGGCTTGCACTATAGACAAAGAACTATCAAGCATCAACAGGGAACATAACACAGAGAAACAAGTCTGTTTTGATTTCATCGCTTCTCCCTTGGTACTTATTAGAAACCTGATTAAATTATATACACTTAATAGGGATAAGCAAACGGTCCAACATAACGAAATGGAACCCGGATATTCACAATCCGGTGTTTCCATCCGTTGTCAGACCATTGGAGACTACGATACAACCCATAGTTGCATAAAATCATCGACTTTCATTGCTGCAAGTGTATTCGTATCACTCATTGCCTGCATGATTCGTTCAACATGTTCTACAGGAAGCTGGGTACTTAAGTTCTTTTTAAATTTAGATAGTAAAACAGGAATTCCTTCTTCACGTCTGCGTTTGTGGCCAATAGGATATTCTATGGTAATCAAATCACTTTCAGTGCCATCTTTGAAAACTATTTTGATGCTGTTGGCAATTGAACGCTTTTCTGGATCAAGATAATCACGAGAAAAACGTTCATTTTCAGTAACATGCATTTTTTCGCGCAGCATATCTATTCTGGGATCTGCGGCAACATCATCTTCATAATGCTCGGCTTTTAAATCCCCAAACAATAAGCCAATAGCAACCATGTACTGTAAACAATGATCCCTATCAGCAGGATTGTGCAAAGCACCTTGCTTACTAATAATTCGAATTGCTGACTCATGTGTCACTAAATCAATACGTGCTATATCATCAAATCTGTGTTTTACGATAGGATGCAACACCACAGCGCATTCAACTGCAGTTTGCGCATGAAACTCGGCAGGATAAGATAACTTAAACAAAACGTTTTCCATCACATAACTGCCATAAGGGCGCTGAAATTTAAATATTTTCTTATCAAAAAGAACATCATAGAAGCCCCAGGTTGGAGCACTTAATGCACTTGGATAGCCCATTTCCCCTGCTTTAGCAATTAACGCTAGGCGAACTGCTCTTGAAGTGGCATCTCCTGCCGCCCATGATTTTCTTGAACCTGCATTAGGTGCATGTCTATATGTTCTTAGACTTTGACCATCTACAAAAACCTGAGATAAAGTTCTTAACATCATGTCTTTATCAGCGCCAAAAAACTTGGCTGCCACAGCAGCGCTGGCAACTTTCACCAAAAACACGTGATCCAGACCTACTCGGTTAAAACTGTTTTCCAAAGCAAGACATCCTTGAATTTCATGTGCCTTAATCATAGCGGTAAATACATCCTGCATTAAAATTGGCGCATTGCCCTTGGCGTAACTTTGTCGGGACATATAATCCGCTACGGCAAGGATAGCACCTAAATTATCAGAAGGATGACCCCACTCAGCCGCAAGCCAGGTATCATTGAAATCCAGCCAACGTATCATAGCACCTATATTGAAGGCCGCTTGTACAGGATCTAATTCATATGCTGTGCCAGGGACTCGTGCTCCGCCAACCAGGGTAGCACCAGGAACAACTGGGCCTAGGAGTTTAGTACATTCAGCAAAATTTAATGCCAAAATACCACAACCTAATGTATCCATGAGACATAACCGTGCTGTCTCATATGCTAAAGCGCTATCAATTTTTTCGTTTAGCACATAATCTGCAATATCAATTATAACCTGATCGTAATCAGGCTTAATATTATCTTCTACATAGCTGTGCATAATACCCCTCTTATATCAATTATCTATCTTGGTAATGTTCTCATCAGATCAAGCCGAAGCAATAATTAACTGAGTACCTCCCTGGGCTTCCACTACAGTTCCACCCAGGTTGCTGTGAAATGAAACAATTACCCTCTTGTCTTAATAGCTGTGAACTTTTGGGGTTCAGGTCCAGTATATTCAGACGTGGGTCTTATCAGCTTGTTATTTTCTCTTTGTTCAAAAACATGTGCTGACCATCCCGTAATACGCGACATAACAAAAACCGGCGTAAATAAAAATGTAGGAATGCCACAATAGTGGTATGCAGAAGCACTATAAAAATCAAGATTTGGAAATAATTTTTTTTCATTCCACATGACTTCTTCGATGCGTTCTGAAATATGATATAAAAGAAGGTCGCCTTTCTCCTCACCGAGGCGAAATGACCATTTTTTGATGATGTCAGAACGAGGATCACTGGTAGTATAGACCCGATGTCCAAATCCCATAATAAGAGCTTTATTAAGCAACATTTTCTTTAATTCAGTTTCAGCTTGGTCAGGATTATCAAAACGTCCTATAAGCTCCATTGCTGCCTCATTAGCCCCTCCATGCAAGGAACCTCTTAATGTTCCAATGGCACTTGTAATCGCAGAATAAAAATCAGCCAATGTAGCTGCAGTAACTCGCGCAGCAAAAGTTGATGCATTAAACTCATGCTCCGCATATAAAATCAATGACACATTCATCATTTGAGCTTCTAACTTACTCGGCGTACGCCCATGTAATAATGCAAGAAAATGTGCCCCTGTTGTTTGCTCATCACTCAAACCAGAAATTTCTTTATTGTGAAAATGCCATGCATACCAGTAGCACATTATTCCTGGGAATAATGCTAATAATCTATCCGCAATGTGATACTGTTGTGAAAAGTCATCTTCTGGTTCAATTGTTCCCAAAAATGAACAACCAGTTCTCAGGACATCCATGGGATGTGTGTTTTTAGGGATTAATTTAAGTACTGTTTTTAAAGCATCAGGGAATGTTCTAAGACTAACTAGTTTTTTTGTATATTCATCTAATTCCTTTTGGGTAGGTAATCGCCCGTAAAGTAATAAATAAGCTACTTCCTCAAACGTGGCATATTCTGCTAAGTCATCAATCGAATAGCCCCTGTAATTCAAACCTTTACCTGCTAGTCCAACTGTACAAATTGCTGATTGGCCAGCAACAACACCGGCTAAACCGCCGCTTTTAACACTCATTGTCTTCCTCCATCAATTGGTCTAGTTTTTGTTCGTATTGATAATAACCAAGTACTTCATAAAGCTCTTCCCGAGTTTGCATTTTATCGATCATAGGTTGTTGCGTTCCATCTTGAAGAATTGTCTGATAAGTATTTAACGCTGATTGGGACATCGCTCTAAATGCACTCAATGGATACAAAATTAGCGATACACCAGCCTGTTTTAATTCCTCACGATTGAATAAAGGTGTTTTACCGAACTCAGTAATATTCGCCAATACCGGCACAGGGACTGCCTGAGTAAAAGTCTGATACTCATCCAGACGGGTCATTGCCTCAGGAAATATCATATCTGCACCTAATTCGACGCAAAGCAATGCTCTTTCTATAGCTGCATTCATTCCTTCAACAGCATAAGCGTCCGTTCTTGCCATGATGACAAAATCAGGATCCTGGCGTGCGTCAACTGCTGATTTAATTCGGTCACCCATTTCTTTCGAAGACACAATAGCTTTATTGGGCCTGTGTCCACATCGTTTTGCCAGTACCTGATCCTCAATATGAATGGCAGCAACGCCTGTTTTCTCCATAAGTTTTACTGTCCTGGCAATATTAAACGCATGTCCCCATCCTGTATCAACATCAACAAGAAGAGGTAAAGGACAAGCTTCTGTAATTCGGCGAGCGTCTTCAAGAACTTGTGATAGATTGGTCATGCCAAGATCAGGTATACCATAAGAGGCATTCGCTACACCTGCTCCTGAAAGATATATTGCTTTAGCTCCAGAAAATTGCGCGAGCATGGCAGAATAAGCATTTATGGTACCCAACACGGGTAGCGGTTTATTTTCTTTGACTGTCTGTTTGAAGGCTTTGCCCATGGAACTCACCATTAGCTGTCACTCCTTGATCTTAATATGATATAAAACTAACTAGCCTGGGCCAAAGAAGCAGAATTTAAATTTCCTTTGTGAGTTCAAGTGTTTTGCTTCGCCCAAGCTACAGATTTAGTATTATGCTCTAATGAGAATTTCATCTCAATCGATTTTAATATCACCCCGAATTATATTTTTACGTAAGAAACGTGCCGGTGATAATGCATAATGCAAATTTCTAGGCAAACAGCTTATTTCGTTATTGATTACTGAAGCGAGCCACTCTGCACATAAGGGAATTGTTGTAAGACCTCGAGAACCAAAGCCAGCACAAGCATAAAGTCCTCGATAATAGGAGCCGGATTTAGCTATCCAACGTTTTGCATTGGTTTCCATGCAAGCAAATTGCTCCACAAATTTTTCCGCCTCTGCGATTTTACCAACTAAAGGAAGATAATCAGGAGTTGACGCCCTGACACCTGCCCAATGATTACTAACCTCATCAGACCATAAAACTTCCGGGGCTAATTGTTTAAGCTTAGCCAAATTATCGCGATCATCTTCAGGCTTTATTTGCGATTCGGCTGATTTTAATTCATAGGTAGCACCTAACTGATGAGTACCTTGTAATGCGGGAAGTACATGCCCCTGTCCACATAAAGGCAATTTTAAACAAGCGCTTTGCTCGGTTGTTAAAATTGCTGTCATTTGTCCCCGAATAGGCTTAACAGGCAAATGCTTCGTTTCTTTGAATGAATTAATTTTATGACCATTTGCTAAAATAAGAACATCAGTTTCCAAATCATTCACGACCCATTGATTATCGAAAAACAATTGGTTTACTGAGGTATTAGTCAATAAGGAAATACCATCCGTGTTAATTAAAAATTGACATAATTCCGGAGAGTTTATCCATCCTGACAAAGGAATGTACAACCCAGGCTTATCTAACAAAAATCCTGATAATTGCGAAGCCTGTTCCACATCTACAAGAGTCCCTAACTTTGGATAATGGGCCAGCCAGGAACGTAAGCTGGATTGGGCTGCTTTTTCCTTCTCAGAGTAAGAAAGTAATAAGGAACCGCTTAACTCACCAATTGTTGTCTGCTTTAAAATACCCTGATAAGTGCGCACAGCATATAAAAATGCGGTTAACATAAATTGAGTCAAAGGAGAGCTGTACGCAGATAGTTTAGGAAATAAAACCGCTTGCTGATTTGCCGATCCGCCGCGTGCTATTTGACTTAATTCATCAATAATTGTTACTTTCCACCCACGCTTATTCAGAGCATGTGCTGTAAAACAACCTGCCAAGCCAGCGCCTATAATTACAGCTGATTTTCTGGAATACTTTTCTGGGCTTCCCACATGCCACGGAGTATGGCGTTTTGCAGCTTTTTGTGGTGTTATTTGCGCAAAATGCGCACAAACCATATGGCGTTTGGAACCAAACCCTTTTCTTTTTTTAACAACAAATCCATGTTGGCTTAAACTTGTTTTAACAGAACCTGCAGCTGTATAAGTTGCCAAGGTAGTTTCTTTATTAGACAGCATAGCAATTACTTTCATTAAAGCATCAGACCACATGCTTTGATTTTTTTCTGGGGCAAAACCATCAAGAAACCAAGCGTCAATAAAAGCGGTTCTGAGCTGACTCTCAAGCGATGACTCGCCGCAAATTAATAGCTGCTCATAGCACTCGAGTGCATCTCCTAACATTAATGTCAGAGTCACTCTACCATCACAAAATGAAAGATGATGATATCCGGGAGTTAATACAGGATAACTTGCTATAAGTTGCTGAGCTTGGTTTTCCAATTGTGGCCAGGAAGCTAGACTTTTCGTTAAGTCAGCAAGAGATAAAGGATGCTTTTCACATGAAATAAAGTGTAATTGACATGATTTAGGAGCATATTGCTCCCACAAATCCCAACTTACAAGAAAATTCAAGCCAATTCCAAAACCAGTTTCTGCTATAGTAAATTTTTGTATTTTATCAGAAGAAAGAGACTGCCAACGTTTGATTAAGTCATTTCCATCAATAAATACATAAAGTGATTGATTAATCGCACCCTCTGCAGAATGGTAAACATCATCATACTGTGTTGAAAAAGGCAGAGCTCCATGCCACTCCAACTCTGCCTCATTAATAGGTACAAAAAAATTACTCACATACAACCACTCGATTCGTAGCCATACTTTTGGCTTCTTGTAATTCAGTCGGTTTTCTTTCCTGTATCATCTGCCGTAACTTGGGGACCATGACAAAAAGTACAATTGAAGAACCAATTGCAAATAGACCTAACATTAAAAACACATGGCTGTAACCATCATTAGTAACTAAAGGTGAAACACTCTCTTGTCCTTCGATCATCATGTTTGAACTGTAGCTGGACAAGGCCGCACCGACACCCGTATTTAACATCAACATTCCCATCATCACACCTTGTAATGATGAAGGGGCTAAATAGCCTATCATAGCATAACCAATTGGGGATATTAAAAGCTCACCAATGCTCTGCAAAATATAACTCAAGACAATCCAGCCCGGATTCACCAACCCTTCGTAGTTGGCATAAGTGATACCAATAGGTAATATGACAAAAGCAATACCTATAAAAAGCAATGCCAATGCAAATTGAGTGGGAATATTAATTTGCACTCCATTTTTGCGCATCTTATGCAGCAAAATCCCTAATAATGGCCCCCCAATAACGATAGCTATTGTATTAATATTTTGGAACCATTGCGGTGGAATGACCCCGCTTGCATAATCACGCTGTACATTATGGTCAATAAAGACCGTAAGACCCATGGGCGCTATTTGATAAAGCATCCAAAAGACAGTTCCCACAATCATGAGTACAGCAAAAGCAACTATTTTATCTTTTGCTTCTTTTGTTGGTTGTTGTTTTGCCAAATACAAAATAACACCCAACATTAACAGTCCTGTTAACAATACCAATTTTTTAGCCCAATCTGCATATTGAAGCATTTGGCTTAAAAGAAATGGGAGTAATACAATCAGAAAAATACCTAAAAGAATGGCTTTTTTTTGGGACATTTTGTCTTTTCTGGAAAAAATCGTATCTTTATCTGATAATTGTTGCCAACAATACAAACATATAATTAATGCAATCAAATTTCCCAAGCTGCTAAGAAGAAAGAGTCGTTCATAGTTCTGAGTCAACTGAAATAATCCACTTAAGCTAAAACCAACAAAAAAACCAATATTCATACCCGCATAATTCATTAGAAATGCTGTTTCACGTCGAGTATCTTCTGGAGAAAAGCGTTGAGTTAGCATGCAATTTAAACAAGTCACGTTCAAACCAGAACCCGTTAAGAAAGCCGCCAAGCCATAATAAAGAAATGAAATATCACCGAATGAAAGCAGGATACAACCAATAATTTGCGCCACCATTCCCGCGCAAAACAATGCACGATTAGAGAGCAAACGCCCACCCCAAAAACCACCAAGCAAATGCAGTCCATAATTAAAAGCAATGAAAACACCCATGACGCTATTAGCAGTGCTGATTTGAAGTCCTAACCGCCCTTCCATGTATAAAACAAGCGTTGAATAAAGAACACTGAAGCTTAATGTAGAAACAATCTGAATAAAAAAAAGAGGAACAATTCCTTGCGGCATTGATTGTATGAATTCCTTTTTGTTTGTCATGATCGACATCATCTTACTTCCTTGTTAAAGAACGTCTCTGAATATGACATGTGAAAAAATTACTGTCTAGGGTATTTTTAAAAATTTATTTTTCTTTTTTTCTGTTCCGAAAATGAGTCTGGATTTGACTTTTGGTGCGTTGCAGCAAAAGTCAAAATTGAGAGGTTATCTATCTTCTCTCCCACGGACTACGCTACACCTGAGTTACAAAAAACTCAGGCCAGAGTATTCCCATACTATTTTTTTAATTGGCTTAATACTTCTTCAGCAGCCATTTGTGTTTTTATAATTTCATTTGTTCCATGTGCACTGGAAACAAATCCAGCCTCATACATGGAAGGAGCAAAATAAATACCTTTTCCTAACATTCCATGATAAAACTTTTTAAATAAAACCTCATCTGAGGCCGCAATGTCCGCATAATCAGCAATATGCTTTTTCTCTGTAAAACAAAAGCCAAACATTCCACCTAATGAAGCACTAAAAAATGGGATATCTAATGTTTCAGCGACAGAAGCCAATGCCAAAGTTAATGCTTGGGTAGTCTCACTTAATTGGGTAAAAAATCCTGGTTTTTCAATTTCGGATAAAGTTGCAAGACCTGCTGCCATCGCTAATGGATTGCCAGATAGTGTGCCTGCTTGATAAACTGGCCCCTCAGGAGCCAAAAAGGACATAATATCTGCCCTGCCGCCTAAAGCACCTACAGGCATACCGCCACCAATCACTTTACCAAGGGTAGTAATATCAGGAGTAATTCCGAAAATCCCTTGGGCCCCTGTTAACCCTACTCTAAAGCCAGTCATTACCTCATCAAAGATCAATAAAGCTTTGTATTGATCACATAATTGACGCAATCCTTTCAGGAATTCAGGCTCAGGCAAAACAAATCCCATATTTCCAGCTACAGGCTCTAATATTACTGCGGCAATATCATCAGGAAATTTTTCAAATAATTGCGCAGTTTGTTCTAGATCATTAAAATTTGCGGTTAGTGTATGTTCGGTAACACTTTGTGGAATTCCTGGGGTTGAAGGAATGCCTAATGTGAGTAGACCAGAACCTGCTTTAACTAATAAACTGTCGCTATGCCCGTGATAACACCCGTTAAATTTAATAAATTTATTTTTTTGAGTCACTCCACGAGCCAGTCTGATTGCTGTCATTGTTGCTTCAGTACCAGAGTTCACCATGCGTACTTTTTCAATTGAAGGAATTAAAGAGATGATTTTTTCGGCCAGTTGTACTTCAAGTTCAGTAGGCGCTCCAAAACTTATACCACTATGAAGCACTTTATTCACCGCTTCGATTACAGCTGGATGACAATGTCCAAGGATTAACGGCCCCCAAGAGCCAACATAATCAATATATTCATTATTATCTACATCAACAAGATATGCACCTTTACCATGTTTAAAAAAAATAGGGTCGCCACCAACACTTTTAAACGCTCGCACGGGTGAATTAACTCCTCCAGGGATAAGTGTTTGGGCTTGATGAAACAAATCTGTTGAACGTGTCATAAAAAACCTCCATAATTATGCGGTATAATATTACAGACATTCTTAATATTTGGCAAAAAAAATGCTTTATCTTTACATCGAAGCCCACAATAGCTAAATTACGCCCTTTTAAACGAGTATTATCATGCAAGAATATAAAAAATATATTTGTGTCATCTGTGGTTTTATTTATGATGAAGCCGAGGGATGGCCTGAAGATGGAATTGAACCAGGTACACGTTGGGAAGACGTTCCCGAAAATTGGTTCTGCCCAGATTGTGGCGCCGGTAAAGAAGATTTTGACATGGTTGAAATGGAATAAGTCTTATTAGCAGGAATGTGCACTCTAAATTATTCGTCTTTATAAAATTGTAGCATGAGTGCGATGCAGCGAAACCGGGCGATACTTGGTTTCGCTGCACGGATTACAATTTACGGTTTTACTACAACCAGTATCACTACTCCTATCAACAATAAGGTCGGCATTTCATTATAAATACGAAAAAAACGGGCGCGCTTTTGATTTTTATTTTGTGCAAACCCCTTTAAATAATGTCCACATAGCATGTGATAAATCCATAAAATAACTACCAGACTCAATTTGGCGTGCATCCATCCTGCTTTCAGATAATAAGATGGATTATAACTAAGAAGCCATAATCCCAATAAAGTAGTCATTATTGCAGCAGGCCAAGTTATTCCATAATAAAGTCTTTTTTCCATTATTTTAAAACGAATAAGACTTGTTTCATCATCAGTATCGGCATGATAAACAAACAATCTCGGTAAATAAAACAACCCAGCAAACCAGGCAACCATAGCAATGATATGAAACGCTTTAATATACAACATAATTAATTTCCTGA
This sequence comes from Legionella parisiensis, assembly GCF_001467945.1. Classification (GTDB taxonomy): domain Bacteria; phylum Pseudomonadota; class Gammaproteobacteria; order Legionellales; family Legionellaceae; genus Legionella; species Legionella parisiensis. The sequence continues at coordinate 1,691,019 of NZ_LNYQ01000013.1, forward strand.
ACGATGCTTTCGTTTTTTTCGAGAATGCTTTATCAAGTTCAACGCCTCTACTCCCAATGAGAAACCCATGGCAAAATAAATATATCCTCGAGGAATATGGAAAGAAAATCCATCAGCAACAAGTACCATGCCAATCAAAATTAAGTAACTTAATGCGAGCATCTTGATTGTGGGATATTCTTTAATAAATGCACTTACTGCTTCACTAGCAAAAATCATAATGAGAATAGCACACGTAATTGCGACTGCCATGACCCAAAAGTGTGAGGTTAATCCCACTGCAGTTAAGACACTATCTAAAGAAAATATAATATCCATTAATGCAATTTGGAAAATAACTGCTTTAAAGGTTGTTTTAAATGCTCCAGTCTTCGTTTCACCAGTTAATACCGGCTCAGTGGTCACATCCTGATGAATTTCTTCTGTTGCTTTCCAAATTAGAAAAGCACCACCTCCCAAAAGAAAAAGATCACGTGCAGAAAACGACATATGAGCCACATAAAGCAAAGGTTTAGTCAATTTGATTAGATCAACTGCTACCATTAATAGAATCAAACGCATAACCCAAGAAAGCGTAAGTCCCAAGCGCCTTGCTTTTTTTCTCTGTTTGGGTGGTAGTTTTTCAGATAAAATAGATAAAATAACAAGATTGTCAATTCCCAAGACAATTTCCAATATGATTAAAACGATTAAGCCTACCGCAATATCAATAAAATCCATCAAAAATCCTCTGATATCAGAAATTGAAAAAATATATCATATACTCTTTATCTTATATTTACCTATATCTTTCTGTAAAATCTAGGGCATAACTTTATTGAAAGCATGATGTTTTTATAAAGGCAAATGATTCACTTTATTCTTTGGCTTCGATATAATATCCGCGTCATATTAATCTTGTGAGATACAGAGATCATCAAATTTATCAAAAAGCTGCTAAAGAGAAACAGAGCTCATGTACAGCCTGTTGCTTCAGCTTATATAATCCCAAGGAATAAGCATTCCATATCTAAAGCAGACATTAGCAACAATGCGCTCAAGGTTCTGAACCGCTTAATTGGTGCGGGGTTTCAGGCATACATTGTTGGAGGTAGTGTCAGAGATTTGCTGCTGCATAAAGCCCCCAAAGATTTTGATGTGGCTACAGATGCAACGCCCAATCAAGTTAAAAATTTATTTAGAAATGGACGAATTATTGGTCGTCGCTTCAAACTTGTCCATATACTCTTCCATCGCGAAATTATTGAAGTTGCCACCTTTAGAAGTCACGTAGCTATTGATGAGAGTCAGCTAACAAATGAACGAGGTATGTTAGTTAGGGATAATGCTTACGGCTCCCTTGATGAAGATGCCTGGAGACGTGATTTCACGATCAACTCACTTTATTACAATATCAACGATTCATCGATTATTGATTTTACTGGCGGCGTAAAAGATGTTGAAGAAAAGCTCATTCGTATGATTGGTGATCCAATAAAACGTTATCAGGAAGACCCTGTACGCATGCTACGTGCAATTCGCTTTAGTGCAAAATTAAACTTTAAACTTGCGCGAGAAACTGAAGCACCCTTCCCTGAGATTAGCCATCTTATTACTCATGTCTCCAACTCACGTTTATTTGATGAGATGACTAAGCTATATCAGTGCGGCAATGCAGTAGCAGTACAAGGATTGCTTATGAAATATGGCTTGTTTCAATATCTATGTCATCAAACTCATGGACTATTAAACAGTTCTTATCCTGTAAATGCGTTATTAACGATAGCTCTTGAGAATACCGATACTCGTATTCATGAGGAAAAGCCAGTTACACCAGCATTTTTATTTGCAGTTCTTTTATGGTTTCCTATGATCGAATGTGCAAAAGAGTTACAAAAGACAGGAATAGATCCGCTTCCTGCTATTGAAAAAGCGATGTCGCTTGTCCTTGCAGAGCAAAATAAAATAATTTCAATTCCTAAACGTTATACACAAATTATTCGTGAAATCTGGTTGTTACAGTACCGCTTCGCCAAGAGACTTGGAGGAAGAGCATTTAATCTTTTACAACACCCACGTTTTAGAGCAGCCTATGATTTCATGGCATTACGTGCTCTTGCAGGTGACGAATCCATGGAGCTTGCACAATGGTGGACAGCATTTCAGGATGCAGACGAAGCAGAACAAACTGAAATGGTTGCGCAGCTCACGCCTGACTTGCCGAAACGAAAACGACGTCGTAAAAAACCTAAAAGTATTAAAGCTAGTGATTCAGAATGAATGTTTGTTATTTAGGGTTGGGCTCAAATCAGCATGTACCTGAGCGTCAACTGAGAAAAGCAATCAAATCAATAAAAGCTCTTCGTTCTACTGTTATTACTAAGATTTCAGCTTTTTATTGGAACAAAGCTTGGGGATTACAAGGCCAACAAGACTTTTGTAATGCTGTGATCGAGCTTTTCACTCTTTTATCACCCTTAGAATTACTTAACGCTTGTCAAAAAATCGAGAAAAAACAAGGAAGAATTCGGAAAAAACACTGGGGCCCCAGAGTTATTGACATTGATATTCTATTATATGCGGATAAAGTCATTCACTCTAAAAAACTGGTGATACCTCACCCATATATCCAATCTAGAAGCTTTGTTTTAATTCCTCTAATTGAAATAAATCCCAAATATAAATTAAAACTAAAATCTGAATCACTTACATAATTTTTGTGCTAATTATCAAATGAGTTGATACAGCACAACCGTTCTCTTCTCTAAAGAAATTCCTAATACGATACTAATAATTTGCTCAAACTAAATTTTTTAATATTTTATGAGGTAAAATAGGTGATTATGGTAAGGAATCTACTATTATTTACAATAACAAATTCAATTGTGAGGCTGCTATGTATAAGAATATTTTATTTGCTACGGATTTGCTCAAGGAACATAATCATCTCACAGAAAAAGCAATCGCGATTGCGAAACAATTTGATGCTAAATTATATCTGTTACACGTCATTGAACTGCCTGCCAGCTTTCAATTGGCTCAAGGCCTCGGCTTTACAGAATTAGCCAACCCCGCGAAAGACGATGCACAAACAGTACTAGCTTTAATAGGCGAAAATTTTAATATTCCACGTGAGCAACAATTTGTTGAGGTAGGTTCAGTTAAAGAACATATCTTCAATAAAGTGAAAGAGTTAAATTGCCAGCTTATTATTATTGGCAGCCATTCTTCTTCTGGTTTGCAATCATTTTTGGGAAGCACAGCAAATGCTGCAGTCAATCATGCTCCATGTGATGTAATAACCTTGCGACTTTAAAAATGGCAAATCGAGTAGGAAGTAAGCAACCCTACATGTGCTAGATACACATATGGCGGTTTGAGATAAAAGCCGCCTTTTCCTATTATCCTTAGTTTATTAATCATTGTTTCTCACCAGCCCTCGAACATCGCCTGTTGCACATCCATTAATCCAGGGGATACAGAGCAACATCGAACTATAAGAAATTTGTATATCGATTATACTAACAATTAATTTTTTTTGCATGAAAAAAAATCTTACCATGGTCATATTGTAAATTAATTATTACACACCTATGAAAAGAAAAAATGAAGAGAAGCTAAATCTATTCGACTCGCTCCCTAACGAGCTTATTGCAACGATTGGCCGTCACGTAGATAAAAACAAGAATCAACTTGAAAACAGCAATAACTTTGCCTTAACTTGCTCTTTGTTTTATAACGCTTACCAGCAAGAACGCTTAAATCACAAACGATTAGTAATTAGCTTAGCCAAATCTGTTGCTGAAGGCAATCAAGACCAGTCAGAAGCAACACTGCAAAAACATCCTGAATTACTACTCTCTAGAACAACAATTGTCGATCAATCAGGGCGGATTTTTAGAAACACAACAGTTTGGGAATATACCTTATGGTCTTTAGATGTTCGCTATATGGCATCGATGATGCTTAAGTGTTTACCTCAGAATAAGCATGGGGAAGAAATACGATTGGTATTGAATAAGCAATTCGAGGAGATTGAAACCCAAGGAGTGACTTATGAATTAGACGGTGTGATTCATCGTGAAAAATACTATGACTTTGCAATCATTGCAACTTTGAACGATTACTTAAATAATTTTAATAGACAAGAATGGACTGAGCGTGATCAATGGTGGTCTACGAAGGTTGGCCAGGTACAAAAGTTACTTCCTGCCCATGTGGCACAACATTATTGTGACCCAGAGGAGTCCCTTGATCCCACACCCACGTTTAAAAAGGAAAAATTTACTCGCTCACTTAACTTCTATAATTGGATAGATGAGGACTTGAAAAATTGGTTTTTGGATTCCAGATTGGGAGTTAGTTTTGCAATGAGTAGAGCATGGGGCGAAAAAGCTCACTCATCATCCCGGGGGTATTTTTTTGGCACATCCGCAGCTCGCGATGCGATGATCGCCTTACACAAAGCAAGAACCGAGGATCTAGTATTACTTAAAGAGCAATTACAAAAACCTCTGCTTCAATCTGACACTGATGCAAATGAAAAAAGATTATTAATACCTTAATTATCATGCCAAGTTTACTCATCTCAATGGCAAATAATTAGGTAAATTCAAAAATGAAAAGCTAACTTCGAATCTAAACCCTAATAAGAAATAGCCACTAAATTCGGGGCAAAGCACTTATCTTTTGCCTTTTGATTTTTTTTTAACATGACTCATTAATCTTCTTTTTTTATTCACTTGTCGTTGAGACAATTTAACTTTTTTATTTGCGAAAGGATTTGTTCCGCCTTTAAACTCCAGCTTTAGAGGGGTTCCAACTAATCCCAGATGTTTAATAAACTCATTGTTAAGATAACGTCTGTAACTATCGGGCAAATCAGCCAATTGATTTCCATGGATTACGATTACCGGGGGATTGTGGCCACCAAGATGGGCATACCTCAATTTTATCCTGCGTCCATTCACGCAAGGAGGGGTATGTTTCATGCTGATGTCTTGAAGTAAACGAGTTAATCGTGGAGTTGAAAAAGATTGAACAGCCGAAGCATAGGCCTCATTTATATCTTTGAATAATCCCCCTACACCACTACCATGCAGAGCAGATATAAACCGAATTTTTGCAAAATTCGCAAAGTGCAATCTTCTGGATAATTCGCTTTTTACATTTTCCTTATGCTCTTCATCCAAACCATCCCATTTGTTCATTGCAATAACCAAGGCTTTACCGGACTCAATAATAAAGCCGAGCAAATTCATATCCTGATCAGTAATGCCCTCTCTAGCATCCAAAACTTGCAAGCATACATTTGCTTCTTCAATAGCTTTAAGTGTTTTGATCACAGAAAACTTTTCAATTTTTTCATCAACTCGTGATTTTCTACGTACCCCTGCGGTATCAATCAAAATATAGTTCTGTTCATCCCTAACAAAAGGAATCGCAATGCTGTCTCGTGTTGTTCCAGGCATATCATATACAACGACTCTTTCCTCACCCAAAATTCGATTAATTAAAGTTGATTTTCCAACATTAGGACGGCCAGCAAAGGCAATTTTAATTACATTATCTTCTTCAATTTTATCCGCTTGAGCTGTAAATGGTAATAAAACATCATCAAGCAACGTTCTAATACCACTGCCATGCGATGAAGAAATAGAGTGAATATCAGTAATTCCTAAAGCATGAAAATCAGCACAGGCAACATCATCATCCAGCCCCTCGGTTTTATTAATCACAAGGTGGACTTTTTTACTTAATTTACGTAAATTACTAGCAATTTTTTCATCAATTCCAGTCAAGCCAGCTCGTCCATCAACCAAAAAAAGCACAATATCAGCTTCATTGAGTGCTATCTCCGATTGTTTGGACATTAAATTATCAACAGCAATATCATCAACACCTATACCACCAGTATCAACAACAATATAGTGTTTGTTATCATGCTGAGCTTGACCATACTGCCTGTCACGAGTTAAACCAGGAAAGTCAGCAACAAGGGCGTCTTGAGTCTTGGTCAGCCTATTAAATAAAGTAGACTTACCAACATTAGGGCGTCCAACAAGTGCAATCACAGGGATCATTTATTAACTCACAGATAATTGATTAAGTATTCCATTGTCTGTTAACACAAATAACTTTCTTCCAGCTACGCTTGGAGAAATACTGACGCCAGCAGAAACCTTTGATCGAGCTATAATTTCACCTGTTTGAGCATCAATAAAATGTAGATAGCCAGTTTTATCACCTACTACTAAATCATTTTTAATTAACGTGGGTTCAGTTAATACTCTCGCTTTTAAACCAGTCTGTTTCCAATTAACTTGACCATTGCGTTTATCAATAGACCAAATGACATCATGGCTGTCTGTTAGATACAATGTATTACCGCTTAAAACCATATTTTTATATACGGAACCTGGTTTTCTCCAAATAAATTGTCCATCTGACAAAGACAGTGCGCCTATGTAACCTTGATAACTGGCGAGATAAACCACATTATTTTCCACAATTGGATCTGCATCAATATCAACTAATCGTTCCACATCACTTGGACCTGATGCATAAGCAATACTGCGCTGCCACATAACTCGGCCAGTTTTTACATCCAATGCATCCAATTTTCCATCAGAAAAACCAATCAACACCAAATTTCCCATAGCAATGGGTGATGAGCTTGCCTTCAAGATTAAACTGGGTGAACCATGCTCTGTCATCCATATTTGTTTACCATCTGCTGTATTAAAGGCATAAACTTTACCATCAATAGTCTTCACGATAACTTTTCCACCCAGAACAGCCGGCGGTGATAAAATTTCACCAGTAACCTTTTTTTGCCATAATTTGTTACCGTTGCTTTTATTTAATACAACCAATGATGAGTTATTGGTGCCCACAACAATATATCCACTGGCTACAGCAGGACCGCTAACTAACCCATGTTTCAACGTTGTAGTCCATTTCACCTGTCCATTATGCTTATTAATAGCACGAACCAACCCACTGGCATCAGCAGTATAAATAACACCACCCTGAACCACTGGTTTCAACCTTAAATATTCCTTATTTTTAGATGACTTACCAGCAACTACCGTCCAGTTTTGCTCAACCTTAACTTTATCCTTTACCAACTTGAGTTCTTTAGGTTTTGGCGTGTTGTCTTTACCCAACATATAATCATCAAGTTTTGAACATCCTTGAACTAAAGCACATAGAATTAAAATAAATAATTTCATTTTCATGAAAATTGAACCTCGAATTTTTACAAAATAATCAATAAAAGATCACTATTATGCATACAAATATAACCGAGCGGCAAAAAATACTATACTTATGAGTTATATGACCTAATACTCGGGCTATAAAAGTTATGCAGACTTTACTTTTTTATCTCCAGAAATCATTGAGTGCGATTTACTTGCTATCTCGTTAGTTTTCATTTCCAAAAATAAATTACCCATCCCATTGTTTTTTACTTCATCTAAAGCTAGTTTATAGGAACTCATAGCTTCTTGATATTGGCCTGTTGCTCCATAAATATCGCCTTTTAACTCATTAATAACAGGTAAGTAAGTTTTATCATCGATACTGCTTAATTCATTAAGAGCATTTGTATAAGACTTTTCAGCTGCCAAAATACGTGCCATACGAATTTTTGCAATTTGTTTTAAAGCAGGCATTTTGCTGTTTGTAGCAACCACTTTCAGCTCATCTGTAGCGTTATCCAGTTTATTTTTTGATACATAAATTTTCGCAAGTGTCAGATGCGCCACATCAGCATAAACCGTACTGCTATGTTGATGAGTCAATTCATTAGCATACGCTCTTACACCTTTAATATTTTGATTTGAAAGAGCAACCATCATTTGCTCATAGGCAACAGAAGCTTGTTGAGTAACCTTTGCTTGATGCCAATGTAAATATCGATAGCCGGCAATGCCAAAGAGTACAAGTGATAATACTACGGTGATAAGATTACCGTATTGCTTCCACCATTTCTTTATCGATTCCAGTTGTTCCTCTTCAGTCATATACACTGACATAACATTCTCCTGCACTCACTCTAAAAAATCTTTCAAGACCTGATTAATCATATTTTGATCCACTGTAATTTGCTCAGCCTCATTACGTAAATCTTTAATACTAATTTGCTCATTAGCCAACTCATCTTCGCCTAAAACTAAAGCCAAGCGCGCACCACTTTTATCTGCTTTTTTGAATTGGCTTTTAAAGCTCCCACCTGCGGTATTTACTGATACCTCTATCTTTGGATAAGCCTTACGTATCCATTCAGAAATTACAAGACCCCGTATTACAGCCTGCTCATTCGTTGCAATAAGATATAATGCGTTCTTTTTACTCTCTTGCTGCAAAAGATTCAAGGTTTCCATAAGTAAGTATATTCTTTCGATACCTAATGCAAAACCTACCGCAGGAGTTGGGTTACCACCTAACTGCTCGATTAATATATCGTAGCGTCCTCCAGCACATACTGTGGATTGGCTTCCTAATTTATCAGTAACCCACTCAAAAACTGTATGCCCGTAATAATCCAGCCCCCTCACCAAAACGGGATTAATTACATAAGGTACCTTTAATGCATCCAAACCATCACAGAAAGACTGAAAATGTGCACGACTTTTTTCACCAAGAACATCGATCAATTTAGGTGCATTAGCCAATAATTGTTGCATCTCAGGGTTTTTACTGTCCAAAATACGCAATGGATTTCGAGTTAACCTGCGTTTACTGTCCTCATCCAACTGATTTTCATGATCAGTCAAATACTCAACGAGAGTTTTTTTATAATCATGGCGTTCGGTTAATTCGCCTAAGGTATTCACTTGTAATTGGACAAAGTCAGCAAATCCTAATTGCTCCCAAAACTTACGGCATAGAGAAATCAACTCCAACTCAACCAGTGCACCTTGCATACCAAATGCTTCAACACCTAATTGATTGAACTGCCTATATCGTCCTTTCTGTGGTCTTTCGTGACGAAACATCGGCCCCATATACCACAGTTTTTGTTGCTGATTATGCAAAAGCCCATTTTGCAGACAAGCACGTACACAGCCAGCTGTTCCTTCAGGTCTTAAAGTAATACTATCCCCATTTAAGTCATTAAAAGTATACATTTCTTTTTCGACTATATCTGTTACTTCACCTATAGTCCTTTTAAATAGCTGTGTGCTTTCAATAAGTGGAAAACGTATTTCCTGATAACCATAGCTGGACAATACACTCACAAATATCTGTTCAATGGAACGCCAAAAAACCATTGCCTCAGGCAAAATATCATTCATTCCACGGATTGCTTGAATTCGTTCAGTCACCTATCTTCTCCATAGGAGACATTTCTGGTTTTGGGTTTAACAAAGATTGCATTTTTGATATGTCAGTGAGTCTAAGCTCTTTAGTTTCAATTGTTGGTGTTTGATTTAATGATAAATCAACAGGAGCTGTCTTTGTCGGAAACATCTGGTGAGTATCTCTGTTCTTTTGCCACCAAACTCCTACAGCAACAATCACACCTACTGCAAACAAAATTGTAAACCAACGGATAATATGTTCCGCTTTATGTGATTCCCGTTTACTTTGCTGCCATAAGAGGGCTCGATCAGTTTTTTTCTCGACAACAAACTGAGCATTAAATATTGCCAGATAGGGCTCGGGTGATGTGCCAAGCAATTTAGCATAAGCACGCAAATATCCTTTAACAAAAACAGGCTCGGGTAATAAATGGAACTCATTATTTTCAATTAATTCAATAATACGAGCCCTTAAATGCAATTTATTGGCAACATATTCAATGGTATATCCTTTTTGTTGGCGAATACTGGCAAGTTGCTCGCCTGGATTATTATTATACTCTGCGATACTCTCATCCAGCGTGGTTGTTGTATTCATTATTTACTCCACTATTATCGACATTGGAATTCAAATTATTCATGCTCAGTTCATATTCTGCAGCTAAACTGTGTTGCCCAACTTTATCAGAAACCTCCTTGGCTAATGATAATAATACCTTGTCATTCAACACTAAATCAGGATGCTTTTGTACAAGAGCAAATGCCTCTGCATCATGTTTGGCTTTAATTTCAAGTTTTAGTAATTCATAAAAAGACACTTTCTGTGAAGGATCCTGATTTAATGCTTTTACAAAATAAAGCTTGGCCTTATCTTCATTAGGGGTTGATAAAGCACAAAGACCTGCGTTTTCATAAGCTCCAGCAGTATGCAAATACTTTAGATCATTGACCGCCTTTAAGAAATAAGCTTCAGCTTTTTTATAATCACCTTGTCGACATAAAAAAGCACCGTAATTATTAAGCTGTGCGCCTCCATTTTTTGCTAGCGATATGGCTTTCAAATAATATTTCTCTGCTTGATCTAATTCTTTGGTTTGTTCAAAATAATAAGCCATTGCTGAATTAACATCAGGTGAGCTAGGTTCTTGCTCCAATGCAGTAAGAATCTTTTTTTTCGCTCTTGGCCTATCACCCTGCTTTAAATAACCTAACCCTAGCTGAACATTATATGATGCAGCCTTACTGAGATCTGGTTTTTTAAAATTTTGTTTTTCGCTTTCTTCATCATGCACGCATGCCTGCAAAAACAGACAAGTCATAACAAGCAAGAGATAAAACTTTTTTAACACGGTATTTTCACACTAAGATTATAAATGATTGCGCATTATAACCGCTTACCAATAAATTAAAAATAATTTGTCACAAATAATGATTTTATTGTAATTTGTGAATTTATAACTTCGCTAAACCCAATGTATGCTTCATTATTCTGCTGCTTGCTGCTCTTGGTTTGTTTTAGGCATAAAATGCAATTTTTGCCATCTTTTGGATCGACTTGTTCTATCCTTAACCTCTCCGGCTAATTGCCCACATGCTGCGTCAATATCATCACCTCGTGTTTTTCGAGTAATTGTATTAATTCCATGTGTGATTAATCTATCTCTAAAAGCATCAATTGTTTCCTGAGATGAGCGCTCGTATTGTGTCATTGGAAAAGGATTAAAAGGAATTAAATTGACTTTTGCTGGAACATTTTTCAATAATTTTATCAATTGATTTGCATGTTCAGGTTGATCATTGACTCCCTTAAGCATTACATATTCAAAAGTGACTTTTCTTCGAGGTTCATTCTTAAAATAGTTTTTGCATAAAGCCATCAATTGATTCAACGGATATTTTTTATTTATAGGAACAAGTTCGTTTCTTAACTCATCATTCGGTGCATGCAGCGAAACAGCCAATGCAACAGGGCTAATGTCTCTTAAACGTTCCAGATCAGGTAAAACCCCTGAAGTACTTAAAGTAACACGACGTTTTGATAATCCATAAGCAAAATCATCCATCATAATATTCATTGCAGACACAACATTATCAAAATTAAGTAAGGGTTCTCCCATACCCATCATTACTACATTTGTTATTTTTTTGTCATGAACTCCTTGTTGTTGTGATAGTTCACGGACAGCCAACCAAACTTGACCAATAATTTCGGCTGTAGATAAATTGCGATTAAAACCTTGTTTTGCGGTAGAACAAAAGGAACAATTCAAAGCACACCCAACTTGAGAGGAAACACATAAAGTTCCACGATTGCTTTCAGGAATAAATACTGTCTCGATACAATTGCCACATTCCAGTTTCAAGAGCCATTTATGGGTACCATCATTGGATTTTTGGCAAGCAACAATTTCTGGTAATTTAATACATGATCGCTCCGCCAATTTTTCTCTTAAGGCTTTGCCAAGATTTGTCATTTTTGCGAAATCGGTAAAACCGGCCTGATGAATCCATTGGATTATCTGCTGAGCTCTGTAAGGTTGTTCTTCCCAGCTATGCAGCAGTTCACGCATTTGTTGATAATTGTAATCAAGCAGATTTACTTTTTGTGTCATTTTTGCTCCAAATTTAATGACGACGCATGAGGAATACAATTAAAGGGAGCCTGTGTGCTGCGCACTCAGGCTACAACTACAATCTACAAAATCTTAGTGTCATTAAATATCAAAAACTAATTCTTATCTCTCACAAATTTCATGGGGCTCAAAGAAAAAGGCTATTTCACGAACCGCGTTTTCAAGACTATCTGAACCATGCACTGCATTTGCATCAATACTATCAGCAAAATCAGCACGTATTGTTCCAGGTGCAGCTTCTTTAGGGTTTGTTGCACCCATAATTTCTCTATTTTTCAATACTGCATTTTCACCTTGCAATGCCTGAATCATTACTGGGCCAGAGATCATGAACTCAACTAAATCTTTAAAGAAAGGTCGTGCGCGATGAATGTCATAAAAATTTTCTGCTTGTTCACGAGAAAGTTGCATCATTTTTGCCGCTATGATATTGAGGCCCGCATTTTCAAAACGAGAATAGATTTGACCAATAACAGATTTAGCTACTGCATCAGGTTTAATAATTGACAATGTTGTTTCTTTTGCCATCATGCACTCCATGGGGGGTTAGTTAAAGTGCAATATTATACATGAAATACAAGCTACATGGCTAATATAAATTCATTTTTATATCGATTATAGTCTCGATGTTCGAAGTAAAGCCGAAGTACACACCGCCATTTCTGATGTCTTATTACATACCTGTTGATGCACTCATAGTGCCCCTATGTTCTTGTCAAAGTATAAGGGCTCTCTATTAATGGCATCTTGCTCAGCATCAATTTTGTACTCAGGTAATGATTTTAATAAATCAACAACGCGAAGAATCGTCTCATAAAATTGAGTACGGTAGGAGTTAGCCCTCCTGCTTAATTCTTCAGTTTGAGCAGCAAAATCACTTATCTGCTCATCAAAATCCATATTCATTTGCATAATTTCGGACAAAATATTTACAATTTTTTCCTTTAAATCTTCCGATAGGGAGAGATTAAGAACCTCATTCATTTTATCTATAAAAAGATATTTATTGCTTTGTACTTCTGTCATATTGCAATGAATCAAAGAATTATTAATTGCTGCGCGGATTTTACTTTTTTTCTCTGAAGAACCAAAGCTCTTAAGTTCTTTTTTTAATGAGGAGATTGCTTTATCCAACTCCGTATTGAATATTTGAGCTATTCTTATCAATGAAGCCTGACTGTTAGCAATTAAATAATCATGTTCTCCTTGCACAGCATTAAACTCATCCCCTAATGCAACTAATTGTTGTCGTTCTTTTTCTATAACTTCACGTGTTGAAGCACCTTGGGCTTCTTCACCTTTAGAGTTTTCTCCAGACAGTAAATAATCGATAAATAATTTTTGTACATAAACATGATAGTCATTTGCTTGTTGCAGGATAATGCCATTAAGTACACTTCTTAATGGAACCTTTAGCATTCGATGATAAAAACTAAATGGGCTTCTAATAGCGACCACTAATTCGGTTTGTGCCAGATTGACGTTGTATCTGCCTAATAAACGTTCAGCCGTTATTATTCCATAAGTTGAAAACCAATGGCTTAATTCAGTATCAATTTCTTCCCCGTTCATTTTTCATCCAATTCAAATTTTCAAAGTATTGTATCTGTTTACAATTTACTATATTGAGCTTAAGACTTTGGTTTTTGAGCACTGGCATACATAAAAATATATGAGCATCGACGCACAGAAAATCAAGGCCTTGTAGCCAAAATAGTAGAATTGTAAAAAGATCCTATGATATAAGACAATTTATTTGATAAGTATAGTGTATTTAGCAGATGTTAAAACGATTAGATATTGATTTACAATTATTAAATAACTTTCTTCAAGTCCAAACGCCACAAGTATGGTTGGATTTCGCTGCAAATCACATCCCATTATTATTAATTGACCACGCTCATTGTGAGCGTAAAGCAGCAGCAACAGCAATTAATTTTATCAGCAAATATCCAGACAAAAAGGAATTGGTTGAAGTGATGGCGCCCTTAGCGCGCGAAGAGTTACTTCATTTTGAAAAAGTCATTAATCTAATGACTGAAAAAGGGATTCAATTTTGTTCTTTGCAGCCATCAGCATATGCTACGCACATGCATCAGCAGATTACAAGCAGGAATGTCCTTCAACGCTTATGTGATCAGTTGATCATCGGTGCCATCATCGAGGCTCGTTCCTGCGAGCGTTTTTATGCCATTATCCCCTATCTTGAGGATCAGGAATTAGCAAAATTTTACACCACTTTAATTAGATCAGAAGCACGTCATTTTAAAGACTATCTGCGCTTGGCAAAATTATATGGCGGGGATATAGAAGAACGCCTGAACTTGTTTTTAACTTTGGAAAATGATTTTATTTTAAAAACTGATACGGTATTTCGCTTCCATAGCGGAATACCGCAATGTAATTAAAGGGCCAACTTTGACCCGATTAAGTATTAGTCAAAGTCTGCCCTGATTGCAACTCTTCCTGTTCTTCAAATTTAAAGGAAGCGCTTTGTGATAAAAAATTAGAAAAGCTTGTAGTTGGAGCAGAATTTAAATCATTAAACACATCCTCAGTTAATGGTGTACCATCCGGGAAATGGACATAAGAACCATCATTGTTAGTATTAGCAGGTACATACTGATTTTCCATTAACCACAGTTCAACAAATTTCTTAAATGCTTTATTTGCATCATTTTCTTTATCGAAAGGTATACCGTCAGCACGTGTTAAAGGGGCGACATCAACTTTCCCATCCTTAAATGTAACTTTATGTTTAATAGCTTCTATCTTTACATCATTATTGCCTTTAATTTTATCAAGTATAACTGACTTAACAGCTTCATACATACGCTCTTTAGGGTGCGTTATTGCTCGGAGAATAGGTGTCTCGTCCCTATTGGTGGCATTTTTTATCAGGTCCACCGCTTCACCTGAAACTTGATTTGACGATATGTTTATTGCTTTATTAAGTTTTGTAAACATATTTAACAAATCCATCATATTAGAGCGCCAATCATTGATGGAAGTTTGTTTCGAATTAATGATATCATCAGCCAATTGTTTTGCTTCATCCCAATGCGTTTGGGGTCCACCCTCTCTTCGCTGATTTTTTGGAAGAAAATGAGACTGCCTTAACTCATCCATCGTCTTAGCCCACTCGCGCTGATGTCGAAATCGTGACTCTTCAAGAGCTTCTAATCGTTTCTTTTCATTTTCTTCCTTGTTGATCCGAGCTATGTCTTTTTCAAACTCTTTATTCGTTTCTTGTTTTTCCTTTGCAATGTCTTCTTCGGTCTTCTGTTGAGTCATAGCCTGCCTCTCTAAAAATTACAAATGAGCAAAATAGAGCCCTTTTGTATTATCATAACACAATACCTGGGGTTTGTCATCCCAATCACTCAGGACGTAACGTTTTAAAATTTTTGAGCTATTTTGATAAGAAGTCATACCCGGTTTATGAGTATGACCATGAATTAATATGTTCACTTGGTAGTATGACATATGCTTAATGATTTCCTCAGTAACCACACCCATTTCTTCCATAGATTTGTTGCTATTCATTTGACTACGAGAGCGAATTTGGTTTACTAACCGTTGACGATATTTTAGCGGTAAACTTAAAAAAAAAGCAGTAAATATTCTATTTCGAGTTAACAATCTAAAACGCTGATGTGCTAAATCTTTAGTACAATACCGATCTCCATGCACTAACAATATTTTTTCCTGCCCTAATTGAATTACAGTCGGCTCAGATAAAACGGTCCATCCGGCAAGATGTGCGAAAGTTTTACCCAATAGGAAATCACGATTACCATGCATGTAAAATAAGTTGATTCCTTGTTTTTTTAAAGAAGATAACTGATGAGCAATCTCCTTGCTCCAATCATCAATTGCATCATCACCTACCCACGCATGAAAAAAATCACCCAGGATATAAATATTTTTAACAGAAATTCGTGCCCATTCAAGAAAATGACTAAAGCGATCCTGAATAGCCTGATCTTCTGGATGCAGATGAAGATCAGAAATAAAAACAACATCTATCATAAGGGCTCTATTTGTATGTGTTCATCGATTAAATAAATTTGACAAGGACCATTGTAATGCTCGATTGCATCACTTAAACGATAAAATCCTGCGATTGACACTAACTCTGCCTCCAGAGATTGACAAAAAATTCTTGCTTCTTTATCTCCAGAAATTCCTGCCAAAGCCCTGCCTCTTAAAGCGCCATACACATGGATACAACCGTCTGCCAGTAATTCAGCACCATGACTTACCGAAGAAGTCACCACGAGATCGCCACCTTTTGCTACCACTTGTTGTCCCGAACGTACTGGTGTAGTAATTAACTTTGTTGGTGATTTTAATGAGTCATGATGGTTGTTTTCAATAGGACGTTCAATAATAGGTTTATCTTGTGTTGAAGATGCATGCAATACAGCCAAACCATGACATTGAGCCAGAGTATTATGTAATACGCTTCCTCCTTGAAGAGCAACAGGGATCATACCATGCGCACGTGCACTCTGGAGTAAAGGCTGCAAATCAAATTCTAACTGTTGTACCGACGATAGATCAAAAACAACAGGAGTATGCTCAAATAATTTAGGAGCTTTGGCGATAGTATCATCAAGTTGTTGCGAAAAAACATCAGAGTTCGTATTTAATACATGTAACACAGTAAATGTATAAAGACGACCTTTTAGTTTAAATGCTTGAGTTTGTGTGGTATTTTCACCCATGAGTATGATATCCATAACCGATATTTTTGTTTATACTAACATGTGAAAACCAATAACAGAAGGATATTAAGGTGGATAAACGGTGGTTTGAACAATATCAGAAAGGAGTCCCGCATGAAATTGACGCAAGTCAGTATTCTTCCCTCGTAGATTTGTTTAAAGAATCCTGCTCGCGCTATGCTAAAAAAACCGCGTATACCAATTTAGGGAGCGGTATTACTTTTGGTGAGCTGGATGAGTTAAGCCGAAATTTTGCTGCTTATCTTCAACAGCTCAAACTGGATAAAGGGGCTCGGGTAGCAATCATGCTTCCTAACGTTCTTCAATACCCGGTAGCCTTATTCGGCATCTTACGTGCAGGCTATATTGTTGTTAATACGAATCCACTTTACACCACAGATGAGCTTATTCATCAAATGAATGACTCAGGTGCAGAAGCAATCATTGTACTTGCTAATTTTGCAAAAACTGTAGAAAAGGCTTTAAGTTCCATTCCTACAGTCAAACATGTTATTGTGACTGAAATAGCGGACCTATTTCCAACTCCAAAACGAATCATTATCAATTCGGTAATTAAATACATAAAAAAAATGGTACCTGCTTATAGTATCCCACATGCGGTAGCTTTTAATTATACTTTGCTTGAAGGAGAACAGTCGACGTTGCATCAGGTAGAGTTGGGACATGACGATATTGCATTTCTACAATATACCGGAGGTACAACAGGCGTAGCAAAAGGTGCTATTTTAACTCATTGCAATATGATCTCCAACGTCCTTCAAGCTGAGGCATGGATTAAACCTATAGTAGGGTTAAATGGCGACGAAACAATTATTACAGCAATACCTCTGTACCATATTTTCTCTCTTACGGCGAATTGTTTGACTTTTTTAAAACAAGGAGCAAAAAATGTGCTGATCACAAATCCCCGTGATATGAAGCACTTTGTTAAAGAAATCAAGAAAGTGCGTTTTTCAGCAATTACGGGTGTTAATACCCTGTTTAATGGTTTACTAAACCAGCCTAAATTTAAAGAAGTTGATTTCAGCAAACTAAAAATTTCACTTGCGGGTGGTATGGCATTGCAAAAAAGTGTAGCCCTTAAATGGCATGAAGTGACCAAAACACCTGTATTAGAAGCTTATGGATTAACTGAAACCAGCCCTGCTGCCATCATGAATCCCATGAATCTGACGGAATATAATGGAAGCATAGGAGTGCCCGTACCTTCTACAGATGTCATCATCATTGATGATGATGAACATGAAGTACCTATAGGAACAAGCGGAGAAATTTGCATTAAAGGCCCACAAGTGACCCCTGGATATTGGAAACGACCTGATGAAACCGCCTTAGTGTTCACCAAGAATGGCTATTTAAAAACTGGGGACATTGGTAAAATGGATGAAGAAGGTTTTATTTACCTCGTCGATCGAAAAAAAGACATGTTACTTGTCTCCGGCTTTAATGTTTATCCAAATGAAGTCGAACAAGTGATTGCAATGCATCCTGGTGTTTTGGAAGTGGGCGTTGTTGGCGTTTTTGATACGGAATCTGGTGAGCGCGTTAAAGCATGTATTGTAAAAAAAGATCCTGCTTTAACTGAGGAGCAAGTGATTGCTTATTGTCGAGAACATCTTACCGCTTATAAAGTTCCCAGAGTAGTTGAGTTTTATGATGAACTACCCAAAACAAATGTTGGAAAAATTCTTCGTCGAGCACTTAAAGACTCCGCTGCTACGTCTCCAAGTCTCCCGGAGAAAAAACCTGCCGTTGCTATGTAAAATAGAATAGGGTCTGCTACAAGACCCTATTCTTTAAAAAATCACAATATAAACATCCCTCTCTGATTATTTTATCAATTGTTTCATTATGCGAGCCGTCGCACCCCATACCCAATCTTTATTTGCAGTGAATTCGCAAGTAACATACCGACGACCATTCCGTTCAATTATAAAATCTTTATAATTTTGAGCATCTTGGACTAATGCCATTGGGATCGATATTAAACGAGTAACTTCTTGATCATTTAGTAGATAAGGATGAAGCGTCTCGATACTTGCAAACCAAGGGTGGATAATCTTGCCCAAAAGGGTTTTTTGAGTAGTTAATTCTTTTATCAAAGTGATGCGCTCCGAGGTAATGCCTAACTCTTCATGTAACTCTCTAAGCGCAGTAGCATAATAGCTTTTATCCCCCTCCTCCCAGGTACCTCCTGGGAAACAAATTTCTCCTGGATGTGCGCGCAGATTATCACTACGTTGTGTCAAAATTAATGAATCAGATAATTGCTCATACAAAACAACCACAGCCGAATGCGCAAACTTTTCCCCTTTAACTTGATTTAAGTCCATTAATAACCGCTGCTATTTTAATAAAACATTCACGATATTCATCTTCCCAGTTTGAGTCAATAACTATTCCTCCACCAGCAGCTAAATGTAAAATATTCTCTTTGGCTGTAACGGTACGAATAGCAATATTCGTATCAAAACGTCCATGCCGAGAAAAATAGCCTATAGAGCCACAATAAATGCCTCGCGCATAAGATTCTTGTTCATTAATAATTCGCATAGATTCAATTTTTGGAGCTCCCGTAATAGAACCGCCAGGAAAACAGGACAAAAATGCATCAAATGGTAGAGTGGTAGCGGTACATTGAGCTTCTATTGTACTCACTAGATGATGTACTGAATTATAGCTTTGTACGTCGAATAAATTAGTTACGCGTACCGAACCTGTTTGAGCGATTTTACCTAAATCATTTCTCAATAAATCAACAATCATGACATTTTCAGCCCGATTTTTTTCACATGATGTTAATTTATTTTTTAATACTTCATCTTCCATAGGGTTAGCTGAGCGTCCTATTGTTCCTTTAATAGGAGATGTTACTAATTTACCCTCTTCATAAAATAGAAAACGCTCAGGGGAAAAACTTAAAATATCAGCATGTGCTGTTCGTAGAAAAGCAGCAAATGGAACAGGGTTTTTCAAACAAATTTTTTTATAAAAAGCCCAACTGTCCCCATCGTAATTAACATGAAATGGCTGAGTCAGATTGACTTGGTAACTCCTTCCTTCTTTTAAAAATTGATAAATGGAGGAAAATGCTTTGATATAGTTTTGTTTGCTCATCAAAGGCATACAATCACTTTTAATAGTCGCATTATCTTGTTGTTTCGCGGGTCTATTCCATAACTCCAATACTTCATCAACAATTTTAGAAGTTGACTGATGGGTATTTGCCGCAAATACAGTTACGGTTTTAGTATGATGATCTGCAATAATTGCCCAATCATACAAACCAAGATTTAGCAAAGGCATATTTTCTAATGTAGGTTGTATGCTGGAATTTATTCCTAATAGCTTTGTCCCAAGATCATAAGAAATATAGCCAAGAGCACCGCCTTGAAAAGGAAGATCTGCAACAGAGGGGATTGGTGATAAGAGTTGACTTATTTTTGTTAATAAGTGCGGCAAAGCATCAGTATTTTGATCGATTTGAATTGAATCATAAGGATAGGCGCTGATTATATCATAACGTCCATGAGCGCGATCTGTGCTTTCTAAAAGGACAAAACCAGGTAGATGAAGTAATTTTTGGTAATACTCACGCAGTGAATCATGATAGTCTAATGAATATAATACAAATCGACTCAAAATATTCCTCTTGGGTAATTATTATAAAAACTGATACTGGTACTGGGGAAGCACAACAGAATCCAATCATTTATGAGGTATTAATCCTCTATTCAATTACTTTACACACAGGGTACCAATTATTTCTATATCATATCGCTCATATCGACACATTTAGTTTTTTTACGGAATACGAATTCCATACTAATTCTCTGGTTTTTGAATTAATTTGTGAGTATGCTATGCAAACGCTTTATTGACAAGGAGCCTTGTATGGCAACAGTTGCTCAATTTGACATTACATATACTCAACTTTTAAATGAACATGGGAAATTGGTCGGACAACTACCTTCTTTTGCCCATGATCATTCTGTGCTCAAAGAACTTTATAAAACTATGGTTCTTACACGGACTTTTGATAAAAAAGCTATAGCTTTACAAAGAACAGGTAAAATGGGAACTTATGCCCCGATTAATGGACAGGAAGCAATTTCAACCGCTATAGGTCATGCAATGCGACCTGAGGATGTACTTGTGCCCTATTATCGCGATTACGCTGCGCAATTTCAACGCGGCGTAAAGATGTCTGAAATACTTGCTTTCTGGGGTGGTGATGAGCGCGGCAGTCAATTTTCCTGTAATACGGAAGACTTACCGATATGTGTTCCAATTGCCTCTCAATGTTTACATGCAACAGGGGTTGCATTTGCCTTTAAATACAGAAATCAACCTCGTGTCGCAGTAGTATGTCTTGGTGAGGGCGGTACCTCCGAAGGCGATTTTTATGAAGCAATGAACGTGGCAGGCACATGGAATTTACCCATTGTTTTCGTAGTCAATAATAACCAATGGGCAATTTCTGTGCCTAGAGATCAACAGACCGGTACCCAAACTATAGCACAAAAAGCTGTAGCAGCTGGCTTTACAGGGATGCAAATTGACGGTAATGACATTCTGGCGACAAGACAAGTTATCGGCGATGCAATCGAAAAAGCACGTCATGGTGAAGGCCCTACTTTAATAGAAGCTATCTCTTACCGTTTATCGGATCATACAACAGCTGATGACGCAACTCGTTATCAGCCTGGGGCTGAAGTTGAAAAAGCCAAACCTAAAGAACCCATATCACGATTTAAAGAATTTCTTATAGAACAAAAAGTCTGGAATGCGCAAGATGAAGAAAATCTGGTAATTCAATGTTCTGAAGAAGTAGAAAAATCAGTTAATGAATACTTGAGTATGGAACCACAGCCAATCAGCAGTATTTTTGATTATCATTATGCCGAACTACCCGAATATTTAGTGGAACAACGTGCAATAGCTATGGAGGAAGCAACTCATGCCTGATATTACTTTAATCGAGGCAGTAACTCAGGCTTTGGCTTATGAGTTAGCTCATGATGACAATGTTGTGGTTTTTGGTGAGGATGTAGGTAAAAATGGTGGTGTCTTTCGCGCCACGGTAGGATTGCAAGAACGTTTCGGTGAAAAAAGAGTTTTTGATACTCCGCTGGCAGAATCCATGATTGCAGGATTAGCAATTGGTATGTCGATACAAGGATTGAAACCAGTTGCTGAATTTCAATTTATGGGGTTTATCTACCCAGCAATGAATCAAATTATTTCTCATGCTGCTCGTATGCGTAATAGAACACGTGGGCGACTACATTGTCCTCTCGTTTTTCGTGCACCCTTTGGCGGCGGCATTCGAGCTCCAGAACATCATTCTGAGAGTACTGAGGCACTATTTGCTCATATTCCTGGATTACAAGTTGTAATTCCCTCCTCACCACGACGTGCTTATGGACTGCTTTTAGCAGCAATGCGTAATCCTGATCCAGTAGTTTTTCTTGAGCCTAAACGTATTTATCGTTTGGTCAAGCAACCTGTAGAAGATAACGGTGAAGCACTTCCCATCGGCAAGTGTTTTACTTTACAGCAGGGTGATGACGTCACATTAGTAAGCTGGGGAGCCAGTATCCACGAAACCCAACAAGCAGCGAAACAATTAGGCAACGAAGGAATTTCTTGCGAAGTCATCGATGTGGCAACAATTAAGCCATTGGATATTGAAACAATTCTAGCCTCAGTAGAGAAAACAGGACGGTGTGTTATCGTTCATGAAGCAGCAAAAACTTGTGGAGTTGGTGCCGAAATTTCCGCACAAATTATGGAAAATTCTATGGCTGATTTAATGGCTCCAGTCCAACGGGTAACCGGATATGATACTGTAATGCCCTATTTCCAGCTGGAAAAACAGTACATTCCAAGTGTTGCACGGATTAAAAACAGTGTTATGAGCATAATGGAGTAATAATGAATATTTTCAATCTACCTGATTTGGGTGAAGGCCTGCCAGATGCCGAAATTCATGAATGGTTTGTCAAAGAAGGCGATAATGTAATAGTTGATCAACCTTTAGTTTCTATGGAAACCGCAAAAGCTGTCGTCGATGTACCTTGTCCTCAGTCTGGAACTATTAGCAAATTATATGGGAAACCTGGAGATGTCATTAAAACAGGTGAACCTTTGGTAGCTTTTAAATCAGCTAGTGTAAAAACAGAAGACAAAGGAACAGTTGTCGGTAATTTAGAAGAAAGCAGTGAAATCACTGAAGATAATTTTACTGTCGGCATCCAGCCCACAGCTAAAAGTCGTATCAAAGCTACACCTGCAGTAAAAATGCTTGCTAAAAAACTTAATGTTGATTTATCTACCGTTAAAGGAACAGGAGAGTTTGGCATCATCACTCGAGGTGATGTTCAGGCGCAAGCTGACAAGAGCTCAGAAATTCCCGCAGGCTTTGAACCTCTGCGTGGAGTAAGACGAGCAATGCTCAATAGTATGACCCAATCTCATGCAGAAGTTGTACCTGTAAGTATTTTTGATGAAGCGGATACTAGTGCTTGGAAGCCAGGTACTGATATTACGATTCGCCTAATCCGTGCAATGATCTACGCCACTAAAAAAGAGCCCGCAATAAATGCATGGTTTGATACAAAACACGGTGCGCGTCAGTGTTTTGATGAGGTGCATCTTGGTTTAGCCATGGATAATGAAGAAGGGTTATTTGTACCTGTTATTCATGATGCAGGGAAACTTTCCGATAGTGATCTACGAAAAAGGATCAATGAGTTTAAAGAATCTGTAAGCAATCGAGAAATTACTGCAGATAAATTGAAAGGAGCTACTATAACACTTTCTAATTTTGGAAAGTTTGCCGGTCGCTTTGCAAGCCCAATTATTGTTCCACCGATGGTCGCTATCCTGGCCGTGGGCAGACTCTATCAGGGAGCTGTTGTCAATGCTCAAGGAACAATCGAAGCACATAATATACTTCCTTTATCGTTAAGTTTTGACCATAGAGCAGTAACTGGAGGCGAGGCAACCCGTTTCTTAGGTGCTGTGATGGAATCGTTACAAAAGGAATAAGACAAAAATCCTCTCCCTTTAAGGGAGAGGATTTGGATGTTATTGCTGCATTTTTTCTTGCATTTTTTCTTGCATTTTACCTTTTATTTTTTCAGCTAACTTCATCTTGCATTGCTGTAATTGTTCTGGACTGAAATTGGTATTAGGTAATTGCTTTTTGCCCATTGCCACAGGTAAAACACAGTCTTTAACTAACTCTTTACCTGCATTCTCCCCTCCTTTAAAATAACCATTTTGCATACAAGAGATTGCAATAGCTTTGCAGGCACCTGATCCTGCCCAGCCAAATAATGAAACGCTCATTAATAAGCTAACTACACCAATCTTTGCACATAATTTATCCATGTTTATTATTCCTTTTTGTTGAGGAAATAAATCCTATTTTTAATCAATTGCATCTAAAATATAGCATAGTATTTATATTTTGTTTTTATAGGTATTTTAAGTTCAAATTAAGCATTTTGTTTCTACAATTCTCTTGGCATTACTTGTTTCATACCTTTTACTTGAGACAAATTTCCTCTCGTGATTCCTATAATCACTGACATATTCACTAGATCCACACTATGTGCAATAGCGTTAACTTTTTTGATAGCATCAACTGTTTTACAGGATTATTAGGATTTCTCTTATCAATCATAATAGACTTGAGTGTTTTATAATGTTTTTAAACATCCTTTTCAGAAATATCAGAAGAGACAAATAAAGAGCGATGATATGTGGAAAAAGCTCAGGAACGACCCTAGGGTTTCAGTACTAGTTAATACTCTTTCTTTTATCACTTAAATACCACAAATAAAAATAGATTATTTAGTGTTATTTCACCCATACAACAAGAGTTGAAGATTGGAGTCAATCGAGATATTCATTATATCCGGTACATAATTTATGATTGAGCAATTTTATTAAGTAATGCTGCGAGTCTACATCCTGCATACGTAGCTTGTTTTTGAACTAATTTCTGAGCATTTTCCTGATATTTATTATCAGGGGTTTCATTAGGATTTATCTGATAAGCACTCTTTATAGCCAGCTTATGGGACATTTTTGCCCATCTAGCAGAATTTATTTCTGTACCAATCATTGAACAGGACATTTTTTGTTCTAATTGTTGTGCTGTATTTTTTACTCGAGCCTCATCAAATTGCCCAAGAAAAAAGCCTGCCCCATTATCCCAGTACTGATGTAAATTACTGCCTACCGGATTTTTACCTAACAAGAATAAATTACCCCCTAAATCACCCTTAGGATGTTGCTCACTGACTCGAGTTATAGCGTGTAATGGTTGATGGATGTCACCTGTTATATGAATTAACATGCGTAACGCAAGTTTTTTATCCGACGGACTCGTCTTTTTAGAGGAAAGTACCGAAGTTGCTTGTTTAATTGTTTTTACTGCATTGGTACTTTCAATAGGAGGTAAGTGAGTTGCATCACTGGAAAAAGGAATATCAATATAGTGCATTACATCATACCAATATACTTCTCTCCATCTAATTTCATCCATCCATGTTGATGAGCTAACAAAACTGGAATTGGGTGTGTTATGGGTGCGTAAACGAAGATATTTATAACACATGCTCCGGGCTTTAGGCGTTAAATTATCATACGCAATTTGTGCCACCACCCTGTGGCCTGCTGCATTCCAAGCATAGCTATTTAAAGTTGCCAAGCAAAAAACAAGTGTATAAATAATTCGTGACATAATTAACCCAAATAGGGAGACCACGCGGGCTCTTGTACATCTCCTTCACGTGCAGGAAGTCTCATTCGTATTCTACCGTCAAGTGAAACGATACCCAATACACCTTTATCCTGATTGTGGGTCGCATAAAGAATTAAACGACCATTTGGTGCAACAGATGGAGACTCATCGTGACCAGAAAAAGTTAGACTAACAATTGGTCCACCGGCTGCACTTTGTAACCCTATGTTAAATTGCTTGTCATCTCGATGCAACATAATGATATTTTTCATATCAGGTGTATAGGAAGCACGTGCATTGTAATTACCTTCAAAAGTTACACGGCTCACCTGACCATTTGCTAAAGAGAGACGATATATTTGTGGTGACCCCCCTCGCCCTGATGTAAATAATATGCTTTTACCATCTGGCGCATAACGTGGCTCGGTATCGATGGCATCACCAAAAGTCAATTGCTTCATATTACCAGTACTGATGTCTACCCCGTAAATTTTGGGTGTTCCGCTTTTAGATAAAACCACTGCCAGCTCTCTTCCGTTAGGAGACCATGCAGGGGCCCCATTGATTCCAGGGAAACTGGTAATTAAACGTCTTTGCCCTGTCTCAACTGAAACAGTAAATATTTGTGCTCTTTTTTTCTCGAAAGAGACATAAGAAATGTTTTTGCCATCTGGAGCCCAAGCAGGAGACATAATAGGCTCAGAGGAAATCAATAAGCTTTGTGGATTATGTCCATCTGCATCAGCAACTTCAAGTGAATAGCGAGTGCTCTTTAGAGTTCTTTGGACAGAAATATAGGCTATGCGAGTGGAGAAAATCCCTCTCTCTCCTGTTAATTTTTGGTATATCTCATCACTGATATGATGGGCTAATGGCCTTACTTGATTCCCGTTAATTTGAAACGTTTTTGTCAATAAAGTAGCCCCATTCGCTACAGCATCAGTTAGGGTAAAGCTCACTTCATAATGATTTCCTGCCCGGATGACATTTCCCGTTACAACACTGTCTGCGCCTAATTGCTTAAGCGTGCTTACTGACGATTGTGCATTGGCACCTTGTGGACCAGAAACAATACGAAATTGCCCTGAGAAATTTAAATCACCTTCAATAACTTGTCCAATTTCTTGGGCAGCACTATCTGAACCAAAAGAATTAATCGCAATAGGTAAAGCTGAGTTAATCCCTTGAGTTAGCTCTAAATCAAGAGCAAAAACTTGCTGTGTAAAAAGCAATAAAAAAAGTGTAATAATTCGGTTAATCACGAGTTTTACCCCCTCACTTGTTCTGGTCGAACGGTTAAACTTATATCACGAAACAGATTAAATGTTTCTGAGTCTGCGGGCACAGGTAGCGGCGATGCTTTATAAATAGCTGTTTGTGCTGAACGGTCAAGCAATGGGTCACCGCTGCTGCGAGTTAAAGTAACTTCCAATACCATTCCATCAGGGGCAAGACGTATTCTGAACTGACTCGATAAACTACTATCAACATTTTCGGGCAATATCCAGTTTCTGCCAATGGCATTTACAATAAGTGCTTTATATTTATCAACTTCACCAGCGATACGTGCCTGTCTTTCAGCATTTTTTGCTGCTTGTGCTTGTTTTGCGGCAGCAGCAGCCTCGGATTGTTTTCTTCTTTCCGCTTCTGCTTTTGCAAGCTCGGCTTTTTCTTTTTCAGCTTGAGCCTTTTCCACCATTTTTTTCTTATTCAAGTCAGCAAGCTTTTTAGCCTCCAATTGCTGTTGCTTTACTAATTCTTCTTTTTGTTTTTTTAAGTCTTCAATGCGCTTCGCTTCCAATGCTTTTTGCTCTTCGAGTTTCTTTAAACGTCTTTTTTCTTCTTCAGCTTGTTTTTTACGAGCAATAGCAATCTTATTTGCCTCTTCTTTAAGTCGAGCAAGTTGTTGTTGTTCTTTTATTCTCTGTTGTTTTGCCGCTTCTGCCTGTCGCTTGAGCTCATTTTGTCGGTTAATTTCAGCTTTTTTTTGTTGCTCCCGTTCCTGTTTCAAGCGATTTACTGTTTCCATAACTTGTTTATTATCAACACTCACTGCTTTCACCACTTCAGTTTGAGGTGTGGCGGCAATAGGTTGATCTACTCCTGGTGTATTTTTGGTTTCCGCAGTTAAAACAGGTCTCTGACTTGAATTGTCTGTTAAAAGCATCACAATTAAAAAAAGATGTAAGCCAAGTGCGGCAAAAAAAGCTTTACGATAACTGGGATTGCTTATCATGCTTGCCCCTCTGATTTTTCTTGAGATGAATCAGTCAATAATCCTACCTGCTCTGCTCCTGCTTGCTTGAGTAATGCCATTGCCTGCACAACTTTACCGTATACAACCCCCTGGTCTCCTTTAACTAAAACGTTAAGTTTTTGGTTTGATTGCTTTGCCAACTCCAATTCTGCTGCAACGCGAACAACTAAGGCCTGGGATTCTATAGGTTCTGCAGGAGTACTGCTGATATTAAGAAAGTAAGTACCTTGCTGATTCACTGAAACGATAATAGGTTCTCTATCTGTAGGTGCCAAAGTTTGACTCGCAGCTTTAGGCAAGTCCACAGTCACTCCTTGGCTCAACATAGGTGCTGTGATCATAAATATTACAAGTAAAACCAACATCACATCGATATATGGTACAACATTAATTTCTGATATGGGGCGCTCACGCTTGGTTTTTGCTCTGATCATTTCAAATTTTACCCTCTTACAGTATCACTGTTTTGTTGTTCTATAAGCGATATTAGTTCTTCCTGAAATAAATCAAATCGATTTAATAAATCATTAGCTCGTGTTGTATAGCGGTTATATGCGATAACCGCTGGTATAGCAGTAAATAAACCCAAAGCTGTAGCTACTAATGCTTCAGAAATACCTGGTGCTACCATAGCAATCGTTGCCTGCTGAGCATGGCCTAATGCCTGAAAAGAAGTCATTATACCCCAAACCGTACCAAATAGTCCTACATAAGGTGCAATAGAACCTACAGAGGCAAAAAAAGGTAAATGTTTTTCTAATTTCTCTGCTTCTTTTGCATGAGTAATTTGCATAACACGTTGTATCGGTTCAACGACTATTTTGCCTTGTTTTCTGGCTCGCACAAATTCTTTGAATCCCGCATGAAAAATAGCCGCCATCCCTTGTCGTTCATCCGAATTACTATCAATATCAGCATATAGCCTGCTTAAATCACCACTATCCCAAAATCTTTGATTAAAACTATCTGTGAGCTGTTTTTTACGATTAAAAAACCAGGCTCGTTGAAATATTAATGTCCAAGAAGTAATGGATGCAGCAGCGAGCAATATCATAACTGATTTAACAACCATACCTGCTTGCATAAAATACATTAATACATTTGCTTGATTACCCATCTATATTATCTCCAGTACCATTTCACGCTTGGCTTCATCTATAACAAATTTCAATAACAATTTTTTTATTCAATGGGGAAAGCGTTTTGGTTTCAAATTACTATTCACGCATACCACTTGAATTTTGGCTTCACACACTATTATTTCCTGCTCATTTTGCATTCTCTGATCGAATAAAAAACTACAAGCGCCTAGTTGTTGCACTTGAGTTTTAATTGTTAATAAATCATCCAATCGAGCAGGTGCTTTATAACGAAGATGTACATCATATATTGCAAAAAGAGTATCCTCTTTCATCAAATCAGAGAGGATCAAATTATTTTTCCTTAGCATTTCTGTACGAGCACGCTCAAAATAACAAAGATAATTCGCATGATAAACAATCCCCATATAATCTACGTCTTCAGCGTAAACACGGAAGGAGTGTTGATGCGTCATTGTGGCATCCATTGATTCATCCTACTCTACTGTATTTAAGCCAAAATGCTGATACGCTCTTGGTGTTGCTATTCTACCTCTTGACGTGCGCATAAGGAATCCTTTTTGTATTAAAAATGGCTCTAAAACATCTTCAATTGTGCCTTTTTCCTCACCAATTGCTGCCGCAATGCTATCAACACCTACCGGCCCACCATTAAATTGTTCAATTACCGCTAGAAGTAATTTTCTATCCATGAGATCGAATCCATGTTGATCTACATCCAACATTTTCAAAGCTTTTTGCGCAATGTCAACACTAATAATCCCGCTCCCCTTAACCTCAGCATAATCTCGAACACGTCGCAATAAACGATTGGCAATACGCGGTGTTCCTCTTGATCGAAGTGCGATCTCTCTTGCTCCGTCGGGTTTGGTTTTTACATTGAGCAATTGAGCGGACCGTGCAACAATTTGTGATAATGAATCAACAGAATAATATTCCAGACGCTGTACAATGCCAAATCGATCTCTAAGGGGCGAAGTAAGCAACCCGGCCCGTGTCGTTGCGCCAATTAAAGTAAAAGGAGGCAGTTCCAATTTGATAGAGCGGGCAGCAGGCCCTTCGCCGATCATAATATCCAATTTATAATCTTCCATGGCAGGATAGAGTATTTCCTCTATTACAGGGCTAAGCCTGTGAATTTCGTCAATAAATAGAACATCATTTGCTTGCAAGTTGGTGAGTATTGCCGCAATATCCCCTGCCCTTTCAATAACCGGTCCTGATGTTTGGCGTAGATTGACACCCATTTCATGTGCAATAATATTGGCCAAAGTAGTTTTGCCAAGGCCAGGCGGGCCAAAAATTAAAACATGATCTAGTGCATCGCTTCGCTTTTTTGCTGCATCGATAAAAATTTGCATCTGCGAACTTACCACATCTTGTCCAATATATTCACTAAGGCTTAGAGGTCTAATGGCACGATCGATAGCCTCTTCTGAGGTAGTACTTTGAGTACTGATTAAGCGGTCACTTTCCAGCATAAAGTTCTTTTAAGAGTTCAGATGAATGGTAGCATTTTATCATATGTTTTTTGAATAGCAGCTTATTTGTTAATAGATATTTATGAGCCGCATGAAGGTGATGTCTAAAAAGTAAATATCCATTAGCCCGGATTACAGTTTTACCTTCATCCGGGTCACCAAATCCCTTAGATATAAAAGATTATACTTGGCTTATTTGATAAGATAATCCCTCTTTTTGTGTGAATTCATAAGAGTCTGATGCAGGTAGTTCCGGAGACGATACTGAAGGTTTAAAGAACCGTATTAAATTCTTTTCTCGATCAAACTCTTCCTCTATTGGAGCAAACGATTTAAATTCATCAAGGCAATTGAAAAAGCGAACTGTTGAGCATATTGCAGTCACACAAAAAACTGATAATACAGATAGTGCAAAAAAAGGATTAATCGCTACTAATGGGGCTGCCATAAGAACACAATATGAAAAGATTGTACTTGATAGTGCGGCCCAAAATAATAATTCTAATGAAGTAAGAATATTCTCGAGAACAACCCCATTTTTTCTTAACGACTTTATTTCTTTAAGTTCTTTTAAAACTTCTTTAGTGTTTAATTCTCCATTTTTTGCACTCTCAAGTCCTAATACAAGAAGTTCATATAGTTTAATAGACTCCTTTTCTGATTCACCATCAAGCGCATCAATATATAGCTTGTGATAATAAGCTTTAAGCGCCTTTAATTGTCTTTCAATTTCTTCATTAAATTCTACTCCGCGAAACAATGCATCAATTTTTCTATCGCATTCGTTTAAACGTTTTTCCATTGCTGTCGACATAATTCATCCCTTAATCTAATAAAAAATTGGCACTTGTAGTGATCAGTAAATAATCAAGGACGTTTTATAGCATAATTGAAAAAACAGTTAAAGCGAACCAAGTAACTTAACCTTTAGAACTAATCTCACATCATAGTCATCTTTTCAAAAAATTGCTCCTCTGCAAGAGATTGCTCAGCGATTGCCGCGCTTAATACGTTTATGGGAGAAACGCAGTTTAAAAAAAGACACCAAACTTAGTTCTCGCTTCTCTTCTTCATTCAGTTGATAACATGATTTAATATCATCATAACATTGGAATAAATTACCTATTGATTTAATCATTAGAGCAGCACCAGCAATAAGTTAGTCCGAATCCTAAAATTAGATTGAGTAGGGTTACTGTAGTTGCACAAAGAAAAACATAGTAGTTACTAAACACCAAAAAGTCATTTCCAGTGCTTTCACAATGTTATAAAAAACAATACCTAGCGTGCTTTCAAAAGTTGTATTATGAATTTTTTGTAACAACTCAACTGCAGAAAATTGACCATTTTGACTGTAACAAGATTGTCAATAAACAATTCATAACACTCTACAATCTTTTTGGGTACATATTGCTGAAAGAAAAAAGTTTATTTAAACAAATTGACCTATTGACTCCATAATTAATTTTCGTGCCCTAAAAATACGAGATCGCACCGTTCCAACAGGGCAGTCCATTTTTTTTGCAATATCTTCATAAGATTTACCATCCAGGATATACATCCCATAACAAAGGCGTAACTCCTCAGATAAAGTAGAAAGAATTGACTCCAGTTGTTCGCCGAACTCGATATTAATCAATAGATATTCTGGGGACAATTGCACCGAAGGATAATAATTATCAGCATATTCTGCCTCCATATCCATACGCAAATTAGCAGCACGGTAATGGTTTTTGATTGTATTTTGTGTAATTCTATATAACCAAGTAGAGAATTGACTTTTCTTTTTAAAATAATGTAGATAGCGATAGACTTTAATTAATACTTCTTGCGCCAGATCACTAACATTTGCCCTATCTTGAATATGTAAGTAAATAATTTGCTGTATTTTATTATTATAGCGGGAAAACAACAGATTATAAGCTTCCATTTCTCCCTGTCTCGCCAAATTAATCAAGTCCTCATCGCTATAAGAAGTTTCTTTATTCATCACTTCCTCATAATTCCATTATAAGAACGAATGGTCAATATTTGCACTATATGTCTAATTATATACTACTTTGACTTATTTGGAGATGTAATAAACGTAATTGATGGCTTGTTATCTGGTCAAGAAATATAACTATCCGCTTTTTTTGACTTGAATTCGCAAATTCGATAAGTTGAAAAAGAGCGTTGTGAATGAGGATAATGGCTTGAGTATAAGTCTCCCTCCTATCCTGATCCATTTCCAAAACCCATGCATTGTTTGTAAATTGAATTTTTTTAACTGATGAGTATGGCCTCTGATTGGCCCAATCAATTTTCAGTAAGATAAAAATAAAGCCAAGTAAAATGGGTTTGATAAATAGAGCTATTGATGAATAAAGGATCAAAATGGCAGTCATGAGATAGATCACTAAAATCAAACGCAAATAAGTCTTTGACTTTCCTGGCTCAATTACTATTTCGGATAATCGCGACAATTTTCTTTAACTCTTGATCGTGAGGCTCTTCATGACCCATTAACCAAGCGAATAACTCCGGATCAGTGCAACTTAATAGTGAATTAAAAGCCTCGAATTCTTGTGCAGACAAATGCACTAGCTGATACTCCATAAAATGCTGCAAAATAAGATCCAATTCTAGCATTCCTCGGCGGCAATGCCATGCAAGTCTTGCTTTTTCCTTGGGATCCAACATGGGTAAATCTCTTTATAATAAGTTACAGACACATAATACACTACTGTCTTTATAAACGGAAATCATTAAACCTCTTTAAAACACTACTATGGCGAGTTTAAAAAATCAGATAAACTCCGTATATTTCAATTGACAGTTACTTCGAAGTGACTGTTTTTTTAGGTTTAAAACGATGAGCACAACTTTTACACATTTAATCAATCACAGAGTATTAACTACCTTCAAAGCATTAGAGAAAGAATTAGTACTTCTACCTCATAAAAATTATTTGTTTGATTTATCTTATCTTACAGTGATTGATGTTGAGGGCAATAAAGCTATTGATTTTCTTCAAGGACAGTTAACCTGCGACTTGAACTTCTTATCTGACATACAAATGATTGAAGGTGCACAGTGTAATCTTAAAGGACGAATTCTCGCTTTAATGGATATAATTACCTGGCAAGGAGTTAAGCTAGTACTACCTGAAGATTTACAAGAGAGCACGATTAACTCATTAAGCAAATATGCATTACTGTCTCGCGTTATGCTTAAAAAAAACACCCAATTTAATATTTTTGGATTTTATCTACAAAATCATGAAGATATTACTCCTGATACAAAGTTTTTCCCTGATGCACTTTATGCTCACACTTATACTAACCATTCATGTTCTTATCATTTAGGTAATGGATTTTATATTTTTCTAGTCCAGACTGATTATGCACATGCGATACAAGAACATTTTATGAAAAAGGAGCAATTTCTTGGTTCTTTAACCTGGCACACTTTAAGATTATTCCAACATCAAATAGAAATTTACCCCGAATCCCGAGGCTTATTTTTACCGCATAGACTTGGTTTACAACAAACACCATACATCAGTTTCACTAAAGGATGCTATAAAGGGCAAGAAATTATTGCTCGAATGCACTATAAAGCGACGATAAAACACCAATTGAAAATCTATGAAATTGAAACTGAGAAAAAAATTTATTCCGGACAAAAGCTATTAAGTAAGCCTGCAGGAACGGAAATTGGTGAATTAGTTGACTTTTCTATTCTAAAATCTGGACGGTATTTAATTGCTGTAAGTGTATTGAATGAAGCAGAGCGGAATGTGTTTTTTGAGGGACATAATCAACTAGTAGAGTTAACTAATGCATCACTTACCTTATCAAATCCACTTGCTTGACATAATCTTGTTGAAACCAGTGGGTTGAACCCACTGGTTCTTGCTTTATCATAAACTGATCAAAAAGATGAAGATCTTTCTCAAACGATAGTCCTATTATGCTTCTTGCTCAACCAGTGCATAAGATTGTAAAGTTGTTTGAGTCAAATCCAGTAATTCCCTGATCGCAACAAAAAACATAGTATAGTTTAGAATTGAACTTGCTTTTAGATCCGCCAATATAAAGCGCCAACGTTGAATTAATGCACGATGAGACTCTCCCCAAGAAGCAAGACGTGCCTGTAAATCCGGATTATCGCCATCATAGTTAATTAGTCCAGCAGTGAGTTGACGTTGCTGCCAATCCAAATCATCTCGCAATGCTTCTCTGGAGAGAGACTCCCAATGATTCTCACTTGGATGTATAATAATTTGTTTTCTTATCCAGGCGAGATCCAGGAACTCCCCAATTCCGAAATAAATCTCAGCAACCTGTGCTACCTTCATATTTCTCTTGTAAGCGATTTCGATAATGTCGGTTGCCGCAAATAAACCTCGAGTTACAGTTAGATCATGTGCCAGTGCTGGTGGAATTCCTTCACCAATAAGCTCTTGATAATGTTCATCATATTTTGCCCGTCGTTCTTCATTTAAAATCACGGGTATGGACATCTTCAACTCAACAACACCTTGGGCGTAGAGTTTTACAACTTCAGAAATATCCACGGCCCTACGTTGACTACGCAAGAACCAACGAGTAATGCGTCGAGCCAATCTGGAATAAAGCATCATCATTTCGATCTGCTTTTTAGCACTTATTTTAGTACCCAATTCTTCGATCTGTTTCCAAACAGCTTCTAAATTAAGGACAGATCGAGTAATTACATATGCTCTTACGATTGCAGAAACAGGGGCTCCTGTTTCATCCTGTAGTCTGTAAATGTAAGTAAAGCCCATCTCATTGACTATAATATTGCTTAATCGAGTCGCTATTATTTCTCTTTTTAGTGGATGAGATTGCATTTGTTTGCTAAACCGCTCTTGCAAAGGTTTCGGAAATGAGCTAATTAAAAATTGTGTCATATACACCTCTTCGGGAACACCTGAAGCCAGAATTTGTTCCTTAAGAATTGTTTTACTGTAACACATCAATACAGCAATGCTGGGACGCATCAAGCCTTTACCCATTAATTTGCGTTCCAAAATAACCTTATCGTCAGGCAAGTACTCAAGATTACGATCAATTTTTCCAGTGCGTTCCAATTCACTAATATAGCGGCTTTGTAAATCCAATGCTTGCAGCGGCTGCGATGCGGTTAAACTGATGGCTCTCGTTTGCAAGAAATTGTCACGTAGTACCAACTTGCTGACCTCATCGGTCATTTCAATTAACAATTCATTGCGTTGTTTTGGAGTCAAATCACCGACTGCTACAATGCTGTTCAACAAGATCTTTATATTTACTTCTTTATCCGAACAATTCACACCACCCGAATTATCAATGAAGTCGGTATACACCATCCCCCCACATAATGAGTATTCTACTCGTGCTAATTGGGTTAATCCCAAGTTACCGCCCTCACCTACAACTTTGCACTGTAATTGTTTTGCATTGACTCGAGTTCCATCATTGGTTCGGTCACCGACATTAGCATTTGATTCTGTACTGGCCTTAACATAAGTACCAATTCCTGCACTCCATAGTAAGTCAACTTTAGCTTTTAAAATTGCTTTAATTAACTCATTTGGCTCAATCTCGGTTTGTTTAATTCCAAAAGCCGCTTGCATTTCCTTGCTGACAGGGATGGATTTGGCATTCCGATTAAACACACCTCCACCCTTGGAAATAAGCTTTTTATCATAATCGGTCCAATTTGAACGTGGTAAATGAAATAAACGCTCTCTTTCTTTGTAACTGACTTCTGCATTAGGATCAGGATCAACAAAAATATGGATGTGGTTAAATGCACCAATTAACTTGATATGTTTTGACAACAGCATACCATTACCAAAAACATCTCCAGCCATATCTCCGATACCAACAACAGTAAAATCGTTATTTTCAATGTCTATATCTAATTCATAGAAATGACGCTTCACTGATTCCCATGCACCTTTGGCTGTAATTCCCATTTTCTTATGGTCATAACCTATTGATCCACCTGATGCAAAAGCATCACCTAACCAAAAGCCATATTCCAAAGAAATGGCATTAGCAAGGTCAGAGAAGGTTGCCGTACCTTTATCTGCAGCAACAACAAGATAAGGATCATCCTCATCAAAACATATAACGTTTGAAGGCTTGACTACTTTACCATCAATGTAATTATCTGTGATATCAAGAAGACCACGAATAAATAATTGGTAACAACCGATTCCCTCAGCCATTATTTCTTCACGAGTACCGTTCACAGGTAAAAACTTAGGTACAAAACCACCTTTTGCGCCACTAGGTACAATAACTGAGTTTTTCACTTGCTGCGCTTTCATTAATCCAAGTATTTCTGTACGGAAATCTTCCCTGCGGTCAGACCAACGCAAACCGCCGCGAGCAACTTTGCCGCAACGTAAATGAACCCCTTCAAAACGTGGAGAGTAAACAAAAATTTCAAACATCGGATGTGGTTTTGGCACACCGGGGATAATTTTACTGTTTAACTTAAGTGAAATATAAGGTTTATGGTGTCCATCTTCATTTATTTGATAAAAGTTAGTACGTAATGTAGCACTAATAGCATGAATGTATTGTCTGATTATTTTATCTTCATCAAGATTTGATACTGTATCAAGATCATTTAATATTTCTATGGATAAATCAGCAAAACGATCTTCTCGATTAGAATCATCCGCAGGATTACAGCGAATTTCAAATAAATTCACTAATTTTTTAGCAATAGCAACATTATTATTTAACGCCATTTCCATATAGTCTTGGCTAAAAGTAATACCTATTTGCTTAAAATATTTGGCATAGGTACGTAAAACAGCCACTTCACGCCAATTCAGTCCTGCTGATAAAACCAACTGATTAAATCCGTCATTTTCAGCTTGACCAAACCAAACTTTAGCAAAGGCGTTCTGGAATAATTCTTTAATCTCATCAAGATCAAATTCAATAGGCTTATTATATTGCATGGCAAAATCATTAACCCAAGCTATTTTACCATCCTCAAACTTCAATGCATAAGGACGTTCACTTATAGCGCGCAAACCGAGTTTTTCCAATATTGGCAAAACATCAGATAAAGGAATAGTGGTATCATGCTGATATACTTTTAATCTAAAGCTATTTTCTGATTCATCCAGGGGCTTATAAAAATTAATACCTAATGGTTCTTCCGGGGTAAGCAATTCAATATGTTTAATATCATAGACTGCAGTCCTTGCAGGGAACATATCACTATAAGCTCCCGGAAATGCATTTTTATAACGGGCATAGAGACTATTTGCCTGTTCTTCCCCATAAGCCTCAAATAAATGAGTTTGCAAGTCATCTGTCCATGATCGCCCTGCCTCAATCAATTTTCTTTCAATTTCTTTTAAATCATATTCAAGTGGTAAATTCGGGTTAATTTTAATAATAAAGTGAACACGTGCCAAAACTGACTCGGTAAACTGAGTCGAATAAGTAGTTTCAATGGAGTTAAAACTCTCGTCAAGAATTTGCTTCATGGCCATTCTTAACTCGGTATTAATCCTGTCTTTAGGGACATATACCAAGCAAGAGACAAAGCGCCGATATACATCCACTCGTGCGAACAAACGAATACGTTTTCTGTCTTGCATGTAAAAAATACCCATTGCAATTTCCAGAAGTTCATCTTCTGTTCCTTGAATCAAATCGTCACGCGGTAACGTTTCAAGAATATTTAATAAAACCTTTCCTGCATGACTGCGTGGATTTAATCCGGAATTTTCCATAATATGAGCTACCTTGCGTCGCAAGAAGGGAATTTGCTTCGGATTAGTATGATAAGCAGCAGAAGTATAAAGTCCAATAATTCTTCTTTCGCCAATCACCATTCCTTGTTCATTAAATCGTTTAACGCCTATGTAATCGGTATAAGCGTCACGATGAACGCTTGCTAATGTATTCGTTTTTGACGTAACTAAAATTCGTGGAGACAAGGTAAATTCACGTGCTTCAGGTGCCATTGCAGAAATACTACGTGCCATTGATTTAGTAACACTTTCACGCAAAAGTCCTAACCCGGTATTAGGAACAGCTTGTAAAACAGTTTCTTTACCTTTTTCTACCAACTCATAATCTCTCATCCCCAGAAACGTAAAATGGTGGTCTTCAATCCAATGTAAGAATGCCTTTGTTTCTTCCACCTCATCCAAGTCAAGCACTGAAGATACTTTATCAATCTCAGCAATTGCCTCTCGCACTTCAGAGCGCATTTTTTCCCAGTCTTCAAAAACGACTCTGTTATCTTCAAGTGCTCGCTCACATCCTTTATGCAATTCTTCAAGTACTTTAGGATCAGTTTGTCGATCAATTTCTAGAAATATGGGAGCCTCATGGATTACGCCTTTTTCATCTAACATTTGATTACGGGGTAAGATGCAGCAAACTCGATTATCTTTATCTCTTTTAACTCGAATACCCCCCATATGAATAGTTAGATGAGAGGATAAGCCCATTCTATGGATTACCAGACGAATCGAATCAACTAAAAATGGCATATCATCACAAATCACCTCAATGACGGTATGTGTTGTTTGCCATCCATGACGTTCATAATCTGGATTATAAATTCTAACTTTTGTTTCATGTGGCGCACGTTCGCTAATTAAAGCCCAAAAATTTACTACCGCTCCGTAAAGATCATCGATAGTCCATGCATTAAGATCTTCAAGTGCTACAGTACCATAAAGCTGCTTGGCAAATTCGGCGCAAAATTCGGTTTGATCACCAACCATAGAACTTCGAATTCTATTTACAATGGCTTCAATCAATACATTTTTACCTTCTTCAAATTTATAAGACATTGTTGCTTTACCTCGTCGATTTGCCTCAGCCCTACAGCGAGAATTATTGTTTAAATATAAAGAACCAGCCACTCTTATCCAGCCAGTAAACAAACTGTCTGGATAAGAGTGGCCCAAAAAATCATATACTCAACATGAGTTAATATTAAGAATCACTAATGGCTATGGTTTTTGTATTAACAAACTCTAAGATACCTTCTTTCGATAATTCACGACCATACCCCGACTCTCTTATCCCACCAAATGGTAACCTGGGATCTGAAGCTACAAAAGCGTTAACAAAACAAGCACCCGCTTCTATCTCATAAGTAGCTATATGCTCCCCTTTCTCCAAATCACGAGTAAACACTGCAGCACCCAAGCCATATTGACTTTGATTTGCATATGCAAGGGCTTCTTTCTCATCATTGGCTGTAATGAGAGCAATAACAGGTCCAAATAACTCTTCATCGAATGCCGGCATGCCCGGCCTCACCTGAGTTAATAAAGTTGGTGGATAATAAAACCCTTTTCCGGCGGGAATTATACCACCTACCAATAATTTAGCACCTTGTTTCAGTGATTTTTCTACTTGAATTTGTAAGTTTTCACGTAAGTCGGAACGGGCTAATGGACCAAGTTTGGTTTCTGAATCGAGCGGATTCCCCACTTTAAATGTAGCCATTTGCTCCATTATCTTCTGTGTCAATTCCTTTTCAATGGATTTTAAAACAATGATACGCTTAGCAGCAATACAGACTTGACCTGTGTTACTGAGTCTTGAACTCACAATACAGCGTGCAGCAAGATCAAGATCAGCATCTTCAAGAACGAGATAGGGATCGCTACCACCAAGCTCTAAAACTGATTTTTTTAAAAATTTTCCTGCATGACTAGCGACAGCACGTCCTGCTCGTCCACTTCCTGTCAAGGTAACAGCAATGACATGAGTATGTTCTATAACTTTGGCCGCTCCATCATTATCAACGATCAAATGTTGGAAAACGTGCGCTGGAAACCCTGCCTCTTGAAATAATTCTTCTATTTTGATGCCCGTTCCCGTTGAAATGGGTGCATGCTTCATTACAGCAACGTTTCCAGCCATAAGTGTGGGTACAGCAAAACGGAAAACCTGCCAAAAGGGAAAATTCCAAGGCATGATGGCAAAAACAATTCCAAGAGGGCGATAACATACTTTTGCTTTTTTCATATCTGTTTGGATTACTTTTGGAGAAAGGTATTCTTCTGCGTGTTCCGCAAAATACTCGCATAACCAGGCACACTTGGTAATTTCAGCTCTACCCGCCGTAATTGGTTTACCCATTTCAATTGCCATTAAATGAGCCAACTCATCTGTTTTTGTTTTTAAGAGTTGGGACAGCTGCAACATTAATGCCTTTCTTTTGCTAAAAGACGTTTTTTTCCATTCCAAATACGCTTCGTGTGATTCGTTAAGCTTTTTATCAACTTCCTTCTCATTCATGCAATCATAGCTTTGCAATATTTGTTCAGTTGCGGGATTTACAGTTTGAATTATCATAATGTCTCCGTACAGAATCAAGTATATTTAATTAAAGTTATCAACTCTCCTTGCACACTACTTTTGATTATTGATACTATTTTCATATTCTTAGATTTTCAGAAAAAGCAATAGTAGTTTAAATCAATAAATTAGTACAATTATTAAATATTTCGGAAAATCCATATTTTAAGAGAACGTGTTTTAAGCAATGGTTTTCTAATAACACTAGGATAATTAATGAACTTAAGCAAACAGCAATTCCATCCATTACACTACGTAGCGGCTTGGTCAGTGCATCTCTTTACTGCGAGTGCAGCCTGTATCGGTGTCTTTTCATTAGTAAAGATTTATCAGCACGAATACATTTTCGCTTTATGGCTCATGTATATTACTGTTGCTATCGATGCAGTTGATGGAAGTCTGGCGCGCCTGGTCAATATAAAGAAAATTTTGCCGAAGATAGATGGGGCTCTGCTTGATAATATTGTTGATTACTTAAATTATGTTATTACGCCATGTTTTTTCTTACTCGTGAAACCAGGTATGCTTCCGGCAGAATATTCTGTCTTTCTTATTGCAGCAGTTTCCATTACCTCTGCTTATCAGTTTTGCCAATCTGATGCAAAAA
Organism: Legionella parisiensis; assembly: GCF_001467945.1. Taxonomy (GTDB): domain Bacteria; phylum Pseudomonadota; class Gammaproteobacteria; order Legionellales; family Legionellaceae; genus Legionella; species Legionella parisiensis. The sequence goes on from NZ_LNYQ01000013.1 coordinate 1,732,248, forward strand.
CTCCAGACCATTTTTTTAAAGGATTTCCTTGTTACTGGAATATTACTATTTTATACATGTTTATTTTCAATACTTCTGCTTCAACAAATGCTATTATATTAATCATTCTCTCAATACTTATTTTTGTACCTGTAAAATATGTATATCCCTCAAGACTTGACTATTTAACAGACTCTAGAATATTAAAAGTACTCATGCATGTCTGTTCTATTATCTATGCTGTTAGTTCGATTTGCATACTTATTAGCTATCCAAATACAAATATCATTTGTCTTAGTCTGTCTGTGGCTTATGTTGGAATGTACTTATTTTTAAGTTTTTACAGGACTTATTATCCGATGATTAAGGCAAAAATTGCCGCACAAAAAGAATAGTTTGTATTGTGGGATAGACTTTGTATTTTTTATGATTAAAATAACCCACAAAATACACTTATTGAGGTAGTTATGTCTTTATTTAACCAAATTAAGAAATCAATTATTTTTTCTCTCATACTCATTAGCTCGGTTCAAGCAGCAAGTATTTTCCCGCGTGGATGTGAAGTTACGGGGTTTGGGTACAGTCAAAATTATCTGATTTTAAATGAAACAGGCAATCAGGCTTATTATTTAATACAAAATCATTCTGATTCTAAAATTGAATTGGAGCGTGTAAACACAGAAGAGGCTTTTATGAGTCCCCCGTTACATGCTACATTGGATTCAATGAGTTGGGGTGCATTTGCTTCTGATGTGAAAAACTTAAATTTTAAATGTTATAAACGTGTTGACGAAAATACAACTCTAGTAGACTGCCGTAATGTCTTAGAAGTATGTCAGTATCCGAGAGTTAAGTTTGCTTTGAGCAATATGGGAAATTATTGGATATCATTCAATAAGTCCCAAAGTGCAATTATCCAAGAGTCAGTGGCAAAAGGAATTTACTTAAAATGGTGATACGTGGCTAGAAAAACATTTATTATTATAGGGTTTCTTGGCTCACTTATAATCCTGTGTGGTCTTTTAAAGTTTTTTGGGACCACCCCACCTAAACTTCATTCTCAACTTTACTTTTTTACTGGGGGTATTGCATTACTTATAACAGCTATATACTTTAGAATGCTTTACTTTATAGCGCTTCAACTAATACTTATTGCAGGGCATGCAGCGATTTTATTAGGTAGTGGGCCTTATACTCAGTTTTTCCTACCTATATTGATGTGCTGCCAATTACTTACCTTCTATTTGATGTTTGGTAAGGAAAATAGTGTATTTTTAATATTGGGAATTTTTGGCATTGCCTTGCTTTCTATGGGATTTGCCTATAATGATAAATGGATATTTTTCTCAGGAAGTACACTCGTTGCTGTATATGCTTACTATAGTGAGTATAAAGGATTATCTCCTTCTTATATTTGGGCAATTCTGAATACAGTCATTGCGCTAATTGCACTTTACCGAATTCTCTTGGTGTAAACCCAATCCAATGAGTCGCAACCCTACAGATTTATATAGAAAAACCTGGGTTGCTTTACGCTTTACCCAGGCTACGAAACTACAGATAATTACTTGGATGGAGCAATTTCGACATTCAATTTAGCAATAATATCGCTGTGGACATGTACCTCAACCACAAAATTACCAATTGAATGCAGTGGACCTTCTGGCATCACAATTTCACGTTTGACAACATCAATACCTTTATCTGTCAACGCATCTTTGATTTCATTAACGCCTACAGAACCATACAACTTACCTTCGTCACTTGCCATAGCGTTAATAACTAAAGTAGTATCATTCAATTTAGCTGCACGCTGTTCAGCAGTAGCGAATGCTTGTTGGGCTTTTTTCTCAAGCTCAACTCTGCGTTGCTCAAATAGCTCAATGTTCTTAGGTGTTGCAAACACAGCTTTATTTTGTGGTATCAAGAAATTTCTACCATAACCTGATTTTACATTTACCTTATCACCTAGGTTACCTAAATTTCTCACTTTTTCTAATAAGATAACTTCCATCTTAATAACCCCTTAAATTGATTCGCCAACCCCTGAAGGGAAATACGATCTAAAATTAACTAAACTATCTAATGAACCAAGGACAATGTAGGCACATAATACAAAAGTGGGTTTCACTAATATTAACAACATTAATAAAATGAAGACTCTCACTTGTCTCTTACGAGAAAAAATAAAATAAACCAGACCAAATCCAGAAGCCAAGAAATAACAAAGCACTATGGGAAGTACATTCATAGCTAAAGGAATTTCATAAAAAGTTGCTAACGAAACCCCCAAGAATACTAAAAATGAAAGTCTCCCGCTGCGAAACGCCATTAATTCATTCCTGAAGCCTCCAGGTAAAAATAATTTTGCTTGCATTGCTCGGGCAAACATCAAGGAAATTGTCGCAGAAACAAGAACACTTAATATCTGGATTCCGAAAAATAATTGCGCCAAAATTACTGAATTTATGTCATTAAGAGCAGGCTCAACTAATTCCTGGTATTGTGCCAAAATCATTTTAAATAATTTAAATTGCTCGACAATAAAACCTGGAATCCAAAGTTGAATGAGTAGACAGCCCAAAAAAGCCAGTACAAAAAATACCCCGGCGGCTACCTGCCATCGTTCAGTATTTCGCAAACCCAATGCCGCAAAATAACATGGAAGATAGGCAATAAGAGTATTAATTAGTGCTCCGGATAATGGAATTAACATCATCAATGGAACAGAATGAATAACAAGCGCAGGCAATAAAACATCAAAGCCGGATTTTGCACCCTTCCTTAGAGTCACCAAACTTACTAAGGCAACTGAAAGCCAGGATGCAAAGGGTAATATTGAAAAAATCACAGCATAAACAATTGATTGCCGTTTGCTTTCAAGTATTACCTTGCATTGTTTTGTTATAAAATTACCTGCGCGCATCATTATTATTTATTTATGGCTATCACAATATGGCAGAAGACCAAGGAATCTGGCTTGCATAATTGCTCTTGCTAATTGTCTTTGAAAACGAGTTTGAGTACCAGTAATACGACTTGGTACAATTTTACCCGTTTCGGAAATATAATTTTTAAGTAAATTGATATCCTTATAATCTATTTCATTACCGCCTTCAGCACTAAAACGGCACATTTTTTTTCTACGAAAATAAGCTGACATAACTAGGGTTCCTCTTAAGCAGATCTGGTTTCTTTTTCTTTCTTCATCAAAACAGATTCGGTTGTAATCGCTTGTTTTTGACGAGTAATTAAGTTTCTGATAATTGCATCATTAAATTTGAATGCATTTTTTATTTCATCCAGAGCTTCAAGGCTACACTCAATATTTAAAAGAATGTAATGCGCTTTGTGTACATCATTTATTGGATAAGCTAATTGACGACGACCTAGATCTTCTTTGCGATGGATCGCCCCATTGTGTTTGCTTATGATCCCTTCATAGCGCTCTACCATTGCTGGTACTTGTTCGCTCTGATCCGGGTGCACAAGAAACATAATTTCATAATGTCTCATGATTTCTCCTTATGGATAAAAAGCCTTCTGTTATTTGAAACAACAGTAAGGCAAGGTTTAAAAAAAGCTGCTAATTATAACCATTTTAGTCGCATCATACAATTATCAAACAGTTAAAAATAATTAAATACCTGAATTAGGTAAATCAAACTACCTATTTAAAATTTTTTTATTAATTTATAGTGACAAATATCTATGAATTAGGTTACCGTGCATAACTTAAATGTATCTGATTTATAATCAACTTATTTGAAAGTTACAGAGGTAATTAATGGATATAATTTCTCTTCAGTTTGAAGAACCTTTAATGATTCATATTGGTGATGTAGCTATTAAAATTTTAGCTTTTAAAACACAAGAACATGGAAATATAAAATTTGGTGTCGATGCACCCAGATCAGTGAACGTTCATAGAGAAGAAATTTTTCATGCGATTAAGCAAAAAAAGCTTTTAGAAACCGTTGAATAATTCATCTCAAATGAGTCAGGTATCATCGCGTTCGATTATTTTTTTTTCCGGTTTAATTCTGGCCTTATCCTCTGTTATTCTTTTAATAAATCATTTCTTTTATAAATATCCGGGTAATAACTACTTTCCTGAAAATATCCCATTTCTCGCTTTAGTCCTAATTCTTTTAAACCTGGGGCTCATCCTCTATTTTCCCAAAGACAATAAAATCAGGCAAGTTGGACGGGAGCTGGTTTACTTTTTTGCAGTCATGTGTGTCATTGCCTTCGCAACAAATGCAGTGCAATTAACTCCATTCCCAATCATTGATCCACTTATTGTCATGTTTGAAGAGAAATATATGCATATCTACATGGAGTCCATAGTAACCTGGACCCATAATCATCCTCAATTCAAATATTTACTCGGTATCGTCTATGACAGCCTTCCATATCAAATGAGTATTTTGCCTGTACTGATCATTATCACATGTCGCTTTCATCTAATTAGAGAATATTATTTCTATTTGTTATGCACGGCTTTAATTGGTTTTGGCTTTTATTATTTCTTTCCTACTACTGCTCCAGCAAGCGTCACCAATAGTCCATTCTTCTCCCCAGAGCAAATTGCTACAGGCTTCAAATTCAAACAAATTCATCAATATATTAATCCAACTACAAATGAAGGAGGATTAATAGCCCTTCCCTCTTTTCACGCAATTTGGGCAGTTTTAAGTATAAATCTTCTTAGGGAATGGCCAATCCCTTGCGTTTTATTATCTATAATTAATCTCTTTCTTATTGTCTCGTGTGTCTTACTGGGATGGCACTATTTAATTGATATCATTGGGGGCTTTATCATTTTATGGATTAGCTACTACTTATTTAAATACTGTTCAATTAAAAATATAGACTCATCCGGAAGTCGGGGCCCAGCACAGCGAACTCCGTGACTTAATAAGCTACATAAAATCTCGTTCTCGTTCTAAATTTTTCTTAGTAAACCTGTAGGACGAGCAAGTTCATTTTGAATTATTTTGTTGTTGTTTAAAATAAATGCATTGTTACTTTTTAATAATTCTTTTTTAAGAACTGATTCCAGTGTTACCCCAGTCAGCTCACTTAAAAGAGGATGTACCTGCACAACCAAGGCTCCTTCATATCTTCCAATTTTAACGGGTTCATTAATCACTCTCACTGGAGTTCCCACGGGAACCATTCGAAATAAAAATTCGATATCATCGGGAAACATGCGAATACACCCTGCACTAACGCGCGAGCCAATTCCATTCGCTCGGTTTGTTCCATGAATAAGGAACGTTGGCCATCCCAAACGCAAAGCATGTTGGCCTAAAGGATTATATGGTCCTGAAGGAAATTCATCCGGAAGAAAATCTCCATTTTTTTCTGCTTCAACTCGTAGATTTTCTGTCGGGCGCCATTTGGGATTTGCTTCTTTGGCTACAATTTTAGTAACTCCTAAAGGAGTATTCCAACCTTTCCGACCAATCCCTACAGGAAACGTAATCACCACATTTTCATTTTCAGGAAAATAGTACAGACGATATTCTGCTAAATTAATTACAATTCCCTTTCTAGGAACATTAGGCAATATATATTGTGTAGGAATTATAAGTCCTGAACGTGTTAAAGAGCGCCTTGCATCAATTTGAGGGTTTGCTCTGAGTATCTCGTAATATCCAACATCGAAACGTTTTCCTATCTCATTAATCGTTTCATTTAACTCTGATTGTACATATTGAACCTCGCCAACCACATCACCTGTTTCTGGAATAACCAAGGTGGTTGCATTGGAAACAAATAAACAAAAGAATTGCATAAAAATCAAGAAAAACAACCTTTGTTTAATGAAGATTATTTTCAGTGAATTATCCATAACCATAGTCTGATGAATGAAAAGAAAGCAGCCTGGATGGAGTATAACGCAACCCAGGCTCAATATTTCATAAAAATAACAAAAGCCAATTAAAAGCTTTCATCCACTTTAAAACGTTCACCATACTTGGATTCAAGAGTCTTAAATAAATTTTCCAAATTATTTGATCCAAAATCCTTAGCATAGTTCATTGGGCCACCACGAAACGGAGCAAACCCTGTACCGAAAATCATACCTGCATCAAGCAAATCTGCATCAGCAACAACTCCCTCGCGTAAACAAGCTGCTGATTCATTAACCATTCTTAGGATTAAGCGATCTGCAATATGAGGAGGAATTGGTGTGGTAGGTTGTTTTTTAATTGGTTTCCCATTTTTGTACTGATAAAGCCCCTGACCTGTTTTCCGACCAAGTTTGCCTGCTTTAACCATATCACGCAGCTTTTGTGGTACAGTTCCTCCAAAGTGTCCTGTTAAATTTTCAGCAACAGCCAAACCGACATCTAACCCCACTGTATCAGCAAGTTCTACAGGCCCCATGAACATACCAAAAGACAGAGCTGCTTCGTCAATAGTTTCAGCACTATATCCCTCATCCAGTAGCTGTACGCACTCCATGAGGTAAGGCATCAATACGCGATTTACTAAAAATCCTGGGCTGGACTTAACCGGTAATGGCAGTTTGCCAATTTGATTGACAAAAGCGCACGAATTAAGCTCAACTTTCTTCGATGTTTGTGTACTGCTCACTACTTCAACCAGATCCATCTTAGCAACAGGATTGAAGAAATGAATTCCAACCAGACGATTAGGATTAATCATGACGCTACTCATTTCATCCAATGGAATGCTGGAGGTATTAGTAGCAATGATGGCATCCTTCTTGGCAAGTTTTTCAACTTTTTTCATGATTTCTTGCTTTACTGCAAGATTTTCAAATACCGCCTCAATAATCACGTCAGCGCGAGCAATACCATGCCCTTCAGGATCAGGGATTAAATTATCCATTGCAGCTTGTATAAGGCGCGGCTTTCGTAATTTTTTCTTGTATAAGTCGTATGCACGCCCAATTGCCGGAGCAATTTGAGTATAAGACTGATCTTGCAAAGTGACTCGCAAGCCGCGTAGAGCACACCATGCAGCAATATCGCCGCCCATGACACCAGCACCTATAACGTGCACATGATTTGCATTGAAATTACTGCCTTTTGCAAAACCTTTTAAACGTTCACGCAAGGTAAAAGCACGGATTAAGTTTTTTGAAGTAATTCCAGTAGATACTAAATGCTCCACAGAATCTATTTCTTTCAAATAAGCCCTATCGCCTGTACCGCCTTCTTTCTCCCATAAATCAACAATGGCATAAGGTGCAGGATAATGTTCTCTTCGCACTCGTTTAGCAATAGTACGACGCATTAAAGCAGCAATAGGTTTTCTTAGCCAAGCACTGTTAGTAAGTCCTTGTACAAATGAAGGTTTATGCTTTGGTGGTTTATTTTTAATGAAATAAACCGCTGCCCGTTTTAGCTGACGTAGAGGAACAACCTCATCCACCATACCTAAGCTCTTAGCTTTTGCAGCATGTACTGCATTACCGGTTAGAATGATTTGTGACAAAGCGTTAAAACCACCAATCAATTGAGGTAATCGTACAGAACCGCCCCAACCTGGATGTATACCTAACATCACTTCAGGCAGACCGATTCGAGTATCTTTTTCATCACTAGCGACTCGGTAGGTACAGGCCAAAGCTAGTTCGTAGCCACCACCCATGCAAAATCCGTCAATCATGGCAACACTAGGAATTTTTAGAGCCTGTAAACGAGCAAATACAGCTTGCCCTTTTCGCAAGAAATCTACTGCTTGGGCTGGAGTTTCAAATTTTGAAAAGGCATTTACGTCTGCTCCGGCAATAAATCCTTTTTCTTTAGCTGAATAAACAATTAAGCCAATAGCATTATTATCTTGTGTGATTTCATGCAAAAGGCTGTTGAGTTCATCTAACACTTCCTCATTAATACTATTTATAGATGTGTCTTTTCTATCCAGTCCTAACCACAGGATATTATCGCTATCGCGTTTCAAGTCCCAATGTTTATAATTATTCATGTCCTTTCACCTCAGTCACTCGTTCAAGATACATAGCCCCGCCCTGTCCTCCACCGATACAGATAGAAGCCATTCCTCGCGACTCATTTCTTTGCTCTAATGATTTTAAAACGTGTAATACGATACGTGCACCACTTGCGCCTATAGGATGTCCTGCTGCAATTGCACCGCCATCACGATTAAGTTTCTCAGATGAGGGGCCCCCCCACGCCTTTTCTAAACCTAGTTGGGTACGACAATAATTCTCATCATTCCAAGCAGCAACACAACCCAAAACTTGAGCGGCAAACGCCTCATTAATTTCCCAGCAATCCATGTCTTCTGGTTTTAATTTGTGTCTTTGTAAGATAGGAGTTGCTGCATGTACGGGCCCAAGTCCCATTTGCGAAGGATCAAGAGCTGCCCATTGTGAATCCACTATTCTTCCCATCACCTGCAAACCATATTTTTTCACTGCATCTGCACTGGCCAACAACAACAAACAAGCCCCGTCAGTGATTTGGGAACTATTACCCGGAGTTACCATGCCATATTTTTTATCAAAAAAGGGCTTTAATTTCGTTAATTTCTCTACGGTTGAATCTGCTCGTAATCCATCATCTTTTGAATAAATATGCCCTTTAGAGCCAATGATCGGTGTTACTTCCTCCATTCTATTCTCATCATAAGCCTTTGCCAGTCTTAAATGGCTTTGATTGGCAAATTCATCCATTTGTTCACGAGTAATATTAAAGCGGTAAGCAACTTTTTCGGCGGTTTGTCCCATGTTCATACCGACAATAGGGTCAGTAAGACCACGTAGCAGAGCAATCACAGGGGCAAGATATCCTGGTCTAAACTGTGTGATTAACCCTAATTTTTGACCCATACCCTTAGCAGAGTACCAACTGGCTAACCAGGATGCCATTTTTTGGTTGAACAATAATGGAGCATGGCTCATTGCATCTGTGCCCCCCGCAAGAACCAAATCACTGCGCCCGTTTGCAATCTGGATGGCTGCATTATCCAATGCTTGCATCCCGGAAGCACAATTTCTCATCACTGTAAATGCAGGTACTTTCTCACCACAACCCAGGCGCAAAGAAATTACGCGAGCAATATTTGCCTCATCTGGGCTAGGCATTGCACATCCAATAATTACTTCATCCAACTCTGTTGGAGCGAAGGGTTGTCGATTTAATAATGCTATCCCTGCAGCTACCGCTAAATCAGATCCAGAAAAAGGACCTACTCCCTTGGCCTTGAGAAATGGTGTTCGATTTCCATCAACAATATACACATCTCGACCATGTAAATTCGACTTCTGTTTCATCGATCCTCCTTATTTTTAAAGTGCGGTTACATCGCTGCAACGATGTTGCGTTAAAGAGTAGATTACCCCCAATTATTCTGTATTAAACTGAGAAGCATGTTTCTTTAGAAATAATCCAGATCCTTTAACTGAACTACATACCTCTTCACTGGTAGCAGCTCTGATTTATGAATGATAAAGAGTAGCAGTAATCATGAAAATTTGGAAATTTTTATAAAGCATTACATAAAAAATTATTAAACTAACTTCTTGAAAAAAATGAATACTCTACGATTAACAAAGCAATTTATCTTCCTTTGCATAATTATAGATCATATTGGCAATTTATAATTTTTTCCCCACCGCATTCAACCTTAATTTATAGGTAATGCATATTGACGACATAAAAATACCTGTTATACTGCGCAACCATTGATTGGAGAGATGGCCGAGTGGTCGAAGGCGCTCCCCTGCTAAGGGAGTATGGGAGAAATCCCATCGAGGGTTCGAATCCCTCTCTCTCCGCCAGTCAACGCGCCCGTAGCTCAGTTGGATAGAGTATCTGGCTACGAACCAGGGGGTCGGAGGTTCGAATCCTTCCGGGCGCGCCATTTTTAGCTTAGTAAAATCAACGATTTACCCCAAATCTTGGGGTCTTTCCCAATTACGGGGGCACTCCCCAATTAACAACACAACACCCTAACACGGGTTCTATAATTTTCAAAGTTACGAAAGCCATAAGCTCTCCGTTGTATAAGTTTCATCTTACGATGAAAGCCTTCAGTGATGCCATTTGATTTACTAAACCGCCACATTCTAACAATCTCCTCTTGCCATAGATGGAACGTTTTACCAAGTGAAACCAGAGCGCTAAAGGAGCTATTCTTAAGCGCATTAATCATGTCTAAAAATTTAGGTATATGTTTACGACACCAGTGTTGATTCATTGCTTTATATAAAGTAATTGATGAAGCTGTTGTTGAAATTGATAGATAGCGTCTATTGCTGGGTTTTCAGCAAGAAAAACATCACGCTTATGAAGCTTCTGTGGCGATAATTTATCGGGTCGTGCTCTTAATAGAGCCAATATGCCACGATTACTTTTTACTTTGCTGGATAGCTCTCTATAGGTTGTCATGCATTGATGTTGTAGCAAGCGAATGACATGAAATCTATCGGCCACTATTTTTGCATTTGGGAAATATTTTTTAACGATAGAGCAATAGGTACTACTTAAATCCATACAGACGACCTTTACCTTTTCTCGACCCGTTAAACTACGAAGGTACTTTGCTAAATCAGGCTCACTACAACCTTTGACAATATCAAAAATCTTATGTTTACGAAGGTCACAAAGAGTCGTAGCGAATCATTGCTTACGGCTAAAGAAATGTTCGTCGATACCAAGAACGATGGGGCATGGAGTATTCATCAGCTCGCGAGCTTGCTCCTTATAGTGGCGATGATACCACCGCTCTATCGTTGCCTTCCCTTTATTAAATTGCTGGGCCAAGTCTTTTTGTGAGATGCCTTGAGTATGGGCGTGGAATATAGCAGCGCTGTAAGCGCCAGGTTGAGCGTTGATGTTTTATTGATACCTGGAAATTGCTGATTCCCATAACAGTTACACGCATTACAATAGAGCTTATAGGCTTTAAATCGCAACAGGCTACGACGATGACCAATGAGCTCATGCGCTACTTCACGAGCATAGCAGGATTTCTTGCGAACCGCTTTGCTTGCACAATGACTACAGCGGGGTAATCGATTATAAGATACATCTAATATTAGTGGTTGATAACCACTCACCTTTTCTATGGTAAATCCAGGTAAATTTAAGATAAGATTATGCTTAGGCACTTTAATCTCCAATTTGATCGCGAAATCAATTAGTTAGTATAAACTAACTTGATTAAAGTGCCCCCTTAATTGGGGTAAAGCCTGAATCTGTCATCGTCCAAAATTTTATTTATGCACCAACGCCGTATGGGATTAAATTAACGATGCCCCTTTGAGGGACCCCATAATTTATTGATGATTTCAATTTTTGATGTGCAATTTAGTTTGTTCATGATTATGTGAAAAGTTCTTTGAATGGTTCGACTTGAGACTTCTAGAATTTCGGCAATTTTATGGACAGAAAATCCATTATACCAAAGATAGATGACATCTTTCTCCCGAGTGCCTAATTTCGGAATGTTTTTTATGTTAAATGGAATACTATCATAATCAAATACATAGGAATTATCATCCCTGTTTAACTTACAGTCATTTTGTTGCTGCAAATTTTTATTGATGAACTCATGAAATTTAATGTTAAATAATTCTTTAAACTCAGAACCGATGTCAAATTTCTTCAGGGATCCTATTAAGGGCTGAAAGCGTTGATAAAAATGGTTGCAAAAATCTAACAATTTTGCTTGTTCATTGAGATAAAAACACACAATTTCACGATTGTCTTCATGACTTGAGAAATAATAATGACATATCTTATATGTATTCTCTGCCTTATCTTCAACTAAATCAATATAACCGATACCATTGGCAAGATGATATTTTTTCTTTAACCTGGTAATTATTTCGCTTTGTACATTAGAGTACTCGTTCAAATAAAAACCTGGCTTTTGGGAATAGTTAAGTATTGCCAGTGGCAAATCATGCAAGAACGTTGAAGCCAATAAATCGCTATAAATTTTTGAATTACTTTCTAATTGGATAAATTTCCCGCTCTGATAGACTTCTATGAAGCCAAAAGTTTTTATCTTCGACAGCTCAAAAAATGGTTGGCAGAACTCGTCGAGTGCTCCAGAGTGGATAATTGGATGATTGAAGTCAAACTTATTCATGGCGTATATAGTTCATCTACATATTATGAAGTATATAATAGAATTAAACTATGATACCTTTTATCAAATATTTAAAAATTAGGTGGATCGGTTTTTTGGCAGCATCGTGACTGTCTTAATCGATTAGCTGTTTTAATTTTATGTTATCGTTAATAGGGTAAATATCTAATAATTTATCCTGTGTTTAATTAAATAGCAACATCATTAAAGAATCAATGTGAGTTTAAAACTATACCTCGGATTAGTATTGTTGTTAAATAATATGTCGCGTTCTCTATCGATCACGATTATTCCTTTTTTTTTCATAGGTAATCATTCTCTTTGGCAAGGAAACAGCACTGCTATTGGATACGCTATTGCCAGTTACCCTCTTGGCAGCCTTATCTTTTCTATGCTAGTTGGTCGCCAATATGATGCTTATGCCCCTAAAAAAGTACTTCAATTGACTGTTATTGGCGTTATCTTGGCGAATCTCCTCATCATCTACGCAATACGTATGGAGGATCAATATATTTTTTTCTTTGGCTTATTCTTGACTGGGTTGGGTGAGTCAACAGCTGTTGTGAGTAAAGCCATTGTCTGTTCGATAAGTGAGCAATCAAAAAAGATTTTCAACCTGGCGACACTAGAGATTGGCGCTGGGAGTGGTTGGCTGATTGGACCACTTTTAGGTGCAATGACCTATGAATTTTCCTTCATACATCAAGTACTAAGAGGCTTACCGTATTTCATCTTGCTCATTTTTTATCTGTGCCTCATGGTTGTGATTGTCAAAGTAGCTATTCCCATGACAGCCAACAAACATCAAGATATCAAATCAAGCCAGAAGCCCAAATCAATGATGAAAATTTGGTTGCCACTACTCATCTGGTGTCTGTATATCTTTGGCACCGAAATTTTTACTCATTTATTAACAGTTTTTATGATACAACAAAAATCAATAGACCTTGTTAAAATAGGTACTATTGTATCTTATATGGGTATGATATATGTTTTATTAAGTATTTTTGTTGTTATCACCAAAATTATCGCTCTTAAGGTGCCATCACAAGTTCTTATCTTTTCTCATCTTACACTATTCATCGCGAGCATATTACTCATCTGGAAGCGTGAACACACTGTCTACATTTCAGTGGCCTTATTCGCAATTGGCCAGGTTTTTGCTATGCCTGCGGGTATTGCCTTATTAGAATCACAAGTGGTTTCAGAGCACCGGGGTTTGATAATAGGTTTTGCTTCAACATTTATGGCTCTTAGTATTTTATGTGTCGGATTATTTGTAGCCCCACTGATGAGCATTGAGTTGAGCTTACCATTTAAAATTTCTGGTGGTTTATTTTTATTAAGCAGTTGCTTGTCACTAGTATGCACAATAATAAATCATTCAAAATAAGAGCCATTAGCCCCAATGCAAAACCAAGAAAATCACTGTTATAACCATTTATATCTGGTGGCATTAGTTATAATTTATTTACTAATCGTTAATAGCGTTAAAAATAAAGCCACAACTATTCACTTAATATATTCACCTAAAAAAGGCATGCATGGCCCCTGAACGACTCGAGATATAATTGCATATAACAACCGAACTGGTTTTATTGAACACAGAACCCCTATACAAAAATGCATACTAGATATAATTCATATGTCGCATTTTAGCCAATCTGAATAATATTCACTTAATAACCACGCCTTAAAATGACTATTAAACATACACATTGAATAGGAGTCGATCATGAATTCAAGAATAATACTTATCCGTTCTAAGAACCCGAATAAAATACACCAGAAAGGTCATCGCAAACATCATACTCAAAATCATAATTATCACCGCGAACATGACCATAATCATACACATGAGCAATCTAAAAAAAATGTAACAAAATTGAATTATGAAATGTTTCATAATTTTCGTTATAATCAACAATCCTGGATAAATAAATACAACAAAATCCTAGTTGATTCAAGGTTAGACTTAGCATTGGGATTGATTATAAATAATGTTTTGGATGCTCTTGGGGTTACTTCAGAAACTAAAGAAAAAGAAATATTTGAACGAATAATAAATGAACCCAATTTGCCGCTTAATCTAAATAGCGAGGGTTGGGTAACTCGCAGTTCGATTGAAAATAGTATCAATTACATGGTTAATAAAATAAAACTAGTGGAAGTTAAAGAGCAATTTCGGGACAAAACACAAATTAATCAACAAGAAAAGCTTGATATTTTTCAAAATAATTTTTCCAGGAAAGTGTTGGACTTATTACCGGATTTGTTGGTTGGGCAAACGGGAAATCTTAGGCATGGTTTTGTAGATAAATCTGTACAGGCCGCGTCGCTTAAAATATGCACATTACTTGTGATGCTCGATAATATATACTATGGCTGGGAAAACAATACCCAAAATGAAACTGAAGACCGTGCTAACCGTTCATTCAATTTTATTCTTATGGCTATAATTGTCATGGCGGTAATGTCATTACTTACTTATTTAGCAGAAAAAAAAGCAGCAAATCGTAAAGAAGATTTAGAGAGTTTAAAAAATGACTATGACAAAACCATGAAAGAAGTAAAGCATATAAGAGCAACCATAAATAGCACAGAAGCAGTTGTTAAGGAAATCTATAAGCAAAAAGCTTCATATTTTTATGACGCGAAAATAAATAAAAAAGAAGCGCAACAAATAATCGTTAACATGTGTGATAGAAAAACACGAGATGAGGTATTAGATCGGTTTAATCAAGTTTTTGAGCGCGTTGGAGAGGATGAAATTTATTTAAGCACACTGCATAAATGCATCCGGTCGATTTTAAAAGGCGATTATGACACACACGATGAATTAGAATCCAAGTTAAATGATATTAAGAGCAATTTTGAAAACCTGCTTAAACTAACAAAAAGTGAGAAAGATCCAGCTAATATTATCTTGGCTGGCAAAGATTTTGCTTTTGGGTACCCGAAACATATTTCAAATAAATGCACTGATTCCTTCTTTGGAATCAGATTTTTCGAACAGAAATCAACACGAGATCGATTTCTATTACGTGAATGTGAGGAAAACAATGAACTGGACCAACACTATGATTATAGTTTTCAAGATTAGCTTGTAACTAATTAATCAATTCAGTATGATGGTCAGAAATTGATTAGTCAAAAATTAATTTCTGACCATATTTTGACTTGATTGTATTTTTCATTCACAGGGGGAATACCATGCTTAAATGGTTACAGCAATATAATACTCACAACAAAGAAATAAAGGAAATTGACACAGAGTTTCGCAAGATGCATCAAGAAGAGCAGGAATCTGCAAAAAAATTTTATGAAACTCATAAAGAATTCTATACAAAGAAAACAGAAGACCCCACCGCTACTCACGAAACATCGCCATTTTGCTTAAAACCCAAATAATACTAATTCTATCAATTTAATTGAAATTGAGTCATGGTTCAAAAACACCGCATTTTATTGAATACTAGGCGAGCGAGGGGCAATGAAGTTGTATGCGGCGCATATCCTGATTTTTGCAAATCAAGCAGCTGAATGCCCCAAGTTTCATGATCGCGATGTTCCGCTTTGGCAATAAACGTACAGTATAGAGAATCTACATCCACTCCAGCTAAATTTCCTTCGCTACAATGAAATAGCTTATCAGCAGTAAGAACAACCTGATGAATGAAAGCCTTGGTTACGGGGATCTATAATAGAACGCCTCATTATTATCTTCTTCAAATGCTTGATTGGCTGCAAGAAGCGCTTTATCTCTTTGGGCATAAAAGGCCACGACTGCATTCATGAGTATTGGAAATGTGGGTGATGGTTTGCTCATTGCGGATGGCTTTAAGCCCAATAATTCGTTTCATTGAGTTAGAAAGACATTTGTCGTGGCACATTTTGTGAGTAGTTATTATTATGATTCTTCTTTTTATTTTAGTCGATAAACTATGTATCATACACCAACTCGTTGATCGATAACTGCTCTAAAACTCTCTATGCAAATTTATAAAAGTGTGTTCAGTAAGTTTGACTCATGTCGATTTTTGTTCCAGATCCTCGGACTCACCTAAACCTTTAAAGTCACAAAGCATATTTTCATATCAAATCGATCGACATAAGATGATTTTTAGACACAAAATGGCGATTTGGGGGCTATTTCCCTTTCCGGACACCATCTTACACCCAGCATACTATACTTAGTGTATATAAATTTCACTAAAATCTCCTGGGTGTAATTATGAGAAGTGATAAGATTGAATATTTAGGCGAAGAAAATAAACCTCAATCAGAATATAAAGTAGTTATTGTTGGTATGGGGCCATCTGGGCTAATGGCAGCTTATCATGCACTTTGGGATGTTCAACAACACTCGCCACGTTTTTGCAATATTTTGATGATTGAAAAAAGAGCAGAAAAAGATTTAGCTTTACGGCCTCAGTATATCGTTTTAGATAATGATGCAAAAAAAAATCTCTTAAATATGTTTGTCGCTGTTCTTGATGATGGTGATATTAAGTTTTTAAACAACATTTCTATTGCTCCGGAAATGAAGATAAGTAGTATACAAAGGTTTATCAAAAGGCGTATCGATGATCTAACAGATACATATACTTTTCTTCAAATTGATTACCGGTATCAAACTTTGCCTGTTGTATGTCAATTGGGAACTGGAACTATTACACTTCATGATTTACATGAAGATGAGTACTCAGATGTAACATTCGAATATTTGATAGCTGCAGATGGTGCAAGAGCTGAGACACTAGATTTAGTCAATAGCAACCTTAATAGAGAACAGCAAGTAATCAGGAAAACACCTAAAAAACTATCTTTCATGAATGATACATACCATATGGGTACCTTTGTTAGATTATCTATGAATAATGGTGGTAGTTTAAGAGAAACTCTTCCAGAAAAAGAATTTCTAGCAGCGTATAAAAAACGCGGCCATTTTAATTTATTCAATACTAAAAAAACTGATTTATTATACTTTTTACGGTTTGATAAAAACTCTTTGTATAAGAGCAATGAAAAGTATGTAAATTTTGGGTATATTGGTGAAATAGGAAGCAACCTATATCATACTATTAAAGCTATTGATGATGAGCTTAAACAGATAGACGATAATCTAAAAATAATAGATTCAGAAATAAAGGCTCTATTCGAATCTATATCTGAGATAGATAAGAAACTTAAGAGAAATGATTTAGATGAAGAAAATAAGAAATTGCTAAAAGATATTAAAGAAGATGCAAAACAACAGATTGCATTATTAACGGAGCAAAAAATTCATCTGGTAGTTGCTAGAAAAAATTTAAATGATGTCAAAGAGGCTACAGTCATTGAAAAAGTGAAATCTGATGTGGCTACTAAGTTGAAAATAGGTGAAGATGAAATAAACATTACATTTACAAAAAGTAGGTCTAATCCCAACAAAGATAAACTCAAAATAACAACCTTTAAAGGTGACAGCCAACTATGTAATAAAGCTCATGTAAGTCTTAACAAACATTATATTGTGTTAATTGGGGATTCGTTTTTTACACCATTATACCCTCTTGGACACGGATTAAATGATAGTTTTCGTGCGGCCGAATCACTTGGAATATGTATTGAAGGTTTAGCATCATTAGATGGCTATGATGACTTGTTAAAAAAACAAGCCAAATCTAGAATTGATAATATGAGCTCTATAAGAATAGGTTCTTCAGTTCTTACTACTAAGCTAAATAATATCTTTTTTGCTAATGCTCTAGAAGAAGGGGTTCAGGGATATTCATATGAAAATCAAATTAAGATAGATGGTTCATTCTTTGAAAATGAAATATTGTTTTCTGATACCTCCAAAGATTATGAACCTAGAATTAAGAAATATTTTGCAGATAAACTCAATAAACTTAATGAAATCATGCAACTCGCTATAGATAATCCAGATCTTGACTTAAGTTATATCTACCGTGAACTTAGTGACGAAGTTCAGAAATTAAATGATATATGCGAAAATAATCGTATGATTGTTGCTTCTGCTAAAGACTATATTTTAATGGGTTTAGACTCAACTATAGTATCACTTAATAATTTTAATGAAACTTTGCTGCGTGATAGGAATATCGAAGAACCAAAATATTATGAAAATCATGCACGTATATTAAAAGATTTGCTTTCTCTAAAAGAGTTCATTAGGGCGCAATCGGATGAAATAAATGAAAAATACATGGACTATATTTCAAACTTACCAGATGAAGATATAAATAAAAAAGATAAAAATGGTAAAACCCCACTATATTATGCCATTACTTTAAATAATACCGGGGCTGTAAAATTGTTACTCGAACGGGGAGCAGATATTAATCTTTATTTCGATGATAAGGACTTCATTAAGAACATTCCACTTAAAAATCTAGAATTGCTTCGTATTTTAATAGAAGCAGGACATGATCCATTTGCAGAACAGAATTATGAAGATCCGGTTATTATACCAATTAATACTATTTTAAATAACCGTTATCCAGATGGGTTGATCTATGCCTGTAATTGTTTTCTCTTGTATTTTGAATATCCGGCATTGAATGTGAGTCAAGAATGTCTCAATGAGTTTATTGATTGTATTCAAGTGTTGAAACAAGATGAAGAGCTCTACCGGAATTATCTTGAAAAGATTAAGCCTAATCTACTTGTTTTTTTTAACAGCATTGTAATGAACAAAACTAATCATGATATAGAAGATCTCGAGGGAAAAATCATTGCTTTTATGAATAACGAGGAACACGATCTTGAGGATTTACATAATTTATTTATTGACGAGGTGAGTAAACGCATAGAGGATGTTTCATCCACGATGAAAATGCAGTAATTGCTTAGAAGGTATGCTGTGTGAATTCCGACGTGGTCACGTCAGCCAAGGAGGGTCGAATACCGGGGCCTATACTCCCAGATAGCCTTAAAGGCCGGGTGTTTTTCCGCAGGGAAAATATAAGGCATCCGAAACGCTTAACCATGCCAATCACCTTCTCGTTCAAAACACACTCGCTAGATAGTTCACGATTTTTCTTTTTATAAAGAAAACAGAAGAAAAAAGGAGGCGTATGCTAGCTGAAGGATTCAGTTTTATCTATCTTCTTGTAAAATAACTCTATAGTATCTATTTATTCAACAACGGCGTAAGCTTTCAACATTCTCTTGAGAAAGTGTCAAATCTTTTATTTCTAATTGTACCGTATTCGCAATGATTTCCATTAGTTTGCATTCGGCATTTTCAGGATTGCAAATATCAAGTAAGATCTTCCTGAATAAGTATTGCTCCTCATTATCATACCCCAAAGCAATATTAATAGACTTTATGAGTTCTTGACGATCGCAATCATTGATTAACTCTCTTATCTTCCAGCCATCTTCGATTTGTAGGACTGGTGCAAGTCCTTGATGCATCATGTTGCCTAAATCCAATACAGATTTGAGCACACTCGAATTAAGTTGCTCCAGTATTACTTCGAGATTACTCAAGCTTGAAATTTTGGCGAGTCTTTTATTGCATTCAGCTTCAAGTTTTATCATCTCCTCCTTAGAGTAACCAAGGTAAAACTGCTCTGCAACCTTCTCATAAGGATCTTCATCATTCTCAGGGTTTTCCTTCGCATTTTTAAGCGCTTCGTATACCATTCGTGTACTTTGAAAATCTAATTTATTATTATTATTATCCTCAAGTAAGCTTTTTCCAGTCATATAAAGGGCCCCAAGTTGTTGTAGATAAGGTAAGTATTGTTGATTATTTTCTGATAATGGCCACTTTTCTTTATTTAGATTTATTAACATTCGAAGAAAATTAACTTCACTACATAATGTTTGAAAAGTATTATTTAGAACTAAAGTGTCAGAACTATGAAATTTCTTCAATAGAAATTCATCTAAAATATCTTTTGTAATAAAATCAATTGGGTTTTCCAAAAGGTCATCAAGGCTAGATGTGACATCAAAGGTTACAAACTCATACTCAGGATGAACTCTATCCAAGTACTCTTTACATATTCCATAGATATTTTGTGCTAGAACTTCAGGGTCGTTTAAATTAAAAAGACATGTAAACTCTCTGATCTCTGCTCCTCTTGTAGGAATCATTATTTTACCATCTTCTATGATTTTTGAAATATTCACTCCTGTCCATGCTAAGTGCTTTCCATCCGGAGATCGAACTATTTCGGTGTTTACTAGTTTTAAGTAATTTTCATCCAAAGAGTGGACAAACTCTGTGTTTAGCGTAAAGAATTCTCTTTCTCGCTCTAGTGGTTGCACCCATTTGGTTAGCCATTCCCGATAATTTTCATTGTTCCCCATAGCTGATAGGAAAACATGGTATATTCCCCCCATTTTTGAACTTAAAAATCGATTTGCCCACACTGCTCCCATAAGTTCAAGTTCTGCTAGAGTTTCCTTATACTTCTTTTGCTTCTCTAAGTCATTATTAAGGTCTTCAATTTGTTGGTAAAGCGTCATTGATTTTTGTATAAAGTCAAACATGAACCCCCACAAATAAGAATAGGATGTATTTTACTGTCCGTTTCTTTTGCTGGTATTTGTTTATCAGTATAGTTGATAAAATTCATTGATTCCTCTCCGCCAACCAATCTTGTCTTCCTTTTGCGTTTCGCCGAGATAGTAGCGTTAGGAGCTTCATATACGTGTAGCAGATTTGTAACAAAGTGTAATATAACTATAGTTATTTCAAGCAGTTCTAGACAGTAATTGCTAAATTGTTACATCGCAAGCTGCTGATTTTATTATATTTTAATCTTGATCAACTTGGCTGCGAACCAGGGGGTCGGAGGTTCGAATCCCTCAGGGCGCGCCATTTAAACCAGTAGGATCAGGGAGTTAAGTTCCTTGTTGTAAAGACTAAAAAAAGTACTGTAGCAAATTTGTAACACTTTTTTAAAATCCTACTATATTATGACTCCTCTTTTCAAACCTAACGAATTAATTCGGTTAGCTGCACCCCTCAATAGATCCCCAGATAAGTGCGTATAACGCAAAAGCATCTCAAAGCTGGACCATCCACCAAAATGTCACTAACTGGTAAATATTGCTCGTCAACAGCTGGACTCACAAACCCTACAAAGAACGCGAGTAAACTGTCCAGGAGATATGTAAGATGATTGAAATTTCAAAGCCTACACTCTATCAATATTTACGCGAAGCTGAGCTAGATAGTAATAAAACTATCACTTCTTATGCAATAATGAATGTTTAGGCATAACATGTAAAATTTGAAGAAGGTAATTATATATGAAATTTGGACATACTATTATTTATGTTACAGATGTAAAGGCGTCATTGTCTTTTTTCGAAAAAGCATTTGGTTTAAAAACTCGTTTTATCCATGAATCTGGATATGGAGAATTAGAAACAGGTGAAACTACCCTGGCTTTTGCTTCTCACGATTTAGGATCAAGCAATCTTTCTAGTGGTTACATAGCTGGAGACAAATCTATTAAACCACTTGGGGTGGAAATTGCCTTAATTACTGACTCGGTTATCCAGGCACATGCTCATGCTGTAGCCGTAGGTGCAACGTCTCTTCTAGAACCCTTAGTAAAACCTTGGGGACAAACAATATCTTATATTCGTTGTCCAGACGGCACTTTAGTTGAACTATGCTCACCCTTATTAACCTAGGAATTTGTAATGTCCTCTAAACAAGGCACTGTTGATTTTATTCTTGAGCAAATTACAACTGCAGGAACAGTTTATGCAAAAAAAATGTTTGGGGAATATGCCATTTACTGTGATGACAAAGTAGTAGCTTTAGTCTGTGATGATCAACTGTTTGTAAAACCAACCAAAGCAGGAAAGGCTTTTATTACTAATTATATTGAAGGGCATCCATACGCTGGTGCAAAACCTTATTTACTAATTTCGGGGGAAATGTGGGATGAAAGAGAGTGGCTAACAGCGCTCATTCAAATTACTGCATCAGAATTACCATTGACAAAAAAGAAGGCTCCTAGCCGCAAGCGTATAAAAACATAATATGCTCTCCAAAGGGGTATCTTCCTTAGCGTACGTTTCCGTACCTTTGGACTTCAAACCCCATTAGTTTTTTTGCTATCCCTGCACCAACTGCTCACCATCGATAATTACACCCAGAAAGTAGCCATATTATTTTTTAATTATTATCTTACCTATAAAAAAATTGTATACCCCAGATACAAATATTCAATTTCATTTTTTATATTCTCATCGGTAGGATACGGAGCGATCATTTTATACTGTCCAACGTTGCATCTCGCGGAGCATTTCATATCTCCCTTGAGCGAGGGACTGTTCCTAATGGGAGCATCTAAATATTACGTTATGGAAAAAAACGATGACTGCATTGAAATTAGAAATTTTAAAAAAAAGAGCGGAAATTGACAGCAGCTTTACAAGAGAATCTGCTCATCAGAAACAAATACTACAAGAGATTCAAGAGGAACTCGAGCTCGAGAATAAAAAGCTATCCCCTAAAGATCGCCTCGCATTAGAGGATGTCTTTTTCTGGGGAACGTTCACAAAGGAGTCTGAGCGATTATCTCATTCTCTCGTAACAAAAGCAGTATTATATTGTAAGCTCAGAAAAATATTGGAAGAGTTAAACTACTTCATCGATGATCACTTTTATCAAGAACTCGGCATCAAGGATACGTTAAGTAAAAAAGAAATCGAGCGCATCTTATGCAATTTCTTCAGAGAAGTTGATGATGCAATTGAACTTATCAATCATAATCGATCAGTATATGAGTTGGTGGTGGATTTTTTAAAATCAGCCCTTAATTTTGTTTGTTATGTATTGTCGTTTACCACACATCCCGGATTCTTTAGTACATCAGCGCAACCATTGTATGAAACCAAATCGAGCGTCATAAAACTCATCGATTTAAAAAATGAATTAGCTCAATTATCCAACCTTGATGCAAAAGATGATGAAGATTTACAGACATCATTAAATACAGGAAAGAAATTCTAAATTGTCGGGCAACTAATTGCCCGACTATAATCCCGCTCATCGAATTACCAATCCAAATTTATTCCAAAAAACAATGAACCTCATTCAAAACGAACGTAGCCTTTATGGAGCAACGCGCAATCAAGGTTTCAACTCCCCATCAACTGACAATGGAAAAAATACCAATATCTTCATCATTCTTGATGAAAAGATCGCATCCATTTCATCAATTTTGAATTTTCAAAGCACTTATTCAGGAAAAGAAATGAAAAATTTGAGGGGAAAATAAGATTTTCAAACAAGTCATTTTCTATAATAGCAAAAGATGGTGTAGTCCTGATTTTGCTCTTCATCAAACCTTGAATTACGTTAAACTCATCACCTTTCTAAAATTGTTAATTTTACAACAATTAATATGAGTAATCTTTAATAACCAAAGTGGTCCTCAAATTCGAATATGAGTGAGAATTATTCAGTAGGTTCTGATAAATACTGAACAAACATAAATTCCAATTTTACTTTAATCAGCACCTATAAAGAGTTCTTGAAATACCATTATCAGACCTTAATATAAGCTACATCGTGGAATTTATTATCCCCCCAATAAAATAGCCTTGATTTAAACTTCCAAGATTCGCAATTCTAACTCTTGGTATACATATCAACCCCTGCCCCACTACTTCTGGAACAATATTATTTTCTAGAATCTCTAGCAAAGTTTTTCCTAGTACTGGTTTTATTACAGCTCTTTCTTCATTTTCCATCCAGTAAAGCTGAAGATAAACTTTTGTTGCCTTTGGATTGTCAAAACCAACATAAGAAAAGGTTTCTTGAATAACCCCACTCTGAGCGGTATTCACATCCATATTGGGTACAGCGCGAAGAGCCTCATGAATCTGACTGAACAGATTTTTAAAATTGATTACATCAATGTTTATATTATGTGAAATAGTAAGTGTTAATTGCGGCATTGTTTATTTTCCTACTGAATTTTAGGTATTTCAATCAATGTAAGAATATTTATGGCACCATGAAAAAATAAAATTTTTACATTGCTCCATTATTCTCCTTTTTGTTGATTTAGAATCAATACTTATTAATCCCTCCTTATCTTTGCTTTTGGCTAATCTATTAAAAACACAAAACTTTAACCCTTAACTTTATAATTTTCAAAATTTCCAAACCCATAAGCACGGCTCTGATTCAGTTTCATCTTGCGATGGAAGCATTCTGTAATGCCGTTTTTATGGATTTGGGTGTCGTGATATAAGGATAATTCCTAAATCTACTGGAATAATATTCACTAAATTATTTTTCAAAATGAGCATTGAAATTTCACTTAAATATCACTATAGATTAATCACAATGCACTTTATAAGGAGGATGAATAACAACTACTCAAGAAGTAACATTTAAATCATATCTCTTATCGTTAAATTGAAAAATTTTTTGTTTCATTGTTAAAAATTAATTTAAAATTAAGAGGATTTAAGCTATGTCATCAGTTCAAATAACATTTCGTTCTGTTTCATACTCATCGGCAATTGAATGCCATATCGAGAAACATTGTAACAAACTCAAGAGAATCTATAGAAAAATAAATCATTGTCGAGTGGTCATCGATAGGGAGCAAAATAATCGACTTAAAGGAATAATGTTTCGTGTAAGCATTAATCTGACTATACTCGGCAAGGAAATCAGCAGTAGAAAGCAGAATCAAAATTTATATATTGCTCTACGTGATTGTTTTGCAGCTATTGAAAAATTATTAGAAAAACAGTTTAAAAGGAAAAATACAACCAGAAGATATCCTTTCTCTCTTGGTGAGCATCATATGCATGCAGAGCTACAATTATAGTGAAACTAAATAATATTTTTCTTTCAATTGCTAGTGGGGTAACTATATTAATACTGCCCCACTAATAAACATAAAAGCTGTTGTTAGTATATTTTCCCTCTCTAAAATAGATTAAAAATAGTACTCTTTATCTCTTGAAATTTAATTTGTTAGCCCTATCTACAGAGTATTCCAAACTAAATTATGAGGAGAATGTAATGAGCAAGTTAGTTCGAAGAAATTATTTTCCTGCAAATAACGTTGTAGGAAGCTTATTAGAACAATTTTTTAATACAGTACAAAATCAGGATGAAAACGATACCTCATTTATTGAAACCAGCGCATGGGCACCATCTGTTGATCTTAAAGAAGAAAGTGACCGATTTCTTGTGATTGCTGATCTTCCTGGAGTAAAAAAGGAAGATATGGATATTTCTTTAGAAAACCATGTACTCACCATAAAAGGTGAACGAAACATTGAAAAAACTGAAAATCAGAAAGACTATACCAGGAGAGAGCGAGTTCAAGGTCAATTTTACCGACGCTTTTACTTACCTGAAACAGCCAATGATAACCTCATTAGCGCTCGTTATACTAATGGCGTTTTAGAAATAATTATTCCTAAAAAAGAAAAAGCAGCTCCGAAAAAAATTGATATTTCAGTAACAGAATAAGCGGATTTTCATTGAGGTTTACTGAAACATCAGATAAAGCATCATAAAACGCTCGCTTACCCTAGGAAAAACACCATTTTTCAGGGTGTATTGTTTTATACACCCTGATGTAGCAATTGAATATAACAGCCAAGTTCCTTCATCCTAGTCGAATTCAACCGTCTAATGTGATTTCAATTAATAAGATAAATATCCAATTGGCTCTTTTACCTATTACACAATCAGTTAGTCTATACATCACTCCCTATGTACATATAAATTGGTGAAAAAAATTTATACAAAATTCATTCTTGTTAAAACACAAAAAGCGTTGAGTTATTTCAATTCAGGTCGTCTCTAGGCCTGTGGATTGAGAATCCATATTATCCCATTAAGGTAGCTTGCAAAAATAAGCCATATTAAATAAGGTATTAATAATAGTGTGATCCCTCTTTCCGTATTTTTAATTTTTAAGATGATGATTGCATTCAAACTAATCATTACCACTATCCATAAAAAACTAAATCCTATCCAATGCAGTTGAAAAAAGAGTGGTGTCCACATCCAATTCATGATGAGTTGTACTAGATAAAGATTAAATACCATTTTAGTTTGGGGTTTGCTACGATTTTCCCATAATCTAAACCCAACAATCGCGAGAAATGCATATAATACGGACCAAACAACGGAAAAAACCCACCCAGGAGGAGTTAGAGTTGATTTATATAGCCCATCATACCAAGAATAAATATTCGCTTGCGTTAATAGACCTAAAAAGAAACCTATTAATTCAAAAGATAAAATCCAAATAATCAATTTAATGCCTTTTGTTTTGCTCAAAATCTTCGCTCCATATTTTTGTTAGTCTTTAACTGATTATAATAATTTAAAGCCATCACCCTCGCCTCATGATGATTAATAATCGGCTTAGGATAATTTGTATTTAAATAGATCCTATTACACTCGGTTGACTCCCAAGGTGCATGAATTGACTGGTTGTCTAATTGAGAAAGCTCCGGAACCCAATGACGAATATAACTGCCATCAGGATCAAATTTTTGACTTTGTAATACTGGATTGAAAATACGAAAATAAGGTGCTGCATCAGCACCACATCCGGCGACCCATTGCCAACTCGCACTATTATTTGCTAAATCCGCATCGACAAGTGTATCTAAAAACCAATCGGCGCCCAAACGCCAATCTATGAATAAGCCCTTAGTCAGGAATGACGCAGCAATCATACGGACACGATTGTGCATGTATCCTGTTGCCCATAACTCTCTCATGCCCGCATCAATGATTGGATAACCGGTCAACCCTTTCTGCCAGCAAGCCAACAACTTCTCATCGTTGTGCCACGGAAATGCATCAAACTCCTTCCTGAAATTCTCCGATGGAAGTTTTGGGAAATGATAAAGTAAATACACTGAAAACTCCCGCCATCCGAGTTCTGAAAGAAAATGTTCCGCTGATGATAAATCACAACCAGGATCAAGCTTTGCAAACTCAATTGCTCTTAAAATGGTCCATGGACTAATTTCACCAAAATGCAAATGAGGGGATAAGCGTGAGGTTGCATTTTTAATAGGAAAGTCTCGATTTTTTTTATAACCATTAAGATGGCTCCCAATAAATTCATGAAGTTTAAGTTGGGCACCATCTTCTCCAGGAGTCCAATATTCGCTAAATCGGGCAGCCCAATTGGTGGTGGGCAATAATTTCCACTCCATAAGCTTATCGCTTCGCACGTCAATTCCAGCTGGACGATGTTCCAAATGACTAGCTGGTTGAATATTGAGCATTTGCTTACAGTATTTCCAGTAGGGAGTAAATACTTTAAAATAATCCCCGGTTTTATTTTTAATCGTCCAAGGTTCATGAAGCAAGCCGCCGTTAGAACTTAGTACTTCAATGCCCTGTTCTAACAATGTTGTTTTAATCTTTGTATCACGTGGAATAGTAGCTGGCTCATAACAGCGATTCCAATAGACATAATCAACAGAAATGGTTTTGGTTAAATCCAAAATAATCTCTAATGGATCGCCCTTGCGAAGAATAAGATTTAATCCACATTGCGCTAGAGAATCACTTAAAGAGCTTAGGCTATGATGAAGCCACCAGGCTTGGGCCCCTCCTAAAACACTATTATTTTCATCATAAATATAGAGCGGAATAATAAATTGATGATGAGAACACGCATCAATAAATGCAGGATTATCATTCAATCTTAAATCGTGTCTAAACCAGATTAATGCGGTAGTCATATAAATCTCAGGTAGATAGCCAATGTTCTAATTTATCATAATAAATTCATAGAAATGAGTAGAATAAGTGCGTTACATTGGAAAAAGCCTGGCTCATATTTTCTTAAAGCACTGAAGATGTCACATTTGATTTTTTGAAAGTAACAATCAAATTTGAATCTTTCGTATTGGTGGCCATAGAGTTCGGATCATAGCACTTTGGTAATTCAAATGCTTGACTGTAATTACTTTGAGAGTAGCTTACACTTTTGCTATTATCTTGTTCTCGCGTAATTTTTTGCGCTACGTTTAAGTTCACTATCAACTGCCCCTCTTTAACAGAGACATCAACTTTACTATCAGCGCCTTTTGGTAATTTTATTTTGTAGATAATCTCATTTTTTCTTTCCTTAATTTCAATATTATTTGTACTACCAAACGGCATTAGAGTGTGTTGATTCACCAAGTTATGTTGCATTTGTGAAAATTGACTTTTCATAAATTGATCCATAGCTTGCTGCATTTGATTCATTTGCTTCAAAATAGCATTAGGTGATTGAAAGAAAGGTTCGTTACTAAAGGGATCCACTGTTGCTTGCTGATTACTCGTTTGCGCTTGATTATTTAGTTTTGCCTCAAGTGCTATGGCTCCTGCTGATATCATAGTGATAAGAGGAACAGAGATTATAGGAAGCAGTTTGTTTTTCATCTAAATCTCCTTTCTAAATGTGATTTCGAAAATTCAATTTTTTTTGGATAAGCAGTTATGAGTTCATAGTTATACTCAATTTTACTCATCAAAAAACATGACTTCGCCAGGAGCAAAATCATACAAACCACCAATAATTTTAATGATTTTTTGATCCCTTAGCTCCTTTATAATATTACTTTTATTTAGAATATTCCGAATACTATGTTGATCTTTTTTACTAATCGTTTTCATAAATACTCCAATCCGATAACTGATTTATTCTTGCTTCTTTTGAATTTCCATAACGTTATTCTCTATGGTGTTACAAATATCATTCAGAGGTAAATGACTCAAATTCTCAATTGAAAAGGGGTTTTGTAGCTCCACACCTATTTGGTCTAATGAAAAAAGAGCATAGGCGACCAAAGTCACGATAATCGGGTTAATATACGCAGAGTAATTCACTAGAGCTACAGGAAGTATAATCAAAAATAAAAGGATAAATCGACGTGATTTGATTGCCATCACAAAAGGCATGGGCGTTTTTAATATCCGTTCGCATGCTCCTTGACAATCCAAAACTGTTTGACGAAGCTCTTCTGCTTTCAAAAAAGAAAACTGGTTTAATTTTCCACTTTCTTGCTTCTGCGACAACATTGAAGCCAGCTTTGATGAGATTAAATTAGGTTTGTGCTGCCAATGCTGCAATTCAGCATATGTATCATTAGATAATAAATGTTTTATTTCTTCTATAGATGTAACGCCCCTAAGACTATTTTTCATAAGATAAGGCATTGCCGCAATTAGACCTAGTATTTTATCTATTTCGTCCCTATTTGAAGACTCTATGTAACTTGTTATAATAATTGCCAAGTTTCTACTGCTATTAACCACATTGCCCCATAGTTTTCTTGCTTCCCACCAACGATCGTATCCCGCATTAACACGAAAAACTAAAATCAACCCCATAATTACCCCTGCATACTCAAAAGGACTTATCGGCAGAGACAGCGAGGGAATTGAAATACTTAATAAAGAGATAGAACACGCATAGATACATGCCGCCAAGACCTTTTTCCATACTCTGGGAGTAACCGAGCCATTAATGGCTAGCGCACACTCCATGAAATTAGGATATTCATATTGGTTTATAATTTTCTTATTTTCTTTCATAGCAATCACACCTGGTTTATGCTTACAACTTCTAGTTTTTTCGCATAATAGTTATATCTAAGAATCAATTAGCACTCGATCTTTATCTTTCAATTAACGCTTTTGCGTTTCGAAAACTGATCAAGGTGGCATTCAATTGCCGATGAGTTTGAACTGATGTCATAGCTTAAATCCTCTTAATTTAAATTAATTTTAAAAAATAAAACAAAAATTTTTCAATTTAATAGTAAGAGTCGAAACGTCTATTTACATCGTAAGAAGTTGTTATTAATCCTCATCAAAATAAAGCATTGTAGTGTTAATAGGGATTATTCGATCAAATTTCAAGATATTTTTTAAATAATTTTTAAGAAAAATTAGCATTCCATCATAACAATAAACCTTTAAGTGCTATATCATGAAGCAACATAGGCTTAGCCAGGCCTATGTTGCTTGAATAATTATTATTCTGAGGTAATTGCTATTTTTTTCTCAGTAGCTGCTTCTTTTTTAGGAATTAAAATTTCCAGCACTCCATGCGTATAACGTGCTGTGATTTTTGAATCATCTGCTGTTTGCGGCAAACTAAAACGTCGGTAAAATTGGCCTTGAGTCCGTTCTCTGCGTGTATAACCACTGCGCTCTTCTGACTTTTCAAAATGACGCTCTCCTTTTAAAGTCAACACATGTTGCTCCAAAGAAATATCGATGTCTTCGATTTTTACACCAGGAATATCAGCGAGCACTACAAAACGGTCTTTTTCTTCTTTGATATCCACAAGAGGAGACCACGAGCTTGTTTCAATATAGGAGGTATCCTCTCGAAGCGGATTAAAAAAGTTTTCCAGTAAGCCATTCATTTCTTGATACATAGGCAATGTTCTTCGTAAAGTATTCATAGTATCTCCTTGATTAGTGTTTTAGATAATCTAAAAATAGGGTCTTGATGGTCTCATTTCAAGGCCCCAAAATTTTTTCTTGCTCTCATAGAACTAAATCGCTTATTCTTGCGCGCCATATTATGGCCCCATATAGGGTGTACATTATTTATTAGTTAAGGGGAATGAGTGCAATGTGAATCACTTGCTCGAAGTTGCAATTAAATTGTTATCAGAGCGCCACCATACGGGGCAGGGTTTAAAACAAGAACTTGAAAAAGGTTTTTCAAACCATCCAGAACTTCACAAAGTGATAGAGTCAACAGTAAATCGACTTAAGGAGCTTCATTTACTCAATGACCATCATAAAGCTGAAACTTTAGCAGCTCGTTATGCACATAAAGGAAACCGATTTATTTCGCAAGTACTACATCAAAAGGGAGTCAATAACGAAGCCATTCTTCAAGCACTTCAAAATATGGGTGATGAATACTCCAAAGCAATGGATGAAGCACGTCGAAAAATGAGAGGTATGCATGGTGAATCATCTAAGCAAAAGAAAACACTACTGTATCGTTTTTAAGTGGCCGGCTGTTCTTTTGATTCGATAAAGCAAGTATGTATTACATTGACAGAGCAAGGTCTCCTTGATTCATCAGATAAATCAAAGGAGCCACTTGAATAAGGATTGTACTACCTTAAGCTTTTACTTAGAACCAAGCTTGTTTGCAGTTCAAATTTGAAAACCGACGATTTCTCGTCGGCTTGGGAAACATTGCACAGGCTGTAAAAATGCAGGCATTTACAGCCTAAATTCCAGCTATATCTATAGTATTCATTTGTATATCCATTCGCTTATTAGCACGCACAATAGAAACAGTGACTTGGTCCCCTACTTTTATTTCCGTAAGCATATTATATAACACATCATAATTAGGAACAGCATGACCATTAAGAGCTACAATAATATCACCTAATATGATTCGTCCCCAAGCATCTCGATGAGTACCTCTTAAATGCGCTAGAGACGCAGGAGTATCAGGTAAAACATCCGCAATCAATATCCCTTTATGTATACCCAATTGACGTGCAATAGTAGATGGAACACTTTGAATACCTATTCCAGACAATACCACTCGACCATTTTTTATAATTTGCGTTACGATACGTTCAATATCATCCGCAGGAACAGCAAAACCAATTCCAGCAGATGAACCTGAAGTAGAGTAGATCAAGGTGTTCATGCCAATTAACTGCCCAGCACTGTTTAGTAAAGGCCCGCCAGAGTTACCAGGATTAATTGGAGTATCTGTTTGAATCATGTTCCGGATTGTAACCCCACCGATCCCAGGAACTTTCCTCCCCAATGCAGAAATAACTCCTTTCGATAAGCTATGATCCAAGCCATAAGGATTACCTATTGCAATCGCCTTTTGACCCACTATAAGATCATTAAGATGGACTATTTGAAATGGCGTAAATTGCTTTAATAAAACCAGGGCTTGCGGTGCATCAATCTTTAAAACCGCAATGTCTTTACGAGGCTCTGCTCCAACTACTTTTGCAGGAACAGTCATTTTACCCAGAGTAATTGCCAGCTTATCCGCTTCCTTAATCACGTGATAATTCGTCACAACATATCCGTTATTATCCCAGATAATTCCAGAGCCAGCCCCATCTTTGACTTCCATTCTTTCAAGTGAAGAATTGGTGACTGTTGTCAATCTGTGAACATAGACTACTTTAGGTGACGCTTCATGAAAAACTTTAATTGTATTTTGTTCATCAGGAAGAAGAGAGTTTAGATCCAAACTGTACCCTGGGAAAACCAGAATAATGTATAAAGCAAAAGAAATAAAATATATAAACCGTTGTTTTGCCATCGATATATCTCCACTAATTAGCTTAAACCTAGGGCTCTTGCATAACCAGCATTGAAAAGACAATATTGAAGAAAAAAACTTAAAAAGTGAACTGCCCCAGGACTTCAAAATATTTTGCAACCTATTGGAAACACAGTCAATTGCTCCAATAAATGCTAGTTCCTGTTACTCATTCCTGCCATTTGCTGTATAACTCGCTGTCAAAGAATTGCTGCTGATATTCGGAACCTTAGTACCAAGCTTAAAACTGCTTTATCAATTCTTTAACAGAATCCATTATAAATGACTTGAAATGTTCCTTCGGATATTACTTAAAATTGTCTAAATTTTACTCCGTAAATATATTGAATACGCTACTCTCAGTAATTAAAGAATCGTTAAAAGATATAGTGTGTCCATAAAACTAGATTTCATACACGTGCTCTGTGTTACACTACACATTCACTTTTTCTCTTTTCCACGTGACAAGGTAAACTCATGCATATTTCACAAACAGTACAATGGATTCAATCAATAGTTATATCACTTAATCTATGTCCTTTTGCAAAACGTGAAATGGATAATAATGCTGTAAGAATTGGAATGAGTTCTGCCACCAGTTTCGAAGAGGGAATAGACTCCTTAAAAAAAGAAATTGAGCACTTAAACATCAATCCTACTACGGGTACTACACTTCTTCTTTTTCCTTATTTTTTAAGTGATTTTCTTATATATTTAGACTTCGTTGATCTTGCCAATGAAAATATAGTGCAGACAGGACATCAAGGGATATATCAATTAGCTACATTTCACCCGGCATACCAATTTCATGATACCAATATTGATGATGTAACTAATTATACCAATCGTTCTCCCTACCCCATGTTACATATATTAAGAGAAGATATGCTGGATCGTGCAATTGACTATTATGGAAACACTGAAGCAATTCCAGCGAACAACATCCTTCGCCTCCAGAGTCTTGGATTAGCAGAAGTAAAAAAACTTTGGGTTGAATCGTATTCGTGATATGGATTAAAGCTGACTACCCCCAACAATTATCTCTTGTACTTATTTTCCACCGTATTAAATTTTCTCAACATTTTGAACATTTGAAGTCGACATTTGAGCTAGGTTCTTCCTTTTTTCCTTCCAATATTTAGAAAATAAGAAAGGAAAGATCTGCCCCAAATGAGTTTCAAACTAAAACCAGGCCTATATTACGAAGATCTGCTTTGTAGAAACTAACAACTTCCTAAGAATAGAAATAGAAAAATCAAACGCACGTATTCTTTCATAGTATTTTTGTAATTCCATCTCTCTTAAATCTTCTGATTAGGAACTGCTATACTACAACAAACATTAATTACTCCCCTCATTTAATAGTTAAGATAAAGGTTTAAATAGCTTAATGTCAAAAATAAAAATATATAGACCCCAAAATTTCCGTACCTTTTTCTTCGAAATGGCGACTCCTTATCGTTGGTGGTTTTTTTTCATGCTGCTTGTGGGTATTTATTCATCCATCCATAGTGTGTTACAGCCCTATGTTTTAAAAATTCTTTTGGATGCAGTCGCTCATGCCGAACAGAAAAAGTTTCTCGAAGTCAGTCTGAAGCCAGCGTTATTACTTATTATCTTGGGATTTATAATTACCTTTATATGGCGTCTTTATAATTATATCGTTTTGCGGTCATTACCAAAAATGAAGGCAGATATCATTGCTGCAACCACTGCATATTTAAGAGATCAGTCATACGTTTTTTTTCAAGATCATTTAAGTGGCTCAATTAGTGCAAAAATTTCCGATTTAACAAGCAACATCCAGAATATCGTTAATACTTGGTTTAATATATCCAGGCAAGGTTTAACCATTATCTTTTCTATTGCTATGGTTGGTTTGGTTAGTCCTTATTTCAGCTTAATTTTTTTCGTTATATCAATCGCTTTTATTGCTACAGCATATTATTGTTCTCACAGTATTAAGCCCTATGCCAAAGCTTACGCTGAAGCACGAGCAAAAAATGTAGGAAACATTGTTGATTGTTTTTCTAACGTGCTTAATATGCTTTTATTTGCCAGAGAAAGCTATGAAGCACAATATTTAGAAAAAACAACAGCCAGTGCTGTTGAACATGATAAATCCATGCAATTTAAAAATATGCTCAATGCCTCCCTACTTGGTGGGTTTGCTTGGATTTTACAAGGGTCATCTATATTGTTACTACTTTTTCTCGGTAATAAAGGGACAATTTCTGTTGGGGATTTTGTATTGATCTTTATATTAGCAATTACAGTGATTGATCAGATCTGGTTTCTTACCGAGAGCTTATTAGTTGTGGGTGAACAAGCAGGACAATGTCAACAAGCTATTGATACGATTTTTACAGAGCATTATCAACAACCAAATCCAGAGGCCCCATCTCTTAACATTACTCATGGGAAAATTCTCATTGATAAGGTTTGTTTTGGCTATAAATCTGATGACATTATTATTGAAGACCTAAGTACTCATATACAAGGGGGTTCTAAAGTCGGCTTGGTTGGTTACAGTGGAGCCGGAAAAAGCACATTGGTTCAACTCATCATGCGTCTTTATGATGTCCAAAATGGAAAGATTTTAATAGACCAGCAGGATATTAATACAGTGAGCAAAAAAAGTCTGCGCGAAAATATAGCGTTTATACCTCAAAACCCTAGTTTATTTCATCGCACTGTTTATGAAAATATACTGTATGGCAGAATTGGTGCTTGTTATGAGGAGGTTCTTAATGCCGCTAAAAAAGCTCATGCGCATGAATTTATTATCAACTTACCTCAAGGATATGACACCTATGTTGGAGAAAGAGGGATTAAATTATCTGGCGGACAATGTCAAAGAATTGCGATTGCAAGAGCGATTTTAAAAGATGCGCCTATTTTGATCTTAGATGAAGCCACAAGCTCACTGGATTCTTTAACAGAAAAGCTGATCCAAGAATCATTACACATTGCAATGAGCAACCGAACGGTTATCGTGATAGCACATAGATTATCAACCATTTTATCTATGGATAATATTCTAGTTATGGACAAGGGTAAAATCATCGAAATGGGTAACCATAAACAGCTAATTGATGCCGGCGGTTTTTATAATACATTATGGAACGCTCAAAGCGGACATAGTTTTATTTAAAAAAATAGAACGTGAACAAAAAAACATTGGGGTCACAAACTCAGACTACTACAACAAATGGGCTGAACAGTCTGAGTCTGATCCTTTGGTTATGAAGTTAATATTTTATTTTTTATGTAAACACCTGCTGGTTTTAAATTACTGTCAAGCCATGCTCCACTCAAACAGGTATTCGTTTTCCAAATAGCTCCTGAACGAAAATCATCCGAGTAGTTCCAGTTCGTCCATCCTATTTGTTTACTAGCCATTAACTGCATGTACCGATCGGACATAGTAAAATCGTTCGCACCATCTCCGCTAAAGGTTTGGGTCCCAAATTCCGTTACAAAAATAGGTAAGACTTGAGATGCACTATCAAGAGCATTTAAATACTGTTCCCTATGGGAGGCTGCGTAAAAATGAAAGGTATACATAACATTAGGGAATGGTACTGGATTGTTAATAATTTCCTGATAAGTACCTCCTTCAGAAACCCCTAAGGAACTCCATCCCCTGGTACCGACGAGAATGGGTGCATTAGGATCAATGGCGCGGATTACTGGAATAATCTGCTCAGCATAATTTCTAATTGTGGTCCAACTGACACCATTAGGCTCATTTGCAATTTCATATAAAAGATTATTTTTGTTTTTATTTGCTGTAGTGATATCCGTAAAGAATTTTTTTGCGCGAGTTAAATTATAGTTAGGATCACCAGGATTCAGTATATGCCAATCTACTATTACATAGATTCCTCGATCATAAGCTTCATTAATAAGATTATTCACTTGATTGGTATATTTAACTGGATCTGTTTCATAGCCTCCTTCTTGAACATAAAGAGACAATCTGATTACATTAGCTTTCAAGTTATCAATCAAATAGTCCATAGATCCGGAGGTGATGCACGTTCCCACTCCGTACCATTGCAAACCATGGGTACTCATTCCCTTTAACTGTATTGGATTTCCCATTTTATTACATAGTTTGGCGCCACAAACAGTTAACTGACCATTTATAGCTAAAGGCGTGCTTCCTGTTTGCGAAGTTAACGTAATTGTCTCGATACCGTTTGCAGTAGCAGTTAAGGGTTGAGGTGAAAAATCTACAGAATATCCTGCAACCTCTTCAGAGGAAACAGTATAAATAATGCCATCGGTAAGTAGAACAGTATCTGAACCAGAACCATTGGCTAAAGAGACCGTTTTGATTACCGCTGCCGCTCCATCATTAGGAGTAAATGTCAAAGTCAAGGCAGATAAGGTTGCAGGGCCCCCCGTTACGTTTAAAGTTACCGAAGCTTGAGCAACCTGTACACAATGATACGTTAAATGAGTAGAAGGTGCGTTCGATCCCGCAACTACGCTGGAAGGTGAAAATGTTGGAGCGCAATTATATCCATTAAAATTAATGGGGGCAGTTGAAAGTTGGTACATACTACCCTCTTTTAGTTGCGTCACCGTCTCAGAGGTATTCCAGGAAACGGTTTGAGTTAGAGAGCCTCCGTCCTGATTACTTAATAATACGGTAGGATTACTACTGTAACCGCTTAATTCACTGGGTAATGCTTGCAAATTAATGGTGATTTTTCCTGTTTGTGGCGTTTTGGTATAACTTATAGTCGAAGTGACTTGCTGATTTACGGTCAATGCAAAACTATTAGGAACAGCACTTCCTTGATAAGTATTCCCCATACCGTCAGCTACTGTATCAGCAGACAGGGTATAATTTCCAACAGCTAAGTCATTAACATTAATTGTTGTATCCCATGCAAGTTGTATATCATTTATTTTCTGACCATTCATGAATAAATGAACTAAAGCATAGTTTTGTGTCACTTGATCGGGTTTCTTAGTAGAATTTTTTAGTATTAAAGTACCTGTCTCTACAGGAGTTTCTATATATACATTAGTACTTCCTTCGATATGAGTATCTGAACTTACTCCATATTTAATAAAAATAGAGCTGCCTATAGGTAATTTCGAATCGGCCCCTGGGTATGAGGGAAAATGCAAATTAAAGGTAGCCAGGTATTTACCATCAGTTTGTGCTTGGGAAGTGATATTCAGTGCATTATCAGGATAAGGTAATGGACTAAAATCCCCCCAAAAATTAGTATTTAACGCGGATGAATTCTTAAATGTTACGGTTGCATTTTGAAAATCCACGGGTTTGTTACATCCATTAGTCAATTTTAAAGTAACTGATTTCCAATGTTGATCCCCTGTTGTTATAAATTGTGTTGAAATACAGGCCGTTGGCTGAGGAATAAGGGGGGAAGATACTGGTTGTGCAACCCCTGCTTGAGCAATTGCAATCAATGTTCCCAAACCTAAAAGGTGAT
Organism: Legionella parisiensis; assembly: GCF_001467945.1. Classification (GTDB taxonomy): domain Bacteria; phylum Pseudomonadota; class Gammaproteobacteria; order Legionellales; family Legionellaceae; genus Legionella; species Legionella parisiensis. Next base: position 1,770,124 of record NZ_LNYQ01000013.1, read on the forward strand.
ATCTCATAAATCGTTCCTTATGAATTAATTGAGACAACTAAAATTAAATTTAAAAAAAACTTCATCCCTAAATTTTTTATTAGGGTCAAAGACCATATACTAAAAATTTTTTAAAGTAAAACCAGGTTGTTAAGTTTGGAAAAGTTTATGTGTCTGGGTATTTTTACTGCGAACGAACATAAGCAGAATCTACTTCTTTTCTTAAAAATTAAAAATCCAAGTTTCGAATTAATTTGGTTCTAAAAACCAGTCGGGAATGTCTCGTTTACTCCAATGCCCCAAATGCCGTTTACGTATTTTATAATACTGTCGGTATGCTTTTATTGGATCTTCTTGTTTAAATTCATCGGGTAAAGCCTGGGGTCTCTTAGTCAAACCATGATCTACAAGAGGTGGAAGTGCCAAAGTCAAAATCACATCATAAGATTTGTGATTGTATGTGTGGTTAAATCGATATTTGTATTCTTCATTTAATGCACAGGCTAATTTTTTCAGCCATAGCCAATTAGACAATGATTCATTCACCCATAATACACATGGATGTTTTAAATGGGTCGGTTTATAAGGCGCTTCGATTTGATGCAACCACAAGACGGAGCATAGGAGTTGTGCCGATTCAAGTAACATTTTAACCACATGCTTATCACAGTGAAAACGAGCACATTGGGTTATATCCGAATCTAAGTAAAAAATATTCATTTTATCTCGGGTTCAATTTCAGCAGCTTAGACTTTGCCCTAACAAACCATAGTTTTAATAGATTGTAGTCGAAGCAAGTTACCAACTAGTTTGGCTGAAAAAATTAAAATTTTATTGGATTAAATTTCCATTATTTTCCAGCAAAGAATAACAGACATTGATTATCCTCCGATCTTTCTTTTTATTTTTCAAGGGCCCCTTGTAATCTGGAGTTTTGATAGATAACTTGCTTTTGGTAGTCAAATACCCCGAAAACAGTACTTTAAAATACTCGAGGATTAAATCAGGATGCTTCATTTAGAAAAAATTTTATATTTGCCAATATAAGTCAACTTATCAGATGTAAAAGATCGGTAACAGGACTGTTTATTTTAAGCTCGATATGGTAAATCAACATCTGAGACTTCTGCATGGTAAAAAATGACCTTAAAGGTGTACGAGAAAAAATTTCAAGTCAGCAGTGTCAAAAAACAAAATCGATAGCACTACAATATCAAATTATCTCATGAGTTATTATATGGCAAATAAAACGAAACGGGTCATTGTCGCTGCAATAGGAACTTTCCTAGAATGGGCTGAATTTACTTATTTCGCTTATATTGCCAATATTATTGCTGTATTGTTTTTTCCCGAGCTGAGTAGTCGTCTGGGGTTAATTGCAACTTTTTCTGTTTTTGCTGTTGGCTATTTTTTTCGACCATTAGGCTCTCTTTATTTTGGATATCTAGGGGATAAGCTGGGCCGACGCCTTGCGTTGCAGGCATCGATAATGCTTATGGGCGTTTCTTCGCTATTGATTGGGAGTCTTCCTACCTACAATAGTATTGGAGTTCTGGCACCAATTTTATTGGTTTTATTACGATGTACTCAAGGTTTTGCTGTTTCAGGTGAGTTTAATGGCAGTGCTATCTATTTGATTGAGCATGATCTAGAAAAACCTTGTCAGGCTGGCAGCTGGACAGGATTTGCTTCAGCATTAGGAATGATGTTTGGTGGATTGATGGCTACTTTAATTTCTTTTAACCAGATGCCCGTCTGGGCCTGGCGTATTCCTTTTCTATTAGGCACTTTATCTTGCTTCTGTGCTTTGTATTTTCGAAGAAACTTGAGTGAATCCCCTGCTTTTTTAGCAATGACAAAGGAAAGGGTAACAAACCCTCTAAAAATTTTATTTAAAAATTACAAAAATAAATTGCTCAAAGCCGCATTACTAGTGGCCGCATTGAGTATTTATATCTATATCATGAATGTTTATTATGCTACTCATTTAACAAAATACACTACATTGCAGGCCACTGAAACAAAACTCATTGTAACCCTAGCACAAGGATTTGTTGCTTTATTTATCTTTTCAATAGGTATTCTCGCTGATCAGATTAATGAGCAACGTCTGATTGCGATTGGTTTAATTGGTTATTTTATATCTGCTCCTTTGGCTTATTTAGTTCCTCAAACCAATTCATTTATCTTGATTTTGTCAGCACAAATTCCATATGCTTTATGCAATGCCCTAGTTGGCGTACCTATATTTAAGCTATTGAATGATTTTTTTCCAACTCATATAAGGTATAGTGGTGTATCTATTGCCTGGGGAGTAAGTACAGCTATTTTTGGCGGAACAGCTCCATTGGTTGCAGTTTATTTACAAAACTTATTCACACTCGCGATTGCCCCTGTATTTTATATACTTTTATCAGCTGCCATTGCCTTGCTTGTTTTGCAAAATGAAAAAGCATAAGGTAGATCTTGCAAGATTAGATCTATTATTGCTCATCCTGTTGTTTTTTATGACTTGGCAATCCATCCTTTTCCATACGTTTTGGTATCTTTTAAATTTTTAACACCAAAGAAACATTACTCTTATTCGGGATGAGCCTCTTTTCGTCAATGGAGAAACCTACCCCTATTACAGTATAGAGGTAGCAGAAAAATTTTTTACAGAGGGAGAGGTGTCTCTCTTGTTCCAAACCTCCTGATGCATCGATTTTTTGGATAGCGTCTTATATCCAAACTATCTATGTTTAAATATCCGATTTATATCTGGCTCAGCTTCAACTATATTATCTGAACTGGTAATAGCTTCTTCTTTATCCGTAACTGTTTCTTTTTCTACTGAGTTCTTTTTGTCTTTTTCTTCATCCAACACTTGTTTGGATATATCCAAAAAAGACCATCTTTTTGTAGCATTGCCAGTTTTTTTTGCACCATTAGTTTCTTTCGACATCATTGTTTTACTCCTTGCGAACAAATTATGAACATTACAAGCACGATATATTAACTTTAGCAGATATAGGTAATTTAATTATACTTTAAATGTCAGGGTAGGCTCTTCCTGCGGATACTCAAGTTCGAAACCCTTTTCAATTAAAGGACCAAAATATTCGGCAATTGTGCGGACAGGCTTTTCCAAATATAAAGATTCCCCAGGTTTTGCTTTAGGATTAATATTTTCTTTCTTAATCCAATTTTGCATCATTTCCTCATTATAAATATTGATCTCTTTCGTTTGCATATTGATTGTAGCAAACATGGTCAATTCTCGTTCAGGACTATTATTATCAAACATCGCCACAGATACATTAGAACCTACTAACTCCTCTTGATTTAAAGATTTCATCATTTCTCCAGGAACTGCTTGATGTGATCCCAGAAGACCTTCTGTATGCTCATATCGTTGCGTCGTTTTCCCTCGACCATGCGCTCGTTCAACAGCAGATGTTACATCCGTAGAAATCGCAACAATATCTACTTCACCATAGCGCTGATTCGCCTCTCGAAGCTCATCAGGTTTTAATTTGGTTTGGTCATGAAGAAAACCAGGGTATCGTTCTCCACCCAGTGTCGTGCTTTTTTTTGCTATAACTTGCATTACCCTTTCTTTAACCAACAAGGCCTCTTCGTATGTGAATTGAGAGTATTTCAGGGGATCTACTTCTGGTTTCTGCAGAAAAGGCTTAAGCCTATCCGCATTATGATGAACGAGTTGATTCCATGCTATAGGTTCAGGCTCATATTGGCCAATAACTTTTGAAACGAGTTTAAGGCAACTCCCTTTTCCAGAGGCAACTCCTCCAGTAGTAAATACAG
>NZ_LNYQ01000013.1:1773919-1990471 GCF_001467945.1 Legionella parisiensis
ATTCAGGCTCATATTGGCCAATAACTTTTGAAACGAGTTTAAGGCAACTCCCTTTTCCAGAGGCAACTCCTCCAGTAGTAAATACAGCTACAGAGCGCTCTTTTTCAACATACTCTAATCCCTCTAAAGCACCCTGCTCACAAAGGTCATTAATAGATTCTGCCACCACCGGTTCAATTATTGCTCGTGCTCTCTGAGTATAAATCAATGCCATGCCTCGCTGAACACAAACCGCTTTAAGTAATTCTTTATCTGTACTCCATGGCTCTTTTCCTGAAATGGTCGCATGGAATGATTGTAGAGCTTCTAACTCCTCGGATGAAAAAGGATACACCTCTCTTGATTTTCCATGAGATAAGTCATTGAAAAATTCAATAACATCTATATTGGTATTCGCATGCATTGAAGCTACTTTGGACACTAATCCATCTAGCGACTTCTCTTCCAACTTTTTTTGTACCATCGTAAAAGCATGCCCAAATGTATCCATCTCATCATCAACATCCTTATCCAATTTGATTGTCGCTTGTAATTGTGCAAGAATCTCATGCTCAACAAGGCGTACAGGATACAAACATACTAAATTTCTAACCATGTCCTTAGGGAAAGCAACCGTGGTCTGCTCTAATAAAGCGATAGACTCCTCACTGCCACCAGTGCTTGAGTATGCTATTATCGTAAAATCTTCCGGGCTAACTTCCTGTTTTGATCTTATTCTTTCTTTTAGCTCAACAGTTGGAACAAAGAATCGTCCTTCATATGACATTTTGACCGCCTTTGATTTGACTATGTTTTTAACATATAGATCCACAAACAAACATAGTCAAATAAATAGTAACTCGTTGCGTCTCTGTTTCTCACTCATTATCTAATGACTGACCAGTGTTGAGTAAAAAATTAAAAAGATATCGATTTCCTATGGAATTTATTCTCTTTGTCGTATAGCTCAAACATCAATTGAATGGCGGCCATCACAAGATTAAAAAACATTTGCTTTATCGGGTTAGTCAGTACTAGCGTTTAATAAATTAATTGATATCCAATTAAAAATATTTAGTGCTTTAAAAATTACTCAAAGGAAGAATTATCATTAGAGGTTAGCTATCTACCATTAATTAGCACAATAAGTAATTCTCATGGTTTTGCAGTGATTCGGTTTGTAATTTACTTGACAGGTGACATTTTAGACCTGGCAGATACCAGTCATCCAAATTTACCCAAAGATCAGCAGTTCTTTTTCTTTTATGGAAAAAATTAGTTTCAAAATGAGTGGATTCTCTTGTGACACTCTTCTGTATAAAATATGCTCATTCAATATATTTTTATATCGATTTGTTTTGTATACACATATAGCGAGGAAATATCATGTCTTTTGAAAAGTTACCGGTGGAATTACAAGCTATAATTCTATCTAATCTTAATTCTTCAGATTTACAAAAAACAGCTCAGGTTTCAAAAATAATAAGGCAACAAAGTACAAAGTTATTAAATACACTTCATGCAGGATATCAGGAAGAAAAAATCTTACCCAATACGTCTGATTACTATGCTGTTGGAGAGAAAGTAATGGTCTCTCAACCTACAAATCCTTGGGACAAAGGTTTTCCTTATCGAAAAGAACGGAAGTCGATTCCTGAAAATGAAATAAAAAATGCCATACCAAAACAAGGTACAATGAAATTATTCCGCACCCAAAAAGAAGCACAAGACTATGCAATATGCACTTTAGATCAAGTTCATACTATTGATCGTATAGCGGCTGTTTTTCACGTGCAATTAAAAGAACCAATACTGAGCACCATTATAAAACAAGAAATCACACCAGTTGCATATCATATTTTTCGTTCGGGACCTAGGAGAAAAACAATTGAATATGTACTGGCAGATGTTAATAATCTCGAGTTCATTTCAGGTCAGGTTTCTGACTATGCTGAAATATCATTAGAAAATAAGAAGGAAGATAACTGTGCGTGTTTACTAATGTAAACTTTAAACCTCATTAATAGCCGAGGTTTTAAATAACCTTAAAAGATAAAGTTTTATTGAAACAAACCGCTACATGCACACAAATATCTTGATGTAGCGGTACCAAATTGTTGTAAGAATTATTAGAAAATAAGTAATATCAGTTAATGATTCTCATCGTTAGGCCCTGAAAGGATGAAGGATGAATTTACCTTCGCTTTTAATAGTTAAAATAAAGAATAACCCTATCATAATTAGGTTTAGCACTCCAAACTTGACGAAAAATCCACGATCTCCGCTCGGAAAATCTCCTATAACCTCATATAATAACAATACTTTAACGCTATGACAGAAATTAATTGTCAAAATGATTGATACAATGCAGAGTGAACTCAACAAGCATTTCACATATAATTACAAACAACCCGACGAATATCGTTTCAGTCTTGATTCAATTCACCTTGCAAAATTTGTCGCAACACAATTGAAATCCTACACAGATCTTGGTTCATTAAGAGTATTAGATCTCTGTGCAGGCTGCGGAGTCATTGGAATTGAACTATCGTGGCATCTTCCAGCAATCCGGCAGATAGATTTTATAGAGATCCAGGATATTTATACTGATTATTTCTATCAAAACATAGCTCATGTCAATCGACCTGAATTGCAATTTCGCTGGCATCTCTTAAATTATGATGAATTACATGAAAAAAAATGGGAAGGCAAATTTGATTTAACTATCAGTAATCCACCCTATTTCCAAGCAGGCCACGGAATGCTTTCCCCTTCCAAATTTAAAAATCGTTGCAGATTTTATTTAGATAGCTCTTTTCAGAGTTATATTCGAGCGCTAGAAAATTCACTTGCAAACAAAGGTAAAGCTTATTTTTTATTACGCCCATTAAAACATCATGGTCTTGATTTATTTTCTGATATGCAAAAAATACTACAGAAAACATCAGTAACAGTAAAAAAAATAGCGCATATCCGTGGTACGGATATTATTTTATTGGAAAAACTGATTTGAAATATTTAGTCTTGCAAAAAGATAAAAAATTCGTTCTTTATTGTCCCCACCATGAGATGTCTACCTTGGATTTCGCTGTTGTTCTATAATTTAAAAAATGGATTTACTTTTTGGTACTTATCAGAATGTTCACGTTTAAAAATACTTTTCTAACATTCATAATGGCAATTTTCTTATTTATTAATAATAATGTATTTGCCTGTCAGTGCTTTAATTCATTTTTTTTGAATTCAATTTTTTCAAATAACCAGGGAATTACATGTTCCCTTTCTACTGATTATGGCCGAGTCGTGAGAATGAGTCTTTCTGACGGAAGAAATAGTGCCGTTTCCTCAATTTATGGCTGTTCGTTAAATTCTGTCAGTAGTAACATCAGAAGAGACTTTTTTTATTATTCTAATAATAATGAATTGTGTGTTGAGGAAATTTTAAATGCTTGCCGCATGCTCAATATTGAAATTTATTCTTACTAATATTGACACGCTTGCTCAGAATATAGCAGTGAACACTTTTAAAAAGTATTGAGGCAAAATACCCAACTGAAGGAAAGGCTGCAACCCGTTAGAAACCCGTTTAAATTCCATACCTGATTTACTTGATCTTTTAAAAGCCCCGTCAGAACGAACTGACAGAGCTATTTAAAAGTCATTTACTATCTTAGGCCATAGCTGCCGCTTTCTTCTCTTTTTCTTTGGCAATTACTGTTTCAGCTACATTGTTTGGGCAAGCAGCATAGTGCGAGAATTCCATTGAGAATTGACCACGACCAGAGGTAAGGGTACGCAATGTACTGATGTAACCAAACATTTCTGAAAGAGGAACATCGGCTTTAATGCGAACACCAGCAGCACTGGGTTCCTGACCCGAGATCATCCCGCGACGACGGTTCAAGTCACCAATCACATTACCTACATCCTCTTCTGTACTATAAACGTCAACCTTCATGATAGGTTCAAGCAGTTGTGGAGCAGCTTTTGGTATGGATTGACGAAAAGCACTTTTTGCCGCAATTTCAAACGCTATTGCTGAAGAGTCAACGGCATGGTAAGCACCATCGGTGAGGTTAACAACAACATCCAATACAGGGAAACCTGCTAAGGTACCGGTATCCATCATTGAGCGGAACCCTTTCTCGATTGCCGGGAAGAATTCTTTAGGAACGTTTCCACCTACAACGGAAGTGATGAACGTGAATCCAGTGTTCGGTTCTCCTGGGGAAATAGTGTAATCAATCTTACCGTACTGACCAGCACCACCTGATTGTTTCTTGTGAGTATAGCTGTCTTGAATCGTTTTGGTTATTGTTTCGCGATAAGCAACTTGTGGCTGACCTACGATCAACTCAACATCGTATGTACGCTTCAGAATATCTACTTTAATGTCAAGATGTAATTCACCCATACCACGAAGAATAGTTTCACCTGAATCTTGATCTGTTTCTACTCTAAACGTTGGATCTTCTGCAACCATCTTACCAATAGCAATAGCCATTTTCTCGGTGGCGCCTTTATCTTTTGGCGTCACGGCAATAGATATAACTGGCTCAGGGAAAACCATCGCTTCAAGCGTACACTCATGATTAGGATCGCAAAGAGTGTGGCCAGTTCGAACATTTTTCATGCCTACTATCGCAATAATATCGCCTGCTTCAGCACTTTGTAATTCATTGCGCTCATTCGCCTGCATCTCCACCATACGACCAACACGTTCCGTTTTACCAGTAAAGGAGTTAAGAATTGTATCCCCCTTATTCAATTTTCCTGAGTAGATACGTACGAACGTTAGAGCACCAAAACGATCATCCATAATTTTAAATGCTAAAGCGCGGAATGGTTCATCTGGAGAAACAATAGCGAATTGGCCATTTGGCTCACCTTCAGCGTTAGTCAAAGGTTGCGGATTAACCTCATGCGGAGCAGGCAAATAGTCAACCACTGCATCCAATAACAGTTGCATCCCTTTATTTTTAAAGGCCGAACCGCAATAAGTAGGGAAGAAAGCTAATTCAAGCGTACCTTTACGGATACAACGCTTAATTTCTTCTATTGAAGGCTCCTCTCCTTCCAAATAAGCCATCAGCAACTCATCATCCATTTCAAGTGCTGTTTCAATTAATTGTGCACGATACATTTCAACGTCGTCATGCATATCGGCTGGTACATCAGTAATTTTGTAATTTTCTGGCTGGCCAGATTCGTCCCAAACATACGCTTTACGTGTTAATAAATCGACAACACCTACAAAGCTGTCTTCAAAACCAATGGGCAAAGTCATAATTAAAGGATGTGCACCCAATACTTTTTTAATTTGCTCAGTCACTTTCAAGAAGTTCGCGCCGATACGATCAAGTTTGTTTACGAAAATCAAACGAGATACTTTTGAGTTGTTTGCATAGCGCCAGTTGGTTTCTGACTGAGGCTCAACGCCGCCAGAACCACAGAATACCCCGATACCGCCATCGAGTACCTTCAGTGAACGATATACCTCTACAGTGAAGTCAACGTGTCCTGGGGTATCGATGACGTTAAAGCGGTAACCTTTCCAGAAGCAACTTACTGCTGCTGACTGGATGGTAATACCACGCTCTGCTTCCTGTTCCATGAAGTCGGTTGTTGATTCACCATCGTGAACTTCACCTATTTTGTGGATTCTACCAGTGAGTTTAAGAATACGTTCGGTAGTTGTAGTTTTTCCGGCATCTACGTGTGCGAAGATACCAATGTTTCTATAAAGGTTTAAATCAGTCATAGCGCTCTTATAAAGTTAATGGATAAAAAATTGTCACATATTGTACAGTATTTTATCCGGATTTGCAGCAAAAACTTCTTCCATTAACCTTTTTTTTTATGATTACTATACCTGGCAAACATTGTAGCCAACACTCGCGGCAAAATTAAGCGTGGCAGAATATCAATAGGAAGGATAATCGGATAGAAGCTGATCAAGGTAAGGACATTGTCGTTAATTTTTATTTTTTTACTATTCTTACTTGAGATATGGTGATACTCGTTCCTCATAAATCAATTCAAAACATTTTTTATACAGAAGGATTGTATCTCAAAATTATAAGAAGATAATCATAGAACCAAAATCAATTAACGAAATAATTAGGACGAGACAAAAAAAGATCCCAAATTTTTCCACTCTCTCGTTTTTTTGATCCTGAAAAGGTGCTAGCTATACTCGATTATTTAGACAGACAAAGACATCGAAACATTGTGTCTACCAACTTACAAGAATTTTTCTCTTAACTATTTAGCTTTTAGAGATATGCGAGTTGTTCTGATTAAACAATGAGTAGAGTTGAAACTGGAAAAGTAAATAAAGCAATGTATTTTTCACAATTGCGAGAATCTAAAGATAGTTGTAAGTCTACTACCTGCATGTATACTTTTGGTAGAACCGGTGGGAGCACTTGCAGTCTTTTTACCATCCTTCATCTTTAAAAAAAGATCTGTTATCAATACTAAGTAAGCTATTTTTACCCAATTAGCCCATGCTATTTTACCTGTGTACTTAACTAATGCGAAGATTGGACTTGCTACTCTAGAAATTTCATATCCCATGATAGAAATTAGATAAAAATAATTATAATTAATTACAGACCAACACTTATGCAAAATTTGTAACTTGAGGAATAGACTGATACCCTCCAAATCATAAAATAACCAAATGCCGAAATCTGCATTAAGTTGTTATCTTTTCCGAAAGATTTTTTTCAGCCCATTTTTGAAATAAACCAAGCAATTTTATACTTCCATACTCAGAAATATGGAGTTGATCACGATAGAAAGGAAGGCCGTTGGCATCTATCATTGAGCATTTTTTACTATCACAAAATAAATCATTCGGATCAAAAAAAATAACACTTGGGTTGGTTTTTGATATTGCTTTAATTACTGCTTGATGAAATGGAATGAGAGTGTTCCTTTCTTTCAAATCGGATATACATCCTTCAGCGCTGCTAAACGGTCTCATACAGCTTTTAACATCTTTTTTATTAAAAATAAGATGAGGTAAAAAAACGATAACTTTTATATGATTTTTTTCCAGGAAATCTATTCTGCTTTTCAAGCGAGCCAAGTACTCTTCTGACGCTCCGTATAAGCCTGCAATTATTGCATATTTCAAAGAGCCAACATTTTGTTTAATAATGTTATTTATAAACTTTTCTTGATGTAGGGGCCTATCCCCTGCACAAGGAAAAGCTGGATCTGCTGGCATATCGACTAAAGGAGTTGTCCCAACTTTTGCTGCATCGCAAGTGCCAATAGAAAGTATGGTCTCATTCGAGAATAGCTTATTATGTAATAACCCTGGATAAAGCTGGTTTGCAAAACTATTCCCAAGCAAAATAACAGTCGGCTTCTTGCTTTTATTGATCATACAAAACCACCATTGATAATCTTTTGCTTCATCAAAAGGATAGCGCTTTAAGCAAAGATCATTTTTTGTGTATTGCCAAGCAGGGCCAACAAACTGGGCGTTGACTTCATTAAAATTTTTCCAGAAGGGTCTATTTAAAAATCCCTCTTTGCTTTTACAATAAAACCCCACTAAAGCGATCACCAACATGATTAAGATCAATAAATACACAATAAATTTTTTTTGATTTAAGCGTATTGGCTTCTCAACAAAAGAGTAGGTTCCCCAGGCGAACAACATCGAGATTAAAATAATAATTAGTCCCGCTTTTATTCCTACATGTTCCCCCTTAAGAATGAATGCGAAAGAAAGGAGAGGCCAATGCCATAGATATAATGGGAAACTTATTAATCCAATCCAGATCAAAATACGACTGGATAAGACGGCTTTGTTAAACCAAGCTTTAGGCCCTGCTAGAATAATCAACAAGGTTCCAAGATTGGGTAAGATTGCCCACCATCCTGGGAAAATTTTTGTTTTATTAATAAATAAAAGGCTCATACCGAGTAATATAAAACCCGTTAGCGAGCTAACGTTTTGCAAAATAGAGTGTTTCTCATTTATATAAATCACGTTCTGAAATAGGGTTTTTCCTGATTTTAAGCGATAATTATTCAGTGCAGCTGGCTTTTGGGCGTTAACGCCCCCGCTGGCAAGTCTGTGCTCTGCGTCTTGTCCGTAGCGTGTAGTAGTGGCCGGAACGGCGGTCGAAGTTTGCTTTTTAAAGATAAAATACGCTAAAAGAGACCCTGTTATTAATTCCCAGAAACGTGTTTGCGGCGAGTAGAACGCAGCTACCAAGTCATAATGCACCACTTTAATATTTATGATTAAGGAAGCCATGAAAATGAGTAGCAAAACACCAGGGATAATAGCTGGCTTCTTCCAGATAAACCATAACAATAATGGCCAAATAATATAATATTGTTCTTCAACTCCTAAAGACCAAAGATGGAGTAACGGCTTTGTTTCAGCCAGATTATCAAAATACCCCGCTTCAAACCAAAAAGTAAAGTTCGAGAAAAAACCCGCACCACTCAAAACGTGCTTACCTAGTTGTGCGTACTCGTGTGGAAATAAAATGAACCATCCAACTATTAAACAGGCAAATAATGTAATTAGAAGAGCTGGAAAAATTCTTTTAATGCGTCGACTATAGAATTCAAAGATACTGAAATGATTATTAGTTAAATTATTAAGAATTATGCTGGAAATTAAAAAACCCGAGATCACAAAAAAAATATCAACACCGATGAAGCCTCCTTTTATCCAAGTTGGAAAAACATGGAACCCAACTACTGACAACACAGCGATTGCTCGCAAACCATCAATATCAGGTCGATAGTTGAGATGATAATTAGACATTCTAACTTCCTTTCAGAATCAAGGTGCTTTCATCATGTGCACATAACTAGCAGTAGATTATTCGAATTTTCAAGTTATTGATAGATGGATCATTAAAAAAATTACCAATAAGCCCTCACTTGTTTTCCTGTTCCCGCCAAAAAATGCAACCAAAGAAACTCCTTCTTTGTGTTCGGATTCTTGTGACTCAGAAATTATCGCAGGTTTTTCTCCTTGCAGTAAACTTGTGACTCTTTCTACTACCTAGCGTCATCAGGAGTAAAATCAATCTCATAAACCTTATGAGATGTAAAAGCATTGTTAGCAAAAACCCGCCAATCAATAGAACACTTTAACTGATCCGTATTGATTGAATAATAACTATTTTTTCCATCTTTAGTACGTAAACATGATGTTGAACCAGCGTGCAGGAATACACATTGTTCACCTTGGTTTTTGGTAACTAATGTTAAATTGGCATAATGCAGATGTCCTGTACAAACGATATGAATAGGGCTTTCTTTTAAATAATTTATAAATTTTTCTGCATTATTTAAGGGATGATGCATCCCTGAAAAATGTTTAAGGTTATGATGAAAAAATAAAATATTTAATTGTTTCGAAGTATATGAAAAATGATTTCTTATGCGACCTAATGTTTTATGGCTTAACCTCCCATCTTTAACTTGATATGGAGTGGCACTATTAACCCCAAGAATATTCACTTCTTTATTATTAAAACTTACCTCCAGCTGAGTAGAAATGTAGTTTTTGTAGCGTTTAAATGGATGTAAAAAACGGTAAATGGGATTATCAAATGGAATATCATGGTTGCCTGGAACAATGAGCAGAGTCATAGTTAAGCGCTGCAAGAATCCTAATAATTGTTTATATTGACCAGGACGGGCTCTCTGTGTTAAATCTCCGGATATAATAATAACATCAGGATCCAATGAGGTTAGATCTTCCAGAAGCGATTCAATAATTATAGGATTATGCATTCCAAAATGAAGATCTGAAATGTGTATTATTTTCATGATGAACGCTTCAAAAGAGTTAAAGAGCGAGATAATGTTCGATAATACAATGGAGTTTTTGTTTTAATGGTATCGCCATCTACAGAGATAGTAATCTCTTTCTCGTTATTAAAATGAATTTCAATAGGATGTTTTGATTGAGTTCTTTCAAAGAGATTTTTGCTGCAAAATATACTTTGGATTATTTTAAATATTTGTATCTTTCCCTTTTTAAAATAATAAAGTCCTAGCAACTCCTTGTGGAAACTCTCTCTTTTAATTGTTGCTGGAAATTTATAAGAATATAGATTATTACTGATCATCAAAAAAGAAGTGTGTAACGATAAATCTAGATTTTTGCTTTTTACAGTTAAAGTAAAGACTGGATGTTTTTTTAAACTCTCAATAAATCCGGGTATATAGCTTAACCATTTGTTATATTTTTTATTATACTGTTCTCGTTTGTCAGCAAATTTTGGATAAAAGCCAATGGAAGAGTTATTAATAAAAATAATATCATTGACCTTTGCTAAGTCGATTTTAATTGTATGAGGTTTTTTCAAACTAGCAACTATCTCATTAACACTGCTAGGTAAACCGAGTTCGCTAGCAAAATGGTTAAGTGTTCCTAAAGGAATGACCCCTAAAATTATTGGCTTATGGGCGCAATAATGAGCCGCCGTCCGTATCGTCCCATCTCCTCCACCTGCTAAAATAACTTTATGTATAGTAATACATTTTTTTATCGTTTTCGGCAAATTTCTTGGTGTAGTCTCATAGAGAGTATAAGAAATATCCGCAGCTTTTAAACCATCTAAATAAAGTATGGCATTAGCAGAATTTTTAGCCTTTTTATTTATGATAACAGCAATAGTATCCATCTATTCTCCTTTCGCTGTTAGAAAAAGAAAAATATCACCTGTCTAATTTCTCATAACAGATTGTTAAAATCTGAAATAAATGATCCTTTATAAAGTAATAGATTTCTTTTTGAATTAGTCAATAATTTTGTGGCAAATAAAGCATATCAATAAAAGATTCGCCTTTAATTTGCTGCGTCGACTGTCCTGGTTTGTACACGACAACTACTCTTCTCAGCAGTTCAAGTTATTTTTCTTCTTTAAGTTTTTTACGACGAGCAAGTTCTGCTTCTGATGGTTTATGTTGTGCAAATGACCCGGTCTTGACATCCCCTGCACGCACGTATACCGCGGCGATGACTCCACTTGGTGAAACCATACTTTCCAGCAACTTGAATCCAGCAGGCATTGTCCCTTTGGCAAACAGACGTTTACCGCCACCAAGCGTAATGGGAAATATTTTTAGCCAAAGCTCGTCAACCAGATCTTGCTTCAGAAGTGTTTGAATGAGATTAGCGCTACCATATACTTGCAACTCAGGTCCGTCCTGCTCCTTAAGCTTCCCAATTTCTTGCGTGATATTGTCAGTGATAAGCACAGAGCCAGTCCAACTAAGTTCCTTAAGAGTTGTTGAGACAACGTATTTTTTCACACCATTAAATTTATCTGCAATCAGATCATCTTGTACATATGGCCAATAAGCAGCAAATATTTCATACGTTTTTCTCCCCAGCAATAAATCAAAAGAACGAGACATTTGCTTGTCCATCACTTTGCCCAAAGAGTCATCAAAATAAGGGAAGGTCCAACCGCCGTATTTAAATCCGCAAGTGGGATCCTCTTCGGAACCACCTGGAGCCTGCATTACCCCGTCAAGAGTTATAAATGGTAGAACAATTAATTTTCGCATATTATTTTCCCTCATAAGCTCGCTTAAGCGTTGCGATATCGAATTTCTTCATCGGTAAAAATGCTTTCGTTACACGATCAATCTGCTTACGAGTGCCATTTCTCATCATTTCGTCCAAAGCTTTAGGTGCTACCTGCCATGAGAGGCCGTATTTGTCTTTGAGCCAACCACACTGCTCGGCTTCCGGAACAGCAGAGAGGCTTTCCCAATAATAATCAATCTCTTCCTGAGTTTCGCAATTCACTATAAATGATAGCGCTTCGTTAAAAACAAAATCATGATTTTGAGCGCTCTCCATTGCAGCGAACCATTGACCTGAAAGCATAAAATCTGCAAATGAAATTGTTCCTTCTTTTTCCTGATCCTGACCCGAACTATAATAAGTAAGATTGCCCCATCTTGAATTTTTGAATATCGACATATAGAAATTGATAGCCTCTTCTGCTTTACCGTACATACTCCCAACGAACAGAAGCGACGGAATGATATGAGAGTGTTCTTCATTCCCACTATCTGCAAGAATAAGTTGCCATGAAAGACCGAATTTATCCTGCACCCAACCATAGCATTTGCTGAAAGGATATTCTTGCAGCGGCATAAGCGCCGTGCCAGTGCTAATCAACTTGCTCCACAGAGTCTCGAGCTTTTCTTTCGCATTCTTTTCCTGTGCCCGATTGAAAGTTACGAGAAACGAAACAGAGGGATTGAGTTTGAAAAGGGGTCCTGCGCTAATTGCTATAAAAGACTGTCTTGAAAGCTCGAAAGAAACAATGTCACATTGTCCCGATGGTGTGTCATGAAGTGTTGTACTATTCGTAATTTTTGAGTTAGGAAACAAAGAAGTATAGAACTCTACAGCTTCCCTGGCTTCCTTATCGAACCATAAATGTGGTGTTATCTTATCCATGTATATGTCCTTTTAACTGATTTACTGCAGATCATTCATCGCCCTAACTTCAGTAGACTCTTCTTAATTAAATTTATACTACTCTGAGTAAATTATCCTAAGCAAGCATAGACCATTTGCAAGAAAGATTAGGGTCGTTAGCGATTCAGAATTAAAAAAACAAGGAGGGCGACAAAAACGAAGATCAAAAATAACAACCTATTGAGAACTTTTCAAACTACCTCGATTGAACTAAGAACCCCTATTTATATCTAAGTTTGGTCATAGCTAACTGCGGAACTCACATTTTCCTGTGTATCACACCAATCTAAATAACTCCTTTTTATTTCCTGAAATTGAGTTAGAGCTTTTTCAAACAGTTCTAACTCCTCGACACTCGCAATTGATAAAAGCATTGCTGTATCAATATTAGGCGTTACCATCTCATCACTTGAAATATATTGTGGAAAATCTAGAATTCGCTCCATTTCTTTTTCTGCTCGTAAGTATTCATCTACAAGTTCTTTTACGGAATAACCTGGAATTATGTTTGAATTAAGAATTAAAACTGGCAAAAGATTTTCACGCATAAATAAATATTGCGATAAAACCATGGAATATGTTCGGCCTACTCCATCTTGAAAAGGATGATGTAGTACAGCGTGTTTTAAATAAGTAAATAGAGCAGTCAACTTATCATGTTTCGTTCTGGCATTATCTAATGCTTCTTTTAGTTGTTGGATATGTTCTGAGCCTATTGCATGTAAAAATTGATCGGAGTCAATATGTTTTTTTTCTCTGGAATTAAAAAAAATGACAGCGCCATTATTTAAACTGCTCCATATTTTAGTAGCTAAAGAATGAGTGTCCTCTGTAAGAAAACTTGAAATAATTTCATGACAGTCCTTCGTTTCAATTGAGATATCAAAGCCAGCCGTTCCCATTTTTGACTCTACTGATTTTAGGTAATCAATCGTTTCGATTAATCCCTCTGGTGAATCATTTTTAAGATCCATTTGCCAAGAGGCACCGCTACTACGAAACTCACCCGGAGTTTGAGTCAGCATGTTCCTCACACCTTGGGTACAGGTTTTATGTAGCTTTTTAATAAAATCCAATGTAAAGGGTTTATCAAGTAATATATGTTCTACAGCGAGGCAAAAACCATTGGTAACATTCAATAAATAGCCTGGTTCATTATCCTCAAATCCCAACCAGCCTTGGTGTTTATTAAAAAGTGAGGTAATGCGTTCACCTTTCCTATCTTGGACATGAAATAAATTGTTTAGACCAGTTAAAGCTTCGTGGTCGCCTAAGTGCTCTGCAAGCTGGTATACTTGTCCTATAGTGACATCTTTTACAATATCTTCAATGACAGAAACTGGGATTGCTTTTACTTGTTCCTCAGGTATTCCGTTCATTTTGGCATGTAATTTTCGATATAATTCCTGTCTATAGTCATACCGCGCTCTCTCCACAAAAAATCTCCAAAACTCCTTTTCTGGAAAATTATTAAAAAACCGTTTTAGATTATATTCTCTAGATCTTTCTGAATCTTTCGAACTAAAAAATCTTTCATGCATAATACTCAATATCGTTTAAAGGAAATTAAGATTATTATAGATTAATTTATGAACAACTCGATCACAATATTTTCTTTTGCCGCATTTAGAAAAGAATTTTTAACCGATAAGCCTATTTAAAACCAAAATTAATCGTGAAAGCGAACGGTTCTATGCGTTTCTGGCCCTCATGAGGAAAGAAATAATTATCACTATCAGCCTCATTTGCCTGATTTTCTTCTTTATCTTGTTTTTTTAATCTAAAGTAGGGATCATTCTTGGATTTGCCTAGCTGGGACACCACTGATATAAAAAAACCGTTGTACGCTGAGTAAATTGTTAAGAAATTATTTAAGTTGCTTTCAATTATTGAAAACATGAATCGGATTATCTATGATTAAATAGTTATCACGATTTAAGGATTTTTGACATGCCAAACAGTATTGTTCCCTTCCGAGTAGATTTTGAGAAGAATGGAACCTCAGTTTCATCTAGGGATCAGGCAATTAAAATTCTGGATGAAGTAGCGAGATTACATGCTAATGGGGCTAAAACGGTTGGGATTACTTATTCTGCCAATAAAGGTCAAACAGATAAAATTATAGATACCTACAACAAAGGGGGGTGGAAAACAGGTACAGGTGGATCCAATCAGGCAACTGTAATATCCGAAATCGAGCAGCTACTCACAGAGCCAAAATATAAACATTTACAGAGCGTATACCGGACAGTTCCTATTACCACGATGGAATACGACAGCAAAGGAAAAGCTGTTCCAGCTAATGATACTGCGGTAAAGAAAAGTCTTGACCATGCTTCTCAATTTATGGAGAGTGGAGGCGTGTTACTCGGCTGGACTAATCAAAAAACACCTCCAGGAAAATTAGCAATTGGTGGTGGTGTTGCTGCTGGTTTGCAAACGCCAAGTCAAAAACAAATGATAAACAATTGGGTAAAGAACAATCTACCACCACCCTCTTTAGAAGACGATATACCATTAACGCCTCCTAAGAAAACAGTATCCGAGACTTCTCAGCTACATGCACTACAAACTCTCGAAAAAGAAGAATCTGCACGCAAGAAAAAGAGTACTACTGTTCAAAGTGAACAAAATGAAGCCTTGCTAGATGCCTATAAAAAACATTGTGGCGATGAATGGTTTAAAGATAACCCTCCTAAAAAAGATGATGAGGGTCGACTAAACCTATCTTTTAAATCTGATGAAGACATGGCTAACTTTTTTAAAAAGCAAGCTGACTCAGGAAAAAGTTTTATTATGATTGATGAAAAAACCAATAAAGTCATTGCTTTTTCTAATGGCGATGGAAAGCTCTATAGGCCAGGAAAAGATGGTCCGCAAGAGATTACAGATAAGTCCATTATGCCCAAAGAAAGTGACATGAAGGATCTTCCTGATCTTGATAATTTTAAAATTCCTGCAAAAGAAACAACACAAGAGTCCAATACTCAGCTTCAACAAGCCTAATACGTTCAGAGCCATTTGCTTTGCAAATGGCAACGCTATATTTTCATTCAACTCATCTGCATGAAGAGCACAGATGTTCCTTAGCTGTGGCTGATTAAAATTTGAATTAGGAGTCAATGTCTAGTTCGCAGAGGTTCTCTAAAAGGAATGACTCCTGTGACAGCAATGAACTATTATGGTTGTTATATCCGACTTTAAATAATAGTTATATTTTAACTACTGAGGAGAGTAAAATATGATTAATCCATCAAAAATACTGATGTCCTCAATTTTTTCGTCGCACAAGATTGCTTGATACGAATGATAGGATAGGCTCCTGATGCAACAAAAATAATTGAAGCCATTGAAGAAGTTAAAAAATGATGTGTCATCTATTGTCTTCAGAAAGTATCTCCTGGCTGCTTGCAACCTAATATACTGATCTTTTCCACAAACCAAAATGCAGAATAAAATCCTTGATGGCACACACTCATTCTCTTGGAAATGCATTAGTTACTAAGTTTAATTAAGAATTAATTAATATTTAATTGATATAGTTTAATGAGTTTTACAGGAGTCAATTATGATGAAAATATTAATTACTTATCTTTTTTCTTTAATGTTTTTTTCCCTATCTTTTGCAGCAAAGCCAAC
This sequence comes from Legionella parisiensis, assembly GCF_001467945.1. Taxonomy (GTDB): domain Bacteria; phylum Pseudomonadota; class Gammaproteobacteria; order Legionellales; family Legionellaceae; genus Legionella; species Legionella parisiensis. The sequence goes on from NZ_LNYQ01000013.1 coordinate 1,790,034, forward strand.
AGATCTTGTTTTGCTACTACGTGTCAATTCAGTTGATAGAACAAAAATTTATGATCAATTTGTAAAGGATACAATTATTGCAAAAGATAATAATACAGATAAAAAGAACATGCCTAACTATCATGTTACGGTAGGATGGATTGCAAACGGAAAAAGTGATAAAAATTTAGAAAAAATGATGACAGATGAGTTAAAAACTGAATCATCTATAAACTATTATTTTGGAGAAGCTGGTATTTACCAAGTATCTCCATCATGTCCTAAACCGGCACCAAACAATAAAAAATGTACTCGTAATGCTATTGTATTGTTTCCAGATGAATCAACTAAAGATGATTTAAAAAGCATTAATTTGAAATTGAATTTATTACTTAAAAAATACAATCAGGATTATCATACAAATTTTAAAATGTATGCGGATATTATTCCAGAAAACTATACCCCGCATATCTCTTTAGCAGCTACTAACCAAGTTCTTCCTAAGAATAGAGGGAATGCAGTAATTCAATTAAATAATAAAATAAAAGACAGTAGCTTTAAATATACTAAATTAAAATGAATTCCTTAAACAACATGAAGGCACGATGACTTCAGAGCTCAGGATGCTTTGAACAAAATTTGCTCCCCCTCTCTGAGTCTAAGCTATAATCTTTATTACTGGAAAAAATTCCACATCTCATGGAGTTATGATGAAAATTTCCCGGAATATGATCAATAAGGCCATTGAAGCCAAAATCATCACAGAAAAACAAGCCAATGATTTAATTGAATTTATAAAGACTCTCCCTGAACAAAGTCCAGGATTTAATCTCACTAATGTTCTTTATTATTTTGGAGGGCTTATAGCTATAGGTGCCATGACATTATTTATGAATTTGGGGTGGGAAATGTATGGAGGCTGGGGAATTTTATTTCTATCCGTGTGCTATTCCATTCTGGGTGTCGCACTGACTCATAAACTACATGATACTGGTTATAAAATACCCGCCGGAATATGTGCCACCTTTGTAATCTGTCTTACTCCCTTAGCCATTTACGGACTACAACAGGGCATGGGTTGGTGGCCACCAGATAATAGTGTGTATCAAGATTACCATGTCTATATTAAATGGAACTGGATCTTCATGGAGCTAGGGACTCTTATCGTAGGAATTATAATGGCCTGGATCTATCGCTACCCCTTTATGATTATGCCCATTGCAGTTACCCTCTGGTATATGTCTATGGATCTTACTTCAATCCTTGCGCCAGAAAATTACACCTATGAGCTAGGAGCTATGGTTTCTATGTATTTTGGCATAGTTACCATATTAATTGCTTTTTGGGTGGATGTTCGATCCAGTCATTCTGCAGACTTTGCTTTCTGGCTTTATATATTTGGTGTTATGACTTTTTGGGGAGGCCTCAGCGCACAACACTCAGATAGTGAACTTTCTAAATTTATATATTTGTGCATCAATCTTTTAATGATTTTGATTGGAGTTATTTTAAATAGAAAAGTATTTGTACTATTCGGCGCTTTAGGCAGTTGTTTCTATTTAGGGTATTTAGCATTCAAGGTATTTAAACTCAGTTACTTATTTCCTGTGGCATTGACTATTATCGGTTTTGGTATTATCTACCTCGGTTTGCTTTGGCAAAAAAATGAAGCGTTACTGACGCATAAAATTCGCTCAGTATTACCTCAACCGCTACAGGATTTATTACAGTCCAGGGATCAAATGGAATAAAGAGCCCTTTGAACCCTGTTAGCAATTTTTTTAAATTAGTGATGCATCGCAATGCATTCTTGGTCTTGTTTTAGGAGAATGATTTTCTCAGCAACTTCATTAATAAAGTCCTTTAATTTTTCAGGTTGTTCTACATTATTTTGTCGAATTTCAACTAATTTATCTTTCAAACCGAAAGTAACCTTATATTCAACCGTTGCACCACTTAATCGTTTAAACGGTCAGCATCAGTTGCTGTTATTCTAGCCTCAAGAAGCTTTCATTTCATAAATACTCTTAAAGTTGATTTATCACAGTTCAAAAATTGAGTATCTATAATTATTGTACAAACCACTTGTGTGAAGCTTATTCAATTAAGACTATTTTTTAAGCTTTCTGATGTCATGATTTATTAAGAGATTGCAGTTCTCTTATAAAATTTGTTGCAAGTCTCAAGCCTTCAGCTAATTTATTATGAATTTCTGGATGCATATTTTGATCTTGGGCTTCCATTTCATTATGTAAATCAAGGGCAATTTCTTCAAGTAAATGAATTTTTTCTTTTTTACTTATATTTCGATGATAAATTTCTAATACTTCTGCGTCCCTGTTCATATTTGCACCCTTTATGTTTATTGATTCCAATCAATTATAGTACAAGGAGTTCAATAGCATGCATAGCCATGATATTGCATACAAGACTATCAGCCACCCCAGAGCGTATACAGCATCACAATGTGCCCAGGCAGCACATATTAAAGGTAACTGTTTTGCCAAATCTATAGTGGTCAAGTTGGATGGAAAATTTGCACTAGTAGCAATTCCCGCCAATATTCGTCTGGATTTAAACCTTTTAAAAAAGAAACTCATACAAAGCGCGCCGAAATCGCTAAAGAATTTGAGTTTCAAGACAGGTTTACCGACTGCGAAGTTGGAGCGATACCATTGTTTGGCGAACTTCATGGTATGGATGTTTATCTTGCTGAGAGTCTTACACATAAAGAATGGTTTGTTTTTAATGCCGGCAACCATACCCAACTTCTAAAAATCAAAAGTGGTGATTTTTTAAATTTAGTGCATCCAAAAACATTATCGCAGTGTTAAGCAATAAAACCTATAGGCTGCATGTTAAGTAAACACAAGCAGGCCAGGAGGTGCAATTGGATCTCCGCAAGGCGCAGGGCCAAATAATGGCTATAATTAATACAAAGTAACTTATAAAAATATGACCGCTCTAATTACTTTTGATTTTTGAAGTATATTATTATTTGGAGTGTCAGCATGAGCATTGGGAATTTGCGCTTTTTTAGCACAAAACCACAAAGTATTAGTGGATTAGCATCAACTATAGAGCGTAACGCGCCCTATTATAGAATTCATAGCACTTTTCCAGCAGATGGCTTGCCAACAAGGGGCAATTTTGACAGAGTAACTATTGAGGCATTAACTCAATACTTATCAGAAAACAAACCACTAATAACATATGGTGGAGCTATTGTTCTTGATGATTTATTGACAGGCTTTTTAAAAGATAAAGAAATTGAAAATGGGAAGAGTGGATTAATCGTGGGAGTTGCGGAAAGATTAATTGTATTATCTTCGCTGGATTTAATACCAGAAGAATATACTCACGAAGCAATCATCGAGAGTTTACCTGCTGAGCGTATTGTTGCTTACATCACAGAGTTAAAAGACCTGCTTCATGGAGAAATTGTAAGAAATCACTTCGCAGAGGTGAACTCTTCATTGCCCCCAACAGTTACGTTGCCTGAAATAGAAGATTCTGACTTTGTGCACGATGTATGGGAATCTGCATCTACCAAAGATACATTGAAGAAATGAATTTAATGTACATTCACTAGCTTTCATTTAATATTTTCTTAATCTTTTGTCTATATATTTATCATTTCAATTAATAAAAGGATAAATATGAAATTTCAAAATTCCTGGTTTGAAGACCGCTACAATGAATACTGGAACAAGAATGTAGTAACATTGGATGAAACGATTCGCAGCACTTCTTTAGGTCTTAATCTATTTGAAAATCGAGCAAATGTAACTCAATTAATAGAAGCATATCAACAACATGTTTTAAATATTTTAACAAATTTAGACCGTCAGTCTTATCTGTTCGAAGATAAAGAATACGTGCAGACATACATGAAAAATACCGTGAGTCAAACAGGCGAAGATTTTTCAGTTTATGCCAAAATATTTCCTGAATCTAAAGATGTTTGCTCAAAATTTTTAAAAACCCTGGGTGTAAACTTACCATCAGAAACTGAAGAAACCTCATATGTTCCTATGCTGTAACAATTGATACTCATGGGTTTTCGCCTGTACCTAAGTCCAATTTAATACAGGCTAACCCTGGTTGATTGCAGTAATTAATTAAATGATTCTGCAGAGTATCTTCTTTGAGGCAGATCCAGATGATCAGAATCTTCTACATGATGCAGTCTACTTGCCTTATCTTCATCAAAGAAATAGGGAGAATACGCCAACTCAGTTCGTGAAGGTTGTTTTACAAAACAGAAAAATGTTGCTTTTGCTACATCTGTTGGAGAACGAATTTCTTCTTTAGCCAGAGTAAATCCAAGTTGATTGGTAATCCTATCAAGAATATTTTTTGAAAAATAAAGAGACTGATACTCAGATTTAAATTTTAAAACAGCCTGCATAGCCTCTTCAGGGGTAAGAACTTGCTTTTTATCAATGCTATACCTTAGGTTTAATAAAATATGAGATAAATCCAAGATATCCTCATCAAAACAATTTGCATGCTCCGATAAAAAGAGAATTCCTCCGGGCTCTAAAACTTGACTTGCCTGTTTTAAACTGTTGACTTGTGCTTGAAACGATGGGAAATGATGTAATGAATGATTATACATAACCACTGCAAATTTTTTCCCCTTAAGTGCGCCTAATAGATCACTGCCATCATACTCATAATAGTTATGAAGTTGTGCCATATAGTGATTTTTTCTCTTTTTATCACTGCTATTTTCACCACCCCAGTCAATCTCAGTTTGAATATCAATTGCATTTCCTTCCATGCCTAAATGCTTGCTTACCAAATAGGTCATTGCACAGTCACCAGCACCTATATCAAGAAGGGCTTTTCCCTTCAATTTTTCCTTCTGTTGAGGCGAAAAATGGGAAGTGATGATACGAGCTATGTTTGCAGATTTATAATGCTGATACTCAGTATCGGTCATTGAAAACTCTTTTCTATTCTGCATGCCAGCTGAAAGATACCATTGATGAATTAATGCAGCGACCTCAAAATCAGGGGTTGTCGAAGGTAATTCCCTTAGTGTTTTAATAAAATCTAATACCGTTTGCTTCTCTATATCTAAAAATGCATATAAAAAAGCTTTTTCTGCTTGTTTTTGGCGAGACCTCGATTTTAATAGTTTAATTATTTGATTAGGTTGAATAATTTGTTGCGGGGCTGAGTCTAGTGCTTTTTTTGTAACTTCAACCCCCTCATTATTATTCCTGTTCGTATTTGTTGGCATATCACCTCTATAATTAATTCCAGAAGTGTTCATTATATGTTAATTATTATTATTTTCAATACATACTGCTTCTTATTTTTTCATAGATCCGGGTTAATATTATTCATGTGAAAGAATTGGCGGAGACGCTAATTATGAAAGAACCTTATTTCCATTTCGCTACCTCTTTAGGATTATTATTTGTGAGTTTTCTCATATTTTTTATTCTTCTATGAATTTGGGATATACTCCAAAAAAGAGCACACTTTATTAAGAAACTTTCCCCTCATAAGTTATATATGCTTTATTTCTGAATCATTCGGTGTCTATTTAAGACGCTTTTTCTTACTCGAGACAGGGAAGAGTTACCTTTTAAGAACTCAGTAAAAAAGGCACATGCCAGCCATAAGATAAAAATTGCTCATCGGGAAGCGCGCTGAAAACAAAAGAAATATAGTGATTGAATTTACCAACCCTAAAGTAGCTCCTGCCTTTGTCCAGCCCGAGTAAAATCCTCTTTCCTTTCCCCTGCTAACTCCAGCAGACATCACTACAGCATCAGCCTATCCTCCTCCAACAGCGATACCTTGCATACATCGCAAAATCACTAATAAAATCGGGGCAAAATCCCTATTGTCTGGTAGGTCGGATGCAAACCGATTAAAAAGTGGATATCATACATAGTGTAATAACAAGCATGCTCTTTCGACTTAATAAGTCACCATAATGACCAAAAATAACACCACTAAGAGGTCTGGCAAAGAAACCAACTACATAGTCGTATATGCAGCCATAATTCCTTCTATAGGGCTGATTTCAGGAAAAAAAGTTTATTGAAAAATAGAGCTGAGCGGTACCAAAGAGATAAAAGTCATACCACTCGATTGTAGTTCCAACCATACTTGCGAGCGAGACTTTTCTTGATGCTTTAGATTGGGGATCTTGTCGTATTACTGCCATAATTCTTAATAGAAACAATAGGATATTATATTGAACCCCATACGAGTTATTTTCAGAGTGCGAGATTACTTCTATAACCTTGATTATGTTGGCAACCAAGTTTTAATTTTTTACACTGAAGCAACAAAGCCTCCAATCACATAGTTTATCTGGATCATACTAATTACTTTCTTTCAATTTTTTTTGCTACACTACAATTGATCTGAGTCAGAGTCTTTATATTATCGCAAATTGATAACTGTTCGGTAAATAACTAGAGTAGAATAAGGAAATTCGATATGAACTATTTAGAGCTTATTCTAAAAACTCTAAATAAATTTGCGCAAAATCTCATTGCGCTTATTCCCAATATCATTATTGCCATTGTTTTTGCTTTTATTACTTATTTTCTTGCTAAATTAATTAGTCGTATTGTGAGTTCGCTTTTACCGAGAATAGCGATTCGTGCAAATTTAGTAATAATTTTTCATAAGCTAACCATTATCATAGTGTGGTTTTTAGGAATATTAATTATTTCTGCCATCTTAATTCCTTCAGTAACAACCGCAAATATTTTGGCTACTTTAGGATTAACCTCTGTCGCAATCGGCTTTGCATTCAAAAATGTTTTTGAAAATTTTTTTACTGGTATTTTAATCTTGCTCAGAGAGCCTTTTAGTATTGGCGATTTTATTGAGGTCGAGTCACAACATGGGGATGCTAAAGGCTATGTTCATCGTATTTCTGTTCAAAATACTCATTTGCGTAAAACGGACGGTTCACGGGTATTTATCCCGAACTCTAAAATGTATGCTAGTATAGTACGGGTATTTACTGATGAATCACTCAGACGCGAAAAAATTATTTGCAGTATTGATTTTAATACTGATATAGAAAAAGCTCGTTCAGTCATTAAAAATGCTATGGAGCAGTGTAAAACAGTTTCTAAAGATAAGTACATTCAAGTCTATGTGGTTTCTTTTTCTTCTAATGGCATTGACTTTGCAATATATTGGTGGACAAATCCCGAACCCAGCCAACAACGTCGCTCGCTTGATGAGGTGCTCACCTCGATTAGAAAAGCGCTTGATAATGAAAAAATCCCGATGACCTATTCCACTCCAGTGAGCTTTATTGAGCCTTTGATGATTTATAGTAAAGAAACAAGTAAAAAACAAGGTAAAGATCATAATGAAAAAGAATAAAGATTCTGAGTCTTTTTAGGTCAACACTTGAGTAATTCAGCTTTTCCCGGACAAAATCAGCACTGTACTGAATCAATTAAAAAGAATAAAATCCCTCTTGTTTTATTATTTTAGTGTTCTGCACATTCGGATATTTCAAAAATGAGTCAGTTTTTAGATCTCTCACTTCTTAAGAGGAATCGAGACTTCAGATTACTTTATTTAGGTCAATTTATCTCATTTATAGGTACTATGATCAGCAGTGTCGCCCTGCCCTATCAAATTTATCAGATCACTCAGTCAACTCTTTTAGTTGGTTTACTAAGTTTGGTGCAATTATTGCCTCTATTAATCACTGCGCTGATTGGTGGTGTATTTGCTGATCGATACAATCGTCGCGGATTATTAATTATCAGTGAATTACTCCTTGCAGGAGGATGTTTTATACTTGCCCTTAATTCATTTCAGACCTCTCCTTCTCTAAGCCTTATTTTTATCATTTCAGCTTCTATGTCTGCAATTAACGGATTGCATCGTCCTGCTTTTGATAGTGTTTTGCAACAAATTGTTAATCCTAGTGATTACAAAAAAGTAGGTGCACTTGCTACATTTAAATTCAGCTTTTGTATGATTATTGCACCTGCTCTTTCTGGACTTATTATTTCCCAATATGGAATTGTTATTACTTATTTTGTTGATTTAATTACATTTTTTATGTCATTAATCTGTTTAGTTAGAATTCATACTATTCCTAAACCTACAACGCAAGTACATCCTTCCATTTTATCTTCCCTAAAACAAGGAATCTCTTTTGCATTTGATCGGCAGGAATTAATAGGAAGCTATACTGTAGATTTTATTGCTATGGTTTTTGCATGGCCTAATTCGTTACTTCCTGCTGTAGCCCAATCCTTTGGTGGTGCCGGAACTTTAGGTTTGCTCTACTCTGCACCTGCAGCAGGAGCACTGATTATTTCATTTTTCAGTGGTTGGACTGCAAAAATAAACCATGATGGTAAAGCCATTGCCATTGCCTCTATACTGTGGGGTGCTGCAATCATTGGGTTTGGCTTATCTAATTCACTTTGGCTTGTGCTGTTTTTCTTAGCACTCGCTGGCGCTTTTGATGGGATAAGCGGAATATTTCGTACTACTTTGTGGAATAATACTATTCCAACGGAATATCGGGGAAGGCTAGCCGGTATTGAAATGATCAGTTATTTGAGTGGACCTAAATTAGGTGATGCACGTGCTGGATTTATTGCTACCAGTTTTAGCATTACTACAGCTCTAATCTCAGGTGGTGTATTATGTATTATAGGGGTAGCTTTTTGCTGTTTGGCTTTTCCAAAATTTTGGCACTACCGCTCACACCAAGCAGAAAAGCCACCATAGATCGATAACTTCTAAAATCATTTAAAAACTGCAATAACTTCAGGCAAGTTTTTAAAAAAAAGAACATAGAAGCCTGAATAAAATTCAAGAATCAATAACTACTTTCCCAAGTATTTCAAAAATTGTTTATACTTGTTTTACTAAGAATATTAAATTCTTTTTATCGATATAATAAGGACATTCATGAAACAAACAATATTATTGTTATTATTTTTAACCTCTTTGTTAGCAGGATGTCATACACCAAAGCCTGGAGAAGTTTCTAAAATAGATAACAAAGGTTATGGTGGAGTTGGTGGCGCTGGTGGAAGCGGCAGCTCTGGGGGGCCAGGCAGCTCTGGAGGGCTTGGTGGAGTTGGTGGAAGTCGTTAAGTGATGCTTTTCAAGTTGATACTTAAGATAACTAGTAATTTTTTACCCACTTAAGTTCATCTTGAATATTCACATTTTTAGAAATTAATAAAAAAATTAATCGATACAATATTGCTTAAAAAGTCAGGGACTCCAAAACGTCGAATGTATTGATTCATATAACCAATTTCAGTAGTGGTTATTGGATTTATTTTATAACCAAAACCTATGAAAAATCGGTTTTGATCAAAACCACGACTGTTTTTACCCACAAAATTATTCTTATGCAGAAACAGTTCATCGCTCGCGACAAAACTAAATTTAGTATATTGTTTAATCGGCACCGAAATTTTAATAAGCTCTCTAAATCGATATGCCGTTTTAGGATTATTTTCTAGAAATCGCTGTTCTGTACGTGTTCGGCTGGTAAATGTCAAATAACGATTGGATTTAATCCATAAAAGTTGTTGCCAAATTCGATCTTCCTCAAATGGATTAGATGTATTAGGTATTCCCGTATATATCCAGGCGTATCCAACCCAAATACTCAGGTTCTCTGTTAATGCATAACCTAATCCTGGACGTACTAAAATCTGTGAAAAGCGGCTGCTATCATCGCCTATACGCTCTTGCGTTTCTAACCAATATAACACGCGACTCAGTATTTTGTCCTTACTATGAGTCTTACCAGTCGCAGTGACATTAAACCAAGATTGAAAATCACGCTCAATTGCACATTCTGCATTTTTCGGCCAACCCAAAGTAAATATGCCTACTAAAAACGAGAATAATATACATATCCTATGCATTATTATTTTTCAAGTTAAAAAAAGACACATTCTAATAGGTGTTGCGTGGATTGAAAAGTATTTTTATGTGCTTAATGATGTGACTTTTAGTTAAAGCTCTCTGGATAATGTTCTAATTAAGTTCCAAGAGCTCGAATAATAATTTAAGTTGAATACTTAAGCCAAAGTGGCATCACTTTATTAAGGTAAACCATAAATTTCCACAAGCCTACCTGAGATTCCACATTACCATAGGCATCTGCTTTGATTTCTGGATAGGCAATACCTAAACCGAAGAGCCCAGGCCCAATAATACCAACATAAGGATTATAGCGTACATGCTCATAATCACCGATAATAATATTTTTACGCTGTTCAAAACCTACCGCATAAATTACGTGGTTACATTCAGGCAAAAAACGTGCAATATTGGGTTCGCTGACATTGTAACGTACGAGATTGGAGGGCATAACTCCATCAATGTGTTCTCTAGCCCAGGCTGCACTCTGTCCCTTTAGCCCGGTATTATCAAAAAGAATCCAATCTTCCATCTCAACAGCGTAACAACATGGCGAACGATAAAAATTAATGACTTTTTTAACATCCAATTCTACAAGATATTTTAAAATAATAATTGCAGAATGAGAGGAACCAAATACCCCATAAGTTTTATCACGCTGAATAACAGCTGACAGCTTTTCCTTATCAATTGCTGTATCAAAAGGAATTACATTAACGCCAGGATAATTTAATGTTGACGGTAATGCACCTGTAGCCAGTATTACATTTTTAGCGTGGTAGGTTTGTGAATCCGAACTTAAAGACCACAGGCGTTTAGATAAAAACATTTTATGAATGGTCTTTTTTACTGCGTGGACTCTTTGTAAAAAGTTTTCTGTAATCCACTGCAAGGGCTCTGCCATGTAATTCAAAGTACATGTTTCATCCAGTGGTAAATGATTTAATTGAAAATCAACTGGAGCCTCTTGGTAATGAAAAGAATGAACTGCCGATAAAAAATCTTTAAAATACTTAACCTTAGTATTGCTTGACACATTACGCCAATAAAGGCCAAAATCTCCAACCTTAAAATGAGGGTCAAACCATAAAATATCCTCTGGCAAAATGCCATTATCCAATAATTTACCCACGGCTGCGATCCCTGAAGGACCTGCCCCCACTACTGCCCATTGATACATTTTTTTATGCATAAGCTTATTCTTGATCACAAGTATTTACCAGAACACAAGTACCTGAGCTACAATCATCTATTGTTTGGCATGAAGGATCATAATAACCTTCATTAGGTACCCCAAGAACCACATTGCTATCATCATTTAAATTATCATCATACCAAATACCATCATTCAAGGTATTTACATTGACACCTGCTCCATACCAGTCGTTATTTTGGTAATAATTACCATGGTAGCCATTATAATACCCATTATTATGATATCCAGTATTTGGAAGCGCGCCATGATAGCCTCCCCCATGTCCCTCAAAAGCAAAAGTAGAAGTACTGAGCAGGAAACATAAGGTAGATAGTAAAACACGAGCGCGGAGTTTCATTTTCTTTCCTTAGAGTTTAAAGAGTCAGTTTTTAATAAAGTATAGTACTTGAAATGAAAGTAAGCGCAACAAAATCTCAGGATGAATAAATAGAATTTTGAATCTTTATGGTACACTCAAGTAATTATTTGATCTAACGGTGGAGGCTCTATGATTTATCTATCAATTCCTACTGGTATGGTTTTTAGAAAAGTGGCTACTGGAGCAAAGATAAGGGATTGCCTTGTAGATCCCAAGGGAGGTGGAGTCATAGAACTGCAAGATTTAGTTAAAGAAGCTTTACGAAACAATACAGGACGAAAAAGCTGTATTGAGTTAAAAGAAAAGGGATTTACTATATATCTAAAGCTGCCACCTAACAGCGATGATTCTTTTTTGGCTTATGCTCCAAATCATAATGGAAAATATCCAACTGAAGTAGAACCAAAAATTGTAAGTGGTAAAACGGTTCAGAAATATGACCCCAAATACGACACAAGATACGGCTCTTTTTGGCATCAAAATATGTATTTAACTGCCAAGCAAGAACTGGAAATTGAAAATAAAATGTTAGAGCAGAGAGAAAATCGCAGGCATATCGGCAATAGCCCTAATGCAACCTAATTTTATTTTAGATGAAAAAATAGCATGGATGCAGCACTTTGCATCCTGCTTACTCCTTAACAATGAATCAAAAACCCAGCTAAAATTGGGTTCGGTGACATGCTTAATCAATTATGCTAATATTCTTTTCGTTCCAAAATAACTTTCATTTAACCTACACTATATATTGGAACAAAACATATTGGACAATCAAATAACACTTTTGGATTCATATGGCAGTTACTATAAAGACCCCTGACGAAATTGAGAAAATGCGTATTGCTGGCAGACTTGCTGCCGAAGTTCTTGAAATGATTGGTCCTCACGTACAAGAAGGCATCACAACTGACGAACTGAATACTCTTTGTCATGACTACATTGTGAATACACAAAAAGCAATTCCCGCCCCTTTAAATTATAATGGCTTTCCAAAGTCCATTTGTACTTCAGTAAACCACGTGGTTTGTCATGGGATCCCGGGAAAAAAAGTGTTAAAAGATGGGGACATAATTAATATTGACGTCACTGTAATTAAAGACGACTATCATGGCGATACCAGTAAAATGTTCATTATTGGTGCTCCATCAGTTAAAGCAAAACATGTAATTCAGGTGGCTCATGAGTGTTTGTTCATTGGAATTGATATGGTAAAACCCGGAGTTCAGTTAGGTGATATAGGTTATGCCATACAACAACATGCAGAAAAAAATCGTTGTTCAGTTGTTCGTGATTATTGTGGTCACGGTATAGGTCGCATCTTCCATGAAGATCCACAAGTATTGCATTACGGAGTACCTGGAACAGGAATGAAATTGGAACCAGGCATGACCTTCACTATAGAACCTATGATCAATGTTGGAAAACACCATACTCGCTTATTGCCTGATCAATGGACTGTAGTTACTAAAGATCATAGCCTTTCAGCCCAATGGGAACATACCTTATTGGTTACCGATGATGGTGTAGAAATTTTGACTCTGCGCGATGAAGAACGAAAATAAACAGACAAATGCTCATCTCTTTTCTAAGGAGCAGGATGCAGAAAAAAAGGGGATGACACTGGAGCTGCAACATATTAAAAACACCCTCAAACAATTTAAAGAAAAACTTCGCGAAGAATTCGATTATAAAACCAATATTACTACCATCATTCGTAAATTAGTTACCTTCATTGATGATTTGGTTATTCGTTTATTTATCAAAAATCAACTGGATCATGATGCTTTTTGTCTTCTTGCTCTTGGTAGTTATGGACGTCGGGAACTACAACTCTACTCTGATGTCGACATATTGCTCCTGCATACTGATAAAGTCTCTAAATCACAATTGCATCGTGCACAAAACTTTATCCAGGATTGCTGGGACGTTGGTTTGAATCTCAGCCATCAAATCACTAGTGTTTCATCTTGTGCAGAACTTGCAAGTCAAGATGTCACGGTAATTTCCAGTCTTATGGATATGTTTTTATTATGTGGCCGCGGTGCATTAATGGAAGAATTAATTTATCAAATCCATCCATTACACATGTGGACTAGCCAGGATTACTTTTTAGCAAAACTCCAAGAACAAAAAAAACGTGATGCGAAGTACGGTGAAACAGCTTATAACTTGGAGCCCAATGTCAAATATGGTCCTGGCGGCCTGCGTGATTTGCAGATCCTGCTCAGTATTGGCAAACGCCATTTTAGAATTAAAAAATTGGCTGATGGCATAAACTATGGATTCATTACTGATAAAGAATATGAAAAACTTACTTATTGTCAGCACTTTCTCTGGCGTGTGCGTTTTGCTTTACATGTATTAGCTGAAAAAGCAGAAGAACGCTTATCTTTTGATTACCAAATAAAACTAGCTCAGTTTTTTGGCTATAAAGATAAGCCTCATTCATTAGCCATAGAACAATTCATGAAGGATTACTTTAAAGTAATTAAACGTAACAGGGAGCTCAACGAAATGTTATTGCAAGGGTTTGATGAAACCATCGCCCACTCCCCAAAGCAAAAACTGTTTCATCTGGATAATGAATTTCAGTTATCCAACAATTACATTGAAGTAAGAAATACTCGCGTCTTCATTCACCATCCACAGGCACTATTAAAACTATTTCTTTGGATAGCAAAACGACCTGATATTGAAGGAGTTCGAGCAAATACTATCCGCTTAATTAGGGAGTCACTCTATCTGATGAATAAACGCTTTAAAGCGTCTTCAGAAACTGCAGAATTGTTTATGAGTATTCTTAAAACAACGGATGGACCTTATAAGGCTCTGCATCGAATGAGCCGATATGGTGTTCTAGCGCATTACCTTGAGTGTTTCGCTATGGTAACCGGACAAATGCAGTATGATTTATTTCATGTTTATACAGTAGATCAACATACTTTATTTGTAATTCGTAATTTATCCCGTTTTAAAGAAAAAAAATATGCAGACCAATTTCCCCTCTGTGTACAAATAATGCAAAATTTAAACAAACCTGAATTACTTTACTTAAGTGCATTATTTCATGATATTGCCAAAGGACGAGGTGGTGACCATTCAGAGTTAGGTGCGATTGAAGCGTCGCATTTTGCACAAAATCACAATCTCGAAAAAGAAGACCGTGATTTACTTGTTTGGCTTGTGCGCAATCACCTCATCATGTCACAAACAGCACAAAGACAAGATATTTACGATCCCAATACCATAAAAAATTTTTGCCAGCTTTTACCCCACCCTCACTACCTCGATTATTTGTATTTGTTAACCGTTGCTGACATTTGCGGTACCAATCCTACCTTATGGAACTCCTGGAAAGACTCGCTACTTAAAGAGTTGTATCGTGCAGCCAAGCATATGTTACATAGAGAACAAGAGTTGTTAGATGAAACTGCGCTCATCAAAGCACGCAAGCAATATGCATTATCCATGTTGGTTTCGGAAGGACTGGCAGCAACAACCGTAGAGGACTTATGGAAGCAATTTAAAGAAAGATATTTTTTACATGAGTCCCCAGAAATCATAGCACGCCATACCAAAGCGATACTTTCCTGCACTAAATTCCCTCTAGTCATGATTATGCCTCATCATAGTCAGGGCGGAACCGAAGTTTTTATTTATATGCCTCACCGCGATGATCGATTTGCTATTGCAACCACTGTTTTAAGCAATCACAATGTCACCATTCAAGAGGCAATGATTCTTACCTGTGATAATCAATATGATTTAGACACTTATATTATTTTAGAGGAGCAAAATCAGGCATTTTTTAATAAGCAACGTTCTCATGATATTCAACAGGCTTTATGTACTCACTTAGCAAAAATTGAACAATTGCCCGTGGTAGCACGAAAAAGACTTTCGCGTGCTCTAGCACATTTTAATGTCAAAACTCAAATCCATTATTATGATGACCTCACTCATCTTCAAACCCGTTTATTTCTAGTCACCGGAGATAGACCTGGATTACTTGCAACAATAGGCAGAGTATTTTCTACATTAAATATTCATTTGCATAACGCAAAAATTGTAACTGCAGGAGAACGTGCCGAAGATACTTTTTATATTACAAATCATCAAAATCAGTCGCTAAATAATGATGAGAAAGAAGTTTTAAAACAAAAACTAATTCATGAATTACAAATAAGTTCGAAGTAAAAGTGATACTAGTAATACTTGCAGTTGCCCAAAAGATAGGAAAGTAATTTTTTTACACACTTAATGTCTTTAAATTTTGCAATTAGATTGCAAATTGTCTATATTATACAAAATATTTATTCTTTGCATTGTATGAAAAAAAAGAGACTGACTTCATTTTTGAAGTTCTACCAAGACTCAAAGATTGATGAAATTGAAGAGCTAAGGAAAAGCTATGCTACTTTGGAAAATCTTGGCGACGAAGATGAAGTCCCTGAAAAAATAGAAGAAGAATATCATCATGTTGTAGAAGTCATAAATGAGCCTTCTTTACCTCACTACCCATTGTATTGGAAAGAATTTATTCCTGCTATTTCTGAGGATAACTTGGATGTCTTGTTGGCTGGGTTTGAAGAAGGAGATCTGGTTTATGGGATAAGCGGTTCGCGTATTAGTTTATTTCATTTTTTGAGGCAACAAGGGAAACACGATTTCGCAAACAGGGTTGATGATGTATTCGATGCGACGATCGATCCCTTTCTTGATCCATTACTGGATCCAAGCTTAGCAAAACCATCTAATCCCTTTTATACCCCTGCACAAACATTTAAATCTTATGCCGGTCTTTTAAAACCGGAAATAGAACAATACTCCCCCTCAAATCTATCAAAAGACAAAGCTCCCTTCATTAAGAAAATGTCCAAAATGGGCGTATTCTGGACACTCAGCAATGAGCATAAACTCCATTTTGTGTTAAACAAAATTGATTATAAGATGTGTTTTGAGAAAAAATTTGACAAGATAACTTTTGCAGAACTTCGTTTTCTTTATCGCTATTGGGAGCAATTTAAACCCTATTATGAACGAGGACAAATCAATTTTTACTTCTTAAACGAAAATAACCAATTACAAAAAGTAGAGGCGCCCTGGGAATCGAAACCAGACATCGTTGGGACTTATATACCCAAAAATATTCCCAATACCAAATATCATGCATTTTTTAATAGTTTTGTAATTGATCTGATCAAAAGTGAAATAAAAAATGGAATATGGAAGACAGGCCTCTTTGGAATTGGAGGGGGCAAGCCAATTATTGTTGATGGCCATGGCAAAACGGTTCCTCATCGAGTTGCACGTATTTATGAAGTTGCTGTCGACCCTACTTTGAGTCCAGCCGCTAAATACTTAAAAACTCTAGCACTTGCCGAAAAAGCAATTCGTAATCCTAAAAAATTACAAAAACCGGAAACTACTGAATTTTATCAAGCAATTCTGGATTTTGATAAAAAATTAGCACCTGTGGAAAAAGAGACATTAAGATTCTTCAAAGGGCAATCTGCATTGAAAAACCATCATGAAGCTTCTCAAAATAACCAACCTAAACTGAAATAAAGAAACATTGAGTTTTATAATTTTTATATTAGAAATTATATTCATTATCAGTTTTGCGTGTAATGATTATGCAATTTATTAATGCCCGAAGGCTCCCAAGCCCCAATACTCTCAAATAGAACAGCAGCTCTCGAAAAATTTATCGTAGTGTCTGAAAAAATTGAGTGAGTAATAAAGCACATTCTGCTTGCATTATTCCCTCATCAATTTGCACTTTATGGTTTAAAGGATAACCCTGTAATAAGTTGTAAACTGAACCCGCGGCTCCTGCTTTAAAATCTCGGGTTGCAAAAACCAGTCTTTTAATCCGTGCATGCACAATCAATCCTGCGCACATGCTACAAGGTTCAAGAGTAACATAGAGTGTTGTACCTAATAATCGATGGTTTTTTAACAGTTGTGATGCATGCCTGATTGCACGAATCTCTGCGTGATCCGATGGATCGTGGCTGTTTAGAGTGAAATTTCGTCCTGAGCTCAATAAATGATTGTCTTTGCTCACTAATACAGCACCAACAGGAACTTCCCCCTCAGCTTGGGCAAGAGTAGCCTGCTCATATGCTTTTTGCATCCAATAGTGATCGTTCATTTAATCAATTAGTGAAAATAAATTTTAACCTTGCAGCCTGGCTAACAAAGGGTCTCCTGATTTTCTCTCCTGCATACAGGAGAAAGAACCAGGTCTAATACCCTTTTTCGGGAGCTTCTTCCTGTAGGGGAAAGAGAAATCTACTAATTTAAAAGCACCACCACACTGTACCAAGAAAACTATTCCCATTCGATAGTAGCGGGTGGTTTGCCTGAAATATCATAGGTAACACGAGATACTCCATCTACTTCATTGATAATTCGATTGGATACATGACCTAGGAAATCCCAAGGCAATTGCGACCAATGTGCTGTCATAAAATCAACCGTCTCTACAGCACGAAGACATATTACATAATCGTATTTACGTCCATCACCCATCACGCCAACACTTTTAACAGGTAGAAATACAGCAAAGGCTTGACTGACTTTATGATAAAGATCGGCTTTCCTTAATTCCTCAATAAAAATAGCATCGGCACGACGTAAAATATCAGCATATTCTTTTTTAACTTCTGCTAAAATTCGCACACCTAAACCAGGCCCAGGAAATGGATGACGATATACCATTTCGTGAGGTAAACCTAATTCAAGACCGATTTTACGCACCTCATCCTTAAATAATTCGCGAATAGGCTCCAATAATTTCAAGTTCAATGTTTCTGGCAAACCACCTACATTATGATGGGACTTAATTACGACTGAAGCACCATTTGTACTCGTTGCTGCAGACTCAATGACATCAGGATAAATTGTTCCTTGTGCCAACCACGAAACTCCAGGAATTTTCAGCGCCTCTTCATCGAATACTTCAATAAAAGTACGTCCAATAATTTTTCTCTTTTCTTCGGGGCATATAACGCCTTTCAGCGCGTGCAAAAATCTTTCTTCTGCTTGAACTGAAATTACTTCAATACCCATGTGTTTGCCAAACATTTCCATAACTTCACTTGCTTCGTTAAAACGCAACAAGCCAGTATCAACAAAAACACAAACTAACTGTTTGCCAATTGCTTTATGTAATAAAGCAGCAACAACAGATGAGTCCACGCCACCAGACAAACCAAGCAAAACCTTCTCGTTTCCTACCTGAGATCTGATTTTACTGATAGCTTCATCGATAATAAGTTCAGACGTCCAATTGGTTGCCGCTTTGCAGATATCAACTACGAAACGATATAAAATGCGCATCCCTTGTAATGTATGGGTTACCTCAGGATGAAATTGTACTCCGTACATCTGGCGACGTTCATCAGCCATACCTGCAATCGGTGCGTTACGAGTCTCACAAATTACCTTAAACCCGGAAGGTAAATTCGTCACTTTATCTCCATGACTCATCCAGACATCTAATAAAGCATTTCCATCCGAACTAAGCCGATCTTCAATTTGTGAAAACAATTTGCTGTGACCATGTAATTTCAATTCAGCATAACCAAACTCTCTGATTGAAGAGGATTGCACTTCTCCCCCTAATTGCACAGCCATGGTTTGCATTCCATAACATATTCCCAAAATAGGAATGCCTACAGCAAATAACCATTGAGGTGCTCGAGGATTCTCATTGTGAGTGACAGTCGCTGGACCACCGGACAAAATGACACCACAAGGATTTAGAGCAGCGAATTGCTCTTGCGTCATATTAAAGGGATGGATTTCGCAATAGACACCTAATTCACGCACACGCCGTGCAATTAACTGTGTGTATTGAGAGCCAAAATCAAGAATCAGCAAAGGATGTTGTTTTAAATCACTCATTATTAATTATCCACCTGATAGTTTGGTGCCTGTTTTGTAATACTTACATCATGAACATGTGACTCCCTCATTCCTGCATTAGTCACTTGTACGAATTCAGTATTAGTATGTAATTGTTCGATATTTTCACATCCTGTATATCCCATGCATGAACGCAAACCACCTAACAATTGATGAATAATTGTTTGCGCCAGTCCTTTATAAGGAACACGTCCTTCAATTCCTTCTGGAACTAATTTTTCAGAACCTAATGATGCATCCTGGAAATAACGGTCACTAGAACCTTGTGATGAAGCCATAGCACCAATTGATCCCATACCTCGATAGCTTTTATAGGTTCTACCTTGGTATAATTCAATTTCTCCTGGAGACTCTTCCGTACCAGCAAACATGCTTCCAAGCATCACAGTATCTGCACCTGCAGCAAGCGCTTTACACACATCTCCAGAAAATCGTATACCGCCATCAGCAATTATTGGAATTTTTCCTTTAAGTTCTTGTGCTACATTCGCGATCGCAGTAATTTGAGGGACACCAACGCCGGTTACAATCCGCGTAGTACAAATAGAACCAGGACCGATACCTACTTTCACTGCATCTGCCCCCGCCTCACATAAATCTCGAGCTGCAGCAGCTGTTGCTATATTTCCTCCAATTACCTCTATATTCGGATAGTGTTTCTTAATCCATTTTACGCGATCAAGTACGCCTTGTGAGTGCCCATGTGCCGTATCAACAACCAGCACATCAACACCTGCTTCAATTAGCGCTTCAATACGTTCATCAGTGCCCTCGCCTACACCAACAGCTGCACCAACTCGCAATTGCTCTGCAGCATCTTTACATGCATACGGGTTTTCTTTAGCTTTTTGTATGTCTTTAACCGTTATCAAGCCACGTAATTGAAATGAATTATTAACCACAAGCAATTTTTCTATACGATGCTTATGTAATAAGCTGCGTACTTCTTCACGACTTGCGCCTTCTCTAACGGTGACCAATTTTGTCTTTGGGGTCATTACTTGCTCGACACTCAAAGATAAATTAGTTTCAAAACGAATATCTCGACTGGTTACAATACCGACTAAATTTTCACCATCAACTACGGGAACCCCAGAGATACTATATTTGGTCATTACGTCGAGCAATTCTTTCACGGTGATATTAGGAGTCACTGTAATTGGGTCTTTCACCATACCACTTTCAAATTTTTTAACTTTTCGGACTTCATCAGCCTGCGCTATAGATGTCATATTCTTATGAATAATGCCAATGCCACCTTCTTGCGCTAAAGCTATGGCTAAGCGAGCCTCGGTCACAGTATCCATTGCTGCTGATACAAGAGGAATGTTCAGGCTAATTGTACGAGTCAATTTTGTTTTTAAAGACACATCTTTAGGTAGTATTAAAGAGTGTGCAGGAACAAGAAGAACATCATCAAAAGTTAGTGATTGCTGCACAATAGAAAGAGCCATTTTATTCTCGTTACAGGAGTTAAATTAACCGAATAGTTTACTATAAATTGTGGACAAATTAAACAGATAATTTACAGAAAATAAAAAAAGTTCTTTGTAATTATAGAACGCCTTGATCCTATTTCTACCAAAACCTCCTCGTGATTTTATTGTGATTAGTATAATTTTTATAATATTTAATCTATGTAATTGAATAGTTAATGGTACTCATAGGAGGTAAAAAGTTAAAAATTTGTCCTTTAGGGTTCCCCTTTATTTTGGAAAATGTTTTTCCACAGAACGCTATTGCACTACTTGAATTAGTTATCAATTAACGTGTACACTGTTGGTTAAATATTGTGTTGAATCAAAAAAAATAGGAAGGGTTCAGCGTTGGCTAAAATAATTGTAATTACATCGGGTAAAGGCGGAGTAGGAAAAACCACTTCTTCTGCAGCTATTTCTTCAGGACTCGCCCTCTTAGGGCATAAGACTGTCGTTATTGACTTCGATATCGGTTTAAGAAACCTCGATATTATCATGGGCTGTGAACGTCGGGTTGTTTATGACTTTGTTAATGTCATCAATAAGGAAGCAAGCTTAAATCAAGCTTTAATTAAAGACAAGCGTGTTGCAAACCTCTCTATACTTCCTGCATCACAAACCCGAGATAAAGATGCATTAACTCTTGATGGCGTTGAAAGAGTCCTTAATGATCTCGCAAAAGATTTTGATTTTATTATTTGTGACTCACCAGCTGGAATTGAAACGGGTGCATTAATGGCGATGTATTTTGCTGATCATGCTATCGTTGTGACTAATCCAGAAGTTTCCTCAGTACGAGACTCTGATCGCATACTCGGTATACTTGCAAGCAAGACTAAAAGAGCCATTGAAAATCAAGAACCTATTCAAGAGCATTTATTATTAACACGTTATGATCCAGAGCGTGTTGAGCGCGGTGACATGCTTTCTGTTACTGACGTAAAGGAAATATTAGCCATTCCATTAATAGGCGTGATTCCTGAATCAAAATCTGTACTTAAAGCTTCGAACACAGGTACACCAGTAGTACTTGATGAAACAAGTGATGCCGGAATTGCTTATCAAGATGCGATTGCTCGATTTCTCGGTGAAGAGAGACCTATGCGTTTCATAAATAATGATCGTAAAGGATTATTGCGTCGCTTATTCGGCAAAAACAAGGAGGAAGTGACGGTATGAGTATTTTCAACTACCTGCGCAGAAGAACTGCTACAGCATCCGTTGCTAAAGAGCGTTTACAGATCATAATTTCTCATGAACGCTCCCAACGTAACACACCTGACTACCTGCCCAAGCTTCAGGAAGAGATTCTTACTGTTATTGCTAAATACGTACATGTGACACGTGATCAGGTCAGTGTGAATCTTGAACGTATGGGAGATAACTCAGTGCTTGAATTAAATATCACTATGCCAGATGATGTTAAAGAAAACGCTTAGAGAATTTAGAAAGATTTGAAATGAGGATATATTACTCATAACACGCTTACTCAGTAATAGTCTACTGTGAATCAAATTATTTTTTTTCAAAAATATAAAATTTCAGTACTTATTCTAAATTACAGCTTAACTTTCCAATAATTGCTTGCTTAGCATCATTTTCATTTTTGATTGCTTATTACTTCCACCACTGCGCGGAGTATATTGCCAGGGTAAACCAGAGCCCGTTCCCATAAATTTAACCATATCCATTGAACATCTTGTTGCTATGGAGCCCAATGAAACTACATTGCCGTTTAGCATCAAAACGAGAGTAACCAGGTTCGGTACTGTTAAAACTAAATTCGGTGTATCAACTTCATAAACTTGTTGACGCTTTTTGCGCTTGCTCCTTAATACAAGAGTTCCTTTCATGATTTGAAATTGTTCTATTTGCTCATCCAAATTCAAGAGTGTCAGATCGGTTTGGTTTCCTATACGCACAGTAGTTGCAGGCATCGCAATTCTACAAGAGCACCTGTATCTAGGTCATGTACAATTAAAGAAAAACCCGGGATCAATATCTTGGACACCCGGGTCACAGTTCAGCAAATATACTTATAGTTCATTACACCAGAAGTGAAAATCAAATCATTTCTGATTCTATATCATCTTTATTAACAACAACTTTTTTACCCCTGGGAGATTTTGTTGATGTTGTTCGACGTAAATCTTCATCATTGAAGTCATCTACCTTAATTACATCCTGTCGGGCAAGCTCTGCTTCTTTTAATTGCTTGGCCTCTTTCTCAGTTAGCAAACCACAAGCCAAAGCTTCATTAATTTGTTCCAGTAGAGTAAGTGATTTTAAAACATCGTCTTTTACTGCACGCATTACTTTTCTTTCCAACTCTTCTACTGCACAAATTTTATGAAAAGCTTCCTCTAGACGACCTAAAGGACAATTATCTCCAGCTTTGCTATAAACCAAACGGGTGAGGCGCATACGAGCTTCGCAAGGTTCAATGAGAATTCTGGCCAACTTATGGCCCAGCTGGTCATTTGGTTTATTTCTTCGATTACCTAAAGGTTTAATAATCAAACGTAAAACAACACGTGCCCAACGTAATGGGAAATTCACAATAACTCCATGCATTGCTGTCTCACATTCATACAACAGTTGTTGACAGCTCCAATCAACCAAAGGTAAGTCAGCTTCAGGTTCACCATCTTCATGAAAACGTTTCAAAACCGCTGAAATCAAATACAATGAACTTAGCATATCCCCAAGACGTGAAGATAATTTCTCTTTACGCTTTAAGTCCCCACCTAAAACACTCATTGAGAAATCAGCAAGAAACGCCAAATTAGCACTGTATTTATGCAACAGTTGATAATAACGCTTTACACTACTCACTGGTGCTTTAGATAAGTGGCCATCAGTCCAAGCAAAAACAACTGACTTTGTAAAGTTAGCAATAATAAATCCGGCATGGGAAAAAAATGCCTTATCGAATTCAACCAGATTATTGTTTCTGATACTTTCCAGTTCCTTAAATACATATGGATGACACCGGATCGCCCCCTGGCCAAAAATAATTAAACTTCGAGTGAGTATGTTCGCTCCTTCAACAGTAATTGCGATAGGAGATCCTTGGTAACCTCTACCCATATAGTTATTAGGACCAAGACATATACCTTTTCCACCATGAATATCCATTGAATCAAGTGATACCTGTCTTGCACGTTCTGTTGTGTGGTATTTTAAAATGGCACCGACTACAGAAGGTTTGGCCCCATGATCAATAGCAGCAGCAGCCATTGTTACAGCAGCGTCAATAATATAAGTATTTGACGCTAGCCTGGCCAAAGGTTCCTCTATCCCTTCAAACTTTCCAATTGCTTGATTAAATTGTTTGCGAACACGTGCATAAGCTCCGGAAGCCAAAGCTGCAGCCTGGGTACCTCCGTTAGCACTCGAAGGTAACGATATCGCTCTGCCAGCGCTTAAACATTCCATTAACATACGCCAACCACAACCGGCCATAGCTACACCACCGATTAGATAATCCATAGGAATAAAAACATCCTTACCTTGAGTTGGGCCATTTAAAAATCCGGTATTCAATGGGAAATGACGCCGGCCTTTTGTAATCCCTGGGGTGTTTGCTGGTATCAATGCACAACTAATACCTACATCCTCACCTTTACCTAATAAATTATTTGGGTCAAATAACCTGAAAGCCAACCCGATTACTGTAGCTACCGGGCATAAAGTAATGTAACGCTTATCCCAATTTAATCGGATACCTAATACCTTTTCACCATTAATTTCTTGATGACATACTATGCCTTTGTCTGGAATTGATGCGGCATCAGAACCTGCATTGGGGCCAGTTAAGGCAAAACAAGGGATTTCCCGTCCATCAGCCAGGCGTGGTAAGTAATAATTTTTTTGTTCTTCAGTTCCATATTTAAGCAACAACTCACCTGGGCCTAAAGAATTAGGTACAGATATAGTTGTGGCAGCAGTGATTGAGCGACCATAGATTTTGACTAAAATTGACATTTGTGCGGTGGCAGAAAATTCAAGGCCACCATAACGTTTTGGTATAATCATACCTAAAAAACGATTTTCTTTGATAAACTGCCAGATTTCTGGAGGTAAATCGGTTAGGTTATGAGTTATATCCCAATCATCGATCATCCCGCACAAGATATTTACGGGACCATCAAGAAAAGCTTGCTCTTCATCAGTCAAACGAATCGTTGGCGCATTTCTCAGTACAGAAAAATCTGGGGCACCACTAAATAAATCACCTTCCCAACTCACAGTGCCTGCTTCCAGAGCCTCTCTTTCAGTGGAGGACATGGCTGGCATGGCTTTACTTACTATTTTAAAAAAATATTTGGATAGTAATATTCGTCTTAAAGGTTTTATAGCGCCAGCAATTAAAATAAGTTCCATTAAAACAAGTACTATCTTAGTCGCCAATCCCGGAGAACCATACATGAAAACAAGAGCACTAAATAGAGCAAAGCTAATAGCCCACACTGAAATTGCTGCCTGCCTGGTAAGCAATATCCCTGCAGCACCAATGATTATGAGCACTAAAATAGCGTGTAGCACATTATTCTCCTTAATTATTTGAAGTCTTTCGACCACTTGTACTATTTAAGTATAAACCAGACACAATTTTTATAATCTGCTTTGCAACAACTTCCGGGTGTTCCATAGGAAATAAATGGGTCCCTTTGGTTTTAAGACTGGATACATTAAAATATTTTTTCATGTAGCGCACATCCATTTTACCAACCACAGTACTTTTGTCACCATAAATTAATGCTGCTGGAATGAATAACTTACCTTCATACTTTGGAATGACGTGTGGAATAGTTCGATAAATCTGATATTCAATGTGCCTATCAAATCGCAGATGGTAACCGTCATCTTTATACTCTAAACCGTAGGTAATATAATCGCTTAAGCAGGCATCAGTAAAGGTCTTAAATAATTCTCGCGTCTTTAAATAACTCATTAATTGATCATGATCTTTCCAATATATGCGCCGACTTCGGGTTCTAAACGCCGGAGTGACCCGATCAATAATACCCAGAGCTTTCGCTAAGCGAACCATGCTTGATTTAAAAGTACCAATTAAAGGTGAGTCTAACATAATTACCGCTTTAAATAACTCGGGTTGTTCAACTGCTGCTAATAAGCTTAAAATACCACCTAAAGAATGCCCGACAGCGATAACAGGGCGATCTGCTTGCTTTTTAACACTTGCAATGACCTCCGAAACCAGATTATGCCAGTTTTCACTAACTGGGAACAAAGGATCATGCCCAATTTTGTCAATATAACAATAATCGAATTCTTTCTCGAGCTGATCCAGCATCTGCTTATAACATAAAGCAGGGAAACCATTCCCATGGGCAAAATGAATCAATTCTTTCATAAAGTCACCACGCGCATATGCTCCAATATAAAAATCCTATTATTAATTCTGTAAGCAGTTTAATGCCAACCAAACGAAAATGCCTTAAAAAATACGATTTTCTTATAAAATGGCAACTCGTCTGCTTTCTGCGCGTAGAGAATAAAGCGCAAAGCTGTAATACAAAATAAGCAATGCGAATAAAATGTAACCCGAACCCATAAAAATTGAATTGAGTGTGAGCATGGTAAGTAGCAGTAATAACATAGGGGTTCCAGCAACAGCTAAAAGCCGACTTGATTGAGCAAAAGTGACATTAAAAGAAAAAAATATATTTGAAAAAACTTGTCCTAAAAAAGCTAAAACCAAGAAAAGAATTATGAAAATTGAAAATAACATGGCTACGACCATAGGATAAATCATTAATTCCGAATAAAATGTTACATTTTTAATTGAATCTTCTTCTGCAATTTTTTTCCCATCAAATACCAGATTAGTTCCTTTATCAAAAGTTTGGACTAATGGAGTGCCTTTACTGGGCTTTGTTTCCGCCATATTAAAAAGTTTCAAACTGGGCACTTTAAGAGAAATTTTATTTTTGTTAATCAAAATCGAAAGGTAAGGATAGTTGGAAGGGAAATCATTGATTTTTCCAGTTGTGTCAATAACAATAACTACTTGTCCCTGATCATTCTTGATCATATAAGGCATTGGCTTATCAAAAGAAACCTCCCCATTTTGAATATAAAAAACAGGAATTTTTGACAAAGGCTCAGTTATTTGCTCTTTAAAAGCTTGATTCAAACTAAAGCTCATTCTTACAGCAAAAGGAATTGTGAATAAGGCGATTGTCAACAAAAGATAAAGAATGCCAAGACCTCGCCAGCGTTTTCCAACATCCACATAAAGACGTCGTGAATAGAAAGACATATACAATGCTGACCAATAGCGATAGACAGGGGTATCAATTGGTTTTAGTTGTTTGTTTTTTTCTTTACTCACGCCCATTCTCCAATCCGTTTTCCAGATTTACGATGAAAAAGATGTAACTTAATTTTAGGTAACACAACCCAGAATTGTCCACTCGAAATTTGTTGATCTGCAGTAATACGCAAATTAATCAGCTGATTATTCTTGATACATTTCGCATGTATTAATTTGTCTGCACCCATATTATCTACAAACTCGACATAAATTGAGATGCTTTGCGGATCATTTTCAGAACAAAGTACAACATGTTCCGCTCGAATTGCTATAATCAACTCGTCCTTATCCTCAAGGTACTGTGCCAACTCTGGGATTGGATAATCAACTCCCAAATCTGTTTGTGCTGTTTTGCTGCTTTTATCAAAGACAGCAGATATTACGTTCAAAGAATAATGTCCCGTAAATCCAGCAACAAATAAGGTAGCAGGATTTTGATACAGTTCCTGGGGAGTACCTATCTGCTCAACAACCCCTTGATTAAGCACTATAACACGTTCCGCCATCGTCATTGCTTCAGTTTGATCATGAGTGACATATAAACTGGTGGTATTGAGTTGTTGATGTAAACGACGAATTTCATGGCGCATTTCAGTACGCAATTTCGCATCTAGATTAGATAAAGGTTCATCAAATAAAAATACAGCTGGGGAACGAACCATGGCTCTTCCCATCGCAACCCTTTGTTTTTGTCCTCCAGAAAGTGCCTGAGGTTTACGCTCTAAATAAGGAGTTAGATGCAATAATTGTGCTGCCTCATCTACTCGTTGCTTAATATCTGCCTTCTTAAAACGCCTCATTTTTAAGCCATAAGCCATATTTTCAAATACAGTCATATGAGGATAAAGAGCATAATTTTGAAAAACCATAGCCATGTCCCTTTTTGCTGCAGGTATTTTATTGACACATTGATCATTAATCAAAATAGAGCCCGAACTTAAATCATCCAAACCGGCAATTAAGCGTAATAAAGTAGTTTTTCCACACCCAGATGGACCAACAATCACCACAAACTCGCCTTTTTTAATGCTAACGTTTACTTTATCCAAAATCGTTGTTGATCCAACCCTTTTTGAAACTTCAATGAGACTTACTGTCGCCATGCTTACTTTAACCCTTTTTCAAACCAGCGCTGCATTAACATGACTACCATACAAGGTGGAATCAACGCGATTAATGCAACAGCCATAATGTAGTGCCATTGTGGAACTTGATCTGCCACTCCTGCTAAATAGCGAATCCCCATAACTACCGTAGCCATTTTTGTCTCCGTAGTAATCACTAATGGCCATAGATATTGATTCCAACCGTACACAAACAAAATAACAAATAATGAGGCAATCTGCGTTTTGGATAAGGGTAAAACCATATCAAAAAAGAAACGTACAGCCCCTGCACCATCGAGTTTTGCTGCATCAACAAGTTCAGATGGTATGGTTTTAAAAAACTGACGAAACAAAAATGTTCCAGTTGCAGATACAAATAGAGGTAAAGTTAATCCAGTAAATGAATTTAATAATCCAAATGAAGCAACCACCTGAAAGGTAGGCACAATTCTGACTTCTATGGGCAACATCATAGTAATAAAAATCAATGCGAAACATAATTTTTTAAAAGGAAAATCAAAATATACCAGAGCAAAAGCTGAACCTAAGGCAAGAACAATCTTTCCCAAAGCAATAGCCATAGCCATAAAAAAACTATTTAACAACATCGAAGTAATCGGTTCCCCACCTGTGACTGATAGACCTTCAGTCATCACAGCTTTCAAATTCTTGAATAACAAAGTCCCTGGAACCATAGGAATATGGGATTGCATCATGACACTCCCTTCATTACTGGCAGCGACAAGAGCTAAATAAACAGGCAACAACATCAAAATCACAAAAAAGCATAAAAAACTGTGCTGTAAAACGCGACCGAAATATGATTTCATGCGTAATGGACCTTTTTTTCGAGGTATCTAAATTGCACTAATGAAACAATAATCACAATAAACATCAGCAGTACTGATTGCGCTGATGAGCTTCCCAAATCCATACCCTCAAATCCATCTTGATATACTTTATAAATCAAATTAGTCGTACTATTACCAGGCCCGCCATGAGTCATCACCTGAATAATGCCAAAAGTATCAAAAAAACCATACATTAAATTGATAATGAGTAAGAAAAAAGTAGTTGGTGATAAAAGTGGAAAAATAATTTGCCAAAAACGTTGCCATACAGATGCACCATCAATCGTCGCCGCATCAATTAATGACGAAGGGACCGCTTTGAGCGCTGCGAGATAAAATAGAAAGTTATAGCTGAATTGCTGCCAACTGGCAGTGAGAATAATTACTGAAAAGGCCTGGTTTACATTATTTACGTAGTCAAAATTAATGCCGATTAATTGCAAAAAATGCGTCAGCCATCCTAAAGTTGGATGGCATAAAAAGCGCCATAGAATTGCTGCTACTGCAGGAGCTATAGCATAAGGCCAAATTAATAAAGATTTATAAACCCCTTGCGTCTTGCCTCTGTTATTCACTAATATGGCCATAAGGAGTCCTAAACTCATTGTGAAAAAAGTCACACTAAAAGCAATAATAAAGGTTACCCCAATTGCCTTGCTGTATGCCGGATCAAGAAAAAGATCCACAAAGTTGGCAAATCCTGCAAACTTTTTATGAAGGCCGAAAGCATCCGTGTAAAAGAAAGATTGCAGTAATGCATTACATGCAGGCCAGATAAAAAACATCAGGGTAACAATAAGTTGTGGAATTATAAAAAGCCAAGCAGAAAGACGTTGATGATTGAATTTAGCCATTGCCCAATATATAAGAGGGTCTGTATAAGCATTCATTATATAGGTATGTTTTTTTAAGTAAAGTGTCTGTGTGACGTGCGCAGCAGAATACAGACTTTATCGCATGAATTATTCGTGTGCTCTTCGCTCATTAAACCAAGGAAAAAATATTTTGCGCTACGTATACATAGAAAATCCAGGCCCACACAATCGCTTGGTCATCAAAAATGGCCCTAAGCCAGAGTACAGCAAGTCACAAATTTTAGTGAGTGTTAAAGCGACTGCACTTAATCGGGCAGATATCATGCAGCGTTTTGGCAAATACCCGCCCCCTCCTGGAGAATCGGATGTTCTGGGTTTGGAAATTGCCGGAGAAGTAGTTGAAGTCGGTGCACATGTAACGCAATTCAAACCAGGAGATAAAGTTTATGGATTGGTCGGTAGTGGTGCTTATGCTGAATTTTGTCCTGTAGAAGAATCACTTGCTCAGCACATCCCTGAAAATTGGAGTTATTCGCTTGCTGCAGCACTTCCTGAGGCACTGACAACTGTTTACGCCACTTTATTCGATTTAGGCAAACTCAAATCGGAACAAACATTACTTATTCATGGGGCAGGAAGTGGTATCGCCTCATTAGCAATCCAAATGGCAAAATTGACTCATGCTCATGTAATCACCACAGCAGGAACAGATGTTAAAGTAGAAAAAGCAATTAAACTCGGTGCCGATCAAGTATTTAATTACCATAAGCAGGATTTTGAAGACTTAATTGAAGATCATAGCGTTGATTTAATCATTGATTTTATAGGTGGTGATTATTTCAATAAGCATCTGCATTTATTGAGGCCTAAAAGTAAGCTCATCCAGATCGCCTGCCTCAAGGGAAGTTCAGTCGAATGCAATCTTGCATTGATTATGCGTAAAAGATTGCAAATCATTGGTTTTGTACTTCGCTCTCAATCGCTTGAAGAAAAAAATAAATTATGGAAACAAGCACATAAAGAGTGGTTAGAAGATTTGAGAATAAAAAAATTGGCGCCTATTCTTGACTCAGAATTTAAACTGGAACAAATTGAAGAAGCACATCAATACATGCAATCAGGAGCACATTTCGGCAAAATTGTTGTTCATGTAGATTAAGACCGTGTGTATTGTTGTTTTTAGCTTGGGTAAAGCACTGCACAAGGCTGCAATACACGTTAGTTAGGTGCAATTTTCTTAGTGTGAAGAGCACGATTTAATAATTGCTCATAGATGGGGCCATTTGGGGTGAGCTGAAGCACAATAGTTGCGGTAATGCATGCCATCATTACAGGAAAGATTAAATAATAATTATGAGTCATTTCTACCACCAATACTGCTCCGGTTATTGGTGAACGCGTCGAGGAAGCAAAAAGTGCAGCCATCCCCGCAATCGCAAACATCCCGGGTTGGGTTAAAAATTCAATATGCAAAATCTCTAAAATATGGAATATAGCTAAACCAAGAAGTGTACCTATAGAAAGTATAGGAGCAAAAATCCCTCCTGGAACGGCTGTTCCATAGCATGCCATGGTTCCTATAAATCGAACTACTAAAAGAAAAAACAAAAAACCAAATCCTGGAGACAGGGTCAATGCCTGATGAATAATGTGCATTCCCCCACCTACGGCAGCGGGATGATGCACGGCTAAATAGCCAATCAAAAATCCTACAGTCAGCACATAATATGTTTTTTGTCTTGAAGTGAATTTATCCAGGAGCGTTAGCGTGCCTATCAATGAAAGATTAAATAAAAGTCCTACAAAACCCACCACAATACCAAACAGAGCAAATAACCATAAAGAATCAAGATGAGGAAATTCAAATACATCCATGGAGATCGTTGGCTGGGGACCAATGATCAAATCAAGAATGATTGTAGCTGTGATACAGCAAATAACCACCATGCTGAAACTGGTAAAAGAATAGTTAAACTGATTTCGCATTTCTTCCATCACAAAGATCACTCCAGCTAGAGGCGCATTAAATGCAACTGCCAAACCTGCAGCAGCCCCTGCAGCAATTAAACTATCCTTTCTACGCCGCGTCAGGTTAAATAAGCCTCCCAGCATTTCTCCCAAACTACCTCCAATGTGGATAGTAGGTCCCTCTCGTCCTAAAATCATTTTGGCAGAGAGTACCAAAATACCAAAAAAGAATTTTACAGGTAATAATCGGCGCCAGGATATGCGTCTTAAATGAAGTAATGCGCCTTCTATCTCTGGCACACCACTTCCTGATGCCTCAGGTGCATACTGCTTCACAACAAAATATGCAGTGTAAACCATAATCATCGAGACCAAGCCTGAAATCAATCCGGCCGGCCATCCATGAAGGCTAAGAAAATGAAAAGAATTATCCAATAAATTAGCCAACACATCGATTGACAATCGAAATGTTGAGCCGACAAGGCCAACTACAATCCCCAAAACAAAAGATACAGCATAAAGCATTAATATCTTATTGCGCATTACGTTAAATCATCCTCATTAAATTATTAATAATTTTAAATCCAGCCTGATTAACTAAAGACAATATCGTTTCAGGATGAAATTGAACTGCGTGAATAGGTAATTTCCGGTGCGAAATAGCCATAACAATTCCATCATCACTCATAGCTGTAACCATCAACTCTTTTGGTATCGCGTTTAAACGTGCATAGAGCGAGTGATACCTCCCTGCCTTAAAAGACTCCCCCAAGCCTGAAAATAATTGGGGATCATCTGCGACTTTTATGATGGATGGCTTACCATGCATGGGATATTCTAGAACATCCAAAATACCGCCAAAATGTTCAACAATTCCTTGCAAGCCCAAACACACTCCGAATAAAGGAATACACTGAGAAACAGCGGCAGCAATTGTTTGAGATAGGTTAAAATCACTAGGTTTACCAGGTCCTGGAGATAAAACAACAAGATCATATTTTTGGTTTTTTAAATACTGCAACGCCTTATCAAACCGAATTGTACTCACCTGCGCTCCGGTTTGGCGGAAATAATTTGCTAAAGTATGAACAAAAGAATCCTGGTGATCGATAAGTAAGACGCGTTTACCCTTTCCAACCAAGGGCAATTGCACTGTTTCTGCCTGGATTTTGCGCTCTCGCTTTTGTAACATGTCTAAAAAAGCAGATGCTTTTAAGCGCGTTTCCTGTTCTTCAGATTCAGGGACTGAATCATAAAGCAAAGTAGCACCAACACGAATCTCAGCAACTCCATTTTCGATACGTACAGTTCTTAAAACCAACCCTGTATTTAAATTTCCGTCGAAACCAAACCAACCCACTGCACCTGCATACCACTTGCGTGGGGATTTTTCATATTTTTCAATAAAATTAAGAGCCCAAATTTTAGGCGCACCAGTCACAGTAACGACCCACATATGAGTTAAAAAAGCATCTACCGCATCAAAGTTTTCCCTTAAAATGCCTTCAACATGATCTACGGTATGAATCAATCGCGAATACATTTCAATTTGTCTTCGTCCAATAACTTTCACAGAGCCTGCTTCACAGATACGGGATTTATCATTTCTATCCACATCAGTGCACATTGTTAGTTCAGATTCCTCTTTTTTGGAGTCCAATAAGATCTGAATATTTTCTGCATCTTCAATTGCATCAGCGCCGCGTTTAATCGTTCCGGAAATTGGACAAGTCTCCACCCTTCGTCCCTGGACTCGTACATACATTTCAGGAGACGCACCAACTAAATACTCTCCATCACCTAAATTAATAAAAAAACCATAAGGGGAAGGGTTTAATCGACGCATCTGCTTGAATAAAGAAGAAGGCTGTTCTTTATAATGGGTATAAAAAGTCTGGCTTGGAACTACTTCGAACAAATCACCACAAGCAAAACGCTCCTTGGCTGTATTTACAACCTGAGCATATTCACCTGGCATATGATCACATTCTTTTTCGGGTTTATTAGGTGATTCGTATACTGCAGAAGCTCCCTCTCTCGCCAAAGATTTTGTGGATTGACCCTGAAATTGAAAATCATAACGCCGAAGCATAGCTTCTTCTTTACGATGATTCACTATATAAATTTCATCAGGTAGGTAAAGAACCATATCTCTTTGAGAAAGCTCTCTTTCTTTCTGCTTTTGTAGCGCTTCAAATTGAAAAATCAAATCAAAACCCAAAGCCCCATATAATCCCAAATAAGATTCATTTTCCAATTTGAAAAAAGACAATATCAGACGGATAACTGTAAATACTGAAGGCTGTTGACTACGTTCTTCTTCGCTGAATACTTTTTCAGATGGCTTAATTTTGATTTGTAATAATTTATTATTATGCGCTGTAATTTCTAAAGTTTCTTCATTTTCCAATAATGGAGTAATAAAA
Source organism: Legionella parisiensis (assembly GCF_001467945.1). Lineage (GTDB taxonomy): Bacteria > Pseudomonadota > Gammaproteobacteria > Legionellales > Legionellaceae > Legionella > Legionella parisiensis. The sequence continues at coordinate 1,824,415 of NZ_LNYQ01000013.1, forward strand.
GTTAATAATATTTTGCCGCGATGATTTAAAGCATCAATTTGAATTAAATTCTGCTTGCAGATAACAGCCAGAGGCGGATTATAAAAGCCGATATCCCAACATGTGTAACGCCCTGGGTATTCAAAGCTTGAGGCAAATAATGCCCCCCTTTGTGAATCTAAATGCTCAAGAAGATTTTCAATACCTTGTTGGTACTCTAGAGTGGTTTGAGAACACTCTATTTCCACCCCCCCTTGGGTTTTGTAATACTGCAACATGAATGATTAACTCAAGTGAATAATTATGATCTACCATTCTACTTTAAAAATGATGTTCTGCAATAATCTCGACATTTAGATGCAATGTAGCCTGGGTACAACGAACTTAATTTTCTACACTCGCTGAAAACCAGTCCAACCTTATTCCTACGCCCAACCTCGCGACTTGTTCCTGGGGACGAGCGTGGCAGGAAGTATGCTCAAGAGACAGGTCTTGCACCCAGGCTGCATTTTTAAGATGGATTTCTAATGATCTCATCAAGAGAACAATTTTTATCTATTGCTTCCTGCACCCACAAACCAACCTGATGATGTGCATCCCTAAAAGGTACTCCTTGCAATACTAAAGACTCTAGAACCGCAGTAGCATTCAAGTAACCTCTGTTTGCTTTCTGTTCCATCAATTTTGTATTAAATTGCACGCTTTCAAGAAAAGGAGCAATTATTTCCAAGCACGCAGTCAAGGTATTTACAGTGTCAAAGAGGCATTCTTTGTCTTCTTGCATATCCTTATTATATGCAAGGGGCAATCCTTTCATTACTGTTAGAATACCCATTAAATGCCCAAAAACTCGCCCGCTTTTACCTCTGATTAACTCCAATACATCTGGATTTTTCTTGTTGGGCATCAACGATGAGCCGGTAGCAAAAGCATCATCTAGAGTAATAAAACCAAACTCTTGTGTAGCCCAAAGAATCAAATCCTCGGCAAGACGTGACAAATGCATCAAAATGATAGAAGCAACAGAACAAAATTCAATAATAAAATCCCGATCGCTTACTGCATCAAGTGTATTCGCGATCACTCCGTTAAAGCCCAAGGTTTCTGCAACCCATGCTCGGTCTAAAGGAAGCGAGCTTCCTGCTAAAGCCCCAGCGCCTAACGGAGAAAAATTCATTCGTCTATGCCAATCGTGCAAACGGCCTAAGTCGCGTTGAAACATTGCTAAATAAGCAGCGAAAAATTGCCCTAAATAAATTGGCTGAGCTTGCTGCAAATGGGTATAACCTGGGACTTTATCTTCAGCATGGTGGTTTTCCAGCTTTTCTAAAACCTGGTTTAAACGCTGTAAAAGCAGATTAATCTGCACTCCTGCATCACGAGAATACAATCTTAAATCTAGGGCAACCTGATCATTACGACTTCGACCTGTATGCAGCTTTTTACCTACATCACCAATTTTAGCAATAAGTAATTGCTCTACAAACATATGAATATCTTCACAAGACTCATCAAATTCATGGACTCCATTTTCTATTTCATGGCTTATTTCTTCCAGTCCATTGCATATCAAATCTGCTTCACTGTCAGAAATCAGCTTTTGTCGTGCAAGCATTTTTGCATGTGCTTGACTCCCCACTATATCATGAGCATAAAGCACTTTATCAAAGGCCAAAGAAGCATTAAAATGCATTACCCCCGGATCGAGTTCTTTTTTGAATCGTCCTCCCCATGTTTTATGAGCCGCCATTATTTATCTCCTTTATGTACCTTGCCATACACCTGCGCTGATAAAGAGAATAAATTGATGAATCCTTCAGCATCCTGTTGGTTGTAAACACTGTCCTCTTCAAAAGTAGCCAATGCAGGATCATGCAAACTAAATGGAGAATGCATTCCATAAGGAATAATGTTCCCTTTAAATAATTGCAAACTTACAGTGCCAGTCATATGCTGTTGTGTTACATCAATCAATGCATCCAACGCATTTTTGGCTTGGGAAAACCATCTTCCCTCATAAACAAGATTGGCATAAGTTTGCTGTAAGGACTGCTTTAAATGCAAGGTCGCCCGGTCAAGACACAAACTTTCAAGCATCTGATGTGCCTTATAAAGAACTGCTGCCGCAGGCGCTTCATATATTCCTCTTATTTTCATCCCGACGAGTCGATTTTCTACAATGTCCGCTACCCCAATTCCATGGGCACCTGCAATTTTATTTAACTCTTTGAGCAATTCCACTGAATTCATTTTTTTTGCATTCAAGGCAACAGGTACACCATGGTCAAACTCAATGTTCACTAATTCAGCATTATTTGACGATTGTTCTAAAGATGCAGTCATCAATAATAAATCATCAGGCTGAGGCTGTCCTGGATCTTCTAAGACACCACCTTCATGAGAAATATACCAAAGATTATGATCGCGTGAGTAAGGTGACTTAGGTGTAACTGGAACTTCAATACCGTGTAATTTGGCATATTCAATTGCCTCTTGTCTGGACTTAATTTTCCAAGATCTCCAGGGAGCAATAATTTTAAGTTCTGGAGCCAAAGCTTTTACCGTATATTCAAAACGGACCTGGTCATTACCTTTTCCAGTAGCGCCATGAGCAACAGCATCTGCTTTTTCCAACATGGAAATTTCAACCAGTTTTTTTGCAATGAGCGGTCGAGAAATAGTGCCTAAGACATATTGGTTTTCATAAAGTGCCCCTGCCTTGACCAATCGCCACAGATAGTCGCTAACGAATTCATCCTGGACATTCATCACGTAGGCTTTTGAAGCACCGCTTTTTATTGCTTTCTCTTTAATCGCCGTTAAATCTTCATTTTGTCCTAAATCACAAACCATTGCGATAATCTCTGCCTGCTGGTAATGTTCTTTAAGCCATGGAATCATTACCGAAGTATCCAGGCCGCCTGAATAGGCAAGGACAATTTTTTTAATCGATTCAGTCATGGTTTACTCCTGGTAGTATTGTTTTAAATGTAAAATAGGTTCAGCCAACTCCTTGGGAACTACATCCGCGACTAACTGCCCTCCTTTTAGAACAATTAATCGATCTGACATTTTGCTTAAGAAATCAAGATCGTGAGATGCAATCACCATCGTAACTCCTAAAGATTTCACTGAATTTAATAAACTAATCACTTCATCAATCGTTGCCAGATCAAGACCTGATGTAGGCTCATCACAAAGTAATAAATTGGGTTTCATCATTAAGCTTCGTGCTAAGGCAACACGTTGCTTTTGCCCACCAGACAATAGGTGGGGATAGGCAAATGCTTTATCTTCAATTCCCAAACTCAGCAGTAACGACTGTGCCTGTTCTTCATGATTCAACATTTTATTGTGTAAACGAGGAGCATATACCAAATTTTGCATCACCGTCATATGTGGAAAAAGCTGGAAATCCTGAAACATAAAACCACTTTGACCTGCTACTTCGATCGTACCTGAATCCAAAGTTTCTAATTGTTGTATACAACGCAATAACGTGGATTTCCCACTCCCGGACGGCCCCGCCAAACCAACCACCGTTTGTGCTTGCACGTTTAAGTTAATATTATTTAATACGGTAAGTGGACCAAAATATTTACAGGCTTGATTAATGGCTAACATAAAGCCTCCTTTGTTCCATTTTCTTGCCCAGGAACTCAATCAAAAGCACCATGCCATAGTAAAAACAACCCGCAATACATAGTGGAACAAAATAGGTAAACTGTTCTGCAGCCACCGATTGAGCTCTGCGCATCAAGTCCATTCCTCCTATAGTCGCAATCAAAGCAGTTTCTTTAAGCAGTGCAATCATTTCATTAATGTAGGCAGGAAAAATATTCTTAATCACTTGTGGCAAGACAATATCCTTCCATAGATAAAAGCCAGGTATTTGCAGCGTTTTTGCTGCCTCAAACTGTCCCTTTGGCAAATGCTCTATTCCTGCTCTCAGAATCTCGGCAATATAAGCGGAGCTGTTTAAACCAAAGGTTAAAAGTCCTGCTGCTAAAATATTTGCCTTAATACCAATTAATGCAGGAGCAGCAAAATAAATAAAACTAAGTTGTAAAATTACTGGAGTCCCTCTCATTAGCGAAATAAATCCATTGATTATTGGCTTCATAATCCCTTGGTATCGCAGTAAAGCCAGTGTTGTTCCTAATAAAGTCCCTATTAATAACCCACCAAATAACAGAATCAAAGTAACTAAAGTTCCCTCGCCAATATAGAGGACATTTTGTTTTAATTCTTCCATTTTGTGTCCTCCAACCATTTTTTCTTGAGTGCAGCGAGCTCACCAGTTTGCTCCAGCTCATATAAAACATGATTTATTTTGTGAGTTAATTTAGAGTTCTTTTTTAGTGCCAGACCATAACCATCGGTTGATTGAGCAAGAAGCTCAAAAGATAATCCAGGATTTTTCTGACTAAATACCGCACCTTGCACTCCATCAACGAGAACTAAATCAACATGACCTGCCTTTAGGGCTGCGATGGTTTGATTGTTATTATCCATTACGAGAAGGCTGGCATTTGGCATATTCTTTTTTAGCCAAATTTCCATGGTGCTCCCTAGTTGAACCGCTATTTTTTTATCAGCTAATTGTTTTAAATCGTTAATCGGCTTTTTTTCGGGAAAAACAACAGCCATACTTTCGAAATAATAAGGATTAGTAAAATCAAAATTCTTTTTTCGCTGTTCTGTAATCGTAATCGTAGAAATTGCTGTATCAACCTGTCCTGTACTTAAAGCAGGTAAAATACTGCTGAATTCCATGGTATCAAACATTGCTTCCTTACCAAGTTTTTTTGCTATCAAGCGTGCTAAATCAATATCTAACCCTTTAATTTCACCATGATCGTTATATTCAAATGGTGGATATTCTGCGGCTACAGCAAAATGAATATATGGAACACTCTCATTGGGAATCTTTGCATAGCAAAGAGAAACCAAAAGAGCAAAACCTGCTAAAAATGTAAAGAATATTTGTTTCATTTGAATATAAATCCAGTTTTTATGCGTTTTTTAAATTTATCAACCTTGACTTGCCCTGTCAAGATATTTTGAATATAATTTCATTAAAAATGATTTTGTATTCACGCGATATCATTAAGTGGAGAAATAAATGAGCCAAGATGCTGCTCTTGATGGGCATATATTAAATATTGTGCAAACAGAGAGAATTGCGGAACAAATTGATTTACAAAACAGTTTAAAGGAACGAGGTTATACTATTCCTCAGGCAACTCTATCTCGAAGATTGAAAAAATTAAAAATCGCGAAAATAGGAGGTACTTATCAAGTAGTAGATTTCAATATCCCTAACCTCCCTTTGGTATTGAACATGCAAGTATCTGATTATGGCCTTATCGTACTGCATACACATCCTGGCAATGCGAATAGTCTGGCTTTCTTTATTGATAGAAAATTCGTATCATATTCATCACAAATAGCCCAGAGCTCAGGTATATTAGGTACAATTGCTGGTGATGATACCGTGCTTCTTATTGTAAAAAGCAAGGAACAACTACACCATGTAATTCACCTATTGCAGGATGAATTTCCTTACCTCAAAATGTAATTCGATTATTTCAATAATTGCAGCCTGGGTTTCGCGCGATCGCACCCCAGACTACAATTATATTTATAAGTTATTACATCCTCGTTATAATATGGCGTTAACTCTGTGGGGTACCATTTTATGACCATCTCAGCAAAAGATTTAGAAAAAATTTCCCAACTAGCTTATCTGGATACAGAGCATTCGCCAAAATTAATTGAAGATATTAATGCAATCATGAATTTTGTCGATCAACTGCGCTATGTTAATACCCAAGAAGTGGAGCCGCTTTTTCATCCACTTGCCTTAAGTCAACGATTAAGGCCTGATACGATTACTGAAGTAAATTGTCTGGTTGAATTAGAGTCCCTTGCACCACAATTTGAACAGGATCTTTATCTAGTACCCCAAGTTATAGACCAGAGCAAATAATCATGGAAAATTTATCATTAAAACAATTATCTCAGGCTTTACATCATCGCAAACTCTCTAGTGTTGAATTAACGCAACACTACCTAAAGCAAATTCAAAGAAATTCCGATTTAAATGCTTTTATCAGTTTAGATGAAGAACATGCTCTTCTTGAAGCCCAAAAAGCAGATCATCAATTAAAAAATGGGGATGATAGAATCCTAACTGGCATTCCTATGGCTCTGAAAGATTTATTTTGTACCAAGCGTATGCCCACTACTTGTGCATCGAAAATGCTTGAACATTTCCAGTCACCCTATGAGGCAACTTTAGCCAGTAAGCTACTTGAACAAGGATCGATTCTGATAGGTAAAACAAATATGGACGAATTTGCCATGGGCTCGTCCAATGAAAGCAGTTACTTTGGCGCGGTAAAAAATCCATGGAATAAAGAACGGGTTCCTGGCGGTTCTTCTGGTGGTTCAGCTGCAGCCGTCGCGGCCGGTTTGATCCCTTTCGCTATAGGCTCTGACACTGGAGGTTCGATACGCCAACCTGCTGCCCTCTGTGGAATTAGTGGAATTAAACCCACTTATGGGCTTATTTCTCGCTATGGAATGATTGCTTATGCATCCAGTCTGGATCAGGCAGGACCTTTGGCAAGAAGTGCTGAGGACCTTGCATTGGTGCTTCAAGCTATAGCAGGCTTTGATCCCAAAGACTCTACATCATCTGATACAACAATACCTGATTATTATGCTGAACTCAATAAACCTATATCGAGATTAAAAATTGGCCTACCTTCGTGTTTTTTTCAACCCCAGGTAGAGCAAGAAATACAAGATGCAATTCTTGAAGCAGTAAAAGTTTTTGAAAGCATGGGCGCTGAAATTATTCATTTTAATTTAGAACTCCAACCTCTATGGGTACCCTGTTACTATGTAGTTGCATGCGCTGAAGCTTCATCAAATTTATCACGTTATGATGGCTTGCGTTTTGGTTATCGCAGTGCCAATGCATCAACATTAACCGATCTCATCCGCAATACTCGCAATGAGGGCTTTGGTATCGAAGTGAAACGTCGAATTCTTACTGGAACTCATGTACTTTCATCAGGTTATTTTGATGCCTACTATTTGCAGGCACAAAAAATTCGTCGACTTATTCAGGAAGAGCTCATCACAAAATTGAATTTTGTTGACGTTATTCTGGGGCCAACATCTCCTGCGTGTGCATTTAAACTTGGTGAAAAAATTACTGATCCAATTCAGAATTATTTGACTGACGTATTTACCGTAGCTGCTAATCTTGCTGGGCTTCCCGCAATTTCCATACCTGCAGGCTTTGCTCAAGAATTGCCAATAGGCTTGCAACTCATGGGCAAACATTTTGGTGAAAGCCACTTACTCCAGATAGCCCATCATTATCAACAACAGACCAACTGGCATTTGGCCAGTCCAAACCAATAAAGGTGAATTATGGAATGGGATACAGTCATTGGCCTTGAAGTACATATTCAATTAAAAACAAAATCAAAACTTTTTTCTGGCGCAGCTACTGCTTTTGGCTCTGCCCCCAATTCTCAAACCTGCTTTATCGATGCAGGATTTCCTGGGGTTTTGCCGGTATTAAATCAAGAGGCAGTCATTATGGCGATTCAGTTTGGCTTAGCTATCCAAGCTGACATTAATGATCAATCTTTCTTTGAGCGTAAAAATTATTTTTATCCAGATTTACCCAAGGGCTACCAAATCAGCCAATTTCAAAAGCCAATAGTTGGCAATGGTAAATTAACAATTGCTTTACATGACGGCAGTGAAAAAGAGGTGTTGATTGTACGTGCACATTTGGAAGAAGACGCAGGTAAATCATTACATGGAGTTCATTCAGGCTACAGTGGTATCGATCTTAATCGAGCAGGCACACCCTTATTGGAAATAGTAACTGCCCCGTGCTTGTTTTCCAGTCATGAAGCAGTAAGCTATCTCAAAAAACTGCATCAACTAGTTCAGTTTTTAGGCATTTGCGATGGGAACATGCAAGAAGGAAATTTCCGCTGTGATGTCAATCTATCCTTAAAACCTAAAGGCTCTTCTGTTTTAGGAACACGAACTGAATTGAAAAACTTGAATTCATTCCGTTTTATTGAAAAAGCCATCGCTTATGAACAAGCACGACATCAGGATATACTTGAAGGGGGACAACAAGTAATTCAAGAAACTCGTCTTTACAATCCTGACACGCATACAACACATGCCATGCGTAGCAAAGAGAATGAGAACGATTACCGATATTTCCCAGATCCCGATTTACTACCGATACAAATTCCTCGATTCCTCATTGCTGAAGTAAAGAATAATTTACCTGATTTACCCGATAAAATTCATGATGAATTAAAGAATATGCCCTCTCTAAATGAAGAGGATATCAATTTTATTCTTTCTTCGCCGGCAGCCCATCATTTTTTTAAATCAGTTAAAGTGCAATCCCGTGCTCCAGAAAAGATGATTATTAATTGGTTAAAGGGCCTGTATGCTGCTGCTTTAAATGAAGAGAACTTAACCTTTGATTCCCCTCGTATATCCGCAGAATTAATAGCAAATCTACTAGATAAACTGCATGATCGGGTTATTTCTTTGAACAATGCGCGAGCTATTTTTACCTTATTATGGGCTGGCGAAACAGATATTGAAGCAATTATCGAACGTGAGGGATATCAGCAGGTAGATGATCCTGCTACTTGGGAGGAATTGATTATAAAATTAATTCAGCAGTATCCGGAACAAGCAGCGGATTACAGAGCAGGAAAAGATAAATTATTAGCATTCTTTGTCGGGCAAATTATGAAACAAACTAAAGGGAAGGCAAATCCTGAGCAAATCAATGCCCTACTGAAAAAACATTTGGCAGGGACTAATCAATTTTGAATAAAAAGAGATTTTAATTCATACCAGAAACTCGAGGTAACTGTTCACTAATAGTGTCAGCTTAAGAAATAAACCCAGTGTAACTCATTGTAACCAGGTTGCTTGCGGTCAGGTGCGGATTGCATGCAACCGGACTACGCAAGCTTAAATTCATCATAAAACCCTTTAGGAGTTAAAAAATGCTTCCTTTCATAAGCTTAATCAAGCAAGTTTTATCAAGAATATAACAAATCACTGGCATCTTGTTTGGCGAATGCCTGTTTTTTTATTTCCTGGTATTGCTCATAACTGTTATCTACTCCACGATAGAAATTTTCCACAATCCTATGTACTTTATCACCAAAGACCCCTGAGGTTTTAAGCCCATGCAAATCAGAGTGAGTTGAAAATACAAGAAACCTGGAGTGTCCTTTCGTTTTCCAAGCTTCATCAATATCCAAAAGCCGTTGCAAACTGAGCATGCGGCTTGTACCGAAATAACTACCACCTTTGGTGATTATTGTTTGAGCAGTAAAACTCATCGTTACTTTATTATGAGCAGTATTAATAATATCGTGTAAATTACTTTCAAAATTTAAACTTTTAACTTGAAGTTCAAGTTCTTTTTCTAAGGCCTTGCAATAGCTTATCTTCTCCTGATTTCGTGATTTATGAAAAAATTTTACAGAAAATCGATCTTGCTCTTTTTCTATTGTTTCTCTATATGTTTGTATCAAGAAAATTGCTTCTTGCAGCCGCACTTTCTTTACCGCAATCGCCTCTTCAATTTTTTTGTCACTTTTCTTAGAAGGCTCTTTTGAATTGACAACGCTCAGATGGTGGTCTTCTATTTTTCTTTGCCGGACTTCACTGCGTGCTTTACTAGCTTGCTGTAGAAAAAATTCTGCTTGTTCCTTTTTTTTCCGAATGAATTGCTCAGTCTCATCAATAGCACGCATAGCATCTTGATGTATTACCGAGGCATCATTAATCCCTTCTTTAATTCGTTGTATTTCTTGCTCCTCACCGGTAATAAATTCGATTAATTCTTGCAGTTTCTGAACATCTGAAGGTATTAATAGAACACTAGCTTTTTCTGTGACAATACCTTCAATAGCTTTTATTTTCTGAAACCGTGTCTTTAAGTCCTTTAAGTTTGTTGCTTGACTCATAATCAATTCGAAGTTTATTATTTGCTGCTCAAGCTTGACTTGCTCCTTCTTTATTACTTCTGCAATAGGAGTTCCTTCGCATTCCGCCATGATTCCATCCATAATTCGCTTTCTTTCAACAAAATTACTTCTAAAGGTTGAGATGGATTTCTCACAAAAAAACCGATCGAAGTTAAGATCAAACGCAGCAAGTGATTCTAGTGAATAATTTGAAAACAACTTATGGTAATCGATTTTTATTAATCTCAAGTTTTCTTCATTTACATTGATATCAGCGTTTGCCAACTCTACTAGAGACTGAGCCTTGAGGATTAGTTGTTGATTTCGAATAGCTTCTAACTCTTTTTTAAATGCACCCAGTCGCTCGACAACGTTCTTAACCAGAGTAGAGTTTTCTGTAATGTCTTGAATGGATTCATATTCATGACTTGTTTTTTGCTGCCTTGAATAAAATTGATTCAGAGAATATTTCTTACGAATAGTTGTTGTATCGATATCACCTTCCGCTGAGAGCAAAGCGAAAATCAAGGCGTTTAGGAAATCCAAATATTCTTTACTGTATTTTGAGGCATCAAACTTGAGAGATGTGAATAACTCAATTTTTCTTTTATTGGACTCAATGAATTTTTTGAAGTTTTCATTAAACCCTATTTCAGCAAATTCATTAACTTGCTTTAGTAGAGTTTGCTCAGAGAAGATTTTTCCTGGCTTAGTATAAATAGCCCAAAGTTGCTGATTTTTCATATCAAAGACTTACGCATTAAAATAACAAGATGACCACATTATAATCGATTTAGGCAATAAATTATACATAACACCAGTAGAATGGTTATAATGTATGCATTGGGTTCAAATTAAATCATATCCTAGGAATAATTACTTTTGTTATTTAGCTTTGTAAATTAACTGAAATCCAGAACTTGGAAATGAGTTTTTTTTACAGTCGACTGCAAGTACAAATTTAAAATTGTTGTAATTTAAAGAAAAAGAAACAAATCAATAGATAGATGGTTTTGGAAAAAAAATAAAAAGAGTCAGTCGATAAGCCGGGTTCTGTCATGGACAATCATTCATCTGGGACATGCGTCACCACATGCCTCAAGCGACCTACCCGAATCCCGTGCGGGTCACACGTAATGACTTTTCAGCCAAATGGATTCCTATTTGATCTTGCTCCGAGTGGGGTTTTCCCTGCCACGTCTGTTACCAGACGCGCGGTGCGCTCTTACCGCACCATTTCACCCTTACCTCTAAGAGGCGGTATATTTTCTGTGGCACTTTCCGTAGGTTCACACCTCCCAGGCGTTACCTGGCACTCTACCCTTTGGAGCCCGGACTTTCCTCCCTCTGTAAACAAAGAGCGATTGCCTGACCAACTCTGTTATCAATAGTAGCAGAGTGCCTAGCTAAAGGCCACTATATTGGGAAATTTATATATGAAAAAACCAGCGAGGTCTTTCTAATCAATTAGAAATCACGAGTTCCAATAAATTCGTCATCAAAATAACGCTTTAATTTAGTACGCAAAGTACCACGGCTTACACCAAGAACACGTGCAGCTTTTGATTGGTTGTAACGAGTTAACTCCATAACAGTACGAAATAACGGCGCTTCAACTTCTTCAACAATTAATTGGTATAAATTTAAGTTAGAATCTTTATTGCTAACACTGGTTAAATAGCCCTTAACAGCATGAATTACTTGATGTGAAAGTGCTTCGCTGCTTTGCACCATTGTTTCTGTGCTCATTTAAGTCTCCTAGTACAAATTAATTAAATAAAATTATGCCCAGTACATGCACTCACCGAACACTATGGCCTATATAGTACCAAACATCTCAAAGAGTGTAAATATTGTTTTAATGATATTCATTTCTTAAGGAAATATTAAGTCAAAAAAATTTTACCATTTTACAAGTTAAATGGACAAGGCGAATTTATTATTTAATTAATGTATTGCGGTTATTTTTTATTAAGTATAGGAAAATAATAAGAAAATTTGCATAATTTTTACTCGATTGTTCAAAGAATTACGAAATTTTATTTATTTTTAAATTATTTTTAATAAACTGCTCATAATTGAGTTAATTAACGATAAAGATGACTAGAAAACATACCAGTGATTTACATTGCCATCTTAATGGAAGCTTGAGTTTGTCGTTTCTGGAAAAAACAGCAAAAATAAATAACTGTATTGAAATATATGAAGAATTAATTCGAGTACGTACAAAATATCTCCAAAAAACAACACAACAACCAGAAAGTGGTTATTCCAAAGAGTTAATTGCGATTATTTGGAAACAGTTTAGCTTGGTGCACAAGATTATTCAGAATCTAATTGATATATCTGATGGCGTAGTCGATGTAGTAGAAAGTTCAAAAGCTAAGTACCTTGAAATCAGAACAACGCCAAAAGAAATGGCAAATGAAACGCGTGATAAATATATAGACTCATTTGTATTCGGTCTAATCCAAGCAAATCAACAAATAACGGACAAGAAAGCTGTTGGATTATTGAGCCTGGACAGAACACTGCACCATCTAGAAGATGCGAATTACTTTATCAATCGCATATTAACAAGTCCAGATAAGGTTTTAGTCGGTTTGGATATTTCGGGAAACCCTGTAGCCAACAGAACTCTCGCAGGAAATGAGCTAGCAAAGGTAATTCAACTCGCTTTAAATAAAGGCGTGGCTGTTGCGATTCATGCTGGCGAATCCAACACTCCTCAGGAACGGCAAGATACTGATGCAGTCTTAACAGCATTAGAAGAATGGAAATCACAACACCCCTATAAGAACAAAAATCCATTGCATGGCAAAGTGCGGTTGGGTCATTGTATTTATCTAACCCCGCAACAAAAAGATCGCATTAACAAACTTGGCATTCCTATAGAGGTATGTCCCAGCTGCCACAGCAAATTGAATTGGCATCTTGAAACAGAGCCTCACCCCATTACGACAATTTATCAGGATCTCAGCGATCCCGTCGTCTTAGGTACAGATGATGAATTAATTTTCGGTGCTTCAGCCAAAGCTGAATTAAATAAATTTTTAGGCTTTTTTTCAAATAAGCAGCAATTAAGCAGAAAACAAATTAAAGAGCATCAATCAAGCTTCCGTTTTTCTTTGTAATATAAGTAATTTTTATTCGTGACTACCCGGAATGCTTAAAACTAAGGAATCCCGGGTTGCGCTTCGCTTCATCCAGGGTACATAGCTCCTAATCCACAGTGAAACTTTCCCCACATCCACATTGACCTGTTTGGTTAGGGTTATTGAAAACAAATTTATAATTTAATCCCTGCTTTACATAATCAACACTCATATTTTTCAGAAAAGGATAACTGGACTTATCAATACATGCGCTATAGTTTTCATTCAAAGCAAGAACCAAATCGCCTTCATCAGGAGCTCGTACATAATCAACGATATAAGATAAACCGGAGCAACCTGTTTTCTTTACCGATAAACGAATGCCAGTATATTCAGAATTTTTTTGCAAATAAGACACCAAGTGCTTTACTGCAGCTTCAGTAAAACTGATTTCGGGCGCGGTCCTTTCAACATGATGCATTATTACACTCATTATTACCTCTCGATTCGATTTGTCTTCTTCATTAAAAGCAATGCTTCTTTATAAACATCAATAATCCTTAATGCTATAGGATATTGAGCAACAGGAATATCTAATTCTTTAATGACTAGCTGATAATCAATTTTTGGTACGGCACCTATAGGCTGCCTTTCAAGCTGCCTGCATAACCATTCCAGACTAGCAATAACATAAGGGTTACCATTGGTTTTAAAACAGGATCGAACAATTGTACCCTCTGAATTACACTGCATATAGAGTTCAATCGCTCCCTGACCTTTTTGGTTGTTTTTAACAACTACAGCAAATTGATCATTTAAATTGATAACCCCTACATGCCTGGGTGAAAAAAAACAGTCCTGTACAATTCTATTATACATCATGATGGTGATATTTCATGCAATCGCGTTATTTGTGTACAAATAACTTTAATCGCGTATTCAACTTCATCTTCCTTAGTAAAACGCCCTAGAGATAATCTAATGCTACTTTGTGCCAAATCATCACTTAATCCTAAAGCCCTCAATACATAAGAAGGTTGGATACTGGCAGAACTACAAGCTGAAGTTGTAGATACAGCTAACTCATTCAATGCTAACAGCAAAGAATCCCCATCTAAACCGGTAAAACTTATATTAAGGTTGCCCGCAACTCGCTTTTGTTCATCTCCATTGAGCTGGATGCCAGGCAAATGTTTAATACCATTCCATAAACGCTGACGATAGCTTAAAAGACGGGCTTGCTCCTCTTCTCGTAAACTCTCAGCTAATGCAAATGCTTCTCCCATACCTACAATTTGGTGCGTGGCCAAAGTTCCTGAACGTAAACCACCCTCATGTCCACCACCAAAACTTTGTGGCTGGAGACGAATCCGTGGTTTGTGCCGGACATAAAGCGCACCTACACCTTTTGGGCCATAATTTTTATGTGCTGATAGCGCCATTAAATCCACAGAAAGATGCTCAAGGTCAATAGGAATTTTTCCAGCACTTTGTGCTGCATCAACATGAAAAAGAATTCCTTTATGACGTAATAGAGCACCAATAGACTCAATGTCTTGTACTACACCGATTTCATTATTCACATGCATTATGGACACCAAAATGGTATCTGGTTTCAACGCTTGAGCAAGTTTTTCGAGGTCAAGCAATCCATTGGATTCAGGATCTATATAGGTTACTTCGAATCCATCTTTTTCTAAACGGTCAAAACTATCGAGTACAGCCTTATGTTCCGTACTCATCGTAATCAAATGCTTTCCTTTATTCTTATAAAAATGGGCTGCGCCGATTATCGCCAAATTATTCGACTCTGTAGCCCCAGAAGTAAATACGATATCTTGAATGGAAGCATGGACTGAATCTGCCACCTGTAAACGCGCATGCTCAACAGCAAGAGCTGCAACGCGACCATATTCATGGCTTACTGAAGAAGGATTACCATAGTCCCCATCTGGACCTAAATAATGGATCATGCGCTCTACTACACGCGGATCAGTTGGTGTTGTTGCCATATAATCAAAATAGATAGGTATTTTAATTATTTCGTTCACTCCCGCCCCTTTTTACTTGCCCATTCCAGCGATTTTTGTACTTGACTCAACATCCCTCTTAACAGATTAACTTCCATTTTCTCCAAATTCACCCGATTAAATAACCGACGCACACGCTGCATTAAACGTCTTGGATTTGACGCTTTTAAAAATTGAATCTCAATAAATACTTCTCTCAAATGCTCATAAAATTGCTCAATTTCATTAGCAGCAGCATATTCATCCTGACGTAACGCCACCTCAGCCTGAGGCGCTAATAGCTTCATGCGCAATTCATAAGCAATAATCTGTACCGCCTGTGCCAGATTAAGTGAAGCATATTCAGGATTACTTGGAATATGAATATGATAATGACATTTTAGCAGTTCTTCGTTAGTCAGGCCTGCGTGCTCCCTCCCAAAAACAATTGCAACTTGGGTGTTTTCTGATTGTTGGCTTACCAAGTCCGCGCATGATGCGGGAAGCAAGCCTGGTAAAGAAAGTCCTCTAGGTCTTGCGCTGGTGCCCAAAACAAGTTGGCAGCCAGACAAAGCTTCATCTAATGTTTCAGTAACTACAGCTCTTTCTAAAAGATCATCGGCACCTGCAGCCATTTCTTTTGCTTTATAGTCCGGAAAAGATTTAGGTTTTACCAAATACAGTGAGTTTAACCCCATAGTTTTCATCGCTCTAGCTGTTGAGCCGATATTACCTGGGTGAGATGTTGCTACTAGAATAATACGGATTGAGCTTAACTTCATAATAACTTTTATTAATGCATTGAAATGACTACATCATATCATTAAACACCCTTTTTGACGATTTTTGCTTTTTTCATATTTAACTCTATTTGCACAAAAAAAATATGATAGAATCATCGGTTTTGTAGATTAAAGAGTATATTCATGGAACCACTTTTAAATATAGCAATTAACGCAGCACGACAAGCCGGTGAAATTATAATTCGACATATGGAGCAAGTGGATCGTCTCAAAATTACCGCTAAAAATAACCATGAATATTTTAGCGAAGTAGACATCAAGGCCGAACAAGCCATTATTCATACGATTCATAAAGCATATCCGGAACATGGGATCCTCGCAGAAGAAAGTGGTGTCCAAGAGGGAGATGGCGAATCCATCTGGATTATTGATCCATTAGATGGAACATCCAATTACTTGCATGGATTTCCTTTCTTTTCAGTCTCTATAGCGGTAAAAGTCAAAGGAAGGATCGAACATGGAGTTATTTATGACCCGTTGCGACATGAATGTTTTGCTGCAAGCCGAGGACGCGGAGCTCGATTAAATGATCGAAGAATACGCGTTTCCAAGCAAACTCAACTTGTAGCTTCACTTTTAGGAACTGGTTTCCCATCACGCGACATCAACGTAGCACAAAGATATTTACCAACTTTTGAAGCATTATTTGGTAAATGTGCCGGGGTCAGAAGAACTGGATCTGCGGCACTTGATTTGGCTTATGTAGCCAGTGGTCGTCTGGATGGATTTTGGGAGTTCGGCTTACGTCCATGGGATATAGCAGCAGGTTCCTTATTAATTCGCGAAGCAGGTGGATTAATTAGCGATTTACAAGGCGGCGATGATTTTCTCAAACACGGGGACATTGTTGCTGGAACACCTAAAGTGTTTAAATCATTATTACAAACTATTTCTCCTGTTTTGAATAAGTAAGATCATAGCAGGGTGCGGCAGAACCACGTTGATTCTGCTGCTTCACCCAGTGCTACAAATCATCAACTACCATTTTATTTAAATCCCTGCTTTACTCCAAAACTTAAAGGAAGTTCATCTGCCAAGGCAGTCCCAAGATTCTTGCTCACTCGATCGAAAAGATTTTGTTTATGGGTATAATCAATCACATCAGGAACCTTAATTACTTCACGAGATAACTGTCCGCTGCTCGCAAAACCATCAATTAATCCTATTTTCAAGGCTTGCTCACCCGTCCAAAAAAGCCCAGAGAAGGTATCATCATCAATGTGTAAACGGCTTCCCCGCCCCTCTTTAACTCTATTGATAAATTGTTGATGAACCTGATCAAGCATTACTTGTAGTTTTTGCTTTGCAAAATCAGTTTCGGGAGAAAAAGGATCTAAAAATGACTTATTTACACCCGATGTTTGTAATCTTCTTGTAACACCAACCTTATTGATGAGATCAACAAAACCAAAACCATTATACAAAACACCTATAGAACCAACCATACTTGCCGGGCTAGCATAAATAGTATCTGTAGCGACAGCAACATAATAAGCTGCAGAAGCACATGCATCCACACACACCGAATAAATTTTTATATCCGGATATTTTTTCTGATAAAACTTGATCATGTTATACATGTATTCAGCCTGAACTGGACTACCACCAGGGCTATTGATACGAATAATTACCGCTTTTAACCCAGAGTTTTTATAAGCAGCATCCAACCCCTTGGCAAAATCATCTGCATTAGCTTTAGTTTCGGACATCTCACCTGTAATATCTACTATACCTACGTGTGCCTTGATATTAGTTCCTATATCTTCATTGGTACCCTTTGACACGTAATAAACGATATAAGCAATGATAAGCAAATAAATAACACGCATAAACCATTTCCATCTGCGCTTCCTTTTTGCCTCTTTCATGTAATCAATAATGATTTGATTTAGCAAGGCTTGAGAATCTGAAGTAGGATTAGAAGTATGGTCATTTGTCATAATCAATCACTTGAAATAATTAAATTAGCCCACATTTTACGGTAGATGCAAGAAAATTAATACCCATTAACCATTAGAAGGTTATAACATCATGAGAATGGATAAACTAACATCAAAATTTCAAATAGCTCTAGCAGATGCTCAATCTCTCGCTTTAGGAAGAGATAACGGCTTTATCGAACCCGAACACTTAATGAAGGCGCTTCTTGATCAACAAGGAGGCACTTGCAGGCCTCTGCTCAGTAAAGCTGGTGTTAATATCCCTCTTTTAAGAACCCTTTTAGATCAGGCACTAGATAAACTTCCTAAAGTTGCTGGAATAGGAGGTGATATCCATATTTCAAACGGATTAAATCGACTATTAAATCTTACTGATAAACTGGCTCAACAAAAGAAAGATAATTTTATTTCCAGCGAGCTTTTTGTTTTAGCAGCAATAAGTGAGGAAGGTAGTCTTTCGCGCATACTCAAACAGGCGGGCGGTGAAGCTAAAGCAATAGAAAACGCAATTAATGAGTTGCGCGGTGGAGAAACGGTTAATGACCCTAATGCCGAGGAACAACGTCAAGCTCTTGAGAAATATACTCTTGACCTCACCGACCGTGCAGAGCAAGGAAAATTAGACCCCGTAATTGGACGCGATGATGAAATTCGCAGAACCATTCAAGTATTGCAACGGCGTACAAAAAATAATCCTGTTTTAATTGGGGAGCCTGGCGTCGGTAAAACTGCAATTGTTGAAGGACTGGCACAACGTATTATTAATGGTGAGGTTCCTGAAGGTCTAAAAAATAAACGCTTGCTTTCATTGGATATGGGGGCATTGATTGCTGGAGCCAAATTTCGCGGCGAATTCGAAGAGCGACTAAAAGCGGTTCTTAACGACCTTGCAAAACAAGAGGGTCAAATTATTCTCTTTATAGATGAGCTCCATACTATGGTTGGTGCTGGAAAGGCAGAAGGAGCAATGGATGCAGGAAACATGCTGAAACCCGCTTTAGCGCGCGGTGAACTCCATTGCATCGGTGCAACCACTCTTGATGAGTACCGACAATACATCGAAAAAGATGCTGCTTTGGAGCGACGCTTCCAGAAAGTTCTGGTTGATGAGCCTAATGTTGAAGATACAATTGCTATTCTTCGTGGTTTAAAAGAGCGTTATGAAGTACATCATGGCGTTGAAATAACTGACCCAGCTATAGTTGCAGCGGCTACTTTATCGCACCGATACATTTCGGACAGGCAGCTTCCCGATAAGGCGATTGATTTAATCGATGAAGCAGGAAGTCTGATTCGCATGGAAATTGATTCTAAACCTGAAAGCATGGATAAGTTGGAGCGACGATTGATTCAATTAAAAATCGAACGTGAGGCACTCAAAAAAGAACACGATGACGCATCTAAAAAACGACTTGAAGACTTACAACATACAATTGACGAGCTAGAACATAACTACTCTGATTTGGAAGAGATTTGGAAATCAGAAAAAGCAATGATGCAGGGAGCAACTCAAATTAAAGAAGCCCTTGAACAAGCAAAGCTTGAAATGGAAACCGCACGCCGAGCTGGGGATTTAAGTAGAATGTCTGAATTACAATATGGACGTATTCCAGAACTTGAAAAACGTTTGGCACAAGTGGCTGAAGCAGAATCACATGAAAACAAATTAGTCCGTAATAAAGTGACAGAAGATGAGGTGGCAGAAGTTGTTTCCAAATGGACAGGTATACCTGTGGCTAAGATGATGGAAGGTGAAAAAGAAAAATTACTAAGGATGGAAGAAGTGCTGCATCATCGCCTCATAGGTCAAAATGAAGCAATAGATGCGGTATCCAATGCCATTCGTCGCTCACGTGCCGGATTATCCGATCCGAATCGTCCTATTGGATCATTCTTATTCCTTGGTCCTACTGGAGTGGGTAAAACGGAATTATGTAAGGCTCTGGCTTTATTTCTTTTTGATACCGAAGATGCGATGGTGCGCATCGACATGTCCGAATTTATGGAAAAGCATTCTGTTGCTCGTCTGATTGGTGCACCACCTGGATATGTTGGTTATGAGGAAGGAGGCTATTTAACGGAGGCAGTTCGACGTAGGCCTTATTCAGTTATTTTACTTGATGAAGTAGAAAAAGCGCATACTGATGTGTTCAATATACTCTTGCAAGTGATGGATGATGGACGCTTGACTGATGGCCAAGGACGTACCGTTGACTTTCGTAATACCATTATTGTCATGACCTCAAACCTGGGCTCCAATCTGATTCAGGAAATGGGAAATAAATTTAAATACGAACAAATTAAGGATGCAGTGATGGAAATGGTACGCCAGCACTTCCGCCCTGAGTTCATTAACCGCATTGATGATACCGTAGTTTTCCATTCTCTTGCTAAAGATCAAATTGCGAAAATCGCTGCAATTCAAATTGGTTATTTGCAAAAACGTCTGAAACAACAAGATATCCATCTTGATGTAACTCAGGAAGCATTATCGCACTTAGCAGAAGCAGGATTCGATCCAGTATATGGAGCAAGGCCTTTGAAGCGGACCATTCAACAACAATTGGAAAATCCTCTAGCTCAGGATATATTGACCGGGAAATTCAAGTCAGGTGATACCATTAAAGTTACTTACAAAGACGGTGGGATGACGTTCTCAAAGCACTAATAGAAATGGAAAACGGATGCCGGTTGATGGTTTTGCAACTAATTTAGTATCGAGCTTGGCGGTGAAAGCCGCCATGCACTTATTAAGCATGCACCTAAAAGCTATATACAATTATGGGCGCCTCAGTAAAATTCGATTTTAAACTATACTTACTTCTATCACTTATCATATTTAAGAATGTATAATGGCAAAGTATTTTTTTGCACTGGGACCATCTAAATCTTCGGGAGATAAAGAAGCTGAGGAAGAAGAGGAGTATCCTTTAGAAAACGAGGATGAATACTATATTAGTTCAAATAACCAACATGAATCTTTGGACCCTCTTCTCGCTGCAGAATATGCAGTTTTTTCAGGAAACTTACTACGCCATATTTTAGGCTCTGAACATCCTGAATACCATCTTTTAAGAAATAAAAACAGTACAAAATATTATCGAGCAGCTAAACTCTTAGAAAACTACAATGATTGGCAGGAGGTAGTTACAGTATTATCCAATGGATCTATAAATTTCCAACACAAAGCTGAGGATGAGCCTAAAAACATCCTGGATGTTAATATCGTCGGTTTAATCGACTTATTTGTTGCATGTCACTTTTTAGGAGAAACAGATTGGGAAGGCGGAAATTTTGGCTTTATTAAAATTAATGATGCTTTTTTCGCAATCCGTCTGGATCCTGGTTGTAGTTTTAATTCATTTATTATCGAAAATAATATTAATTTAGAAAAATATATTGATAATTTTATTATCAATTATCTTACAAAAGAAATCACAGGTAATTCAGAGGATGATAAGTATTTAACTGAAATTTTAGATCACGAAAATAAGAAATTTAAAAGTTTTGTTGCTCAAAAATTATTCTCAGATAGAGAAAGAATAATATCAACAATGAGAAAAGTAGCTGAACTGTCAGAGAACGATTTACATGCAATAAAAATGAAATCATTTTCAATATCTCATTTCCCTATAGCAGATAAATTGATAGCAAAATTACTTTCTCGAAGAGATTTATATATAAGATTTATTAATCATCTTGAAAAAGATGTTCATCAAGAAGAAACCGAAAAAGAAGAGTATGATGAATCAAATTCTGTAGGCCAAAAAAGAAAACGTAAAAAAACAATAGGCTTTTTTAATCAAAGTAGTCTTGAAAGTCCACATCAAAGCCAATTAGGTTGTGATAACAATAGTCAAGATAATGATAAAAACGTAAAGGACAAGCGTGCACGTATCGACTCAAGCACACGTAGCCCTTCACAACATTAGAATAATAATTCATCTATATATTTCACACGACTTAATCGCTCTACTAACCGCTTTTTTACCTCAGGCCATTCTTCAGCAATAATGCTAAACAAGGCCGTATCAGTAACTCGGCCATTGTGATGAATCATATGTTGACGCAGAACACCTTCTTTTATTGCACCTAATTTTTTTAACGTATTGTAGTTTTTGACATTACGTGGGTCTGTTGCGATTTGTATGCGATTGATATTCCAGTTCTCAAATGCATTTTGAAACAATAGCAGTAAAGACTCGTGATTAAAGTGCTTACCCCATACTGATGGAGTTAGCCAGCCATAACCAACCTCTAGCTTTTTATGCTGCAGATCTATTTCATAATAAGCTCGGCTTCCAATTAATTCATTATCCTTTAACCTTCTTATTACATAGGTAAGTTGAATGCATTGGAGCTGCTTCATCAAACAACTCTGAAACCAAGTGTCATAAAACTTGCCATTTGCCTTATTTGGCATATAAGTCCAAATTCGCGTATCATTCGCTGGATGACGCAAACTCTCATAATGACCTAAAGTAAGAGGTTCCATTTGTATGCTTTGACCTATGAGGCTCTCAGACCCTAGTATACTGACTTTTGTTTTACTTTTAGGCATAATATTTGTGTCAGACATTATTGCTTTCTCAAATCTAAAAACATGATCAATAAATTATTTCATCGAATAAAACAACTATTCCAACTACCAGCAGATAAAATTATTTCTAATGCTTATCGGATTATCTCTGTTGAGGACAGTTATCGAAATAGTTCAAAGGTTTATGTTACAGTTCAAGCTACCGGAAAAGCAGTAACCTTTGATAAGTCAGTAAGCGAACTGTATCAAAAAAAATGGCTAGATAATTTTTCGCCTCAAGATGTAGCGTATATTGCAGCGTTATATTCCGCAGAACAAACCAATAACCTGGATTTAATTACAAGATTCCCCAAACATACACCCGCAAACAAATCCAGTGTCATTAGCGTAGGAATATTGTTTACAACGTTTTTAATCTTATCGAATTTAGCTGCCTTTAAAATAGCAGCTTTTGGTTCCATTAATTTTGCTGCAGGTTTAGTTTTTTTCCCTCTAACCTATGTTTTTGATGATATTCTGACCGAAGTATATGGATTTAAAATAAGCAGACGGATCATTTGGATGGCATTGCTTGCAAATACTATTATTTTTTTTGGCACCTGGCTCACCATTTATCTGACCCCCTCGCCCTACTGGTCTCATCAAGAAGCTTATGCAACAGTTTACCAAGGAACATTAAGGGTTTTTGTAGCCTCCGTCATTAGTTACTTTTTTGGTGAATTTGCCAATTCAATCATTTTAGCTAAACTCAAAGTGCTGACATCAGGGAAGCGACTTTGGCTGCGGGCAATTACAAGCACAATGATCGGTGTTGGTATCGATACACTACTTTTTACTCATATTGCCTTTTTGTTCATAATTCCCTACGCAGGTATTTGGCAAATTATTGGAACGATGTATTTATTCAAAGTACTATATGAAATATGTGCATTGCCCATTACCTATCATGTTTCAAATTATTTAAAACGAAAAGATAATGTTGATCATTATGATGTGAAAACCAATTTTAATCCGTTTTCATTAGCGCTTTAATTATGGGTACAGCAATAAATAATCTATCTGAAAATGGAAAAATTACTATTCATTCGAGTTATTTATGATATTTGACTTTAACTTACTTCATGATCATTATACTGACTAATGGGATTGACCCACGGTTAATTAATGTTTGGAGTTTAACTACAGATGCTGACACATTGATCTTTCCGTTATCCATGTTACTTTCTGATTTGATTACCGAGGTGTATTGTTATAAATATACACAGTGTACGATTTGGTGTGGGTTCATATTTCAGTTACCTGATTGCTTAATCGTTCACTTTTTATTTTATTGCCAAAACCAAAATTAAAACCCCGGAGTGATATACGGGAGGAAGATTTCTTCTTGCTACATTTTTTGCTTCAAGCCTCACAGTATAATTTTTACAGCAATTGCATTTTATAAAACACTACCTGACTCGATGTTCATTACCATGATATTCACCATGTGGTTCATTATGGTGTTTATTAAGTTATGTGGATTGCCACTTTCCATAAATTGGGTCAATAAATTAAAAACAAGGGAACAAATCGATATTTATGAGCAAGAAATATGTTTCAAATAAAGCAAGTAGAAATTATAAATTGTAACCTGGGGTTTACTGCTCACCCAGGCCACTTTTTTAAATTAAATCGTAAGTAGTACTTCGCGCTCTTCTTTTTTCGGTGCTACTTGCAAAGTAAGTTCTTTCTCTGCCCTTGCAATCGCAGTATGCATTCTCTCTTTCCCCTCAAAAAAGTCACAATCCAAGTCAACTCCAGGTTCTGTTTCAAGGAACTGTTTTAGAAATTTCACACCGTCTAACATATCTATTTTAGTCAACTCATCCAAAGATGATTCCAAACCTAATGCCTGTTGAATGGTAAATAATAAATCAGTATCCAGTGTCTTTGAATTTTGTAATAACAAGACATAAGCACCAAAAAGTATATAGCTGCAGGTATAATCATAACACTCTTTCATTCTTGTTAGAAAAGTACTGTGATCTATTGAGTCAAGATTACCTTGAATTATCTGAGCATAAAATGTTCTATAAATTATATTCCTTGATGTTTCTGATTGAACATATTTAATGAGACTTGTATTAATTGCCATCTCATCTAAGCATCTAAAAACATTGAAATTCTTATAATCTTTTGCTACTCCCTTACACCATGTCTCTATGTCTTTTTCAAGCTCTTGACGTTCATTGTCGATTTGTGTCACTAGAGATTGAACAAAAGCAATCGCTTTGAATCGATGTAATATCGCTTCGCCACGCTTTCTTTGCTCTTCAATAATATCCTGAAGATACTGTTTGAAATGTTCATCCTTAACAAAATGGGGGTACTTCATGAATCGAGGAACTTTCTCTTTATCTTCAAGCAACATGTTATCACGAAAAACTTCTAGTGATTTTACAATAGTTACAACATCGAGAATCTTTAGATCATCCTCTTTATATCTTTTTCTGACAACTTCTATTTCTTTAAATTGCAAAGCTCTTCTTATGGCTTGGAATAACTTACAAGTGGTCACATCACATTTACCAAAGTAAGTCCAAGATGCATATGCATTATAATCATCATATTCTTTAATCAAACGAAAATAGCGATGAATTAATGCACCTAATAAAAACAATGTACCTTGTTTGGTTTTTTCTTTATCCTCTTTGGGAATTTGCCGCAGTTCATTTATTAGTAAATTAAACACGTCAATCTGTGTATCTCTACCGGATTTACATTTTATTACATCATTTGTTCTCGCGATTAATACCTCAAGACTAGACTGTTGTATTACAGAGGACCCTTCACTGACCTGACTATCCACTACTCTATATCTTCCTAATAAAGTGGAGTATTTTGCTTCCAAGTTAATCGTATTGATTCTAAATTTTGCAAATACTGGCGGGATAAAAGTCATACATCCTCCTTAATACATACTCATTCCTAGCGAACTCATAACGCCTTTATAAAGTCCATATAAGGATGAAGAGTTCTTATTAAACGAAAAATTTTTTGTCTCATGAATGTCCTTTTGAATTGTTGCTCCTAATCGATTGTTTAGATCCTCATATGCTTTTTCTTCGCATCTTTCATATACAAAAGTGCAATAGTAACTGAACTCACTCAAGCATGAATTAAAAAAATCCTTGTCCATGTCTTCAAGAGATTGAATACCTAAATGACTACGAAATAAATCAATTAAACTTTGATTAAGATAATTACTTACTGAGGAATCATATTGAAACCACTTGACCAAATATATTCCAATAATAACCTTTCTTCTAAATTCATTGAAATCATCTAGAGTTAACATAGGATTTCTTTTAACGACTTTAACATATTGGATTAATTCATATGTCTCATCTAAACTATGAGCCACCATACTTATTGCGGTCGCATCATTCATGGCTGCATGTTTCGAAATGAACAGGGAAAAAAAACTTAAACATCCCACATGTCGTCCATAAGTTCGCGCTAAACACGTCGCTAGTCGTTTTGCTTTTTGCTGAAATTCGGCAAACAACATTGTCATTGCGCCCCTCCTGCAAATATTAACCTGCAATAACTGCAACGCGTCATTGTCCAAAAAATTAAACGCCTTCATTTTTTATAGCAACCTATAAAAAATATTGCAACTATTAATTTAACTAATTGAACATAAAAAGAATTAAAAGTCTTTTTTATAATTTTTTATGTCCAATACGTTCGAGGATAACTCAGTGATAAAGATATGATGAGCTAAGGAATTTAGCATGAACGTGCACAAGCAGAACCAAGAAAATATATGAAAAGAAGCCTGGGTTATGCTTGCATCTCCCAGACTATAAAACTATCTTGAAAAGCGTTCATCTATAGAATTAATTAATTTTTGATGAATTCCATTAAAACCTCGATTACTCATGACCAAAACAGCATCTCCCTCTTGTACTGCCTCAGTCACCTCTCTAATGATTTCATCGTGGTTTTTACAAATCCTATAGGGACAAGTCCAGTTGTTTACCGTTTCATGCAAATCAAAATCATTTGGCTCCAAGACATATGCACCATGAACTGACGCCAAAGCATGTGCCATTTCATCAACATGAACCCCAGTTCGCATAGTATACGAAGCAAATTCCAACACTGCAAAAATACGTCGATGTCTGTTACTTCGTTTTAAAGCATCGACTGTGCGCATAATGGCCGTAGGATGGTGTGCAAAATCATCATATAGTGTTATACCATATTTATTGGATCGAACCTCTAAACGACGCTTTACTGGTGTAAAACGCTCTAAAGCTTCGGCTGCTACTATTGGATTTACTCCGACATTTATACTGGCAACAAGAGCAGCCAAACCATTTTCCACATTAAAACGGCCAATTAAAGGCCACCTTACTTCAGCTACTTCCTCTCCGTGATGCAAGACTTTAAATGCTGAGCCATTCTCTTCAATCAATTGAGCCGTCCATTGTGCATCTCCATCCAGCCCTAGCTCTTCAACTCGCGAATATTGACCACGAGCAATAACCTCATTAAGTGCTTTGTCATCTCGAGGCTTAATTGCAACACCACTCGCAGGGATAGTTCTCATCAGATAATGAAACTGCAATTGTATTGATGCTAAATCAGGATAGATATCTGCATGATCAAATTCCAGATTGTTTAAGATAGCAATTCGTGGACGATAATGCATGAATTTTGGACGCTTATCAAAAAAAGCACTATCATATTCATCTGCTTCAATTACAAACCATTCACCTGAGCCAAGACAAGAGCTTGTCTGAAAATCAGATGAGACACCTCCAATTAAAAATCCAGGATTAAGTCCTGCTTGATGTAAAATCCAGGCAACCATTGAAGTAGTTGTTGTTTTTCCGTGAGTACCAGAAACAGCAATCACTTGATATCTAGATAAAATATTTTCAGCAAGCCATTGTGGTCCAGACGTATAAGGTGTTCCTGATTCAATTACAGCCTCAAGTACAGGCATACCTCTTTTAATGGCATTGCCCACAATAACCAGATCTGCTTGTAATGCTAAAGTAGTATCATCATAACCTTCAACCCAGGTTATTCCTTTTGCTGCGAGCAAGTCACTTACTGGTGGGTAACAGTTCGCATCACTTCCAGTAACCTTATGTCCTGCATCACGCGCCAACAAAGCTAAAGCACTCATAAAAGTTCCGCTTATACCTAAAATGTGTAAATGCATGATAATCCTAATCTGATTGTAATAAAGAAATAGTTAAAATATTAACCGCTATTAAACCAAATGCAGCCAATACAGATTGAATCGCTGTGATGTTTAATGCGAACTTGTATATATGGGCTGTAATAACAAACTGCCAAACAGATAATCCCAAACTCAAAAATAAATAAAGAATGCCTATAAATAAAAATAAAGGACTCCTTAGATTAACCAAAGAAAGATAAGGTGCAATAATCAATAGGGGTATAACTAATATATGGATGATAATGTTGATACAGTACAGCGAAGTGACTGTCTGCACAAGTCTTGCAGGCAAGCCTTTAAAAAACAAAGCGAGATAAGTATAAACGATATAAGAGATAATTAAGCATACTGAGATGTATAGATTATTTATCAAATCCTCGGATGAGTTGAAGTATGAATAATCCCATTCAATCGTCATAAGTATAACCAATAAAAAAGCACTCAAAATCATTCGAGTAATAGAGTAAGGTGTATTTTCTGGACTTTCTTTTAATAAGCAAATATCCCAGTAACGATCAAATATTAGATGTAACATTTAAGTCTTCATTTTTAATTAAATTTAATAGCCTCGATGCAGGACTGACATTAAGTTAATGGTCTTTGATCTTATCCCTGGTTTCACTGCACTACACCAAGTTACAAAATTACCGGCTCTCAGATAATGACTCTTCTTTTATCATTATTTTTTTCACCATTCCGATCTGTTGTACAACAGGCTCACTCCATGGCCCTGAAATTTTATAACTGTATGCCGAAATTTTTTGCATGCTCTGATTAATAATTTTATTCGCGACCCAAGCTGCAACCCCTGCTACAGGACCACCAGCGATAGTTGCAACAACTGGCAAACTCGCTGTTATGTGCGGAGATATTTTCAAGCTCAGATCATAAGTATGTTTCACTAAGTCAAGATCTCCTTTCATACTTGCATAAGCAACTGGACCATCAAGATAGCTATCCTGCGTAACCATGATTCCTTTATTCACAATAAAGTTTCCCTGAAAAATATCAAAACTATATCCTTGATGCGCCAAATCGCTAAAATCCAATTGTAACCGGCGAGGAATGGTCTGCAAGCTTAGGATACTTAATAATTTACCTAGGCCTAGCTTTTCTTCTGTCTCCTTGCTTAAATGCGTAATTCTTCCATTTTTAAGTTGTAAATACATAGTTCCTTTTAATGAAGCTAGGGAAAATTGATACAAACTCTTTTTCCATCCCCCATGAAACTCCATATATCCCTTTTTTGCATGAACAGCAGGAGTTACATTCCAACGCTCTAAAGTTTTAGCTAAATTTGTGATATTTAGTTTTACATCAAGATTTGTCTGATTTACATTTTCTTTTTGAACCCATTCTCCCTGAATATTAAATTGATAAACTGGAGATGTAATCTGGCAATAATCCACTTTCCATTTTTCAATGGTAGATTTACTCTTCAAGGTGACATCACCCACTTGCACTTTTCCTACAGACAAATTATCAACACGCAAATTAAGGTTGGGTATTTGATTTGGATGCATTTGCGTTGCTATTGCAAACTCTTTATCCGCGGTATCGATCTGAGCCAAATTTAAATGGCGGACATGACCACTTAATTCATGAGTAGGTGCATGATAAATTAAGTCAGCAGCAATATTTTTTTGTTGTAAATTAAAAGACCAATTCTTGCTCGGCAATATTTTTGCTTTGACTATAATTTTATTAAACTGCTGTTTCAAAAAACTGAATTTATCTATAGTGACATTAATAATTCGCAAATTACTTAATAGAGATGAATCTGCTTTTTCTGAAGAGAATTGATTATATATATCCTTCCACTCCTCAAGATCAAATCCCTTTAAGACACCTACTACCGAAAGTCCAGGTAATTTTTGATTTACAGCATTCGCACTACCTAAACGCAACTGCCCTGAATCAAAAGCATAACCCTCTTTAGAATTATTGAATAATAGATCGGCGCTTAAGCGATTATCATAACTACCTCGTAAGCGCATTGATTTTTTCGCATTGAGTTCAAGAATTAATTCCAGGGGTGCCTTTTCATTTGCTTTTTTACCTAAGGGCGCAGGTAAATTAACATCCATCCCCTCCAAAGTACTATTAAAACTGATGCTATCTGCTTCAGAAGGTTTATCACTTAATTTTAGTATGGCATTCACATCTAATGAGCCATCAACTAAAGCTAGTTGTGGCAATTTAAATTGGTTTTTTAATGAATCAACTGTACATTTTCCATTGAGTGCAATTGTTGTTGCAGGCACAGGTGTTTTAATTGACTGAATTTTGATGTTCATTGGATGCCCGAAGATAGCAGCAAACAGGTAACTATCTGTTATCCCTGTTTCATTGAACTTCAACCCGCCAGATAGATTTTGTACAAAAAAACGGGCTAATTCATGATTCACTTTAATAGTATTATTCTTAAAGGTTACATTTCCTGTAGCAAGTACATCATCATTTTCCGGATATAATGGAACCTGTACGCTTAAATCGAGTAAGGCAGATCCTTTAATGGACAGCATTTTTAAAAGTGTTAGTTTTTTTCTTAAAGGAGAAGCCATAATATAATTAATCATTTTTTGAACTGATGCATCAATTTTTCCAGTCACCAATAAATTTTCTTTATTTTTTCCAATGTCATCGATGCGCAAATGCATTTCTTTCGTAGGTACACCTTGGAAATTTGCATGGACTATATCAATACTAAGATCACGATTTTTTAAATGAATAAATCCATCAATTTCTTTTATAGCCCGCCATTTGGAGTTGATTGCTATCTCTCCACCACTTGCATAACTTTCTATAATAAATTCGCCGCTATTATTATCAAAAGGAAAATCTTTTGCCAAACCATTAATCCTTACTCTTCCACTCGCATTTGCAATCTGTTTTACGTCATTTTTTAACCAAAGATATAATTTAGGTTTCATGTATTTTTTAGGTAAAAACGGGACCCATTGTTGCCAATTCTTACCAGAAAACTCTGCAGCAAGACGAACATGCCCCATAGATTGGTGAGTCAACTCATCCACTGCACCTTGCATACTTAATGTTAACTCAGGCTGGCTTACTACAAATCGCTCCATACTAACTCGTAAACCATCATTTAACTCTTTCCAGTCAAAAGCACCATTAAGTAAATTTAATGTTTGCGCTGGATAACCTTTGACATTTATCGATGTATTTTCAGAATCAAGCTCCAATCGTCCTTGTTCAGGTTGCCAGTTTATTACACCTGAAAGATTATTTATTTGGGGAATATCATCTTTGGCATCCCATCCTAACTGTTCAAAACGCGTTAAAACATAATTTATAGAATAGTCATCAATGGAAAAATGAACCTCTCTTTTTTGAGATGTGTGAGTGGCATTTGGGTCTGTGCTTAGTATGGTCGAAGGCTCTGATTGCAAACGCTCCTTTGCAGTAACCATGCTAAAAACCGGGATTGGAGGAATAACCGAAACATTGGTATTTAATGAGATGAGTACCTGAGTATCTTTTAAAATTCCCTGTGGCTTCATAGCCAATATGTTTTGGATACTTTTAGGCCAGTTAATCGCATCAGAAAACAAAGATTCAATAATGATTGATTTTACGAATAATAGATAACTTTGTTGTTCTTTATTATATTTGAGCAATAATTTATTCTCAGGCCAAGCCACACCACCAATACGCAATCTAATTGGATCAGCCTGAAGCTGCCAACCTAAATTGTCAGGCTTCCAGGAGAGATTGGCAAAGAATGATTGAATAAGTTGGCTGTTCTGATTATTCAACAGTCGCCAGGCCAACCGCTTAAATGTTATCTGTGCTTGGACTGAAGAAACCGCACCATGATGTACATCAAGCCATAAATTAATATTGCCCTTACCCCCTTCAAAATGCTCAGTTGTCTTAGGAAAAAAATTTTGCCATTGAGCAGGTACAATATTATTAGCTGAAAAATAAAACTTCCCTTCAATGTCCTCAAAATGCTCTGGATCAAAATATCCATCGCCTAGCAGTTGAAAATTAGTGCTGCTTGTTTGTGCAAGTCGCGCCTCTCCTTTAAACTTGTAATGCCTGCCGCGATTTGCTACCGATACATTTAAACCATTAACGGGAATCAAGCCCCCGTCGCTAAAATGGAAATAAGCTGAAACGTGTCTAATGACTAAGTGTTCTTGCTGTGATAACCAAATCAACATCTGTTTGGTTTTCTCTGGGGTCATATCATTACTTAGTGGATCGGTGGCCATACCATCAATAGACCAATGGTTATCCATTTCTCTCAAATTGAGATGCATGTCATCAATAAAGAGTACGCCCGGTTGGATCTGCCAACTCCATAATGATTTAAATAAGTTAATTCCGACTAGCAGTTTATTGATACGAAAATTATGCTCTGAATCATCTCCCAAAGTAACCTGGTTTAATTTAAGTACCGGTTGAAACCAATACCATCCTGTTTCCATTGTTTGTATGGTCACAGGTTGCCCTATAAGGATTGATAGATGATGTTCTACTTCTCCTTTGTATTCTTTTGCCCAGGGAGTTAAAGAGCGAAATATGCTGGATAAAACAGCCATAAGGATAATTAGGACAGCTAAAAGCATCCAAACTCTTTTTAATACTGTACTCACGTGTTGTGTTCGATTACTCATTGATTTTTTTACTATACCATTGCTTTTGCGCATACTCATCATTTTCTTTTTGTTCGATGCGCTGTAATTTGAGTTGTTCGATCTTATTAACCCGGTCTACCAATTGACTAACCCCTTCTTCAGAAATTTTTGACTGTTTATACTTGAGTTCAGCCTTAGCCCTTATTTTCCCTAAATGCGCCAAATGTGCGTTTAATTGTATTAAAGCTGTATCCAAATGGCTAATAAAATCGATACGATTACGTAATCGAGCTACTATCGTTCCTTGTTCACCAATTTTCTCTACTTGCTTCAGATAATCCTGTCGATACGCGACTAACTGATCATGCTTTAACTTATTTTGCTTAAATTGCTCCTGTGCTTTTAAAAGCTCTTGATATGTAATACGAGTTTCTTCTCTTTTAATCTGTAAAAACTGTTTTAAACGCTCCAATCGCTGACTCATCCATTAACTCCAAAAGATGATGCTAACTGGGATAACATATCCACGCTTTCCTTATAAAGAACACGTTCATTGATACTTTGCTCCATATATTTCCGAATTTTATCTCGAACTTGAATCGCCTTATCGAGATTCGGATCACTCCCTGTAGCATAAGCACCAAGCAATATGAAATCTTTATTTTTCTCATATAGTGACAAATTCTTTTTGAATAATATCATATCATTCATTTGTTGCTCAGATACTATAGTTTGCATTACTCGACTAATAGAAGCTTCCAAATCAATAGCAGGATATTGTCCTTCTTCCGCAATAGACCGACTTAAGACAATATGCCCATCCAAAATAGCCCGTGCTGCATCTGCAATAGGATCTTGCAGATCATCGCCTTCAGTTAAGACTGTATAAAATGCAGTAATGGATCCGCTACCAGCTTCTCCGTTACCAGCGCGTTCGACAAGTTTTGGTAGTTTGGCAAATACAGAAGGAGGATAACCTTTGGTTGCTGGCGCCTCACCTATAGATAGAGCAATCTCTCTTTGCGCCTGAGCAAAACGAGTTAAAGAGTCTATCAGCAGGAGTACATGCTTGCCCTGATCACGAAAATACTCAGCAATACTCGTAGCTACTTTAGCACCGTGTAAACGCATTAGAGGACTTTCATCTGCGGGTGCTGCGACAACAATCGCACGCTTTAACCCCTCTTCACCTAAATTTAATTCGATAAATTCCTTGACCTCTCTGCCACGCTCACCAATCAGACCAACAACAACCACATCAGCTTTGGTAAAACGGGTCATCATTCCTAATAAAACAGATTTTCCTACCCCTGATCCTGCAAATAACCCAATTCGTTGGCCTCGTCCAACAGTAAGTAATCCATTAATTGCACGTATTCCTACATCTAAAGGTGTATCAATGACCGCTCTTTTTAAAGGATTGATTGCAGGGCTAATTAATGGGTATACCTCACTTAACTCAAGAGGAGGGCCTTCGTCTATAAGAACTCCAGAACCGTTTATAACTCGCCCTAATAATTGAGTCCCTACTTCAACCTGAGCAACACGCCCAGTTGGGGTAATAATCATTCCTGGAGCAAGTCCCTGAATCGCACCAATGGACATCAAATATACACAATCTTGGCTAAAACCAACTACTTCGGCGTCAATAGTACGTGATTTATCAATAGTAATAAAACAACGCGCTCCAACAGGTTGATTAAAACCTTTTGCCTCTAATGTGAGACCAACAGCCCGACTTATGCGACCACAATGTAATAATCCTGACTGTTTCTTTTCGCGAATTTCATGCAACACTTTGCTCAGATGAGACTCATAAATTTTCATCTGCTCATCCTAATTTTGCAAAGGTTCAATCAAATCGTGAGTAACATACTTTGTGAACAAAGTGGATAAACGGGTATATACTCGACCATCTAATTCGCTATATTCTCCTTTTAAATAAAAATCGCCTCTATTTAATAAAGGATCTGC
Organism: Legionella parisiensis; assembly: GCF_001467945.1. Lineage (GTDB taxonomy): Bacteria > Pseudomonadota > Gammaproteobacteria > Legionellales > Legionellaceae > Legionella > Legionella parisiensis. The sequence goes on from NZ_LNYQ01000013.1 coordinate 1,858,650, forward strand.
TACCAAAATCTCTTGCAGACCAGGTATCTCTTTTTCACCAAATTCAGTTTTGACCCAGTTAACATCTTCTGGATGCATGGCAAGCACTTTATAGGTCTGTAGGGAAGGCAACTCGGATTTGAGAGCATTGATTAAATCATTTAACTTATGAGGATTAACGGATAGCTCCACACCAATACAATGCTGAGTTAACCAAATTATTGTTTGAATTATTTCTTGCGTAACCTGTTCATCCACAAGTTTTACGGGTTTTTGCAGCAGATCAAGCCAATATACAAACTTTTTCCTTTTTTCATTAATTTCAACCTGTGCTTGTTGCATACCTTCCGCATAGCCTTTTTCTCTAGCTTCTTGCTTTAAACGCTCACACTCAGCAAGAAAACGCTCCTCTTCATTGATTTCAACCTTCGCTTCATTATTTATAATCGACTCATATTCCCAGGTACTAAACTCGCTGTTATTCTCTTTTTTCTTTAGGTAAGGCTCAAATTCATTTGACATATAGTTATCATCCCTGAAAATCATATCTACTCATAATGTAACTTTAGTGCAGTGAGCCCCAAAAAACCTGGTTCCTTGTACACAGCCTCCAGGTTAAATCATCTCATCTCCAGCTTTGGAGCCTAGTGCAATTTTACCATCTTCTGCAAGACCTTTTGCTATAGCCAGAATATCACGTTGAGCACGCTCTACATCAACTACTTTTACGGGGCCTTGTAATTCAATATCTTCTCGTAATAAATCAGCACCACGTTTAGACATATTAGAGAATATTTTTTCCTTAGTAGGCTCAGTAGTTCCTTTCAAAGCCAGTTTTAATTGCTCAGGCGTCACATCACGCAATAATGTTTGCATGCTTCGATCATCCATATCCACCAAATTCTCAAAGACAAACATTTTGTCTCGGATTTTTTCGCTTAGTTCCTCATCCCAATCTTTAATCTTATTGAGTACTTCTTCCTCCATAGCACCATCAAAATAGTTAATTACATCAGCGACACTCTTAATGCCTCCCACAGAGGCAGATTTACTTACTTTCTGACCACTGAGTTGTTTCTCTATAACTTGTCCTAGTTCTGAAATAGCTTCCGGTTTTACTGTATCAATATTGCACATCCGCAATAATACTTCTGATCGTTTATCCACACTAAAATAACGCACCACTTCAGCAGCTTGTTCACTATCTAAATGAATTAATATTGTTGCAATAATTTGTGGATGCTCATTGCGTATTACATCAGCAATTAATCGACCATCCAACCATTTTAAACGGTTAAGCCCACTGTCTTTATCCGAAATCAGGATTCGATCAATAAAGGGAGTCGCTTTTTCTAATCCTAAAGCTTCAATAAGTACCGTTCGTAAATAATGCTCTGTATCAACCGTTAAACTGGTTTGGTCTCCAATAGCATTTGTAAATTCGACAAGCACATTTTCCATTTTCGCCTTGGTAACATTGCTGAGCGTCGTCATCGCGACCCCCACCTTTTGTACTTGTCTTGGCTCAAGATGTTTTAATACTTCAGCAGCATTTTTTTCACCCATGCTTAATAGCAAGATAGCAGCACGCTCAATCCCATCCATAATTACCCTCGATCAACCCAATTTTTAACTACCTGTGCTACGCGCTTGGGTTCTTTATCAACAACCTGGCGTAATAAATTCAACTGCGACTCATAATCATTTGCTTCTTTGATTGAAATTGTTCCATCATAGGTCAGATCTGCTATAGGTTGCTCATCAACTGCAATACCTCTGGCATTTCGATTACTGGCGAGGGTTTTTAACATTGGTCTTAGCACACCAAAAATTAAAGCCAAAACAAATAAAGCGGCTGCTGTTTGCTTCACTATGGACCAGAAAATTTCTTTTTGCCAAAAACGCTCCTCAGGAATAGCAGCTATAGGATCAGGCTTAACAAAATCTGTATTGATCACATTTAAACTATCACCACGTTGTGCATTTAATCCAATTGCATCTGCAACAAGTAGTTTTATTTGCTCTATTTCCTTTTGCGTTAGAGGAGTTTTCGACATTTTTTTAGTTTTCTCATCCCTTACCGCTTTGTTGTCTACCAAAACTGCAACAGTGATTCGTTTAATCGTTCCAGGTTGATTTTTGGTATGACTAACTGTTTTATCCAGCTCAAAATTCTTAGTACTTTGTGTGCGCATATCCGTCGATTGGCTGTTATCTGATGCTGTTGGTGGTTGTGGTTGGGCATTTGGCGGTACATTTTTAGGAGGTGCATTTTTGGGAGTAAGAGCAGGTTTAGCTTGTGGTGTATTAGACAAAGTCCCAGGAACTCCAACTGCATCATTTGAAACATTACGCTTCTCTTCCATGGTTTGTTCACTTCGCAGAGAAGGCAGTTCAGGATTAAACATTTCTTGCGTTTGCTCATAGCTGGTAAAATCTATATCAGCAGAAACCTTTGCTCTAACCCGTCCATAACCGAGTATTGGTGTTAAAATATCTTGAATTTTTTGAGCATATTGGTGTTCCAAATTTTGCCTGTAATCTAAAAATCGCTCTGTCTCTGTAAAAAGAGTTTGTCCTCCGCCTTCATTAAGCAATTGCCCATCCTGATCGACAACCGTAACCCGACTTGCAGAGAGATTTGGAATACTGGATGCAACCAAATTTACAATTGCGGCAATTGTATGCTTTTTAAGCTCCAAACCTGAATAAACATCTAGGAAAACAGAAGCACTAGGCTCGTGAGCATCACGAACAAAAGCCGATTCACGGGGAATTGCTAAGTGAACTCGAGCTGATTTAATATCATGGAACTTACTTATAGTTCGAGCAAGCTCAGCTTCTAGCGCCTGCTTGTACCGCGCGTTTTCCATAAATTGACTACTGTTAAACGCATTAGAGCTGGAAAAAAGCTCTCCTGAAGCGACAGGATCCCGAGGCAATCCTTCCATTGCCAGTTTAAGGCGTATGTTTTGCAGATTATCGGCTGCAACCATAATCATGCTGTTGTTATTATCAATCTTAAAATCAAAGCCATTACGCTCAAGGGCAGAGACTACTTCAGCAGCATCACGCGCATTCATTTGCGTGTATAAAGGAACATAATTCGGATCACGAGACCATAAAACAACTGCTAAACCGATGGCAATACTTGCGGCTACCCCCACAAGTAAACCAATTTGACGCGCAATAGAAAGATTTGCAAACTTTGCTGCCACTGTTGATGCACTATCAGCCAATGCCATATCAAACTCCTAATTATACTGGCATATTCATAATGTCTTGATATGCTTGTACCACTTTGTTGCGAACCCGAACAGTAGCTTCAAGCCCCAAATTGGATTTTTGGGCCGCTATCATTACCTCCCCTAAACTCACGTTAGGATCACCCATTTCAAAACGTGTTTTTAAAGAGTCTGAAGATTGATTTAACTCATTGACTTGATTTAATGCTTGCTGAAATACCGTGCCAAAAGGAGATTGATTGGTTTCTGTTTCAATCACTGCACCTTCAGCCTTAGCAGACATTATCTTTATCTGATGTAGCAGATTAGCTGTATTAATATCACTCATATCCTTATTTACCTCATAATTATTTGGCGTTTTATTCCCTTATCTGGTGACCTGGTGTCACACAGCAGCCTTCAGGTTAGCATAGTTTGTCATTACGCTAAGGTAATACAATTTTACACTGTGTAACCTTCCTCGCGCATTTTCGCTAATTTATAGCGTAATGTTCGTTCACTTACCCCCAATAAAGCTGCGACTTTCTGTCTATTTCCTTCATTCTCTAATAAAGTTTTTTCAATTAATTCAAATTCATGAATTTGCAAGTTTTTACTATTAGCTGACGGAGTGGTTTCAGGAACCAAGGTAGCGTTCAATGACAATTGTAAATGCTCTGCTTCTATAATGCCTTGAGTTTGTAAAACTAACGCTCGTTGAATTACATTATCTAGTTCGCGAGCATTCCCCGGCCATGGGTAAGCCAACATCAGCTTCTGGGCTGCTGGACAAATAACCGGAACCACTGGTTGCTTATGCTGGCAATGTTTACGAATTAGATAGTTAGCCAAGGGAATTATGTCATTCTTTCTTTCACGTAAAGGGTGCCACTGCAATGGGAATACATTCAAACGATAAAACAAGTCTTCTCTAAACCGACCAGCCTTAACCTCATCCTTAAGCTGCCTGTTGGTCGTTGCCAGAATGCGTACATCTAAACTAATTGTTTTATTGGCTCCAATTCGCTCCACCTCTTTCTCTTGCAAAACTCGAAGCAATTTAGCTTGCAAGCTTAAAGGCATTTCACTTACCTCATCAAGAAGCAAAGTTCCCCCTTGTGCCTGCTCAAACTTTCCAGCAGTAGATTTATAAGCTCCAGTAAACGAACCTTTTTCATAACCAAATAAAGTAGCCTCGAGCATTTGCTCAGGAATAGCAGCACAATTAATCGCAATGAAAGGCTGCTTTTTCCGGGGTGAATGATCATGAATAAAATGAGCTAAAACCTCTTTCCCCGTGCCACTCTCCCCGCTAATCATCACACCAACATCCGATTGAGCCACTTTTAATGCCATTGTCAGTAATGCTTGACTTTTAGGATCTTGGGCAATGGGCTCCCCAGTATGCTCGTCAAACTCCACTTTAATATATTGATTTATTTTTTCAGTTAACACTTGGGCACTAAATGGCTTTTGTAAATAATCCACAGCACCGTTATGAAGGGCATTCACTGCATCTTGTACTGATCCATAAGCAGTCATCAAAATTACAGGTAAACCAAGCCTTCTTTTCTGGATCTCGGCTAAGAGCTGATTTCCATCAAGTTCATCCATGCGAATATCCGTTAATACTACTGATGGATTATGAATTTCGAGAAGCGCCAAAGCTTCCTTGCCATCTTTAGCAGTAATATATGTATGGCCAGCAATAGTCATTGTTTCAGCCAGCGCTTCCCTTAATACTGGATCATCTTCAACGATTAAAACATGACTCATAAAAAGTCCTTTTTTTCTAAGTGTTATAAAAAGGATATCATCCGGGGCTCGGTAAAACACCTCCTGAGTTTTTTTAAAACTCAAACAGGAGACACTTCAACATGCTCAGGATGACGACTTAAATATTCGGCAAAAACAAATTAACTTGAGTTCCAACTCCTTCTGTAGATTCCAGACTCAATCGCCCGCCGTGTGCCTTTACTACAGCATAAACAACCGCCAAACCCAAACCATTTCCTTGTGCCTTTGTAGTATAAAAAGGGGAAAAAGCCTGGTTCTTTACTTCTTCAGTCATTCCTTTACCATTGTCCTCTACTGATATTTGTATACCTGAATCATCCATAGATGCAAGTGTTAAATTAATTTCTGTTGCATCAGACTGCAGTGAATTGATCACTAAGTTTAAAACGGCACCAATTAATGACTCTGCATGAATTAATGACTCACTGGAAATCAGCCTATTGTTCATATTAAATGTTACATCACGAGCTAAAACATAAGGCTGCGCACGTTGTACCAGCAAGGAACACCAATAATTCATATCCATACGTGTCGGCTCTATTGTAGTACCTCGTGCAAACAACAATAAGTCCTGAATTTGCTGCTCAATACTGGTGTGACACTCTTGTAATCGATGAATCCAGTTTTGAGTACGCACATCCAAATCAGGAAGATTATTAAAATGTTCTGTATACAACATAGCTGAGGCCAACGGAGTTCTAATTTGATGTGCGAGTTGTGCAGTCATTGTACCAATTGAGACTAATCGTTTTTCATTTTCTTTAGCTTTTTCATAATCACGCGTCGCAGTTATATCAGTTAAACTGACTAATATGCCCGGCAAACTGTCCAGTGTGGCAATCGCTACATGGACACGACGGCCATCTGCCAGAGAAACCTCATGCCCGTCATCCGCGCGAGGAACAAAAGCACGTAAAATCACATCCAACCATAATGAATCGAGTAATCCATATCCTAACATAGCTTCAGCTGGTGGATTTAACCATACAATTCGTCCTTGAGAATTGATAATTACTAAAGCGGTTGGCAAGCTGGATAAAATATCCCACTCAGAAAGAGGTATTTGCGGTCTTACAGCACATGTTTGGTAATTAGAATAATGCATACTGGATGAAATTATTTTAATTAATAAGATGACTGTAACAAATTTAGAATAAAATGAAAATACATTGAAAATCATACAATTAATGTAAACTCGATTTTTTCTTTGCATTTGATATTATAAATAAATTTATGCATAATGTATTTCTGCTTGATATTATTACTATCTAAAATGCAACTAACCTATTTACAACCAATGATGATGATGCGCTGCCTGGACACTGTTGTCGAGGTTGGGCGGAGTTATTTGTAAACAGCGCTAACAAACTAACCCTCTCCAATACCAGTGTTCAGGTTTCGCGATACTGGTTTTTCAAGTTTCAAACCAATACAAAGCGCTCAAATTAAAATTTTGCGCAAAAATGTTAGATTTTGGACTGCTGCATGAGTTAATTTTGACAAAAATAAAGCTCATGACTTCGATCTAAAAATTTTTCTTGCATGATTTCGCAACAAGTTAACTGATAATTAATGTAATTGGTTGACATTTTGACAGTGAATCAGGTGATTATTATGACGAAATACAAATATGAATTTTCTAATAAACTTAAAAAGAGTAACTCAACTTTCGAACTCAATGGAGTTATATACACTCCACTTCGAGGTAATCCAGGTGGATATACTTCAATCAATAGATTTTTTGGAATAGAAAACAAACCCACTTTCATTGTTAAAAAACCTCGTTATAAAAGCAGAGACAGTGAGGAGATTATTAATTTTTATGCAACTGCCTATGAAAAAGAAAAAATAATATGGAATACAGTATATCCAGAAAAAAAAGCAGAATTGTTTAGGGATGAAGATGGGAGGATTCGATTGGTTTTACCATTTTTAAAGGCTTCTCCAGTAAGTTATAGTTTGAGTAATTATCATGAAGATCCCCTGATTTATTGCCGACAAATACTTGCTATTGTTGATGAGCTAAGCAGATTTCATAACTTGGGGCTACGTCATGGTGACTTGAAGCTGGACAATATTCTGATAGAAAAAAAGGAAGATGGTACCTTCAGGGCGTATTTAGTTGACTTTGGCAACGTATACAAAATATCTAATTCCGATCATGAAGATCCGGATTGGATTCCCCGAGATTGTAATGCATTAGTTCTTGATTCTTTAACGAGTTGTATTACTGGTTTACGCACACGCCACTCATTGTTTTACAGTTATACATCTCTTGACTTGATCAAAAAAGAGTTATTAGAAGAAATAGAAAATCTATGTGAAGAGAATAAATCGTGGTGCTCTAGGGCATCACTATAGGATATAGCCTGAGTGATGCGTCTCTGAACTCAGGCTAAGATTCTCGTTTTTTTTCATCCAATGATTTTAAAAACTCTAACTTCTCAGTAATCCTGATTTCTAAACCACGATTTACCGGTTTATACCAACCGGGCTCCTGCATCCCTTCAGGTAAATAATGTTCTCCAGCAGCATAAGCATGGGGTTCATCATGAGCGTATCGATACTCTTTTCCATATCCTAGCTTTTTCATTAAACGGGTAGGAGCATTACGTAAATGAATAGGTACTTCTCGAGATTTATCCCGTTTTACAAAATCCATAGCCTGGTTGAATGCAACATAAGCTGCGTTACTTTTTGCAGCAATTGATAAATAAATGATAGCTTCTCCCAGCGCAAGCTCTCCCTCAGGAGAGCCCAACCTTTCGTAAGTAGCTGCGGCATCATTGGCAATTTGAATAGCACGCGGATCAGCTAAACCAATGTCTTCCCATGCCATTCTCACAATACGCCGTGCCAAATAACTAGGATCCACTCCCCCATCCAACATACGGCATAACCAATAAAGCGCTGCATCAGGATGAGAGCCGCGCACTGATTTATGCAGCGCAGAAATTTGATCGTAAAAATTTTCGCCACCTTTATCAAAACGTCTCACCTGCCCTGTCAGTGAATTCATAACAAATTCTTTAGTGACATGAACATTATTCATCGTGGTACATGCTGCAAGCAATTGTTCAAGGGTATTTAATAATCGTCGGGCATCACCATCAGCAAATCCAATAAGCATTTCTATCGCGTTATCATCAAACTGAATATGAGATAAAACAGCCTTATATGTTTTTTCGAACAAACGTTTTAACTCTTCATCAGTCAAAGACTTTAAAACATAAACCTGGGCGCGTGACAGTAAAGCTGAATTTACTTCAAAAGAAGGATTTTCAGTAGTAGCCCCTATGAAGGTCACTAAACCCGATTCAGTATAGGGCAATAATGCATCTTGTTGCGCTTTGTTAAAACGATGAATTTCATCAATAAACAATAAAGTATGTTTACCAAAAGTCAGATTTTCTTGAGCTTTTTCCACTGCGGCACGGATATCCTTAACACCAGAGAACACCGCGGAAAGCGCTATCCATTCGCAGTCAAAAGCTTCGGCGGCAATGCGGGCAATCGTTGTTTTACCAACTCCTGGCGGCCCCCACAAAATCATTGAATGAAGTTTTTTCCCGGCAAAACTAAGCTGTAACGATTTTCCTTCTCCCAATAAATGACTTTGCCCAATTACTTCATCCAGACTTTTGGGCCTTAATAGTTCTGCTAATGGTGGTGTAGGCATCGTCTTAAATAAGCTCATTGCCGGACCACATCAACCCCTTTTGGCGTCTTGAATTGAAATAAACTAGCAGCCAATTTAGGGTTTAATTTGATTCGCAATAATTGGACCGTTGTCACTTGACCCAATTGATCATAAAGCTCCAAGCCTGTTAAGGTACTTTGGCGAAACATCAATTTTATCCGCTGGAAATTTGCTTTAGGTGATTTTGATTTCAAATCAAAAACAAGCTCATTACCCACATTACTCTGAGTCACCTTAAAATCTCGGGTTACAGTATCGTCATAACCACTCAAGAATAAAGCCGCAGTTCCTCCTAAACCTTTTTGTTGCGCTTTAACAGTTACTTGCTCCAAGTCCTTGTCATAGACCCAAATTTTCTGGCCATCAGCCACCATTAACTGGTCCATAGGCTGTGTCGTCTGCCAACGAAATCGACCTGGTCTTTGTAATGCCATAGTTCCTGATGAACGAGATACTACTCGATGTTTGGCTTTTACTGTTTGCTTAAAGACAGCTGTCATTGCGCGAATGCCATTTAATTTGGCCTGCAACAATGTGTCAGGTGTTTCACAATATCCTGCGATAGAAACACTTAAGAGTAGTGCGATTAATATTTTTTTCATTGCTAATCCTCCGTCACGGATGACACCAAGACATCACGATAACCACCATCCAATGGACCGACAATTCCTGTTCGCTCCATTTCCTCAACCATTCTTGCTGCGCGGTTATAACCTATTTTTAAACGTCGTTGAACTGCAGAAATGCTAGCTTTACGTGTTTGAATAACGAACTCTACAGCTTGATCATAAAGAGGGTCATCATCTTCAGCAGCGGATTGACCGTCCTCATCTGCTCCGCCTTCATTACCATCAGCCGTTAATTTTAAAATATCATCAATATAATCAGGTTGTCCTCGCGCGCGCCAGTCATCAGCAATACGATGAACCTCTTTGTCATCCACAAACGCGCCATGCACACGTAAAGGAGCCCCGCTTCCTGGTGCCAAATAGAGCATGTCTCCATGTCCTAACAATTGTTCAGCACCTTGTTGATCTAATATAGTCCGAGAATCAATTTTTGACGAAACTTGAAACGACATCCTTGTAGGAATATTTGATTTAATCAACCCAGTCAAAACATCCACCGAAGGTCTTTGAGTAGCAAGAATCATATGAATTCCAGCGGCGCGAGCTTTTTGAGCAATGCGTGCAATTAACTGCTCCACCTTCTTACCCACAACCATCATCATGTCAGCAAGCTCATCAATCACGACGACAATATAGGGTAATAGCTCTAACTCTGGGGCTGTTTCATCCATTGAATCAACAGGCTTCCATAAAGGATTAACCAAGGGTTGGCCGTCAGCAATCGCTTCGGCGATTTTACTATTGTAACCTGCCAGGTTTCTTACACCCAAAGCAGCCATCAGTTTATAGCGACGTTCCATCTCTTCGACGCACCAACGCAAAGCACTGGCAGCCTCTTTCATATCAGTAACAACAGGAGTCAACAAATGCGGAATACCATCATAAACGGATAACTCCAACATTTTAGGATCAACCATAATGAGACGAACTTGATCGGGGGTTGCCTTGAACAAGATACTTAAAATCATGGCATTAATACCGACTGATTTACCAGAACCTGTTGTACCAGCAACCAATAAGTGCGGCATTTTTGCCAAATCAACCACTACAGGGTGCCCTGCAATATCAACCCCTAAGGCTAAGGTAATCGGTGAATGGGCTTGCTGATATACATCCGCTAATAAAACATCCGATAATCGAACAGTTTCTCGCGAATGATTGGGTAGCTCCAATCCAACCACAGTTTTACCTGGGATTACTTCAACAACACGAACCGAAATTACAGACAAAGAACGAGCTAAATCTTTAGCCAATGCAGTCAGCTTACTTACTTTGATACCTGCAGCCAATTGTAATTCAAAGCGAGTTACTACAGGCCCAGGATGGACAGCTACCACACCAGCCTGAATACCAAAATCCAGTAAATGTTGTTCTACTTCCCGTGATAAATTCTCCAGTTCCTGATGCGTGTACCCTCCCATTGGTTTTCCAGGCTGTCCTTTATCTAACAAGCTTAGAGAGGGTAATTCACCGGAAGTACTGACTTTGGGGATACGGATTTCTTTTATTTCCTTAACCGGTTTCACAATGTCAGGTTTTACTTCGTTAGTAATTAAAATAGGAGGAGTCACTACAACCTCACTTTCTTTCTCTATCTTTGGTTTAAATAATTTCGGAGCCGGTTTATCGCGAGGTGTTTTGGTTATTTCTTTTGACGACTTTGAGAGCTCGGTTTGAGTCTTAAAAAGATGTACTACTTTTTGTATTGCCTTAGAAATATAATTTGCAGCAAATAATGTATAAAAGCCGATGAGTTCAATTGCTCTTATCCAGGATAACCCGGTTAACCACGTAGTTCCCACCAAAAGCATAGCAAACAGCACCAAGCTTGCTCCATATAAATTCAGCATTTGATACCAACCACCACCAACAGCCTGTCCTATAAATCCTCCGGCACCATGAATAGAATCCAATTGATTCATCTCCGACTCAAGGCTTAATAAGCCGCAGCCCCCAGCAAACATAAGCATCAATCCAATAGAACGAAGAACTAAAACACGTTTATCAAGAATTTTTAATGCACGAAGATCATGCAATAAGGCCCAGGAAATATAAACAAAAGCGATAGGTACCAAGTAGGCAAAATATCCAAATACGAAGTAAAGAGCGTCTGCAATATATGCACCCACTCGCCCCCCTGAGTTTGCAACAACCGCTCCAGCTCGTGAAGCATGTGAAAATCCAGGATCGCTGATGTTATAAGTCAGTAAAGACAAGAGCACAAAAAGAGCACTCGTTAAAATTAATATAAAACTACCCTCGCTAAGTCGTTTTACAACATAGCTAGGCATGTGTTTTTTAGATGCACCAGATTTTTTTCCTGAATGTTGTTTTTCCATAGGTATTTTCATATCGTTATTTTTGTCATAATATTCGCCATCTTAACACAAAATATCAAAATATTAAGGAAGGCAGAGATAATGAGCTCAAGCAATCATCACCGCTTAATCATATTAGGTTCAGGACCAGCAGGCTATACCGCTGCAGTCTATGCTGCAAGAGCCAATCTACATCCAGTTTTAATCACTGGAATGCAACCAGGAGGTCAATTGACGACCACAACGGACGTCGATAACTGGCCTGGTGACATCGAGGGGCTTCAAGGCCCTGCCCTCATGGAGCGTATGCAAAAACATGCAGAACGCTTTGATACTCAAATTATTTTTGATCATATTGTCAAAGCTAATTTGGCACAAGCTCCTTTTACACTGCATGGTGATAGTGATATTTATACCTGTGATGCGTTGATCATCGCTACGGGAGCTTCTGCACGATATCTGGGATTAGAGTCAGAATCAGCTTATCAAGGCCGCGGGGTTTCTGCCTGCGCCACATGCGATGGCTTTTTTTATCGCAATAAAGCAGTTTGTGTTATTGGTGGAGGAAATACTGCAGTTGAGGAAGCGCTTTATTTATCTAACCTCGCCTCATCGGTTACCCTAGTACATCGACGCGACAGCCTGCGTGCCGAGAAAATTCTTCAGGACAAACTCTTTGAAAAAACACGTAACGGTAATATTAAAATAATTTGGAACTCCACTCTTGATGAAGTCATTGGCGATGATAAAAAAGTAACTGGAGCTTTAATTCGTAATGTACAAACTGATAATAAGGAATTATTAAATGTTGATGGTGTATTCATTGCTATAGGACACACACCTAATACTGATTTGTTTAAAGATCAACTGATCATGAATAATGGTTATATCGTTATAAATTCAGGCCTGGAAGGCATGGCAACCAGCACTTCTATTCCCGGCGTATTTGCTTGTGGTGATGTAGCTGACCATGTGTATCGACAAGCCATTACCTCTGCTGGTTTTGGTTGTATGGCGGCTCTTGATGCAGAGCAATATTTGGATTTGAATTTAGGAAAATAGCGTTTAATTAAAATTTGGCATGCGGTGAAGCTGACTTATAAAACAACTCTGCTTTGCTGCCTCGAATAGAGCTATCTCTATTATACCGACTCTGACGTTTTATTTTCATGAAGCATTTTCAACATAATATCCTTTCCCATAGCTTCAATCATTTTCATAAATAAGGGAGGGTTGTTTTCTTGTAGGCGACGCAAATCAGAATAACGCCAATATAAAAAATCTACTGGTTCTCGTGAATGTATGGTAGTGCTGGCCTTACCGTCTCTAAAATAACTCATCTCACCAATAAAGTGATAAGGACCTACCTCAATAGTAGCTCCATCTACCTCGATATAAACCAAACCCTCAGTGATCAACATTAAGTTTTCTACAGGTTCTCCTTTAGTCAACATTTTTTTATTACTGGAAGTGCCTCGATAACTTAATTTAATCAGACGAATAAAATCACTCGTTTGCATGCTTGAAAAAAATAAATCTTTTATTTGTTGCAAATCATAAGGCAAGTCTCTAGGCATCATATCTCTTAACAAAATACCAATTTGTACAAAATTAATTACTAATGATGCGATAGCCCAATACGCAACTGGAGGTACATCAGCCAATGCCCCATAGAGCAAAAACGATAGATCAGATAGTATAAATATTGTACGAAGAAAAAGTACTTTTCTAAAACAAAGGCTCAAAAGCATTAGAATATTGCCCAGGCTATACAAATAGTCCAATTGTTTCCTCCAGTTCATTTTTAATCTAGAAAAAAGTAGTTGAGGACGTAGCGAACGAAAATTTCTAGCAAATTCGATATCTTTAGCCTACGCAACAAGTTTCAACTGCTTTTTCTAGGTTTATAATAATTGTAGAATAAAAAAGATTTGTACGAGAAAAATTCTTGAAAAATCTAGGAGATTGTATTGAGTCATAATGAAATTCACTTCTTTCCAAATCCAGAAACCAGTGATGAACAAGGTCTATTATTTATTGGTGGTGATTTAAAACCCCAACGCATACTTCAGGCTTATAGACAAGGAATTTTCCCTTGGTATGAGCCAGGGACACCTATTCTCTGGTGGTCTCCAAACCCAAGGCTCATATTGATTCCTGATGAATTTAAAGTGTCTCGCAGTTTAAAAAAATCATTAAAAAAATCCTTCAGTTTCACAATAGATACAGCCTTTAAACAAGTAATTACTGCATGTGCTACGTGTACTGAACGAATAAATAATACCTGGATTACGAAAGAAATGATTGAAGCTTACACTCGATTACATACTATGGGGTATGCTCATTCCTTTGAAATATGGTATGAAAATGATCTTGTAGGAGGCTTATACGGACTCAGTTTAGGCCACGCTTTTTTTGGTGAATCGATGTTCCATAAGATAACAGATGCCTCAAAAATTGCCTTTTATTATTTATGCAAAACAATGATTGACTGGAATTTTGATTTTATTGACTGCCAAATTCCGACCAATCATTTACAAAGTCTAGGCGCTAAAGTTATCGAACGAAAAGAATTTCTTCACCTGTTATCCCAGTCATTAGAACATCCTACAAAGCAAGGCCCATGGAATATCATTTTGCCTTAAATATTTTAAATAACCATAACAGTGTACTATTATTATACGATATGGACATGTGAACACCATACCATCCTGTTATGGCTTCAATGATTGACAATGTAGTTACTAGACATCCTGGAGTATTGGCCTATGGATTCACAACGATATAAAGAATCAGAGTCGAAAGTTTCTATTATTTTTGGAAAACTGAGCAGTAATCAATTACACGATATTTTGGAAACCCATGGTGCCACAAAAAAAGAAACTAAGGCTGTATTTTTAATAAGAGATAATTCAGCTGGAATAATAACTGTTTCATATTACTCTCAAGAACATGAAATGGTAAAACATCTTCGATTGGGATTAACCCATGACGGTTGGAAAATAGTTCCTAAGCCCCCTAAAGAACCTGCATTTACAGATACACTTGAAGTAAAAACAAAATATCTGCAAGATAAAATAACTTTTGATGATGAAATGCAGCGCTTTCTCACAACTGCAAAAATTCTATTTGAGCAATGTGTTACTCCCGAACAGATTAAAACTCTGTGCTTTGAATTACAAAAAAATGAATTTAATTTACATGGATTGATTAGACCTAGTCGTGCACAAGTCAGTCAAGAAAGACACTATGTTGACTATGTTGGTGATGTATTTATCGTTGAGGAGATTCCCGGGTTAGTCAATACACATAAAGTAGGATAAGAGAAGTTATTAATGCCGGAGTCTATAGTGTCTGTAGTAAACCAGTCATGAATAAACTAACTAATTAAATTTTAATGAGCTTAGATTGCCATTTTCTTCATTTTAGTGCAGTATACACGCAGTTAAGTATATAATAATAACCCTTATACATTTGATACATCACTGAGAGACCTATGGCAAAAGAAGATCATATAGAAATGGCTGGAACCGTTATAGATACCTTACCTAACACCATGTTCCGTGTTGAATTAGAAAATGGACATGTTGTCACTGCACACATATCCGGTCGTATGCGTAAAAATTACATTAGAATTTTAACTGGTGATAAAGTCAAAGTCGAGTTAACCCCCTATGACTTGTCCAAAGGTCGCATTATATTCCGCGATAAAAATTAAGTAGCAACTTATTTAAAGATTTTTTTACAACGTGTAACCTGAGAGACAGCAAAAGCACAGTTAGCTCGGGCTTCACTTGGAATAGGAGAATAACCTAACTACAAAGCATCAAGCCTGGAAAAAACTTAACGCAAGTCTTTACCAAATAGAGCAATTCCCCATCCGGACCCTTAAAAATATCCATTTAGTTTGTTACTTGGTTCTCAAAAATTAATTTTTAGATCCTTCTGCCTTAACTTTCTGCAACGCCTAATCATACAATCAAACTAAGGGGGAATTTTATTGATCTCCCGGCCTGTGCCATTATTATCCAAACGATCGTTCGCTGCTTTTTGAGTTCGAATTAATACCACTGGAGAGCCTGGGGTCACTTTGCTTCACCTAAGCTCTCATATATTAATATAGTTACATGAACGGTTTCCTTCAAAACTCGGCTACAAATCTATAAAGCTTCAAATATTGCAGCAGCCCCCATACCAGTACCAATACACATGGTCACCATGCCATATCGTCCTTTAATTCTTTTTAATCCATTCAATAAAGTAACTGTTCTAATTGCACCTGTTGCTCCTAAAGGATGTCCTAAAGCAATAGCTCCCCCTAAAGGATTCACTTTGCTTCGAGGAAGACCAAGCTCTTTAATTACTGCCAAAGCTTGCGCTGCAAAGGCCTCATTAAGCTCTATCCAATCCAACTGATCTAAAGTAATACCAGCTCGTTTTAAAGCAATTGGAATTGCTTGAATAGGACCAATACCCATAATTTCAGGAGGTACCCCGGCAACAGCATAACTCAATAATCGTCCTATTGGTTTTAAATTATATTGATGTAAAGCCTTTTCACTGGCCAATAAAGCAATACCTGCACCATCACTGGTCTGGGAGCTGTTTCCTGCAGTAACCGTTCCCTTTGCAGCAAAGACTGGTTTTAATTTAGAAATCACTTCATAAGAAGTATCAGCTCGCGGTCCTTCATCATCACTTACCCATTTTTTTTTCATTATTACCGTAGAGTTTTCTAAATCTGCTTGTCTAATGGTGATTTCTACGGGGCTGATCTCTGCTTTAAAGTCACCACGTTGCTGTGCTGCTACTGCTTTTTTATGACTTTCAGCAGCAAACTCATCTTGTTGTTCTCGAGTAATTTCCCAGCGTTTTGCAACATTTTCAGCAGTAATACCCATACCGTATGCAATTGCGATATCTTCATTGTTGAATATAACGGGATTCGCCGTGTATTTATTTCCCCCTAAAGGGACCATAGACATACTTTCAACACCACCAGCAAGAGCCAAATGCATGTCACCACTACGTATGGATTCTGCTACAGTAGCAATACTTTGCACTCCAGAAGAGCAAAAACGATTGATTGTCATTGCAGGGACAGATTGAGGTAAGTCGGCAAGTAATGATGCAATACGTGCTACATTCATGCCTTGCTCTGCCTCAGGCATAGCACAACCTATTACAACGTCTCCGATTTCCTGATGATCTACTGACGGATTACGTACCATTAAATTTCTGATCACATGAGCCAATAAATCATCAGGTAAAGTATTCTTAAATATACCTCGCGGTGCTTTACCTACTGGGGTGCGTAACGCGTCAACTACATATACATTCGTCATGTTCAAATCTCCCTTAGTTGCGTAACGGCTTGCCAGTTTCTAGTAAATGACTAATCCGTGCTTGAGTTAATTGTGTTCCAGCAAGAGTTATAAAAGCCTCTCGCTCTAACTTAAGCATCCAGTTCTCATCAACAAATGTGTTTTGATTGAGATTGCCACCACAAAGCACTGACGCTAACTCCGTAGCAATGAAATAATCATGCTGAGAAATAAATCCACCCTCTAACCAGTTTACCAATCCTGCTTGTAGTCGTGCTTTACCTTCAATTCCAGCAATTTGAAACTGTTTCTTTAAAGGAGGTAGATAATTTTCCATATGCATGGAATTTACCTTAGCCAATGCAACATAGAGTACTTCATCAGCATTCATGACATAACTGTCCGTATTTCGCAAATAGCCCATCTGCATTGCATCTGCAGCTGAACCTGCAACTTGCGCCGTGGCAATCTGTTGATAGTAACTCTGAAGGAATGCCATCAAATCCCCTTTGGGAGCCAGATGCGCAGCACGCATGGCCATCTCTTTGCATCCACCACCAGCAGGTATAACTCCGACACCAAACTCAACCAGGCCGGGATAAGCTTCAAAGGCAGCAACCACAGCATCACAATGCATCATTAATTCACAACCGCCGCCAAGAGCACGTCCTCTCAATGCTGCAACTGTTGGAACAGGACTGTATTTCAAACGTAAAGCCACACGTTGAAATTGTGCAATCATAGTCTCCAAAGCTTGCATTTTGTTGTCCTTAATTAAATTAAGAACACCACGCAAGTCCGCACCTGAACAAAAATTAGTCGCATCGTGTTGATAAATAATTAACCCGCGACATTGTTTTTCTGCGGTTTCCACCGCGGCCTCCAATCCATCAAGAACTGCTTGTCCTACAGTATTGGCTTTACTTTTAAAATTCACTACAGCCACATCATCTTGTAAATGCCATAAACGTACACCTTCAT
Organism: Legionella parisiensis; assembly: GCF_001467945.1. Taxonomy (GTDB): domain Bacteria; phylum Pseudomonadota; class Gammaproteobacteria; order Legionellales; family Legionellaceae; genus Legionella; species Legionella parisiensis. The sequence continues at coordinate 1,876,602 of NZ_LNYQ01000013.1, forward strand.
TTTCATAAATCACTGGTGTAGGATGTGCTGATTCTTTAATAACCCGGTCAGTAAAGAATTGACGTTTGTACACAGGTAATTGGCTTCGCGATTGATAATCATTTTTCTGTGGAGAATATGCACCACGTTCAGTATAAAAGGCATCGATTTCCAAAAGCCATCCCGGCAATTGCGCCGTACTAAGGGATGATTTTTCCTTTATTGCCTGATTTATATACTGGGTCATTTTTTCCAGGTCTGCTAATTGCCATGTTTCAAAAGGTCCTTGCATCCATCCGAAGCCCCAGCGAATCGCCAAATCAACATCTCGAACATTATCTGCAATTGACTCAAGATGATACGCACAATAATGGAATAAATCTCTGAAGCATGCAGCCAAGAATTGTGCTTGCTTGTTATTGGAAATAATTAGGCTTTGCATGCGTGCTGCCGGATCAGGATTACCCATAATCGATTTTAACTCATCACTTACAACGGGTTGTGCCGGGCGATAACTTGCGGTTCCAACATCATAAACCTCAATAATTTTGCCATTTTTTCTATAGATACCTTGGCCTGATTTTTGCCCTAAATGTCCATCTTTAATGAGGTTAAGGAGCCATTCGGGCAGCACAAAAGTATGATGCCATGGATCATCTTGTAACTGTTGTTGCATTGTGTGGATTACATGTTGCATGGTATCCAGACCGACAACATCCATAGTACGAAACGTAGCGGATTTCGGTCTACCCAACAAAGGACCTGTCAATGCATCAACTTCATCCAATCCCATGTCCATAGCAAAAGCATGATGCAAGGTTGTTAAGAGAGAAAATACGCCTATGCGATTGCCTATAAAATTAGGTGTATCTTTGGCACGTACCACTCCTTTACCTAGATAACGGGTTAACCATGCCTCCAGGTTATCCACTAACTCTCTATCCGTAGTTTCAGCAGGAATAAGTTCTGCAAGATGCATATACCGAGGAGGATTAAAAAAGTGAACGCCACAAAAGTTTTTTCTATGTGCTTTTGGTAAAACAGAACATAAAGAATTAATACTCAAACCCGAGGTATTACTCACTAAAATTGAGTGTTCTGCTAAAAATGGAGAAATCCGCTTGTATAAATCTTCTTTCCAGTCCAAACGCTCAGCTATTGCTTCAATAATTAAATCGCATGAAGTTAAATCAGCCAGATCCCGTTCATAATTTCGTGCTTGCAACAGTCTTGCGGTTTGGGCAGTAGCAAGTGGAGCGGGTTTTAACTTTCCTAAATTAGCTATTGACTTATCAATCAGTGCATTCGCATCTCCTTCTTTAGATGCCAAATCATAGAGTAACGTTTCTATACCTGCGTTAACACAGTGCGCTGCAATCTGCGCACCCATAACACCAGCACCCAGAACTGCGACTTTTTTTATAAAAAAAGGTCCCTGCATTCTTTTTTCCTCGTTAATTACAATGTAGCCTGGGTGAAGCGAAGCGAAACCCGGGTAATTTATGTCCTATGAACCTGAGTTACGCTTCGCTTCACCCAGGCTACAACAATTGACTAAATCAAGACAAGTCAAAACGAATACCTTGAGCCAAAGGTAACTCATTTCCCCAATTTATCGTATTGGTTTGTCGACGCATGTATGCTTTCCAAGAATCAGAGCCCGATTCACGCCCACCACCGGTTTCTTTTTCCCCACCAAATGCACCGCCAATTTCAGCACCTGAAGTACCTATATTAATATTGGCTATTCCACAATCGCTGCCCCAGGCACTTAAAAAATGTTCTGCATTTTTCAGGCTTTGCGTGAACATAGCAGAAGACAATCCTTGGGGTACATGATTTTGTAAGGCGATGGCCTCATCGATTGTCTGAAACGGCATTACGTACAGAATTGGTGCAAATGTTTCTTCTTGCACAATTTCCCAATGATTTTTTACATTGCATACCAATGTAGGTTGGACAAAAAAACCAGAACCTTGTACAGGTTCGCCACCAAAAATAATCCGACCGCCTGCTTCCTTAATTCGAGCTATTGCCTGATTAAATTGATAAACGGCTTGTTCATCAATAAGAGGCCCCATTAAATTTTTCTTATCTAAAGGATCACCAATTGTTATTTGTTCATAGGCAAAACGTAAACGCTCTACAACATAATCATATTTAGAATGATGAACAAATAGGCGTCGTGTAGAAGTACATCGTTGACCTGCAGTACCTACTGCTCCAAAAACAATGGCAGGGATTGCTAAATGCAGGTCAGCTGATTCATCAAGAATAATTGCATTATTACCGCCTAACTCTAGTATTGTTTTACCTAATCGAGCTGCAACTTTTTCGGCAACCTGTTTCCCTACAGCTGTTGAGCCAGTAAATGAAATAAGGGGTATACGCTTATCATTAACCATTTCCTCAACCACATCGTGACTTTCGGGAATAATTAAACTGAATATTTCCGGACAACCATTAGCTCTTAACACATCATTGCAAATATGCTGAACTGCAACAGCACATAAAGGTGTCTTTGCTGAAGGTTTCCACAAAGTCACATTACCACAGATAGCAGCCAGAAAAGCATTCCAAGACCAAACAGCAACGGGAAAGTTAAAAGCCGAAATAACACCAACAATACCATATGGATGCCACTGCTCATACATTCTGTGTTGAGGGCGTTCCGAGTGCATGGAATTACCATATAACATTCGTGACTGACCTACCGCAAAATCGGCTATATCAATCATCTCCTGAACTTCTCCATCCCCTTCCTGCTTCGATTTTCCCATTTCAAGAGAAACCAAACTTCCCAAAGCATCTTTATGTTCCCGCAATGCTTGTCCAATTTGCCTGATGATTTCTCCCCTTTTGGGAGCAGGAACTTTTTTCCACTCGTGCGCAGCATATTGCGCACGAGTCATTACCTCTTCATAATCGCGCATAGTGCATGTTGCTATTTCCGCAAGCTTCTCACCATTTGCAGGGTTATAAGAAATTAATTGATGCTCATGAACCCCGCTTTGCCAACCTTGACCACTAAAGGCGCCCGGATTAACTGCGTGAATTTTTAAGCGTTTTAATATGTCCATTAAGTGCCTCCATAGTACCCGGATTAACAAAAATATCCGGGAACAGTAACCATGATATTTCTAGATTAAGCGTAATAGCGACCAAATCGATTTTCCAGCACCGAAGACAATTGGAATTTTTCTTGTAAAATCAATCCCTTATATTCATTTTCTTGCCCAAGTACTAAATCAACTACTGCACAAACACCAGAAGCCGTACTAATTTGAATTGCTGACCACTCCAAACCACAAATTTCCGCAGGGTAAATCTTTTTCACATAATTTTTTTCAGTCAACTCGCCCTGTTTTATACCTTCCACAGAAACATACACAATCACAAGATCTTGATAAGTTTTGGGAATAGCATTTTCTAAAATGCGTTTTAACGTAGGTCTATCTTGATTTAATCGCAAGTCGTTCATTAATAAACGCATCTTTGAACAATGGCCAGGATAACGCATGGTCTTATAATTCATGGTTTGCACTTTACCCGCATGCAATTCAGCCAAACTTCCCAATCCACCTGATGTGTTAAATGCTTCATATTCACAACCATCGATTTGAATAGTTTCCAATCCTTCTAAAGGTGCTAAAGTTACCGATTTTCCATATTTAATTCCATAACAAGGGTTACCGTACTCATTAATTACTCCATCAGTTGACCAAGTTAATGAATATTGCAGTGCATTATTTGCATTTTGAGGAAGCGCTCCGACACGTAATTTAACATGATGACACTCTTCAAACTCATGCATCAAACTATTTGCAGCGATGCTGATAAATCCGGGAGCTAACCCGCATTGAGGAACGAATGCAGTTTCTGCATCAAGAGCAATTGCTTTCACTGCTTCAGTCACTGCGGTATCTTCGGTGAGATCAAAATAATGTGCTTTAGCAGCTTTTGCAGCTTCAGCAACATAAGTATTAAGAAAATATGGAAGGCTTGACATAACAGCCACAATACCATTTTTTTCCATATAAGCCTGGGTTGACTGCTGATCTCGAACATCTAAGGCTACTGTTTTAATTTTGGGTACTGCGTCCAACAGCCTTTTTACATCTGATCCATTAAAATCAATATCAACCAGATGAACCTGATAAGAACCGCTTTCTGATAATAAACAAGCGATTAGGCTACCAATTTTCCCTGCACCAGTAATCATTACATTATACATTTATCCCTCTCCCATTATAAAACGCAATCATCCTACACAAAATATTAAGAATTGGATAGTATCCTCTAAACTATGTGCAGAACAAAATAACAATTTTAAAATTGAGCTATTTCACTTTTTAATACGTAATATTGAAGAAGGACATATTTTAAAAAATTCTTGAATTGATAAAGGGAGTTGATCATGAAGAAATCCAAAAAGCCCCCCAAAAAAACAACTGAAAATACTCAGGCCCCCTTAGTGACCGAATCAGAAAAATACGATTATGAGGGGCTAAGTATTGATAGATTATTCCACGCTTTAAGCAGCCAACTGTGTAACTGGCTATCCCCTGGGACACTTATGATGTCTTTTACAGATTGGCTCATATATTTAATTTTTTCGCCTGCAAAGCGAATTGACTTAAATAAAAATGCACTCAAAAAACTAGGGCATTTATTGTTATACATACAACAACAAAGCCAGGATAAATGTGAACCCTGTATTGAAGTACGTCAAACAGATCACCGCTTTAAAAATGAATTATGGTCTGAGTTTCCATTCAATATGTACTCACAATCCTTTTTATTAGCAGAGGAATGGTGGGAGAATGCTACAACACATCTTCGTGGCGTTTCCAAGCATCATGAAAAGATAGTTAATTTTGTAACACGTCAAATTTTGGATGTTTTTGCTCCATCCAATTTCCCAGGGATGAATCCTGAAGTAATTACTACCGCAATGAATGAAGGTGGCATGAATTTTATCAAAGGATGGAATAATTTTGTTAATGACATCATCCGAAAATTGAACAACAAACCACCAGCGGGAAGTGAACAATATAAAGTAGGAAAGAATGTAGCAGTAACATCAGGAAAGGTTATTTATAGAAATAATTTAATTGAACTTATCCAATATGAGCCAACAACATCAACAGTACATCCAGAGCCAATTTTAATCATTCCTGCTTGGATCATGAAATATTATATTCTTGATCTCTCACCTAACAACTCCATGGTTAAATTCTTGGTAGATAAGGGGCACACTGTTTTTATGATTTCCTGGAAAAATCCAACATCTGAAGATAGAGACTTAGACTTTTCTGATTATGCAATACAAGGTGTAATGGATTCATTAAAAACAATAAATCAAATTATCCCCAAAGAAAAAATCCATGCAGTAGGATATTGTATCGGTGGAACTTTATTAACCATTGTTGCTGCGAAAATGGCCGCTGATAATGATGATCGATTAAAAACAATTACTTTGTTTGCCGCGCAAACCGATTTTCAGGATGCAGGGGAGTTGCAGTTGTTTATTGACGAAAACCAACTTACCTATATTGAAGATATCATGTGGGAAAAGGGCTATTTAGAAGGTTCGCAAATGGCTGGCGCGTTCAATATGTTACGCTCTATCGATCTCATTTGGTCTCGGATGGTTTATGATTATTTATTGGGTAAGCGACAGGAGGTTAGTGATTTAATGGCTTGGAATTACGATACCACACGCATGCCCTATAAAATGCATAGTAAGTATTTACGTAGTTTGTTCTTAAATAATGATTTAGTTGAAGGACGATTTAAAATTGATGATGAAAACATTAATCTTGCCGATATCAATATACCTATTTTTGCAGTAAGTACTATAAAAGATCACATAGCACCTTGGAAATCAGTGTATAAAATTCATTACTTTACTGATAGCGATATTACCTTCATATTGACCAATGCAGGACACAACACAGGGATTGTTAATGAACCAGGTGAATCAAGACAAAGTTATCAAATGCTGACTCATAAAGAGAATGATAAACATTTAGCCCCTGATATTTGGTTGGAAAGAGCCCCTTATTTCAAAGATTCATGGTGGCCAGCATGGGAAAAATGGCTTGCAGATTACTCTGGCACGAAAAAAAAACCACCCGAACTAGGAAACCCTGAAAAGGAAATAAGACCAATTTGTGATGCACCAGGAACTTATGTTCTGAAAAAATAATATCCGCCCCGGCCTCAAACTTGAGCCCGCAGGCAAAGATACTGGATGCAGACAGAGGTGACCCATTACAATCGCCTCTATCATGATATAAAATCAAAAAGCTTACATTCCACGCTGTATGCGCAAAATCCAGCCCAATCTATATTCGCGTTCGACTGGATACCGTGAATAAAGCACGGCAAGTATCTGAAGAATGGCTGTATGTTCAGAAATTAGATGTATTCCTAGTACAGAAGAAACAAATATTAGTTGATTACCTTAACCTGCATTTCACCTAAATTAGGGCATATCATCTATAAAAAGTTTTACTAATTCTTGACCTGGATAAAGGACTCAATTATCTTATCGTTTTATAATTTTCTAACAACTCATGAAGCCAACCGCTTTAGCCAATTCTATTCCCTTGAATTCATCAATTGGTCTTGGCTATGTTAAATACTTTTTTGTATTTATAGCAGGCCTTCTGGCGCCTTTTGGTTTTGCCCCTTTCCATATACCAGGATTAGCACTATTAAGTTTGGCTTTTCTCTATTCATGTCTACAGAATTGCTCTGCAAAACAAAGTTTTTCACTTGGTTTTTTTTATGGGATAGGGTATTTCGGTTTTGGAATTTCCTGGGTTATAGTCAGTATTCATGACTATGGCCAACTCAATTATTTCCTTGCGGGCTTAGTTACATTAATATTCATTATGTATCTCGCTGTCTTCCCTGCCCTTGTTGCATGTCTGTATAAATTGCTTGAGTTCAAAAATCGAAAACTGGTGTCATTAACTCTATTTTGTGTCTTATGGTGCTTGAGTGAATACTGTCGTGCTAATTTATTTAGCGGTTTCCCCTGGTTATTAATAGGCACCATCCTCATTGATACCCCGATTAAATACATCGCTCCCCTTTTAGGAATTTACGGACTCAGCTTTGTATGTGCTTTAATTTCTACATTACTGACTTTAGCTGTGTCACAAAATTCCCCAAAACGCTACCACTATTTGATCATAATTGTGCTCATTATTATTAGCCCCATACTTTGCAAAAATATTTCATGGTCCCAAATCAAAAAAGAACCTATCAGTGTTGGTGCTATTCAGGCTAATTTATCCATGCGCGATAAATGGGATGAAACCTTATTTTGGAATTTATTAAAATACTATGAAGATGCAATTAATAAACTCTTAGGTAAACAATTAATTATTTTACCAGAATCAGCCATACCACTACCTGCAAGTTATTTGGATAAATACTTATTAAAACTGAACAAAAAAGCCCTGAAAGCGAATAGCGCTCTCATGTTGGGCATTTTACAACCTACAGATGACAGTGAAACAAATTATTACAACTCGGTCATTACGCTTGGGCAGGCAAAGGGGAAAAAACTCAAACGCCATCTGGTTCCTTTTGGTGAGTATATTCCCAAACCTCTGGTTGCTATAAATCGTTGGTTTAATTTACCCGAACCCAATTTATTACCAGGAAAAAGAAAACAATCTTTAATTCGCATCGAAAACCATCCTATAGCAAGTCTCATTTGTTATGAGATTGCTTACCCCAATATTTTACGTGATCAAATGCCTAAAGCCCAATGGATTGTCTCAATTAGTGATAATGGTTGGTTTGGACACTCATTAGCAAGTTACCAACAATTACAGATGGCTCAAATCCTCTCCCTACTTACCGGACGATATCAAGTAGTAGTCAATAATGATGGTTTATCATCAGTAATTGACGCAAGTGGGGATATAGTAGAAAGTCTTCCTCCATTTAGTTCCGGCCTCCTGCAAAGCAGTATATTTCCTGCCGAAGGTCTAACCCCATGGATTATTTGGAATGAGTATCCCGTGCTCATATTTTGCTCTATTTTTCTTATTCTTATACTTTTTATTCAACTTCGTCGCTTATTCCAGCAATAATCTATTGCTGGCGGACACAAGAGGAGTTATCCTTAGCGATTTAGAGTCACTTAAAAAATCGGACTATGGATAATACCTATATACCACAAGAAGTTGAAGAACAAGCTCAACAGTATTGGCATAAAAAACAATCATTTAACGTTTCAGAAGATTTAAACAGAGAGAAATTTTATTGTTTATCCATGTTTCCCTACCCAAGTGGGACATTACACATGGGGCATGTTCGTAACTACACTATTGGTGACGTTATTGCTCGTTATCAACGTGCTTTGGGTAAAAATGTTCTTCAGCCCATTGGTTGGGATGCATTTGGCTTGCCGGCTGAAAATGCGGCCATAAAAAACGGAATCCCCCCTGCAGAATGGACAAAAAAAAATATAGAGTCCATGAAAAAACAATTTTTACGTCTTGGTAATGCCTATGATTGGCGACGTGAAATTAGCACATGTGTACCTGAATATTATCGGTGGGAACAATGGTTTTTTATTCGATTATTCGAAAAAGGCTTAGTATACAAGAAAAATGCGGTGGTAAATTGGGATCCTGTAGATCAAACCGTTTTGGCAAATGAGCAAGTTGTCGATGGACGCGGCTGGCGTTCGGGAGCTCTTGTGGAACGAAAGGAAATCTCCCAATGGTTTATTAAAATTACAGCTTATGCTGATGAATTACTCAGTTCACTAGATACATTGGACGAATGGCCAGCACAAGTGAAGCAAATGCAGCGCAACTGGATAGGTCGCTCCACTGGTACTGAAATTCATTTTAATGTCAATAATTATCCTAAACGATTAAAAGTATATACAACCCGCCCTGATACCTTAATGGGTGCAACATACCTTGCTGTTGCAACGGATCACCCGCTTGCTAAAGAAGCAGCAAGCACTCGTAAGGACGTCAAAGAGTTCATTGATAGTTGCCAAGGTACTAAAATGGCTGAGGCAGAACTCGCTACTATGGAAAAGCGAGGTGTCGCTACAGGCATGTCGGCAATCCATCCTATAACTGGTGAAGAATTACCGATATGGGTCGCAAATTTTGTACTCATGCAATACGGCTCTGGAGCTGTAATGTCAGTCCCAGCACATGATCAAAGAGACTGGGAATTTGCGCACAAATACCAATTGCCAATTAAAGAAGTCATTAAACCTGCAAGTGACACCCCGCATGACTTAAGCAAATCCGCTTATACTGAAGAAGGCACATTAATTAACTCCGGTCAATTTGATGGGTTAAGCTCCTCCCAAGCGGTGGAAACAATAACCAGCTTCCTTGAGGAACATGATGCAGGCAAAGCAACAATTAACTATAGGTTGCGTGACTGGGGCGTATCCAGGCAAAGATATTGGGGTACTCCTATTCCCATGATTTTATGTGACCAATGCGGAACTGTGCCTGTTCCAGACCAAGATCTCCCAGTGATTCTTCCGGAAAATGTCACATTTACAGGTACCGGTTCGCCATTGGCCCAATGCCCAGAATTTGTAAACGTAAGCTGTCCAAAGTGCGGTCAGGATGCATCTCGCGAAACAGACACTTTTGATACCTTTGTTGAGTCATCTTGGTATTATGCCCGCTTTGCATGTAAAGGTCAGGAAAATGCCATGCTTGATGACCGAGCAAAATATTGGACTCCGGTGGATCAATATGTGGGCGGGATCGAACATGCAGTAATGCATTTACTTTATGCTCGCTTTTTTCACAAACTAATGCGTGATGAAGGTTTAGTGAATTCGGATGAACCATTTAAAGCTCTGCTAACCCAAGGAATGGTTTTAAAAGACGGACACAAAATGTCTAAGTCTGTAGGTAATGTCGTTGATCCCAATCATCTTATCGACACTTATGGAGCGGACACTGCACGTTTATTTGTTATGTTTGCCGCACCACCAGAACAATCATTGGAGTGGTCAGATACTGCTGTGGAAGGTGCGCATCGTTTTCTAAAACGCATCTGGGCTTTTGCCTATCAGTATCAAAATATGTTCATGGAGATCAATGACATCATTCTAAGCGGCAATGGGCACGTGAATTGGCAGCAAGCGGAAAGTCGATTAAAGAAATCACGACTGGTTGTTCACCAAATTCTTGCACAAGCGACACATGATTACGATCGCAATCAGTTCAATACAGTAGTTTCAGGATGCATGAAGCTGTTTAATGAAATATCCAGTTATTCTATACAAACTGAAGAAGATAAATTCTTTATTCACTCCAGCATGAGTATACTGTTACGTTTATTGGCCCCTATAACACCGCATATGACTCACCATATTTGGCAACAATTAGGCTTTGAAAAAGCGATTATTGATGCAAATTGGCCAAGAGTAGACAAAGGTGCTCTAAAAACTGAAGAGGTGGATTATGTGGTTCAAGTTAATGGGAAACTAAGAGCTCAATTTACCGCAGGTGTGGATGCTACAGAAGAAGCATTAATTGGTGCAGCCAAAGAACATGCAAAAGATTTCCTTGCTGATAAAACAGTAAGAAAGGCAATTGTTGTGGCACACAGACAACTAATTAATTTGGTTGTTAACTAATGAAGTGTGGCCCGGATGTTTCTAAAGTCCCGCATGGACTTCATATACAAGTTGCGGAACATGAACAGCAAAAGCATCAAATTGCAGCTTTACGCTGTGTAGTACCGTTACTGTTCATATTATTGCTATCAGCCTGCGGGTTTCATCTACGCGGCATGAACAATGTACCCAGATGGCTTAATAATGTAGCTATTATTTCTGAAAATGATGACAAACAGTTCGTCTCAATACTGCAATCTCGACTGGAGGGATCCAATGTTGAAGTGAATCCTGAACCCTCTCGAGCTAAATATTGGTTAATCGTTAATGAAGTGAACTTACAACAACAGATTATCAGTGTTGGAGCAAGCACAAATCCCCGACAATATACTTTAACTCTCACCGTAGTATTTGTATTGAAAACACGCACAGGTCAAGTTATTAATACTCCTGCCAGGATCAGTATTTCCAGGGAACTTATATTAAATAATAACCGGATTCTAGGTTCTAAAGATGAGGAAAGTATTTTAATTGGAGAAATGAAGCAAGATGCTGTGACCCAAATAATTTATCGTCTGAGCCATCTACAAGACTTCAACCCAGATACGAGAAAGAGTAGTGTGGGTACGAAAAAAGCAACACATGCACATTTAAACTAAAATTATCATGCAAATCAAACAACAAATGCTTGCCCAGCAAGTGCAAAAGAAAATTGCCCCACTTTATATAATTATCGGACAAGATAATTACTTACTCGAAGAATCTTTAGCGATCATAAAGTCGGCCATCCAAAGAAGTTATAACTATGATGAGCAAATCATATCCATCCAGTCAGCAGAAGATTGGAATACAGTAAAGGACGAAGCAAACAGTTACTCCTTATTTTCAGATACTGTACTCTTAAATATTTTTTATGATAAGAAATCCCTAGATGCTACAGGAAAGAAAATACTCACTGAATACCTTAACTTGATTAATTCGCGTTGTTTCATTGTTATTAGAGCACCCAATGTACCTGCAAAACAATTACAGTGGATATCTTCTCATGAGCACGCGGCACTTATTCTATCCTATCCACTTAATCCAGAAGCACTAAAAAGTTGGATAGTGATGCAATTAAAGAAAAATTTCATGAATTATGATCCACTAGTTCCCGATTTAATTCACCAATATACGCAGGGAAATATGCTGGCCTGTGCCCAAGTGATTGAAAAAGTAGCATTGTCTTATACTCCTAACAGTAAAATTGAGACACAACACGTATTAGAGCATTTATCCAATCAATGTGACCATGATCTTTTTGAGTTAGTCGATGCATGTCTTCTTGGCCAAGGGGATAAGGCCATTCAGATTCTACGTCATGCAGCAAATAATAAGACAGAAGCAACTTTAGTCTTATGGATGCTCAGTCAGGAAATAAGATTAATCACACAATTGTCTTATTTGATAGAAAAGAAAATTGATATTCAAAACGCATGTAGTCAATTAAAAATTTGGCCTCAACGTGTCAATCTCTATAAGATATGTTGTAATCGATTCAATCAAGTAATACTGCAGCAGCTCCATCAATACTGTTACTCCATCGATGAACGCATTAAATCGAATAGTTCATACACTCAAGTATGGAGCTCTCTGGAAAACGTAACTCTTTCACTTTGTATGGGGAAATTAATAGGTGACACATGCACAGCATAGCTATTTTTGGCGGTACCTTTGATCCCATACATAATGGTCATTTACAGGCCAGTAAATTCATACAAACACATATTAAGTTTGACTCCTATATTTTTCTCCCTTGTAAGACACCAGCTATAAAGCCACCAACGTTAGCTAACAATGAACAAAGAGTAGACATGTTAAAGTTGGCAATTAAAGAGATACCTGACTTTAAACTTGATTTACGAGAGATTAAACGGGATACCCCCTCTTATATGGTTGAAACTTTAGGAAGCTTTAGGCTGGAGTACCCTCAATCATCTATAACTTTGATTATTGGATATGATGCCTTCCTCTCATTGCCACGTTGGCATCAGTGGGAGAAAATCATTACATTAGCGAATTTACTGATAATAAATAGAAATGAATTTATTAGGCAAGCTATCCCAGAAATTATGCAAGAGTTTTTGGAAAAGTATCAAACTAAGAGTAAAGTAAAACTCTTAAACACCCAAGCTGGAAATGTTTTTTTATTTGATGCAGGTAATTATAATATTTCTTCCACTTCCATTCGCGAAGAAATACAGAAGGGAGCTGATGTTACAAACAAGCTCCCTCTCACCGTCTATAAATACATTAAGAATCAGGGGTTATATCAATAAAATTAAAAGACTCATTTGCTGATACCGTTTGCTTTGCTTTATTAATTAAACCGGGTAAAGAGCCGGAAATCCAGCTTATAACTGGTAAAAGCTGATTATACACTCTGGAACCTTGTACGTATTGCTGATAAGGCAAAGAGGTCATGCTGAGTATTGAGAAGATAAGAGAAAGAATGAAAACACCACGGGAAAAGCCAAAAATACCGCCTAAAACTTTGTCCATAGCGCCCAAACCGCTTCCCCTTAAAAAGAGGCCAAGTATCGCATTAGCTATACCCCCAGCGATTAAAACACCAAGTACAACAATAACAAAACCTATTATTGTCCGAATTGATTGATCTTGTATATAAGGTTGCAGATAGGGATTAAGGCTTCCTGAGTAGTGATAGCCTGCCCATACCGCTAATATCCATACTCCCAAAGCAATAGCTTCTTTAATAAATCCTCTTAACAAGCCAGTAATCGAGGATAAGCCAATTATTATTATAAAAATTAAATCAACCCATTGAAATTGCATGGCTAGCTAACTCCAGTATTGACTATAAAACCATTCAACTGCATAGCACTTGCCAATTGAATTTTCAACTTCATTACATCGCTTTTAACGGGTGAATGCCCCGCATAAACCTTATAAACAGGCCCCTGTCTTCCAGCAGTTTTGATATAACTTGCTTTATATCCTTTGCCACGTAATTTACTAACCAAGGATTGGGCATTGTCCAACTTTGAAAATGAGGCCAATTGGACTGCATACATATTTCTTTTGTAATTTTTACTGTTGATATTTGTATTTACTTGAGCAATTACCGGTTTTTTAATCGTTTTAGGACTCACTTTTGCAACCGGTTTAGAGACTTTAACTGGTTTAGCAGGTACCGTTACAGCAGCCACTTTTACTTGCTTTTTAACTACATTTTGTGCTGCGTTACTTAACGCTAACTCAATTGGTTTAGCTACAGTATCTGCCTTAGATGCCTCTACTTTTGCAACAGAAACAGCTTCATTATGAGCTACTTGAACGGATTGAATGAGGTCCTCTTGTCCTGGACTTGATTTTTTTTGCTCTACAGTGGAGGGTATTTCAATCCTAGCCACCTTTATGGTTTTAAACATCTCCTTTTCATCAGTTATCGCTACATTAGGAGTTGCAGGTTTAGGAGGTAACTGGACCTTTACACTAAAATTATTTTCAAGACGTTTGCTTGATTTCTTCATCATCGCAGGCAGAAAAATTGCACCTAACGATAAAACTACAGCGACACCAACTAAACGATGTTTTAGCTTTTCATCAATTACTAATTTCATTGAATCTCCTATTTGCCATAACATGACTCACAGTAAAAAAAGACCCATAAACAACAATCAAGTCACCAGGTTTAGCTTGCTTCAATGCAGCTTCAAAAGCTGTAAGAGGGTTATTATAGCAAGTTTCTACAGGAATTTCTGCATTCTTAAAAAAACTGAGCAACAAATTTCCAGTAGCAGCACGTTTATTATCCAATTGTGCAGGATACCACCGATCAACACAATCCTTCAAAGGCATTATCAGGTTAAAAATATCTTTATCTTTCAAAGCAGAAAAAACAGCATGAATTTTTGTTTTTTTCATCATACACAAAGTATCTGCGAGTAATCTTACCGATTGGGGGTTATGAGACACATCTAATAGAGTGCTCACCCTGCCTTCAACCAATTGCAAACGACCAGGAATATAAATACGTTGCATGGCAACTTCAATATGGGGAGGTGCCACTGGCAGATAATGTTCAAGTAAAACACTAGCAGTAATTGCAGCTGCAGCTGATCTCAGCTGTATTGAAGGCTTAGACAATCCAGATACAGAGAAAAGCCCTAGTTTTTCCTTATAATGAAGATTCCAAACAGAATCTTCTTCTTGGATGAAAAATTCTTTGCCATACACATAGGCAGGAGCACCAAGTTGTTTCGCTACCTGAGTAACCGATGCAGGTGGATTAAAATCAGCATAGATGAACGGTTTACCAGAACGCAAAACACCCGCTTTCTCATAGCCAATGGCATCAAGTGTATTCCCCAAGTACTCCTGATGGTCAAAATCTATGGTAGTAATTATGGATAATTCTGCATCCACAATATTGGTAGCGTCCAACCGACCACCTAATCCCACTTCAAGAATAACAATATCCAACTCCATTTTCTTGAAATACCACAAGGCAGCCAATGTAGTCATTTCAAAATAAGTTAAAAGAGTTTCTCCACGAGCTTCTTCGATAATACT
Source organism: Legionella parisiensis (assembly GCF_001467945.1). Taxonomy (GTDB): domain Bacteria; phylum Pseudomonadota; class Gammaproteobacteria; order Legionellales; family Legionellaceae; genus Legionella; species Legionella parisiensis. The sequence continues at coordinate 1,891,792 of NZ_LNYQ01000013.1, forward strand.
AAAGGCCTGACATAAGTCATCATCAGAAATAGGGGTTAAATTTACACGAATACGTTCATTAAACTGGATAAGATGAGGTGAGGTATAAGCACCCACTTTATATCCAGCAACATGATAAATCATTTCGAGAGCAGTTACTGTTGAACCTTTTCCATTAGTACCTGCTACAGTAATAACAGGACAATCTGGAAGTTGCAAAAATAATTTTTGAGCAACCTCCATAATACGCGTTAAACCAAGTTGTATTTCATGAGTACTTCTAGTTTCTAGATCATGTAACCATTCGTTAATAGACTTATTTCGAAGCGCTGTCGGAGTGGAGAGTTGCTTCGTACCTTCTTGCATTTCTCTTTCTACAACATGCTTCGTAAGAGGCCTAATAGGATACTGCTTTGGCAACTGAATCTCCTACACTTTTGCGTGTTAATTTAGCTATCAATTCAGCAACAACTGGACGTATATCTTTTCGTCCGAGAATCATGTCGATATGTCCATGTTCTAACAAAAATTCGCTACGCTGAAAGCCTTCCGGTAAAGTTTGTCTTACAGTTTGCTCAATAACTCTTGGCCCAGCAAAACCAATTAACGCATTAGGCTCAGCAATAATCACATCACCTAAACTTGCAAAACTTGCAGACACCCCGCCCATGGTTGGATCAGTCAAAACGACAATAAAAGGTAAACCTGTTTCAGCAAATAGAGCAAGAGCAGCTGAAGTTTTGGCCATCTGCATTAAAGAAAAAAGTCCTTCTTGCATCCGTGCGCCACCACTTGCAGTAAAACAAATATAAGGTCTTTGCTCTTTTGTTGCTATTTGAATTGCGCGAACAAACTTCTCTCCTACTGTAGCTCCCATGGAGCCACCCATAAAACTGAACTCAAAGGAGCCAACAACCACAGGTTGTTGCAATAGCGTACCTTTGACAATGATCAAAGCTTCCTTCTCACCTGTTGCTTTTTGAGCTTGTGAGATCCTGTCTTTATATTTTTTTGAGTCCCTAAACTTCAATCGATCTTGAGGCTCTAATGATCCAGCAATCTCTTCCTGGCCGCCCTCATCAAGAAATTGTTGAATTCGAACCCGTGCAGATATCCGGTGATGAAAATTACAGGAGGGGCAGACCATTAAATTTTTTTCTAATTCAGTACTATAGAGAACTTCGTTACAGCCTGAACATTTAAGCCATAAGCCTTCAGGAACTCCTTTTTTTTTGGAGGAACTCGTACTAACTCTTGAAGGCAATAGTTTTTTAAACCAACTCATAATTGGAACCCAAAATTATAGAATCGTAATATTATACACAGAAAAAAATATTCTTAAATGCACATTAAAACAGATTAGAGCTTTTCTTGATGCGTAAATTTGTCTGTTCTTTAATATACAGCCTGCATGTAGTAGTTATAAGAACCCATACGTTTCGTTTCACTAAGACTCACCTCGCGCTACATGCTTTTAGATCAAAAGTAAAATATGGTGAAAATCAGAAAACAAAAACAGAGTGCTCAAAAAATATAACTCATTAATTTTAATAAATAAAATTCAAACATTTTTGAAAAAAAATGAGTATGCGCCTAAAGTTTTTTGCCATATGTCCGATAACCATTGTGCGTACGGTAAGTTTGCTTTTAAAAGGAATTTGCCAATTTACAAATGTCCCAAACCAGGGATTTAGGTCTGAGGAGACTATAACTATGGCTCAAATTATTAATACTAACGTACCCTCGTTAATTGCTCAGCGTAACTTATCTAAATCAAGTAACGCGATGGCTACTGCGATACAGAGATTATCATCTGGTCTAAAAATTAATAGTGCAAAAGATGATGCCGCAGGGCTGGCAATTGCAACAAATATGACATCACAGATTCGCGGTATGGACCAAGCAGTGAAAAACGCCAATGACGGTATTTCACTAGCACAGGTTGCTGAAGGTGCGATGCAAGAGTCAACTAACCTTTTACAACGTATGAGGGAGTTGGCGCTTCAATCTGCAAACGGAACTTATAGCCAATCAAACCGTCAAGCTTTGCAGAATGAAGTCAATAACCTTTTGAGTGAAATGGATCACATAGCTACGAGTACGCAATTCAACGGGCAAAGCATTTTGAATGGTTCATATACTAATGCTTCTCTGCAAATTGGCTCTAATGCAGGGGAAACACTATCGTTTTCGATAAACAGTATTTCCTCCTCAACAATAGGTAGTATTGCTTATCAACAAGGAACCGAGGTAAGTGCCGCTGCAGCTGCTGATATTACTCTTGCTCTTGGTACTAACCCAGCGGTTAGCGTCAGTTCTTCTGCGAATTATGTGGGAACAGCAACTGGCCAAGATAGCTCATCCGCATATGCTAAAGCAGCTGCAATTAATGCTGCAGGTGTTCCCGGTTTAACTGTAACAGCATCAACTAGTGGCACTCAAACTGTTGGAGCTATAGGTGGAACAGCAGCGGATACTTATAATCTGAGCATTAACGGAGTTGACATATTTACGAACCAAGACGTCTCCACTGCATTAACGAACACTGACCTTATGGATGCAATCAATGCCGTAAGTAGTCAAACAGGAGTTGTGGCATCTCTAAATGGCGGTGACATGACTTTAACTGCAACGGATGGAAGAAACATTGCAGTAACTGAGAGTGGTACCGGATTTACCGCCGGTACTGACGGGCTCACAGTCACAGGCGGTCCATTTGCAGCTACCCTGCGCGGACAACTCACTATGAGTGCTGCACAAACCATTTCTATCGGCGGAACTATAGCTGATATTGGTCTATCAGGTACAATCAGCTTGGATACAAATGGTGTTAATAGTATTGACATCACATCTCAAGATGGCGCAGAGCAAGCTATATTGAGAATCAGTGCTGCCTTAGATAGTGTCACCAATAACCGCGCAGCATTAGGTGCCCTGCAAAATAGACTTGATGCGACTGTAGCTAACCTGCAAAACGTATCTGATAATATGTCTGCTGCACGCAGCCGTATTCAAGATACTGATTATGCGGCAGAAATGGCAAGTTTAACTAAAAACCAAATCTTACAACAAGCAGGAACAGCAATGTTGGCTCAAGCAAATGCGATGCCACAATCTGTTCTGTCCTTGTTAGGATAGTTGTGAACGAAGTAAGAAAAACCGAAATGCGGCATTTGCCGCTTTTCGGCTTATCTATATCCCAATGATTAAGGTATCAATCAAGGGAAAGGAGTAAAAAATGACTATGGAATCGATTCCTCCAGCAAACAATAAATTGCTACAAACTGATTCAGTCAAATTAAAAGATAAAAATATTAAGCCTGTGACTAAATGCGCCACATCGGATCTTAATCTAGATATTGATTCGAAACAGGCTATAGACCATGCTACAGGTCTTTTGCAAACTATAGTCACTGATAAAATCTCAGACAAGATAATACGCAAAATACCTTCAGACGAGTATTTGCACTTACTCAACTTGCTTGATGGGATAATTAGTGGTTCTATAGATAAACATGTTTGATGCAATTTATGGATAAACGTAATTTCATTGAAATTACTAAAATAGATAAGGGAATATTATGGGCCTATCAACTCCAGGCATTGGGTCAGGTTTGGACATTAAAGCAATGGTTGAAAGCATGGTCAAAGCCGATCTCATGCCAGCACAACTGCGACATGATAAAAAGCTTAATTCCGTCACCACTGAGCTGTCTGCTTTTGGGCAATTAAAAAGTGCCATAGCCAACTTTCAAACAGCACTCAATTCCCTATCTAATGCGAGTGAGTTCAATAAAATGAATTTGTCGCTCAGCGAACCTGGGTATATTTCTGCATCGACTACAGAACAAGCAGCTGAAGGCTTATATCAAATAAAAGTGAATCAATTGGCTCAGGCTCAAAGTCTTGCAAGTGGTTATTTCGCTAACAATAGTTCTTCCGTTGGTAACGGGAGCATCACGATAAACTTTGGTACCTACAGCAATGCCAATACAACATTCACCCTAAATACCGAAGTTTCTCCTGTGACAATTAATATCAGCCCAGGAAATGATAGTCTTAGCGCGGTTCGCGATGCCATTAACGCCGAAAATGCAGTTGTTACCGCATCGATAGTACAAGATAGTGTTGGCTCAAGATTAACATTAACTTCTTCTGAAACAGGTGAAAAATACGCGATGCAAATTACAGGTAGTTTAACGGCCATGAATTATGATCCAACAACAAGCAACACCTCATTAAGTCAAACTATGGCAGCCCAAAATAGCCAAGTACAAATTAATGGATTGCTTCTGAGCGAAGGCAATAATCGACTGGAAAATGCGATAACAGGAATTACGCTTGATCTTCAACAAGCTGATCCAGCAACAACAATCACCTTAACCGTGAAAAAAGATATAGCGCATCTCAAGGGTTTAATTAATGATTTCGTCAAAAAATATAATGATTTTATCAGTTTCATCACTGCCTTAACTGGTTTCGATATGGAGACCAGAGCAAGAGGAGTTTTGCAAGGTGACGACAAACTTAGAGATTTAAAAACAAACTTATATCACTTAGCTACTAACCCTCTAACTACTGATGGTCCCATACAAAGTCTTGCTGACCTAGGGATAACCAGTGATAAACATGGACTAATGGAAATCGATCCCGATATGTTGGATGAAGCGATTAATAATAATTACCAAGATATTAGCAATTTATTTGCAAAAAAAATAACTGCTACCGATCCCAATATTAAAATTAATTCAGTGGACACTAAAGTTGGTGCAGGTGCATATGATGTCATTTTAAATGAATATACTCCGGGTACTAGCATTTCAGGTACCATAGGAGGCATTTTAGCCAACTCAACGGATGGGATTACCCTAAAGGGTACCGGTGACTTCAGTACATTATCAATTGATGTTCTGTCCGGGCTCGTTGGGGATAGAGGGCAAATTATTGTCAGTGATGGGCTGGCCTCATTGATTGATGGCTATTTAGATTCATTGATTGGTGAAGATGGTGAAATTGAAGAAAGAATAGATCGTTTAAATACCCAAGCACAACAATTAGATGAAGTGCAAGAACGCATCAATGAGCGTAGCATTACTCTTGAACAAAGATATTATAAACAATGGAATGCCGTGGATCTCTTAATCTCTCAGATGCAAAATACCAGCAATACACTGACTCAAATTTTATCGAATCTACCCAAATTTAAAACTAAGTAATTGGAGCATTATCGATGAAGAATCCTAATCAACAAGTTATAAATCACTATAAAACAATCGAATTAAAAACTCGTATTGATGCTGCTTCCCCTCATGAATTAATTAATTTGTTATTGCAAGGTGCTCGAACTCACATTGCCACAGCTCAAGGGAATATTGATCGAAAGGAAGTTCAAGAAAAAGGAGAGCATATTAGTAAGGCTTTAAGCATTATTGAGGGCTTAAAAACAAGTTTAAACCATGAGCAAGGTGGCAAAATAGCTGAAAACTTGCTCCAAATTTACATACATATTGAATATTTGTTATTAAAAGCAAATCTCAATAACGATAAAGAGTTATTAGCGCAATCCAATACTTTGCTTGCACAAGTCCACGAGGCTTGGCAGAAAGTTTCACCCAGCAGTCCAGAATCTGACTCCTCACTTCCATCCTGACGTTTATCTCGAAACCATCCTGATGCCTGGGTTTGGCACAGCAAAACCCGGGGGTTTCTCCCCTCAATTTACTGAAAAAGTTCATTTGACATGCAGCTCTGGCTTCTCATGAAAGACTTATAACTTATGACTAAGAAACAGGTATTTTGCTGAAAAATCATATGGTTATTAATATGCCTCTTTATGAACTCATAGAATATAAAGTTATTTTTTAAAGTGCCGCTATAAAGACTATAATGGCCCAATTGAGATCATTTATGAGAATTATGATATCAATGCTCGTCTCTATTTGTTTATTGACAATAAGTCAGCTTGCTCTCGCTCACGCGACATATGGTGAAAATTTATGTAATTCACCCGACTATTTTTGTATGAAAATTAAAAATGGCGAAAGCTGGGAAAAACTATTTCCTAATCCCGAGGAACAAGACATGGTAAGACGAATTAATCGTATGAATATTGCGTTACATTCGGGAATGACTATTGCAGTACCCAAAAATATCGACCGCCTGACTATCTATGATGTCTCTCCTTTTCCAAGATATATTGACTCCCAAGGAGAAAAAGCAATCTATGTAAGCCAAAAAAAACTAGCTTGGGCAGCATATGATTATGATGGTGAACTGCTTTGGTGGGGACCTATTTCATCAGGAATAGGTAAATGTCCAAGCGTCATTGGAGGTTGCAACACACCCACTGGTTCATTTCGCGTTATTCGCAAACAAGATATTGATTGTGTGTCCACTGTTTTCCCAAGAAGATCGGATGGCAATGATGGCGGCGCTTTAATGCCTTATTGCATGCATTTTTTTAGAGGTTACGCCTTACATGGTAGTTATGAGGTACCAGGATACAGAGCGAGTCACGGTTGTATCAGGATGTTTATTGAGGATGCTCGCTGGCTTAATGAAGAGTTTATCGATCTACCAGGAGGTGGAATGAAAGGAACTCGCGTAGTCATTGATCCTCCTGACTATCCAAACGAAGTAGACAAATAATAGACAAACTGTTAACATTTTACATGATGAAATTTGTATATATGTATGGTAATGTTGCCGGTTGACTTTTTGATTTAAAAAACTGCACTACATGTAACACAAGGCTTAACAAACTGATCTACAAGGCTATTTCCAGTTTTTATTCAAAATGCATGCTTCATGTGTTTCATCAAAATGAAGTTTTTAGAATGTAAAAGCAAAGACAAAGAAAGGACTACATACGCAAATTATTTAATTGAACATGCCAGGATGGCTGGCCCTGGGTGATATCTAAAATCATGACTAAAGAGTGATAATCCTAGAAAAAGCAGTTTAGCGTAACGAGCAAACCAAGGGTACTGAAGATGTCAGATTTTTTTGAAATTTTTCCACGAAACAGTAGTTAGCTCTAAGCTGAGTGAAAAAAATAAAAAAAACGGCAGCTTCGGTGCCATTAGCTTGTGCAGTAGGGAGCAACTGCTTTTTCTAGAGTGGTACAAAATCAATTTCGTATCGATGAATCTGGAGATTTATAAAAGAATGGCACACTACAATACACAGTCCGACTCAGTAGCAAATTTTGGAATACAATCAATAATGCCTTGGATGGTATGGGGCTTAGGTTGCCTATTTTATTTTTACGAATGCCTCTTACAAGTATCACCCAGCGTTATGAGTAACGAATTAATGAGGGATTTCTCGGTTACTAGCCAAACATTAGGAATTTTATCCGGCATCTATTTCTATTCATATGCGGCCATGCAGTTACCTGGCGGTGTGTTAATGGATCATTTCGGTCCACATCGATTGTTAACACTTGCTACAATTGTTTGTGCTGTCAGTACCATTGCGTTTGGAATGACAGATAACTTTTTTATGGCCTGTGTAGCACGTTTAATGATAGGTTTTGGATCGGCATTTGCTGCAGTAGGTACAATGAAGCTCGCAGCGAATTGGTTCCCTGCTCAGCGTTTTGCTTTGCTTACTGGTCTTATGGTTACCATAGGAATGTTAGGCGCGATTGGGGGTGAAGCACCGTTAGCCTTGTTAATTGAGGGCTTTGGATGGCGTCACAGCATGCTCATTATGGGTATTGTCGGTCTTATTCTTGCAGTCTTACTGATTGTCATTGCTAAAGATACTCCTAAAAATTATGAAATATCTCATCACCATTCTATCGAAGAAGAGCCCTTAATTCCGAGTTTATTAACATTGATAAAAAACAGACAACTTTGGCTAGTGGCCTGCTATGGTGGTTTGATGTACATGGCAACCCCAGTTTTTTGTGGTCTCTGGGGCGTTCCTTTTTTGATGACTAAGATGACGATCACTAAAACAACAGCTGCAAATTATATTTCCTTAGTTTTTATCGGTTGGGCAATTGCCAGCCCCTTGTGGGGAATTTTTTCTAATCGTATTGGTTTGCGCAAACCACCTATGTACATAGGATGTGTCGGCGCACTTATATGCTCCACAATTTTTATTTTTGCCCCAATTAATAGCGCAATCTATATGGAAATTATGTTATTTGCATTCGGTATTTTCTCAGCAGGTTTTTTACCCGCATTTTCTGTAGCCAAAGAGTTATGCAACAAAAGATACGTCGCTACAGGTTTAAGCTTTATGAACATGATGAATATGGTAGGTATTGCGCTGGCACAACCTCTCATAGGCTATGTTCTTGACAAACTGTGGCAAGGCGAGATGAATGGAAACGTTCGACTATATCCGTTAGAAGCTTACCATACTGGACTTGCAATTCTTCCTCTAGGAATGCTTGTTGCCTTAATTATTTTGCCCAAAATTAAAGAAACTTATTGCCAAAGTGTGCATTAATGAAATAATACGGAGCTTCCTAGGATATAATTGGCCTGGGTGGAAAGCCGAATTCAGATTTACCTGATACGGATGAAACTTTCACTCAGGCTACACATTTTTAAAGTAGATTTGATATGGCTAAAAAATTATACATTAAAACCAACGGCTGCCAGATGAATGAATACGACTCAACTAAAATGGCAGAAGTTTTGTTGCAATCACATGGCTTGGTCAAAACGGAAGACGTTGAAGAGGCAGATGTGATCTTACTCAATACGTGTTCTATTCGTGAAAAAGCACAAGAAAAAGTTTTTTCTCAATTAGGGCAATGGCGTGAATATAAAGCTAAAAATCCTCATGTAGTTATTGGTGTAGGCGGCTGTGTTGCAAGTCAAGAAGGTGAAGATATTATTAAAAGGGCCCCCTTTGTCGATATCGTTTTTGGGCCGCAAACATTACACCGACTTCCAACATTGCTTAATGAGCGAATGGAAAAGAAAAAGCCTGTTGTTGATATCAGTTTCCCAGAAATTGAAAAATTTGATCATCTGCCAGCACCAAAAGCTGAAGGCCCCACAGCATTTGTTTCTATTATGGAAGGCTGCAGCAAATACTGCAGTTTTTGTGTTGTGCCCTATACTCGCGGCACAGAAATTAGTCGTCCTTTTGATGATGTACTTGCTGAGTGTTATCAATTGGCAATACAAGGCGTCAGAGAAATCAATTTATTGGGACAAAATGTTAATGATTATCGTGGTATGATGGAAAATGGTGATATCGCTGACCTTGCACTTTTAATTCATTATCTTGCTGCGATAGAAGGTATAGGCAGAATTCGCTTTACTACATCCCATCCTTTGGCGTTCTCAGATAATTTAATTAATGCCTATGCAGAAGTACCTGAGTTGGCAAATCATCTCCATCTACCTGTACAAAGCGGTTCTGATCGCATTTTAGGGTTGATGAAGCGTGGTTATACTGCTTTAGAGTTCAAATCCAAGATCAGAAAACTACGTAAAGTGCGCCCGGACATTCGTTTATCGACAGACATCATTGTTGGTTTTCCAGGAGAAACAGATAAAGATTTTCAAGACACTATGGATTTGGTTCATGAAATAGGTTTCGATACCTCATTTAGCTTTATTTACAGTCCACGACCAGGTACTCCAGCTGCGAATTTACCAGATGACACCCCTCTGGAAGTAAAAAAGCAAAGGCTGCAGATATTACAAAACAGATTGGTATTGCAAGCCTCTCGATACAGTCAATCTATGGTCGGAAGCACGCAGAAAATATTAGTTACTGGGCACTCTAAAAAAGACTCCCAACAACTGTCTGGTCGTACTGAATGCAATCGTGTGGTGAATTTTGATGCTCCTGCTCATTTGATAGGACAATTCGTCGATGTTCAAATCAATGATGCATTGCCTAACTCGTTACGAGGGCGCATGACAGCTGAGACTGAAGCAATTTGATGATAGAACATATCCACAAACAATTAATTGTTCCACGCGAGCATCACAACCAACGTATTGACAGTGTGCTCGCCTGTTTACTTCCCGACTACTCACGCTCACAAATCAGCAGTTGGATTAAAAAAGGCACAATAACGCTTAATCAAAAGCCATGTAAACCTAAAGACAAAGCTTTAGATGGGGATTTGATTGAGATTAATGTTGATTTTACTTTAATGGAAAAAGATTTTAATTATTGTATTCCTGAAGAAATTCCCTTAAATATCGTTTATGAAGATGAAGACATTTTAGTCCTCAACAAACCTGCAAACATGGTCGTTCATCCTGGAGCAGGAAATAAAGAGCACACATTAGTCAATGCATTGTTGCATCATGCACCATCCTTATATCATTTACCCAGAGCGGGCATTATTCATCGATTAGATAAAGATACAACAGGCTTATTAGTCGTAGCAAAAACACTACCAGCGCATACTTCATTAATACGTCAGATGCAAGCTCGTGAAATTCAACGTCATTACATTACTTTGGTACAAGGCCATATAATTTCTGGCGGTACGATTGATACTGGTTTTGGACGAAACCCACGAAATCGATTAAAAATGGCAGTCCAAGAGCAAGGAAGGCAAGCAATAACTCATTATTCAGTAAAAAAACAATATCAGGATTTTACTTTATTAGACGTTAAGCTAATGACCGGGCGAACTCATCAAATTAGAGTTCACTTGGCCCACATCCATCACCCAGTGGTTGGCGATCCGCTTTATGGAGGACGTATGCGATTCCCAGCTCAAGCTACGGAGCAATTGCGCGCCCTACTCCAAAACTTTAAAAGACAAGCGCTGCATGCATGCATGCTCTCATTTTATCATCCCAAAACAGAAAGTGAGTTGACGTTCAAGGCTCCGACACCTGATGATTTTAAACTTCTTCTTAACATATTGGACGAACATTATGAAGACTAATCTAGCCAATTGGCCTGCACCAAAAAATGTCACAGCCCTGAGTACAACTCGTTTATCCGGATATAGCCAAGCCCCTTATGACAGCAATAACATGGGCTTGAATGTAGGTGACAATGATCACCACGTACTGCAAAACAGACAACAACTCGAGGAATTGTTACAATTACCTGGCAAGCCACAATGGTTACATCAAACACATGGGACTCATTGTGTTATTGCAGAAGAAGATCCAAACAGAAATGCGGATGCTTCTATAACCCGTTCAATGAAACACCCCTTAGCGATTCTTACTGCTGATTGCTTACCTATTATGCTCTGTAATGTGCAAGGCACAGAGATTGCAGCAATTCATGCTGGTTGGAAGGGATTGGCTTATGGTATCATTGAAAAAACACTCGATAAAATGGTGAGTTCAGAATCTGACGTACTAGCCTGGATCGGCCCCTCAATTTGTCAAAAATGTTATGAAGTTGGAGAAGAAGTATATCAAGCTTTTACCGATACATACCCTTTAAGTAAGCAGGCATTTAAACCCGTTAATGGAAAATGGCTGGCTAATTTGCCCCTAATTGCTGAAATTGTTTTGAACTTGAAAGGCATAAAAGCCGTTTATCAGTGTGGTTTATGTACTTTTGAGTTAAAAAATGAGTTGTATTCCTATCGAAGAACGTCACAAACAGGTAGAATAGCTACCTTAATTTGGTTTAATGATCAACCTCAGGATTAATAATTATGATAAAACATATCAAATTCATTATAAGTAGCTTGCTTCTTTTAACAGTCTCGTTAACTTATGCAGCTAATGCGACTAATGAAGCAGTGCCTACTCCTATGCCTAGCTTGGCTCCTGCTTTAAAAAATATTATGCCTGCAATTGTGAATGTTGCAGTACAAGGCTATTTACCTCCTAATGCATCCCCTGGTGCAGCTGGAAATGATGAAGAGGCTCAAAACAGCAGACAACCGCATCAAGCAGCTCCTGAAAAAGGGCGTAAATTTGAAAGCATAGGTTCTGGTGTGATTGTGGATGCACAACATGGGATTATTATTACGAATGATCACGTAATCCGCAATGCGAGTCTTGTTACAATTACTTTACAAGATGGACGACGTTTAAAAGCAAAGCTAGTCGGCAGTGATAGTGAAACTGATTTGGCCATATTAAAAATTAATGCCACAAACCTAAAGTCCTTGCCTATAGGTGATTCTGATCAACTGCAAGTAGGCGACTTTGTAGTAGCTATCGGTAATCCTTTTGGCTTAAACAGTTTTGGCAACAGCCAGTCTGCAACGTTTGGTATTATCAGTGCCTTAAAACGCAGTGATTTAAATATTGAAGGCGTAGAAAACTTTATTCAAACAGATGCTGCAATTAACCCAGGTAATTCTGGTGGTGCGCTGGTTAATACAAAAGGAGAGTTGATTGGTATTAATACTGCGATTCTTTCTCCTTATGGCGGTAACGTAGGAATTGGTTTTGCTATCCCCATCAACATGGCAAAAGATGTAGCACAACAAATCATTAAATTTGGTTCCATTCATCGTGGCTTAATGGGTATATTCGTTCAGCATTTAACTCCTGAACTTGCTCATTCCCTGGGATATTCTGAAGATTTCCAAGGTGCGTTAGTATCACAGGTTAATCCAAACTCTCCTGCTGAGCGTGCTGGTTTAAAATCAGGCGATATTATTACCCAAATTAACAATACAAAAATCACACAAGCGACTCAGGTAAAAACAACGATTAGTCTCTTGCGTGTAGGTTCAAATGTTAAAATGGTCGTTCAACGTGATGGCAAAACCATTACGCTGGATGCAGTCGTTACTGACATTAAATCACATGAACAAAAACTGCAGTCAGAGAATCCATTCCTTTATGGGCTGGCATTAAGAAACTTTGAGCAAGAAACACCGCCTCATGGTAATGTTATTGGTGTACAAGTCGTTGGGGCCTCAGAAACAAGTGCTGGATGGCGTGCTGGGTTAAGACCTGGAGACATTATTATCTCTGCGAATAAAACACCAATTAAAGACGTTAAAGCATTACAACAAATGGCTCTACATAAAAAAAATGAACTATTAGTTCAAATATTACGTGGTCCAGGCGCCATGTATTTATTGATCATCTAACTTTATCAAAATAATATAGCCTGGGTAAGCATTACGAAACCCAGGCGTCTCCCCCAGCGACATCATCACAATCTAAAGTATAAAATAGGAATCCATTAGAAATTATAAACTCAATGAACTAGGTATACTTGCTATTTCTTCTTCAAAAAACTGAAGAGGAATCTTCCTCGCATTGGATATGTCTAAAGAAAACTCCAGGTGATTCATAATGAGTTCGATAACTATCATAGTTACCGTAGCCAAAATAAAATTGGTTAATAAAAATGTTTCATAGCTTAGATCCAATTTAAGGGCTAAAAGTGATGCCAAGAGAAAACCTAAACCAAAGGCTACTCTATTCCTGAAGCGCTTATTCCAATAAAATGGACCATTTTTTTCGTGTCTCAATCTCTGTTCAAGCCTCAATTTCGCAAGTTGATTTTCTTTATAATTATGGTAATCTGAGGCTTTCTCTCGAAGCTCTTTATAAGTATGGGGGAGAAAGAAGCAATTAGCATTCTGGCTTATTCCGTTAAAACGTTTACAACTTAAGGCGACAGAAACCATATCGCTTGGCTTAAGGATATAATTTTTATCTTTGTTGCGAGCATTAAAAATCTCCAATAGCATCTCGCAAGCTAACTCATCAAAAGGATTTTGATTTTGTTGATTGATGTTGTGCATCGACTTTTCCTTTATGTTTAGCAGAAGTTTTTTTACCCCGTTTGAGAGTTCAAAAAGTATCTGAATATATGCAGTCTCCAAATCACGAGTCATACTCAATAAGTTTTGAAGGCTCTGATTTAAGATAAATTTTTAATAAATGAATATCTAGTCTTTTATGAAATTAAAAACTCTAAATTTCTAATTTGAGAGCAAAGTAACTTTATTCTATTAATGCTTTATTGATTATGTTTGTTTTATAACCATCAATCAGCAAAATTATGCCTTTAAATATCATTATAAAAAACTTATAAAAAAATGATTAAGCATATACTTTAGGAGTAATCAGAAAAAAATCCAAAAAAACAGGTTAACAGTCTTGACAATTTTCCATTAAAACGACAAAATCACGCGTCTTGTGGCTATGTAGCTCAGCCGGTTAGAGCGCGGCACTCATAATGCTGAGGTCGGTGGTTCGAGTCCACCCATAGCCACCATTAAATCAATAAGTTTCAAATAAAAACTTCAAAATGCATCGCACATGAACTTTAATGTAAATTTACAAAATACGCCCTCACAATTCTCCTAAAACAAAAGTGGCTAACATGAATTAATTCAAGTCTTTTATCTTTAGCGAAGGTAAAACATCACTCCATCTCTTTAAACCATTACATAGAGCTAAGTAACATGACAGTACAGGAACAAAAAATTAATCGAGATGTTTTACAAAAAACGATACAAATACTTCAACAGCATTTTGCAACTAAAATAGAAATAAATTGCATACAGTTTCTCAGTGAAAAAGAGCGACGAAATATTGTGGTGCGTATCACGCTAAAGAGTAAATCAAGCTCTGTTCCTCAAAGCATCATTCTCAAGCAATCCCTACCTGAAGCATCAGATCGTGATGACAAAGATGCTTATGCTCGATTTGCTCGGGACTGGGCTGGTCTTGAATTTGCAAATCAAATTCATCAAAGTATCCGGAATGTTCCCCACTTTTATGGCGGTAATAAAGAGTATCGATTTATTCTTATTGAAGATTTGGGAAAGCAGCATATAAGTTTGGTAGACTCTTTAACTCTTCCTTACAAAGAGAAGGCGATTCTTGCCTTAAAACGATTTATGAAATCATTAGGAAACTTACATGCAGCAAGTTATGGTAAAACAGCACTATATGAAGCGTTGTTAAAGAAAATTCATGGAAACATTGAAACAATGCAAGAAGATATAGACTTTATACGCGCTGATTTACTCGAAAAATTGCAAGCTGCAAATAGAAAATTACATTTACCACTAGCGACAGAATGCATTAATGAAGCAAACCACCTGATTGAGTCTTTACTTAAACCAGGGCCATTTACTGTTCTCACCCATGGAGATATTTGTCCAGACAATGTTTTTGATCATGAAGAAACACATGATTTGCAGCTAATTGATTTTGAATGGGCTTTTGTACGCAATGCGCTATTAGATGGTACTTATCTTAGAATGAGCATGCCTACCTGTTGGTGTGCCAAATCCATACCTGAAGAAATCATCGTTCCGTTAGAAATTGTTTATCGAGAAGAGCTTAAACGAACCATTCCAGCGGCATCAGATGATTTAGCTTACATTAAAGCCTATACCGAAGCGTGTGGCTTCTGGTTATTACAACAAACACTGCCTTTTCTTAATTCAGCTCTAGAAAAAGACAGAGTGGGGCCATCTGGACCTGTTCCAGAAAATTCATTGTGGAACAATGAAGAAAATTGGGTGCGACCAAGAGTTTTATCACGTTTACAGGCATTTATACACGTTGCATCCAGAAACAACTTATTACCTCACTTAAAAAAAATGGCGGAAAACATACTTCTTGAACTCAAAAAAATCTGGGCTGCGAAATCTTTAGAGTTTTATCCCGCCTTTGCAGCATCAAATCAAAAGTTTTATATCAGAACCTTTGAGCCGGGTGATGAAGCAGAAATATATCAACTATTTTATGAGACTGTTCATAATGTCAACTGTAAGGATTATACAAAAGAACAACTCCAGGCATGGGCACCGATAAATCCCAATTTGTCTGAATGGCAAAAATCTCTTATTAAAAACTATACCTTTGTAGCGATTGATAAAGAAAGTGACAAAATTATTGGATTCTCAGATTTAGAAGAAAATGGTCACCTCAATAGAGGCTATGTACATAAAGACTATCAAAAACAAGGAGTTGGTAAAGCCCTGCTAGAAGCTCGTGAACATACCGCAACTGCATTAGGAATCCCAAAACTCTTTTCAGACGTCAGCATCACTGCCAAGCAATTTTTTGAGAGTTGTGGATATATTACTGAGGTCAAGCAAACCCAAGTATTAAATGGCATGATACTCACAAACTATCGGATGACAAAATCGTTACTACCCTAAAATAAAACGCCACCAAAACCATACTCTTTAAACTGATTCAAGTACATACTCGGAGAATTCTTATCTCCTCTCATTCAATAATAATACCGGTAACTACCCGTACAAACCCACTAGAATAAAAGAAGCAAATTCTATTTGAGTTCCTATCAACCTAACCGATTAGTGCAAAATGAGACCTGCATGCCTATAATTAGATCTAATGGTATGGAATAAATTATTAATAGCACCAAACCTTCCACAGGGAAGCGGTATAAAAGTTTATGCCCCTTACACTGTTAAATTAGGTTACACATTGCTCATCAAAACAAACATGTACTTAACACCCGTTGTGTTAAAAAGTGCCTTTTGATGTTTTATGTACCAAACTTGTTGTTGTACTGAGAGTTACTATGGAAAATTCCAATATTTCACAAGCAAAAACAATAACTATTATTAACAATTATCTAAAATGGCATAATCTACCCATAAACTGGAATGAAACAGGTGTATGTAATGGTTTAGCAATAGTCCACGCTCATTATGTTCTTCAAGGTAAAGAAGATATTTTTTTAAAAATGTTACATAAAATTTCTAGAATGAGTGAAAAAGATTTTAACCAATCATCTGTAAGTGACTCTCCCGATGAAGATATTGATCATTTCATAAGCCAAGTCGTTTTAGCCTATAAACCTGATCTTTTCGAAAAAACACTTTCTCAAAAGGATGCACATAAAGCCTTAAAAATTGATGGAAACCCGCTTGACTCAGACTTTGTACTTCCATTGATTACTACAGAAGAAAACTGGGCAGAAATTCTTAAAGATATGGAACTACAGCCAGGAGAGGTTTTAAAAATTGACTCAACTAATCATGCAATTTCAATTCATCGGTTAAATGGAGTGTATGTAGTTTTTGATCCCAATTACAGAGAAGGAGTCAAAAAATTTAATTCCGAAAAGGAATTAATGGCCGAGTTGCGAACCAACGTTTTCGAGTTTCAAGATAGCAATATGGCATTAACTTTCACGCGCATAACTCGTTCAGGATTCAAACATAGCTCATCTTTTGAACAAGCCACACCAGAAGATTATACTCGGAAATACCTTGATCTTGATGCAATTGCTTCGTTGGATAAAAAAACAATAACCTGTGCCGCACTAATAGCTAGAACTGGTAATGAGCGGTTAATGCAAATCTGTTTAAATAAAGATAAAAATAAAAACTGGTCTGCTACTGAACTTAAGAGTTTAGGTTATGAGGCCGTACTGAATAATAATAACCAAAGCATAATCCCTATTTTAGACCAATTAAATTCATGTCCTGAAAATACCAAACAAGAGAAAGAAGCTAAGAGATCAGCATTTTTTTGCTTGATTTTACTTTCTATAAGAGATGGACGGATCGAATTACTAAATAAGCTCTTAGAAAATGAATTTGGAAAAAAGGTTTTTCAGAGTATTAATGATGAGATTCTATTAAATATGGCTGCTCGTGGGGGCAATAAACAACTTTTAGTTGATATTCTCGAAAAAATTCAAACCAATCCAGCGATAGAAACTCTAGAAGAAGACACAGAGGATATTCAGTCCATTGAGGATTTTCAAAATGATGATACTCAATATGAAGATTTTGAAACAACAGTCCTCTCAGATTTATTAGATACTGAAGATGAAGAGGAAGTAGTACAATCAAGTAGTCTTTCCGATTTCTTAGGAGAAGACTTATTTCCTATAACGCAAATGCCAGAGAAAACACGATTGACCCAGATAATCCTTCAAAAGGACAATGACAAGGAAAATCCAATTACCTTAGCCATAAAAGGAAATTCTCCAGAATGTCTTGAAGTGCTTTTAAACAAATTGAACCAAGAAGGTTATATTCTGAGCGAAAAAAAACAACAGAACTATTTGCTTCTTGCCATTAGAGCAAATAATGTACATATGGTGGACAAACTTATAAATCACATGGGACCGGAACAAGCAGCGAATATCGTGGGCAAAATATCTCTTTCCGTAGAACTTGTTAGTAAGGTCAATATACACATCCTTAAGACTTTAGAGCAAAATGGAATGAATTTTGACAAGCCCAGTCGAGAAATTATTAATGAAAAAGCATCCAGAAAAATGAGTGTTCTCGAAATTATTGGTGCTAAATTAGTTAAATTTTTAGATTACATTCAAAATGCTTTAAGAGTAGATCATTCAGAAAAAAATAAAGAAGCTCCTTTAGCCGATCCTAATTCTTTACCTTATGCTGAACATATAAGCAATCTTAAAACTCCACCTCATAAAGACCTTAAAGCAAAGTTTAATTTTTTTAAACAAAAGCATCAGGAGCAAAATGAATCAACTTCCTCTCAAGAAGATACATCAACAATCTCCACTACCTTAGGAACTTCAAATTAATCTTTTTTTTCGTGAAAAATATCCAAAGCTGCATTTCTTGGATCTCAATTCCAGAAATTGTCCTACGAATAGGTATCACTAATTCTTAACAGCCAAGGGATTGCACAACGAACAAACTGTATCAACTATCCTATAAATTACACTAAAGATGTAGAGAAATAATAATATGGCGAGGTCTCATAGTGAAATAGCCCATGTTTTAGGGCTGCAGAAAAATCCATTTATGTCATTCCTTTCAAATACTGGTTGGTGGATTGGAGAAGCCGTAGATAGTAGTAAAAGGAGATATAATCAGTTCAATACTAGCCGAAGTTTTAATTTAAATTTTAGTGAATTACCTGATTCTTATTATCGAGACACAGCAAAAAAAATTACAGATCTACCCCAGGGTGGGTATATTGGATTTTCTTGTTCATGGTTTAAACATGCTTATACTCTTCATGCAGTTAAAGAAGGGAATAAAACTCCTTTTATCTACGTAAATCGTGGAGGGCGCCATTATGACTTAGCAACGGGAGAAAGCAAAAATGCTACACCAACTGTATTGGTTTTTTCTGTAGATAGTGAAAAAGCAGAAAACTTTTCTAAGGCACTGATGAGCGCTGCTATGACTTTAACTGGTCAGCGCAAAATGATGTCTGCATTTTTAGAAAAACATCAAAGAGAGTTCAATGGAAAGCTTTCTCAAAAACTAAAAAAGAAAGATCAAAAAACAGGAAATTGCAGTATAGCTAATTCGAATATAGCCTGGCATTTTCAATTAGCTTCCGATGAAATGAGACAAAAAAATATAAGTTTTGCGGATTCCTATAAAGCTACAGAGTCCAAATACAGAGAAATGCGAGCAAAAGATAGGGTTCAAGCATTTAAATACCTTTTAGACGACAGAGGTTGTTATGTTTCTGATAGCGCATTTCTATATAATTACTTTCAAACTATTGAAAAATTTTTTAGAAAAGACACTATATACGACCACAAGCATCTTGTAGCGTTAGTTGATGGGCTAAGGTCTAAGGAATTTTCCAAATTAATAGAGCCATTAACTCATGATAATTTCACATTCAAGGTAAATGAATATATAAATGCTAGAATACAGCAACTTAAAAATGATCATCCAAATATAACAGAAGAATATTGTAAGCGTTTTGCACAGTATACAAGAGATGGTTTACAGTCATCAAAAAATAGCATTTTGATGCTCGCTTTAAAAAAATTACCTCTAAAAGATCAAAAACAAATCATCACTAAAGATATTACATTAATAGGCTTTGCTGATACCCAATTACAATTAGTTTTACTTGAGGAGGACTATAATAAATATGCGCTCTATGCAAACAGAGAACTAAAAAAACATTCTCACAAAGTAATTCAAGATGCTATCTCGGGAAAAAACAAAATAAATCATCAAATTCAACGACTTTAAAAATCGGAACACTCAACAACGCGAAGCTTCTGTTACCCCTGCCCCCACACCCAGCGAAAGTAGTCTTAGCGCAAGTTTTTCATTGTGATTATAAGAACCATCGCACTAGGCGGGTCCTTTATTTCTCTCTTATACGCTTTAATTACAACACACCCTAGATACTTTAAACTGAATTTTTGTTATGTTTAATAAAACAATACGTTAACCGCACTGCATCACAAAAATTGACCAGTGTCTTAAAATTCCTTTTTGGAGAATAGAATACTATGGAATGGTTAAAATCTTATTTTCTTAAAGATACCACTCTTAAAACTGAAATCATTGCAGGGATCACTACTTTTCTAACCATGGTGTATATTGCATTTATTAACCCAAGCATTCTTCATGAGGCAGGGATGGATCAGGGAGCAGTATTTACAGCCACATGTCTTATCACTGCCTTTGCCTGTTTTATGGCAGGGTTGTTTGCTAATACTCCTATTGGCATTGCCCCGGGCATGGCATTAAATATCTTCTTTTCTTATACAGTAGTACAAGGGATGGGAATATCCTGGGAGCAAGCTTTAGCTATTGTTTTTCTCTCAGGTATCCTGTTTTTTTTAATGTCACTTACCCCACTGAGACGCTTATTAATTGAAGCAATTCCTCATAATTTACAAATCGCTATCTTAATAGGAATCAGCTTATTAATTGCTTTAATTACCTTACAAAACAATCAAATTATTATTGAAGATCAGCATAATTTAATGCGTCTTGGCGAAATTAATCGTCCAGAAAGCGGCTTATTTTTCTTAGGATTTTTACTCATACTGATTTTAGATTATTTTCAAATTCCTGGAGCGATCATCATTGGCATACTCGGTATTACTGTTTTAAGTTTACTAACAGGTTTAACTACCTGGCAGGGATTAATCTCTCTACCCCCGTCAATAGAAGCTACCTTTTTAAAACTCGATTTCTCTGGCCTAAATACCATTCTCGCCTTAAAAGCTACGTTCACCTTTTTTTTAATTGCTGTATTCGATGCTACAGGAACTTTAATCGGTTTATTAAATCCTTCAGTATTTAAACAACAAAAAAACTATTCCAAACGTCTTAGCAATTGTCTAACCGTTGACGCAGCTTCTTCGGCTATAGCAGGATTATTAGGTTCCGCAAGTACCTCTCCCTACATAGAGTCTGCAGCAGGAATTGAAGCAGGAGGACGTAGTGGAGTAACAGCCATAGTTATCGCAATCGGTTTTCTTCTTATGTTATTTTTTTCACCTTTAGCACGAATGATTCCTAACTATGCAGTAGGTCCCGCCCTTTTGTATGTAGCTTGTTGTATGATGAAACACCTCACTGACATGAAATTACATGATGTAAGTGAAACAGCGCCGTGTATGGTTACAATCATGATGATTCCCTTTACTGCATCTATTGCTGATGGAATTGGCGGTGGTATTATTCTCTATACTTTATTAAAACTGTTAACACGACAAAAAATTAATTTTTTACTCTGTATATTAAGTATTGTTTTCGTACTATTCTTCCTTGTAAGTTAAGACTTGTTATTAATGTTACAATTTGTAAAACAGATCCCAAGGATATTTTTTTATGTCCATCAAATGTTCCGTATTTATTGCCACGAGCATCGATGGATTTATCTCCCGTAATGATGGCTCCATTGATTGGCTCATGAAAGCCAACTCTCTTGTCCCTGAAGGTGAAGATGGGGGTTATAAATCCTTTATTTCCAGTGTAGATGGATTAGTCATGGGGAGAAATTCATTTGAACAGGTACTCTCGTTTGATGAATGGCCATACGGCGAGCTTCCAGTGGTAGTCCTCAGCAGCGATCCGATGGATATCCCCAAACATTTACAAAAATATGTTTCTTCATCTTCTGCAACCCCTTCTGCGCTGGTTCAGCGCCTCGCAAAAAAAGGAATGAAACATCTTTACGTTGATGGGGGAATTACTATTCAAAAATTCATTATAGAGAATCTCATTGATGAATTAACAATTACCTTAATCCCTATATTACTCGGTTCGGGTCGTTCCTTATTTGGTCCTCAGAAGCATGACATCGAGCTTGAACTTTTGGAGACAAAAAATATTGGCTGTAGTATTGTTCAATTAAAATACCGTATTATGAACACCAGAAGGGTGAATAATAAAACGCGTTCAATCTTAGGATAATTGACTGAAGAATTGCGTTTGTAGAGAAAAGTTGTTTTACTTAAGCTGATATATACTCAACTGAGTTACACTATGTGATCACCTTAACCCATTCAGCTGGAGATTATCATGACAAAATTTTTCGATACAAAAACGAAAACCCTGTTTGTTACCGGAGGGAGAACTGCAGTAGCAGATTTATCAGATAATCCGCTCATGCAACTGCCTAATCCAGATGAGGTTTCCCCTGCTCTTGTGCTGCGTAGACAAAATGCCGTAGCAGGAAGAAATGCTGAAAAAACTTACGTAAGCGAAGCAGGTGAAGAGCTTCACGGAAATTATGATTTAAACGATCCTAGTAATGCGGATCTTGAACAAGTCCGCGACACAATTTATTGCCCTTAAACCTCTATAAAGAAATCTCAAGAGCCTTCTACATTTATCAGGAAAAGCAGTAGAGGGCCCGCTCTAAGCTCGTCCAATATATTGATTCAACTTAAATTTTTAATTGTCCAGAAAAACATATACATTTAGCAAACCATCTGCATATAATGCGTTAGGATGATATTTAAAATGTACAAATAAGAATCATTATCATCTGCATAAACGAATGAATCCAATTCAATTCTTATTTAATGAGGATGAAATAATATGAAAAAACACGGACATCAGCAAAACTCTCACGAGCACACTCACCCATCAACAACTCAACCACATACTCACACTACCGTGGTTGTTACAACGCCAGTGTTAGGTGCTCACCCCAATTCTTTCTATTATCATTCACACCAGCACCCCTATTATATACCCCAACAACATCAGCCATATACTCATCAGCAGCCTCACACCCATGAGCATCACCACGAAGAGCATAGCCATTCTCACACACCCAAATAAAAAAGAAGCCCGGATAACATTATGTTGTCCGGGGACTATAAATAAATTTTTTTGACCTGGCAAAGAATTATGATCTATCGCTGAATTTAAAATTCATATCTCAAAGCAAGTACGTATAGAGATAGATTCTTAGCAGTTAAGATAATCTTGAAGCACAATTTTAAAAATGCTTCAAAATACCTTCAGTTACGAGTCAAAAAAACTATTGTAAGTTTATAAATTTAGTTATTATGTTATTTAATTAGGATTTTGCGATTTTTCAATGCGCTCGATAGTAATTGTAATTTTAACATTTATTTGTTCTGCATTAACTCATGCAAACGAAATTAATATTTCCACAACCACAAAGAATGGGAATACTACTTTTTATTTGCAAGCAGGCGCATTTAATTTAGAAAAAGATGCAAAACAACGCCAACAAGAATTATCTGCGCTGGTTAGTGAACCAGTTGAAATAAAAAATCTATCGGATAAGAAACTGTATCTTGTACAAATTGGACCAATTAATGATTATCTCACCGCACGTGCCTTGCAAAATAAATTAACTCAAAAAATCATCAACTATAAAAAGACCAAACAAATTGATAATCACTCTTCTCCTCCTTTAGCTCAGTCCAACCAATCTAACAATGCAAGTGAGCAAGCAGAAGCACCACTACCTCCAAACAATAAATTATGGAACTTAAGAAATGCGGATATCAGGGCTGTCATTGCTGAAGTGTCTCGAGTAACTGGGAAAAACTTTGTCATTGATCCTCGAGTACAAGGGAAAATATCCATCGTATCAACTACACCAATGAACAATGACGAGCTCTACGAAGTTTTTCTTTCCGTTTTGCAAGTATCAGGTTATGCCGCTATACCTAGTGGCTCGATCATTAAAATTATCCCTAATATTGATGCTAAAACACAATCCCCAGATCTTCCAAACGGAATGCAACTGCCCCCTAAGGGCGATGACATGATGGTGGCTGTGGTACCTGTTCATTATGTTCCATCTGAACAACTAGTACCTGTATTACGACCATTGATGCCCCAATGGAGCAGCATCTCTGCCTATGCCCCCTCAAACATGTTAATTTTGTCAGGAAGAGCCAATAACATTCATAGTCTTGCAGAAATCATCAAACAGGTAGATAGCTCATCCGCAAACGGTATCGATATGGTTCCTTTAAGACATTCATTAGCCATGGATATCGCCGCTACTTTAAAAGATCTTGTTAAAGTTCAACCCAGTATGGGAGGATCACGCACACAGTTAACAGTTGCTGCCGATGATCGCTCCAACTCTCTATTAATCAGTGGATCCAAAACAGACAGAATACGTCTTAGAATGTTAATATTAAAGTTAGATAAAGAAAGTTCTGAAGGGCAAAACAGCAATACGCAGGTTGTTTATCTCAATTACCTAAGAGCAGAGGATTTGGTCCCTATTCTTGCTGGTATTGCCCAGGCAAATTTCAGTGGAAATGTTGGTACAACCATTGGTACGATTACCCGTCCTATCTTGGACAGTACAAACCCTGCTTCCAATCTTACCAGTAACTCAAATATACAAGGTTCAAGTCCAAGTTCTTCTTCTCTTTATTCATCAGGCTCAGGTAGCGGCCCACTTCCCGCATCAGGAGCTACTGCAAATACTACAACTGCAACAACGCAAAATGAAGGAACAACTAAGCCCTCAGTTCAAATTATTGCCGAGCCTAACACAAATTCAATTATTCTTAATGCACCCGCATCGGTGATTCGTATTTTGAAAAGAGTAATCGCTCAACTGGATATTAAACCAGCTCAATTACTTATAGAAGCATTAGTGGCGGAAATAAACCAATCAGATATCAATGATTTAGGTATTGAATGGGGAAGTAATCAACTGACTGGAAGGCCTCAAGATTTTAGACCAGGATTTGCTATAATTAACAGTGGAAGCAGACTTGATGATTTACAAGCACAAATATATGCTTTAGCTAGAGAGAACAAAGCGAATATTTTATCAACGCCCTCCGTTGTAGTTCTTGATAATCGCCAAGCTAAAATATTAGTAGGTAAACAAGTTTCGATTGCATCAACAACTCAGCCTGCTAATGCTGGAGGAACAACAAATGGAGGTGTTCCATTTACCACTTTTGATCGAGTTAACGTCGCATTGCACCTTTATGTTCGACCGCAAATAACTCGTGGGAATGGCATTCAAATGCAAATCGACCAAGGTAATGACACACTGGATCCACCTGTTGTTGCGCCAAACGTGACTACTCCAACATTTCGAATTAGCAGTATCGTCACCTCTGTTCATGTGGAGAGCGGTGATGCAGTTGTTTTAGGCGGTTTAACTCAAGACAGTCTAAATAATGACAATAATCGTTTACCTATTTTAGGGGATATACCTGGTGTGGGTCGTATATTCAAACGGAAAATAAATTCTCGTGAAAAACGAGTGCTTATGGTCTTTATAAAACCACTGATTTTACGTAATGAACGCGATAATATGCATATGACAAGTGAAAAGTACAACCATGTTCGTCAATACCAACTGGATTGGCTAAAATCACAAAATGCGTTTGTACAAAGCAATAACTCAACTGTATTGCCTGCTTTGAAACGGGCTGAATTACCCAAACCGTTTCATAGCCCCCCTTTACTAGTTACGAAGTAAAAGCCATGGAAAACGAAGAGAAGCTACTGAAGATCCCATACAGCTTTGCAAAAAATAATGGGATTGTCGTTGCGAATGAAATGAGCGATAACCATGCCCTTGTTTATTATTTACCTAATACCTCATTACAAGCTCTTGCGGAGATAAAACGTTTATTACAATGCGACTTTACTCTGAAACAGGTTGATGAGTCAGCATTTCAACAACATTTAGCACACGTTTATCAATCTAAATCATCGATATTAGAGGCTGCAGGGGGTATGGAAGAAGATATGGATCTCTCATTACTGGCAAGTCAATTACCAGTGAGTGAAGATTTGTTAGAAAATCAAGATGATGCACCGATAATTCGTTTATTAAACGCATTATTTACCCAAGCGATAAAACAAAAGGCTTCTGATATTCATATTGAAACTTATGAGGATAGAGTATTAGTACGCAATCGTATTGATGGTGTTTTACATGAGGTTTTAGAAATTCAACGTGCCATAGCCCCCTTAGTCATTTCTAGAGTCAAAGTGATGGCCAAACTGGATATTGCAGAAAAACGCATCCCACAAGATGGCCGTATTTCACTACGCATTGGTGGTCATAACATTGATGTCCGGGTTTCAACTCTTCCCTCAAACCATGGGGAACGTGTAGTTTTGAGGATTTTGGATAAACAAGCTGCACAATTAGATTTAAACCTATTAGGGATGCCACAACCCACAGTAAAAGCGATGCGAAAAATGATCGCAGAGCCGCATGGCATTATTTTGGTTACTGGACCAACTGGTTCAGGGAAGACTACTTCTTTATACGCTATGCTAACTGAATTAAATCAAGTCACTCGTAATATTCTAACGATTGAGGATCCTATAGAGTATGACCTTGAGGGTATTGGGCAAACACAGGTTAATACCAAAGTACAAATGACCTTTGCCAAGGGTTTAAGGGCAATTCTCAGACAAGATCCCGATGTAGTCATGATAGGAGAAATTCGTGATTTGGAAACTGCTGAAATTGCAGTTCAAGCCAGTCTTACAGGGCACCTGGTATTATCAACCTTACACACAAACAGTGCACTAGGCGCACTCACACGTTTACGCGATATGGGGGTTGAATCTTTTCTCTTATCTTCAAGTATTGTTGGACTTATCGCACAACGACTGGTGAGAAAACTATGCCCCCAATGCAAAACGCCACATCAATTAAGAGACGATGAAAAAGAACTTATGGGCCTCACAGCAGACACAGATATATCAAAAGTTTTTGAACCCAAAGGTTGTGACTTCTGCAATCACTTAGGCTATAAAGGAAGAACAGGAATTTATGAACTGATTACTGTAGATGAAGCGCTAAGAGGAATGATTCATCGCCATGAAAATTTGCAAACAATGGAAAATCATTTACGCCCTACCACCCCAAGTATTCGCGATGATGGATTTAAGCGAGTGCTCGTTGGTGATACGTCACTTGCAGAAATCCTTCGAGTAACAACACAGAGTTAATCGATTAAATAGTAGTCCAGGGAAATCAAACCATTAAACTCGTTTCATTCAAGCAATTTTGTATGCACTTAATACTTCGAAATAAGCAGATTTATTGCAGCCTGAAAGTGTAATGTGAATGGAGAAATCTCCGCTCTGTCAAAAACATGTTTCCTATTTATCAATCGAATATTCCTATGAAAATCAAACGTTAATAGGTACTATATAAGATAGCTTCGATGATAGGCTATTAAGTTATTAATGTTTAGGATGTGTTGCCAAATAAAAGGAAGTGTTATGCGGCTTTGGATCAGAGGATTTGCTTGCTTCAGTATATCTACATTAGTATCCTGTACTGTTTCTCTCCCTCATCAAAGCCAGATTAAAAATATAAATACTGTTCCAAGTATGGAACATTCCGTTAAAAAGGACTTACAAAAAAAAGAGATTTTTTCTCAAGGCAAATGGCCAAACAGACAATGGTGGTTATCTTACAACAGTCCTGAGCTCAACACATTAATTACAGCGGCTTTAACTAATAATCCATCGATACATGAAATCAAAAACCGTATTGATGTTGCTAAGCAAAAAGCAATTGTTACACGTTCTCTGTTAGCTCCTTTAGTTTTTTTTAACGCACATGAAAATCGGCAATATGTAAGTAAAAATGGTTTGTATCGTACATTCAATCCTAATTTTCCTCTAAATGCCAGACTATTGGATCTCTCGCTTGCTTTTACTTATGAATTTGATTTTTGGGGAAAAAACCGTAATCTTTTTTATGCCGCATTGGGAGAAGCAAAAGCACAAGAAGCAGAGGCAGCAGAGGTAGAGTTAATTACAAGTACCGCAATTGCACAAGCTTATTTTGCTTATAAAACAAATCTTATAAGAAAAAAATTATATATACAGTTAATAGAAGTACGGCAAAAAATTGAAAAATTACAAAATTTATTGGTACATAAGGGACTTTCTTCAAAATTGCCTGCATTAGAAACTTCAGAAAAACTGCTTGAATCCCAAAAATTACTATCAAGCATCACAGAAGAATTGACTACCAATAAACACTTGATTAACACTTTAGCAGGACATGGCCCAGATGATTCTTTATTCATTCACCCATCACTTCCCTCACTTCCCAAAACGCTGAATATTCCTCCAATACTGCCATTGGATTTTATAGCCCGTAGGCCTGATCTTATGGCACAAATCTGGCGTGCCAAAGCTTTAGCCTATAAAACAGGAGCAGCAATGGCAGAATATTATCCTGATATAAATCTCGTTGGTCTAATTGGTTTGGAAAGTACAAGTTGGAGAAAGTTTTTTGATTTATCAAGTGGTACTGCGGCAATTAGACCTGCATTGCAATTACCTATTTTCACCGCGGGAGCAATACGCGCCAATATCAAGGCAACTAAAGCACAATTTGATGCAGCGATTGACGCATACAATAATTTGCTCTTATACAGTACTCAAGAAGTTCTTGATGTCTTAGCTTTTGCAGATAATATCTATCAGCAAAAAATAGAACAAACAAAGGTGGTGGAATATGCAAAGCAGCGTTACCAATTGAGTTACTTGCGACAACAAAAAGGCTTAGACAGTTTATTTGATCTTTATTTTTTACAAGAAGAAGTCCTTCAAAAAGAGCTTGTAGATGTTACTCTACTCTATAACCAATATTTAGCCTCTATAAAATTAACCAAAGCATTGGGAGGAGGTTACTATCAAAACACGATACCCTTGGTGAACAACTCATGAAAAAAAGATCCGCCTCTTTTTATTTTGCCGTCATTCTTATCGCTTTATTTATTTTCTTTTTTTTATATTGGCTTTTTGTATGGAGCCACCAAGTTTATACCAATGATGCCTATGTGCAAGGGAATCAGGTCTATATCAAATCCTTACGTCCAGGATTCGTTACAGGTATCTATACTGACGATAGTTTTCTGGTAAAAAAAGGACAGCTTCTTATTACATTAAATCAAACAGATTCACACATATCATTGGAAAAAGCTAAAAAGAAACTTGCCAGTACGGTACGTGATGTATCGAAGGCATTTCATGATGTGTTTATACTGGCCGCAGACATTGAAATGAAAAAAGCACAACTTCTAAAAGCACAACAAAACCTTAAACATCGTCACGATGTCATTGGGGCTAAAGGAGTTTCTTTAGAAGACTATCAAAACGCACAAGATGATCTAAAAGCCTCCATTGCCTCATTAAAAAGCACTAAGAATAAATATAAAAAAATGCTCGCTTTTGTACAGGGTACATCCGTTACCGAGCATCCCTGGGTGCAAGCAGCTGCGCAAGAAGTACGCGATGCATGGGTACAATTATATCGAACTAAAATTTATGCACCCGTAGACGGATTGGTAGCACAAAGAACAGTTCAAGTAGGCATGTGGATTTCTCCTAAAGAACCACTCATGTCTATTATCCCCCTAGATCAAATATGGGTAAATGCCAATTATAAAGAAACTCAACTAAAAAAAGTGCGCATTGGACAAAGCGTTAAGTTTACTTCTGATCTTTATGGTTCTGATGTTGTATTTCACGGCAAAATTGTTGGTTTGCCAGGAGGTGCAGGTAATGCCTTTTCATTATTACCACCTGAGAATCTCTCAGGGAACTGGATTAAAATCGTTCAAAGACTTCCTGTTCGGATTGCTCTAGTGCAGGATGAACTAATAAAACATCCTCTGCGAATTGGCCTTTCTTTAGAAGTAACTACAGATCTTTCCGATCAAAATGGCCCCTTAGTACCGACTTCAACCTCTGGCTCACCGCATTATGTTACTGACATTTTCCAAAAAGAAGAAACAGGTGATGAAAAAATTATTGCAGATATTATTAAGAGTAATTTGGATCCTAGTCTTAAGAAGTATGCCAATTCACCTCTAATTTTAAATAAGATCGACTTGAATGAGATGAATAAACAATGATTCTCTATATTTTACTCTTATCACTTGCTGCAGTAATTTTTAATCTTACCTTACCAATAATGGCAGGTCTGTATATTGTAAGTGATCTGGGAGGCAGTCCCTATATGACTTCATATACGGTTAGTTTTTTTTGTATTGGCAATCTTTTAGGAGTACCGTTAGGAAAACCCGGAGTAACACGATTAAGCCCTATTCAACTTTTTGTAGTCTGTCTCAGCCTTACTGCATTATGTTCTTTGGGATGTGCTACTGCGAGTGATTTTTTTATGTTTATCTTATTCAGGTTTTTAGAAGGTTTTGCCTCTGGACCAATTTTTCTACTAATTACATGTACCCTTATTCCCTTGCTCTCTCCTAATAAGGATAAAGTCTATATTGTTTCTTTGGTGTTGATTTGTCTTTCCATCATTCCCGTAATCGGCGCTTCATATGGTGCTTGGATTGCTTACAGCTACCATTGGCGATTCCTTTTTATTTCTAATATCCCTTTATGTATCTTTTTAATTTTGTATGTTGGCTATGGTTACAGAAAGTATCATGAACCGGTAAAAAGAACATATTTTGATAGACTTGGATATTTTTACTATTGCATCAGCATGATGTTTATTGGAGCTGCTTTAACTACAGGTCAGGAATTAGATTGGTTTCGTTCCCCTTTAATTACTTTTTTACTTATCTTTGGTGGAGTCAGTCTTATTTTTTTTATTTTACGCAGTTGGTCAGCGCAGTATCCTGTCATTGATTTGAAATTACTTAAAAATTTTTATTTCTCACTCGCAATGATCTACATCGCATTATTTTTTTCCCTCTATTTTGGCATGGTAATCTTGCTATCTTTGTGGTTGAAGCTTTATGTTAATTACACTCCTGATTGGATTGCCCTCATCATAGGAACTATGGCATTCTGTGGATGGATACCAGTACTCATTAATAAGAGGCAATATGAACCATTCTTTCCATTAATCATTGCCTTACTCTTTTTTGCTATTTCCTGTTTCTATACCACTTACTTTAATGTAGATATCAATTTTAACCGAATTGCATTTTCGCGGGGATTAGCCGGTATTGGACTTGCGCTGTTTTTATCTCCTCTCTTTCAATTATCAATGCAAACCCATCCTGAAACGAAACTTGCTGAATGCATAGGCTTCTTTCATGTTTCACGCTTGCTTGGCAGTGGATTGGGGGTAGCTCTATTTCTTATTTTATGGCATAGACGAGAAGTATTTTATCATCAACGCTTAGGAAGCAAGTTAACTGCATTTTCCCAGGAAACACAACGGTTTTTAGAAAAGGCAAATTTATTACATATTCAGGGAAAACATGCTTCAGCTCAATTAAATTTCTATCTTACCCGACAGGCTACTGCTTTAGCCCTTGATGATTGCTTTTATCTTATGGGTTGGATGGCTCTCTTATTGCTGTTTTTTTTAATCATTATTTTTCTATTTAGCAGGAAAAAAAATTCAGTCCTAACAAAGAGAGATAAAAATACACTATTGGTTGATAAAGGCATTTCTGAACAAAGATCTTAAAACCGAAGCCTATGTGTAACTATTACCTCCCATAAGTATGCTCAAATTTTTTCATATACATTCTATATTTACTTAGCTCCTATTTTTTGTCCCTCATTTTCGTTAAAAGAGAACTTTAACGAATTAAACCTAATTCTTCTGTAAAGAAAGGTCCATCCATAAGTTTTTCTGGCCATTTAAAGAGCATTACGGTAAGAGTATTACGATGTTCACCAAATATAAAATCAACTGAACTCGTACGAGCAGGAATCATCTGATGTTGCGTGCTATAAGCGGTTTCTAAATGATCCCTTATTTTTTTAATTGCTGGAGAATCTTTTTTATTTAATAACAATAAACAAACTCCTACTTCAACAATAACATCATTTTCAGCGCGCTCTATTATCTGTTGCATATTGCGCTCAAAATATTCGCTGATCCAGAGAAAAGCTTTGTCACTAACTAAGTTCTGATAATAATGACTCGCGGCAGTAATAAAATGAGTCATACCATAAATTTTTGCTTCAAATTCCAAATCTGATAGTTGACTATCCATATAATCTGGAAAAGTTTGCTGAAATAGTTTGGTATAGGATTTTCTTAAGTCAATAATGTGTAAATCATTTAGATAATAAACGTAATTAACTAATTGAGCACCATAGAGCTTAATGTTTTCTTCATTTAAGATAAACTCCTCCAGTCGAGTAATTTGAGTTTTTAATACGTCAATAACGGTATTGGTTTGCGGAAACAGAGAAGTATTTTCCAAATGATAGGAAAAAATTTTATTGGTTATCTCTAATAAATACAGATAAAAAAATAAATCGCCATATTGTGATATTTTTTTGATGCGTAATTTGTGTTTTTGCGTGGGATCTTGGTTCGCATCCAATAATAAATTATTTGATTTTTTAAGGATGAGATCCGGTTGATTCAAACTTGAAGAAAGATATTGATATTTATGGCTTAAAAAATACACATAATCAATAACAGAATTCAGATGCTCTTTGTCGCCTGTGATTCGGTACATTCTTATTGAAAAGTGCTCTTGTTTCACTAAAGGCAATTTGTCAAAATTTGCTTTATAGTTATCTAAGACCAAATCAGCCATTTCTGTATGACCAACAGCAGAAAAAAATAATATTAAAAAAAATAAACGTTTCACGCTACATTATATAAAAGTGATTTTTGAGCTGGTTATTAAAAATAATCGAGGTGATTATAAAGTAATCACGAGTTAATTGAAAACAATATTACACATCTCTTCTTTATACTATTCACAAGTGGTAAACGTTGATAGACACCAAACTACCGGTGATTGAGTTAAATAACACCCTTGCCTTACTACAAATTCGTGCATGGAATAAAAGAATATAGGAACAATAAGCTGCTTAAGGAGTAAAGGATTTTTAAGATTATTTAGTTCTCAACCAACAGCAGGTCTGACTTAAGGTCGTAAATCGTTGATATAAAGATATCCAAGCAAAAAAATTCCCGGGTTTCGCTGCATTGAACCCGGGCTACAAACTAAAGTAATGCCTATTCTACTCTACGCCAGGTAGTTCCATTCGCTCCATCCTCCAACTCGATTCCACGACTTAATAAGTCTGCTCTTATTTGGTCAGCGCGCCCCCAATTTCTATCAGCACGTGCTTGAAGCCGCTCGGCGATTAATTGATCAATTTCAACTCTGTCTTCTTCTCCAAACCCTGCTTGTAAAAATGATGCAGGATTTTCTTGCAAAAGACCCATTATGTTAGCTAAATACTTCAATGTATTCACTAAAACAGGCGAGTTCTTTTTATTTACTTCATGGCTAAGCTGAAATAAAACAGATAATGCAATTGGAGTATTAAAATCATCATTCATTGCTTGGTTAAATTCATTAATCCAATGATTATCTAATTCATTATTTGTGATGACATGGCTGTCTTTTATTGTCTGATATAAACGAGTCAATGCTTTTTTAGCATTAGTTAAATTTTCTTCAGAATAATTTAATGAACTACGATAATGACTACTTAAAAGAAAATAACGCACAACTTCTGGATGATGTTTGGCTAAAACATCGGCAATAGTGAAAAAATTACCTAATGATTTTGACATTTTTTCATTATTAACTTGCAGCATTCCTACATGCATCCAATAATTTGCAAAAGGTTTTTCAGTAGCCGCCTCACTTTGAGCAATCTCATTCTCATGATGTGGAAATTGTAAATCCAATCCCCCCCCATGAATATCGAATTGCTCACCTAATTCACTCATTGCCATCGCGGAGCATTCAATATGCCAGCCTGGACGCCCTTCACCCCACGGAGAAGGCCAGCTAGGCTCACCTGGTTTTGCCTTTTTCCATAAAACAAAATCCAATGGGGAACGTTTTTCTTTGACAATTTCAACTCGAGCTCCAGCGACCAGACCATCCAGATCTTTATGCGATAATTTGCCATAGTCGGCAAAGGAATTAACTTGATAACATACATCACCATTCTCGCTCAGATAGGCATTCCCCTTCTCGAGCAACCGCTCAATTAACCGAATAATGCTGCTTATGTGTTCTGTAGCACGTGGCTCTACATCAGGAGATAAAATATTTAACGCTTTTGTATCCTCATTCATTGCTGCAATATACTGGGCAGTTAATTCATCTATAGGTATTGCGCGCTCATGTGCACGTGCAATTATTTTATCGTCAATATCCGTAATATTACGTACATAGTTCACATCATAGCCTTGCGAGCGTAAGTAACGAACAATAACGTCAAAAGATACCATAGATCGAGCATGACCTATATGACAATGATCATATACAGTAATACCACAAACATAGATGCCAATTTTTCCAGGTACAATCGAAACAAATGGTTCTTTTGTTCTAGTTAAAGAATTATATAAATGCAACATATCAGCCCCTTAGCTTAGGCCTGTTTAATCTAGTGAATTGTAAACAGACCTTAGTACATTGACAATTCTACTCTTTTGGTGATTTGTCAACTGACTCCAGTTTTCCCCAAGTATTTTTCAAGTCTACTACGCGATGAAATGCGCTAACACATCCATCTTTTAATTCATTAACGCAATAATATCCTAATCGCTCAAACTGAAACACCTCGCCTAATTGTTGATTTGCTAGAGCAGGTTCACAATATCCTTGCTTTATTTGCAATGAATTATGGTTTAAAAACTGGAAGAAATCATCTTCACGGCCTGGATTAGGATCATTAAACAGACGATCATACTCCAACACCGTCACTGGATAAGCTTGTTCGCAAGATACCCAATGAATGACCCCTTTAACCTTTCTATCTTCAGGATTCTTACCTAAAGTTTTTTCATCATAGGTACAACGCAACTCAATGATATTGCCTTGTTCATCATGTACCACATCATGACATTTAATCACATAAGAATGGCGTAAACGTACTTCAGCACCTGGTGATAAACGAAAATATTTTTTGGGAGGCTCTTCCATAAAATCAGAGCGCTCGATAAAAACTTCTCGCGTAAATGGTAAATCTCGTGTGCCTGAATCTGGAGCTTGTGGATTATAAGCAGACTTCAATATTTCTACCTTATCTTCAGGATAATTTTCTATGACCACTTTTAATGGATCCATAACACATAAAGCGCGTTTCGCTGTTCTATTTAGTTCAGCACGGACACATTCTTCTAATATAGACATATCAATCACGGAATCACTACGTGATATTCCTATTACTTCACAAAATTGGCGAATCGCTGCAGGAGGATAACCGCGCCTACGCATACCACGTAAAGTAGGCATGCGTGGATCATCCCATCCAGATACTGCCTTTTTTTCAACTAATGTCCGTAACTTACGTTTTGAAGTAACTGTATGCGATAAATTCAAACGTGCAAACTCAGTTTGAATTGGTTTTGCAGGCAAAGGCAAATTATCAACACACCAATCATACAAAGGTCGATGATCTTGAAATTCTAACGTACATAAAGAATGAGTAATTTTTTCCAAGGCATCCGAAATAGGATGGGCATAGTCATACATAGGATAGATACACCACTCATCACCTGTACGTTGGTGAGATGCATGTCGAATACGATAGATTACAGGGTCTCGCATATTCAAATTACCTGACTGCATGTCAATTTTTGCTCGTAACACATGAGCCCCATCAGGAAACTCTCCTGCCTTCATGCGAGTAAATAAATCCAAACTTTCTTCTATTGGTCTATTTCTGTAAGGGCTCTCCTTTCCAGGTTCTTGCAAAGTCCCTCGATAAGCGCGAATTTCCTCCATGCTCAAACTATCTATATAAGCCAGATCTTTTTTAATTAACAATACTGCAAACTCATAGAGCTCTTGATAATAATCTGAAGAATGAGTCATTCCATACCATGCAAAACCCAGCCAGCGCACGTCTTCAATAATAGCGTTGACGTATTCTTCCTCTTCCTTTATAGGATTTGTATCATCAAAACGTAAATAACAAATGCCACCGAACTCTTGCGCCAAACCAAAATTCAGACAGATAGACTTGGCATGCCCTACATGTAAATATCCATTAGGTTCTGGAGGAAAACGAGTCACTATAGACTTATGTTTTCCACTAGCCAGTTCATCAGTAATCAGTTGTCTTATAAAATGTGCCCGTTTTTCAGTTAATTCTATCATTCGATCTTTCCGTCACTGTTTATACTAATCTGGATAAAGTTAAAGGCATGGCCAAGAGTAATCCCTTTTGCTTGCCAAATTACCAGGCTCTACCTTTTACCTTTCCAAAAAGTTTTACATTATTTGCAGTAGGTCACTTATTCTAAATTTCCATACAGATACGGAAGAAGAAGATTAACATAACCTTTTACTTATCATTTTAAATTATTATCCATAGCCTGTCGCATGGAGTACATTAAGTCCGATCCAGCTTGTAACATATCATTATTTTCGTTGTACGCATCGAGAATTCGCGTGATCAGAGCAGCCCCCACAATCACACCATCTGCAAAACGAGCAACCTCCGCAGCCATTTCCGATGTTTTTATACCAAAACCGACCATTAATGGAAGCGTAGTTTGCGCTTTTCGAAGTTGATATTGTGATTTTAAAGACGAAATATCAAGTGCATTAGAGCCGGTAACGCCTTTTAAAGACACATAGTACAAATATCCCTTTGCAAACTGGTTTATTAATGCCATTCGCTCATCAGAGGTCGTAGGCGAGCACAGAAAGATACTGTACAAACCATATTTTTGCCAGACTTTAGCTACCTCTTCACTTTCTTCAGGTGGTAAGTCTACCAGAATAGTTCCATCTATACCTGCTTCTACTGCGTGTCTCGCAAAAAGTTCATAACCAAAATGTTCAATGGGATTTAAGTACCCCATTATAACCACTGGAGTTTCTTGATCTTGCAAGCGAAAATCTTTCACCATATCCAATACAGTTTGACAATGTACATCCTGAGCAAGTGCACGCTCCATCGCCCTTTGGATAACCGGACCTTCCGCCATAGGATCAGAGAATGGGATACCTAATTCTAAAATATCTGCTCCAGATTTAACCAATTCATGCATAAGTTTGACTGTGATTCCTGGAGAAGGATCTCCAGCCGTAATATAAGGACTTAGCATTTTTTTGCCATTAGCTTTCAGACGCATCAAAGTTTTGTCAATTCGGTTCATACAGTAATCCCATCAATTTGTGCCACAGTATGCATGTCTTTATCACCACGACCAGATAAATTTACAATAATATTTTGATTCACTGACATTTTTTTAGCGAGTTTCATTGCATAAGCAACTGCATGGCTTGATTCAAGAGCAGGAATAATTCCTTCTACTCGTGTTAAGGTACGAAATGCATTTAATGCTTCATCATCATTAACTGCTTCATAAACCACCCGTCCGGTATCTTTCAAATAGGCATGCTCAGGGCCTACTCCAGGGTAATCAAGGCCTGCTGAAACTGAATGAGTATCTTTAATTTGACCGTATTCATCACAAAGTAAATAAGTTCGATTACCATGTAAAATCCCTGGGGTTCCAGCAATCAATGAGGCAGAATGTTGACCACTTTCCAAGCCTTTTCCTCCAGCTTCTACGCCATAGATAGCCACTGTCGAATCATTAAGAAAAGGATAAAATAAACCAATCGCGTTAGAACCACCGCCTACGCAAGCAACTAACGCATCAGGAAGATACCCTGTCTTTTCTAAAAATTGGGCCCTTGCTTCGATACCAATGATGGATTGAAAATCCCGAACCATCTGCGGGTAAGGATGGGGGCCTGCTACAGTTCCTATAATATAAAAAGTATTATCAACATTGCTTACCCAATCTCTCATGGCTTCATTTAACGCATCTTTTAATGTTCGAGATCCTGATGTGACTGGAATAACTTCTGCACCAAGCAATTTCATGCGATAAACATTGGATGATTGTCGCTTTATATCTTCAGAACCCATATACACTACACATTCCAGGCCTAATTTAGCAGCTACCGTTGCTGAAGCCACTCCATGCTGACCTGCACCTGTTTCGGCAATCACTCTGGTTTTACCCATGCGTTTAGCAAGTAGCGCCTGGCCTACGGTATTATTAATTTTATGCGCCCCAGTATGATTCAAATCTTCTCGTTTTAAGTAGATTTGCGCACCACCTATTTCCTTGCTCAAACGTCGCGCATGATAAAGTGGATTAGGACGACCTACATAATCTTTTAACTCAGCATTCAGCTCATCTAAAAAATCAGGATCTTTTTGATATTTAGCATAAGCTTCTTCCAATTGCTTCAATGCATGCATCAAAGTATCTGCTACAAAAATGCCACCGTAAGGACCGAAATGTCCGCGCTCATCAGGAAGTTCTTTTTTGTTCATTAATTTACCTTAAATTTACTTCTATCAATATAACTATTAATTCAATAATTTCTGCATAAAACGGCTCATTTTGCCATGATCCTTAACTCCGGGCGATGCCTCGATACCACTGCATAAATCTACAGCATAAGGGTGGCATAGTTTAATTGACTCGAGCACATTATACTCATTCAGCCCGCCAGCCAATATCAAAGGTTTTTCTGTATTTTTTGGAATAATTTTCCAGTCAAAAGTGCATCCGGTTCCGCCTCTTAGCGTCTCAGAAGGTGTATCCAGCAATAACGCCTGTGCAGTCATATAGTCTTTTGCTGCCTGGTGAATATACTCTGCTGAATCACAATGTATGGCTTTAATAAAAGGTTTATTAAATTGTTGGCAAAACTCAGCGGATTCATCACCATGAAATTGTAATAATTGAATTGGTAATTTCTCTATTATCTTATGGACAAAATCTCGTTCAGGATTAACCAAAACAGCAACCGAGTTTACAAAGGCAGGAAGATCTTTTAACAAAACTTGTGCCTGCTCTATTGAGACGCAACGTGCACTTTTTGGATAAAAGATCAAACCTATAGCATCAACACCCAGTTTTATGGCATATGCAATATCTTCACTACGCGTCATACCGCACATTTTGACTCGCACACGTGCCGTTTTCATCATTTCTCCGGAAGAAAAAAAGGTCCAAGACTACTCTGCAATATAGAAAACTCTTGCGGATAAGTCACTTGTACTAAATACAATCCATAAGCAGGTGCAGTCTCAGCACCTAATCGCCTATCTTTTGCTTTCAGTACTTCATCTACCCAGCATACAGGGTGTTTCCCTGATCCTACTGCAATTAGCACGCCAGCAATATTTCGTACCATATGATGCAAAAAAGCATTAGCAGTAATATCAATCATCACCAAATCACCCATACGACTCACCTGTAAATTATGGATATTTCGCATAGGGGTATTCGACTGACATTCAACAGAACGGAATGAAGTAAAATCATTCTCCCCCAGTAAAACCTGTGCAGCTTGATGCATCAGACGGTGATCTAATTGCCTGTATTGCCAAGTTACATTACTTCGCAGTAAAGCAGGTCGAATGGCACTATTATAAATGATATACCGATATCTTCTTGCAGTAGCAGAGTATCGTGCATGAAACTCTTCTGGTAAATCCCTTCCCCATTTAACGCAAATATCTTTAGGCAAAAAAGAGTTCACCCCATGAATCCATGCACGAATGCTGCGTATTTTATTGCAGTCAAAATGAATTACCTGATTCGTGGCATGTACACCAGTATCTGTTCTTCCTGCACAAACCACGGAAATAGGACAATCTGCTACTTTTGATAAAGCATGTTCTACGGCTTGTTGCACAGTATGCAAGCCTGTTTGTGCTTGCCAGCCATGATACTGGCTACCATCGTACTCAAGCACCAAGGCAATACGCATTGATTATTCCTGATAAAAGGGTCAATTTATAATACAGTATATGTTTTGTCTATACCCTAATATAATTGATTTTCAAGTTTATTAAATATTATAGTCATTTCTCGTATTCTAAGCTCTGTAATTAAAAACTATTAAACTCTTGTATCTCAGCGCATGCAATTACTTTTATAAAATCATCTTATTGATTTAACTTATTTAATTATGATACTTTTTCATGCCACAATGAAATCATTGCCAATAATAATGCGAATCTTTCTAGTGTCTGTTTCCATTTCGTTAGATTGAGCCCAAATGAACTGATTTCCGAGCACCGAAGCGCGCAGAAAAGATAAAGTATGCGAGCATCGAAACACAGTAAATCAGATCATTTTGACCAGGATAATAATGAAACAGATCCTATACTTTTTATTTTAAATTTTGAGACTTACTATGAAATGGAATTTATTTTACTCAGCTACCTTCACTTTATTACTCGTGATCAGTAGCCCATCGTTCTCTAAGGATATTGAAAATGTCCAAAATGGAGTGCCTCCATCTATTTTTAACAGTCAAGGTAATTGGTTTATATCTCTTGGCGGAGGCGCTCAATTTCCTGATTTAAACTCTCATATGAAAGTAAATAACGACTCAGGATTTCCAGAACCATTTGATTATGATCGTTATTCGATCACCAATGACAATGGAGGAGTGATTGCTGCATCTGTAGGCCGACGCTGGCAAAATAATAACTTCTGGCTCCCATCCTATTCTTTAGGTCTATTTTGGCAGTACTTTTTCAAAACGCATATTAATGGAGAAATAACATTATACTCTTTACCTGAATTTACCAATTACAATTACAACCTCGACTTTACTTCGAATCTTTTATTAGCGTCTGGAAAAATTAGTTTGTTTCAATATGGGATATTTTCCCCTTACATTAATGGCGGAATAGGAAGTTCTTTCAATAATGTATCTAACTATAGTGAAAAGGCATTTTCAGGGGTCACCGCTCGAGTATCCCCAGGATTTAGGAGCTCCAATACAAGTGAATTTGCTTACAATGTGGGTGCTGGTATTGATATGCAAATCTTACCCCAATTGATTCTCTCAGTAGGTTATCTTTATCAAGATTTAGGCCCAATTTCCTCAGGTAATGGAATTGATACATGGACTGGACAATTATTAAATCCTGGATCCTATCGCTCAAATGAAGTTTTAGTCACTGCAACTTATCTTTTCGGCAAAGAATCACATTTCGTAAAATAAGGAAACCAATGAATGTAGATGAAAAAGATATTAAGACTTCCCTTGAATCTCATCGATTAGGCGTTGCGCTTCTTCTTTTTGTGACTTACTGCCATGTTCCATCACTTCATTTAAAGAATTTAATGCAGATTCTATGTCTTCCATTCCTATATAGGTTTTAGCCAGAGCCAAAAGAGTATCTAATGCTTTTTGGTTCTTTAAGTTAGAAAGATTTTTACTTTCATCATCCTTCTGCATTTGTGTTACGTCAGCAGGTACAGAATGAGTAAAGTCCAAGCCATTACTCTCATCACTTATTTGCTCTTGGGCATTATTTTCTTTTGTGACAGGCTTCTCTGTAAGTAAATGATGTAGCCCTGATTCAAATTCTAATAAATTATCTTCCTCAGGCTTATCTTTTAAAGAATTTTGCTCTTCATTAGTTTGAAAAAATGGTTCTTTTTTCTCTTCAGTTGGTATTATTTCCAACAATATTTCTTCATCTGTACGTTCAAGAGAAGCATCGACTGCATTCATCTTTTCTATTGAAGAAGGAATAGCTAATGTGGAATCGGGGGTTAATTCTGTATTGGCTTTTAATCCTGATTCATCATTTAATCCAGGTTCAGACTTAAACTCAGACTCAGATTCTGGATTTAACCCAGGTTCAGATTTTAACTTAGGCTCAGGTTTTAACTCAGGTTCAAGTTTTAACTCCGGTCCAGGTTTTAACTTAGGTTCAAGTTTTAACTCGGGTCCAGGTTTTAACTTAGGTTCAGGTTTTAACTTAGGTTCAGGTTTTAACTTAGGTTCAGGTTTTAACTTAGGCTCAGGTTTTAACTTAGGCTCAGGTTTTAACTTAGGTTTAGGTTTTAACTGAGGTTCAGGTTTTAATTCAGGCTCAGGTTTTAACTGAGGCTCAGGTTTTAACTGAGGTTTAGGTTTTAACTGAGGTTCAGGTTTTAATTCAGGTTCAGGTTTTAATTCAGGTTCAGGTTTTAATTCAGGTTCAGGTTTTAATTCAGGTTCAGGTTTTAATTCAGATTCAGGTTTTAATTCAGATTCAGGTTTTAATTCAGATTCATGCTTTAATTGGGATTTAACTTCTTCTAATGATTCTTTTTCTAATAGTTCTTTACTAACTGATTCTTCTTCCGAACTCATAATGGGTTGAGTTGAAACAGGATAAGAAACCATTGCAGTAGAGGATCCCGTTGCTTCAGGTGACCGCTTCCTTTGATCGTGTTGTTTAAAATAATAAAACGCAGCAATACCACCCCCTCCAGCAACAAACAATAGTATGAATAAAATCCAAAAATCATCCGTTTTATTAGGTATGTTTGTTGAGCTGCTTTGTCCTGCAATTGCTATACGCTCTTTCATCAAATTTTGAATTTGATGACGCATCAATTGAAGCTCTTTATCACGATCATCTAATTGTTTTTGTAATTTTTTATTTTGTGACTGCAGAAAACTCAATTGTTCTGTTAATAGTGCATTAGATTCTCGTAAAGAATCTACAGCAGCAGTTGTAATAGATATTTCAGCCTTAAGTGTCCTACTTTGCTCTGTACTTACTTCCTTTTCTAATGAAGGCATTAAACTTGGCATAATAAATCCTGGCAGATTTTGGTTCGGCATAGAAGTTGCAGTACCAGGGAGCTTTGGAGCTGGAGGTATTTGTGAATACTCAACGGGAGTTGCGTGGGATGCTTGTCCTGTTACGTAAGG
The DNA here is from genome assembly GCF_001467945.1 of Legionella parisiensis. Taxonomy (GTDB): domain Bacteria; phylum Pseudomonadota; class Gammaproteobacteria; order Legionellales; family Legionellaceae; genus Legionella; species Legionella parisiensis. The sequence continues at coordinate 1,934,548 of NZ_LNYQ01000013.1, forward strand.
TGGAGCCAATACATGGTTAATCGATGTTTTTTCATTCCACGCCTTATCATGAGCCATTACCTCAACGGTAGCTAAATCGGCAGGCACCTCCAAGAACTTTTTATCAGAAGGAATTTTAAGACGAGCACCTTCCTTTAATCCATTCAAATTTCCATCAATAAACGCATCAGTATTTGTTCCCACAATTGCAAGGACAATTTGGGGTAAAATTGCTTCGGAGGTTTTATATCGCTGCGCAATTTGCCATACATTTTCATTTGATGATGTCGGTCCATAAACTGTTTTTTTCTTTTTCCCCTGCCCTGCTTCAGCCTTTTTTTTGCTAGAGGCCGTTGTTTTTTGGTGATAATTAGTAAATTTTCTCTGATAAGTTAGACCGCTTTGCGCAATTGTATTCGCCAGTTTGTAGCCTGGGGGATCCAACAATACCGTATAAACTTTAAAAATTTGTCCTTTAGGCCATATTAAATCAACAATTAGCTGTATATAAGGTTCAGTCATTCGCTCTTTGGAATAAACTTCCACAACGAATTTTCCTTGTTTATTTTTTTTAACATCAAAAAAAAGAACACTTATTGCTTCAGAACGTTCAACACCCAAGCTTTGATAACTTTGTGAATCAGCAAGTTCCACTTTAATATTGGATAAAGAAACCTCGTGCCCATCAATTAATTCAATTTCAGCAAAAAAAGGTTGATTCAGGGCTGATTCCACTTTCATTTCACCTAAGCCTAGTGCGTATACGCATACTGGCAAAGTAAGTGAAAATAAAGATGAAAACAAAGCAGTTTTTTTCAATCAAAGCTCCTGCATGCCCAATGAGGTTGAAGACATGTTAACTTAAAAAAGCTAACATTATTTACTAATCTATTCAAGCAATTAGAGCTGTTGCAAGCATTTTACCCAAGATATTTATGATAAGGTGGAACATATTGGTTCTATTGTTAAATACATTGAGCAATTTTGATAACCACATTTACACCCAAAATATTGAACCTTTAAATTTACCCAGAGGTTCAAATAATCTTAGAAGATCAACCCCAACCTCCTTGCTCTAACCGAAAGTTTCGCACTTATATACTTAAAATTTCAAACAAAAATGAGCTTCCCATCGCTGGAAGAATGATTAATAATAGAAATGAATTATTTATTGATAAAGATAGGATAAAAATCATGGAATTTACCAAAATTAATCCGCTTGCTATAGCAATATCTATTAGTATTTTATCAGCAATCGGTTCATTTTTTATGGGTGTAGCAGCTTTTGTTCTTTATACAGGAAAACCCATAGTAGCCATGGTTGGGAGTATATATCTTTCATATAATCCCTCTATGGCTAATGCAGGTCTTGGTGCAGCTATAGTACTTATGAATACTTTTATTGGTAGTTATATTGCTGCTTGGATATATAACTTTCTGCTTGATTACATTAGATAACTGTTGGCTCACGAGTATCGTGGTTTGCTACACCATGATAAGTGGAAGCAGTATAACATTCTTCAATAGAAATAAAGTCAAACCAACAAGTCTGCAGTAACATTAAAGTTTTGTATCCCATTTCAATGTTAGTTGCCAGTAATTGTTCAATGACTAATTCTAAATGTTCATGTTGAAGCACAGGGGTTGATTTCGGCTTTTCCTTGCACATTTTGGCAAACATTGTATGAAATCGTTCTTCTACCATTTTGGGGACCGTCGAATTACCATCAAAAATACGATGATCAGCACTGATAGAAACTGGCAACATATCCCTAGGTTCAAATGAGTGAGTTTCATTTTGCCAAATAGGTTTTCGCTCAACTTCCATTATAGTAAATCTCATAGATTCAGTTTTACGAAGAGGTGCCATGGACTGGGTATAACCAAAAACACCAATATTACTTAGTGTAATATAAGGAGTTCCTGCGAGAGGATAAGGATAGGTGTTATAAGCATATTCATAAACCATGTCCTTCATAAGTTGTTGAACACGCGGATTTGTTTTTTCCAATTGCTCACGCTTTTTGTAACAATAAACCATCATATGAACAATAGACCGAATTTTTGCAGATAACTCATAAAAACTAAGATTATGACAATTTTCAAAAACAATCGTGCCTAAATGATCACCACATCCTGGTAACATGACTACAAGACCAACATACGCCTCTTTCGTTTGGAAGATTGTTCTAAAACTCAAGTAGTTTCTAAAAGAATCTGATAATGTCATCCAAGAACTTACTGTTTGCAGCATTAAAGTAGTCAAGGTCTCCGAAGCGAATTTTTTATTAAAAAAATCAAGGCAAGAGATATCGATACTAAACTGGCCCGTCATGGTTGGATCACTTGGACCATCCCACTGGGTCATGAACACTTTTCGAATTGGAGTCATTTCAACTTGCCGATTTGACTCGGTATAATTCTGCACTCTTGGTAATACCTCGTCCGCAAACTCTATGAAATTTTTCCAATTCTCACTGGGCTCGAGATTTACTTTACTCAGTTGCTGTGTATGTTTGTTATGTAGTGATTCTTTAAAATGAATAACCCCTTCAACACCTAATAAGGCGCACACTGAAGACATATATTTATATTGCATAAAAATATTGGTTATCAACTGCTCTTCCAGATAAGCAATTTTCGGCTTGATTTCATCAACATTTGGCAAACCAATATCACGATATAATTCCGCTTCACATACATGGCGATGTTCATCCTCAAGAATCGTTGTGAACACTTTCGGCGCAACACCATAACGGTGTAAACTTTCAAAAATTTCTTCAATCCAACCTTCACCAATAAGATTAAGTAACATAATCGCTACTTTGGGACAACTTTCATTACGAATAAAGTTACATATGATTTCAATATGAGGGCTGTATGGAGGCGGGGAAGCATAAGGAGCACAGAGCATGTAAACAATTTTAGTGAAAACCAAACCATGAAATATTTCGTCAAGTAACTGCTGACGCATGCGCTCTCTATATTCAACAGTTGACATTTTTGATTCAAATTTCAGAGGAATTTGAACTGCTAATACTTCAAGCTGTGCTAAAAGTGAAAAAGTGTAAATATAAAAAAGTTTATCTGATTTAAGTTCAAAAGGTAAACCATCGCAAAATAACTCATTTAATCTATTTTTTATGAGTTGTTTCTCATCTGCAGTAATCTTGTTCCACCCTTCTAAAATCCATTTTTCCGCACCCCAAGATGGTCTAAGTAATTCAGTAAGTTCATCCACGATATTTACCATAAAATCAAAGGTTTTTCAGTATAGACATAGCAAGCGTATGAGTCAATCATACTTTATAGCAAAACTATTTACTCATTTAATTCGGCTTCTTCAGCAAGTGAAAGTGCCCGTATTTTCAGGATTTTTTTCTTTTTGGCCCAAGCTGCCGACATGGAACAGAACACCCTAGTTTATCTTAGACGATAGCATCCCTTCCCATGACCATCATAATGATGAATAATGGGATGTATCATTAGGAAAATGAATAGGATAACTATCATGAAATTTGGCAAAATAGATCCAATTGCTTTAGGAGTATCTCTTGGTGCTTTTTCAGGAGTATCTACTTTTTTTATGGGATTAATGCTGTTACTTTTTAATAAAGGGAAACCTTTTAATGGTATCATGGGAACAATGTATTTTAACTATGATCTTTCCTTTATCGAATGTTTACTCGGCGGAATTGGCGCTTTTATTAGTACCTTTATTAGTAGTTATCTCATTGCCTGGGCCTACAATTTTCTGGATAAACAGCTTAACAACAAAGTACTCGTTGATAAAAGCAACCTCTAAGAAAACTCAGTATTTAATCTCATTTTTATAGAAACTAAAAGTAGTTTTTGGAGTCCTGAAAATTTTGGATAATTACTCTAGACTCCATTAATTCTATTGCATTACCTGACCCTCTAATTCATAATTAAAGCCTTTTATTTCTTCTGGTTAACTATGTCAGCATCATTGATTGATGGAAAGGTGGTCGCCTCTCTTCGTAGAGAAGAATTAAAACACCGCGTGGATGATTATATACAAATGAAACATCGTGCCCCAGGGCTTGCGGTGGTTCTCATAGGCAATGATCCTGCTTCTACTGTGTATGTAGCCAATAAGCGAAAAGCGTGTGCCGAAGTAGGTATTATCTCTCATTCTTATGATCTACCCGAAGAAACAACCCACGATGAATTAATCAGACTTATTGATGAGTTAAATTGCGCTGAACAAATAGATGGAATTCTAATTCAATTACCATTACCCAAACATATTAATGAACGTGTCATTATTGAACACATCAAACCGGAAAAGGATGTTGATGGTTTTCATCCTTATAATTTAGGGCGGCTCGCTCAGCGCAATCCATTATTACGCCCATGTACGCCTCTTGGCATAATCAACCTACTAGAACACTATCAACTCGAAGTTAAAAGAAAACATGCTCTTGTCATTGGTGCATCGAATATTGTAGGTCGTCCTATGAGTTTAGAATTACTTCTTGCCGGGGCAACAGTCACCATAGCCCATAAATTCACGCAGCAATTAGAAAAATTAGTACATATAGCCGACCTTGTCATCATTGCAACAGGTAAAATGGATATTATTGATTGCGAGTGGCTTAATAAAGAGCAGATAATTATAGATGTGGGTATCCATCGTTTGTCCGATGGTAGTATTAGAGGCGATATAGATTTTAAAAAAGCGGTAAACAAAGTCTCATGGATTACACCTGTACCCGGGGGAGTTGGTCCAATGACTATCGTGACGTTGCTTGAAAATACATTAAAAGCTGCAACGTTAGAAAAATAAAATACACAGACTATACCTTTACAGGCTGGTTACCTGCAACCAGAAAGATGCTTCAACAGTCCTGGCCGTAAGCAGCCAAGCTATATAAAAATTACTTATCTAAAACATCCCAATCAAAATCCCCGCTCAACTCATCAAAATCATCTTTGAATTCTTCTTTCAAACGTTTACGCTCCAACTTTTCCTCCAGCAAACGTCTAACGTTTTTTCTATGCGTGGTAGACTCAATATCATCATCATAATTATAATCAGAGAATGATTGGTCATCATAATCTTCGTGAAGATCCATAGCTTTCCCCTTTTATACTCTCTTAAAAAGAGTATAGTAGACATTTAGAAAAATGCTTTAGGAATAACATGCTCAGTTATCAACACGGATATCATGCAGGTAATTTTGCTGATGTCATCAAACATATTGCTTTAACCCGTCTTTTGAATTACCTAAAACTGAAAGATAAACCTATATTTTATCTTGAAACACATTCAGGGAAAGGCTTATATGACTTAAAAAATAAACAGGCAGAAAAAACACAAGAATACAAACAAGGGATCCAACCAATTTGGCTTGAAAGAAACTCCCTACCCCCTGCCTTTCAAGACTATCTTCAGGTAATTACACTCCTTAATCCTTCTGGTGCATTAAGACATTATCCTGGTTCACCTTTTATAGCGATCAACATGCTACGAATGCAAGATAGAATGTATTTTTGTGAACTTCATCCAAGAGAGTTTGAATTGATGTGCCAGCTTCCTCGCTTGAATAAAAAAGTACATTTCAGTAATACTGACGGTATTGCCTCGATGAACGCATTACTGCCGCCACAAGAAAAAAGAGGACTCATTTTTATTGACCCTTCGTTTGAAGTAAAAGAAGAATATAAAGAAATTCCGCTATCAATTAAACACGCATATTCCCGTTTTGCCACGGGAGTATTCTGTCTTTGGTATCCACTGGTCAATAAAAGATTAACTGATAAACTTAATCGAAACATGAAAGAAATCCAGGCAAAAAATGCTTTACATATTGAGTTTAACCTGACTACAGCGTTAATGGAGGGTATGTCAGGTTGTGGATTATGGATAATTAATCCACCATTTACTTTAGCTGAAGAAATGAAAACTGTATTAAATTCACTTAAAGCGTATTTTAATCCAGGCATTTCTACTTATACCATTAAGGCCTATTCATGACTATTTTTCCAATTCCTGCATTTTCAGATAATTACATTTGGGCAATTATTGATAAAAAAGAAGGAGTATTTGATTGCGTTGATCCAGGTGATGCAGAACCCGTAGTACAATTTGCACAGGCAAACCAGCTAAAATTGCGTTCTATTTTATTAACTCACCACCATCAGGATCATATTGGCGGCGTAAGTCAATTACTCCAATCCTATCATTCATGTACTGTTTATGGTCCAAATGATCCGCGCATCCCCTATGTAAATAATACATTACAAGAACATCAAACCATTCAAGTTGGAAAATGTGTATTCAAAATTCTATTTAATCCAGGACATACCTCAAGCCATATTAGTTATTATGAGCCCAAGCATGAATTATTGTTTTGCGGCGATACGCTTTTTTCTGCAGGTTGTGGACGTGTTTTTGACGGGACAATGGATCAGCTCCATCAATCGTTACATCTTTTCAAAACCTTACCTCCTGCTACGAAAATATTTTGCGCTCATGAATATACTCAGCAGAATTTACGCTTTGCCCAAGCTGTAGAACCGAATAACACTGCGATCGAACAATACTTACAAAAAATACATCACTCAAAAAATCGATGCACACTCCCATCGACTTTGGAACTGGAATTATCAATTAATCCTTTTTTACGCACTGATCAACCCGAAGTACAAAAATACGCCTTAAAACATGGAGCAGCATCAAATAATTCATTAGAAATGTTTAAGGTTTTAAGAGAAGAAAAAAACTTATTCAACTAATTACCCAGAGAGATTCAATTTAAACCCTTATGAATTGATTAAGTGCAATGAGGGTTTAATCCCATAAGTAATTTTAGTACACTCGATAGTTAATTATATTCATAGGTAATTACCATTGAAATTTAAGTTTTTCAAAATAAAAGCTTTTTTATTCTGTTTACTCATTTTTTTTGGCATTACTAATGCGACTTCAGCATATACAGCTGATGCCTGGGAAGTATTACGTGCTCAATTCTCCTTAAATCATGAAACATCGCGTGCAGAAGTACAGGAGCAAATCCGCTGGTTTATAGCTCATCCAGGTTTTCTTAATAAAGTATGCCATCAGTCGGAACCCTACCTTTATCATATTATTGCCGAAGTAAAAAAAAGAAATCTCCCCGGTGAGTTGGCTCTTTTGCCCATGATTGAAAGTGCTTTTGATCCCTTTGCTTATTCTGTAGCTGGTGCCGCTGGATTATGGCAACTAATGCCACAAACTGGTGCGGGTTTAGGATTAAAACAAGATTGGTGGTTTGATGCGCGACGCAGCATCAGCTCCTCAACCGATGCAGCACTCAACTATTTGCTTTATCTCAATAAATTCTTTAATGGCAATTGGGTTCTCGCCATAGCGGCTTATGATGCGGGGGAAGGTACTATAGATCGAGCAATCAAGGCAACAGGTGGACGTGCCCGAAGCTTTTGGGATTTAACTGTGCCAAGAGAAACTCAAACTTATGTTCCTCGCCTGCTTGCCTTAGCAGAAATCATTAAAAGCCCATCACAATATAATTTAGCACTACCTGAAATAGCCTATCTTCCTTATTTTGTGGAAGTGAATATAGGAAGCCCAATTGATTTAAACCATGCCGCCAAAATGGCAGGAATCAGTTATAAAGAGTTAATCAAATTAAATCCTGGTTTTAACCGATGGACTACCGCCCCCGATAAACCAATTAAATTACTCATCCCTGCTGAAAAAGTACATCAATTTAATTTAAACCTTGCTAACCTCCCCGCAGAAAAACGTGTAAGCTGGGAAAAACATATAGTGCAACCCGGTGACAACTTGGATAATATAGCTGTTAGATATCACACTACAGTGAATTTAATTAAACAGCTAAATCAGCTCACAACAAATCGTGTTGAACCTAATCAATTCCTTTTAATTCCGAGCACCAGAAATGCCCCTGCCGTTGTTAAAAAGGAGCCCTCTGTTCCCGTCATACCATTAGAGCATCAAATTGCTGTACCACAATATCATCGTGTTATTCATATTGTTCAAGAAAATGAGACGTTTCAGACTCTGATAAAAACTTATGGTGTCAGTACTGCAGACATCCAAATATGGAATAAATTGGCGAGAAATCAACCGTTAAAATACGGTCAGCAACTCGTGATCTGGAAAAAAGTACATCAACCCATTCAGTATATTGTCAAAAAAGGCGATAGTCTCAGTTCTATAGCCCGACAGCATAAAACACAAATAGAGCACATTATTGCATTAAATCCTGGCCTTAAACGAAATGATCCCTTATATAGTGGGCAAAAAATATTTGTTGGCTAATTAATCTACTGTTGCAAAACTCAAGTCACTATGGAATTTTAGTATCCATCATCATCTTGCTTAAGAACCAAACCAATCGATTTAATGAACCCATAGTGGCTCATTATTAACAATTATTTTTCATTTCTGGTATAAAGCAAGGAGGAGAGCACGAAAACTTGTGTTATAATCTAAGTAACTTTTTTTTATTGTATTTATATATATGAAATTACTATTTGATTTTTTTCCTATAGTTTTATTTTTTATAGTATACAAATTTTTTGGTATCTATACTGCGACAGCTATTGCTATGATTGCCTCTTTAGGCCAAGTAGCTTTTTACCGATTAAAATTCCAGCATTACGAAAAAATGCATTTAATTAGCCTTGCAATCATTATGGTCTTAGGAGGAGCTACCCTCTTTTTCCACAACCCATGGTTTATTAAATGGAAACCAACAGGTATTTATTGGCTTTCTGCTTTGGTATTTTTTAGTTCAGGTTATATTGGTAGCAAACCATTGATCCAGAAAATGATGGAAGCCAATGTAACTCTTCCTAGAAAAATCTGGCATAGATTGAATTTTGCCTGGGTGTTGTTTTTTATTTTAATGGGCGCAGTAAATATCTATGTTGCCTATAATTTTAATACTGATGCTTGGGTTAACTTTAAGTTATTTGGTGGGGTTGGTTTTACTCTGCTTTTTGTATTGATTCAAGCTTTTTATCTAACAAAACATATGGATGAGACTGGCCTTGAAAAACAATAGGAGCAAGAATGAGACTATTGCTAGTTGAAGACGACGAATTACTTGGGGATGCGGTCAAAACCGGCTTAACCCAATTTGGTTATATTGTAGATTGGCTTAGAGATGGTGAAGCTGCTCGGGCCGCGTTAAAATCTGAATCCTTTGAGCTAATTATTTTAGATTTAGGTTTACCTAAACTCTCTGGACTCGCATTGTTACAGAGTATACGCCATGATGGCAATCCAACTCCCGTTATTATTTTAACAGCCCGGGAATCCGTTGAAGATCGCGTAAAAGGTTTAGATAGTGGGGCAGATGATTATTTGATTAAACCTTTTGATCTTAATGAACTTAGTGCCAGAATCAGAGCCCTGGTCAGACGCTCACAAGGCCGTGCTGATTCTGTACTGCAATATAGAAATATTACTCTTGATCCTGCTGCTCACTCAGTATTTGTTGACGATGTTTTAGTTAATGTTCCACGTAGAGAGTTTGCGCTATTGCAAAAACTTCTAGAAAACAGTGGCCAGGTTTTATCTCGCGAACAACTTATGCAAAGTATATATGGATGGGAAGAAGACGTAGATAGTAACGCGCTGGAAGTTCATATACATAATCTACGTAAAAAACTTAATGCCAATTTTATTCGCACAATTAGAGGTGTTGGATATATGGCAGAAAAAAATGATGGTATTCCTGTATCGTGAAATCTTCTATAAGAAAGTTTCTTCTCATAAATTTATTGCTGGCAATCACTATAACGACCACTTTAACAGCAATTGGTAACTATTATCTTGATCAAAAGGACATTCAAGATCACTTAGATAGTTTAATGGCCGTCTCAGCGCTTTCTTATCAAGCACTACTGGGCGATGATCTTCATCAACGCCCTTTAGCGAAAATTCAAGAGGCACTCGAAACAATTCCTAAAAAGATTGATACATACTATCAGAAAAGATTTTTGAATGAAGAGCCCCCAGAAAATTATCTCAATAAGTTTAACTTTCAGGTTTGGACCAATGGCGGCAAATTATTGTTACACTCATCTTCGGCGCCAAAAATTCCTTTAACTTCGGAAGTCGATGGATTTAGTGATAAAAAAGTATCCACTCAGGATTGGAGAGTCTTTACTACCTACAATGATAAAGCTGGAATTCGCACCGTTTTGGCTGAGCGTTACGACACACGTAATGAATTGGGCCATAGAATTGCTCAAGATGATCTCTACATTATGCTTTTGACTTTCCCGTTATCAGGCCTGCTCATATGGATTATTATTGGGCGTGGCCTGGATAGTCTGGACAAAGTCGCTGAAGAAGTAGCTAACCGTGCTCCCACCCACCTTGAGCCGGTTGATTTGCACGAAGTTCCAGAGGAAATTAAACCTGTTATCGATGAATTAAATAAATTGTTTTTCAGACTAAAAGAAGGGTTTGAACGGGAAAAACGTTTTGCTGCTGATGCAGCACATGAACTACGCACCCCGCTTGCTGCACTAAAAACACAAGCGCAAGTTGCATTGCATTCTAATGACATAGAAGAAAAAAATCAGGCATTACAAAAGCTTATTGCAAGTGTTAATCGCAGTACTCATATAGTTCAGCAGTTACTTACTATGAGCCGGCTTGTACCAGAAGCTGCTCACATGGAGGAAAAAGATGAGGTCAATCTAAGTCGATTAACTCGCGAAATACTTGCTATGCTTGCACCCGCTGCAGTGGAAAAACAAATTGACCTGGAATTTGAAAGCGATGTAGAAAATCTCACTATTTATGGTAATTCAACTGCTTTGGGAATATTAATTCGTAATCTTGTTGATAACTCAATACGATACTGTAATGAACATGGAAGAATTATAGTACGCCTCGCTAAACTGCAAGACGAAATAATGCTTGAAGTGAGTGACAATGGACCCGGTATTCCAGCTGAGTTACAATTGCGTGTTTTTGAGCGTTTTTTCCGTGTTCTTGGCAATAAAAGCCCTGGTAGCGGCCTTGGTTTAGCAATAGTTCAGCAAATTGCTGAGTTACATGGCGGAAGGCTAATGCTGGATACCCCCAAAGAAGGCACAGGTTTGATTGTAAGATTCTTTTTACCTATTCAGGAAAAGTAGTAACCTGGGTACAGCAAAGAGAACCTCAGGATCGAGCATTCATTGACATTTAGAAACCACAGGCTCCGCTTCTCTGTACCACTCTCTTAATCACAAGTTAAAAATCTTGGGGAAAAGCCAGTTTTGAGCGCAGATTACAGAAGATTCAGTCACTGCACCCAAGCTACAAATCGCCCGCTACAATTGCTATAATTATCAATTATCGAGCTGCTAAAACTTGCAGCGCGTCACGTATTAACTGCTCGCAGCTTTTGGAATTATCGTTTACTTTATTAACTGCTTTTAATGCCTCCTGGGGCTTATAACCCAGTGATTCCAAAGCGCTAACTGCTTCATCCTGGCCACTCATCATGAGAATTGATTTGTTGTTTGGGGAGACAGAAGCAGATATGGAAAGTTGCTTCATACTATCACGCATTTCAACGACTAAACGTTCGGCTGTTTTTTTACCTATGCCAGGTAATTTCATTAAAAAAGAAGCGTTTTCTTGTTGAATACATTGAATAAACTCATTTGGAGTAATACTGGAAAGAATCGACATAGCAAGTTTTGGACCAATCCCATTTACTTTAATCAAAGCTCTAAATAACTCCCTTTCCTGTCTCTCCAGAAATCCATACAGCAACAATGCATCTTCACGAACAATCGTATGTATATGTAACCCTACTGAACTGCCATGGTTATCAAGCTGAAAAAAGGTATTTAATGAGGTTTCCACATCATATCCAACCCCTTGGACATTAAGGACCAATTTTCCCGGTTGATGCTTATCAATTATTTGTCCATCCAGCCAACCAATCATCTTTTCCTTCTCCTTAATCCTCGTCTGCCAATCACTGATGATAAATTATGACGCATATGACTATGACAAATTGCTATTGCCAAAGCATCTGCGGCATCTTTTTGAGGCGCCTTATTCAGAGCAAGAAGATGTACGACCATGTGACTTACCTGAGCCTTTTCCGCAGCGCCATACCCAACTACCATTTGCTTAATTTCTCGTGCAGAATACTCACTTACTTTAACACGATGCGATGCCGCCGCAACCATAGCAACACCGCGTGCGTGCCCTAATTTTAAAGCTGAGCTTGGATTTTCATGCATAAATACTTGCTCAATTGCTACTTCTGAAGGCGAATAATGCTCCATTAGTTGGCAAATACCATCATATATTTGCAATAGCTTTTGGCTTAACTCCCCATCTGGATTGGTACGTATGCAACCACTGTCAATGTATTCAATTTTTCGATCCGACTCTTTTATTAAGCCGTATCCAGTAATCCTTGAACCAGGATCTATCCCTAATATTATGGCCATTAATCTATTGATTCTAATTGTTTTTCTGAAAACTCTGCATTGCTGTACACTTCCTGAACATCATCCAGATCCTCAAGCATATCGATTAACCTAAGAAGACTCTGTGCTGAATCATCATCGATAGAAACTAAAGTTTGGGCACGCATGGTTAAATGAGATTGCTCAATTTCTAGACCTGCTTCTGTAAGCGCATTTAATACACTATGATACCCCTCGACAGGAGTAATCACTTCAATTTGACCTTCATCTACAGAAACATCATTTGCTCCAGCATCTATGGCAATCTCCATAACCTGCTCTTCAGATTGTCCTGGTGCCATAAGAATTTCACCCTGATTAGTAAAGAGATAAGATACTGAACCGTCTGTTCCCAAATTACCGCCATTTTTCGTGAATGCATGACGCACTTCTGATACGGTTCGGTTTTTATTATCTGACAAACAATCTACAAGAACTGCAACCCCACCGGGTCCATAGCCCTCATAACGCATAGCTACCATTGCTTCACCGTCAAGTCCACCCACTCCACGCTTAATCGCATTCTCAATTGTATCGCGTTTCATATTCGCACTAAGTGCTTTTTTAACTGCATCCCTTAATCTAGGATTGGAAGACTCCTCCCCTCCTCCCATTCGAGCAGCTACAGTAATTTCTCGAATTAATTTGGTGAATATTTTTCCACGTTTTGCATCTTGAACGCCTTTACGAAATTTAATATTTGCCCACTTACTATGACCAGCCATATTACTACCTCAAAACCTTATTTAATTTTGTATAAATTATACATGCTCTTTTGTTAAAAAGAATAACTTAGCTTATATTTGGGCTCGACATTTTTAACTTTTTTAGACTATAGTAGCCCCCAGAATGTAGTTTTTAATTTATAGCAAATAAGAATATCTGGGTAAGCTTGGAAATAGATGCAGTCAATTTGGATTCCGCTCCCCAGCAAGAGTAACTCAATAAATCCATAACACTAAAGGAGATCAATAGTGTATTTGCAGGGATTTGGTAATTACCATCAAACTGAAGCAGTTCCAGGCGCTTTGCCAAGTAGCCAGAATTCACCACAACACTGTAATTTAGGTCTTTATGCCGAACAATTAAGTGGGACGGCCTTTACTCGTCCAAGACATAGTAATTTACGAAGCTGGCTTTACCGAATTCTACCCTCTGTAGTCCAGGGCAGATATCAGGTTTATGAGATGGAGCTGTTCAAACCCTATCATACAGAGCAATCTCCAAATCCCATGCGTTGGTCTCCTCAGGACCTGTTTAAAGGAGAAGACTTTGATTTTGTCGAAGGTATGTTTCATCTTGCAGGAAGCCACCATGTAAATGCATATATTTATCATTGCACCCGGTCCATGCAAAATAAATACTTCGCGAATAATGATGGAGAAATGCTTTTTGTTCCTTACTTAGGGGAGGTGAACCTACATACTGAGTTTGGTAAATTAAATATATGCCCTGGCATGATAGCTGTTATTCCCCGTGGTATTAAATTCAAAATGGAACTCATTGGTTCCGAAACAAAAGGATATCTATGTGAAAACACTGGCAGCCCGCTCACACTACCTCCATTAGGACTGATCGGAGCTAATGGTCTGGCGAATCCACGACATTTTCAATATCCCACTGCTGCATTTGAGCAAGGTATCACACAAGCGACCCTTATATGCAAGTATCAAAATAAATTATGGACAGCAAAATGCAACCACTCTCCGCTGAATGTAGTAGCCTGGCATGGTAATTATGCTCCTTATTGCTATGATTTGAGTTTATTTAATACAATTAACACAGTAAGTTTTGATCACCCCGATCCCTGCATTTTTACCGTGTTAACTTCGGAAAGTGATACTCCCGGAGTAGCCAATTTGGATTTCGTCATTTTTCCTCCTCGCTGGATGGTTGCCGAACATACATTTAGACCACCCTATTATCATCGTAATTACATGAATGAACTCATGGGGCTTGTCCGTGGTGAGTACGATGCAAAAAAAGAAGGATTCTCACCTGGCGGAGTAAGCATTCATAATTGCATGACGCCGCATGGGCCTGATCAAATAAGCTATGAAAAAGCAGTGGCGCAAAAATTAGAACCTGAACTTTACTTGAATACTTTGGCGTTCATGTTTGAAACAAGAGATGTATGGAACGTTACCGAGCAGGCTATGCGTATTCCACAGATGCAAAAAAACTATGCGGATTGTTGGCAGGGGCTGAAAGCAAATTTTACATGCCCATAGTACAAAATGATGAAGATGCAGCCATAACACGAAAAATTAACACCATAAATCGTCAGGGCAAATTAGTATAATCTTTGAATATTTTTTTTGCCTGCTTACCGCTTGATGCACGGCATCCATCGATCTACATGAAGACATGAACTGGATTCCCCGCATAAAGCGCGGAACGCAGGGTATTTTGTTTTATGCGATAAAGATTCGTTTACCCTGATAAGCCCCGAGCTCTACTGCTTCGCCCTGTCAGCAGGACTCAAGCAAAAACCTTAAATCCTTTATTTAAAGTACAGTCAATTTGATGACTTGCTAGTTTTTGATAATTGATTGCATTCATTACCGTATTTTTTATAGAGACAGTTCCATCTGCATTAATACTGTACTTAACAAATTCGAAGGCAGGATTACCACGAGCAAAAGGACTATCCAAAGTAAAATGGTTCACTGAAGTACTAATTCGACTGTTATCAATAACAAGAAAAGCATTAGGTTGTGCTGATGCAGCAATAGGGATCAAAGGTGGTTTTTGTGAGTTGCACTCTTGAATATTCGTTACCAGAGTGATTCTTTTTCCTTGAGATATCGCATCCGCCATTTCCGTTAATGTTGTTAATTGTTCTGCTTGAACCCCTGATGATAAAACAACTAAAGCGGATAAAATCATTTTCTTCATTAAAACTACTCCTCCCCTTTTGATATTAACAATAAAAAAAGCCTGGGGAAACGCAGGACTAAAAAGTGGCAAGAGCCGTCGTTTTCCCAGGCTACAATAGAGTTCATAAAATCATTTATGCGGTTGAAATTCCTAAAACAAATCTTCCTGCGTTAATCCCATTTTTTCCAACAAACCACGTAATGTTTTTAATGCTTCAACTTGGATTTGACGAACACGTTCTCGTGTCAAATCAATTTCCTTACCCACATCCTCAAGTGTTGCTTTTTCAAACCCTCTTAAACCAAATCTTCTCGCAATAACCTGCTGTTGATTTTCAGTCAATTTATCCAATAAAGATTCTATATGTAAACGCAAGTTTTCATTAGTTAAGAGCTCTGCAGGATTTACGCTGTTTTCATCAGCAATAGTGTCTAATAGTGATTTATTTTCATCAAAGCCTATGGGCGTATCAACAGAGGTTACCTTGTCATTCAATCCTAATAACTTTTGTACATCTTCTAAAGGTTTATCAACCATTTCTGCAATTTCTTCGGGTGAAGGCTCATGGTCTAATTTTTGGGTCAGTTGCCTTGCTGCTCTGAGATACACATTCAGCTCTTTAACTACGTGGATAGGTAAGCGAATAGTCCGCGTTTGATTCATAATAGCGCGTTCAATTGTTTGTCTAATCCACCATGTGGCATAGGTTGAAAAGCGAAAACCACGTTTAGGATCAAATTTCTCAACGGATTTCATTAAACCTAAATTTCCTTCTTCAATTAAATCGAGAAGAGGTAAACCACGATTAAGATAACGACGTGAAATTTTAACCACCAAGCGCAAATTAGATTCAATCATCTTTTTGCGGGCAGCAACATCCCCTTTCAAAGCCAGAGTAGCATAACGTACTTCTTCTTCTGCACTGAGCAAAGGAGAAAATCCAATTTCACTCAAATAGAGTTGTGTCGCATCCATCATTTTTAGTGCATTTTTACCACGGAATGAGGGGAATGCATTATCATCCGAAAAATCAGGAAGCTCGGCACTTTCCTCTTCTTCATCTTTTTCAAGAAGAGAATCAATGTCTTCCTCTATTAAGAGTGATTCATCGTCTGGTTCAGACCAATCTTCATCCTTAAGTTCTGGTTCTTTACTTGACTCATCGTCGTGCATTGTTTTTCACCTATAGTATTAGGCTCTGTCTACATTTCTACTGTCTTGGCCGAACTGTCCTGATTTTCTGCGCCCCAATGCGCACATACTTCGTATATGCTGTGCTTCGGTGCTTGAAAACCAAGTCATTTTGACCCAAGCTAGCGAAATGTAAACAGCCCTAGTCATGTTGCGAAATTTATTCCATAACTACATTATACTTCATAAAAAGATTATTGTTGCTATAACTACAAGTCATCTGTCAACCTTTTTGTAGATAATTCAAAGGATTGACTGGTACGCCCGATCTTCTGATTTCAAAATGAACACCGGTATATTTGCGATCAATAACACCGGCTATTCCAATAATTTGCCCTGCTTTTACTTGCTGTCCTTCGGATACCATAATCCGGGCATTATTGCCGTAAGCTGTTAAATATTCATGATTGTGCTTAATAATAATCAAGTTACCATAACCAGCTAACCCACTTCCAGCATAGGCAACCACACCATTTGCCGCCGCAATTACTTTCTCACCCTTTCTACATGCAATGTTTATACCTTTTTTGCCTTGTTCTGGAATAAATGATGTAGTTACTCTTCCACTCACCGGCCATAACCAGCCCGAAGTAGAACGAGCATATCTATTTGCGGGGGAATAAATTACAGAAGTTCTTGCAGGAGCAACATAATAATGCCGTGCTGTAGCTGGGCGTGTTATTTTTCTATGTCTTGGAATAATAATACCTTGCAAGCGGATTACTTGTCCCACTCTTAAAGAATAAGGCGGATTAATATGATTTAACCGAGCTAAAGTTCTGTAATTTGTATCATAGCGAAATGCAATAGAAAAAAGCGTGTCTCCACGTTTTACCACATATACTTTCTGATAGCGGGAATAAGGATTCCATTTTAACTCAGTAACAGGAGCTAAATTATTTCCACAACCAACTAAGGTTATCATGAGGAAAAGACATAAAAATCTTTTGCAAAATGTGGCTATCATTTATTAAACCTCAAACAAATTGTTTTATTGAATGCCAATCCCATCGAGCCAATTGGCTAATTGATCAAACATTTTGTAATTTGTCATATCCAAATGAAGAGGTGTGATTGAAACATACCCTTCACTTATTGCATAAAAATCTGTTCCAGGGCCCGCGTCAGCCTCTGCTCCGGGCAAACCAATCCAGTAAATAGGCCGTCCCCTAGGATCCTTCTCTTTTACAACAGGTTCAGCACCATGTCGAGTGCCTAAGCGAGTAACTTGCAATCCCTTTATTTTATCCAAGGGCATATCAGGGACATTAATATTTAAAATAGTTTGAGAAGGAAGACGGTGCGTACTTAATTTCATCACCAAATGCTTGGCAATAATTGCCGCTGTGTCATAATACTGAATGTTATCCCCTACCATAGAAACTGCAAGGGCAGGCAATCCTAAATAACGGCCTTCCATTGCGGCAGCTACAGTACCTGAATAAAGAATATCATCACCTAAGTTAGCACCATCATTAATTCCAGAAACAACCATGTCAAATTCGGTATCTAAAAAACCTGTAACTGCCAAATGCACACAATCCGTTGGGGTGCCTTCAACGCTATAATAACCATTATCCAGTTTTTTAGCTTTTAGCGGACGTGACAGAGTCAAAGAGTTGCTTGAGCCACTTCTGTTTCTATCAGGAGCAACGACTTCTATGTCTACAAAAGTTGATAACTCCTTGGCTAGTCGATTAATTCCGGGGGCAAAAACTCCATCATCATTACTTATTAGTACTCTCATCTTTTAACTCATAGGTGATTCAAACCATCTAACTACTGCTAAATGATCAGCTAAATCATGTCTGTTTTGAGTTAAATTGGCTTGTAAATTTGTATTATTATTCTCAATTTTTAATTGTGCTTGTTCTTTAACAATCGACTCTTGTAAAGCCATAATTTTTTTTCCGAAACCTTGGGGACTGAGTTGTAATTGATAAGCCAATTTATTCATCCGATTGGCAAGAGATTCCAATTGATCACAGGTCAAACCCGCTGGTTGTTTGTTTGGACAAGCTTTTAGCGCTTGTTGCAATTCATTAGGATGCGCTTTGTAATAATGTTCATTTTTTGCTGAGCAAGACGTTAACCCTAAAATTATAAATAATACTGCCAAAGATTTATTCATACTCAACCTATTCTAAACTACAAAAAACCGATATTATCACTAGACAAACGCTAACGCCATCTTATGAGATAACTATGCTTGATTTTAAATTGCTGCGTGATCCTCAAACAGGAGAACAATACATTGAAACTTCTCTTTGCGGTAAACCACTCCTAACGACTCCTCAATTGAACAAAGGCACAGCATTCACAAACGAAGAAAGAAAAGAGTTTGGTCTGTTGGGAAAACTGCCCCATCGCGTTGAAACACTGGATGAACAAGTCAAACGCGCTTATCTACAATATTCCAGTTATACAACTCGTCTACAACAAAATATTTATTTAAATAATTTGCACGATAAAAATCAAATTTTATTCTACAAATTAATCAACCGCCACTTAGGTGAAATGTTACCTACAATATATACTCCTATCGTGGGAACTGCAGTAAAACGTTTCAGTCATGAATACAGACAACCTCGCGGTTTATATATTTCCCATACAGATAAAAATCAAATAGAAGAAATATTAAAAAATCGTTCTAACCCAGAAATCGATGTGATTGTCGTTACTGATGGAGAAGGCGTCTTGGGTATAGGTGACCAAGGAATTGGAGGAATGGACATTCCTGTGGCCAAATTAATGGTTTATTGTTTATGCGGAGGCATTGAGCCGACTCGCACCTTGCCTATATTTCTTGATGTAGGTACAAATAATCAAGAGTTACTCAATGATCCTATGTACTTAGGTTGTCGCCATCCACGCATTAGTCCAGCTGCATATGACGATTTTATCTCTACTTTCGTTCATGAAATTCACAAACAATTCCCCAATGCATTTTTACATTGGGAAGATTTTGGCCGTGGTAATGCCCGGCGTATTCTGGAAAAATTCCAAGATCAATTATGTACCTTTAATGATGACATTCAAGGTACTGGCGCTGTGACCTTGTCAGCTTTATTAGCAGCCTGTGATGTAACAGGTTCAAAAGTGCATGAACAACGAATTGTTGTTTTTGGTGCTGGTTCTGCAGGGACTGGTATAAGCGATCAAATTATTGATGCAATGGTGCGTGAGGGAATTAGTCCCGCCGAAGCGTATCAACGTTTTTGGTTGATTGACCGTCAAGGCTTGTTACTTAGCACTGACCCAGAGCTTACTGAAGCACAAAAACCTTATGCGCGAGATCCCAAAGAGATATACAAATGGACCATCAATGAAAAACAGCATCCTTCACTTACTGATACTGTAAGACATGTAAAACCTACTGTTCTTATAGGTTGCTCAGCTCAACCAGGAGCATTCTCTCAAGACATCATCGAAACCATGTCTGTTAATTGTGAGCGTCCTATTATTTTCCCATTGTCTAATCCAGATGAAAAATGCGAGGCTAAACCAGCAGATATCCTAACTTGGAGCCAGGGAAGAGCTTTAATTGCTACAGGTACAGCCTTTCCGGCAGTTGAATATCATAATCGTATGGTACAAATTGCCCAATGTAATAATGCATTGGTCTTTCCTGGTATAGGACTAGGAGTCCTCGCAGTTAATGCAACAAAATTAACTGAAGATATGATCCTGGCTGCAGCACATGCTTTATGCCAGTTCGCTCCCAGCAAAAAAGAAAGTTACTTACCTTTATTGCCCTCTTTGGATGATGCGCAAACTGTTGCCAAGGAAATTGCGGTCGCCGTAGCACGCTGTGCTATTGATTCAGGACTAGCGCAAAAAAATCATGATGCTGATTTGGAAAAACTGGTAGAAGATATGTTTTGGGAACCTAGATATTTACCATTTAAATTTAAAAAATCATGATGAATGTATAGGTATGGCTCAAGTCCCGCGTAAATGCTTATTTTAACGGGGGATTTGGGTGCAGGGAAGGCTCAATACGACTAAGCCTGGTTGGGTTGAGCTCTTAACACTAATTCTAATTGTTATCCGCTTTTATGAAATTCACTTTAATACTTTTCAAGGTTGCTGTATCAGGTTCCCAAGAGCGGGCATATTTAAATACAATTACCGTATTTTCTGGATAGCTTTTTCTTTTCTCTAACCCAAAGGTGAAATGCATTTGCCCACCAGCTCCGATAAGATCAGTCTTCGGTCGTTCATAAGTACTACTTCGGAGTGTTAATAAATTTTTATCAAAGCGCACAACTGACCATTGAAATCCTGTAGTCGGATTTGCAGGTAAGGTCACAACAAAACTTGGTTCATCCAAATTAACATTCATGGTTAAATTATCATCTGCATAACCCATCATGGAAAAACTAAAAAGCAATAAACCAAATATTGTTTTCATTAACAAACTCCTTTTAAATATCTACACTCAGTTTAGCTTATTTTGTTAAATTCTGTTACTTCTTTTATCTTACTTATATTCAGAAAATCAAAAAAATTCTTCGATAAAATAATGATAATCGGCCCCTGATTTAAATAGAGTTAACTATTTGACTCTATTAATTAATTTAGATACTCTGCACAAAGATGAATCATTAAGAGGATTTTATGTTAAACTTAATTGGCTGGACTGAAATAAGTGAAATATTGGATTTAAACGATGAAGCACAGGATGAAAATTATCTTTCAGGAATCATTGAACGAACAGTCAGCAAATATCGAGAACGCCCCGGTTTTTTCGCTCCCTACCAAAATAGCCAGGAATTTACAGGCGGATTACTAGCCCCAATATGGTATCCTGCTGCAACAGCTATAGGAACGGCATTTATGGCATTTACTGTGCTTATGGCTGCGTGTTACTTTGTTGGGTTCACGTTACTTGGACTTTTATCAATTATTATGATGAATGCTGAATATCGTAATACAGCACTGGAAGGGGTTGCTAACAGCCTTGCGCTAATAGGTTTAACGCTCCTTGGAACTGTTGCAGGAGCTTTACTAGCTGTTTTTAGTTTTCCACACAGCATTGCTTCGCTATTTACTCGTTCAGCGGCCACAGTTGTTTCTGCTACAACGGATTGTTGTGAAAATGATTATCAATATTCAATTTAATTGTTAGATTGATACAGCCTGAGTGAAATATAACAAACCTTAAAATGCGGAATTACTCTCTAGATTCCGCTTTTCTTCGCCTATTCTGCAATGCGTATTAATTTTCAATATAAATCTTGATATTAAAGCATAGAAAAGCGATTATTTTATCTTTTTATAATCACAGTTAGGAGCGCGTGTGGAACACGAAACCATGGAATTTGATGTAATCATCGTCGGTGCAGGTCCGGCGGGGTTATCTGCCGCGATTAAATTAAAGCAGCTCGCATTAGCTGCGCAAAAAGAATTATCCGTTTGCATTCTGGAAAAAGGGGCTCAAGTTGGAGCACATATTCTCTCTGGAGCTGTTCTAGAACCTAGAAGTCTTAAAGAGTTACTTCCTGATACTTGGCAAGAAGCACCTCTCAATACATCAGTAACCGAAGATCGTTTTTATTTTCTAACCTCAAAAAACTCCTATAAGCTCCCTACGCCAAAGCCCATGCATAATGAAGGAAATTATATTATTAGCTTAGGTGAACTTTGCATGTTTCTTGCACAACAGGCTGAGTCCCTAGGGTGTGAAATCTATCCTGGTTTTGCTGCAGCTAGAGCCCTTTATAACGATCACAATCAAGTAATCGGTGTCGCAACCGGAAGTGTAGGCCTCGACAAAAACAAAGAGAAAACAAACAATTATCAAGCTGGTATGCATCTTCTTGCGAAACAGACTTTATTTGCAGAAGGATGTCGTGGACAGCTTAGTCAGAGTCTGATGGCACATTACCACTTAAGGGATAAAGCGAATCCACAAACTTATGGTCTTGGAATAAAAGAAATATGGCAGGTTAAGGAAGAACAACATAAGCCCGGACTAGTTATTCATACCGTAGGCTGGCCAATGGATCACATGACCTATGGTGGTTCATTCATATATCATCTGTCAAAACAACGCGTTGCTATTGGTTTTGTAGTCGGTTTGGATTATAAAAATCCATGGTTGAATCCTTTTGCGGAATTCCAGCGCTTTAAAACACACCCACTAGTTCAACCTACTTTAACTGGAGGTGAACGAATCAGTTATGGGGCGCGAGCCCTTAATGAGGGGGGATGGCAATCCTTACCAAAACTAACTTTTCCAGGCGGTGCATTAATTGGTGATGCTGCAGGTTTTCTTAACGTACCTAAAATCAAAGGAATACATATGGCAATGCAGTCAGGCATGCTTGCAGCAGAAGCATGCTTTGATGCCTTGCAACAAGAAAACCCTGCACCATTTGAATTGACTGATTATCCAGAAAAAATCAAAAATTCCTGGCTGGAAAAGGAGCTCTATGCTGTACGCAATATAAGGCCAGGATTTAAATACGGCCTAATTCCAGGCTTAATCAATGCAGCTTTTGAAACATACATTACCCGCGGACATTCTCCATGGACTTTAACTAATCATGCTGACCACAATACTTTAATTCCAGCAAATGAAGCAAAAAAAATAGATTATCCTAAGCCCGATGGGGTACTTACTTTTGATAGACTTTCATCTGTTTTTTTATCAAATACGTATCATGAGGAAAATCAACCCTGCCATCTCGTATTGAAAAAGCCTCAATTGGCAATAGATGTCAATTTAAAAACTTATGCATTCCCAGAAGGTCGATATTGTCCTGCTGGCGTATATGAAATAATTGAAGAAGAAAAAGGCCCTAAATTACAAATTAATGCCCAAAACTGTGTCCACTGTAAAACCTGCGACATCAAAGATCCTCGACAAAATATAGTGTGGCATGCACCAGAGGGTGGTGGTGGACCAAATTATTCTGAAATGTAAGCTGGCATATGTATAGATTCATGATTGAAACAGAGCACCCTGGGTGCTGGATGAATTAATTCATGCTCTGTTTCACCCAACTTATGAACATTTTCTACCTAAGAATATCTAATAAATTGAATTAGCAATGATTTCCCTCTAGGGTGACAAGCGTTGCAAATACCATGCATTATTCTGTAAAACATATTCCCAAACATCGGATAGCTCGTCCTGTCGGTATGAATAGAATATCATATGCTCAGGTTGAATACGAAAACCACAATAATCGGGGCTTAAAGGGATTGGTTTATTTACAAATGAATCCTCAATTTTTTGGCGCTTTTCCTCAAGAATTTTTTTACTATCAATAACTTGCATGGACGTAGGTGCATAACTTAAAAAACGAATTTGCGCCCATTGAGGATAGCTGTCCCAATAGTTTTGATTCTCAGCATGATTTAGAAATTGGGCTTTACCTTCTATAATCACTTCTCGTTGTAACAGTTCCAGCCAAAACACGAGACTTACATGGGAATTGTTTGTTAATTCGCTTACTTTGCGAGTACCTTTTTGAGTAAAAAATAAAATTCCTTCATTTGAAATTTCACGAATAGCGACAACACGGCTATGCGGCGCACCATCTAATGAAATAGAGGATAAAACCGCGTGATTCGGGTTTGGCGCCCCACTCTTTTGCTCTCGCTCCAACCAAAGAATTAGTTCAATAATAGGATTTGTTTGCATTTCCTGTTTTTCCTTGATTTAAAAATTGCAGAATTAATTGTACCTGAAGTTTAGTGGCGTATTCTCCATTGAGAATTAAATCTGCGCTTTTTCAGCTGTTCATCAAAAAAATAAAGGCCTTGATTCGTCTAAGTAAAATGTTAACTCATCCAAAAGCTCTTTTTTATTCTCTTTTTTCTTCTTTAAAATCACGTAATATCCTTCTACATAGGGAACTATCTAAGGGAACCTCAATATGGATACAGAAATCAATATATTGCCCTGTCTGCTGATGCAAACGCCCTAAAGGTGCATCAAAAATAATAAATCGAGTTGGTTTTAAAACATCCTGTGTTATCGAATGTACTATTGAATGTCCTGACTTAAGCATCTGTAGTATTTTAGCAAGCTCACTTAATTCCACTCGCGATAATCTTGTCCGCTTTGATGCCAAGCTACATAGTTTGCTGGAGCGAGTGATATCTCATCAAACTCATCCCAACTAATTAGCATAGCTCTTAACTCCTTAGCAAGAGTTTCAGCAAGCGTTGACTTACCAGCACCTGATACCCCACTAATGCCTAGTATTGTTGCCACAAGATACTCCAATAGCTTTGAATGACTATTAAAATGGTCTTGCTTATTATATTCTAAATTCCTGATTGGTTTGGCATACAGGACGTAAAAAACATTAACTACTCTACAGGGAATGGTAAATATGTTTAACTTGTTCCACTCACAAGGCATAGATGCTTTTAATAGAAGTGAATATGCGCAAGCTAAGAAACTATTTCTCCAAGCAATTGCCCAGAATCCTGAGGTCCCAGAAACCTACTTTTTTTTAGGAAAGGCTTGTTTTTTATCTGATGAAAAAAAGATACTATTTTTTATTTAAACCAGTTTATTGAATTAACTAAAAGTGTGAAAAAGCAAGAAAACAGATCTCATGCTTTTGATCTTGTAGGACAATGCTATGCTACGGAAAATAAAAATGAAGTGGCAATCACATATTACTTTGCTGCAATAGAAAATGACCTTAGTTGTGTTTCAGCGCGACATAATTTGGGGTTAAGTTATATGAGCCTTGCACGTGATCATCTCAATTCTCATTTAGAAAATTGTTTTATTTTACTCAAAAATGCTCATATCGCACTCAATTCAGCATTAGAAATATGCGTTAATAATCCGATGCTTTTACAAACAACAGCCAGATGGCATGAGCAATATATCGAGCTGCTTAAAAAATTATCCAAAGAGAAAGAGACTCAAGAAGACATAAGCGTGAACTTTATCTGTGCCATTCACTATTATCGTGAGGCATTAACACATTGTCAAAAAGAGGATATAGCATTAAAAAAAATAATTACAGAAAATCTTGCTGAGTGTTATGCCCAATTTGGAAATCATCTGTACCAAAATGAAGAGTATGAAAAAGCCCAGGAGTTATATAGTTTAGTACTCGAGTCAGATCAAAATCATATACCGGCACTCAATCAAACAGGTATGTGTTCCTTCAAACAAGGGATGTACATAGAAGCAAGAAAAAAGTTTACCACAATTCTTAAGCAAACGATTGAGACGCAAGATCAAGCGGATGCTTGGTTAAAAATAGCCTGTTGTTATCGATTTGAAAAAAATTGGGACGAAGCAGAACGCTCTCTCAGTGAAGCAAGACAATTAACTTCTCAGGCCCCTAGCATCGATGAAGAACTCGAGAAGCTAAGACTCGCGAAATCACAAACACTTCTTGCAGAAACAGATCAAGTTTTTTTTGGTCTTAAACAAAATAACATCTCCTCTTCATCTCGGAATGAAGATGGTATGCAATTAAATTTGGATATCACACGGGATATGGACTCTAAAATTTATATATAAATTAATGAAGTTCAAGCACTTTTCCAAACTAAATGTTCATCTGTAAGTTAACTTTTCTGAGCAAGCCAAACGGTTGCCCCGCCGCAATTCGGGTCGCTAACTTTATGCACCAAAACCTGCAAGTGATTCTTGTTTAAAATAGTTGTGTATTCTTTGGCATCTAGGGAGGCATGATATAAATCATAATCACCATTTTCACCCCAAACTTCTCCTGCCTCAGGCCCCGAAGTAAAAAGTAACAACCCCTTGGGTTTAACTAAGGAAGAAAATAAACTCAACGCACTTCTTTGATCAGCTTGTGGTAAATGAAAAAAACTGTGCCATGCAATAACAATATCAAACTGAACAAGAAATTTCATCGTTCGCATGTCTTCTATAATCCAGTGTGCATTTGGAAAGTTTTGTTTGCAACGCTCTATCATTTTTGTACTGGCATCAACACCGGTTATGTCATATCCCGCTTGAATAAAAAATTTTGCAATAGGTTCTCCAGTACCACACCCAATATCCAGCACACTCCCACCATGAGGAAAATGTTTTTTTATTTGATACAAATAAAATTGCTCCATATGGAGCTCTTTATTACGATGAACATCAAACCAATCAATTAGTTCATCATAAGCTTCATAGACTTTATTTTTATTTGATTTTTTCATGATTAATCTATATTAAAATTGAAATAGCTGGATAAACATATGAAAATAATTCATAGAACCACCCACCTACCAAGGCTGAATTCGATCGCAACAAGTAGCTCTTTTGCAGTCAATCTTTATCACGGTCATATAGAAATAGAATCCTTCTTACATGGATTTGCTACCTGTTTTGAAAGGGGTTGCCGAGACGATTGTTTTCTTCTTCCTCTTCTTTCGGAAGGATTTCTTTAAGTGCAGATTTATATTGTTCTATAGACTTGGATAATTTTATATCCTGAACAATGCCCACTTTATCCGGCAACGTTGCATCGGATGTTATATTGGCAATTAAAGTCACAAAAAACTTCACAGCACTAGCCAAAGCTTGCCATACTGAAGAAGAACTCCCCATTGCCTCATAAGAAAGACTAATTAAGTCCTTATTAATTTTTTCAATTTCTTCAATTTCCCCTGCCTGCAACAAAATCAGGCTATTGTAACACTGCGCAATGATATGAGTCAGTGTATCCAATTTCTTTCGATCCAGATTTTTTAATGCGGTTCCATTACTATGCTCAGCAATTGCATCAAGCAGTTTTAATATTTTCTCGATTGCTGTTCCAAGCTGAGGGTACTTATCCGTTCTCTGAGCCAATGCAGCTGAAAAAAGAATATAATGATCTTGATACGCTTTAACTGCTGAATCCCTAAAGGCTTCCTCTACATTTGCTTGTTCATTTTTAGTGATCTTTCCTTGTAGATCGAGATAACACAGCATACGAGCGTTAATCCCTACCCCATGCTCGCACTCAGCCAATGAATCGAGGAACTTCTCCATTAATTCTTGTTTTGCTTTTAATTGTTTTGGCTCACCAGCACACCATTTTTGTTCACTAAACAGAATTTTTTTAAGCTCTTCTTCTAAGTCCTTATTTTTTGTGTCATTCATTATACGTTGAACACATTCCAATTTGCGGACATGTAAAGCAATCGCCTTATCTAAGAATCCATCAGGACCTAAATACTGTTTGTAGTAACTTAACAATTGCAACCTAGTCCGTTGACTCTCTTCGTTCAATGCCATGATTTTTTTAGCTATATCGGGGGCAACACCATATAGGCGAGCGGCCATTAGATTTCTAACACAGATAAAATAATTAAGTGGTATGTAATCTTGGGAAGGACTGATAATTACATGATGATCACGAGCAGAGCCAGGCTCTGGTGCAACCTGTACTACTGCTGCGTCCTTGTCTATTTTTTTTCGGGAGCTCATTTGAACTATATTGCCATTATACATAGTCACAAGATCAAGTGTTCCTCGTGCCGCATCCCCTTCACGTTTTGGATCAGCTATTACTTCTTCGCCTGTTTGTGGGTCTATTGTTATATGACTGTAGGTTTCATCTTTGCTGTACTTGAGTGCACCCTCACAAATAAGATGAAGTGCATGTAGTTCAGGATGATCATTCGGGTTATCCCAAATCTTTATCTCGGTTTTACTCTTCTTATCAAATTTGTTTCGGGTATTTGCATCATACCCGGAAAGGAATAAATCAGGACAAGCAGCAACAAGTTCCTTCCAGCTACTCACATTTTTTACCGTTGCACTGTAGAGTTTATGCCAATCCTGATTACGTTTTACTACATTACCTGCATCCAAATGCCCAGTAACTGCTTGTATTTTAATACGTTCATCCTTAATATTTTTTTCACTGTCTCCACTTCGTAATACAGTAAAATTAGTAACCAAGCCTCCTTTATTATACCCTGCACCACAAAGTCTGCTGCTATTTCGTCGTGCTTCTACTGGCTCACCTTCAACTTTTACTTTCAAACTTGCTTTATGAATAATAAAGGTTGCCATACCTGTCGTAGGAAGGATCTGCGTATCCAATTTAGTATGGGTTGACATATGACTTATGCATTCTACCTCATAGCCTTCCAGACCTAATTTTCTTAACTGGTCCTCTATCTGTGCCTGAGTTTTTCCAAAATGCGTTTCTTGGCAATTGATGACGAAAAAATCTGCATCGTCTTCACGAAGCAACTTTATAATTGTGCAAGTAGCCTGTTCACCAAGAATGTCATTGCCACAATTTGCTGTGATTGCTCGATATTTAAAAGGAATATAAAACTCTCTTACTGCTCGATCATTTTGCTAATGTATATTATTAATATAGACCAAAGCAACCTGAGACAGAAAATTTGAAAAATCAATCTTAAATAAAATATTTTTTATTCAAAAAGTTAATTGTTTTAACATTTTATAATATTTAATGCAATATTGATATATTTCTAAACACATATTTTATGCGATGGAATATTTATCTCTGGAGGTAAACTCCTCCTCTGAGCAACAATTACTGCATCAAATATTTGTTCCACATCGCCTTTTTCGTGCCAAAAACTTTGAAATGCTAAAGGATATTTTTCCAATACCTCTTTTTTAGAAATTTTTTGAGGGTTTTCGATTACGTTTAATAATGATGTTAACAAAGAAATTTTGTCTTTTATTTTCGCATCTTGCGAGTCGGCTTTTTGTCTTAATATGTGCAATTTATACTGAATAAGCCCTTCCAGATAGGGGTTGATCGCATCTACACCCATCGTTCGAATTACTGCACTGTAATCCAAGTATGTAAACAACCTGGAGTAATTATGATCATTTGATTCTTCTTCTTTTAAACCGTTAAGTTTCAAGATCACTTCTTGCTGTGCAATTGCATCCTGAGTAACATCGGGTTTGCTCAAATGAAACCATCCTTTGATCGCTCGTTTTAAAGTATGAGGAGCCACACTCCATGATATGTCAAGACCAGTAAATAAGACCGCCGTCAGTGCAAATAGAGTGCCTATAGCAGGAGCAATAGGGAAAAGCAGGGTAAAAAAAACCACCCCTAAGGCAGAAGCGATAAGAGTCATAGCGAACAAATTACCCAATGCTGCTTGGATGTAATGCATGCGTTGAGCACTATTTGGAGGAGATTCAAAAGCTCTATATAAATTGAGCCCAACCATGACCAGCTGATGAACCAATGCAACAATTAAGCTGCTGGCAAAAAACCAAGGAGCTGCAGCAAAACTATAACCTAAGGCCATTGATATTGCTGCACCATAGAGTGATACACTCGCTAAAACAGCACAAAGTGCAGACGTAGCAAAAAGAAACCATCGATCAAAATTGCGATTGCTGGCTGTTGTAAGGCGATAGCCATTTATTAAAGCATTTACAGTTAGCAAGAAACCTATAAAAGGCAACATGATGTAAAATAAAGGAGATGTACGAAATATCGCTGATAATCTCGCGTCAGCCAGAGTAACAAATAATGCGATTTCCTGGGCTTCTCTGATGTATGCAATCGCCCGTTGGAAGTGAGTAACAAACATAAGTCACCTGATAAATTATTATTATTCCTTGATTTTTTATTTCTTAAATTTGAAAAAAGTACTTATTAAGAACACGTAATTACATGGTCTGGCTATAGAAAAACTACCATTAACCAATGGGGCTTGACTTTATGTCCTGCGGCTTATCTGCGCAATCCCAGGTTCGGGATCCCGCAGAAAAGCCATAGAAGGTAGACAAGAACACGCTCTTAACTCGAGGCAGTGGTTAAAGAAAGCACCTTTGATTCTCTCAAAGACCAGCTAGCACCTCTCTAACAACTAAAGCGATAAAAATACTTGTTAGTCACTCTTTATTGCCGTAAATGAGGGAACAAAATCACATCCCGAATTGACTGAGAATTGGTAAATAGCATGACCAACCGATCAATACCTATACCTTCTCCCGCTGTGGGGGGCAATCCATATTCCAGCGCTTCAATATAATCACTATCAAAATGCATGGCTTCTAAATCACCGGCATCCTTTTCCTCAACCTGCTTTCGAAAACGTTCGGCCTGATCTTCAGCATCGTTTAATTCAGAAAACCCATTAGCAATTTCCCGGCCTGCAATAAAAAATTCAAAGCGATCAGTCACTTCTGGGCTATGATCACTACGGCGTGCCAAAGGTGATATTTCGGTAGGATAGCCTGTAATAAAGGTAGGTTGAAATAATTGATGCTCAACAGTTTCCTCAAACAATATGATTTGCAGCTTGCCTAAACCATCAGTTTCTTTAAAAGGGAATCCTTTTTTCTGCAATATTGCACGACAACTCACTACACTCTCGAGATCTTTAGCATTAATTTCTGGGTGATAATGTAAAATTGCCTCTTTCACCGTCATACGGGTAAACGGCTTGCCAAAATCAATGATTTGACCTTGGTATTCGACCTGACGTTTTTTCAAAACAGCATCACAGAGATAACACAGTAATTCCTCGGTAAAATTCATCAAATCCTTATAATCCGCGTAGGCTTGATAGAACTCAACCATAGTAAATTCTGGATTATGGCGTGTTGAAATCCCTTCATTACGGAAATTACGATTAATTTCATAAACACGCTCAAATCCACCCACAACAAGTCGCTTCAAATAAAGCTCAGGTGCGATACGCAAATACATAGTCATATCCAGAGTATGATGATGCGTAACAAAAGGACGAGCCATGGCGCCACCAGGAATAGGATGCATCATAGGAGTTTCTACTTCCAGGAAATAGTGTTGTTCCATAAATTGCCTAAATGCTTGGATCAATTGTGAACGGATCAAAAAGGTATGGCGACTGTCATCATTAGCAATTAAATCCACATAGCGTTTACGGTATTTTACTTCTTGATCCGCTAAGCCATGAAATTTATCGGGTAAAGGGCGCAGAGACTTAGTTAATAATTCTATGTGCTCTGCATTTACTGTAAGCTCACCCGTATTTGTTTTAAATAGTTCACCTTTAACCCCAACAATATCGCCTAAATCCCAATGCTTAAACTCTTCATACTGCTCAGGAAGGTCGTTAGCTCGGATATACACTTGAATACGCCCAGAAACATCTTGTATATGAAAAAAGCTGGCTTTGCCCATAATGCGTCTCAATACTATGCGGCCAGCCACACTGACCTTAACATGTCGTTGTGCTAAAGCGTCCTTATCTAATGAATCGTAATGTTTTATAATTTCCTGGGCTAAATGTTCACGACGAAACTGATTTGGGAAATTAAACCCTTTTGTACGTAATTCAGCTAATTTTTGTTTACGAATAGAATAAACTTCACTTTCATCAATATGGTCAATTTGTTCTTCACTCATGCTGCCCTACTCCTGCCTTTAAACTGGCTTCAATAAACTGATCCAATGCCCCGTCCAATACTGCTTGTGTATTGCTCGTTTCAACACCGGTGCGTAGATCTTTAATACGAGATTGATCCAATACATATGAACGAATTTGAGATCCCCAACCTATATCTGATTTACTGGCTTCCAATGCTTGCTGCTCTGCATTTTTCTTTTGCATTTCCAATTCATATAACTTGGCGCGTAGCTGTTTCATTGCCTGATCTTTATTGCGATGCTGGCTTCGATCATTCTGGCATTGTACTACAATTCCACTTGGTGCATGAGTAATACGTACTGCTGAATCAGTTCGGTTAACATGCTGCCCCCCAGCCCCGGACGCACGGTATGTATCAATACGCAAATCAGCCGGATTAATTTCAATATCTATATCATCATCAATCTCAGGTGAAACAAATACTGCTGCAAAAGAGGTATGCCTTCTATTTCCTGAATCAAAAGGTGATTTTCTTACCAAGCGATGTACTCCGCTTTCAGTACGCAGCCATCCAAAAGCGTATTCTCCTTTGAAGTAAATAGTAGCACTTTTAATACCAGCAACCTCGCCCGGGGAGCATTCAATTAATTCCGTATCAAACCCATGCTGTTCACCCCAACGCAAGTACATGCGTAACAACATTTCCGCCCAATCCTGTGCCTCCGTACCACCCGAACCCGACTGAATATCTAAATAAGCATTCGAGTCGTCCATTTTTCCGGAAAACATACGGCGAAATTCTAAATCAGCAACTTTTTGTTCAATCGAGTGTAATTCTTCGCCAATTTCATTAATTGTTTGCTCGTCGCCTTCTTCACGTGCAATTTCAAATAATTCATTTAAATCAGTAATGGATTGACCTAATTGAGTCAAAGTTGAAACAACTGCCTCTAGCTGTGTTCTTTCACGTCCTAATGCCTGAGCAATCTCGGGATTATCCCAAACTGTTGATGATTCCAGCTCTCGAACAACCTCTTCCAAACGCTCACTTTTAGCATCAAAGTCAAAGATACCCCCTAAGCGACTCTACTCGCTTATCAAGCTCCACCAGATTAAGATTAATTTGGTTTACTTCCAACATAAGTGTCTCTTAAAAAATAGTAATTATGTCAATGCTCTTATCATAATGAAGTCTCTGGCAGGCTAGACTGTTAAGTCCAGCAATTTTTTAACCTTATTATTTTCCAAATCACATAGTTGATAAGGAATGCTTTTAGACCCATTTGGGTATAAATTGGGCATAACCGCCCAGCCTACTCAAGCTACATTTATAATTCAGCATGACTTAGTAAAAAATTAGTCTGGGATTTTACCGTGAAAGTAGGCAAAAAAACAGCTATGAAGTCTTCATTGCGGTCCGGTAGGCTTGCAAATTCATTAATAAATCCGCTTCTGCGAGAGATAAATGGCAACTTTCCACAATTTCATCGCGATTACCGCCCATTTCCAAAATACGCAAAGCATGGCGATATCCACCATCATTATCTCGTTTATTTTCCAGATCCTGAATTTGATTATCCATACTAATTAATTGATTATTAATTTCCTTTAACTGCTTGGAGAATAATAAATCAGCATGAATTAACACAGGATGATCTTTTGTGATTTGATCAATTAATTTTTGCTGCGTATTCAATTCCTCTCGAAAACTAATTAGTTTTTTCCGTTGATTCAATAAATAATTCATAATAAATAAAAAAATAACCACATTTAAGCTTAAAAGAAAAGTTATCATTTTTTATTTTTACCCCCAAAGATTACACTATGATCTTGCTCGCTTACCGCAGGGTTTAAAAGTCGAGGAACATTTCGATTCAAAGTAATGATAATAGTCACCCTACGATTTGCAGCTCTCCCTAGTTCTGTAACATTATCTGCTACTGGATATTGCTCACCATAGCCTGTTACTAAAATACGATCCGTTGTTATCCCAAACGAATTTAAAGTACGTCCAACAGCTGCTGCACGCATCGCAGAAAGTTCCCAGTTTGATGGAAATTGTGGCGTTTCTATAGGAACATTATCTGTATACCCTTCTATTGCGACAAGAGAAGATGATTTTTTAAGTTTAGCGGCTAACTGCATTAATTTGACAAAAGCTTCTGGTTTTAAATCTGCATCACCCGAATCAAATAAAGCTCCTGCTTTAATATCCAACTCCACCCAACCTTCCTGTCGGTTAATCTTATAATTACCATCTTGCAATTCTATGAGCGATTGATTTAACTCATCAAGCCCATCATGAAAAGGCCCTCGAAATGGTGTTGATTGTGGACCATCCTTTATACTTTTTGTTGATTTCAGGGCCTGGGCTTCATCTTTTTTATTAAAAGCCGACTTCATCCCTTCTGAAAGCGATTTATACTTTGAGGTGTTGACTGAAGAAATAGCATACATTACTACGAAAAATGCGAATAACAAGGTAATGAAATCTGCATATGAGACGACCCAACGATGATGATCATTATTTTGTTCATTTCTTTTTTTTCTTTTTTTCATCTTTCTTATGCTGGCCAAAATTATTGAGTTTTAACATCAAAACTCCTGGACTTTCCCCAGAGGCAATGGTGACTATGCCTTCTAGAATCATTTCGTCATAATGCACCTGACGAGCAATACAACTTTTTAATTTATTTGCTACGGGTAAAAAAATAAGATTAGCCATTCCAACTCCGTAAATAGTCGCTACGAAAGCTACTGCAATACCTAATCCCAATTCATTCGGCTCAGATAAATGACGCATCACTTCAATCAATCCTAATACTGCCCCCAAAATTCCTATGGTTGGGCTGTATCCCCCCATACTTTCAAACACTTGTGCCGCATGGATATCATGAGTTTCAACACGTTCTATCTCGTCTTCTAAAACTTTTCTTATAGTGAGTTTATCTACACCAATTACCAACAACTCCAGACCCTTATTGATAAGTGGATTTTTCTCAACCTCTAAGTGTTCCTCTAGAGAAAGCAACCCCAATTGACGAGCTTTTCGTGCTAAATCAAACATTCTGTTGCGGCAAGGTTCAAAATCAAGTTTAGGAGGCTTAATAACCCAAGGTAAAATTTTAAAGGCTCTTTTAAATATATTTAGTGGTGTTTGCACCATCACTGCTCCAATTGTGCCTCCGAGCACAATCAACAATGCAGGCATATTCATTAAAGCCTGCATACTTCCACCTTCAAAAATCTGGCCAAGTGTAATAGCTAAAAAACTAGTGAGTATTCCTATTAAAGTTAAAGCATCCATTCTTTTTATTCCGGTAAGCGTGATTTAATTCGATGTATTGCCTGACTAAGAATCTGTGAAACGCGTGATTCGCTAACGCCAATAACCTCCCCGATTTCTTTTAAATTCAAATCCTGTTCGTAATATAAAGAAAGTACCATGCGTTCCTTCTGAGGCAATCCGCGAATTACCTCGGATAAACGGCCCATCAAGTCACTATGCAATACATTGACATGAGGTTCAGTAGAAGTACGTCCATCGTCAACTTGCAAGGCATCATCCGTAACGCCCAAATCTTCAAAACCATACAAATGACTGCTCACAGAGTCTTGTAACATTTCATGGTATTCAGCAATTGATATTTCAAGTTCAGTTGCAATTTCAGAATCCTTAGCTTCCCTTCCTAACCGGTGTTCAACTTTCTTAACAGCTTCTGAAATCATTCTTCCATTACGATGTACTGATCGAGGTACCCAATCATTACGTCTTACTTCATCAAGCATATACCCTCTAATGCGAATTCCCGCATAGGTTTCAAATGAAGCACCTTTAGAAGAATCATAATGTCGAGTTGCCTCCAGTAATCCGAGCATTCCTGCTTGTATTAAGTCATCCAGTTGTACACTTTGCGGCAAACGACCCAATAAATGATGTGCTATGCGTTTAACCAATAAGGCATGAGTTTTTACCAGCGTTTCCTGAATTTGCTGGTTAACTTTGCTATAGGCAGCCAAAGCATCCACAATGATCTCCTTAAAATTCACCTGCTACTAAACGCTCTAAAAAGAAACTGGTATTACCCCCCAATAAAGCGCTGGGGGGCCACTCGGATACTTCATCTGCTAACTGTCTAAGTGCTATAGCAGCAGCAGAATCAGGATAAGAAATTAATACCGGCTTTTGCATTTTCACTGCCTTGTGTATGTGTTCATCAAATGGTACTGCTCCTAAATAGTCTAGCTGAACCTCGAGAAATTGCTCGGAAACTTTGAATAATTTGTTAAATAATTCCCGTCCCTCTCTCTCATTCCGCACCATGTTTGCCAAAATATGAAACCGTGTCCATTCATAGCGCTTACTCATTACTTTAATTAAAGCATATGCATCAGTTAACGAGGTGGGTTCATCACATACAACAACAATTAGCTCTTGCGACGAACGGGTGAAACTTAAAACAGTGTCAGAAATACCAGCAGCAGTATCAATAATCATGTAATCTAAATCATCCGTGAGCTCGTTAAATGAATCGATGATTCCAGCAAGTTCCGGAGAAGAGAGTTGCGTCATAAACTCTGTGCCAGAGGCTGCAGGAATAACAAGGACGCCATTAGGTCCTGACAGAATAATGTCACTTAAATGACAGATGCCCTGCATTACATGAGATAAATTATATTTAGTATGCAATCCCAACATGATATCAATATTTGCCAATCCTAAATCAGCATCAAGCAACATTACTCTTTTATTAAGTTGAGCCAAACCAACTGCCAAATTGACAGAAACGTTGCTCTTGCCAACACCGCCCTTTCCAGCAGAAACTGCAATTACTTTAATCGGTTTTGCTCGTGCCAGATTTCTCAAACCAGAAGCCTGATCGCGTATATTTTTATTCACTTTAGACATGATATTCTCTCCCAGCACTTTGCAGTGCATTCCTGACATTGTCCGTCTGGAACAGTTGTGTTTCCTGCTCTGCAAATAACTCAATTAGCTGATGGCGCGTAGCCATTTTAATATCTTCAGGTACTCGTTGTCCGTGAGTGAGATAGCTCACCCCTAAACCCGACTCAATAAGCGCGCTCAACGCACCGCCTACAGCCAATGACTCATCCAGCTTGGTCAAAATACACTGATCAATTTGATTAGCGTCATAACGTTTTATTGCATCAATTAACACTTGGTAATGACTTGTTGCAGGTAAAACCAAAACTTTGGAAATCGACAATAAATAAGTACCCAAGACATGCATTTGTTTTACAACTCGCTCATCCGCGGGATTCATTCCGGCGGTATCAATCAAAATTAATTTTTTGTCATTTAATTGCCGTAATACTCGCGCTAAAGACACTTCATCCTGAGCAACGCAAACCTTAACCCCTAAAATTTTTCCATACATCATAAGTTGTTCCTGTGCCGCGATTCGATAGGTATCCATAGTAACCAGGCCTAACTTATCCGCGCCAAATCTCAAGGTAAACCGGGCTGCAATTTTGGCTAATGTCGTCGTTTTTCCGACGCCAGTTGGACCAACAAAAGCATAAACCCCTCCCTCTTCTATTCTACGTGTATCACAAATAGTTAATTGATCTGCAATTTGATTCAATACAGCTTCCCAGCCTCTTTGCTGATTTAAATCAGATCGCACAGAACATGCCCAGTTCGCAGCTGTAGTATGGCTTACCCCAAGATACAGAAGTTTTTGCAATAAAATAGTATGCAAAGGCTCATGGATGCCAACATTTCCCCTTAACTGCGCTTCAAGCATGCTTCTTAGTGTTTGAATCTCTTGACGCATATCATCAAGAGGCGTTTGCATTTGGTATTTATTTGCTTGACTTGTTGGCTCAGCGCAAGATACTGCTGCGGAAGTTGACAGAATTGTTTCATCGAAATCAATCGCAGCAACAACTTCCACTCCACCATCTACATGATGACTGGACAAAATAACGGCATCAGCGCCAAGTGTCTCTTTAATTTGTTTCATAGCGCTGCGTGTATCGGTCGCAACAAAACGTTTTAATTTCATAAAGCCTCCTGCTTATGAAGAAATTTGTCACTATTCACGCAATGCCTCTTTATAGAAATTGTAGCTTGCCTGTAGGAAAACTGAAAAGTTTAGCCCTGGGCTCTATACCAGCACCCACTAAGTTCTATACATTGTTGCAAGCCGCTCCGCTCAGTCATGTACTTGAGTACACTCTTTCACCTCACTTTGCTTGCGCCTTGTCTAAAACGTAGTGGATGACGCTATACACTTAACACCGAGGTTACTAATTCAACTGTGATACACCCAGTTACTCCTATCCCACTGTACCTACTATTCTTATTTGCTTATTATCAGGAATCTCCTGATAAGACAAAACATGAAAGTCATGAGATATATTACGCACAAATCGTGCCAACACTGCGCGTATTCCCGGTTGAACTACCAATACAGAACTCTCTTGTTTCGCCTGCTGTTGCATTGCTAATTGTGTCAAAGAATGTTGTATTTTATCCGCCATT
Source organism: Legionella parisiensis (assembly GCF_001467945.1). Taxonomy (GTDB): domain Bacteria; phylum Pseudomonadota; class Gammaproteobacteria; order Legionellales; family Legionellaceae; genus Legionella; species Legionella parisiensis. The sequence goes on from NZ_LNYQ01000013.1 coordinate 1,972,895, forward strand.
CCTGGCTCAAAATTTACACCACCGGATCCACTACTCTGAATAATGTTTTGCAATAATTGTTCCAACTCGGGTTTTAACGTAATAATTGGCAGCTCCTCATGAACACCGCTGATTTTTTGAGTAATTAATCGGGATAAAGCAATACGAACCTGGCTGATTAAAAACTCTGTATCCTTAGATTTTGGCGCTAGCTCCGCCAAAGTTTCGACTATAGTGCGAATATCCGTTAAAGGAATATGTTCCGCCAATAAGCCTTGTAACACTTTACTAACCATTCCTAATGAAAGACCGTCAGGTACTAATTCTTTCACTAATTTGGGTGAACTCAATGCAAGTTTGTCTAAAAGCTGTTGGGTTTCTTCATAACCTAATAATTGCTGGCTGTTCTGTTCTAATATTTGACTTAAGTGCGTGGCAACCACAGTAGAGGCATCAACAACTGTGTAACCCAAAGTATGTGCCTGTTCTCTTTGACTTTCATTGATCCAGACTGCCTCCATGCCAAAAGCTGGATCAAGTGTTTTTACTCCCTCTATTTCACCAAAAATCTGTCCAGGATTTATCGCCAGGCAGCGATCAAGATGAATTGCAGCCTCTCCCATCACAACTCCAGCCAAACTAATACGATAATGATTAGGTTTTAAATCCAAATTATCACGCACATGTACTGATGGAATTAAAAAACCCAACTCTTGTGATATTTTCTTGCGTACCCCTTTAATACGAGAGAGTAAAACGCCTCCTTGCGCCTGATCCACTAAAGGAATCAAGCGATACCCAACCTCAAGACTAATCACATCAACTGGATTCACATCATCCCATGATAATTCTGTAGAAATATTTGGATTTTGAATAGCGAGGGATTCATTTTCTTCATTGAGTAGTTCCTTGCTTCTTTCTTTATTTTGTTGAAGAAACAAATAAGCAATTCCTCCTAAACCTGCAGAAAGTAAAATAAACGCGATATGGGGCATACCAGGAATAATACCAATCAATCCCATAATAGCTGCTGCAATAATTAATGAACGTGGATTAGCAAATAATTGGGAAATAACTGCATGCCCCATATTTTGCGCACTGGAAACTCGAGTAACAATGATAGCAGCAGCAGTTGATAAAACTAAAGAAGGCACTTGTGCTACCAAACCATCACCAATAGTTAACAAAATATAATTGTGAAGCGCATCAGAAACACTCATTCCATGCTGAAAAACTCCAATAATCAATCCACCAATAATGTTAACAGCCAAAATCAAAATCCCAGCAATTGCGTCACCTCGAACAAATTTACTCGCACCATCCATCGAACCATAAAAATCTGCTTCCTGTGCCACTTCTAATCGACGCTTTATCGCCTGCTCCTGATTAACCAAACCTGCATTTAGATCAGCATCGATCGCCATTTGTTTTCCAGGTAGAGAATCCAAAGTGAACCGTGCACTTACTTCAGATACACGCCCAGCACCCTTAGTTACTACAACGAAATTTATGACTACTAAAATGATAAAAACAACCAAACCCACTGCATAGTTTCCACCAATTACTACTTCGCCAAATGCTTGAATCACATGTCCTGCAGCATCAGTACCTTTATAACCATTTAATAAAACAACACGAGTTGAAGCAACGTTCAATGCCAAGCGTAATAAAGTTGCAAGTAATATAACTGTTGGGAAAACAGCAAAATCCAAAGGCCTTTCGCTGTAAATCACTGCCAACAAAACTACAAGTGATAAAGCAATATTAAAAGTAAATAGAATATCCAATAAAAATGGGGGCAGAGGTAACATCATCATGCCAAGCATGATGATGAGCACTAGAGGGGTTCCTAAACCTTGACGCATCCCATATTGTACATAATACAATGCTTTATTCATTAGTATCCTCCTCTGCTTCTCGTACTAACTCTTCTGGTATAGGAACATTCTGTAACACAGCAGGTTTATAGTCATAACGCTCTTTATCACGCAGTTGAAATATATAAGCTAAAACCTGGGCTACAGCGATATAAAGGCCTCTTGGTATTTCTGTATTTAATTTAGTAGAAAAATAAAGAGCACGCGCCAAAGGGGGTACTGAGATAATAGGAATTTGATGCGATGTTGCAACTTTACTAATTTGGAAAGCAATCAAATCCTTACCTTTGGCGACTACTATGGGTGCTTTATGACTCTTCTCCCTATAACTGATTGCCACAGCATAATGAGTAGGATTGGTTAAAACGACGTTTGCTTTAGATATTTCATTCATCATGCGCCGTCTCGAAATCTCTTGCTGGGCACGACGAATAGCGCTTTTTATTTCGGGTTTACCCTCTAGTTCTTTGTATTCATCCCTTAATTCTTGCATCGTCATTTTCATACTTTTTTGATGCTCATACAATTGGAAAGGAACATCAAAAGCAGCAATCAAAATCAAACAGGAAGAAATCAACACAAAGGATTTCACCACAACTAAACTACCGCTGCTAATTGCTGTTTCAATAGGTGCATGGGCTAAACCGAGTAATATGGGAATTTGTGATTTAAGTACCACTATAGCAACCACTGCTACGATTATAAATTTAAAAAACGATTTGAACATTTCGACAAATCCTTTCAACGAAATCATTCGCTTCAATCCTTGAAACAAATTAAGTCGCGAAAATTTAGGCTGTAACACTTGAGTACTAAAAACCCATCCCCCCATAAGCAAAGGAGCCGTCAAAGTAATGAGAAAAATAACCACTAATAAAGGCATCAAGGACCAAAACCCCATTTTCGCTAAAAAAAATAACTGCTCCACACTTACTTTGGGTGTAATGATAACTCGAGTATCAAATGCAAAAGCATGATACATCATGGCTGCTAACTGATTGGCCAATTTCTTGCCAAAAATAAGAAATCCCAATGCAGTAAAAAGTAGCGTTACTGTAGTATTGAAATCCCTTGATCGTGCAACCTGACCTTTTTTGCGAGCCTCTTTAAGCCGCTTGGCCGAGGGCTGTTCCGTTTTTTCTTGTGAGTTTTCTTGCTCAGCCATCAGTGCAACATCCCTGTAATAAAACGCATTCCCTCTTTGATAAGATCTACCATTTGTATCGCAACACTAGGCAGACCCACCTTAATTACAACTATCCCCATTATTAACGTGATAGGGAATCCTAAAGAAAAAATATTTAGTTGTGGTGCTGCTCGAGACATAATCCCGAAGGCCAGGCTCACAATAAGCAAAGACAATAAAGCTGGTATTGAAATCAATACAGCCTGCTTAAACATCCATCCTGAAAATAGAATCACATTCCAGACCATAGATTGAGTCACAGAAAGCTGCCCTACAGGCATTATTCTGAAACTATCCAATAGCGCTTCAAAAACAGTTAAATGTCCATTAAGTGCCAAAAATATTAGCGTCATCATTATTGAATAAAGTTGGCTGACCAATGGAACACTGGCACGGCTTGCGGGATCCATCATCACTGCAAAACTAAGACCGGCCTGCATCGCAATAATTTGTCCTCCCAAAACAAAAATCTGGAAAACAAGCTGCAAAACAAAGCCCATTAATAAACCATAGAGCAATTCCTGGATAATATATGCCAAAAAAAAACCGTTGAAATTTAGAAATGAAAGCTCCTTAGGAACCATAAAGGCGCAGACCCAGCTTAAAACAATAAGTAAAATAATTTTAATGCGATGAGGTAATAAACCAGAAGAAAAAACAGGGAGTGTAAGCAACAAACCGCCAATGCGCCCCATTGGCCAAATAACCTGGCTTATCATACCTATTATTGTTGGATAATCCAGTTTCATCTTGAACTAACCTATTAAATAAGGAATATTGGTAATTAAAGAATCAGTGTAATTCACTATGATTTTAAGTAACCAGGGGCCTGCAAATACGAGCATCAAAAAAGTAATAAATAATTTGGGTATAAAACTTAGACTCGTTTCATTAATTTGTGTTGCCGCTTGAAACATGGAAACAATCAGGCCAACAATCAAACCAGGAAGAATGAGTACGCTGATAAGTAACAGCATCAAATATACTCCTTCACTGAATATAGAAACCACTGACTCTGGGGTCATATTATTTCCCTATAATTTTGTGTAGACTTCTTTTGAATCTCTACTGTAGCTGCATAATTGCTTCGTCGATGCAGTGCTCGAATCCTCATGTAACTGCACCCGATTCTCCTTCCACTTCGCTCAATAGAGCGCATTTGGAAAGAGGTCTATTGTCATTATAATTCGTAGCATTGATGAAAATGCGACGTTTAACTCATAGAAAAACTTGATGCAAGCGATCCCAAAACAAGTGTCCAACCATCAACCATCACAAAAAGCATGATCTTAAAAGGTAATGAAATAATCAAAGGGGATAGCATCATCATCCCCATAGCCATCAGAACACTCGATACCACCATATCAATAATTAAAAAGGGTAAAAACAATATAAAACCAATCTGGAAAGCTGTTTTTAATTCACTGGTAATAAATGCAGGAATTACCACACTCATTGGTACATCATTAAGAGTGGCTGGATTTGTTTGAGCAAATTTTTCAAACAAGGATAAATCATTTTTACGTGTTTGATTTAACATAAATTGACGTAAAGGCACCTGTGCATTGGCCAAAGCTTCAGGAAATTTTATAGTCTCTGCGAGATAAGGCTGTAGTGCGGTTTCGTTAATTTTATTAAAGACAGGAGACATCACAAAATAAGTCATAAACAACGCAATACCAATTAAGATTTGATTCGTAGGTGTTTGAGCCATACCTATGGCTTGGCGTAATATGGAAAGCACGATGATTATTCGCGTAAAAGCTGTCATTGCCATCAACATCCCAGGCAAAACAGTTAACAACGTCATAAAAATCAAAATTTGCAGATTTACACTATAAGTTTGTTCGCCATTGGCACCAGGTTGCACTGTTAATGCAGGTAATGATAAAGGAGCTGCTTGTAAAGCCAGGGGTACGAAACAAAATAAAGCGAGAAACAAAGTAACCCTGGTGAAGCGGAACGTAATCCATGATTTAGTGTGTCCCTCATCCCCTGCCATTAAGTTAAGATTCCTTGTCATTCGCGCGCATACAGGAATCCGTGTCTGAATTAACATTGGTGTTTGATTCGAGTTGGCTCCTCGCTGTGAGAAAAGCAACTTCCATATAGATGATAACCATTTTCCCAGATATAAATTCATTATCTTCATCTTATGATTTCGTAACTGATTTAAGCAGATCGGCAAACGAATTTTTATTTATAGAGTCGAATCCAGTCGGTAATTGCTCACCAAAATCATAGAGCAGCGTGATCTGTCCAGCACCTGAACCGACTAATAAATAACGCGTTCCCACTTTTAACAAAGTAATTTTTTCCTTGGGTCCTAAAATCATACTCGCTATGGATTGAAATCCTTTTGCCGAACCCATTTGCATTCCGTGTAAGCGTTTCACTACCCAAGACAATGCCATGATAAGTAATAAAACCAACAATAAGCCCATGATAATACGCATGAGCTCTCCATGATTGAGTACACTTTGCATTATCTTAATCGCTTAATTCGTTCTGCTTTGCTGACGATATCAGTCAATCGCACACCAAACTTATCATTAACTACAACCACTTCCCCATGCGCAACTAAAGTCCCATTGACTAAGACATCAAGTGGATCGCCTGCTAAACAATCAAGAGCAACAATTCCTCCTTGGTTTAATTGGAGTAAATTACGTATGGTCATTTTGGTACGGCCAATTTCTACAGTCACTGAAACAGGGATATCCAAAATCATGTCCATTTTTTCACTATCTTCCTGAGGAAGAGTATTTGATGGTTTAGGTTGTTCAATTGCATCTTGAGACATTCCTCATCTCCTAGTAACTAATATTTTTAATTATTTTTACAGCGCGCTTGTCATTTGCGGTTCCTTGAGTTGCCGTAAAACCCGGCGTCCCTTCAATATCTAAAGTAACTATTTCTTTCATTTCCATAGATATAAAATCACCTGCTTGCCATGACATTACTGCACCCAAAGTACTTTTTGTTTCAGCCATTGCTGAACTTACAGTTAATTCAACTTCCATTAACTCTTCTTTTAATGATTTAACCCAGTTCGGATCAATTTCATCATCTGGACGAGAAGCACCAAGTTCCAGTTGCTCTTTGATGGGTTCAACCATGGAATAAGGCAAGATAAAATAGAAAGTACCGATTTCTTTCCCAAAGTCCATTGAAAAGCGTGCAACGAGCAACATTTCTCCAGGTTCTGCTATATTGACTAATTGTGGGTTAGTTTCATCATTAAATTTGCTGATATCGAGCTGAGTAATTGGCTTCCACGCTTGGGTAAGGTTAGCAATAAGCTTTTTCGTGATCACATCCATAACACGCAGCTCAGTCGCAGTAAAATCGGTTCTATCTTTTTGGGCAAAGAATTGAGAACTGCCGCCAAAATAATAGTCAACGAGATCATAGACAAAAGTACTATCAAAAAGAATAATGCCTTTACCTCGTAATGGTTTAAATTTAAAGATACTCATTAAACTTGGATTAGGTAAACTCTCCATAAAGTCACGATGTTTTATAATAAGCAACGGGTCTTGTTTAATTTCAAAATCTTTGGCAGTTACATTATAGATATCCGATGCAAATAAACGCACAGCACGATCATAAATTCTATCTAATACAGGCAGCTTGCCTTTGACAATACGTTCCTGAGCAGTGAAATTAAGCGTTTTTATATCACCATCCTGCTGTAGTTCACCGGGCTCAAATACAGCTTCAGATACCTCATTTCTGCTGCCTTTTGCTTTTTTATGGTCCGATTGTTCTCTGGGTGCTCTTTGCCCCTCTGTTGTTTGGGGTTCTTCTTCAGGAGGCTCGCTAACTGTTTTGAGCAGCGCATCTATTTCTTCTTGTGATAAAACGTTTTTATCAGCCATATAAGCAATCCATACTAATTTAAAACTTGAATTTACTCATTACCTTCAAGTAACCATCATGATTTTTCTATTGAATAGGCTTATGCAAACTATATGCCATTTATAAAAATGTTTTCATAACATAATCTCTGATATATCTCTCAGTTATAAATGGAAAAAATGATATGCAGGTTTGACAGTCAAAAAATCGTATGCCAATCATTTGACAATACCTCCAAATTAATAAAAAAATGCTACCTCAATTTATTCATTAATTTGTTGCTGGCATTTTGCTTGTGCCATGCTTCGACAATTATCCTGGCAATCAATTTCCGATGAGGTCAGACATTGTGAATTAATACAATCTTGAGTTGTATTATGAAGACACTGAGTTCTATCGTATTTTTGTGCACCCAGGGTATCTTCAGGAATATCTGCTGCAAAAACTGAAAATGAAAAAAGAAAGCCCAAAAACATTAAAAAGTTTTTCATCATAATTCCTTTTAATTACGCTCTTAAATGAATTATAGTCTTAATATTCAAAAATAATTAAATAACACCAAAATGCGCAGCAAAATAAGAACGCTCACTAATTTTAGCCGTGCACGCTCCAGTCAGTCTTTCTGTCTACGTCCAGAGAATGAAGAGCAGCTGGCTGACTATCTTGCCCACAATCCTCAGCAAAACATGCTCGTGCGTGGTTCAGGATTATGCTACAACGACAGTTGTTTTAATACCGATGGCTTCATTATCGACACTGAACGCCTCAATCATTTCATTGATTTTGATCATGAAACCGGTATTGTGCGCTGTCAGGGCGGGGTATCACTTAAAGATTTATTTTTAGTGCATCCCGATTTTATTCCTCCTGTCCTCCCTGGCACTATCCACATTACAGTTGCTGGTGGAATTGCTCACGATGTGCATGGAAAAAACAATCATCAAGCAGGAAGTTTTGGCCATCATCTCATTGAATTTGATTTATTGATAGGAAGTAAAAAATTTCATTGCAGTCCTAATGAAAACAGTGACTTATTTTATGCCACAATTGCAGGTTTAGGTCTTACAGGGGTTATTACTCGTGTCGCCCTCCGTCTTAAAAAGGCCCCTCGTTTTGTGCAAGTAAAGCATCAGCAGTTCAAATCATTTCAAACACTCACTGACTTTATGAAAAACATGGGTATCCGCCATGATTATCAAGTCGCGTGGCTTGATCTGCTTAATCCTGCTTTACGTGCCATTCTTTCAGTAGCGGATCACTGTGATTCTTTCGACAATAAGAGAATGAAAATCCATACAATTCCTAATATTCCCTTTTCTTTAATTAAATCATGGAACATAAAATTATTTAATCAGTATTTTTTTAATAGCAAAAAAGAATGTGAAAAACTCACGCTTGAAGAATTCAATAATCCTCTCGATAAACTCATGCATTGGAATAGGCTTTATGGCCCTAAGGGATTAATTCAATTCCAGGCAGTATTCAGTGAAGACTATGCTCCAGATACTTTGAAGCAGCTAGTACAGTTGATAAGAGCTCATAAAGCAACACCTACCCTTGCCGTACTCAAGCTATTCACAAAATCCGGTAAAGGTTTATTCTCATTTTGTAAGCCAGGATTTACCGTGGCAGTTGATTTTATTAATAATTTCCAAGCGAAGCAGGCGATATCAGCCATGAATCAATTAATCACTGAACTCAATGGTCGAGTTTATTTGGCGAAGGATTTACTTTTGAATGAAAAACAATTTCACCAGATGTACGAAAATCATAAGCAGTTTTCTCAAACCCTTGAGCAACATGGATGTACCATGCACTCTGATCTGGCACAACGTTTAGGGTTATGAAAATGACACAAAGAACATGGGTCATAATCGGCGCAACCTCCATCATCGCAGAAAAATTTGCACATATTGCTGCTCAATCAGGGCATCAATTGCTTTTAGTAGGACGTCAGCACACGCCACTCAATCTAATTGCAAATGATATTAGCCTTAGATACCAAATTAGTTGTGATGTACTTGTTTTGGATCTAATTGAGCAAATTGATGCCCTTGTTTCGACACTTAAAACAAAAGATGGCGATCTTGATTTGTTTATTGCACACAGTGACTTCACCGATAACGATCATTTAAATGATGAATCAATCTCTCATCTTATCAAACTGAATATTTTGACAACCACTTTATTGATACACACTTACTTAAATCGCCAACAAAAAGAATATAATTTGCTGTTCCTAAGTTCGGTTGCTGCATGTCGAGGACGCTCCAAAAATAGTCTTTATGGAGCCAGCAAAGCAAGTATTGAAATTTACCTCCAAGGACTGCAACAGGTTGCCAGTACTCATCAACACATTACCATTGCCCGCTTGGGTTTTATTGATACCAAACAAACTTATGGTTTGCCTGGTATTTTTTATGCAGCTCCACCAGAAGCTTGTGCGAAAGCCTGTTGGAACGCCCTGATACACAGAAAAAGAATGTTCTATTATCCTTATTTCTGGAAAATTATTATGGCAATAATCACTCGCTTGCCTTTCTTTCTTTATAAAAGAATGGGGAAGATTTGAGATCCTAACTTAGCCTGGTTGCAAGCTGAATCTATTGAGGCACCCTTTTAATCAGATCTTGGTTGAAAACATCCAATCAAGCTAGTGTATCACCTGATTTATCCCTCCAATGGGAAAAAAGTCTATTTACAAGCAAACGGACTACCCTTGTGTAGACGACACTTATTTTAAAATTTTAATCATAGGCAAAATTGTTTTTATCAAACCAAAAAATTGTAAAATATAGATCACTAGAATGATGAGTACCAGCACATTTAACAAACTTTTAATTGATGGCGGCATAGGAATAAAAGTATCGATTAACCACAGCACCACCCCGAAAATAACAATTACAGCGATTAAATTTAGTAGCCCAGCCATAATTAATTATCCTTGTTAATGATTTATGATGGTTTCTGTATAAAATTATAGCATAATTACAAATACTTAGTGTGTCTCTTTTTTTTCCTTCAATAAATCACGAATTTCGGTTAATAATATTTCTTCCTTTGTTGGTATTTCTTTCTTTTCCTCTTCTTTTCTTAATAAATAAATCACTTTGATTGCTACAAAAATTGAAAACGAAATAATAGTAAAATCGATCACTGCCTGGAGAAACTCTCCCCACTTTACAACTGCATCACCTAAGGTAAACGTTCTATTTGCGATATTGATCCCACCCAATAACAAACCAATTAAAGGCATGATGATACCGCTGACCAATGAACTGATAATTTTGCCAAAGGCAGCGCCTATAACCACAGCAACAGCCAGATCAATCACATTTCCTTTGATAGCAAATTGTTTGAACTCTTGCAAAAAACCCATGTCATTTCCTTATACCTGGTTGCTTTAAAACAGTAGCCTGAAGAACAAGGCTCACTGACATTAAGTTAAGTTTGTCATGCATGTTCGATGGAGTTAGATGCCCTCCTACGCGAGGATGACAATTTTACATCGACATAGACATAACATAATGACAGTGGAGCCTTTGCCATGCGGCATCATTTTTTATGAATGTCGCATCATTTCTCTGATTTCTTCTATCTTTTTTTCCAAATCAGGTGGGACTGTCCCTCCTCCTTGAGCCATATCATCACGACCACCACCTTTTCCACAGAGATGCCTTACGAGAGCAGCTGCAGTAGGTGCTTTACCTAAAATATTTTTACTCACTCCTGCAATCACATTCATTTTACTTTGGTCTACGGTAAATAAAACAATTACAGCAGAATCGAGTCTGGATTTCAGTTGATCCATAGTAGTACGCATGGTTTGGCTATCTACACCTTCCAATTGCTTTACAAGTAAACTGATTCCGTCAATTTTTTCCACTTCATTTGCCAGATCAGCTCCTGATTTTTGTGCTTTCTCACTTTGTAATTTGGCAATTTCCTTTTCCAAACCTTTGTTTTCAGTAATGAGCTGTCCCACTTTATCTGGTAAACTATTTGTTGTGGTTTTTAACAAAGAAGCTAATTCATTCAACATAAATTGTTGTTCATTAACCCAAGCTAGAGCATAACGCCCTGTCACCATCTCGATACGCCTTACGCCACTAGCAATCCCATATTCAGCAACAATTTTAAATAGACCAATATCACCAGTCCGTCGCGCATGCGTTCCACCACAAAGCTCTTTAGAAAATTCCCCCATAGATAATACACGCACTTTATCAGTATATTTTTCTCCAAAAAGAGCTACTGCACCGCTTTTTTTTGCTGAATCAATGTCCATAACTCGAGTTTCAACTTCATGATTAGCGCGAATTTGCTCATTAACGAGCAATTCAATTTCTTTAATTTGTTCTGTGGCTAATGATTCAAAATGAGAAAAGTCAAAGCGCGCACGCTCTGCATCAACCAATGAACCTTTTTGTTGGACTTGTGGTCCAACAACTGTTTTTAAAGCAGCATGCAATAAATGAGTGGCCGTATGATTTAAACGGATTGCTTCTCGACGCTCATTATCTATTTGTGCCGTAACTATTTGATCTAAAGTCGCGGTGCCTTCTACCACTTCTCCATAATGCACTATGGCTTGACCTTTTTTTTGCGTATCATCGACACGAAAACTAAAGCCCATACTTGTGAATATCCCCTTATCCCCTACTTGGCCACCACTTTCTGCATAAAAAGGTGTGTGATCCAAAACTAAAGCTCCTTTCATACCTTGGGTTAAAGTGTGTACCTCACTTCCTTCATGCAGCAGGGCAATAATTTTTGCTTCTGTTTCCTTTTTCTCATAGCCATGAAAATCAGATTGGTAGTCCAATTGGGCACTGGTACTATAATCCACACTGAACTGGCTAGCAGCTTGAGATTGCTCTTTTTGCTGTTGCATCAATTGATTAAAACCATTCATATCCACATGCAGCCCTTGTTCTCGAGCGATATCAGCAGTCAAATCAACTGGAAAACCATAAGTGTCATACAGCTTAAACGCGATTTCTCCAGATATTTCATGGCCTCCAAGTGAATGCATTTGTTCTTGCAAGAGACGTAATCCCTGATCGAGAGTACGGGCAAATTGATTTTCTTCTTGATTAAGAATTTTTTCTATATGGGCTTTAAATTGTATCAATTCAGGATAAGCATCACCCATTACTCTAATTAAAGGTTCTACCAATTGCGAAAAAAATGGGGTTGGCAAACCTAACTTATTACCATGCCTTACTGCTCTTCTTATGATTCTTCTGAGTACATATCCCCGCCCTTCATTGCCTGGAATCACTCCATCGGCAATTAAAAATGCACAAGAACGAATATGATCAGCAATCACTTTTAAAGAGGTATGGCTTAAATTGCTCATTTTTCCAAGTTTTGCTGTAGACTGGATTAAATACTGGAAAATATCCGTTTCATAGTTGCTGTGCACTCCTTGAACTACTGCTGCGAGTCGCTCAAGTCCCATACCTGTATCTACAGAAGGTTTAGGTAAAGGATGTAAATTCCCATCCTTATCTCGGTTAAATTGCATGAATACCAGGTTCCAAATTTCTATATACCGATCCCCATCTTCATCAGGGCTTCCTGGAGGGCCACCTGGAATTTCAGGGCCATGATCATAAAAGATTTCAGTGCATGGACCACAAGGACCGGTATCACCCATGGACCAAAAGTTATCTTTTTCCCCACAACGCGAGAATCGTGCGGCCGAGACCTTCATTTCTTTTAACCAGATATCTTCCGCTTCTTGATCTTCTTTATAAACAGTCACCCACAGACGCTCTTCAGGCAGATGCAGAACTTGAGTTAAAAACTCCCAAGCAAATTTTATTGCTTCTCGCTTGAAATAATCTCCGAAACTAAAGTTGCCCAACATTTCAAAAAATGTATGGTGTCTTGCTGTATAACCGACATTCTCCAAGTCATTGTGTTTACCGCCGGCGCGTACACAACGTTGTGCTGTGACTGCCCGTTGATAAGAACGTGTTTCAAGTCCTAAAAATAAATCCTTAAATTGCACCATACCTGCATTAGTAAACAATAAAGTAGGATCATTCGCAGGAACTAAGGCACTGGATTCCACTAATTGATGACCACGTTGTGTGAAATAATCAAAGAATGCTTGTCTAATTTCAGTACTTTTCATTTATAATCAACACCAATTTGAGTTAATTTTAATCTTTTAATATAGCCATGATGCAGTGCATTCAGGCTAAACTTCATTTTTATTTTTCCAATTCTTTTTTTACTTGAGCAATGGTATCCATACCAAATCCACGATAAAGCAAAAAACGCTGCTGCTTTTGGAGTTCCTCAAAAGATAAATCACATTGACCTTTACATTTTTTCTGCCAAACATCTAAAGCATAAGTCAACCAATTATATTCCTCCTGATGCAGGAACTGATGAATTAATTCCTTATTAATTCCTTTACTACCTAATTCCTGACTGATTTTTAAAGGTCCATAACCCTGACGAATGCGTGAGCGGCTGTATATTTCTACAAAACGATAATCATTTTGTAAATCCAAGCGTTGGCATTCCTCTAGTGCATCTTTTATTTCTATTGAGTTATATCCTTTTTGTTTTAATTTATCATAAAGCTCTACCTTACTGTGCTCGCGCCTCGATAACAGGCGCACAGCACAATCAAATGCTTTAGTCATCAATTGTCTCGAACTCATCAGCACTAGCCGATGCAAGCATAGGTAGTTTTTTCTCCAGGAGCTCAGCACGAATTTGTTGCTCAAGGACTGTTGCCACTTGGGGATTCTCCTTAAGGTATAAGCGAACATTATCCTTACCTTGGCCAATTTTCTCCCCTTTATAACTGTACCAAGCACCAGATTTTTCAATCAAATTGAGTTGGACACCCAAGTTGATAATTTCACTTTCGCGAGAAATACCTTCATTATATAGAATGTCAAATTCAGTCATCTTGAATGGTGGAGCAACTTTATTTTTAACAACTTTCACGCGGGTTTCACTACCTAAAATTTCTTCGCCTTTTTTAATTGACCCAATGCGGCGTATATCCAGGCGGACAGAAGCATAGAACTTCAATGCATTACCACCAGTAGTTGTTTCAGGGCTACCAAACATCACCCCAATTTTCATACGAATTTGGTTAATGAAAATGACTAGTGTATTGGAGCGTTTAATATTAGCGGTCAATTTACGTAAAGCTTGAGACATGAGTCGAGCTTGTAAACCAACATGTGAATCTCCCATTTCCCCTTCAATTTCTGCTTTAGGGGTCAATGCCGCAACAGAGTCGACAATAATTACATCTACAGCGGCTGAACGAACCAGCATATCGGTAATCTCCAGAGCTTGTTCCCCTGTGTCTGGTTGGGAAACCAACAACTCATCAACATTCACACCCAATTTTTGTGCATAGCTAGGGTCTAAAGCATGCTCTGCGTCAATAAATGCGGCAGTGCCCCCCATTTTTTGACATTCGGCGATAACTTGTAAGGTCAAGGTGGTTTTACCAGAAGATTCGGGACCATAAATTTCAACAACACGTCCTTTGGGCAAACCACCAATTCCCAATGCGATATCCAATCCTAAAGATCCTGTTGAAATGGCTTCTATATCTCGGGATACATTGCTGTCTCCCATACGCATCACTGATCCTTTACCAAATTGACGTTCAATTTGCGAGAGGGCAGCTGATAATGCTTTTTGTTTATTTTCTTCCATAATATTTTCCAGGTAGTTAGAGTTATGCAAGGGTAAAATTATCACACAGATAAGAACAAGCAGCAAATTGATTCACCAGTTTAAAAGTGTTTTTTTGCACCCCAACCCACACCGTTCACAACCAGGAGTTGATTATAATTTTTACTATGTGGTAAAATATTGAAAAATTCACTTAAAATGGAAAATTTGATGCAAAGTAAAAATGAAAATACATCACCAATTTCTAATATAATAGCTACTTCATTGTATGCAGCACGCGGAGTAATTAATATTTCTAATGCATCTAAACATCTCTTTTTCCCTACGACAGAGGAATCAAACTTAAGCTTTACAAATCGTGCTCAACATGAATTTAAACAAAAAACATTAACGGTGGCAGAAGATTTAACCACCATACTTTTCCTAAAATAAATAGCTTGAACACTCAGGTTTGGAGTTGCTGATAAATTTTTTTATACATCACACCATATTCATCAATTTTTAATGTAGGAAAGAATACCCGACAAAGCTTCTTGGCATGCAGCCAAACGTATGTCTTGTCTATCTCCAGTGAACTGCTTTCTTAATATTTTAGGACTCATGTCTCTAGCTGCCCAACCAAAACACACAGTACCCACTGGTTTTTCAAAGCTACCTCCGTCAGGGCCTGCAATACCAGTAACTGATACAGCAACATGTCCTGCGCTATGCTGCAAAGCACCAGTCGCCATAGCCTGTGCAACAGGTTCACTCACTGCGCCATATTCTTCAATTAATTGTTTAGGCACTGACAGCAGCTCTTCTTTGGCTAGATTACTGTACGTAACAAATCCACGTTCAAACCAGGATGAACTTCCAGAAATTTCAGTGAGATAACTTGCAATGAGACCCCCGGTACATGATTCAGCCGTGACTAACTGCCAATTCTCTTTTTTAAGAATCGCGGAAATTTCATTGATTAGTTTATCAAAAGAGCTCATGAGTATATTGATATGTAGAGATTATCCTGGGTTACGGCCTAAGCCTTCACCCAGGTTAAATGATATTATTGATTTGGAGTCTGGGTTTGATTTCCAGCAGGTTGAGCTGGTGCTGGTTGTGTTGTAGTGGTAGTTTCAGTTGCTCCTGCGGTTGGTTGCTTGTTATTTTGCTCACCACATGCAGTTAACGTTAATGCTAGTAAACCAGTTGCTACAACTAAAGCGAAACGATTCATTTTATTCTCCCTATAAGTTTAATATTTTTTTTAAATCCCTTTAGATTCTAGCAAATAAATTTAAATTCAACCATGACCTATTGATATTTCAATAAAAAAGTTGAAAATATAATGTTTTCTTACTTTAAAAACTCAAAAAATTAACAATCCAGCTAGAAAATACTCCATCATCACAATGTTGCTGTAATGATTTTAATCCCTGTTCGACCAACTCTTCACTCAGCTTGCTCTTACGGATCTCAATCAGTGCCTGGGCAT
The DNA here is from genome assembly GCF_001467945.1 of Legionella parisiensis. GTDB lineage: Bacteria > Pseudomonadota > Gammaproteobacteria > Legionellales > Legionellaceae > Legionella > Legionella parisiensis. The sequence goes on from NZ_LNYQ01000013.1 coordinate 1,988,955, forward strand.
AATTTTTACTATACTCAGGATGACCTTGTACCGTGAACAGATTATCGCGAATTTGCAGCATATAAAACGGACAGAAATCACTTGCAGCGAGAACTTCTGCTTCTGGAGGTAGGACCACAACTTGATCCTGGTGGCTCACGATTAAGTTGAGCACTCCAAGGGATGGGGTCATCCACGATTTATGCTGGGTGATTTTATTTACCGACATTCCTATCCCCCAACCCTTGGGAGATTGAATCACCGTTCCTCCTAATGCCTTCGCAATAAGCTGATGACCAAAACAAATCCCTACAACTTTTTTTCTTCCTACATGAAGACATCGGATAAATTCTTCAAGTGCAGTAATCCATGAATAACCATCATTAACACCATGATGGCTCCCAGTAATAACATAAGCATCTTCGACATCAATATGGGCTGGTAGTTCACCATGACACGCATCATAGACGGTGAATATCAAATTGGGTTCTACCTGATACAGTAGTTTGATATACATTTCTGAATAAGTGCCATGTAAAGTAATCAATTCTGGCGCTACTTGGTCACATTGCAATATTCCGATTTTCATGGTGCTCCCAGTGGAGTTCCTTAAGGCGCTTACGCCACACTTATTTCCACAGTCTCAGAATGATGCGAATCGTCGCCGTGGATTGCAGCCATAAGAATATTTACATATTGCTGCTGGTCAAAAAGGATCGGATTGCTGTGTGCAGAAGGATCCTCTGTTGCCATTAGTGCAATACGTGTTACATGTTGCTCGTCAATACCAATTTCAGTCAACCGATGCTCAATACCTAATTCACGACGCAATTGCAGTATCCAATTGAGAAATCCATCAAATCCGTTGTCAATCTCCAAATAGGCAGCCAATCGCATTATTTTATGCTCAATCTCGGCTCGATTAGCTTGCAATACATAGGGCATTAAAATGGCATTTAAGCGACCATGATGAGCATCATAAATTGCTCCCAAGGGATGAGCAAGTGCATGCATAGCGCCCAATCCACGCTGGAACGCTGTTGCTCCCATCAGAGAAGCAACAAGCATTTGTGTTCTTGAGTTTACATCATTTCCATTTTGCATGACTCGTGGTAGATGTTCTTTTATTAGCCGCATCCCTTCAAGAGCAATTCCCTCTGCCAAGGGATGATAGCCGGGCGCAGAGTAAGCTTCCAAACAATGAGATAATGCGTCCATACCTGTTGCTGCCGTGATATTTGGAGGTAAGGCAACGGTCAACTCTGGATCTAATATAACTATGGCAGGTAACATTTTGGGATGAAAAATAATCTTTTTCCGCTGTTGTTGTGTATCAGTAATAACCGAAGCACGCCCCACTTCTGAACCAGTACCCGCAGTACTTGGTACCGCTATAACAGGAGTTATACCAGCAACATTCACCCGTAGCCAATTATCTCCTATATCTTCAAAATCCCATAAGGAACAATTTTGTCCAACCATCAACGCAATAGCCTTACCTGCATCAAGAGCAGACCCCCCCCCCATGGCAATCACTC
>NZ_LNYQ01000013.1:1990584-2238998 GCF_001467945.1 Legionella parisiensis
TTTGACAGCAGCAAATAAAGCAATAAACAAACCCGCATCATGGCAACTCTTCAATACAGATTCAATTATCGGTAATTTTGCAAGTTTACTGTCTGTGACTAACAATGGCGATTTCATTCCCAAAGTATGACAGGCATCAACAAGTTCACGAACCCGCCCTGTCCCCACCTTTATTGAGGTGGGATAGTTCCAATTAGCCGTTAATGATAATGTGCTCATCAGTAAATTCCTTTCTAATCGGTCATTCTTACATGAAAAGATTTGGGTCTGGTCAATACATCATACCCTATAGAAGAGAGCGTACAGCCACGCCCAGAGTTTTTAATGCCAGTCCAAGCTAAGGCAGGATCGAGATAATCACAACGATTAATAAAAAATGTTCCTGTGTCAAGTTGCTCACCAATAGAGATCCCTTGATCTATATTTTTGGTAAAAACAGCTGCAGTTAATCCATAGTTACTGTCATTCATTAATGCAATCGCTTCGTCATCGCTGTCAACGGACATAATGCCAACCACTGGCCCAAATGTTTCTTCAGTCATCACCCGCATTTTGTGGTTTACCCCCGTTAAAATCTGGGGAGCCATGTAGGCAGACCCTGGTTGATCCATGACAAAATCTCGACTATCGATATGTGCTATAGCACCCTGCGCCAAGGCCTCTTGAATCTGTATACGAACAAATTCAGCAGAAGATGGGCGAACAAGCGGTCCTAAAGTTGTTTCTGGTTCATCAGGACGTCCGAGTCTATATTGTTTAACAAATGCGACTGCTTTATTGATAAAATGATCATAAACATTCTTATGTACGTAAATACGTTCGATTCCACAACAGGATTGGCCTGAATTAAAGAAGGCTCCATCCATAAGCGAATCAACCGAGTTATCAATATCTGCATCAAAGCGAACATAAGCAGGATCTTTTCCTCCAAGCTCTAATCCTATATTCAAAAAACGTCCAGCCGTTACTCGTTCAATCACCTCTCCACCAGCAACAGAACCTGTAAAAGCAACATGATTTATTGCTGAGTGACCTAAGATTTCTTCCGTATCAGAATGCGTCAGATGTAAATACTGGAAAACTCCTTGTGGAAGATTTGCTTCCCTAAATGCTTGGGCGAACCGTTCGGCGACAAGTGGTGTTTGCGCAGAATGTTTCAGCAAAACTACATTTCCAGCCATGAGGGCTGGGATAATCGCATTCACTGCGGTTAGATAAGGATAATTCCAGGGAGAAATGACTAAAGTGACTCCTAATGGCTCACGTTTTATGTAACGAATAAAACCCGGTTTTTCAGGTAGTCTGAGCGGAGCAAGTGCTGCACTTGCGGCAGTAATCATATAACGAGCCCGTTCTTCAAGGCCGTTAATTTCTCCAGCGGCATAACGAATTGGTCTTCCCATTTGCCAGCAAATTTCGCTGGCAATCTCATCCTTATTAGCAACCAAAGCATCGACTGCAGCAGTGCAATAGTTCGCCCGCTCAGTTAAAGTGGTCGAAGCCCACTGTTTTTTTGCAGCTACTGCCCTATCCAATGCATCTTGAATCTCAAGGTTATTGGCAAAAGCACGCTCCACATAAAGCGAATTATCTATAGGCGAATAAGTCTTCAATGTATCGTTCATATCTATGAAAATCCAGGCTAAATAATTTCAAAATAACGATCCAGTTCCCAATCTGTAATATGACGGCGAAATTCTCGTTCTTCCCATTCGCGAGAAGTCGCAAAATGCTCAACAAATGGATCACCGAATAAAGAGCGAGCTGCATTTGACTCCTTAATACGACTAGCTGCTTCCCACAGTGTACGCGGCAATGCAAGCTCTGCCTCATGAGGTTGTGCGTAGGAATTGCCTTTGATTTCGGGGTATGGCTCCAGTTTATGTTCAATTCCATAAAGGCCAGAGCCTAAAGCTGCTGCCAAAGCCAAATAAGGATTTGAATCAGCAGATCCCAAACGATATTCAACGCGCTGCGATTTATCACTTCCCGGGATAACACGTAGGGCCGTGGTACGGTTTTCTACCCCCCATGTCGCATCAGTTGGAGCCCAGAACCCTGGAATCAGGCGAGAGAAACTGTTCACGGTGGGTGAGACCATTGCCAAAAACTCAGGCATGAGTTTCTGTTGACCTGCCACGAAATGCCGCTGAATTTCACTCATATTATGCTGCATTGAAGGGTCATAAAAGGCATTTTTCATATCATTTTTATAGCGTAAGGAAAGATGAATATGTCCACTTTGTCCAGGATAATGCGGTGACCATTTGGCCATAAACGTTGCCATCATATTATTGCGCTGTGCTAAGATTTTCATGAACGTTTTAAATAACGCAGCCTTATCTCCCGCTTCTATCGCTTTATCTACAGCGATTGCTGCTTCAATTACCCCAGGGCCTGTTTCTGCATGCAACCCTTCAATAGGAAAATCCATAACCTCACTCATATTGAGGATCTGATGATATAAATCCGCATGAACCGTATTGCGGATCATTGAATAACCAAAAAAATCAGGCGTCATAGGTTTTAAATCACGAAAACCTTTAGTACGGATACTGTCAGGAGTCTCGTCAAACATAAAGAACTCATATTCCAGTGCAGCATAAACATCAAATCCCATTGAATCAGCTTTTTGAACAATTCGACGAAGTAAAGCTCTAGGACATAATGCTTCCGCTTCTCCAGCAAATTCAGCCATAAATAACAGTTGATTCTCTTCGAAAACAAGATCACGACACGTTTCTGGGAGGATACGCACTAAAGTATCAGGGTAACCGGTATGCCAACCTGTATATTTTCCATTATCATACAGTTTATTTTTGGAGTCCCATCCCAAGATCACATCACAAAAAGAAAAACCATTCTCCAGAGCCGAGAAGAATTTATTACGGCTCATATATTTTCCAAGCATCACACCATCCACATCAAATAAACCAACCTTGATATGGGTCAGGTTACGCTCCTCGATAATTTGCTTTGCTGCCTCAACAGTCTTAACATCTTTTGGAGTTAACATAGCATTTCCTTTGCCTATTCGTTATCGGTCAATAGATTTCTTTCAAAACATGATGCGCTTAGCGGGGAGACGGGGCACAAAACCGCAGTGTGCGCGTCATTAAGGATTCTAGCACCACATCAACAAAGCTACTATCCACAGCAGTAGAGTTTGGAAAGAAGTTCATTGATAATATCCCAGATTCCATTCTTTAAATCCAGGGTTATTTATTTAAGTAAAAGGGACAAATCCTTTAAAATTAATTGCATAACTATTTGTCTATATGCTAAGGTTTTTTCATGATATACAAGACACATTACTCTAAAATAAAAATTACATCATGCCTGACTACTTTCTTGATGATCTTCCTCAGTCACTCCAGCATTTTCTTCAAAAAAATGATTTGAATTATCGTCAATCTCTTACTTCTATTCCTTTGTTTGATCCGCAAAAGACAAGTGCATGGACCTATGAACAAAGGAAAACTTTTGCGTCCATTTTTTATCATTTAAGAGGACATTTTATTAATTTTGTATGGTTCATTGCTAATTTTACTAGTAATGAATTAACAAAAAAAATAATTCTTGAAAATATTCATGAAGAATTGGGGATAGGAAGTCGATTTTCTCATGAAATGCTCTTTGAACGTTTCGCTAAAGAATGTGATGTGGATATTCATGATGAAATCATTAATGAAACACACTATGTTCCTTTTGCAAAAAATTTCAATAAAACTCACCTACAATGGCTGTCAGAACATGATGAAGAAGAAAGAGTAGCTGCTTTTGCTGCTTACGAGCGTCTTGATAATCTGGATTATACTTATTTGCTTCAAATGGGGGACTCAATCCGTTTATCAAAACACGCAAAAACTTTTTTTAAGGTCCATGCTTACGTAACCCATTTTAATTCCACGCTTGAATTAATTCAGCCTATCTGGGAAAAAAACCCAGATAAAATAGTTCGAGCCTTTCATTTTATCTATACTCACCAACAGCAAATGTGGCGCAATTTATCCCACCACTTATACGCCTTAGCAATCGATCCAGCATAAAACATCTATTTGAAACTGCTTGATTTAATCAATTTTAGGGAATTTCACAATAAAATGAGCAAACTCATTCAATTTACCCTTGCAAAAAATATCGCCTCCTGCATCTTGCATGAGTAATTTACAATAAGCCAATCCCAATCCTGTACCATCTTTGCGATCAGAAAAAAAACTTTCAAAAACTTTTTCAAAATTTTTAGAATACAATCCTCTGGCAGTATCTCTAACATGCAGATAATTAAAGTTGTCTTTCCCAGAGCCAATTTCTAACCAAATTGAAATGATTCCTTTTCCCATTTCCTCGATATATTCAAGACTGTTTTTTAATAAGTTCCAGAGTAAATTCTTAAATGCCAATTCCTCTAACCAAATTGAAAAATTGTTTTCATTACTTACCTGTATAAGCGACTTCTGGGTTTCTTTTAAGGGATAGTCATCCAGAGAACGTTCAATTAAATTTTGGATTGAATAAATAGCAAAATTTCTCGTGTTAAATTTATTATGTTTGATATTGCTCAATTGCATGCTAATCAGACGATTACTTGTTTCTATTCCACGAGTAATTTTATTTAAGCTTTCTTGTAAATCTTTTCGTATCTCAGAGTTTTTAATTTTTTTCAGAATAATTTCCTGTAGCTCAGCCTGCAAATAAATACTTGCTAAAGGTGTACGCAGATCATGAGCGATGCTACTTGCTAACATCCGCATTCCAGAAAGTCGTCCCGCATTAATAATTTCTCTATCTCGAGCAAACAAAGCACCAATCATTATTGCAGCAATAAAAGTAGCAGATAAACTAAACAGGGAGATATTTCCAGGAATATATTCAATCATTTGATGCGATGAAAAATAAGACAACAAAGCCAAGCCACATCCCAAAAAAGTCAGTACTAATGTACCCCGAACACTAGTTACCAATAAAAGGAAAAAAATAGCTGAAACACAATTCATTAACCATAAAGTAGAGCAATGATTAATTAGTGTTAAATAGCAAAAAAAATAAGGCAAACAAAATAATAAGACTGCATACCAGAAGATAGGCAAAAATTTTAACAATGCTTGTGGCCAAAACCGATTTACAGCCAAACTGGCACAGAGCACAGCAGCAACAAGTCTTAAGAAAAACTCCTCACTCATTTGAAAACTCTCCAGTTTCCAAAATACTCCAAAGAGCGGGTAATTAATCATCATCACTATCCCAAACAGCGTAATCTGATGACTTGCATCCTCCGTTTGCTTTACCAAGTATTGGTAAATAATAAATAATCCATCTTTTAGCAACTTCATTGTAACTAAACTCATCAATTTTTAACCGATTAAGAATATCACATCTAAATCATTTTTGATGAATATAAATTGCATCTACTCTAGCTCATGTGATTTTGCTAGAATTGCCGCAATTTCAACCTCAAGAAAATACATCATGACCACTTCCCATACACCGATGATGCAACAGTATCTACGCATTAAATCAGAATACCCTGATATGCTTCTGCTCTATCGTATGGGTGATTTTTACGAATTATTTTTTGATGATGCCAAACGTGCAGCGCAATTATTGGATCTTACTTTGACCCATCGCGGCCAATCTGCTGACAAACCGATTCCCATGGCAGGCGTTCCTTATCATGCGGTGGAAAACTATCTGGCTCGATTAATCAAAAAAGGCGAATCAGTGGCTATTTGTGAACAAATAGGAGACCCCGCAACAAGCAAAGGGCCTGTGGAACGCCAGGTTACTCGCATTATCACTCCAGGAACAGTGACTGATGAAGCGCTTTTGGATGCAAAAAAAGATAATTTATTGCTGGCTATTCACTGCCAAAAACAAAAAATTGGCATTGCTTGGGTTGAACTGAGCAGCGGACATTTTCATTTATTGGAATTAACAGAAGCAAATCAGCTTAGTGCGGAACTTATGAGACTACAGCCCGCTGAATTACTCTTACAAGAAGAATCTTCTTTGGAAGAATACTGCGCGAATTTTCCAATCAAACTGAGACCTGGTTGGGAGTTTTGTTTTGACGGTGCAAAAAAACGTTTATGTGATCAATTTTCGGTCTCCGACCTTTCTGCATTTGGTGAGCACGATCATCCTACTGCTTTGATTGCAGCCGGTGCGTTATTGAGCTACTTACAGACGACACAAAAACAAGCTCTTCCTCATTTAACCACAATAACCCTTGAGCATACCCATGATTACTTGCAATTGGATGCCTCAACGCAGAAGCACTTAGAAATATTTGAAAACATGAACGGTAACCATGAAAACAGCCTATTATCTCTGCTCGATAAAACGGCTTGCTCCATGGGCAGTCGCTTACTTAAACGTTGGCTGGGAAGACCACTCAAACAACATAACCAAATCATAGCGCGACAGCATGCCATAAAGGAAATTATCCATCTCCAATACAATGCATCCATCCATGAACTACTGAGACAAGTATGTGATGTAGAACGAATTGTGTCGCGCATTGCTCTAAAATCAGCACGGCCACGCGATTTAGTTGCTTTAAGTCATACTTTAGCATTACTTCCTGAGCTGAATGTCGTACTTACTCAAAACAAAAGCGAACTTTTAGTGAATTTAAAAAAGCACATTCAGCCATTACCTGCACTGCAGCAGCTGCTTGCATCAGCAATTATAGAAAATCCCCCTGTGTTGATTCGTGATGGTGGCGTCATAGCTCCTGGTTTTGATGAAGAGCTCGATGAGTTCAGACTACTTAGTACGCGAGCCAATGATAAACTCATGCACTTGGAACAAGAAGAAAAACAAAAAACTGGACTGTCTACTCTAAAATTCGGTTTCAATAACGTACAAGGTTATTATATTGAACTTTCTAAAACTCAGGCAGAAAAAGCGCCTCCGCATTACCACAGAAAGCAAACTTTAAAAAATGTAGAACGTTATATCACACCAGAATTGAAACAATTTGAAGAGAGAGTATTATCAGCCCAAGTAAAAGCCTTGGCGCGTGAAAAATGGCTCTATGAAAATTTACTGGTAGAAATTCAGCAAAATATAAATGAATTGACACAATTAGCACAAGCTTTGGCGAAATTAGACGTGTTAACGACTCTTGCGGAGCGAGCTCAAAGTTTTAATTGGTGCTGCCCAAACTTAGTACCTGACTCACAAATTTCCATTGAGGCAGGCCGCCATCCTGTAATTGAACATTTGCTGCAGGAACGCTTTATCGCCAATGACTTACAGCTCAAACCATCGCAAAATATCTTGCTCATTACAGGCCCCAACATGGGTGGTAAATCGACGTATATGCGTCAAACTGCGTTAATTGTCCTTCTAGCTCATATTGGCAGCTTTGTTCCTGCTAAATCGGTAACCTTAGGACCTATTGATAGAATTTTTACTCGTATTGGTGCGAGTGACGATCTAGCTTCTGGACGTTCAACCTTTATGGTAGAAATGACTGAAACAGCACAAATTCTAAGACAGGCAACCCACGAAAGTTTGGTTTTAATTGATGAAATCGGACGCGGTACCAGCACCTATGATGGCATGGCTCTGGCCTATGCGAGCTGTTCTTATCTCGCAACGACCATTAAGGCGTATACTTTGTTTTCTACGCACTATTTTGAATTAACTCATCTTCCAAAACAATGGTCGTGTATTCGGAATGTTCATTTACAAGCATCATTAGATACCGGCCGCATCATCTTTTTATATCGGGTAGAACCAGGACATGCAAATCGAAGTTATGGATTGGAAGTAGCAGAGCTTGCGGGTATACCCGCTGAGGTTTTAAAAATTGCTCATACTCATTTAAATCATATACAAACCACTCCACCAGATTCCCAAATACAATCAGAAGCTCAAGTGCATACCCAATCACCTGTTTTGCATGAACTAGCGAAACTTGATCCGGATAGGCTGACTGCTAGAGAAGCACTTGATTTAATTTATCGATTCAAAAGTATGGTAACAAATTAATGTCTTGATTCAATTGAAACTCTTTGCTGCAGGGGGTACGGAAAATACCATGCGCACCCTCTTCTCCTATGCACACTCAATTAAAAATGACAAGAATGATATCAATGATAACTCTATTTACTGTTCTCTTACCCTAGCCCTTCTACTCGATTAAGTGTATATTCTCAAAATGTTTTCTGATGCATGTGGGGGCATTTTTGGTGGAAAAAGTACTGAGACTATCATGAAAAAACTAATCTATCTGATACTTCTCATTACCTGTTTTGCGCTATTCGCTCAAAATAATGCCCCAGTACCCATTACCATTTATGGAGTTTCTGGAAAAGTCGAGGCCAACGTTGAAAAACGGTTGAGTGAATTACAAAAATTAAAACCTCTTACACAATTCAGCCAGGAAGAATTACAAGACCAAATTATTCAGGCAGTCCAGCCATTCGGCTATTTTAAAGCCGAAGTCACCTTACGCAGACCTAATGCGCGGCAGTTGACAGTCATAATCCATGCTGGTCCACAAATCATGATTTCACAACTTCAAATCGAACTCACAGGTGAAGGATCACACAACCCTATCCTACGTGATGCAATAAAAAATGTACCATTAATGCAAGGTACTCCTCTCTTCACAGAACACTATGAGCGGACCAAATTAAAACTTCTCGATTCGGCAGAAAGTCAAGGCTACATGCGTGCTGGATTTAAGAAAAGTGAAATTTTAATTGATGAAGAAAACTACACAGCAGCAATTACACTGATTCTTGATACAGGGCCTCTTTATTATTTTGGACAAATACAATTTAATCCTACATATCTTGATCCTAAGTTACTGCATCGTTTTGTACCTTTCCAACCAGGACAAATCTACTCCGGGGATAAAATACTCCAGTTAAATAATGATTTATCAAATAGCGGTTACTTTAGCTCTGTACTTGTTAAACCACGGGTTACTGAAAACCCAACTGTTCCAGTGCAAATCGATACTGACCCAACATCCAAATACTCTTACACTCTTGGTGCAGGATACGGAACAGATACAGGAGTTCGTGGCCGAGCTGCATTGCATGTTGTTCCAGTCAATCGCCAAGGACATAAATTCAACCTTACAGCTCAAGGATCGTTTGTTCAAAATGCATTACAAGCCCAATATATTGTTCCCGGTAACAATCCTGTCAATGATCAATACACTCTTACGGGAAATTTTTCGAATTTAAATTACACCGCAGGGTATAGTAATTCATATCTTATCTCCCTGGCCCAACAACATCGAGTAACCAATTATCAGCGGATACTCTCTATAAATACACTTTATGAAGGATTTCATTATTCGCTTCAGGAAAATACAAAGCAATTTCTACTTTATCCCAAAGCAAGTTTAACGTTTAGCAAGACCCAAGATTTACTCTTTTCACCATCGGGGTATAACATTACGGTTAATGGCCTTGCTGCAAGCAAAACCCTTCTGTCTACTATTAATTTTGCTCAAGCTTCATTGGATGTAAAAGCTGCGATAAGAATAGAACCGCTACGTTTGCGCCTTTACGGACATGCAATCCAAGGTATTACTGCAATCAATAATATTAATCAGCAACCCATATCACTTGCATTACTTTTGGGAGGGATGGATAATTTAAAGGCATTTGGATTTAATTCAATAGGCCCGGGCAGAATCCTTAGTTATGCTGGTCTTGAAATTCAAAAAGAAACAAAAAAAAATTGGTATCTGATTGCATTTTATGACGCAGGAGCTGTTTACAACCCAGCCCCTTTAACGGCCTATTATGATGCAGGTGGTGGTTTAATGTGGGTTTCCCCTATAGGTCCAATCAAAGTAGGATTGGCTCAGACAATTAATAGTCGATGGCAACGTGACGGAAATAACCCTCGTTTGGTGATCAGCATGGGGCCCGATCTATGAGGCGAATTCTCCTAAAAACACTGCGCGTGATAGTTAAAACACTTTATATAGGTTCTTTGTTCCTTATTTTACTTGCTGGAATAGTCTTATTTTTATTGGATACAAAATCGGGACTACATACTCTTGTCCAATTCAGCCGTCTCTACCTTCCTGGCACTCTAAAAATTGAGCAAGTTGAAGGAAGCCTACTAAATAACTTTTCTCTGAATGGGGTTGAATACCAAAATAAATCTCTTAGAGTAAAAATTAAACAATTGAAAGTACAATGGAAACCTCATTCTTTGCGAGAAAGCCAATTAGTGACCGCTAAATGGGAAGGCCTGCAATGGAATACAGAAAAAGATAAAATCATAGACAGTGAAAAAGGGACACTCACCGCAGCCGGTATTTTACCAAATATACAAATCAATATACACTCGAAAATAACCGCTGCACCCAAAGATCAGTGGCTAATGGATGCAAAAATTCGCGGAACTTTGCCTTGGAAGTGGACTTTTAATGCCAATTTAACCCAGCCTCAGAATACTTCTGATCAGCATGCTCGTTTGTATACTAATTTATCTACCCATGGCGAGATTACTTCCAAAAATCGAGGTAATTTATTGCTGACCATAGGCCCTGGCGTTTATCATCCCCCAAATAATGCCCCTCTTCCAAGTGTTCAATTCAAAGGCGGGTCTTTAAAGATCATCCTTTCACCAAAACAGCTTAAAGGCTCCGGTATTTTGGCAATTGATGAAAATAAAAATTTAAAACTGCAATTTAATCTGCCCAAATTTACTCTAGATTCAGGCTTAAAGAACGACCAAAAAATAAACAGCGAATTATCATTGGAATTAAGTTCTCTCAGTTTTTTGCAAAAAATTAGTCCTGAAATTGACAAGCTCAAAGGACACTTTATTGCTTCATTAAAAGTAAAGGGTACTTTGCATAAAAGAAAAATAGAAAGTCATTTAATACTTAGTAAAGTAAGTCTTTCTTTACCCAAACTAGGCCTTAATATTGATGGTCTCGAAATGAATGTTCTTGGCACTGAACACTCTTGGGAAGCAACAGGTTCAGCAGCATCAGCGGGTCATCATTTATCACTTACCGGAAAAGGGAGCTTAAATTCTGAATTTATAGGGGACTTCAGTCTTGAGGGCAATGATTTTCCGTTGGTTCAAACCAGTGAATATAAGATTCACATCTCCCCCAAGCTCAATCTACATGTAACACCAAGTCTGCAAACCCTTTCTGGTACTATTTTGATTCCTTATGCTGAAATTAAACCCCGCTCATTCAACAACAGCATCTCTTTACCGGATGATGTAGTTTATAAACGTAAGGAAAAAGCATCTCCTTCATTTACTTTGATCAACAATATGGATATTAATCTTGAAATGGGAAAAGAGGTGGCAGTCAATCTAAAAGGATTAAAGGGGTATTTAGATGGAACACTGAATATCAAACAGCAACAAAGTTCAATTGATGCATATGGCGAATTATCAATTAAAGAGGGTACTTATAAAGCCTATGGACAAAACTTAGCGATACAACAGGGACAATTAATCTTTGGCGGTGCCATGAGTAATCCTGGAATTAACCTTCGTGCAGCAAAAAAAACCAGGAAGACCCCAACAACTGTTGCTACTTCAAGCCAACTTTTGGACTTTAATAGCACGAACCTACAAAATATGAATTATGGAGAAACACTGGTTTTAGGCGTAGAAGTCACAGGTCGGTTGGCTCGCCCTAAAATTCAATTATTTTCAGTGCCTGCAACTTTTTCTCAAGCAGATATCCTTTCCCTGCTTGTCCTTGGTCGCCCGGCAAACCAAGCAGACAAGGCAGGAGGTCAATTGCTTCTTGCGGCTCTCTCTTCTATGAATCTAGGAAGTGACACCAACAGTCTCCGACTTTTAGAGCAACTCAAACAAACTGCAGGTATTGATTTTAATATACAAACCAACACTAACTACAATCAAATAACCAACACCACTAGGGATACTACTTCTTTTATGGTAGGAAAATCTCTTTCAAAACGTCTTTATTTAAGCTATAGCATTGGCTTGTCTCAAACAGACACAAATATGCTAACGCTCAGATATTTACTCAACAAGTTTTTTAGTATTCAAGTAAGTAACAGTGATACGAGTAGTGCTATTGATTTTTTGTACACCTCAAATAAAAAACTCAAAAAGGAAAGCGTTCAAGACAGCCAAGGTAAAAGATAAAGCCCATCTGGTTTGAGGTAGTTATAGAATCTTCGAATTAAAATTCTGCCTTCACTCAAACTACGGGAGTTGTGTTAAAATATCGCAGATTACGATTTAAGCTAGCCCCCCCCTCTGGCCGTACAGTATAAATGACATAACAGGATTATTTTAATGACCGATTACAACATACCATTGAGATTAACTCGCTTAAGAAGTAGTGCCATGTCTCGTGCTCTAGTTAAAGAAACACGCTTACATCCGCAACAATTCATTGCCCCTTTATTTATAAGTGAATTACTGAATGAGCCACAAGAAATAAGTGCAATGCCCGGTCAATTTCAATTAAGTCTCGATTGTATCCCGAATGAAATTGAACTACTTACTTCCTTGGGTATTCCTGCAGTGCTTTTATTTGGTATCCCCAAATATAAAGATGCTTATGGTAGCGAATCATTTAATCATGAAGGAATTATTCAAAAAGCTATAAAAGCAATTCGTGCTGTGAATAAGGACATCCTAATCATCACCGATCTTTGTTTTTGTGAATATACGGATCATGGTCATTGTGGAGTGCTCGCAGGAGAATGCATTGACACTGAGAAGACCTTGGCTTTTCTTGCAAAACAAGCTGTAAGCCATGCACAAGCTGGTGCAGATTGGGTCGCGCCTAGTGGAATGACTGATGGAATGGTGAGTGTCATTCGCAAGGCGCTAGATATCAAAGGATATCAGCATATCCCTATATTAAGCTACAGCGCCAAATACTGTTCCTGCTTATATGGACCTTTTAGAGAAGCAGCTCAAGGAGCACCAAAATTTGGTGATCGTAAAGCCTATCAAATGGATCCTGCCAATAGTGCCGAAGCTTTAAGAGAAACATCTCTCGACATTGATGAAGGAGCTGACATGATCATGGTAAAACCTGCCGGATTTTACCTGGATATTATAGCGAAACTAAAACAACATTTCCCTGAAGTGCCTCTTTGTGCTTATCAAGTAAGCGGTGAATATTCGATGATTAAGATCGCTTCTCAAAACAAGCTTATCAATGAAGAGCAGGCCATAATAGAAAGTTTGCTTGCTATAAAACGTGCAGGGGCAGATTTTATTATTTCTTACTTTGCCAAAGATATTGCACGTTTATTGAGTCAGAAATCATAGGCTTATAAGCGCCTTAACTAAAACACTTACTCTCTCATTAGAAACAAGCACGGATTGAGTTTAATCTCCAGTCTTGAGCTTGTTTTTATTATCTGTGAGGAAATATACCGCTTTCCAAAAAATATTGCTTAAGGCTAATGTAATAGACACTAAGTTATTTTGCGATATACTCTTTGTGCGTTTTAAAGATGTAAAAAATCCGATTGGTTAAGAATAGTTACTTCCTCACTAGTCTTAGTGGACATATTAACTTCTAACGAATCACTTATAATTAAATGGAGAAAAAGATATAATGAATTTAATATTTAAAGGTTTTTCAGCGGTAGCTTTAGGTTTAAGTGCTGTAACAGCTTTTGCAAGTCCCGTTTATTTAATCACTCATAACAATACTTCCGTAGAATCAAATGCATATATTGCTGGGGTCCCTTCTGCATATCCAACTGCCGCTAATTCAACTCAAAAAGTTTATTGGAATCTCGTAAAATTGGCCTGCTATGGACATACAACTGGTAAACAGTGTTCTGCAATAATTAAAATGGCTACTAATACAGCTAATCCCATAGAAGTTGGGGAAGTTTATATGGATCTTGATACGGGTGATATCAATCCAAAGTATTTATCAAAGAACGGATATACCCTTTTTGTTAATGGCCTTGGTGAAGCAACCATTATCAAAAATTAATTATCTTCATCTATATCAGTGAGGAGGCGAGTTTCGCCTCCATCGAACGTTTAAGTTAATCCAGATTGACAAAAATCAAGGCAACCGTTCACCTAATTAATTAGTTGCAATAGGTGCTGAACAGAACAGCAAACGTAGCGTCGCTGCTTATCGCCAGGCTCTATTGACACATGTTTCATTGAATCTTGGTTGAAACATCCAACCTACTTAGATCACGAGGTTCAATCCTTCGTATGGGAAAAAATCCGGTTGCAAGCAAACAGGCTACAATTGCGAAGTACAACAAAGGAACATGAAGACCCATGCCAGTACTCTACCTTGAGTCAGTCTATTTGGCAGTTGGTGCGAACGGGTTATAAACAAAAAGCCACTTCAAGTGGCTTTTATCTCATCATGCTCATTCTAAAATTAACTATTTAGTAGGTACTTCGGGGACTTTATCAATAACCCATGTCAATTGAGCACCCACAAGATCGGCAGCAAAGTGGCCGTCTTTAACATTCACATTGTATACAGACGTTTGTGAAAGAGGCTGGACAGAATTCACATCTGGCTTGCCTCCAGCAAACAAGTGAGTGTACCCTACATCGATACCAATAGTGGGTCGCCATTGATAATGCGCGCCAACAGCAATTGCCCAACGATCAATATCAGGTAAACGAACATTTCTATCTATATCATTTGTTGGAGTCTGATCATAACCACCACCTAGACGAAGCATAAGTTTCGGATTTACATGATAATTGGCCCCAAGAGCAACACGCCAGGAATCATGGTAGTTTTGTGGTACAGCACTATTAATACTGGCTTGAGTCACATTAAAAAGTGGTGGAGAACCAATATGGGGTACCGCAACATTATTTAATTGAATGACTTTAAAAACACCCCAGCCTGTATAAACAACAGATCCTAATAAAGCTAACCGCGGATTGACATCCTGATAAGCACTTAATGTGAGTACATCCGGGAATTCTTGTGGATCACTAAATAATTCATTATTTATACGGGTTGTTGAAGACGGTAATACTGGGAAAATTAGATTAAAATCATTATTCGCCAATACTCCAGTCAAGCGGCTATGTCCATTGAAAACATGTCTTATTCTGGATTGATAATTAATACCTATGCGGGTGTGGTTATCATTAAATATTCCCATCACCCCAACATGGAAGCCGACTCCATAAGATTTTGCTTTGTTGTAACTTAAAGTATCAACGAGTGCAGGATCGTCTCCAAGAATTTGAAATAAAGTGGGCGCACCAATCATTTGATTGAATTTAGCACGAGACCATTGAATATCCAGACCAGCTCCCAATGCAAAATGTTCCGTGAGTCGAGTACCTAATTCTGGCGAAACATTCATAGTTAAAATTTCGGTATATGTCGCTGAATAACGTACAGGAGAATCTTGAGCCCAATCAGTAGACAACCCAAATGGAGCAGTGATACTTAAAGCAAAGGTAGTACGTTCACCTAAAGGACGAGCATAATGAAAAGAGGGAACAAATGCATCGTAGCTTCCATCTACACCGTTTATATCTTGGACGTAATTAACAGAAGTAGGACCGCTACGCGTAGTAAAAGTACTTGTACCATCGAGTTTCATAGTAGGAAATATGCCAACACCACCAAACACTACTTGCTGTTCACGAATTAAGGCTAAACCGGCAGGATTATACCAACCTGTTGATGCATCCGCAGCTTCAGCTGCAGAACCAGCAGCATAGTTACCAACTGTATATCCAGCACCCTCTCCGTATAAAGAGAATCCTGCTGCATGAACTCCACCTGTAGCCAGAACACTAATAACAGCCGCGCTAACTAGTGTCCTTAAAGGTTTGTGCATATTTTTCACTCCTTACTCCTCAAGTATCAAACTTCAAAAAACTGATCAAAGACGTCCGCTAGAGGGCGAGTGTATCCTGTTTTCAAATCATTAAAAACACCTTAAAAACACTTTTTTCCTATTTGTATTCAATGAGTAACAGATATTAGCCCATAATGATTCAATTAAGCTCATCATGGTTAATTAATAAGAATTCAACCCATAAATATTCAATACAAAGCATTTAGACTTGTACACCTACTCCCGTCCATGCTAATGTGTTTTAATTTTGTGCGGAAATGAATCATGCGACAAATAGTAACCAAATTCGGCGGCACCAGCGTTTCAACTCGTAACACTTGGAATAATATTGCTTCCATAACTAAAAAACATATGAGTTCCGGGGTGCAACCCATTATCGTATGCTCCGCACTAACGCAAATTTCTAACAAACTTGAAAAAGCCATTGAGGCAGCATTAATCAATGAACATCAGAGCATCTTTGCTGACATTCGTCATGGACATATTAATCTTGCTGAACAGCTGGAAGTAGATTCTGAATTGGTTGCCAAAGATTTGTTGCAATTAGAACAGTGGCTCACTGGTATTGCCTTATTAAAACAAGCTCCTGCGAAAACGCATGCGGAAATATTAAGTATGGGCGAACTCATGATGACTCGCCTAGGCCATGCATTTCTCGAAAAACAAGGAATCCGTTGCCAATGGTATGATGCAAGGGAACTTTTAACCAGCACACCATTCCCTGATGGAGTGTCTGCAAATTATTTGTCTGCTCGCTGTGAGAGCGAACATGATCCTGAATTAGTTGAAGAATTTATCTCGAGCGGTGCTCAAGCCATTATTACCCAAGGTTTTTTTGCTGCAAACCCTCAAGGCGAAACTGTTTTGTTGGGCCGTGGCGGCTCTGATACTTCGGCTGCTTTACTTGCAGGTAAACTCCAGGCTTCATCTTGTGAAATCTGGACTGATGTTCCTGGAATTTATACTGCGAATCCTCATCAATTGCCACAGGCACGTTTATTGAAAAAACTGAATTATGATGAAGCTCAGGAAATTGCGACAATGGGAGCTAAAGTATTGCATCCCAATTGCATCCCCCCTGTTCGGCGTGGCAATATTCCAATGTCCGTTAAATTTACGCAAATGCCAGAACACTCGGGAACACTCATTACTAAGGATATTGATGAAACGGCACCATTAATTAAATCGATTCAAATCAAAAACAGTATTATATTGATTTCTATAGATACCTTACACATGTGGCAGCAAGTTGGATTTTTATCTGATGTATTTACAGCATTCAAACATCATGGTTTCTCAGTAGACTTACTCTCTTCTTCTGAGTTTAACGTAACATTGTCTCTGGATATCAATAGTAAGATACATGACCGACCAGCAATTAATTCCTTACTTGCTGAATTAAATCAATTTGGCCGCGCCAAGCTCATTGAACCCTGTAGCGCTGTAAGTCTAGTAGGTCATCATATCAGAACTGTATTACCACAGCTTGGGCCAGCTTTAGAGGTTTTTGAAGCCAAACAAGTCTATTTAATGTCACTCGCATCCAATGACTTGAACCTAACTTTTGTTGTTGATGAATCTCAGGCAAATCAATTATGCCAAAAGCTGCATCATTTACTCATAGAAAATAACCCCCAAATTTTCTATTACTCAAAAAGCTGGCATGAGGAGTTCGGTAAACCTACTGTTCGCGATATTCCATGGTGGGAGAAAGAGCGTGATCGTTTATTAACCATTGCCTCACTTAATTCACCTTGTTATGTCTACCATAGCCCAACTCAAGCTGCTCGAGCCAAACAATTGTTGGCTTTAAAATCGATCGATACCTTGTTTTATGCGATTAAAGCCAATCCTCATCCATCAATTTTAAAAACTATGGAAAAAGAAGGTATCGGTTTTGAATGTGTTTCCATTCAAGAATTAGACAGAGTATTGGAACTCTTTCCTGACATAGATCGAAAACGAATTTTGTTTACCCCTAATTTTGCACCAAAAACGGAATACGAATATGCATTAAACCTTGGCTGTCATGTCACTATAGATAGTTTATACCCTTTGGCACATTGGTCTAATTTATTTAAAAATCGCGAGGTCATTATTCGTATTGATCCAGGAACTGGTGCTGGCCACCACAAACATGTTTCAACAGGGGGAAATGAGTCAAAATTCGGTATTACGCAAAATGATATTGACCAGGTTGTAGCGCTAACCAAAAAACATAATATCCAGGTGGTAGGCTTACATGCACATTCAGGTAGTGGCATTCTTACTCCGGAGTTATGGCAGCAAACTGCATTAATGCTTGCCTCTCTAACAGAGGAATTTCCTCATGCCAAATCCATTAATCTGGGTGGCGGCTTGGGTATCGTAGAAAAACCCGGGCAACAACCATTAGATTTTGGAAATATGGATGCCTTGTTAATGGCAGTAAAATCACGTTATCCACAAATTGAAATCTGGCTCGAGCCTGGCCGATTTTTTGTAGCAGAAAGCGGCGTTATTCTTGCCAAAGTTACTCAATGTAAAGAAAAAGGTAAGGTAAAATTTGTGGGCATTGAAACAGGTATGAATTCATTAATTCGACCTTCCTTGTACGGTGCCTACCATGAAATTGTCAACTTAAGTCGATTGCATGAAGAAAAAGCTGGCTTTTCCCATATAGTAGGTCCAATTTGTGAATCAGGAGATACCTTAGGTTATGACCGCTTATTGCCTGTAACCGAAGAAGATGATGTATTATTAATTGCCAATGCTGGAGCCTACGGTCGTTGCATGAGTTCACATTATAATTTACGCCCCCCGGCTCAAGAAATCGTTATAGACTAGCGTTTCATCCTCACAGCATTAAATAAAGGAACTCAATTTTACCCCCTACGTTCTGCGGCCAAGCCGCGGAACTCAGGTAAAAAGTATTTAATAAAACATACAGGGATAAAAACAATGCTAGTCGACAGTGATCAACGAAGCCAAGCCACAAATCCTTCCATATCATTTATCGTACAAGCTCCTGCGGGATCGGGTAAAACTGAAATTCTTACACAGCGTTATTTGCGATTGTTAAGCACCGTAACGGCTCCAGAACAAATTGTCGCATTAACATTCACCCGTAAAGCCGCCAGTGAAATGCGTGAACGTATTGTGTTCGCCTTACAGCAAGCTGCAAGTAATATAAAAGCCAATACGCCCCATCAACAAATGACACTTGATTTTGCTCATGCAGCCCTCCAACGTGATAACCACTTTCAATGGAATTTACTACATCAGCCGAATCGATTAAAAGTCATTACAATTGACTCTTTATGCCAAAGTATCAATCAGGCAATTCCTCTATTGGAAAAACAAATTGCTTATTCACAGATTACTGAAAAAGCGAACAGTCATTATTTAAACGCTGGTCGACGCTGTATTCAGTTTGCGCTAGCAACACCCGAATATCAAAAAGCGATAAAAACACTCTTGTTGCATGTAGATAATCGTCAGGATCGATTACTTGAATTATTTACTGTACTTCTTTCTCAAAGGGATCAATGGTTAACCCCCCTCTTTCAAGCACGCGCCCAAGAAAAATCAACTTTTGAACGTGCACTGCGACTTATAGAGCAACATGAATTAAAAAGGTTCACACAAAGCCTACCCCCGCATTTAGCTCATGATTTGACTCAATGTGCTCGTGAATTGGCAATTATAGAAAATAATCCCGTTTCGCCACGCTATCCGCTAAAAGATTGGTATGATTTTCAACACACCAGTCAAGAGGTTGCAACTGCATTAAGAAAACTCTTACTTACTGGCGATGCGAATTTTCGCAAAAGTTTTGATCATCATGTCGGCTTGCTCAGTAACTCCTGTGCTCCGGATGAATATAAAAGACTTAAAAATGCCAGCAAAGAATTGCTCAGCGAACTCAATGAATATCCTGATTTCCTTGAGGCATTAATTCAAGTCAGTAATTTACCTGAGCCAGAATATGATCCTGAGCAATGGGAGGTTCTGCAAGCACTCTTTTTGTTGCTTCCTCTTCTTGTAGGTCATTTACACGTTTTGTTTAGCGAACTAAATGAAGTTGATTTCACTGCCATATCCCAACAAGCATTGAGTGCATTAGGGGATGTAGAAAATCCTACTGACTTAGCTTTATATTTAGATCATGCGCTTCATCACATTCTGGTTGATGAATTTCAGGATACTTCAATTACCCAGTTTGAATTGTTAACCAAGCTTGTCAGTGGATGGCTGGAAAATGATGGGAAAACTCTTTTTATCGTTGGTGATCCGATGCAATCCATTTACCGTTTTAGGCAAGCAGAGGTAGGATTATTCTTTCGCGCAAAAGAACAAGGCATAGGCCCCGTCAAACTGCAATCGCTGCAGTTGTGCTGCAATTTCCGTTCAACACAAACGATTGTAAATTGGGTAAATAATCAATTCACCAACATCTTCCCCAGGCAAGTTGACATAGAATCTGGTGCAGTTTCATTTCATCCCAGTGTAAATGTCATTCAAGATGAAGAAAATAGTGCCATTCACGCCATACAATTTAAAAATCGGGAACAGGAAGCAAAAAAACTCATAGAAATTATTCAACACGAATTGCAAACCCATCCTGAGCAAACTATGGCTATTCTGGTACGCTCCAGAACGCAACTTGCTGAAATCATTCGCCTGTTACGTCAACATCAAGTTCCCTATCAGGGTACTGATATCACTCTATTAGCCAATCTAAGCCACTTGCGTGATGTTTGGTCATTAACCCAGGCTTTACTTGCTCCAGCAAATCGCCTCTCTTGGCTCGCCGTACTTCATAGTCCCTATTGTGGTTTAGCATTAAATGATATCCATAGCATAGCTCACTTTAACAAGAAAAAATCAATTTACTTTGCCTTATTACATTTAAACAAAATCCAGGAGTTAAGCGAAGAGGGCAGAATTCGCGCTAAATTTTTTATGCACGTCATGCACAAAGCGCTAACTCAAAGGTATGAAAGCAGGCTCTCAGTCTGGGTCATGCAAACTTTAAAAGAATTACACATCGACACTATCCTAAACACAAGTCAACTCAATGATCTCGAACAATTCTGGAACTTACTTGACCGCTATGAACAAAACGGTCGTTTATCGGATATGAAAGAATTTCTCTCCGAACTCAATAAACTCTATTCACAGCAAGCCAATCCTTCTCGTTTACAGGTGATGACCATTCATAAGTCTAAAGGACTTGAATTTGATACTGTATTTTTACCCGGTTTAGGTGCACAACCTAATCGTGGCGATAATCCAATGTTGCGCTGGCTTAATTTACCGACGCAAAAACAGGGCAATTTATTACTCATGTCACCTATCCAATCGGCACATCAAGAGCATTGTGCTTTATATGACTATTTAAGCAAATTAGATGAAGTAAAAAGCCATTATGAAGCGCAACGATTACTGTATGTTGCTGTGACTCGAGCAAAGTCACGTTTGTACTTAATGGATCATTCAGAACGATCGTCCAAGGCTTCATTTAAAAATCTTCTTAAGCATCTGGAATTTTCAGAACATGAACCCTCGACCCTTGTTGAAAAAAAGAACTCGTCTCTGCCTAAACTATTAAGCTTACCTCTTGATTATTACCAAGACAATAAGCCTGAAGTTTTTTATCACAGTATAAAAACAGAGCCTTCTCATTTATCAACAAGTATTCCCCGACTAATTGGTATAGTAACGCACCAATTGTTACAATGGATCTGTGATAATCATCCAAAAACTATAATTGAAATTCCCTGGAACCTCCCTCGTGATGAATTGAGGAGGTTGGGGTTCGATGACAAAACACAACACGAAGCACTATCTAACATGCGGGAACACATTACCCGAATGTTTGAGGATCAAACGGGTTTTTGGATTATTAGCCAACATGATCAGGAGCAAAACGAATACGAATTATTAGTGGAGCAGCAAAATAGACCCATTACTCGTATCATTGATCGTACTTTTGAGGATCAAGGAAAACGCTGGATTATTGATTTCAAAACTGGAAAAGAAGATGAAGCTTCATTGATGAAACACCGACAACAATTACATGAATATGGTTCTTATCTATCAGAGCACACCACCCTTCCTATCTATTGTGGTATTTATTATCTCCCCAGCAATCATTGGGTTAGTTGGCAACATGAGTGTTCTGAACTTACTGTTTGATCACAGCAAACAAATTCTATGAAATAATACTGCTCTGCGCTATCATTCCTCTTTTGTGTTTAAGGCCAATCCATGACCACTGAAAATACTGTAATCCACTTGATGAGCACTCTAACAGATCCAATTCTTGGCCTTACAGGCAAAGAAATGAATTTACAATGCAGTCTTGAAATGACAAATAATCAGTTGATTATCAAACTAACTGCCGGATTTCCCTGCGGCTTGCTTGAAGAACATTATAAGCCCCTATTACTTGCTGCATTACAATCATCGCTCCCAAATCAACAGATAGTAATTCACATAAATCAACAGATAAAACCGCACAGAACTCAACTTGTTGGCAAAGGCTTACGTGGAGTTAAAAACACTATTGCTGTAGCTTCAGGAAAGGGAGGAGTGGGAAAATCTACTGTAACCGTCAACTTAGCGGCTGCATTAGCTCGCTTAGGTGCACAAGTTGGTATTTTAGATGCTGACATCTACGGCCCAAGCATGCCTTTAATGCTGGGAAAAACTGAACCGGTGCAAATCAGTGGTGATCATTATCTTCCTGCAAAAGCGCATGGAATACAAACTATGTCTATTGGCTACCTGACACATGGTGAACAAGCACTTATCTGGCGAGGTCCCATGCTGGCTAAATCACTAATCCAAATGTTAGATATTACCCTTTGGAACGAGCTGGATTATTTGTTTATCGATTTACCACCTGGAACCGGTGATATTCAATTGACGTTAGTACAAAAAATCCCCCTTACTGCTGCTATAGTAGTGACTACTCCACAAAACGTGGCAACTCTTGATGCACAAAAAGCACTTACCATGTTTTCTAAAACAGGAATTGATGTACTGGGCATTATAGAAAATATGTCCACTCATATTTGCAGTCAATGTGGACATCAAGAAGCAATTTTTGGAACTGGTGGAGCAGAAGCACTTTGTGCCGGACACCAAACCACATTACTCGGACAACTTCCCTTAGATGGACGCATAAGACAAAACTGTGATGAAGGTGCTCCTACTGCGACTCAAGCTCGTGATAAGTTAACAGATACAATGCTTAAAACAGCGATGAAGAGCGCTATTGAATTGTCCAAAAAACCAATTAATTATGCAGACAAATTCCCCAAAATTGTTGTTGAGTGAATTCTTTTGAGAGGTATAATCGAGTTAAGGCCATCCCTTATTCAGCTAAAATGCGAGCAAAGGTAAAGTCTATTAAAATAATAACCACAAATAAATTGAGCCATGGAACGATTAATAATAATAACTCTAAGTATCCTATACTCCTGCCTGACTCTAGCCAAGTCTTCCTATCAAATTGATTTAATTATATTTGCCCATCCCAATCAAAACCCGGACATGACTGTTGATGCACCTCTTATTCCAATGGGTGCACATGCCATATTATTGAAATCAGATGCAGAAAAATCAGGAAAACCCTATCTTTTATTATCTCCATCCTCATCCAGTCTACGCGATGAGTATTACCTGCTGACTCGAAAATCGCGCTACAAAGTTTTAGGGCATTACTCGTGGAAACAACCTGCCAATAATCAAAGTAGCGTCGCTCTACCTGTAGTTGAGCATAATGGCTGGCAAATACAGGGCAAATTTAATGTGGTGCAAAGTAATTATTATTCTTTTGATGCAGAGTTACAGGTATCACCACCTAGCAATCCACAATCATCATTCACTGTATCACAAAAACAACGCCTAAAAGATGATGTAGTTTATTATCTCGACAATGCTCTGATTGGCATGTTAGTTAAAATTCATAAATTGGGATAATGATGCATCAATCCATGTAGCCTGGGCTTCACCCAGGCTACAAACTTAAAACCCTCATCTGCACTTTTTTATTTTTTTCCTGGAGGAAAAATCTGATCAAACACAGTTGCGCCTCCCTCCACAACATGGCTCATTGTAGTGTTTACATCGGAGACTCTAGAATTATCCTTGTTTGAAAAAAAGCCCCAAAACCCATTTCTCGATTGTTTGCTTCTGCCTACTTCATGCAATCCAAATAATGCTGCTGCAGTAAGCGTCAGAGATGAGAATGGACCTAGTCTTCCATAAAAAGGGGACATAAATAAATTTCCAAAACTGATTAATGCACCAGTCTTTAGTACTTTGTCAGGATTTATTTGATCTCTAGGCATGCTTCTACTTCCTTGATGGATTATTTAAAAAGATACGTATCATGGACGCTTGCTTTCGCTAGGCATAATTTCGTCAAATATCGCTGCACCGCCAACTGCAATATTTGCCAGAGTATTTTGAACCTCTGTGCTTTTATCACCAGTCATGCCACCAAAAAAAGAATTCATACCATTTATTCCATTTCCGACAGGTCTTCTTTTTTTACCTATCTCATGTGCACCATATAAAAATGCGCCGGTCGCAACAATTGCCGTAGTCAAACCAAGTTTTGCATCAACCCAATACAAGGGGGCTAAAATGGTATTCCCTAGCGCCAGTAATGCGCCAGTCTTGCCTGCATCATCAATATCGATTTTATCTTGAGCCATATCAATTCCTTGTGATAATTAGTTTGAATAATCAGACTATGTGAGCATCAATTAAATTGCAAGCATAAATTTAATAGATCATAATGAACAATATTAAACCAAGCGCAATGTGAATTGAATTTAAACCGCTTGAACATTATACTCTCATATAATGGAATCAACTGTTAAGACCATAATGTCTCCAAAAAGTCGAATTATAAATGCGCTCACTTTATGCCTCCAACAAAAATCCAATAAGGATTTTAAATTAAATAAATCAACAGCCTATACTGGGTTGACTGACTTATATGAACATTATGCTCTGGAGAATAATACGGATCAATTTTTTGAAGCATTTGAACAATTATGCAAGATCACTCATGATTATCAACTTGGAGATAATCCAATTTTAGATAATTTTATCATTCAATTGGAAAAAGTTTTTCATCCCCAAAAGCTGGAAAAAGGAGTTACTCGCCCTACCCCATGGTGGCAAATTAAGAAAGAATCATTGCTTTCCATTGCAGGGACTCATTCACCTTGTTATGTATATAACAGCACAACACAAATAACTCAAGCCAAACAATTACTGAACCTAAAATCAATCGATACTTTGTTTTATGCAATTAAAGCCAACTCACATCCTTCGATTTTAAAAACATTGGAAAAAGAGGGTATTGGTTTTGAATGCGTCTCAATTCAGGAATTAAAACGAATATCAGACCTATTTCCAGATATAGACAAAAAAAGAATTTTGTTTACCCCCAATTTTGCCCCAAAAGCAGAATATGAATTTGCCATGAATTTAGGTTGTTATGTGACAATAGATAATTTGCATCCTTTAATAAGCTGGACTGAGCTGTTTCAAAACCGCGATATCATCATCCGTATCGACCCAGGTGCAGGAGCCGGTCATCACAAACATGTCATAACAGGGGGAAATGAATCAAAGTTTGGCATTGACCAAAAAGATATTGAACACCTTAAAATCCTGACCCAAAAAAATAATGTCCGTGTCATTGGTTTACACTCGCATTCAGGGAGTGGAATTCTTACCCCTGAGCTTTGGGAACAAACTGCATTAATGCTCACATCCCTCATAGAACAATTTCCCAATACTCAATTCATAAACTTAGGCGGCGGCTTAGGAATTGTTGAAAAGCCAGGACAAAAACCTTTGAATCTCCAGAAACTCGATGCACGATTATTGGCTGTAAAATCACATTGCCCTCATTTAAAATTCTGGATGGAGCCTGGTCGCTTTTTTGTTGCAGAAAGCGGCGTCATCCTTGCAAAGGTCACTCAATGCAAAGAAAAAGGTGAAGTAAAATTTATAGGAATTGAAACGGGAATGAATTCATTAATTAGACCTTCTTTGTATGGTGCTTATCACGAGATTGTCAACTTAAGTAGATTGCATGAGGATAACGCTGGTTTTTCACATGTAGTAGGCCCCATTTGCGAATCCGGAGATACTCTGGGATACGACCGTTTATTACCTGCTACATATGAAGGGGATATCATTTTAATTGCTAATACTGGAGCCTATGGGTACTGTATGAGCTCTCATTACAATTTACGATCACCCGCACATGAAATTATTTTGGAAGCATAGCTATAATGTTTTTTTCATATTATGTGCAGCCTCTTTTTGTTTAATATAAATACATCGTGAGTTGAATCAAACTACCTTGACATTTATAATCGCAAAACCAAAAATGAGGGGTTGTTTATGCCAAACCAGGGCAAAATTATTAATGCAGTAAACCGTTGCATAAAGCAAAAAAACAATATCGATTTTGCACTAAATAAAAAAGGAATTTGTGCCGCGCTTGCAGCTTTGTATATCAAATATGCTTTAGAAAATAAAGCACCACTGTTTTTTGACTTGCTTGACCAATTAGCCGCATTACCCAGCACTTATTGTTTCGGTGATAATCATGCCATTGATAATTTTATTATTAAAATTGAAAAAACATTCAATGCGGAGCAATTCAGTAATTATGAAATCTTGCAAACTGATCTCGAAAAACTCCTGGATATTAGGGATAAGCCACTAAGAAATGAATTTAATTTAGGACTCACGACTGCTGAAATATATTGGAAAGAAATATTCGAAAAAATCGGCCGTAATAATCGATCATACTACATTTCCAGTAAAACCCATGCAATCGCTCTAACTTTTCAAAATGGGAAATATAGCTATATAGTTTATGATCCGAACTACAACCGAAGAACAGAAGAGTTTGAAACAGTTGATGAATTAATCAAGGAGATTAAAGAGTGCTTTGATTACAAAACTGACTCTTTTGGCTTGATAATTCGCGCATTTGCCCATCCCAATGTGGATCCAGAACACTACCCTGCTCACGATGAATTACATCAAACTGCATTCAAAGATCAGACAGATATTGACTCAAGTTTCTTTGCTGCTCTAGCAAAAGATATTGATACACTAAAGTACCTATTTAAGCAAAATAAAATTGACTATCACAACTTAGGAAAAGAATATTTTCGGTCTGAATTTAATGATCTTTTACTGCAGCAACCTAAATCACCTATTCTAAAAGATGCTATTTTAAGAGGGATTAAAGCTACCCTCTATGCAGGAAATCACAAAGAAGCAGAAAAGCTGCTTGATCATTATATTCAAACGTACATTACGGCTGAAGAACAAGATGAATTAACAAAAGCCCTGCAAGAATTGCTTACCGAACCGGTGGGCAAACACTTGTTGCTCATGAAAAAAGAGGCTGACCACAGCAAGTTATTGCAGTTGCTCGAGCAATTAAAGCTTTCTCAAGAGCCAAAAAATCAAACCACTTATAATCACCTGCAACTTCTGACCTTTGTTAAGCAGGAAGTAGACTCTGTCACAAGAGACCAATTTTTAATTAAGCTCTCTCCAGAACAAATAATCAAACAAATTCAATACGCCGCCATCGCCAATCAACATCACCTTTTAAATCTATTAATTTCCCAGTTAGCAACTGCTAAAATTGATCCCAGAGCATTTCCTTCTATTTTCACTGAAGAACTTATTGAAGAGATTAATTCAACAACTTTGAAAAGGCTCCTTGAAAGTGGTTTTACTGTAGATACACAAGCTCTAGATTTGCTTCCTCTTTGCATGCAGCGTCATGACAAAACAATTTTTGAAACCTACGTACGTGCATGGGCTGAGCAAACAAACCCAACTCTGTGGGAGCATATTGAGCAATATCAATATGATTTAATCGACCTACGCACCCCTCTTGGTTCAACAACGCTACTCAATGCACTCATTTTCCTTAGGAAAAATAATCATGTGAAAAATGCATGGCGAGATAATATTCCTAAAGAGATGATCAAAAGCGCACTTACCATTGCCATATTGAACGGCAATCAAGAAATGAGTTTGTTTCTTCATGAGCAATTAAAAACTCAAAAAGGTCATCTTGAATCAGATACCATGGAATTTCTCTGCCATAAAGGATTAGAAGAGGAAGACATATCCATTTTATCCGTACTAACCCAATTAAATTTTAATGTACTTTATAACATCCAGGACATACGCCAATTGTTGATGCTGTGTTTTGAGTATGATGACTATTCAATCATTGAAAGGTGTTTTATAAAGGCAAGCCCCAAAATAAAACAACTCCTTTTGGAGTACAGTTTGAACTGGAACATTGGGCCTGTAATAACACTTTGCAAGCAAAAAGAGCCTCAACTTTTTAATGTGTATCTTAACAACTCAACCACAAACCCTGGAAAATTAACTAAACTCAATAGAGCAATTAATACGCCCCCTCTTCTCCCTGATACACTTAAATTGAACCTTGATACCTCAGAACAAAAATTTACAATCAAAAATTGTTTCAAAAACAAACTTCTCAATCTAGCAAAAACATTATGTAGCAAGGTAGCCTGGGAAGAAGATGAGCTCGAAAAATTTCTTGAAGAGTTAATTCTGGACAAAAATGGAACTGGAGTCATATGCTTACTCCAAAATTTCCCAGAGTTGAAGCAAAAACCAAAACTTGTACCCATGCTAGCACAAAATAATTTGTTTCAACCTATAGATTTCTTATTGGCTAAAGATCAAATTGCAATCGAACAAGAATTATCCGAGCAAATTTTTGCTTCTGCTTTAGCCAATAATTATAAAAGCTTAGTTACCCGATTTTTAAAACTAGAAAGAGTAACGCCTGATACTCAATTAAAACAACCTCTTATAGAGATGCTTAAGCAAGCAATAGAAAAAGGTCATGATTCAGTTTTAGAACCATTTATTGAATCCAGCCTTAATTTCGGATTGGATTTCAAAGAATTATTCCTCTTTAGCTGCGCTCAAAAGAAAGAAATAATAGCCAACCTGCTGCTTGCCAAAGAATTTATTCTGAGTCCCACAGAAAAACAAATCGCAATTCAACAATTATTTGGCGATCAATCTGATTCTGCCCTGTTTGATATGGTCTATGCGCAAGGTTATGGCAGGCTTTATCAATTATTATTAAAGACTAATGTACAAAACCCTAGAGCCTCATTTCTAAGCTCAATTAAGAATCGAGACCAAGATCCTTTATTCCAAAATACTGCGCTGTATTTAAATCCTTTAAAACGTGCGATTAAAGAAAAAAATGAGAAGATTTTTAATACCTTGTTTGAGCAAAGTGATCTTCCAAGTGAACCCGATGAAAGCATTTTAACCTTCTTAAAAGACCCAGTTCTTTTTGCAAAAGTTTTCCCTTTATTTGAAAAAAAATATGGTCTAAAGAAATTATTAGATGAATCCTTTAAACAAAAAAAATGGGCCACCCTAGCCAATCTTATTGAGAATAAAGAATTGGCTGATTTGGATATGGATCTCCAACAGAGGGTTCAAGAGCATGGTGTGGGCATCATTGAAGCGTACTTGGAAAATCTCGAAGCCCATTATAATAAAATCGACGTACGCCCACGTCTGTTTCAACTTCTGGCCAAAAAAAATTCGCATATTCTTACTCAATTCGCAGTTCCATATCAGGAAGTAATTCAAAAAACTCTCGAACGTATTGAGTTTAATATGCTTGAAAAACAGCTCGATTTAAACAATCAAATTTATCGCTATACTTTTAACAGTTTATCATTTAAGAAAGCGCTTGAAGAGCTCGGTAAAATATTCGAAGAATGTCATAAGATCATCAGGACTCGAAACATTGATCTCGATCAAATAATTGAAAGTGCAGAAATAGTGAGTTATCTAGCACAAATAAAAAGTCTTATGGGAGGGCAAGATGTTTCTCCGGATTACTTAAGTGAAGAACACACAGAGCTTTTGGAGCGATTGATAGAAAATCCTAGATTTAAAGAAGTGTGTCACCAGGAATTTAAGCTTTATTGTTTACTCAGGCAATTTAAAAAACCGCTTTCAAGACAAAGTGAAGAAACTCAAAAACAATTCAATGCTACAATTGAATTACTTCGTAAAGCCTTAACACAAGCAAACCTACCTGATCATTTTGTTTTACCTGAGATTCGAGGCTATTTCCCACCACGTCCATCCGTGAGTTCACCATCATTACAAGTGAATGAAGAACCCATACCTACTGAATCAGTTGCACAAGCTCATCTAGCGACCTTGAAAAAAAGATGCACTGCAGCATTCGATTATTATCTACAACATCGCGATCAGACTTTAAGCTGGTTTTCTTATTTTTTTGATTATTATCGTGGACAAACTCGTGCCCAACATTACAGAAATTTAATTAAATTGGCGCAAACAGAACAAGAATTGTTTCTTATTGAATATGCAATCTTAGTTAATGATGATGGAACTCAATTACAAAAAGATTTAGTGTCACGACTGGAATTTAAAGATAAATATACTGCAAAAGAAAATCTCCAAAAAGTAATTCGACATTCTTATGCTAAGGAAGCATTACCTCACCTCGATGAATTGATTGATTCAATCAATCAAAAAATTAATGATGATGATACTACAGCTACTCGTACCCTATTCCACGATGAATTAGCCTATTTAAAACAAATAAATAATTCCAAAGGCAGCTTAAGCAATCATTCTTTATTTCATGTTAAAAAGCAAAATCCAGCCCCTGGTTTTTGGCAGTGGATCGCAAACTGGCTTGGTTTTGGCAGTTCTTCTACTGAGGAGAATAGATTGTCTTTAAGAGTATAAATATAATAAAAAAACTATTGGAGCCAGGCTGTGCTGCAGCTAAACGCATATCCAGTCTATTTTTTATTTTTTTCTCTTTGAATAAATTATGCTAGGATGAATCATTCTTTACTCTTTGTTATGACATAATGCAGGATGCACTAAAAAAAATTTTCCAAAAATACCCGCGGAAAGAAGCTCCTTTTATGCATGAGCAACTTTCCGAATGGAGTGCCACACGTCCTCTGACTGGATTACGGGTGCTCCATCATGTTCCTGTAGTGACTAATACTTTATTAAAAATAGCATGCTTACTTGAAGCAGGCGCTGATGTTACAGTCACTAATCCTACAGACTTTTGTTATGCTCATCCACAAGCGGTATCCTCTTTGAATGAAGCCAAAATTCGTTATATAGATGATCCGCACGCACTTGTCGGGGAAACGTTTGACCTTTATTTTGATTGTGGCGCCCAGCTTTATCAATTTTTGGGAAAACCCAAAATTGGTGCAATCGAATTGACTGGCTCTGGCGATCACTTTTATCGACAACAAACACTTAACTTCCCTGTCATTAGTGTTGATCGCACATTGACAAAACAACTCGAAACAGTTTTTGGATGTGCTGAAAGCAGTCATATGGCTCTGACTCAATTAACATCAATCAATCCAAAAGAAACATCATGGATTATATTTGGTTTTGGAAAAATTGGGCGCGGACTCGCCTATTTTTGCAGTCAAAATAAAGTTCCTCTCGTTGTTGTGGATCCTAATAGAAAACAACGAAATTTGGCACAAAATTTGGGTATAAAAGCGATTAGCCCTCGGGATTTCAACGAGATAGAGCTTGCATTAATCGAAGCAAATGTGGTTGTTACTGCAACTGGACAAAAGGCAATTATGAGTGATTATCCTCACTCCTGGTTTAGTGGAAAAATTCTGGCGAATTTAGGTATATATGATGAGTTTGGTCCTCATTTTAGTGATGACGAAGTTTTAAATCATAAAATGCCAGTTAATTTTTTACTCAATGAGCCCACCCCAATAAAATATATCGATCCGGAATTTTATATCCATAATCTTGTCTCATTAATGTTCCTGAAAGAACAACTAACGCCAGGGGTACATGGAATATCACCAGCATTAGATAATACTATTATAGAGCGCTGGTGTAACTACCACTCATTTTCCTTGGATACAATAAATACCTGGTTATATTTGTAGCCAGATGTACAGAGTTGCGCTCCTTCATAAGAACAATAAGTGTACACGTTTTTTGAAATAAATTTACACTTTCTCCATGATGCTATATATTTCGCCTTTTTGTCGAAACAGAATTAATGAATTTATTAACCTCAACACATTCATACAAATCCCAAAGAACCACCATATGGTTAGTCGGCGTATTTTTTCTATTGTTTCAATTTTTCTTACAATTATCTTCGGGAATTGTTATTGGCGCTATAATGCATGAAAAACACCTCACTGCATTCACTGCTGGACTGTTAAGTAGTGCCTTTTATTATATATACACCACAATGCAAATTCCTGTAGGACTTCTTTTTGATCGGTTTAATACACGAACCTTAATGTCCTTAAACGCACTTTTGTGTGCCTTGGGCTGTTTTTTATTTTCTACAGGATATAACTTATTCGTATTATTTCTTGGTCGTCTGATTATTGGCGGCGGCTCCGCTTTTGCATTTGTGGGTATGACGCGAATACTACGCCAACACTATCCACTAAAACAATATGCTTTTATGATTGGACTTACCGAAACTTTAGGATTTACTGTTACTGTATTTAGCATGATTGGAATGGGATCACAGATAAATCACATCAGCTGGCATTATTTTCTTGCGGGATCCGGAGTCATTGGTCTTTTAATTGCCATTTTATGTGCGACTTTTATTCCCAGTAACAAACCTGTAATCAGCAATTATCAACAGTATAAAAACCATTTGGTACTCATGCTAAAAAACAAATTAATATGGTTTAATGGGGTATTTGTTGGATTAGAGTTTTCTGTTATTACTGTTTTTGCTGCAATGTGGGCAGTTCCTTTTCTCCAGTTAAAATTAAATTGCTCTCTTGAATGTGCCAGCATTCTTACTTCAATGATATTATTGGGAGCCGGATTAAGTTGCCCCATTTATGGTTGGCTCTCCATACAACTATCTCGACGCAAACCTCTAATCCATATTTCATGTTTATCAACTGCCATTTTATTTATCCTTGTTCTTTATTTACCAATAGATCACATCCTTCTTGTTGGAGTTTTATTGTTTGCAATTGGACTGTGTTGTGGCGCATATATGCTTGCCTTTACCATTGCAAATGAACTGGCACCTCCAGAATCACTCTCTGCTTGTACAGGGTTCACAAATACCTTAGCGATGGCAACAGCCCCCTTACTCCAGCCGCTTGTAGGTTATTTACTCGACTATTTTAAGGGAAATTCAAACATTCATACTTTAGGGGATTATCAACTTACTCTTTTAATCATTCCAGCGGCATTGGTAATCGCCAGTGTTTTATCACATTTTCTTCCAGAAAAAGAGGTGTAATGACGATATAAATGTTGGTATTTCTCTAAGGATAAATAGACTCGAATTAGCAATTTATGCTCAAAAATTAGATTAAATATTTCTAAAATCTCACTCTTCCTACTTTGATTAATAAAACCTTAATAATTTAACGATAAAATAGACAATTATTGCTCATCATGTAGTTATTTTATATGGCAGAAGCCAAGAGAGATCGCCCTAAAAAAGAAATAACCCACTTTGTCGTATTAGGTGATAGCCTTTCCGACGGTGACAACATGGGTGAAAAATTTGCTTTTCTTGGCCATTTGATCAACAGATTATGGCAAAAAACATTAGGATTAGATAAGTCGCCTAAAGATCGCTTCACCAATGGTTATACTTGGGCAGATGTGCTTAGAGCCACTCTTATCAGCAAATTCCTTAATGATGATAAAATAAAAAAAGATTCTACAAATCGATTTGGGAAATATAACCTAGATAATGCAGATATCAGCGATGATATTATCGCTCAGTCGCCTCATCAGCGTAAAAGATATACTTTGGAAGAAGTTGAAGCCGAATCAAATCAAGTAAAACGTAAAAAACGCTTACAAGATAGAGAAATAGGACATCTATTCACAATAGAAGAAGAAAATACTCCAAACGTCTCGGAAAAACCCAGACATATGGTCGATAGCACCGATATAGCAGATGCGACTATAGCACAGCGATACAAGAATAATGCAAAACGTGCTTTTCTGATGAAAAAAGAGGAACTTCCAAAAACCAAACTTCGAGAATCCTCTGACGATATTTCTGACGAGGTTATAACGGATCCCCGTTATAGAAAAGATATTGAGGAATATTATTCACTCGATAATGGCCGTACCGCCCAATATAATGGGCAAACTTTCTTTGCCAATTATGCCCAAGGTGGTGCGACATCCCATGATTACAGTTGGAGTGGTCTATTTCTTTCCATTCTTTCTCCGTTTACTTCGATAAAGCTTTTTTTCACTCGCTTAATGGTATCCAACTTATCCAAGCAGGTGGATCAATTCTTGGAGGACGTTGAGAAACAAGAAATTTCTGATGAAAAAGAAAAGACTCTGGTTACTGTATTTTCTGGAGCCAATGATTTAATTACAGTTAATGCAGAACCAACAAGAGAAGCGGCTGATCTGGCTATAAAAAGTAACCTCGAAAATATTAAGAGATTAATGGACAAAGGTTATAAAAATATTGTTCTATGTAATTTGCCTGATTTATCATTAACCCCACGGTTTAAGGGTACCGCTAAGGAAAAGCAAGCTCACGAAATAGCAAAATATTATAATGAACAATTACAAGCTAAGCTCCAAGATCTAATAAGAGACGAGTTAGCAAAAAGGCATTCTGATTTTTCCATTGATCTTTTTGATATCAATACCGTATTTAGCGGGATTTATACTGATGTTGAAAAAAATGGTAAGCAATCAAAGTACGCTCAATTTTTTGATGCCACAAAACTAAAAGAAGCTTACAAAGATTCACCGGATTATAAGATAAATCCTGATGGAACGTCTCCAGGATCCAAACATATGTTTTGGGATGATGTTCATCCAACAGCCACCATGCATGCCTTGTTGATGTCTGAATTTTACAAAAGCAAAGAAGCCTTGGGTCAATATGCGCTATCAGCCCCGAAAGAGCAAAGCAAAAAACATTTGTGTGACGTATTTCAACAAAAATATCATGAAAAATTGGACAACACTTGGTTCAAATTTTTGAG
Organism: Legionella parisiensis; assembly: GCF_001467945.1. Taxonomy (GTDB): domain Bacteria; phylum Pseudomonadota; class Gammaproteobacteria; order Legionellales; family Legionellaceae; genus Legionella; species Legionella parisiensis. The sequence continues at coordinate 2,025,533 of NZ_LNYQ01000013.1, forward strand.
TTGGAATAAGGAACTTCCTATTAACTATAATGAACCAGAAAAAGCACTTATCACCATATTACGCTATGCCCTCGATAAACATAACAAGCAAGCAGACTTGGTACGTGAAGCGATGACCGACTTAGGTTGGTGGGTAAATGATGAGCCTAATATGTGTATTCCTGCTCTGGCCGATGCTATGTGGAGTTTTAACCCTAAATTAGCACGGAAGTTAGAAGCACAATTAGATCCTCATTTAGAACAGCCAAAACCTACTTCGCCTAAAATGATGGCAGGCGCATTAGGAGTAGTAGCACCTCATAAAAAAATAGTTCCGCCTGAACTTTCTTTGCCTCCTGAAGTAGAGAAAAAATTAGGAATAATGAAAAAAACTCAAGTACCTCATCGTGATGACATTGCACAGAAAGAAGTAAACTCAACTTTGGGCGGTCAAGATCACGTAACACACGTAATAAGAGATTCTTTGACTTTTAGTTAAGAAATTCATTTAACTTGTAGTCTTTAAGTCGATATGCTCCATAGCTAATTCAATACTCTTTGCAAATGATTGCTGAGTAACAAAACAAAAGTCTCCATGGCTGTCTTTGGAAAACCCTGCAACTGTATTTGAGGATGGATCATTAGCTTTAAGTGTATTAATTAATGTTAAATGAAGTTTAGGCAATCCGATGCTCAGCATGCACTGATCATCTTTCAAAGGCTTTAATGAAACAAATTGAGACATTTTTACTCTATTCCCCAAAGGATCACGCCAACCGGCAACAGCTGCGCTGGTAGCATCCTTTTCTTTAAGATTTGCAGAGAAAAAACCATTATCATCATTTAAACGACAAAAAGTTGTACTGATTTCATGTGCATCTTTCTGATCATTGTTTAATACCAACTTGCCAAACCAGGCTTTATTCCCGGTAACGAATTGTTCTTTATCATCAATACGCAAATGCCCATTAAGCTGGCTTGTCTGTAATACTGCAAGTTTTACTCCAGGACGCAAGACCAAGGTTTCATTGTCCTTGCTTACTTGTTTTAACATGTCTACCTTGAAATTAAATCCTTTTTTGTCCGCTGCTTTAACACCAAAAATCCAGCTGTCATTAATCGGATTAAAACGAATAAAAGAATAACCAACATGCCAATCAAGCGGTGTTGATTGTTCAATCTTTTCTTTACCTTCGTAAAAAAACACCAATTGGTTTGTTTGTCCATCAATTAAAGCGGCTTTAGTTTGGAAGTCGGATCCTTGACGCTGCATTTCAAAAAAATAACCGTATTTATCCCCGCTCTCATTTTTCACCATACCGGAAAAAGTCCAACTCCCTATAGTTGGTTCGATGGATTGTGCCGGTTGCGTCATGGGTTCCATTTCGGATGCGAACAATCCTGTACTTGTGTGGAGTATTATTAAAAATAAAAAACAGCGAATCCAAGCAAACATAATCAGCAATAACCTTTTAACTGTTGATGTAACCACAATGCGTCCCAAAATGCATCATCCAATACAGCGTCCACAGGTAAATAATGCATGGTATCCGAACTAAATGATCGGCACTTCACTGCATCTTTTTCCGTCATAATAATAGGTGATTTGGAATAATTCAAATCATCAGGCTTAAATTGATAATGATCAGGATAAGAACAGCTATCGAATTCTATCCCTAATTGCAACAAAGTGGAATAAAAACGTTGAGGATTACCAATTGCAGCAATTGCTTCCCATTTTCCACCTAATGTATGTGCATCAATCTCCTCATCCGTACTTAATTTTTTAACTTTTCCAGGTTTTAATTTCATGGGATATGCATTACTCCACTTGCCTTCATTGACCACAATAAAATCAACCTGTTCCAGGCGCATAGCAGATTCCCTTAGTGGTCCTGCCGGTAAACAAAGACCGTTGCCTAAACCTCGGGTTCCATCAACAACAGCAATTTCAATAGCTCGTCCCATGCGGTAATGCTGTAATCCATCATCGCTAATAATTATTTGACTTTGATGCTTTTCTAAAAGATAGCGTACAGCTTGGGTTCGTTTGGGTGCAATCACTACGGGGCATTGGGTTTTTTGTGCTAACAGCAAGGGTTCATCACCAACTTTTTGAGCAGAATCATTGGTTTGAACTTCATAGGGAAATTGCTTTATTGCTGCACCATAGCCACGACTCACGATGCCAACCCTTAACCCTTTTTGTTGTATTCTCTTGGCCAACTCAATAACCAAAGGGGTCTTACCTACTCCCCCAACAGTTATATTGCCAACAACAATGAGAGGAACTGGGCAACTTACTTGACTAAACCGCTGCAAAAAATAGCGTCTGACAGAAACAATCGTGGAATAAACCCAAGACAATGGACGCAATATCCATTGTAACGGGTGATGATGACCATACCATAGCTGCTCTAAGAAGGAAAACATCAGGCTAGCGCATCCTCATGAATTATATCTGAATATTGCATGCCCTGAAGCTGTGCGTAGTACCCTTGTAAGTCAAGTAATTCTTGGTGGGTACCTTGTTCGACAATAGATCCGTGTTGCATCACAATAATTTTATCTGCATGTTTAATCGTCGATAAACGGTGCGCAATGACTATAGTTGTTCGATTTTTCATTACTTCTTCTAAAGCAATTTGTATGTATCGTTCTGACTCGCTATCCAACGCAGATGTTGCTTCATCAAGAATTAAAATGGGTGCATTCTTCAAAATGGCACGCGCAATCGCTATCCTTTGCCGCTGACCACCGGAAAGTAACACACCATTTTCTCCAACACGCGTATCATAACCTTCGGGTAAACGACTAATGAATTCATCGGCAAAAGCCATTTTAGCGGCTTGAATAATTTGTTGTCGGCTTATATCTGAGCGGCCATACGCTATGTTATTGGCTAAAGTATCATTAAAAAGGGTCACATTTTGACTTACCAAAGCCATTTGCTCACGCAAACTGGCCAAACTTATTTGGTTGATGGGGGTATTATCCAAGGTAATCGTACCTTGAGTTACTTCATAAAAACGAGGTAATAAACTGGCTATAGTCGTTTTCCCGCTTCCAGAATGACCTACCAATGCAACTGTTTTACCCGATTCAATCGTGAAACTTACATCATGCAGTACTTTATCCCCTTGTCTATAAGCATAAGACACATGTTTAAACTCTATAGAGCCTTTTGATCTTTCCGATAGAACAATTCCTTGGTTTTTTTCTATAGGGAGATCCAACAGATGGAACACACTTTCTGCTCCAGCCAACCCTTTTTGAATTACCGCATTCAAAGTAGTGAGGGTTTTCATCGGTTTAATTAGCTGAATCATTGCCGCGATAATTGCTAAGAAAGACCCTGCGGAAATAATCACTACCGTAGACAATTTAATGGCCGCCGCAATAATTGCTGCAATCCCTATACCAATAACAATTTGCACCCCAGAAACATTGAGTGCTTTGCTTGCTGCAACTTTCATGTCGTTCCGACGTGAATATTCTATAGCTTTAGTAAACTTGTCAGATTCATAAGCAGCGCCTCCAAAAATGCGAACTACCTTATAACTCTCAATTGCCTCACTCGCAATCTCAGTCACCTCGACCATTGTTTTTTGTACTTTATGACTGATGCGTCGCACACGTTTATTGGTGTAGTTTACAATAAGACCAACAAAGGGAATGGTTAACAGAAACATAAGGGATAATTGCCAGCAAATCACCATCATGACAGTGAGAAAGCCTATAATTAAACACGTATTTTGAACAATATCTGTCAAGGCCTCTGCACTAACCTGAGCTACTTGTTCTACATCATAAAGAATTTTAGAAAGCATTTGTCCTGAAGTTGCCTCATCATAAAAATCCGCAGGTAAGTGAAGAATATGATTAAAAACTTTTTCCCTTAATACTTTAACCACAGCGCGCGCAACCCAAGTCATACAATAACTACCCACAGAGCTGACAAGCCCCCTCAAAGTAATCCCTATTAGAATGATGTAAGGAATTTTTTTAATAAAATCCATGTCAACATTAATAAAGCTTTTATCAAAAAAAGGGCGCATCATGTAGGTAAAGCCTGCATCAATCAGTGAGTACAAAATATTTGCAAAAATGCCTAATGCCAGTATGGGCCAAAACGGCTTCACATAAGCTAACAAACGTTTGTATAAAATGCTGGTTTTAACAGAAAGTTTCTTTTTCATGACTCAGTAGTTCAATCGAAACATGGGTTATTGTAACTGTTATTACATGGAAGTGCTAATATTCCTTAAAAGAATAGACCTCATTCCAAGGTCATTTTGATTCGTGTATAAGCGCAATGAAATCCTACTTTTTGCACATTACAATCGGAAACGCTCCCGGGTTCTGTTGTAACCGTTGCCCAAGACACACCTTGCTGTTTTGCTGTATTCAATCGGGCCATTAGTAATTTTTTTTGTAACCCTTTCCCTCGATAAGCAGGTAGAGTACTCGTAACCCCTAAATCACAAAAATCGCCATGCATGGCTAGTGTTGCCCCAGCCACAATGACATCTTTATCATAAACAGCATAGGCGCTGACCCCGTAGGATTGGGCATAACGAAAAAATTGATCCTCGGCTTCAACAGCATCAAAGCCGAGAGCTACCTTTTTGGCCCACTCTCTTGTTTCGCTCGACTTTATTTCTCTAATCGTTAAAGTATCTACCACGCAATCAATCACCTGATATGCTTTTAAATCCAAAATTGAGACATTATTTAACTCACTGATACAATAACCACGCTGACTTAAAAATGCAGAGAGTTCATTTCCTACAAAAGGACATAATTCAATATCTATTCGTTTATGATTTAATGTCCTATAAAAGTGTTCTATGCATTCAATTTCAGACTGAAAATGCTTCAATTTTGTATTAAATCCCCACCCTACAACCTGTGACAAGTAAGAATCAAATCCTGAAAAACAGGCAGCACCCCCATTAATTTCCAATATCTTTCCTTCCGGATACTGCTGAGTTACTTCTATATGAGTTTGCTTGATGCAAGACTCCATTTCAGTTGCCAGAGCTTTAGTAATACATTTCATCTTAAATAGTTCCCATTGAATCCCCTGCGCCCATTTCCCTACGGTTTTATTTTAATCCTTTTGCCAACTCATATACCAACCTTGGTCCCTGGTAAATCAAACCTGTATACACTTGGATTAATGAAGCACCTGCATCTAACTTTGCCTGCGCACTACTGCAATTATCGATGCCTCCGACTCCGATTAAAGTGACATCGTTACCTACGTGTTGTTTTAGCAAGCGCAAACATTGGGTAGATAATTCCCATAAAGGTTTTCCGCTTAGCCCTCCAGTTTCCTCGGCATAGGGTAATTGGGTCACTCCGATTCGGGAACAAGTCGTATTTGTCGCAATAATTCCTTCAATGCCATAAGTCAAAATCACTTCGGTCATTTGTTTTAATGTTTCTGGATCCTCATCTGGTGATACTTTAACCACCAAGGGAACGTGGCGCTGAAATTTATCGGATAAATTAATTTGCTCCGCCTGAATTCGCGATAATAAATTGGCAAAATACTCTTTCTGCTGTAATTGACGTAGATCGGGTGTATTCGGTGAAGAAATATTGATGGTTACATAAGAAGCATATTCATATACTTTTCTCAAACAATGAATGTAATCATCCGCGGCATGCTCTAACGAAGTATCTTTATTTTTACCAATATTAATGCCCAATATTCCTTTATAACGTGCTTTTTTTACATGGAGCACCAAAGCATCTACACCCTGGTTATTAAACCCCATACGATTAATAATCGCATCAGCTCGCGGTAACCGAAATAATCGTGGTTTAGGGTTACCTATTTGTGGTTTTGGTGTGACTGTTCCTAATTCGATAAAGGAAAAACCTAATTTAGCCAATGCATCCAAATGCTCTCCGTTTTTATCCAAACCTGCTGCCAAACCAACAACATGAGGAAATTGTAATCCTAAGGCTTCAGTAGGTTTAGGCTTCGCCTGTTTAAAACAAAACTTAGGGGCATAATGTAAAGCAGATAAACTAAAAATATGTGCCCGTTCAGGCTCCATACCAAAAAGTAAAGGACGTAACATTGAATACATACAAAAAAACCTTTTAACCTTGATGAAGCAAAATATTAGCCTGTGCTTACTAAAAAATTCCTGGGTTACGCTTTCTTCACCCAGGTTATAATTTTAAAGATCACATTTTTGCGCCCAAACACGCAGCATTGCGTTCTCAGACTGATGCAAATGATAATCTACTTCTCTAATTTCTACACCATATCCTTCTTTTTGTAATTCCAGCAAAACTGGACCTAAAAACTCAGAGGTCTTACCTTCCATGTCATTTAAGGGAAAAATTCTTACTTCTTTAGCCACTCGTGCTAACTCACGAATTACATTTACATGAAACTTGACCGTTTGATCCTCCAAATCGGCAAACAGATAATTCGCACTTAATGCAAAATCAAAAGAAAAATCAGAATAAGGTAAATGGTAATCTGCTGCACCATAATATCGACCCTCGGCCTTACCCTGTTCATAATCAGCAAAGAATTTTTTCATGCCATTGCGACGGTTTTCCAGTAATTGCTCTAAACCTCCAGTACGACTGAAATCAAATTGATCTTGTTCTCTGCGCACTTCATCTGCCATTTGTGCAAAAATCATAATCGCCTTAGACGATAATGTATCTTTGTCCAAAACGAACAAAGGATCACAACTTACGGCTTGATGCGCTTCCTGAAACTGTTGGGCGTTTACTGCACTGGGACCACATCCATATTCTAAAATCTTCGAATTCATATCCTCTTGAGACAGATCAAACATCTCACGATACTCATCAACACTATGTCCCCAGAGTACTAATTTACGCATGAATGACTCTCCTAAATAGATAACCTGAAACGCTGAAATTTTGACTCTAACTACCCGTCGGTAGTTTTCCTTGGCTTAAGATTAGGCGATTTTTTAAATCAGGTAAAGGAGCATTAAAAACATTCACCCGGAAAAGTATGAACATCAGGGGCAGAAAGTAACGAGCAACTGCAGTATTTTGAACAAAATTATCACATTAGGAAATGCTGTATAGATAGATCTATAGATAAGTCCTCTCTTAATTTGATAACACATCCGCGTAGAATGAAGGAATCAAGCAATAAATTATATTATTCTTGACAGTTTCCTCTTGCATTAGAATAATGGCAATAATCAATAAGATAAATCTCTTTGAGGAACGTTTTACAAGGTAGTAAAATGAAAATTCTAGTTACAGGTGGCGCGGGCTTTATTGGTTCTGCAGTGGTTCGATATCTTATTGAGAACACTAGGGATACCGTGATCAACGTTGATAAACTGACTTATGCTGGAAGTTTAGATTCGCTTAATCCCCTTATCAACAATCCACGCCATATTTTTCAACAAGTGGATATTTGTTCCCACGATCAAATAAATTATATATTTGCTACCTTTCAGCCAGATGCAGTCATGCATTTAGCGGCAGAAAGCCATGTCGATCGCTCTATTGATGGTCCGGCTGAGTTTATACAAACCAATATTATTGGTACTTATAACTTACTTGAAGCCGCACGCGTTTATTGGCAATCATTGCCAACAATACAACGCCAATCATTTCGTTTTCATCATATCTCTACTGATGAAATTTTTGGAGATCTTGAAAATAAAAACGAATTTTTTACTGAGACCACTCCCTATGCACCAAGCTCTCCATATTCAGCAAGTAAGGCAAGTTCCAATCATTTAGTCAGGGCATGGCATCGGACTTATGGGTTACCAACAATAATAACGAATTGCTCTAATAATTATGGCCCTTATCAATATCCTGAAAAATTGATTCCCGTTATAATTCTCAATGCCCTTGCTGGAAAAAATTTACCTATATATGGCAATGGAGCCCAAATTCGAGATTGGTTGTATGTCAATGATCACGTTAATGCTCTTTATATGGTTTTAAAAAAAGGGATAATAGGTTCTACCTATAATATTGGCGGGCATAATGAGAAACAAAATATTGAAGTAGTTCATACAGTATGTGATCTACTAGAAGAGTTAGTTCCGCAAAAACCACCTCATATTTCATTTTACAAAGAATTAATTACGTATGTTAAAGACCGCTCAGGTCATGATCTGCGCTATGCCATTGATACAACAAAAATTCAACGGGAATTAGGATGGAAACCCCTGGAAACTTTTGAAACAGGAATACGGAAGACAGTGGAGTGGTATTTAAATCATCAAAATTGGTGCCAAAGTGTCCTAAACAAAGTGCCACAATATAAACAATTAAGGGTTACTAAAAAGGAATTTGCAATATGAAAGGAATTGTGCTGGCTGGAGGTTCTGGTACTCGTCTTTACCCTATAACCCAAGGCATCTCAAAACAATTACTTCCTATTTATGATAAGCCCATGATTTATTATCCTTTATCAGTTCTGATGTTGGCGGGTATTCGTGAAGTTCTTGTAATAACTACTCCAGAAGATTGCCCGGCATATCAACGCATATTAGGAAATGGGGAACAATTTGGCATAAAATTACACTATGCGGTACAACCAAGTCCAGATGGCTTAGTCCAGGCCTTTATTATTGGTGAAGAGTTTATAGGGGAAGATAATGTGTGTTTGGTATTAGGTGACAATATATTTTATGGCCTTGGCTTTACAAAAAAATTACAAGAAATTGCTGCACGTCAGACAGGAGCTACTATTTTTGCTTATCCAGTAAAAGACCCTGAGCACTTTGGCGTTGTCTCTTTTGACGAGGAAATGAAAGCAATATCAATCGAAGAAAAGCCAACAAATCCTAAATCAAATTATGCTATAACTGGACTTTACTTTTATGATAATCAAGTGATAAACATTGCTAAACAAGTACGCCCATCTTATCGAGGTGAATTGGAAATATCTTGTATTAATCAGTTCTATCTTGAATGCGGGGATCTCCAAGTAGAACTACTTGGACGTGGATTTGCCTGGCTAGATACTGGCACCCCTGAAAGTCTTTTAGCTGCAAGTTCTTTTGTACAAACCATTGAACACCGTCAAGGATTGAAAATCGCTTGTTTAGAAGAAATTGCATATAAAAACAATTGGATAAGTGCAGAAATGCTTAAAGAAATTGGTCTTAAACTAAGTAAAAATAGTTATGGGAATTATTTACTTCAGCTAATGGAGCAAAAATAATAAAAGACAAATTTGGTGTGGGTAGTTAGGAGTACGTCTAAGTCATCTGCTTGCAGTAAAAATCTAAATAGGCTGCTGGCAAGTGATTCTTTATGAGATGTTATGTTCTATGAAATGCTCCACTACTTCCGGCAAATAATCCTTCCAACTCTGACATTGAATACTTAATATTTGTTCGATTTTTGTTGTATCTAAAACTGAATTTTTTGGCCTTACTGCTTTAGTTACATACTCTTCCGATTTTATGGGCTTTAAATGGACAAGCGCCAAGCTCATTCCCTTCTTCTTGGCAAGATCAATAAAAAAACGTGAAAATTCATACCAGTTAGTTACACCCGTTCCAGCATAATGGTAAACTCCCCACTCATTGAAAGTCGGCGTACTTATTTTCGCTACAATTGCTTGTAGTACTCTGGCGATATCTTGCGCTGCAGTTGGCCTACCCCATTGATCAGAAACAACGCTCAGCTCCTCTGTAGATGAGGCCAATTTTAAAATTGTTTTTACAAAATTAGCCCCATAAATCCCGAACACCCAACTTACTCGTAAAATAATATGCTCTTTGAGTAGTGATATAATGGCTTGCTCACCTGCTAACTTGGATTGAGCGTAAGCGCCTTGGGGACCGGTGCTATCTGTTTCGCAATAAGCACTTTTTTTAGTACCATCAAAAACATAATCCGTGGACAAATGAATTAAAGCTATTTTCTTTTGTGCACAATACAAGGCTAACTGCTGTACAAACTCTGCGTTAATCACATGAGCCAATATCACTTCATCTTCAGCTTTATCTACAGCCGTATATGCAGATGCATTAATAATCAGTTCAGGTTGAAGCGAAGAAAGAGTTGCGTTCACTTCACTGACATGAACGCAATCAAATTCACTTCTAGTCAATGTAAGTATTTGATGTTCTGTTGACATAAACAGACGAATAATTTCTGAACCAACTTGACCATTAGCCCCTATAACTAATATTCTCATTGAAATCTCGGCAAAAATTGGTGATCAACAGACTCTAAAAAACTTGCTTGGACATCTTTTGCAGAGAGCTGCACATCATCAGTCAGAGGCCAATCGATAGCTAATTTAGGATCTCGATAATTAATCGACAACTCACTTTCGGGATGATAAAAGTCCGTACATTTATAAAAAAAATCAGCTGTAGGGCTTAATACATAAAAGCCATGGGCAAAACCTTTGGGAATCCAAAGCTGGCGCTTATTTTGTCCAGAAAGAATTACCCCCACCCACAATCCAAAAGTAGGTGAGCCTAACCTGATATCAACAGCCACATCAAAGACTTCTCCAGCCAAAACAGAAACCAATTTTCCCTGTGTATGCTGATATTGGTAATGTAATCCTCGCAAAACCCCTTTACACGACCTCGATAAGTTATCCTGAACAAAAGTATCTCGTATGCCAAGTAATGCTGTATATCGTGCAGCTTGAAATGATTCATAAAAAAAACCACGCTCATCTCCATAAACACGAGGTTCAATAATTTTCACTTCAGATATTTTTGTATCTAATATATTCATTAATTATCGCTATGTTGCTGTATCGAAAAATTTACGTCTATTGATTTACTTTGTATTGGAGGCTTATGGCGATCTTTGTGGGAAACCATCACTTCTTACATTAAATTGAGCCATCAATTGCCCTGTTTTTTCCCAAAGCTTCATGATGTCTTGTTGATACCATCCAGGAAATATATTTTCGTTATTTTTTGCAAATTTATACAAGGTATCAAACATATAGCACAGCACACCGGGGGTCATCTCTAATCCCGAATGCTGCATTGAGATTCGTCGAAGTTCTTCTATGCGTTTAAACGACCCCAGAGAAGTTTTAGTCGCAGCATATTCTCGGCTTGCAGACAAAACAGCATCAACAGCTTGAGGCTCACCCAATGCTGAAAGCCGCATCCACAAATCAGAATCCATTCCATACTCTAATTCTGTATTAAGATAACCTATTTGTTCTAAACAATGACGGTTCATGAACGTTGAAGGCTGTAAAATATAGTTCAAACCCATAACTAATGCCTGACGGTCGAAAGTCAAACTATTTTTGGGAAAAAAATGAGCCAATACTTCCCCCGCTTCCGAAACTCGAAATCCATCCCCGAAAAAAAATGGAGCGTGTGGATTTATTTGATAAGCATTGATTACTTTTAAAAATGCGCCTGGAAAATAGTAATCATCGGAATTGATCCAGGCAACCAACTCTCCCGATGCTTTCATGAATCCTTTATTTATTGCATCGCTTTGCCCTTTATCTGGCTCACTTACCCAATAAGCAAAATGGGGCTCAAATTCATGAATAATTGATAGTGAATCATCATGGGATCCACCATCAATAACAATATATTCTAAGTTCGGATAATTTTGCGAGAGTACAGACTCGATACATTGCCGAAGAAAAGGGCCTTGGTTAAATGAGGGCGTCACAATAGAAATTTTTGGCAGATTATTCTCCTGCTTCATTTTTAATTCCCTTAGAAAATTGTATTCTAGTAAAAAGGTTATTCCATATGTTGATAACCTTAAGAGCAATTTTTATCAGCGGCAAGGAGAGCAAATTCTGTGCGTCGGTAAGCTGGGCTGTCAATGAGTGAACTTGGGCATCCACATTTGCTTTATACTCTTCATAAACTTTTACTTCGTTACGGGCTTCAATAAGCCATGTAGTCAATGATTGGATTTGAGCATCCGCATTTTTTTTATACTCTTCAAGGACTCCCACTTCTTGGCGAGCACTGTTGAGCCATGTGGTCAATGAGTGGATTTGGGCATCAGCATTTGTTTTATATTCTTCAAGAACTTTTACTTCTTGGCGGGCATCATTAAGCCATGTGGACAATGAGTTAATTTGGGCATCCGCATTTGTTTTATACTCTTGAAGAACCTCTACTTCTTGACGGGCATCATTAAGCCATGTGGTCAATAATTGAATGTGTTTCCCGCGTTCAGCACGATCAGCTTCTACTTCAGTTAATGAATTCTGGCACTTCAAAAAATCAGAACGAAGATCTAATAATGCTAAGGTCATTCTTCCACTTGCAGTTGCAAGAAGGCTCTTTTGAATCTCATCTTGAGAATGAGGATTTAAAGGTTGGCGACTAACAACCAGGAACATATCATAGTGAGCAAATATTGCCGGCTCAAATGCAATATAATTTGCTCCTAATTTAGAAAACAATCGCTGGATTGATGTTTCACTGAATAAATAAAGATGCTCATCATGTTTTAACTGTTGTAAAAAAGGCGATTTAGTAGCTTCCAAATCTTCATATACATCATTTTCTTGGAATTGAGGCGTTTGAATGATTAAGCACCCCCCAGGCTTAAGTAACTGAAGGCAATGCCGCATTGTTTGTTCCGGGTCAGGTAAATGCTCAAGCACATCCATTAATGCAATGACATCAAAACTTGCCGGCTCAAGGTTTGCTTGTTCAACAGGCCCTAGCAATATAGGAATATCAAAAACATGTTGACCAAATTCAATAACCCAAGGACTGAGTTCCAATCCACACGCTGTATAACCTGCTTGTTTCATCAACGCAACAAAGCTGCCGTGGCAACAACCTATTTCCAGCACTTTGGCAGGAGGACTTTGATATTTGAGTAAGGTCTCCATCCAATGTAAGTTTCTTTCAATTAAATCACCCCGGGAGCGAGTAAAGATATCTGCTTGTTCTAGATCTTGGGTCTGGTGATCAATCCAATATTTTTTTCCATAAAAATCTGTTTCATCATCCTTAACGAGTAACGCCTCATCATCAAGTCCGCTTTGAGAAACCAGAGTCTGGCATTCTGGACAGAATCCATAATCTGGTCCAAATTCATTTAATTTGTTTGTAGTCCCACACCAACATGTTCTCATTTCAATTCCTTTATTTTTGTGCAGTGCCTTTATTAGTATTCTTGCAAACTAATTGTCCTTGATGGTAAGCAAGGCGCTAGGGAAAGTTTCGATAAAAGGCGCCCTAATCAACCCATCCTGCAATTTGATATGCAAATACATTATGTCAAGAAAATTTTTTTAGAAGAAATACAGAACCACTACAATCTTGCCTATCTGTTTCTAGCTCTAGGAATGCTTCAATAATTTTTCTAAATGCGTCCGGAAATTTTGGATTTGTAGAAAGAAATGGATAAATAATATCCCCTATTTCCCCACCAGAATTTTCCCTTGTATGCCAGATATTATCAATAAATAAAAAAAGGCTACTATTGAATCGAGGTAAAATAGGCACATGCTCTTGAATGCTGAAACCATTGTTAGTAAATTTTTCTCTCCATGTGTTAACAGTAAACGGATTAACGACATGATGAAAATCAACAAACCTATCCCTTATGGAGCGAGCCGCATCAGAAAAACTTGCTTTTTCTAAGAAATCAGGTAATAAACACCATTCAATGAAACGATTAGTAACCACACTACACAATAAAGTACCTTCAGGTTTTAAACAGCGAAAGAGTTCGGCTAAAACATCATCTATATAATCCATATGTTCTAAAGAACAATTAGCAAAAACATGATCAAAGGTTTCATTTTCTTCGGGAATATGATGAGCGGCTGTTGTATGAACCTGCTTATAAACGCCACTATTTCTTGCTAATTCAGCCACTTCCTCATTAATATCAATGCCGACAACATGTGTAGCATGTGGCCAGAGAAGTCGGAAATAAGCACCATCTCCACACCCAATATCAAGTATACGCCCTGAAAGGTCATATTTCTGATAAGCTGCATATTCCCAGGAACGCCAATGGCTAAGAGAAGGAATGAATGGATATAAAATACTCACTTTATCATAACCACTAATGATTTCTTCCGGTGATAAAATTATCGTTTGCATCAATTTTCCTCCTTGTAGCAAAATTTTTTCATTAAACAGTAGATATCTGAACTTGTTGAGCTAACGATAATTTTTCATCGCATTCTGCAAAAGCAAACATAAATTTTCCAGGCAAATCAGCAATTCCATGGTGAGTTAATTGAGAGCCAACACGGTCGCCAGTACGCATCCCTATACTCAGAATGCCAACATCAGATAAATGGCAAATTCGAATAATCTGATTGAATAGCTCATCATGGTTTAAAAAAGACTTATCTTTATAGCTTTTAGAGTTGATGCTAGCCAAACCTATGTCAAAGCTGTATTCACCGGGTTGTAATTGTAAGGTGACCATTTGCTGACAACGAATCAGCGTTCCTGCTTTGAACTGTTCGGAAGAAACATCAACATCGTATTCTAAAGAACCCTTACCATGAACAATGATGCCCTTATCATTTCGAATGACAATGCCCCCTAGCGGGATAGGAATCGACTGTAATAAAAGAAATTCATAATAAAAAACTGCTACATCGCCTTGAGAAAATCGGGTACACGGATTACCCGAACTGTCGCATAGAACATAACGTGTGCATTTGGCATTATGATTGGTCACTTGATGTAGTCGTGACGCATCTAAAAATATGGAATTGTCATCCCAAATATCTGCTTTATTCGTATTGATCTTCTTTTGTGTGCGCTGCTCTGAACTAAGTTGATTTGTTGTAAATTGTTTTGTTTCTTTACCACTAGGTTGGTGCAATAAATAGTAGTGTTTTGTAGCGTCAATAGCACTACCAAGAAAAAATGGTAAACCATTTTCCAATAAAATTGCTCGTTCGCAGTGCTGTTCTATTTCATTCATAGAATGGGACACTAATAATATGACGGTACCGGATTCTTTCAATTTTTCTAAATGGGTATAACATTTTTGACGGAAAAATATATCGCCTACAGCGAGTGCTTCGTCAATAATAACGATATCCGCATTAACATGTGCTTGAACTGCAAAAGCAAGTCGCACAAACATTCCGCTCGAATAGGTTTTTACAGGTTGATTAATGAAGTCACCAATATCAGCAAACTCGACAATCTGCTCATATCGTTGCTGAATTTCTGTTTGATTGAGGCCTAATATATATCCATTAAGAAAAATATTCTCTTTGCCTGTAAATTCTGGATTAAAGCCACTACCTAACTCCAAGAGTGCCGCTAGCCGCCCCTTAGCGGTAACGCTTCCGCTTGTTGGGGTTAAAATTCCCGCAATAATTTGCAGTAATGTGCTTTTTCCGCTGCCATTACGGCCAATGATTCCAAAGGTCTCTCCTCTACGAACTTGAACCGATACATTTTGTAATGCCCAGAACTCACGGAAATAAATTGGCTTTTTATTTTTGGCAATTCCTAAAGATGCGCCTGTTTGGTATAGGCGTGGCATTATAACCTGCTTCAATCTGTCTTGAGGTTTTGAGTAAGACTCATAGCGTTTGCTAACGTTAACAACATCAATAACAATTTCAGAAGTCACGGGTATGTTCTCAATATATTTTGATATCTTATTATTTGAGGATCGTGACAATTATCTTTAATGGTTACAAAGTAATAAATCATTTAAAGTACATCCGCAAATCCTTTCTCCACTTTTAAAACCCAATACACCTCAGGTTTCAACCACTTTTTAAGATAATATAAAGTTCATTAAGAATCAATAAAATCAAAGGGTAATCATAATTAAGACTCACAGAAAGATTGACTTCTTAAATTCAATAAGAGACTCTATTGCGGCTTTACAAATAAACTGTGCAAAAAACAAGACAAAAGTTTTTAATGGGATGCTAAAATAGTTTAAGTAGGTGAGGTCTTTATGCGACGTGCTTTGATCACAGGGATTAATGGCCAAGATGGTTTTTTTCTCAAAGAGTTGTTGTTAAAGAAAGGGTACCAAGTATTTGGTTTTGCTCGTAAAACATCTCAGTCTAGTATCCGAGAGAGCTCAGAACCACTGGGCAATGTGCAGATGCTCTATGGGGATATCGCCAATGAAGCGGATATTTCTGCTGCAGTTGACCTTTCAAGACCCGATGAAATCTACCATCTCGCATCGCAATCACGCCCTGGCCAATCTTGGACACAAGTACATCAGACATTGAATGCGAATGGCATGGGAACGATTCATCTCTTAGAAGCTTTGCGTCGGTTATGCCCTGAATCACGATGCTACCATGCGTCATCTTCAGAAATGTTTGGACACACTACAATGTCCCCTCAAAATGAAGAAACGCCTTTTAATCCAAGCAATCCTTACGCTGCTTCTAAAGTATTTAGCCATCAGATGATGCGTATCTACCGCGAGAGCTATGGGTTATTTATTGTTAATGGTATTTTGTTCAATCACGAAAGCGAGCGTCGCCCCCTTCATTTTCTTACTCAAAAGATAGCTTATGGCGCGGCCTGTGCTAAGCTCGGCATTAATAACTCACCCGAGGTTAACGAAAGAGGTCTTGCACTTGTTTCGCAAGGTAAATTAGCACTAGGTAATTTAAATGTTGCACGTGACTGGGGTTATGCACCAGATTTTGTGCACGCGATGTGGCTCATGCTGCAACATGACAAACCCGAGGACTTTGTGATTGGTACAGGAAGGTTGCACACCCTGGCTGAAATTTGTGCTATCGCATACCAACATGTGGACAAAGACTGGCAAGAACATGTAATCAGTGATCCGGCCCTGATTCGCCCTTTAGAAACCTCACCGACTGTTGCGGATACTTCCAAAGCACGTCGACTTTTGAATTGGTGGCCATCGGTAAATTTTGAAGACATGATAAAAAAAATGGTTGATGTCCAAGTCACGCGGCTTTCAAGCGCGTTTATTTAAGACATTGCTTTTTTAATCACATTAGACCAATAGACAGATGCGTCTGAAATTTAATTTTTAATTTTAGGTTGTTTGGTGGTAAGGGAGACTTCTCCCTTGCCCCGACAGAGAATGAATTGGTTTTTAAATGAGGAAGTAGAATGTTATTTAATTCATTTGTTTTTATCCTTATGTATCTTCCTATTGTTTTCCTCGGTACGTTTTTTTGCCAAATATAATAATAGATTGGCTGAATTTTGGTTAGTGTTAGCTAATTTAGTATTTTATTCAATGTGGAATGTTAAATTTTTAACATTACTATTAATGTCAGTAATTTTTAACTATATGACAAGTTACTTAATTGCAAGAACTGTAATATATAAAAAAACGGCATTAATTTTGCCATTTCAATCGATATCATAATATTAATATATTACAAGTATGTTAATTTTTTATGAGTGTTTCCAATGGCTTTTTTGGAACTGATTTTACTGACTTAAACATCATTTTACCGATTGGAGTTTCTTTTTTACATTTACACAAATTGCTTTTTTAGTGGATGTATATAAAAGGATTACAAAAGAACATAATTTCATACATCACTTACTTTTATAACGTATTTTCCTCATCTAATCGCCGGTCCAATCTTACACCACAAACAAATGATGTCGCGGTTTGCAAACAATGTTTTTAAAAATAATACGCAAAATATTTCTGTCGGACTTACTTTTTTTGTATTTGGGCTAGCTAAAAAAATTGTTTTAGCAGACTCCTTTGCTGTTTATGCTAATACTGTATTTTCTGCCGCAAATAATAGCCAATCTTTAACCTTTGGAAACAGTTGGTGTGGTGTTTTAGCATATTCATTGCAGCTATTTTTTGATTTTTCAGGTATTCGGATATGGCCATTGGTTTATCGCTTTTATTTAATATCAGACTTCCTCTAAATTTTTATTCTCCCTATAAATCCACCAATATTATCGAATTTAGCGCAGATGGCATTTGACCTTATCTAAATTTCTAAGAGATTATTTATACATTCCCCTGGGCGGCGATCGTCGTGGTTTATCTAGACGGTATCTTAACCTGATGACAACTAGGCTATTGGGTGGTATGTGGCATGGTGCTGAGCGGACTTTTATTATTTGGGGTGAATTACATGGAATTTATTTAGTATCTAATCATTTTGTGTTTAACCTTAAAGCCTTATATTAGCTTCTGGAAATCTGGTCACATCACAAAGGGAGTTGCTATGTTTATTATCTTATTAGCTGTTATAGATAAAATAAAATACATTATCAACATCTCTCCTTCTTCCAGTTCTTTTAATCTAACCATGCCTTATGTACTTTTTTAATTAGGAACAGCAAAATACAACGAAAAATATCATCCCGAAAAAATTCAAAAGCGATTACTTGCATTTGACGACAAAAACATTCTTAAGGAATTTACCCTTTAAAATTGACAGCAACTGTAAATACTCGGAGAAAATATGAATTTTTTGAGGCTACCTTTTCCTTTGCTATTCGGTGCTCATTTATTTGTAGTGCATTGTTTTTACTATTTTATCCTAAAAAATTAAATAATCGCATTACCACTCCTTGGAGTAATTTTTAAATTAAAAATGGCATAAGCAGCAATTCTGGAATCAGCTTCACCTAAACGAGTTGCTTCCCCATTTGTCATAATGATAACTTTCGTTAACAATGCAGGAGGGATATCAAGTATTTTATCATAGACCGCCCTCTTTCCGTTTGTAGGATGGTCAATAATAATTTTATGCTTAATACCCTTTCCTTTCAAATAAACAATTAATTGTTGTGCACCATGAAGATCGTACTCAAAATATAATCTTGTATTTTTCATATCTAAAAATATATCCAGAGGATTTAATTGGAAGATAATTTTATCCTTAACCCAATACCACCAATTTTCCTCACTCTTTTCCTGAGGATATGCATTAAGAACGTTAATAATTTTTAGCTCGGCTATAGGGGGTATGGAATGAGGCTGAACCTCGGAATTTAATCGTTCCAACAAAGTATCTACAAACCCATACCCGAAATGATTAATATTGTAATCCACCATTTGTAATACAATTAAATCGCTCTTCATCACATCGTATAAGATATCCCCCTGGATCTGTTTTGCGGTCAATGATGGAAAATCGTTAAAAGAGAAAGTGATGCGTTCAGGTTTATGAACTGTTCGGGTTTGGAAGTAACGTGAGGAAACTAAGTCTTTATAAGCGTTCGAACGATCCAGTGCATATATAATCTGATCCATAAAACTATCGCCTACAAGAAGGATTTTAGGTTGGTAATTAGCAGAAAATCGTGCTGTTGGTTGAGGGTATGGGCTGGGTTTTGCTAAATTGACACTGGAAAATGCATTCAACAGCCATATGCCATCCAAATCAACCAGTTCTGGATTTTTGTAAATTGGTTCGCCGCATTCAAGCTTAGGAATATCTATTAATGTCTTCTTGGCATTAGAAAATAGCTGCTCAGCAACCATGCATCCTGCATAATAGTTCCAATGAAACCCTGTATTAGCATGGGTTTCAATAGCCTTTTTATGATAAAGTTTACGCAAAAACGGTCCAGAATCAACGACATTCACTCCTTGCTTTTTCAACGCATGACCAAGACTCGCTATTTTTCGAAATAGATTTTTATCGGTAGAAACCAATAACTTTTTGCCTAGCCCTTGGGGATGGACATAAGCTTTGGAGCTACTAATCACAACAACAAAATGTTTACCATTAGCTGCAAGCAATTGCTGAAGTACCTGAAGTTTTTTGGCAAATTCATCATAAGACCTTATTAAATTCTTGCGATTAGTATATTCATAATTTAATTGGTCAATCGACATTTTGCTGTATAGGCCATGCTCTTTGGTCGAATAAAGATTTAGGCGCGGCATCTCTGAAAAAAGACGAAAAGATAACTCATTAAAACCGCGAATGAGAGTGGTCCTAAATCCTAATTTTTCATTAAACAGGTTTTCCCAATATTTTTGCCATTTTCTATTAAACCAATTCCCTGCTAAACCATGGGGTTTATCCAAATTTTTTTCCACATAACCATACAACGGTTTTTCATAGAATACATGAAAAGCTGATTGAAGGAGAGGCAGACACAACAACAATACGATGATAATTGAAAATATTCGGGTAAATACCTTTTCTTTGCTCTTCATGATCTAAAACCTGAAATAAAGAAAAGGAGTATAATCTGAACTAAACATCCCCATAGTTGCCAATACTAACAAAACCAAAGTCGCAGCAAATAGAAATGATTGCTCTCTAATACCTTGTAACACCATAGTATCGCTCCAAGCACTATGCCACCATGTTGGTAAACGTAATGTAGTTCCAGGAACTTTAAAAAATGCGATAATGGAACCAAGAAATAATAAAAATAGATCACGATTACCAATTAATAAACCCCAAGGGTGAGGATTAAATTTCAACGAAGTAATGCCCAACATCACCTTTATAAAACCAAGGGCATATGTCAATGTAGGAGCTCTAAAAAGTACCCAGCCAAATAAAACAATGGCCATGGTCATAATAAAGCGTAGTAAATCAGGAAAATAAGCCTTTAGATTGGGATAGAGCTCGGAACAATATTTTTCCAAGCAAAGGAAAAAACCATAATAGGCCCCCCATGTTATAAAAGTCCAATTCGCACCGTGCCAGAGACCAGAAATTAGAAAAACAATCCATAGATTAATAAAGGCTCTAAATTTAGAGGTTCGATTTCCCCCAAGAGGAATGTACAAATACAAACGCATCCAGCTAGATAAACTTATATGCCATCGTCGCCAAAATTCACTAATACTTTTTGATAAATAAGGTTGATTAAAATTTTCGGGAAAACGAAAACCCATCATAGCACCTAAACCAATAGCCATATCAGAGTACCCAGAAAAATCAAAATAAATTTGCAGCATATAAGAAAATGCTCCTCCCCATGCCACACCTAAAGACAATTCATGCATAGGGAGAGAAAAAACACGATCAGCAACGAAGCCTAACTGATCAGCAATTAATATTTTTTTTGAAAATCCGACACAAAAACGAAAAAATCCTACTAAAAACAATGAACTATGATATGTTCTTTTTTGAATTTGGTTACCAATATCATGATATCTGATAATTGGCCCTGCAATCAGTTGAGGGAATAAAAAAATATACAGCGCACAATCGTAAAAATTTCTCGGAGGTGTAGCCCTACCCTTGTAACTATCTACCAAATAACTGATCTTATGGAAGGTGATAAAAGAAATTCCTAATAATAAAGGCCCTGTGCCTTGAGGCAGATCGCCATGGTATAATTTCAATGGATACAAAATATCATTGAGTATAAATGCAGTATATTTGAATACAATCAATAGGCTTACATTAAGAACGATACCCAAACATAGAAGTATTTTTTTTCTCGCCAATGATAGAGATGATGCTTCAGATATCGCTTTTGATATAATATAATCAAAATAAACAAAAGCCAGCAAAAAAAGCACATACACAGGTTCCCCCCAAGAAAAAAAGGCAATACTTCCCATCAGGGCAAATAAGTTGCGCCATTCACCGTGAGCTGGACATAGATAATATAGGGAGATAAAAATCGGTAGAAAGAAAAATAAAAATATTGGGGTGGTAAACAACATGATAACATCCCTTTAATAGTCAATAAAATGATGTAAAATAAGCTTTCCACCTGCGAGCCGCATATACTGTGACTAATATTTTTTTCTAGCAAGCGCTTTCAAAAGGCAACAAGTACATGGGGATCACTCCTTATTTCCACCGAATCAACACAAGTTTCTTCCAACGCAATATCTCGCTCTTAGTGCAATATATAAAAAAGATTTTAAAGAAAGACAAATAGTAAAAAAACTTCCTGGCTTTTTTGTCTTGGATGACATAGTTTCCCTTATTTTGACTCGAATTGTGCAACGAGTTAAGTTTATTTAAGTCCCTCTAACTTATGGTTGCAAATTCTAATGTACTTGATTCTTTTGTGCAATTTAAAATTTTTAAAAAAGAAACGTCCCTTGATCCATCGACAATTTAGTAAAATTAAATTACATTAACGAGCAGGCTAAATGTACCATTTAGTAAAAAACAAAGGCATGTAATCAAAATACAGGGGAAGTTTTATGCAGTTAATACCGATAATTCTTTGTGGTGGTGCGGGTTCGCGCCTTTGGCCAGTCTCTCGAGAATTACATCCAAAACCTTTTATCCGAATACATGATGGACAGAGCTTATTACAAAAAGCGTTTTTACGTGCATCCCTCTTACCCGAAGTAAAAGAGGTAATGACAGTAACCCATCGTGAGTTATTTTTTAAAATTGAAGACGAATATCGGGCGATTAATAAAAATGCCGTTTCAACTTCTTTTATTTTAGAACCTTTTGGTCGGAACACAGCGGCCGCCATTGCTATTGCAGCTCTGCAAATTAACAAAATATACGGTGAAAATATTTTGATGCTGGTATTGGCAGCAGATCATTTAATTCATGATCAAGATGCTTTTCAAAACGCGGTAGCACAAGCCAGTGAATTGGCAATGCAAGGTCAATTAGTCACTTTTGGAATTCAACCCGATGCACCGAGTACTGCTTATGGTTATATCGAAGCAGAAGGTTCACAAGTACTCCGTTTCATTGAAAAACCTTCATTCGAGAAAGCGCAAACTTATTTGGAAACGAATCGTTTCCTGTGGAATTCCGGCATGTTTCTTTTTACTGTGGAGAGCGTGCTCCAGTTAATGGAAAAATATTGCCCTACTATTTTATCTTCAGCCAAACATTGCATTGATCAATCCAGTCATGCTGAAGGAAAAGGATTTAGCCAACTTGAACTGGATGCAGCAAGTTTTAATTTAGTACCGGACATTTCAATTGACTATGCTTTGATGGAAAAATCGTCAGAAATCTCTGTAGTTCCCTGTGATATCAACTGGACAGATGTAGGTTCATGGGCCACATTAGGTGATCTGGTTGAAGCAGATAATCAAGGGAACCGAATTGAAGGTGAAGCTTTTTTGCATGATGTTGCTAACTGTTATATTCAAAGTGATGAGCGCCTTGTAGGTGCGGTTGGAGTTGAAAACCTCATTATCATTGATACACCCGATGCATTGTTGGTGGCTGATAAATCCCGCGCACAGGATGTCAAACACATTTATACACAACTCAAAATGCAAGGACATGAAGCACATAAGTTGCATCGTACTGTTCATCGCCCATGGGGTACTTACACGGTGTTGGAAGAAAGCCATCGTTTCAAAATTAAACGTATTGAAGTCAAACCAGGAGCGAGTCTAAGCCTGCAAATGCATCATCACCGCAACGAACATTGGGTAGTGGTAAGTGGTATGGCCAAGGTAATAAATGGTGAGGAGACTTTTTTTGTCAATACCAACGAATCTACTTACATTCCAGCAGGTCATCAACATCGTTTAGAAAATCCAGGTGTGATTGATTTAGTAATGATTGAAATACAAAGCGGTGAATATCTAGGGGAAGATGATATTGTTCGCTTTCAAGATAATTATGGACGTGCTTAAAATTACAAAAGGCAATGGAATATAACTTACTTTAAGAAAAGTATTTCGTAAGGGAAAAAATGAAAAAAGCATTAATTACTGGAATTACAGGACAAGATGGAACCTACTTGGCAGAGCTTTTACTTCATAAAGGCTACGAAGTTCATGGAATAAAACGTCGCTCCTCTTTATTCAATACCGATAGGATTGATCATCTCTACCAAGATGTTCATCTAGAGAATCGAAGATTTATTTTGCATCATGGGGATCTCACCGATTCTACGAATTTGATTCGCATTATTCAGGAGATTCAGCCAGATGAAATTTATAATCTTGCTGCAATGAGTCATGTTGCGGTCAGTTTTGAAACACCAGAATACACAGCTAATGCGGATGGTATTGGCACATTAAGAATCCTAGAGGCCATTCGTTTGCTTAAACTGAATGACAAAACTCGTTTCTATCAAGCATCTACATCAGAACTTTATGGTTTGGTGCAAGAAGTGCCACAAAAAGAAAGCACCCCCTTTTATCCGCGCAGCCCCTATGCTGTTGCCAAACTTTATGCTTATTGGATCACTGTTAATTACCGGGAAGCCTACGGTATCTATGCGTGCAATGGAATTTTATTTAATCATGAAAGTCCAATCCGCGGCGAAACTTTTGTAACTCGCAAAATTACACGGGCTCTGGCAAGAATTAAGCTGGGTTTACAAAAATGTCTCTATTTAGGAAATTTAGATGCCATGCGGGATTGGGGACATGCACGGGATTATGTGGAAATGCAATGGCTCATGCTGCAGCAAGAACAACCGGAAGATTTCGTAATTGCTACGGGCCAACAATTTAGTGTCAGAGAGTTTGTAGAGGCAGCCGCACAAGTAGTCAATATTAACATTACTTGGCACGGTGAAAATGATAAAGAAATTGGTTGTGACGAAAATGGTAACAAGATTATATGCGTTGATCCGCGTTATTTCCGTCCTTCAGAAGTAGATAATTTGTTAGGCGATGCTACTAAAGCAAGAGAAAAATTAGGTTGGATCCCCAAAACCAGCTTCCAATCATTAGTCTCTGAAATGATGCTCGAAGATCTCAAAATAGCGCAACGCGATGAGTTAGTAAAACAACATGGATTTGCAGCCTATGATTATCACGAATAAAGATGCGACGATAAATACTTCATCAAAAATTTATGTTGCTGGTCACCACGGTATGGTGGGTTCAGCTATAGTTCGACAATTGCAAGAAAAAGGATATAAGAATTTACTGCTTCGTAGCCGTGCTGAATTGGATCTTACGAATCAAGCAGATGTCATGTCATTCTTTAAGAAAGAAAAGCCAGATTATGTTTTTTTAGCAGCTGCAAAAGTCGGTGGAATTCATGCCAATAATTATTATCGTGCTGAATTTATTTATCAAAATTTAATGATACAAACCAACGTAATTCATGCTGCTTGGCGAACTGGTATTCAGCGATTATTGTTTTTGGGCTCCAGTTGCATTTACCCACGAGACTGCCCTCAGCCGATATGTGAAGACTATTTATTAACTGGTTCTTTAGAACAAACAAATGAACCTTATGCCATAGCTAAAATTGCCGGAATAAAGCTCTGCGAAAGTTATAACCGTCAGTATGGGACGCATTATGTATGTACCATGCCAACGAACCTCTATGGTCCCAATGATAATTATGATTTGCATAATAGCCACGTGTTACCCGCCTTAATCCGCAAAACACATGAAGCAAAATTGCGAAATGATGCACATCTTTTTATTTGGGGTACAGGTAGGCCTAAACGAGAATTCCTTTATGTAGATGATATGGCGGATGCTTGTGTTTTTCTTATGGAGCATCCTGCTGCTCAGGGTATCTTTAATATTGGTAGTGGGATGGATGTGAGTATACACATGTTGGCTGAACTCATCATGGATGTGATCGGATTTACTGGAACTATCGCATTTGATCCGGAGAAACCTGATGGCACACCACGGAAACTATTAAATATTGATCGCATGAAAGAGCTTGGCTGGGTGGCGCAGACTCCTTTACGAGAAGGAATTGTAAAAACGTACCAGGATTTTTTGAGTAATGAAAAGTATCACACATGTCACAACACAATTCCCGCGTAAATTTTTAGATAGTAGTCTCTGTTATATTTCTACTATCTTGGTCAAACTATACTAATTTTCTGCCTTCCGATGCTCACATACTGGTGTATGCCCCGCTTCGGGGCCCAGGCTATTATGGCTCAATCTAGCGAAATGTAAGCAAGGCCTAAAGTAATTATTTGAAAATTTGGCTCCCTTAAAAAAAGCCCTTCTCTACACTATCAATTAAATAAAGGATGATTTCAGTCTACAATACATCTGCAAAACCATCTTTTGTTTTCTGAAATCCGAGAAATCCTATATAGGCAACACCCATACTAATTACAAAAAAGACACTCAGAGTGCTCCATTGGGGAAATTTTCCAAAAATAACAAGACTTCGAGCTTGTTCAATTATAAAAGTTAATGGGTTGAGGAGTAAAATCTTTTGAAACATCTCAGGTAACATACTAATTGAATAGAAAACAGGCGAAAGATACATCACGATTTGTAAAAGAAATGCCATCAGATGAGCAATATCTCTTATATATACCCCTGCCGAACAAAGAAACCAACTCAGACCTAAAGTAAAGAAAATTAGAGGGAGAAACAAAAAAGGCAGCAATAAAATCGTTAGGTTAATTTTGCCTAATAAAAAGAAAGAAAAGGCTACTAATATTAACGTATTAATTATTGCGTGAAAAAGAGTTGTTCCGACGATCACCCATGGAAAAATTTCAATAGGAAAAACCACTTTTTTTACAAAATTTGCATTACTTACAATCATAATAGGGGAACGATTCATACATTCAGAAAAAAAATTCAAAATAATTAAACCAACATAGATCAGTAATGAATACATCAGGTTATTAGTAACACCGGGCCATTGGATACGCATAAAAACACTAAATACGAGCGTATAAAGTCCTAGCATGAGTAAAGGAGCGAGTATTAGCCATAATACTCCTGCAAAAGAACCACGATATCTCATTAAGATATCTCGCTTAATGAGTTGAAAAATAAGATTATGGTGACGCCATAACATTAAAAACATCTGTGCAGGGTGATTTTTTGATAAAGACCGACCCATTTCATTCCCTAACAAGTACACATCCAGATTGAGACTATACAACAACATTCGACAAAAATACATACAACACCTAAGTCATCGTATGAATAAATTATGTTAACTGGTTGTATAATATATATTTATGAAAAGGACCTCATTAAATATTTCAAATAGCTTGTACTATCTAAAGGGTATGTTTAAACTACTTAGTGCTGTTATGGTTAAGGATAAACATATTAGGGTTGCCTCAGAGCACCAAGTTTAGAGAAATGATTCGTAAAATAGCTCACTCATTATTTAATGTAACACATATCAATTTGTTTTCAGTCGCTTTTAAAATGCTCGTGAACAGTAAACGCAAGTTTATTGGCATGGTGGTCGGCGCGACATTTTCTGCCTTCATTATCATGCAACAACCGGCTATTTACCAAGGAGTGACCGACCGTGTTGTAGCACCAATTCGAGCGATCACTGGAGTGGATTTATGGGTTATGAATGACACCTCGTTTACATTTGCTGATCCTGTTCGTTTTGGACCTATAGATGTCTATCGTGTTCGTAGTATTCCAGGAGTACTCTGGGCGAAACAAATATATCGAACTTGGCAAACGATGATTCACCCTAAAACTTCGAAAACTACCACATGGGAGCTAATTGGTGTAGATCCTGATACTCTTTTTGGCTTGCCAGAAACCATGATTGCGGGTACTCGCTCCACAATCCACCGTGCTAACTCAATGATCATTGATGGTTATGCGTTAAAACAGTTTGAAACATCAAATAAAAAATCACTTCAGCTTGGTGATAAATTGCTTGAAGGACGAAATAAGTGGGTAATAACAGGAATTACAAAACCGCTACGTACTTATATGTACGAGCCTAAAGCCTATATCACGAGCAATCATATTCCCAATATTTCTAATAAGCCTTCTTTTATTTTAGTGAAAATAAAACCTTCATATAATCTCTATCAAGTCGCCTATGCCATACGCAATGCAACGGGTTTCCTGCCATTAACCCCATCACAATTCGTCGATCGCGCCAATAAATTTTTTCGTGAAAAAACTCCTATTATTATTGCATTTATTGCCATAGCCATTGTTGGGTTTGTTATTGGACTTGTTATGATGTGGCAGATTTTCACTAATTTTGTTTTAACCAATCTTCACCAATTTGGCATGTTGAAAATGTTAGGAGTTTCCAGTTCATCATTAATCAACATGGTATTATTCCAAGCCTCTATTATAGGTGGATTGGGTTATATTCTTGGGCTAACATTAACATCCCTATTTGGATTTATTTTTCATGATACTACTGTTGCATTCCATCTAACCTGGCAGATCATTTTATTAGGTGCATTAGGATCGACAATAATCATTGTTTTTTCATCTTATTTTGCTATCTTAAAAGTCTTACGTTTGGATACGGTAGAATTATGTCGCGACTCAAATTAATGGACACCAGGGAATCTCCTGTCTTACATTGCATGGGCATTGGCAAAACCTACAAGACAGGTACCACAACGCTTTCTGTATTAGATAATTTTTCATTAGCACTTCAACCAGGTGAAATAGGCATGTTAATGGGTGCATCTGGATGTGGAAAAACAACGTTGCTCATGATCGCTGGAGGGATTCTTTCTCCTGATCAGGGAACTTGTTCAGTATCCGGGAATGACCTTAATAAAATGTCACCGAAAAAAAAAGTTGCTTTTCGTGCCGCCCATATCAGCTTCCTTTTTCAACATCTTCATTTATTTCCAGC
This sequence comes from Legionella parisiensis, assembly GCF_001467945.1. Taxonomy (GTDB): domain Bacteria; phylum Pseudomonadota; class Gammaproteobacteria; order Legionellales; family Legionellaceae; genus Legionella; species Legionella parisiensis. The sequence goes on from NZ_LNYQ01000013.1 coordinate 2,053,902, forward strand.
CTTGTCTGCCCTTGAAAATATAGCATTGCCATTGTTGATTGATGGAGAGTCACCTGAGAAAGCCCATCAGAAAGCAAAACAACTGATGATTCGTTTAGGGCTTGAAATCCATATTCATTCTAAATTAGATACTCTATCTGGTGGACAAAAACAAAGAATAGCGATGGGACGTGCTTTAATTCGCGCCCCCCGTTTAATTCTTTGTGATGAACCCACAAGCAATTTGGATCGGGATAGTACTGACTTGGTTTTTTCGTTGATACGGGAATACGCTCAAATGTACGGATGTACTTTTTTAATTTCTACTCATGATTATCGTATTATGTCACATGCGGACACAATACTTGAGTTTAAAGGATTAAATGATTATCAAGTAATTTATCGAAAGGAAACAGTATGAAAAGAAAAATTATGTGTGCCAGTTTTCTGTTACTTTTGATCATTGGCTTATGCTTATCGTTTTTATTAAGTCGAAAAATGATAATGCCTCAAAATATATCGGCTCCAGTTGCTGCAAAAGAAGAAATAATTGCACCAGCGATTCTTGACTCCGGAAACGACATGACTCATGTTCCTAGCATTCAAAGTGGAATTGTAAAAAAGATAAATGTTACAGTGGGTCAGATGGTAAAAAAGGGAGATATTTTATTTTCACTCGATGACACCATAGGGCTACATAATGTAACCGTCAGTCAGATTGCGCTTCAACAAGCAAAAAATAATTTCATGATTCAAACAAAAAACTTAAAACATCTCCAATCTCAATTAAGACGCTTAAAGAGTATTGATAAGCGAGCTATTAATCCAGCTGAATTACGAGAAAAAGAATATGATGTGAAAATGGGTAGAATTCAAATCAAACAATTACAACACAGTTTAGATGCTGCAAAAGCGAATCTTAGAAATGCAGAATTAGCACTCAATCAATTTAACATTGCCTCGCCCAAAGATGGAATTGTTTTACAAGTTAATGCGCATGTTGATGAGTTTGTAGGAGCAGGAAGCCAGGTCATACTCTTAGGAGATGATCAAAAAGTGATTGTTCGAATTTCTATAGAGGAACGCGATGCTAAAAAATACTCTCCTGAGGCCTCCGTTTATTTAACAGAGAATAAGCTTAAGATTCCTTTAACCTTTATTCAACTTGAGCGCTACATTATTACTAATGATCGTCTCAACGCGCGAGTACAAGAAGCTTTATACTTTTTTAATCGAAAGGATCACCCTGATCTTGCTGCAGGTCGACAACTTGATGCCCATATTACTGTTAAAAAGAAGACTTGACCTGCCGATGAAATATTATACTTCTTATTTTACATTAATTGTTACTTTATTTCTAAATGGATGTTCCATAGGTCCAAAATATGTTCCGCCTAGTACCCCTATGCCATCCAGCTGGGGGCACAATATGCAGCGTGCCAGTTTAGTAAAAAATGAAGAGGCTTGGTGGCGTAATTTTCACGACCCCGTGCTAAACGATCTGATTGAACAAAAAGCAGTCTATAGTTTAAATTTAAAAATGGCACAAGCAAGAGTAAATGTAGCAAGAGCCCAACACGCTGTAGCTGTAGCACAATTATTGCCATCATTAGCTCTTACTGCCTCTCCCCCCACTGGGACAGGATTTAATATCAACCAACTGATCGCGTTAAGTGGTTCTTTAGATCCTGATTTGTTTGGAAAACACCGCCAAATGAACCAAATGGCGAAAGCAAATTTACAAGCTGAACAAGCAGACCTAGATTTTTCCTTGATTAATTTATACTCAGAAATTGCTTCCTCCTACTTGGAGTTACGCGAAGCGCAGGCAAAAAGCAGAGTATTACTCAATAATATTTCAAGCAACAAACAAACACTCCAATTTATTAAGTCCCGCTATAAAGCAGGATATGCTAGTTACTTGAATCTATCGCAACAAGATGGATTAATTGAAACGCAATCAGCTGAATTAGAACTGAATAAAGCATACATCACCGCCCTACTGCACAAAATAGAATTATTAACTGGAAATAATCCAGGGGTTCTGGCAAAAAAATTATTACCACCTAAACCGATTCCTCAAATCACTCAAAATATTAATCTGGGAATCCCTGCTGATCTTTTGCGTCGACGACCAGATATTAGAGCAGCGGAACGACGGATAGCGACTTCTCATGCTAATATTCGCATTGCCATGACGAATTTATTACCTCAAATTACTGTAGGATGGTTATTAGGATGGCAAACTCAAACTATTGCGGGCAGTATTATTACTGCCCGTAATTTTTTCACTGTACAAAATCCCGAGTCGAGGCTCTATGGGACTTTCGGAGCACCCTTGTTCAATATCAATTTATTCAACAGCATTGAGTTACGAAAACGTGAAAAAATTATTGCAGTCATCCAGTATCAAATTACTGTAATGCGTGCATTGCATGAAGTTGAAACGCAATATGATTTTTTTCAGCATTATAAAAAAGGGCTCAGCCATCTCAAGCGTGCAGTAAAACAAAAACGTCTTGCTTCAAAATTAGCTCGAGCTGCTTATCACAAAGGCTCTTCTGATTTTAATACAGTACTTCGTGCAGAAGAAGAATTGAATTCCATAGAGTTTGCTTACTTACAAAATATGGTTCGACTTCAAGTAACTCAAATTAATCTTTATAAAGCTTTAGGAGGAAATCTAACCTCCTCAAAAACAAAGGTGGTTTTACAGCATAAGGAAGTAATTGGTAGAGGATGAACGCCGAAATAATCAGCGTTAGACTCTTATTTAAATAGCGCGTATTTGTTAAATATCAGAACATCATTATGCCAATGTTCTGAAAAAAGCACAAAGTGTGCCTTTTGGAGAAGCAAAAAATGCATCAACCAATAGATGCAGTATATACTTGGGTAAACTGTAATGATCCCCAATGGGTCGAGGAGTTTAATCGATACAAAAACATATCAAATTTATCAGATTCCATTCATAGTGCTCGTTTCCGAGATTATGGGGAACTATTTTATAGTCTATTAAGCCTAGAAAAATTTGCTCCTTGGATAGAAAAAATCTTTATTATAAAAAAACGCTATCAAATTCCTAAAGTTGATGGTTTATCTCAAATCATTAAAAAAAAAATTATTTGGATCGATGAGATTGATATTTGCCCTCCGGAAATACGTATTGAGCAGTTCTCCCCAACATTTAATAGTCTTGCTATCGAAGCAAACTTACATAGAATTCCGACACTTAATGAACAATTTATTTACTTTAATAATGACATGTTTCTTGGTCGGCAGGCACCAGAGAATTATTTCTTTGATAAAAATCAAGCTCGATTCGCTGTAAATACTAAAATCATACCTCATATTTTACCTAAGAGCGTCATAACAGGTCATGATCGTCATTATTTTAATTCGTATCAAATTTTTAAAAAAGAATATATGTCTCCTAAAAGCTTAGGCTATTCTTTTTATCGATTTCCAATACATCAATGCACCCCTGTATTTAAAAGCAGCTATCAACACATGTGGGAAAATCATGCAATCAAAGAAAAACTTTTAGCAACAAGCCAATCTCGTTTTAGAACTGATGACAACATACATGCTATCTTTTTATCTTGCTTCATAAGCTTGTATTTTAAAAAAGCTTACCTCATCCCAGAGAAAGATTATTTTTTTCGTCTAGATAGCCGCAACCTGGAGAAAAGTCTACAAAAAATAAAAAAAGATAAACCAACCAGGTTCTGTATTAACGACGGTATGGTTGTTAATAATAAAAATGTAGATACATTTCATCGTGTAATGCAGGATTTATATTTAAACTAAAAAATCTCTCTTTATTAATCTAAAATTAGTGATTTTTTATATACTTATAAGCAAGTTATCTCATTGACAGAAATAGAATAAAAGGTTATTTTAAAACCGCTCGCTATTATTATACTGTTAGTTCAATCTGAAATATCAATTGATAATAAGGTCGCCACCTTTTTTAGATTGTTTTACTAATCAGTGATGGTTTTTTAATATAAGTCTTGTCTATTTTATAAAATATGAATCTACTCAAATGAGAATAGCCTTTGTATCCACTTGTGACTACGCTACCCCTAGCGGTGTTAAAAATCATGTCTGCGACCTAGCAAATGAATTAACAAATCAGGGAAACTCAGTTTATATTATAGGACCATCTTCGCAGCCATCAATAACCTCACATATACCGAATTTTATGCAGATTGCTTCTTTTCCTTCGGCAGCAAAAACAGGAAGATATATCCCTCCACATATTTTGCTCAATCCCAAAGCAATCTCCTATTTACATAACGTTTTAAACTCTGAGAACTTTGATATAGTCCATATCCAAGAGCCTTTAATACCGCCATTATGTATCTCCGCATTGTTCCACAAGAAAACTCCTTTATTTGCGACTTTTCATACGTATTATGAAGAAGGACAACCGCTTTATCGAATGTTTCGTCCTATATTAAACACATGGTTAAACCGGCTACATGGACGAATCACTGTTTCCCAACCAGCAACAAAATATATCGAACAATATTTTCCTTATGATTATAAGATTATTCCTAATGGAGTTAACTTAGATAAGTTTTCTTCCTCTGTTCCATCCATTCCCCAGTTAAATGATTCAGATTACATTAATTTATTATTTGTCGGCCATGCACAATATAAACGAAAAGGCTTACAATATTTATTGGAAGCGTATCAACTTTTAAAAGTAAAATACCCTAAACTACGACTGATAGTAGCTGGAACAAGATGGACGGGAGCCTCTATCCCCACTGAATTAAAGCATTTTGCGCTCCAAGACATCCTCTATTTAGGAACAGTAAGTGATGAAGAGTTAATTGCCCTTTACCAGACAGCAGATATTTTTTGTGCCCCCTCAATTGGTAATGAAAGTTTTGGTATTGTATTAATTGAAGCAATGGCAGCAGGAATCCCTATTATTACTACCAAAATTGACGGTTATATGAGTGTTGTACGTGATAATCATGATGCTTTGCTCGTTCCCCCCAAAGACAGTAATGCATTAGCACAAGCCATAAAACGACTTATTGATGAACCGGTTTTGCGTCAGAGATTAGTTGAACAGGCGAAAATAGGTGTACAGCGTTATTCATGGAAAAATTTAGCAAAAGAAACCTTGGAGTATTATAATGAAAAATTAAGTCAATAATTAAAAGGTATTGACAATTTATTCCTTAATTCTTAATTCAAAGGTTCTCTTTTTTGTAAACTATCCATAAAAGCATCTACCTTTATAAAATGATCTGCCCATGTAGGAAGGCTGTAATTCGATAATCTTTCGACCTGAGATGCTCGCTGTTCGCTCTTGTTGTCAGTATAGGCTTCTATCATTGCTAACCAGGATAATCCATCAAGTGGATCAATATATTCTGGAATATCCGCAGCAATTTCTTTAAAGACAGGTAAATTACTAGCAATGACGGGTACTCGTAAAGATAAAGCTTCCGCTAACGGCAGCCCATAACCCTCTGCAAAAGTTGGAAATAATAAAGCCTGGGCATGACTTAAATAATTCACTAACTCACCATCATTTACAAAAAGCTCTATAACTAATTCTCGTAAAATCTCACATCGCTCTAAAAAATCAACAATATTTTCTAACTCCCAGCCCCTTTTACCAATTATGACCAATTGAGGCGTTTTTTCTTTCATTCGTTCCGCCAAACGACGCCACACTTGGAACAGCAGTAAATGATTTTTTCTAGGTTCAATAGTCCCCAGTATTACAAAATAAGGTTTAGAGAGCGGCCGCTTTGTCATCGCCGTTGAAGGTTGGAGAAAAGTATTACTACCTAATAATGCAACCTCTGCCGGGGGTAGTTGTTTATGCCGAGATAAGATAAAAGCATGTAGTTCTTCTAATGTTGATCTCGAGTTTGTCAAGATACCATGTCCATACGTTACTACATGATCAACCATCGTTAAAAATTTTTTAGGCCTTTTGGGAGGACAATATTCAGGATATTTTAAAGGAATTAAATCATGTACCATAAAAAGAGCCATAACTCCTGCTTGTTTGCTTATTTGAGGATAACCATCAAATCGAGTAGGTTCAATATTCAACAAAAAACTTCCCGCCAAGCGGTGTTTATCTTGTTGACTGAAAACCGCCTTAATCAACAACAATATCACTCTGAACCTGTAATACCTTGATTTGCAATCTATCAACTGCGCTATCTGGTTTGTAGCATTATGAGATAAAATGAAATTAAATCGCCAATGGGCGAACTTAAGTTGGAATACTCCCTGCACATTTTTATTATAATACTGTAAATAGGAGAGAATCACTCGATCAATTCCTGTTGGACGACGCCCTAAAATCCCATGTAATAATAATCGAGACATTCCTAACAATATTTGTTTCATTCTCCATTCCAAGTAATCGCTTAAAAAGCGTAGATTTTTACTTTTCTCTGTTCACAATTTTCTGAAAAAAATATAATCATACGTTTTAAAATTTCTTTCACAAGACAGAAATATAGTTCTGATGTAGTAAAAAATTTAGGAGGCATTGACTAAGCTTTTCTCAAAAACTCTATAGGTTTTATAGTGTGTTGCATTAATTAACTCAAGTCCTGCTTGCATGGCATGATTGTCTTCCAATATCCATGATAACTCTCCCTGTCGATAGTCGAGCTGATTTATTTTTCGAAAGTATTCATAATAAAGCAAGCCTCCTATTGGAAGATGCTGATATTTTTGAAGTACACCCAATAATGGAACACGGCCCTGATTAATTACTTTTTTAACTTTGAATTGCCAAAGTAATTTTAAGAAATTGAAAGGAAATAATTTACCGTTCCTTGCATGAATTAATAACTGATTCAGATTCGGAAGTCCCACTGAAAATCCGCATGGCTCTCCTTCTACCTCAGCAATAAATATTAAATTAGGCAAAATTGAAGATTTTAACTCTGAAGCTAAATAATAAAACTCCTCGACATCTAAGGGCAAGTAACCCCAGTTTTTTGCCCAGGCATCATTATAAATTTTAACAATCAATTGTAATTCATTTTTAAAATCCTTCATATTGATTGTTCTAATTGTAATATGATATTTGTCACATATTTTTTTAATGATTTGAATTTTTTTAGGGTCAAATGCAATCTCATCCATACCCACAGTCCACGCCTGAAGATCTTTGACTTTTTTATACCCTTCTTGTTCTACTAAATTTATATAATACTCAGGATTTTGAGGCATCATAATATAAGGTTTCGTATCAAAAGCAGAAATTTGTAACCCGCATTCATAATTTATTGAAGGATTCATTGGTCCACGAATGCCCTGCATGCCCTGTTCAACAACCCAGCGTTCTGCATGCTTAAAAAGTGCACTCGCTAGTTCATGCGAGTTTTCGCACTCAAAAAAACCCCAAAATGCAATTTTTTCATCATGTATTTTGTGATGTAATTTATTAATGATGGCCGATATTCTACCAACAGCCTTATTTCTATGATATGCAACCCAATTGTTAATTTCCGCCTCTTTAAAAAATGGATTTTTTTTATCTAGAATACGTTTTATAGTGTGGTGTAATGGTGGAACCCAGTTCTCATTGTACTTATGCAATTGGAAGGGGACGTGTAAAAAATCATTAAAGTGTTTCGATTTTTCGCATAAAACCACATCAATTGACATAAAATCTCCCTTTTAAAACATTGTAGCTCTCATTAAATTGCAGGTTTGAGTATGCGTTTTTTGCCTATTTTATGCAACCTGTTACTTGCATAAAAAAGCAGAAGTTGTAAGATCCCTATTAATCAGTATTGCTAAGTTTTTCAATTAAAATTATTCACACTAAATCTAAGTTTTGAAAAGCATTATGTGATCAGATAGCTAATACAGTTTAAATTTGATTATCTAAATAAGGATTTTTATGAATCAGCAAGTACAAGAACGTGTTTTACAAGTTATAGCAAATGTTCTTACACTTCCACCTGAAAGTATACAGATAACTCAAGCCATTAATGAGATTTGTGATGACTCTCTAGATATGGTTAATTTAGTATTCACTTTAGAAGAGGAATTTAACCTCGATATTGCAGATAAAGCAAAAGAAGCTAAAACCGTTTATGACATTATTGCAAGCATTGATGCTTTAATGCAACAAGCTACCGAGAACAATACCGTATGATCCCTAATCGTGTCGATATTACTGGCTGAGGGTCTGTTTTAGTAAATAAGATAATCCATAAAGACTTTTGGAGAACTCTTTGCCATAGTGAATAGGAAGCAACCTAAATATTGTAGTCAGGTTCAAACCCCAAGTGTTTTTTATAGTTCCACTTGGCAAAACAGCTATGTTAACAAATATTTACTTTTAACGCCTATTCAACTTATCATAGGCTGTGAATACCTAATCAAGGAACGAATTAAATGATTTATAAAGGAACACCACTCAAATTAAAACCTGCCTTTTTAAGTACATTTGAATTGTAAACGTGTTCGAATCACATAAAGTAGGAACTAGTATTTATCAACCAAGCAAAAATATACTAGATGTAATGCAGTTTATAAAATGGATAAAACTCAATGCAAGATTTTATTTCTATCGTTGATGCTCTCCAAGGACATGTAAAAAAATATCCTGATTGTATCGCTATTAAATTTTTAACACAAAAAAACTATGAGACATTGACTTACCAGGAACTTGATCAACAAGCACGTCGATTAGCTTATATATTGCAACAACATGAATCTTATTATGATGAGCGTGCTGTCATTCTGTTACCACCTGGTTTAGATTACGTTGTTGCTTTTTTTGCTTGCCTTTACTCAGGAATAATTGCTGTTCCAGTATATCCACCCAGACGAAATCAGCATAAAAATCGTGTCTTTTCTATTCTTGATGATTCACAGGCAAAATTTGTGATTACAAATCAAACTCTTGCCGCTGAGTTTAGGGATTATACGGTAATAAACATTGATTCCATAGGTAAAGAAGTTGTTGACAAATGCCACTTTTTTCCTATTGAACAAAACAAAATTGCTTTTTTGCAGTATACCTCCGGATCTACAAGCACACCCAAAGGTGTACTAATTAGTCATTTAAATCTCGTTGCCAATATTAAAGGAATTCTCAGCTTTACACCATCTAAAGAAACTGAGCGAGACAAAGTGTGCTCCTGGCTACCTCCTTATCATGATATGGGTTTAATTGGATGCGTACTTACATCCATATATAAAAGATTTGAGCTTATCTTAATGCCGCCAGCTTACTTTTTACATTCGCCCATACGCTGGTTAGAAATTATTTCTCAAGAACGAGTTACACTCACGTGCGTCCCTAACTTTGCTTTTGATTTCTGTGTAAAGAAAATTACCCCTGCTCAAATAAAACAATTAGATTTAAGTTCTTTGCGTTGTATTTACAATGGGTCTGAACCGATTCAATTTGAATCCGTTCAGCAATTTATTAATACATTTGCCATTACAGGCCTATCGCCACAAACAATTTATCCCTGTTATGGTCTTGCTGAAGCAACCTTAATGCTCACAGCAAAACGATATAATGTACCAAATACTTCACTAAAATTAATTAAATCGAATTTCGAATCAGGAATAATATCCATTGCACCAGAATCATTCAATGATCCCACTATGAATATAGTAAATTGTGGCCATTGTCTCTCGGATCATAGCATTCGCATTGTTGAACCTAATACATTAAATGAATTGCCAGAAGGTAGTATAGGTGAAATATGGGCAAGCGGGCCAAGTATAGCTAAAGGCTATTGGAATAAAACAGACCTCTCTAAAACCACTTTTGAAAACCAGCTACCGAATACTCCCGCTCTATTCTATTTAAGAACCGGAGATCTTGGATTCGTCCACAAAGGAAATTTATACGTGACAGGACGAATCAAAGATTTAATTATTATTCAAGGTAAAAACTATTATCCACAGGATATCGAGCAAGCCATTACTCAGAATCAGGAAGCCTTTGAACCTCAGGGAGCCGCTGCCTTTACTATAGAAGTAGATGGAAGACAAGAGTTAATTGTGGTACAAGAGCTCAAACGGGTTGCACTAAATCGTATAGAATTTGATTTATTATTTTCTAAAATTCGCGCCATTCTTTTGGATCAATTTGGATTAGTGCCCTATTCTATTGTTTTAATAAAACCTTATACCCTCCCTAAAACTTCAAGTGGGAAAATCCAACGTTGGCTTGCCCGTAAATCATTCCTAAATAAGACTTTAACAAATGTCGCGTTCTGGGATAAAGAAGATAAAAATCATACCGATACCTTTTCTCCAACCTTATCAGTCAATGAGGTCAAAAAATGGTTAACCGATTGGTTAATGCGTCGTCTTGATATGGTTTTGTGCGAACAAGATTATAATAAATCGATTACTAGCTTAGGTATAAATTCTATTGCAGCAGTAGAATTATCCAATGATTTACAGACTAAAATAGGAAAACAAATTGAATTACTGCCTTTATTTGACCAATGCTCTTTAAATCAACTCATCGCTTTTTTGGCGGAGAACATTCCTTCCTATGATTTAAAACAAATTACACCGGTAATTCAATCCTTAGTAGAAAAACAATTCATAAACAAATCATCAGTCTATGGAGAGTCATCTAGGCTTGTGGATTCTCCGGCATCGTTTGGATTAGGAAGTTTGATACAAAATTCTGAGGCAAATTTAAATAATCATCTTATCAGTGATATAAAAAAAATTTATTTCAATATTAATGAAGGCATATCCAGCAATACAACTATAATCGATGGAAAACATTACATTAATTATTCAGGTTATAATTACTTAGGCTTATCTGGTGAACCCCGTGTTACTGAGGCGGTAATTGCTGCAGTAAAAAAAATGGGTACTTCTGTTTCTGCCAGCCGCCTGGTTTCAGGTGAAAAATCGCTTCATGGGGAATTAGAAAAGGCGATCGCTAATTTAATCGGTACAGAGGATTGTCTCGTATTCCCTGCTGGATACTCAACCAACATTACTGTAATCACTCATTTTTTTGGCAAAAATGATCTCATCATTCATGATGAGCTCGCTCATAATAGTATTATACAAGCTGCTTTGTTTTCTGGAGCTGAACGTATTTCCTTTCCACATAATAAGCATCAATACCTCATAGATTTTCTCGAAAAATATCGCGATCAGTATAGGAAAGTATTAATTGTCACGGAAGGAATTTTTAGCATGGATGGAGATATCGCTAACGTTCCAGATCTTATTACCATTAAAAAGCAATTCAACGCTTTTTTAATGGTAGACGAAGCACATTCCATAGGTGTGTTGGGAGAAACCGGCAGAGGTATTCGTGAGTATTATAACTTGGATTCCAAAGATATAGATATCTGGATGGGGACACTGAGTAAAGCATTTGCAAGTTGTGGCGGTTACATAGCAGGGACTCATGAATTAATTGAAAATCTCAGATATACTGCAGCAGGTTTTGTTTATTCAGCAGGCATATCACCTGCAAATACTGCCGCTGCACTAGCAGCGATTGAAGTAATGAAGAAAGAACCTCAACGGGTGAGCATGTTGCGTGATAGGCATACGCTATTATTGTCTTTATTAAAAGAGCAAAATATCCCAACAGGCTTAAGCAATAACACACCAATTATTCCAATTGTGGTCGGTGAAGACTCAACAGCAATTCAACTTAGCCATTATTTAAAAGAAAATCACATTTTAGCTTTGCCTATTATTTATCCTGCGGTAGAAAAAAATTTAGCAAGAGTAAGATTATTTATGAATTGCTTGCATACAAAAGAACAAATCTACAGTATTGTTAATTTATTGAGTAATAATGCCCTTTTTGAGAAAAAAATTAAACGAGAACTCTATATAAATAGTAACAGCCACATACCTAGTTTGGAAAAACAAGATTCATGAGTTTTAATAAGAACGGATCGATATTACACAATGCTTATGAGTGGCACTTATGTAAATCGACTGAATTTATTTATGCAATAAATTGGGCTGTTAGAAATTTTTCATGGAATTAATAGGATGGTTATAGAAAAAGCAATTAGTGCATACAAAAAACCAAATATCATATCAATCACATAATGGAATCTTCCATAAATAGTACTAATTATCAGACCTATCCCAAAAGGTAAGATGTAATAAAATAATGGAGTATGCAAATGCCACGTCGTTAATAAAACAGCAGAGGATACGCCTGTATGCCCACTGGGAAATGCAGTACCTGGAGTAGAGCCATCTTGTAATAATTTATGAGTAAATCGAAAGAAAAAACCATGGCTACGATGATCTCCAATCTTCTCAAAAATATTACGAGGCCCATAAGCTGGAATAATACTATGAGTAATGTAGCATGAAAATAGTAACAATAAGATAACAAATTGACACTCATAGAATGGTATGAACTCTTGCCTCAGATAAAAAAATAACGGTATTCCATAAATGAGTATAAAAAAACTTAAATAACACAAATGCAGAAACTCGGAAAGAAAAAATGAATTTGCACGATTGTTATGATGAAAATTTAGTACCCACTTAAAATATTTTTTCTCCAAACCTATGAGTTTTTCATCATAATAATTTTTATTAAATGCAGATGCCAGTATCTCAGTTTCTCTATGGAACAGAGGTAAAAATAATAAAGGAGACCAATCATATAAGACTTGTAAAGTGGTTGAATGAATAGGTTTAAAAAATGGAAAAGCTTCCCACAATATAGCGACGCAATTAATGAAAATAAAAACAAGACGTAGCTTTTGTTTAGGGTTAGACATCCCTAAGATAAAACTCGAAATAATGAGATAAATAATAACTAATAAAGCTACTGTTAGCATAAATTCAACCTAAGTAAATAATCTCTAATTTTTAGTATTTTACTTATGACCACTCAGGCAGATGTATGTTTACTCGCATGATAAATAGTCAAAAAAATTGTCTGTAGTATCGTGAATATTGAGAGAGAAATTAAAAGCATTAGTAAAACTCCTGCCCAATAAGAGCTAAATAAGGAGATAATTAATATTCCTATCATGAAAAAAAGCATTTCTCCACGATTCATAACACGCCAAATTAATGTTTCATTATCATCGGATACTGCCCCACGATGATTGGCATAAGCTACTATAAATGATGGTAAAATAACCACAAAAGAAGCAATACAGATTAATTGATCCAAGCTTAAATAAAAGGCTTTAATTTCACAGAAGAAATAGGAAAAAATAATAGCAAAATCAACAAACCTATCAATAGTTCCATCAACAAATGCCCCTAAATTTGATGCTTTATTTCGAGCCCGAGCAACAGAACCATCAATAACATCAAAAATACCTGCTAAAAGAAAAAGAAAAATGGCAGTAACATAGTAATGAAAATAAGAGCAAAAAACAGCAATCGTTGCCAAGACTAAAGAGTTTATTGTATAAAATCCCGCAGGAAAAGGACTATATTTAGCAAAAAAATTACCGAGAAGCATGGAAGTTTTTTGCCAGGTCCGTGATTTTTCTTTTATCATGATTAAATCCAATTAAACATATATAAAAACTCGATAGATTTTTATAACAATAAAAGTTGCAACATCCTAGATTGTCATTTAATTAATTTTGAAGATAATACCAAACAATTACAAGACCGTCATCTTACTAACGTACTTTAACAGCTTTATCTAACTATTATAAGGTATAAATTCCCACATCTATTTCGTTGATTTCTTTCCTTACATTTGTAACAATTTTGGAATCATTTGTCTTGGCTAAAAATAAACCAGATAAATTTAACAGGGGAATGTAAGAATATTATTCATAAAAGAAGAACATTGATTTTAAAGTCTTGGGAGTATAAGGATTAAGATGCAATATTATAAAAGGATAAGATTATTTAAATCGGACTTTCTAAAGCATTTCTCAGTTGTTCATTACTTGCGTAGCAATCATGCAATACATCATCATATCCTGCTTAGACACTTTGGAGTAACAAGTCCTTATGGAATTTTATGATTAATACCCATAAGTCTTAAAATAATAATTAAATAATGCGTGTCCTGCCCGCAATAGAATACGCGAATGAACAGAGTAAACCGCATGAATAAAAGAACAATATTAGTTACAGGTGCAAGTCGTGGCATCGGCGAGCAATTAGCAAAACAATATGCCGCACCTGATATAAATTTAGTTTTAATTGCACGAGATCTCAATAAACTGAACAATATTGCCCAAATTTGTCAAGCACAAGGAGCAAATACAATTTATGCAAGTATTGATGTCCAAAATGGAGCTCATCTAAAAAAATTTATTGTTGATATTGATAATAAAATGCCTATTGATTTAGTAATCGCTAATGCGGGAGTCTCGTCCACGTTACAACCTAATTGGCAACCAGAAAAGGAAGAAGATATTAACCAAATTTTTGCTGTTAATTTACAAGGGACTATGAATACCATTATCCCATTGATTCCTAGAATGATAGCAAGAAGGCAAGGACAAATAGCTATGGTGAGCTCTATTGCTGGATTACGCGGATTACCCCAATCTCCAAGTTACTGCGCCAGTAAAGCGGCACTTCATATATATGGTCAGTCCTTACGTGCTTGGCTTACTCGATATCAAATTCGCGTTAATGTGATTTGTCCCGGTTATGTCCAAACGGAAATGTCTGCTCGACTTAGTGGGCTTAAGCCTTTTTTAATGTCAAGCGAGGAAGCGGCAAAAAAAATTCAAAAAGGATTAATAAAAAATAAAGCATCTATTATCTTTCCATGGCCTTTGCATATGCTAATCAAATTAGCTTATTTACTTCCTTCAAGACCAGTAGATGCAATTTTAAATCGCTTTGAATCTTACATTAGCTAGCTTATATTATGTATGGATAATTTAAAAATGCTTGATTTTTTCTATTGCTTTTAGTCGATATAATTTTAAAAAGCTCACAGTAAGATTTGCTATGATTTGCTTTTAAGGACCTGCACAGAAATCAAATCACAAAAAACAAGCAATTTTTTTGGTATAAACTGAAACAATTAAAAATAGAAAAAGGACTTGTCAATCCATGTCAAATAAGAATGACTCATCATTTATCTTCGTGAATGAACCTGATTTTCATAGACAGCGTCGTAAGGAAATATTATTAAAATATCCCGAAGTTAAAAGTTTATTCGGTCATGAATCTAAAACCATATATATTAGTTTGGCTCTATTATCATTTCAGCTAACACTTGCCTATTTGTGCAGGACAACAACTCTATTTTGGTGGCTATTTATTTTATATTTTTTGGGAGCCACAATAAATCATGCTATTTTTACAGCAATCCATGAAATAACGCATAATTTGGCATTTAAATCAAAAAGGGCGAACCGCTATTTTGCCCTCTTGATTAATCTGCCATTAGGGATTCCTGCAGCAATCAGTTTTGAAAAATATCATCAGTTACATCATCGGCATCTAGGCGATAAGAAAAAAGATGGTGATATTCCTTTAACAAAGGAAGCAAAAATATTCAACTCCACAAAGGGCAAAGTATTCTGGTTACTTATTCAACCGCTTACATATAGTCTTCGTCCAATAATTAAATGGCCACAAAAAATGTCCTCCTGGGAAATAAGTAATATTACATTGCAATTACTATTTAATGTTTTAGTGATTTATTTATTTGGCTGGGATTTTTTAAGTTTTTTAATTTTTTCTACTTTGGTTGGAATGAGTTTTCATCCCCTGGCTACCCATTTTATTGCCGAACATTATGTAGCTCACAAACAACAAGAAACATATTCATATTATGGACTATTGAATTATCTTACTTTTAATTTCGGACATCATGTTGAGCATCATGATTTTCCAGGCATTCCCTGGACCAGAACAGCTCAATTAAGACAAATAGCTCCAGAATATTATAACGGCCTATACGTGCATAGCTCATGGGTGGGCTTTATGAAAGAATTTATATGTTCAAAAAAAATAAATTTATTTTCCAGAGTGGTTCGAGAATTAGGTGGTTGAAGCTATGAAAAGTTGAATAATTAAAATTTTATAACTTCAATCCATCTTTGCAAAGTGCTCAGCCAAAAGACTAGTCAGTGAAGTAAATGATTAAGGTTTGTTGACAACCCAATTAGCCTTCTTACATTACCTTTAATTTAGGATGTTCGAACAAAAGTTTAATATTACTTTCGTTCTTCTCATAAAATTGTGTGTATTTTTTTTGGCTTAAGTCCCCAAGCCGTTTAAGCTCAGCAATAGGATTTTCACTGATAGCAAATAAGGAATTAACTAAAGCATCAATGTCCTCATGATTATGCATCTCATCATCCAAATCTATTCCTCTACCACCATGTGCAGTGGTTAACAATGGCATTCCATATGCCATTGCCTCAACGGTCTTAATATTGATTCCGGTGCCACACGTCATAGGGGATATGATCAAATCCATTTGACTATAGAATTCAGCAATATCCGTGACATACCCATGCATGTTTACCCAAGGTTTTTTGAATATTTTCATTTCAGAAACGGAACTCTTTTTAGTGACAGCTTCTTTAACTTCTCCAGCAATATGGACTGCAAAGGGTAAGTTATCTTTTCCTCGTAAATACCGATTTATACTTTCCAAAAACTTCCGCACCATGGCTAAATTAAATGAATTGTTACTGGCAACAACACCAACATCATTTAATGAAGAAAAATTATTTTTTAAGAATTTGGGTTTTTCAACATGTGAAATTGCTACTGCATTTTTCTGACCAGAAATCATCTCAAAGTATCCAGCCTCTTCCTCAGTTATTCCAATAACTAGATCTGCTCTTCTTAGATAAGCTCCTTCCTCCTCAAGAGTACATGAAAAGCTTCTTGTTGGTAATTTATTCAGACGCAACATTTCGGAACGATTTGCCATTTTATCGTGGGTATCGATTACTTTTAAAATGTAATGAGGTACAAACTCAAGCAGTTTTGATTGATATATATAAGAACATACAACAAGATCAATGTCGTAATATTTACACAAAAAGTGAATATGCTCTCCTACCCCATTCACGTACCATCCATCATAGGGGACAGCTCCTGCACTAAATAAAGATTTTTTGCACGGTATAACATCTAACGTACTGAATTGATTTTTCATTGCCTGTAAAATCCCTTGATCACATTCAGGATTTTCTAACATAACAAAGTGGACTATATGCCCCATTTCCTCAAATTTCTTAATAAGGTTACATATCCGAGCACGATTACCATGATTAGTGGGGTAAGTTGGAATAGGAGAATAATATAATATATTTAAACGATTATTTGCTCGGCGTTGCCGAGCTTCCAGGGACGGTCTTTGCTCAGCTCGAGCCATCGCTACATGCCAAGAAGAACCAAACTTAGAATAATTTTTTAACACATCTCCCCACTTCTCTATAAATAATTTTTTATTTTGCGCTAAAAGATTTTGACGTGTGTGTACATAGGTTTTATGAAGAAAATGCACAACTTCAGAATTGGGTTGGTAAATTACTCTCATCCCTTGTGCATGGGCAGTCATTGCCAAGTCTGTATCTTCATAATATGCATTTTTATAACGAGGATCAAATCCTCCTACAGAATCCCAAAATGATTTTCGAATTAGAATAGAACAACCTGAAATATAATCAGTATCACGTTGTGTATTAAAAAAAAACCACTCACAACTGCTGTCTGGCCCAACATTTAAAGTAGCTCCATTATGAAATATTACTGAGCCAGCCTCCTGAATCAGGCCAGTAGGATATAAAATCTTAGAACCAACGATTGCAATATGTTTATCAGATTCAATAGTCTTATATAAATTTTCCAACCAATTAGGTAGTACTATGGTGTCATTATTAAGTAATAGAATATAACGTCCTCGAGCTTTTTGTGCTGCATGATTGCAATTTTGTAAAAAACCCTTATTTTTTTCGGTCTTAATTACAATTAAGCCTGGATATTCTGTAGTTGCATTCGTTGTATCATCTGTTGAGCAATCATCAGCCAAAATTATTTCATAATTAACATTACCTTTGCATGTATTCAAAATAGAGTTTAAACATGCACAAGTTAATTTCCATTGATTGTAGACAGGTATAATAATAGAGACATCGATATCTTTATGAGTATTCGGGAACAATATTGGTTGTGCGGACTGTTGTTGGCAATATCGAATAAAAGATTTTAATGTACGGCGATAAGAGCGACCATGAGGTACAGAAAATAATTCATTGGTTAATGCCCACCCTAATTTTTTTTTGAATAAATAAAATTGATTGATGATATAAGCGGTGCAATCTCCAAAAAAATTGATTAAATTCCAAATAAGATAGCTTTCTTTAATTTTGACATAAACATTAGACATTTAACCTTTCCTTTGCATTGAGCAAGCTTTTGTTTTTTATAACCAACTAATTGTAAAAAGTACCACGAATTGATAACGGATGAAATGTAAAATCCCATCTACTTGCGTCATGTTACGCTATACGTTTTCTTCCTTCGTCAATATTATCTTTATCAATATGATCAAACTGGTTTGCACCATATGGATCGTACTCCAAAGAAGTTTCAGCTTTTGGTTGATCGTCATTCGTTGAGGTTTGATTTTCTAAATCTTTATTCGTCTTTGATAACATAATTATCCCCCCTAAAAATATGATTAAAAATTCACAAAATGCTTAAATATTTCTCTACAGGGGAAAGCTATGATTTATTTTTAACCTACAGATAAATTCCAAGACAACTTGTGCAAAAGTTATTTTAAAAAAGGAAAATTAAGAATTTATTAGTGCTTTGCATAAAATTTATGCGGACCCATATAAAAAAAACACGCAGTAAATACATTCAAATAGAACAATATTTGATCTTTAGAAAGGTAACTGAATTGGCTTTCACACAAGCAAATTGCAAATTCTTAAGAAAAACAAAAAGAAGATAAAAAAGGATGTTTGTGGTCACATATCTAAAACATGAAAAAATAAATGAGAAAATCAGAAATTACGCAGGAATTTTCGGTCTGTAATTATTAAACTACTTTATAAATAACCTCATCCCCTTTTCATTTAATCTAAATTGAAAGTAGAGGTTCAGTCGCCTAAAGAAGCCATTGCCATGAAGAGGGATTATAAAATCAGTTCCCTGATTTTCCCGATACGAAAAAAGATCTGAGAAATTCTATTTGCATCTTTAATTTGATTGGGTATAGTCTAACTCATTTGTAAAATTCAACAGACTACTTACTCTGCATCACGATACACTGACAGAATTCTTGTTCAGGCAAGTAGTTATAACAACAGGAAGCCAGCTATGTACACAGGACCGAACTATCAACTCGGGGAAACTTACGACATGTTGCGCGACAGTGTCCACCAATTTGCTCGTGCTGAAATTGCTCCACTTGCTGCTCAAATCGATGAAAGCAATAGTTTTCCTAATCATTTATGGACAAAACTAGGAGAAATGGGTTTACTAGGAATTACAGTAAGTGAAGAGTATGGCGGCGCCAATATGGGTTACCTTGCTCATGTCATTGCCATGGAAGAAATTTCTCGAGCATCTGCATCTATAGGCCTAAGTTATGGAGCTCACTCCAATTTATGCGTCAACCAAATTTATTTAAATGGTACGCATTCGCAAAAACAAAAATATCTGCCTAAACTTATCAGTGGAGAATATATTGGGGCTCTGGCTATGAGTGAGTCCAATTCAGGATCCGATGTAGTCAGCATGCAATTAAATGCTCGTCCAGAAGGCAACAAATTTATTCTCAACGGCACCAAAATGTGGATCACCAATGGACCTGATGCAGATGTCCTGGTTGTTTATGCCAAAACTGACAAACACGCTGCAAGCAAGGGAATTACTGCCTTTCTAATTGAAAAAGGAATGCCAGGCTTCAAGACAGCTCAAAAACTCGACAAGCTAGGAATGCGTGGATCAAATACCTGCGAATTGGTATTTGAACAATGTGAAGTTCCTGCAGAACAGGTTTTGGGAGAAGTTAATCGAGGTGTTAAAGTATTAATGAGTGGACTGGATTATGAACGTACCATTCTGGCGTCAGGCCCAGTAGGAATTATGCAAGCATGTATGGATGTTGTTTTACCTTACGTACATGAGCGAAAACAATTTGAGCAACCCATAGGTGAATTTCAATTCATCCAAGGTAAATTAGCAGATATGTACACTGATCTGGGAGCTTCAAGAGCATACTTATACGCTATTGCCAGAGCTTGTGATCAAGGTATAGTCAGTCGCAAGGATGCTGCAAGCGTGATTTTATATACAGCTGAAAGAGCAACACAAATGGCGTTACAGGCAATTCAAATTCTTGGTGGTAATGGATATATTAATGAGTATCCCACAGGGCGTTTACTGCGTGATGCAAAATTATATGAAATAGGGGCTGGTACTTCTGAAATCAGAAGAATGCTTATTGGACGAGAACTTTTTAAAGAAACAGCATAAGGAAAAAATGAAAATGGAACAGAATGACATAGTAATCGTTGCGGCTAAAAGAACTCCTATGGGAGCAATGTTAGGGAGTTTATCAGCTCTTTCAGCTCCAGAATTAGGGGCAATTGCACATATGGCTGCCCTATCTCAAGCAGGAATTAGCCCAGCAGAAATAGATGAAGTAATTAGTGGTTGTGTCTTACAAGCCGGAATAGGTCAAGCTCCAGCACGCCAAGCAGCAATTAAGGCAGGATTGCCCAACTCATCAGGAGCAACCACAATAAATAAAATGTGTGGTTCAGGAATGAAAGCGGTCATGTTAGCTCATGACTTAATTCGCGCAGGCACTGCAAATATTATTCTTGCCAGTGGGATGGAGAGCATGAGTAATGCACCTTATCTATTGAGCAAAGCACGCTCAGGATACCGACTAGGACATGGTGAATTGAAAGATCATATGTTCCTCGACGGATTGGAAGATGCCTATGATAGAGGAAAATTAATGGGTGTTTTCGCAGAAGCCACAGCGAATCACTTTAATTTTAGCAGAGATCAGCAGGATGAATTTGCTACTCGCTCCATGAGCAGAGCACTTGAAGCAATAGAAAATGGGGCATTTAAAGAAGAAATTACTCCAGTAATGATTAATACACGAAAAGGTGATATTACGGTAGATGTCGATGAAGGTCCTGATGCTGCAAAAATCTCTAAAATACCCCAATTAAAACCCGCTTTTAAAGCAGATGGAACCGTTACCGCAGCCAATTCAAGCTCTATATCTGATGGCGCAGCAAGTCTGATATTAATGAGTGCTGGACAAGCTGAAAAACGCGGTATTCAACCTATTGCCCGCATCGTTGCCCATGCAAGTCATTCGCAAGCACCTGAATGGTTTACTACAGCTCCAGTAGATGCCATTCGCAAAGTCATGAATAGAGCATCATGGAAACAAAATGATGTGGATCTTTATGAAATAAATGAAGCATTTGCTGTAGTAACAATGGCAGCAATGACACAACTTGAATTAAATCCAGAACAAGTTAATATTCACGGCGGAGCTTGTGCTTTAGGTCATCCAATTGGTGCATCCGGTGCGCGTATTTTAGTAACTTTAATACACGCTCTAAAACATCAAGGAAAAAAACGCGGTGTCGCCTCATTGTGTATTGGTGGTGGTGAAGCAACTGCTATGGCAATTGAATTAATTTAAAACAAAAAGCCCCCCTTTCCATAAATGAGATAGGGGATTTTCTTATAAATATAGGTAATAGCTCAGGCTCCCAATATGGAACAGTTGCGCTCAAATACAATCGTTCTATGATAGGAAGGAGCTGGGCACTTACAAAAAAGGATGTTCATGCTACGACACAGTCTTATCTACCTGTTACTGAGTATTCTGGTAGTACTATTTGCAAAATACGCGCATCTTGTTATTGTCTATGTTGATATGTTTTTCACCTATGTTAATTTAAAATTGACCCCTATATTCAGCCAAACTGGCTGGGGACTCGTAGTTCGCAAAATTTTGGTTCTTGTCATATTACCTGTAGTGATTACTGCCGTTCCAGCGCTTATTTACAAGTTCATCAAAGGGGGCAATATGCCTCACTTTATTGCAATTACTTGGATTATTTGGACAATCATTGTTTTAAGCGATATTTTAGTACTACGATAAGGAAACAGGCATGGCAAAATTAATTAGTCAAATCAACACAAATAGCCAAGAATTCAAAGAAAACCAAGCAGCCATGCAAGCCTTAGTAGATGAGTTACACAATCGAATTCAATCCATTGCTTTAGGTGGCGATGAAAAAGCACGTGCCCGTCATTTGAAACATGGTAAATTATTACCAAGAGAACGATTACAGCAATTACTTGATCCTGGAAGTCCTTTTCTTGAACTATCACAACTTGCAGCATATCAAGTCTATGATGATGTTGTCCCTGCTGCAGGAATTATCACAGGGGTTGGCTGGGTTTCAGGTATTGAGTGTGTTGTTGTTGTAAATGACGCTACGGTAAAAGGCGGTACTTATTATCCATTAACCGTAAAAAAACACCTAAGAGCGCAAGAAATTGCGCTTAGGAATCATTTGCCCTGTATTTACCTGGTAGACTCGGGAGGCGCCTATTTGCCTCTTCAGGATGAAGTATTTCCTGATCGCGAGCACTTCGGTCGAGTTTTTTTCAATCAAGCACAACTTTCTGCGCAAAATATTCCACAAATCGCAGTAGTTATGGGGTCTTGTACTGCTGGTGGTGCTTATGTTCCTGCAATGGCCGACGAATCCATTATGGTTAAAAATCAAGCAACGATTTTTCTTGGTGGACCACCTCTTGTCAAAGCAGCTACAGGTGAAGTCATCAGTGCTGAAGAACTAGGCGGTGCTGAAGTCCATTGTCGGCATTCAGGGGTAGCTGATCACTATGCCGAAAACGATGCTCATGCACTCCATCTCGCACGAACCACTATTAGCAATTTAAATCGTAAAAAACCACAGCAATTAACTCGGATAGACACCGTAGAGCCACTCTATGACAGTAAAGAACTAAATGGCATAGTACCTATGGACCACCGAAAACCCTTTGATATTCGAGAAATTATTGCACGAATCGTTGATGGTTCTGAATTTGATGAATTTAAAGCACTCTTCGGCACAACATTGGTTTGCGGCTTCGCACGCTTATATGGTTACCCCATAGGAATTATTGCAAATAATGGCATTCTATTTAGTGACAGTGCCTTGAAAGGAACTCACTTTATAGAACTTTGTTGCCAGCGTAAAATTCCTCTATTATTTCTGCAAAATATTACTGGTTTTATGGTTGGTTCTAAATATGAAGCCTCCGGTATTGCTAAACATGGCGCCAAAATGGTAACCGCAGTTGCAAATGCCAATGTTCCTAAATTTACAGTGATAGTTGGTGGCAGTTTTGGCGCAGGTAATTATGCCATGTGCGGGCGCGCATATAGTCCTAACTTTCTCTGGTCTTGGCCTAATTCACGCATTTCCGTCATGGGAGGAGAACAGGCGGCTCATGTTTTGGCACAAGTTAATCGTGAGAAATTAGCAAGGCATGGAAACGATTGGCCTTTGGAAGAGGAAGAGCTTTTTAAAGCCCAATTGCGCTCCCAATATGAAGCGCAAGGAAATCCTTATTATACTAGTGCCCGCTTGTGGGATGATGGAGTTATTGCACCTCAGGATACGCGTAAAGTATTAGGATTAGGATTATCAGCCGCATTAAATGCCCCTATTGAATCAACACGTTTTGGCGTATTTCGCATGTAAGGAGCACAAAAGTGAGCGACTTGTTGTATGAAATTCAGGATCGCTTGTGCTTACTCACTTTAAATCGTGTGAGTAAGCACAATGCTTTTGATAATGAGCTTTTAAGTGAGATGCAACATCACCTTGATGCTGCTATTGCCAATTCTAATGTTCGCGTTATAGTGCTCAAAGCAAATGGAAAACATTTTTCTGCAGGCGCAGATTTAGCCTGGATGCAAAATATGGCACATTACAATGAAGAAGAAAATCTAAAGGATGCCATGGTACTTGGTAATCTGATGTACACTTTAAATAAAAGCCCTAAACCTACTTTAGCTATGGTACATGGCTCTGCTTTTGGTGGAGGAGCAGGACTTGCGGCAGCATGTGATATGACTATAGCGTCCCAATCAGCACGTTTTTGTTTTTCAGAGGTGAAATTGGGTCTAATACCTGCAGTAATTAGTCCATACGTCGTGCAAGCCATTGGTGAACACAACGCTAAAGCATTATTCATGAGTGCTGAGGTTTTTGATGCAGCCAAAGCATTGTCATTACATTTAGTACAACACTGTGTTCCTGAGGAAAGCTTGCTGGAGTTTACACTGAATTACGCAAAACAAATCAGCAACAATGCACCCGACGCAGTCAGAGCATCAAAACAACTGGCAAGCTATGTAGCAGATAAAAAAATAAATGAAGAGCTTGTATATTACACTGCTTCCTTGATCGCTCAAAAAAGAGTATCAGCTGAAGGACAACAAGGGCTTAATGCATTTTTAAAGAAAGAAACGCCAAACTGGGACTAGAGATCTTGAATTATTTTGGAAGCCTGGGAGTCGTGTAACCCGGGATCTATCATAAATATTACGGTTATAACCTCTTCCCGGGCTGTAAATCTCTCAAGCTAGAAGATAATGCATGGGTAGTTATAAAGTAACAATTTAATGAGGCACTAATGTTTAATAAAATTCTTATTGCCAACCGCGGTGAAATTGCGTGCAGAATTATCAAAACTGCTCGATCTATGGGCATACACACAGTAGCTATTTATTCCTCGGTTGATAAAGACAGTCTTCATGTCCGAAGTGCTGACAGTGCATATTTTGTAGGCGATGCTCCAGCTAAGGACAGCTATCTGAATATCGCTAACATTATTCATATTGCAAAGGAGTGTGGGGCACAAGCCATTCATCCCGGTTATGGATTTTTATCTGAAAACCCTGAGTTTGCCAAAGCATGTACAGAGGCTGACATTGTTTTTATTGGCCCCTCGGTCGAAGCAATGGAAGCAATGGCCTCCAAACAATTAGCCAAACAATTACTGGAAAAAACCAAAGTTCCCTTAACCCCAGGCTATCACGGCAGTGAACAAGCTGAAGACAAATTACTGGCTGAAGCCAAAAAAATAGGATTTCCAGTCCTACTTAAAGCGGCTAATGGCGGTGGTGGTAAAGGGATGCGTGCTGTTCATCACGAATCAGAGTTTAGTGCCGCCCTAGCAGGAGCAAAACGTGAATCAATGGCAAGTTTTGCCGATGATACAATGATTATAGAAAAACTGGTGCTTCATCCTCGTCATGTTGAATTACAAATTATGGCCGACAATCATGGCAATGTAGTTCATTTATTTGAACGGGACTGCTCTATTCAACGGCGACACCAAAAAATTATTGAAGAAGCTCCAGCGCCCAATTTACCTGTTTCTTTACGACAAAAACTTTCTGAGGCTGCTTGTGAAGTGGCTCGATCTATAAAATACAGCGGCGCAGGTACTGTTGAGTTTTTAGTAGATGGTTTAGAACACTTCTATTTTATGGAAATGAATACACGATTGCAGGTAGAACACCCTGTAACTGAAATGATTACCGGACTTGATTTAGTTGCCTGGCAGTTGAAAATTGCTGCTAATGAAGCGTTGCCCTTGTCACAAGATAGAATTCAAGCCCATGGTCACGCAATTGAATGCCGTATCTATGCAGAAGATCCTCATCATGACTTTATTCCTTCAATAGGACAAATCCTCTTTTTGCAGGAACCTTCCGGAGATGGAATACGTATTGATACAGGGGTGCAACTCTCATCACAAATAACTATGTACTATGACCCTATGATTGCCAAGCTTATCGTGTGGGGGGCTGATCGCGAGGAAGCATTATCCAGATTAGGAGATGCTTTATCTCATTATTTTATTGGCGGAGTCAAAACGAACGTTCCGTTTTTACAAGCTATTTGTCACCATCCTAAATTCAGGCAGGCAAAACTCAGTACCGATTTTTTAACCCTGGAAGAAATCAAACTTCCCACAATAGACCCAAAAACAACCTTACTTATGGCAGTAAGTTTTGATTATTTAAACAACATCAATACATTTCGGGACCCCTTGCTGCAAGAGACCTTTTCCTGGCAATCTCAAATCTCAACCCATTGGATATGGCGCTATAAAGATCAAAATGAACCGGTTGAAGCATTTATCACTCCAATTGATAAAAATCATTTTAAAGTTCGATTCAGCACAGAGGAACATCTGATTCATACTCATTTAACTGGCGATAAAATCTATGTTGAAACAGAGTTACAAAAACATCACGCCACTGTTGATAATAGAAAAAAATCGTTAACCTTGTATACGAATCAAGGGCAAATTACTATTGAACGTTTTGACTGGGGAACCATTGGAGCGCAAACAAACGTTCATAAAGGACAGCTAACAGCACCTATGCCAGCCACTGTAGTCGCAATTTTAAAAAATATCGGTGAAAAGGTAAAAGCGGGTGAGCGCTTGATCGTTTTAGAAGCAATGAAAATGGAACATACCATTCATGCCCCCGCTGACGGCACTTTATTGGATATATTCTATACTGTGGGTGCACAAGTGAATGAAGGAGAGGAATTACTGTCATTAAGTGAAGAAGATTCTTAAAATATAGGTTTGGTCATTAGAATATATTGCTGGTGAAGCGAAATTAACCTAGAAAAAGACATGATTTCATTTTCACTTGACCAGCACCGTATGACCACCTTGGAAAATTAAAAGAGATAATTATGGACTATCCGCAAAACGTAACCATTATAGAAGTAGGCCCGCGTGATGGCTTGCAAAATGAGTCTTCTTTTGTATCCAGCAAACACAAAATTGAATTAATCAATTTACTCAGTGAATCTGGCTTGCGATATATCGAAGTAACGAGTTTTGTATCTGCAAAGGCAATTCCACAACTTGCAGACCATAATGAAGTTTTTCGTGCTATAGATAAAGCCCCATCCATACACTATTCTGCATTAGTTCCTAATGAGCACGGTATGCTTAAAGCATTGGAAGCTGGAGTTAAAGAAATTGCCGTATTTACTGCAGCAAGCGAACAATTTAATCAACGAAACATAAATTGCTCCATCGACGAAAGTATTTCTCGTTTTAAACCCGTTCTCATTTTAGCAAAAGAAAAAAACATCAAGGTGCGAGGATATGTTTCCTGTGTCCTTGGGTGTCCTTATGAAGGAAGTGTAGCTCCCGAAAAAGTGGTTGAAGTAACTAAGAAACTATTAGACTTGGGTGTAGATGAAATTTCATTAGGAGATACTATAGGTGTTGGAACCCCATATCAAACTCACCTATTACTCGAACAAGTACTAAAACTATTGCCACTGAACCAATTAGCAATGCATTTTCATGACACTTATGGTCAGGCCATAGCAAATATTTATACTTCCTTGCAACACGGCGTACACCGCTTTGATAGTTCAGTTGCTGGACTTGGTGGTTGCCCTTATGCACGTGGAGCAAGCGGTAATGTAGCTACTGAAGACGTTCTATACTTAATGCATGGTTTAGGAATCAATACAGGTATAGATATATTTAAAATTGTGACGGCCGGGGACATGATCTGTAAAATATTAGGGCGTAAGAATCAATCAAAGGTCGCAAATGCTATGTTAGCAAATCCCTGTAATTAGATTATTTTTCACGTTTTAGCCCACTTTTCCCAGAGTGTCTCTATGCTACATAGAGTCTGGCTGAAATAAAGTAATAAATAAGAGAGAATGAAATGAATGACATCTTATGGAAGCCCAAACATCCTAAAAAAAGTAGAATGTGGCAATTTATGGAGTTCGCAGCCAAACAAAATGGTCAGATTTTTGAAAACTATCACGAGCTGCATACCTGGTCCATTAAACATCCTGACTCATTTTGGCCCACACTTTGCGATTTCTTTCATATCCAGTTTGATACTGCACCATACCAAATCCTGAATCACTATCATAACGATGAAATGATAAATGCACATTGGTTTGCTGGAGCGCAATTTAATTTTGCCGAAAAACTGTTATCACGAAAAGATAAGCATCCAGCTTTAATTAGTCTAAATGAAGACAACCAAAAACAAGTAATGAGTTACGAACAATTACATGATTTGGTCGCACAATGCGCAGCAGGTTTA
Organism: Legionella parisiensis; assembly: GCF_001467945.1. Lineage (GTDB taxonomy): Bacteria > Pseudomonadota > Gammaproteobacteria > Legionellales > Legionellaceae > Legionella > Legionella parisiensis. Next base: position 2,082,016 of record NZ_LNYQ01000013.1, read on the forward strand.
AAAGCAATTGGAGTAACTGCCGGGGATAGAGTAGCAGCTTTAATGCCAAATACCGCACATACAATTATCGCCATGCTTGCCACTACCTCATTAGGAGGAATTTGGTCCTCTTGCTCACCTGACTTTGGCGCTCAAGCTGCAATCGATCGATTGGGACAGATTGACCCCAAAGTATTGTTTATCTGTGATGGACATCAATATCAAGGAAAAAAACATAGTGGGAGAGAAAAAATCAAACTACTGAATGATGCCATTAGCTCGCTCATTCAAATTGTAATTTGTCCTAATATAAACGAGTCCATAGATATCTCTGCACTGCCTAAAGCACAACATTGGAAGGATTTTCTTCGTCCGGCGAATCATTGCGAATTTGTTGCCATGCCTTTTGAGCATCCAGTTTACATTATGTTCTCATCGGGAACTACTGGAAAGCCTAAATGCATTGTTCATGGAGCAGGTGGAACCCTATTACAGCACATTAAAGAATTGGGATTACATACCGATCTGCATGCTGAGGACAACTTATGCTTTTATACTACCTGCGGATGGATGATGTGGAACTGGACTGTTTCTGCACTTGCCTTAGGAGCGACGCTCACTTTATATGAAGGGTCCCCGACTTACCCTGAAAGCAATCGTTTATTCACATTAATTGCAGAAGAACAAGTCACTGTTTTTGGTACAAGTGCCAAATTTATCTCCTCAGTAGAAAAAGCAGGAGTTAAACCCAAAGAGGAGTTTGATTTAACTCACTTACGCTGCATTCTTTCTACAGGCTCACCACTTCTTCCTAAAAACTATGATTACGTGTACGAAGAAATCAAAGAAGATATACAACTTTGTTCTATTTCAGGTGGTACAGACATCATTTCTTGTTTTGCCTTAGGCAATCCGATGCTTCCAATTTACAGAGGCGAATTGCAATGCCTTGGTCTTGGTATGGCTGTTGATGTATTTGATGAGGAAGGACACCCTGTTCGTGAAGAACGTGGGGAATTAGTCTGTACAGCCCCCTTCCCGTCCATGCCTGTAGGCTTTTGGAATGATCCCGAAAGAACCGCATATCAACGCGCTTATTTTCAACGTTTTCCCGGAATATGGGCTCATGGGGATTTTGCAGAGATTACCGCTCACAAAGGATTAATCATTTATGGACGCTCCGACGCTGTTTTAAATCCTGGAGGTGTGCGTATTGGTACGGCTGAAATTTATAGACAAGTTGAAAAAATAGATGAAGTAGTCGACAGTATTGTAATTGGTCAAGATTGGCAAGATGATGTACGTATCATTTTATTTGTTAAATTGCGTGACAGCATGATACTCACGGAAGAATTAATAAACAAAATACGTTTAACGATTCGTCAGAATGCCTCACCAAGGCACGTACCAGCGAAAATACTGCAAGTTGAAGATATTCCAAGAACAATTAGCGGTAAAATAGTAGAGGTAGCTGTCAGACAAATTGTTCATGGTTTACCTGTAAATAATTTGCAATCTCTGGCAAACCCTAACGCATTAGATTATTTTAAAAATCGCGAAGAATTACAACAATAAAAAGTAGCCTGGGTAACCAGGTTACTTTATCCCTTAAAAAAACCAAAATATCACTAAAATTAGAAAGCGTTACATTGTTTATACCAACAATTTGTGTATAATGCTGCAATGGCGTCGATTTGAAATTCAGCTTGCGGACGCTCAAAAAGGGGCTCTTTTTGAAAATACGGCTAAAGCGGATATGATTACATTCCCCTAAGTCTCCGCCCGCACGCATAATCTCAGGTTATAATAATGATTGAATTAAGTGGATTGTCCAAATCCTTTTCGGGTAAATCTGTTCTGCGTGGCATTAATCTATTTATCCAGGAAGGTGAAATTTTCGGAATCATTGGTAAAAGTGGTGCAGGTAAATCAACCTTATTAAGATGTATTAATCTTCTAGAACGGCCTGATGAAGGTCATGTCATCATTGATAACCAATATTTGACAAGTCTTTCAAGAAAAGATTTGGCTTTAGCTCGCCACAAAATGGCAATGATTTTTCAACAATTCAATTTGCTTTACTCAAAAAATGTTTATGACAACATTGCCCTCCCCATGCGCATTCAAGGAATTGAGGAAGAGGTCATTCGTAATAAAATTGAAGAGTTACTGCCAATTGTCGAATTAACCGATAAAAAACAGGCATACCCCGCACAACTCAGCGGGGGTCAGAAACAAAGGGTGGCGATCGCGCGCGCCTTAAGCTGCTCCCCTAAAATTCTGCTTTGCGATGAGGCAACTTCAGCATTAGACCCCGAAACAACCGATTCTATTTTAGCACTGCTAAAAAAAATTAATGCGCTTTATGGGATCACTATAATCCTTATCACTCATGAAATGGATGTAGTCAAACGAATTTGTAACCGGTTAGCGGTAATGGTTAATGGCGAGTTGGTTGAAACCACCGCCCTTGCTAATGTATTTAATAAGAAAGACAGTCTGGCTCGGAGTATGCTTTATGCACAGCTCAGTCCACAATTGCCTGAATGCCTTACTAAAAAACTCGCAAATTATGTAACCGAAAAACCTTTGCTGCGCTTATTCTTCCAGGGTGAAGAAGCAACAGTACCTTTTATCAGTCAAACAAGTCGTGAGTTAAATTTAGACATTAACATCTTGCTCGCCAATATAGATCGTTATGATACAGTAACTTGTGGCGTTGTAGTTGTTGAATTAACTGCACATCAATTTTTACTTGAAGCATTCATTGAACGCTGTGAACAAGCCAATTTAACTGTGGAGGTTTTAGGTTATGTCCTTCCTGATGGCATATGATTTATTCATTGCAACATGCGAAACACTGTATATGGTAGCCCTCAGTACTTTATTTGCGATTATACTCGGCTTACCTCTGGGAACATGGCTTTATTCGTCCAGCCATATAAAACCAATGCCTAAAGTGTATAAGGCATTATCTGCCTTCATTAACATGGCACGCTCTATACCTTTTATTATTTTATTAGTAGCAATTATTCCATTTACCCGCCTCATAGTAGGAACTTCAATTGGAATGAATGCAGCGATAGTACCCCTTACCCTCGGTGCAACACCCTTTTTTGCCAGATTGGTAGATAATGTTTATCGGAGCTTGCCTTCAGGCCTTATCGAAACAGGTTATGCAATGGGTGCAAACACCCAACAAATTATCATGCATATTTTATTACCTGAAGCAAAACCCGCGTTAATTCATGCTATTACTGTTACAGCGATTACTTTAATCAATTATTCAGCAATGGCAGGAACCGTCGGCGCTGGTGGTTTGGGTACTTTGGCAATTAATTACGGTTACCAACGTTTTGATGCTGGAGTCATGATATCAACTGTAATCATTTTGATTGTGATGGTACAACTGATTCAAATGGCTGGTGATTATTTGGCAAAACGTTTTTTACATAACTAGTATTGCGTCAAAATGGCCTGGATTCGTGTACCAAACGCAGAAAATTTGATAGTTTGGCCATGATAGTAAAAATGGAAAAACACTAATTTGTATTATTTTTTGGAGTATTAAATGCGGATTGTAGCTTATTGCGTTTTATTATTAAGTCTTGTTGCATGTAACAAACCCTCACCCAACACTTTAGTAATAGGAACTATTGCCGGACCAGAAACTGATCTGGTTGAAACAGCAAAAGAAGTAGCCAAGAACAAATATGACTTAAACATAAGAATTGTAACCTTCAATGATTACAATTTACCCAATGAAGCATTACAAGACGGGAGTTTGGATGCTAATGTCTACCAACACTTTCCTTATCTTAATGCTGCGGTTAAAGCCCATGGATATACTTTAGAGGCAATTGGTAGAACGTTTGTTTATCCTATGGGAATTTATTCCAAAAAATACACTTCATTACAACAACTGCCGGAAAAGGCAGTAATCGCCCTCCCCAATGACCCAAGCAATGAAATGCGAGCGCTGCAATTATTGGAAAAAGCACAATTGATTACTTTAAAACCGAGTGAAAATACTGGCCTAAAAGATATTGCAACAAATCCACATAACCTGCAGTTCAAAGAAATGGATGCGGCACAATTACCAAGGGTTTTACCCGATGTTGATGCAGCAGTAATCAATACAACCTTTGCCTTACCAGCAGGTCTTAATCCTTCACGTGATGCTTTATTTACTGAAGATAAGAGCTCACCTTATGCTAATATCATCGTCATTCACAGCAACTCTCCTAAAAAAGAACAACTGGAGCTTTTTGTGAAGGCGTTAAACTCTGAAGAGGTCAAAGAAAAAGCTAAAACTTTATTTGGAGACTCAGCTATTCCTGCCTGGTAGAATTTATTTAGACTTTATAACCTGGGTGAAGCCTCACCCAGGATTTCTTCCAATCACCGTCGCCACTGCCCTAGCGAACATCGACAAATATGGGTATAAAACACATAATCTAAAGGCGAAACAAAAAACGAGTGTTGTCATCCCGCGGATGCAGGAATTCATACCTAATTATAAGCACAATGCCAGTATGGAAATGGAGTCTTCAGCTTGTCTACGCGGGTAAATGAGGCTTAGCTATAGTGTTCATACTATGTATAAAACACAACTAATAGTAAAAAACAGCGATTTGTTTACCTTATCTTAACAATCCATGGTATTTAGACCTAATCCTATCTTAATGAATAAGTGTTATACTTCATAAAAGTGTTATACTTTATAAAAAAGTGAGCTCCCGAGGTACCATTATATGCCTTCATTAAGACAAGCAATTCATAATATATTAAAATCCAGAAGATTTTTGGATCAATTTAGTGCCGAAGAACAAGAAAGAATTAAGCAAAAATACCGCGACTCTATTGGGTTAACCCAAGACGTGGCAAAAGACATGGGAGCAGGTGCTTTTAAGGCTCATGCTGATAAGCGGATCCAAGATTCCTCAGGTTTTACAACCCAAGTAGGCCCCGAGAAGGAAGATACTTTTGCAAAATTAATCCAAGGAGATGATCCTGTTGATAAAAAAGAAGTTAGAACAAGACTCGAAGAGCTATTGAAACCTCAAAAGTTTTATACAGACGCTCAAGAAACATATAAAGATTCAATGGAATTTTTTAAAAAACGGATCAACCAAATTCCTGAGCTTTCAGTAGAGCAAATCCGAGGCTACCTTGAACAAATTAATCAGAGAGGTAGAAAAGCGATAGAAGCCCAGCAAAAAAAAGAACTAGAAGATTTTAAAGCAGAACTTAATAAACCTGAATTCTCACAAAAAATCGAAATAGCCTTAGGCAAAACTCCTGAAGAAGTAGAAAAAATAAAAAAAGATTTAATTGCAGGAATGGAAAAAAGCCATTCAGATCAACTTACGGCATTTAACGACTCGGCTAAAGCAAACATGACCGTACTCGATAAAGCCTCCGCACTTGAAAATAAACGTCTTCTCTTCACCGGCCAGTTGGAAAGCTGGAAAGAGCAACTCAGCTCCTCCCAAAGGGATGAAATGGAGCATGAAATGGCGCTGGCAAGAGAGGAGAATCTTAAAAGACGAGGTATGGAGGCACCAGCAAGAAATACAACTGCTTATGTAGATTTTGAAAAAAATACCGTCTCTGCCATAAATCCAGAAGATTTAAATTTTATCATTTCCTTATCAGGAAATAAGCTAAAGCATAAGAAAGCACAAGATGGCAAACCCGGTCTTTGGACTGCAACTATGCCAGCCCGCATCTTATCTCCCTTTTACTATTTAAGTAATAAGGAGTTGCCTAAAGTAGACATGTTGACTATGGCTCAAGCAGTAAGAGCCTCTGGGTTTGACTCAATCACAATGACTATTAATTTCGAGGATGAGAAGACTCGAACACAAAGAGCAAGACAAGCTTATGAAGCGGCACTCGAAGCTGGTTTTCCCCCAGGTCCACTTCCTGGAGAAGAGGAGAAAGAGGAAAAAGAGCAAGTAAGAGGTATTCATCTAAAAGATGGATCTGGAAAGGAAATCAAGCCCGAAGAAATCTTCTCTGCTAGCGAATTGACGTTACTTCATGAGAGGGCAGCGAAGAAACGTGAAAAACTCGATAAATTAGTCAAAGATGCACCTCGACAAGAACCTTCAGAAGAACTTACTAAGCAATATCGCAAAGAAATCGATGATGGCAGGGTTCTCGCAAGAATGACAGGTAAAGCGAAGGACGAAATAGAAGCGGAACAAGAAAAAGTACGTAGACAAGAATCTGATAACGAACAGGTGGTAAAGGGTATTACCGGTTAACTACGATCCTGGTTTTTTGATTTTTTTAAATTAAAACCAGGCTTTTTCCCGCTCTAATAACTTCTCCCAAGCATGGTCAAAAAATTCCACTATTCCCCCAACTTAATTTCTGTTATTTTATAAAATTAACTACGGGTTAGGCTAAGGAGATAGCTATGGATACTCGTGAATTTGAAGAAGAAGTGAACGACATGGATGAGTTTGGTGTGGATACACCACTCCTGCCTTCGGAAACAAATCCTTCGACTAAATTGGAACGGAGAAGAAGAATAGAAGACTTATTTGAAGAAAAACGTCTCCGAGAAGAACTCGCGGAATTTGGTTAGTATTCTATTATCGTAACCCTGGGATTAGGCAGTGCATTCATATCCAAACCCTGGGTTGCGTAGTCTTTATTCGACATGCGTTACCGAAAATTAGAAAAATAAATATCAAACCGTACTGTTTTTCCCACTACAGCTGCATTTGCAGGCAATAATGGTTTTGTTTTTTGCGGCCATTTTACTACTACTTTTTGTTTTGTCCGACCTATCGCCAATTGAATAAGTTTGAGCGCGTCTTCATCAGCACCGATTATTTGTTGTAAGGCTTGCATTTCTTTTTTCACCAATGCAGATTTACTACGTTCTGGGTGCATGGGATCAATGTAAATCACGTCAGGGTAGTCTTGCTCTGCTAGGGAACTCAAATAGGTATAAGCATCGCCAGCATGAAGTATCAAGTGCAGCGGATGTGGTTCTGACTCATTTCTGCGAATTAAAGCATCTGACAATAAAGAAGCCATAACGGGATGACGTTCAAGCATTAATACTTCCGCACCAAAACTGGCTAAAATGGCAGAATCACGTCCCCAACCTGCAGTTGCATCGATAATTTTTAGCCCTGGCGAGGGCTTGCAGGCACGGACTAATCCTTGTTTTTTTCCCTCAGACTTTCTTTTGCTCCAAAAAGAAGCACTGAATTCAGCAAAAATTGGGGAAAAACCAGGTATTTTTAATGACAATTTATCTTCAGTAACAAAGAGACAAAGATTAGCATTTTTGTCTAAAACAAAATTCAATTGTTTAGCAATTGCTTTTGCTTTATCGTGCAGTTCCTCGTGCTCATAACCTACTGCTGAAATATCGATCATTTTTATAACCAACGATTATTCAATTATATCTTCGGGGACCTACAACTTCTCTGCCAATCAGTTAAAGAGCTTTGTCATCCCTGCGTAGGGGGAACCCATGTCTGAATTGGTTTTGATGTTCGATTAGGGTAGATCCCCGCCCGCATAGGGATGGCAAATTTATCACATTGCTTAATTTAATTGCAGTACCAACAGAATACTGCATTACCCAATTTGTAACAATGAAATATCCGCAACACCTTGGAATAATTCTTGTAATCGCTCCAGAATTGCTAAGCGATTAGCTTTTATTGCGGGATCCTCCACCATTACCATTACTTTATCAAAGAAAAGATCTACCGGCTCCTTAAGGCTGGCAAGTAATTTAAGTAATGGTCCATAATCAGCAGAACGATACAAGGGTTCTACCGCTCGTACAATTTGATTGATATGAACATACAAAAATTTCTCTGCTTCTTCTTCAAAAAGTTGTTCATTAACAGCCGACAAAGTTTGTCCTCCTGCTTGGGAAAGCAGATTATTTACACGCTTACATGCAGCAGAAAGAGAAGCAGCTTCGGGCAGTTTTACAAACAACTGCAGTGCACTCAAACGCTTGTCCAAATCATACAGCCAGTCATCCTGGCGAGCTCGTACCGCATGTACCAAATCAACACTCAGTCCTTGGCCTTGATAATGAGATTGTAAACGTTCCAGGATAAAAGATTTCAACTCACTCAGTAAATTCTGCCCAGTGGTTATCAAGTTGCCATAATGAATCATAGATTGCTCAATTAATGTACTTAAATTGAGTTGTGCTGGTGTTGCGATTAGTAAACGGACAACAGCCAAGGCATGACGGCGTAACTTGAATGGATCTTTTACCCCTGAAGGCTTTTGTCCTATACCAAAAATACCAACTAAAGTATCAATCCGGTCTGCTAAAGATAAAGCCAAACCCAAATCAGACTCAGGTAAACTATCCGCAGCAAAGCGTGGCATATACTGTTCATTTAAAGCTTGGGCAACACTTTGATCTTCACCATCATTGAGGGCGTAATAATATCCCATTAGTCCCTGCAACTCAGGAAACTCACCAACCATTCCTGTCAACAAATCACATTTGCTCAACTGTGCTGCACGTTGTGCCTGTTGTAAGTTCAAATGCATAGCGGGACTCAAATAGGTCATCAGCGCTTCCATACGTAACGCTTTATCCTGTAAACTTCCCAACTTTGCTTGGAAAACAACGTGTTTTGTGCCCGAAATACGCTGATTTAAAGGCAGCTTTTTATCTTGCCGGAAAAAGAATGCTGCGTCACTTAAACGCGCTCGCATCACTTTTTCATTCCCTAAAATAACTTGTTGCGGATTAGTACTGGCAATGTTGGAAACCGTAATAAAATGGGGTAACAACTTCCCTCGGTTATCCTTTAAGGCAAAGCATTTTTGATGTGATTGCATTGACGCAATTAAAGATTCAGCAGGTACTTCGAGAAATTCCTTTTCAAAATCAGCCATTAAGGCCTGTGGCCATTCAACAATTGAAGTCACCTCATCAAGCAAATCTTCGGGCATGATTACTGTAGCCTGAATGGATGCTGCTAGCCCCTCAACTTGTTTTTTAATCATTTGCTTTCTAGTTGCAAAATCAGCAATGACAAAGACTTCCTTCATTTGTGATTCGTAACTTTGTGCTGAGTTAATTACAATTTGTTGTGGATGATGGAAACGGTGTCCTCTACTGTTGCGACCACATTGAACTCCCAAAAGAGTACTCTCAATTACCTTGTCACCATACAACATCACAGCCCAATGTACAGGTCGAGCAAACTCTTCATCTCCTGCCCCCCAACGCATGGGTTTAGCAATCGGCAAAGCAGCTAAAGACTGGCTAATTAAAACAGGCAGCAAAGCTTTGGTTTTATTTCCTTGGCTTTGAGTTTCATAGACAATCCATTCCCCTTTTTCTGTTTCTATTTGGGAAAGTTGCTCTACCTCTACACCACATGATTTGGCAAAGCCAAGTAAAGCAGGCGTTGGTTTGCCCTCTTTATCGTAAGCAGCAGCAAATGCGGGGCCTCGACGGGTAACACTTTGGCTTTTTTGCTCTTCTTGCAAATCAAAAATAGTAATCGCAATACGTCTTGGTGTAGCAAAACATTTTACTTGTCCATAGCTTAATTGTGCTTTATCCAATGCAGACAATAACTGATTAGCAAACTCATCAGCCAAAGGCCAAACTGAACCAGAAGGTAACTCTTCACAACCCAATTCAAAAATAAAATCATTGACCATCACACACCTTTTGGTTAAGCATAGGAAAGCCCAAAACTTCGCGCGCTTGGTAATAAGCCTGCGCTACTGCTCTTGATAGATGCCTTACGCGTAAAATATAACGCTGTCTTTCAGTAACGGATATCGCTTTGCGAGCATCGAGCAAGTTAAATGAGTGGGATGCTTTAATTACCATTTCATAAGCGGGAAGTGGTAATTGTAACGCGATCAGTTTTTCTGCCTCACTCTCATAATAATCAAATTGTTTAAACAATTCGTCTACATTGGCATGTTCAAAGTTATATGCGGACATTTCCACTTCATTTTGATGGAACACATTACCATAAGTTATTGTGCCATTAGCAGTATTACTCCAGGGCAGATCAAATAAATTATCCACTCCTAATATATACATTGCTAAGCGTTCCAAACCATAAGTCAATTCACCAGTGACCGGTGCACACACCAAACCACCTGCTTGTTGGAAATAGGTAAATTGGGATACTTCCATGCCGTTTTGCCAAACCTCCCATCCTAAGCCCCATGCACCTAAAGTAGGTGATTCCCAGTTGTCTTCAACAAAACGAATATCATCTGCTAAAGGATCCACTCCCAGTGCACATAAGGAATCCAAGTATTTATCTTGTATGTCTATAGGAGAAGGCTTGAGTACTACTTGAAATTGGTAATAATGTTGAACACGATTTGGGTTGTCCCCATAACGACCATCAGTAGGTCTTCGAGAAGGCTGTACATAAGCAGCCGACCAAGGCTCAGGTCCTATGGCCCGCAAGAAAGTTGCCGGATGGAAAGTACCTGCGCCAACCTCCATATCAAAGGGTTGTAAAATTACACATCCTTGAGCAGCCCAATATTGCTGCAACGTGAGAATAATGTCCTGAAATGTAGATGGTTTTGTCATGAAGATCTCAACATATTCTAGGTAAAAGCCGAAACCCGAATCTCGGGGATTGTTTGCAGAGAAGAGGTATTCCTGGGTTATAGATTCCCCATAACCCAGGTTGCTATAATACTTATGAATTACCTGCTGCTTTCTTAATTAATTCTTGTAGCGACTCTTCACTGGCAGCACCAGGTATAAATGAGGGCTCAGAACCTTCTTTAAATTGGCCTTTTGGAGTTGAGGCAATTATAAACGCAGGAGTCCCCATCAAATGTAATTTTTCTGCTAATTCACGGTTTGCGTCTAAAATAGCAGTTACTTCTTTGCTTTGCATATCTGTCTTAAATTTTTTCATATCTAAGCCTAAAGACTTTGCAGTAGACATGATAATTTGATCATTTAAGCGTTTGTCAATAGAAATCAATGCATTATGCATAGCTTGATATTTGCCTTGCATACCAGCAGCTAAAGCAGCTCTAGAAGCTAACTCAGAGCTCTTACCAAAAATTGGGAACTCTTTATAAATGACACGCAAATCACTGTCTTTCTTGATCAGGCTGTCAATAATTGGCGACATTTTTTTGCAATGAATGCATTGATAATCAAAAAATTCTACTATAGTCACATTCCCTTTGGGATTACCTACAATCGTCGTTTTGCCTAGGAATAATTGATCTGTATTTTCTTTGATTGCAGATTGAGCTTGCTGCTGCATATTTTGTTGTTGTTTTTGTTGCAGGGCTTGTGAAGCTTCCAAAAGTACTTCTGGATTCGCTACTAAATAGTCATGCACTACTTTTTCGATTTCTTTTTTTTGTGTATCAGACATAGGAGTTGTATTATTGGTATCTGCTGCCATAATTGCAGGTGATACTAAAGATGCTGTCAGCACTCCTACTGTTAATAAATTTGTAAATTTCACACAGTTCCCCTTTTATTTAATAGTTAACATAATACCAACAACTTTCCAATCGGCACCCTAGCATCCGCTTCAAGAAAATTCAATAGTTAGAGTATTATCGCATTAATTTTTATATCAAAAGAAATTAACTGATTCATAATGGATTACTGCAACCAGGATGTAGTATCTAAGCTCAGGAATTATACTCTAGTTTAACTTGAGTTTCATCCCGGCATTTCATTTAGGAATAATTCGGGAGAAATCCACCCTCTAAGAAGCCAGAACAACCAATCCCCTCCTGAAACTATCAAAAACTATCAATTTTTCAAAGAAATGAAATAAAGTTTTGCTTTTTTATTTACAGAGCTTCAAAGACGAACATGAAAGGAAGTTTACATTTCATAAAAAATGCTATGGCATGGCTTATTACCTGTACTGGGATAAGCAGCATACATTCAGGTATTGAATGGGTGATAGAAGGTGGACCCAGCTTGGTGAGGGATGGTCACGTTTACGCTATCACGACTTTCCAGATGAAGAAGAACTTGGTGGGGGCTTATCCTTACCTTAAAAGAATACAGCACAACTTGTTGCTAATCTAGGTACTGGTATTCACTTTCATTATACAGATCAGCAGTACTGATTTAGCGGATCTTGTTGAGTTTGTACAACGATTCAGTAACCAATTTTTACTCGACTCAAACAATAATCCTTGGCCACCCTATCCCTGTTATTCCAGTATTCAGTATCAAGGAATAGCGGCAACTCAGGTTGGAACCAATTGGAACATTAGTTTCCCAAAACTCCTTACTTAAATAGTTGGCCATTATTAAATAGAGTGCCTGTATTGTTTATCCCAGATAATGCAACTCCAAGTAATCCTAGTGAAACCACATTTCTAATTCCGGTCACACTGATTCAAAAAAGTGGTAGTGTAGATGGCTATCTTAGTGTCCTGCTGAATCAGCAAAATCAATTTGAAGTCGTTGGCTTCCAAAACGCTATTGGCAGCAGCAATACTGTGGTGAAACTCGCGGCTTTAGATCAAAGAAGTTCTGTCAGTATTCGCAGTTATGCACAAGTAAATTCGGTTTGGGGATTAACACAAACAACAAATAGGGTTAATTATCCATTCACTATTTCCTTTGGCGGCGTCTCATCCGATCTCAATGCCTTTCGCTTCCTGGCAGGAGACACTACGGGCGTGTTGATTATTAGCCCTACATTTAAATCGTACCAAGCCGTTGTAATAACGGCTTGGGTGTCAGTTCTTTTACTTATTTTTGAATTCAGTGACCTGGATGCAAGCAGCGGAGCTCTGGACTATGAGATTCACTCATCTCGATTCCGGGTTAAAAGCCCAAACCCAACTTTGCTGCAAGTTATTAGATCTCAACAGCTAAATTTGCATAAGCTAAAACAAGCCATTTTACACCATGCTCACTAAACTTCACTTGAACACGTGTGTGGGCTCCACTACCTTCTACTGCCAGGACAACTCCTTGACCAAACTTTGCATGTGTCACACTTTGGCCCAATGATAATCCCGAAGTTTCGGGAACAATAGAAGGTTTGTTTCGTGATATAGCTGGTGCTTGAAATTTCGCCTTGACACGAATCTCATCAAGTAATTCCTGAGGTAATTCCCTTAAGAACCGTGAGGGTCGATGATATTCTTCTCGCCCGTATTGTCGCCTTATTTCAGCATACGATAAAACTAGCTTGCGCATGGCACGTGTCATGCCCACATAACATAACCGACGCTCTTCCTCCAAACGTCCAGGCTCTTCTAATGACTGTTTTCCTGGAAATATCCCCTCTTCCATACCTACTAAAAATACGATGGGGAACTCAAGACCCTTAGCAGCATGTAGGGTCATCAAGTGTACGTAACGCTCATGTTCTCCTGCCTGCATTTCTCCAGCTTCCAAAGAGGCATGTGCTAAAAATGCATTCACTAAAGGGATTTCCTCTTCTTCCTCTTGCTCATAGCGGAATTGTTTTGCCGCATTAATTAATTCTTGTAAGTTATCAAGACGAGATTCTGACTTGTCCCCTTTGATTTTGCTGAAATGAGCATACAAGCCACTCAACTGAATCACTAGCGATAATTGCTCGTCCAGTTCCATTGCTGCTGTACCATGTTGCAGCTGTTCGATTAACTCTATGAATTTTGATAGTGCAGTACCTGCCCGTTGCGCCATTTCTCCTGATTGTAATAATGTTTTGGCGGCATGCCATAATGAGCATTGTTCTGATTTGGCATAATGGCGCAGATCATCAAGCGTTTTTTCACCAATACCTCGAGTGGGAAAATTAACGATGCGATCAAAAGCAGTATCATCATCGGGATTTACTAATAAGCGTAAATAAGCCAAAGCATCTTTTACTTCCGCACGGTCAAAGAAACGTACACCACCATAAATACGATAAGCAATTCCCGCGCGTAACAACGCTTCCTCTAAAACCCTGGATTGAGCATTGGATCGATATAAAATAGCAATTTCATCAGCACTTATGCCCTGATTGATTTCCATCATAATTCGTTCACAAACAAAACGCGCTTCATCAAGCTCGTTAAAAGCACTGTAGACCAGAATTTTTTCTCCGGTGGCTCCATCTGTCCACAAGTCTTTCCCCATCCGTGAATTATTATGCGTAATTAATGCATTTGCTGCGTCGAGTATCGTTGCTGTTGAACGATAATTTTGTTCCAATCGAATAATTTGTGTATTTGTAAAGTCTTGAGAAAATTGCTGAATATTCTCCACCTTGGCTCCACGCCAACCATAAATGGATTGATCATCATCGCCTACCGCCAAAACAGCAGCGTTCTCACCAGCAAGGAGACGTATCCATGCATACTGAATGGTATTGGTATCCTGAAATTCATCGACCAATATTGCTTGAAAACGTTGACGATAATGGGCAAGAATCTCTGGGTTATCTCGCAATAACTCGTGGGTTCGCAATAATAATTCCGCAAAATCAATCACTCCCGCTGTCTGACAAGCTTGCTCATACGCACTATAAATGTTGAGCAATGTTTTACCTGGTCCATAAGGCAATGTATGAACGTGATGAGGTCGTATCCCTTCATCCTTGCGTCCATTAATAAAGGATTGGGCCTGTTTTACTGGCCATTGCTCTGCATCAAGATTTAATGAGCCAATTACTCGCTTGATCAAACGTGCTTGATCCTCAGAATCTAGAATATGAAATAGTTCAGGTAAATTAGCTTCCCTATAATGTCTGCGAAGTAAGCGATGACACAGTCCATGAAAAGTTCCAACCCATAATCCCAAAACAGGAGTACTTAAGATACTGTTCAATCGTGCCCTCATTTCACCAGCAGCCTTATTAGTAAAAGTAACTGCAAGTATTCCATGCGGCGACATATGCTCTTCTTCAATTAGCCAGGCTATCCGACTGACTAAAACTTTCGTTTTACCACTACCAGCCCCAGCGAGGACCAGCGTATTACCGAGCGGTGAAGTAACTGCTTCACGTTGTCGTTCATTCAATCCTTTAAGAATTGCAGCAAGAGTCATAAATAAATTCCAGGAAAAATAGATGCTGTATTCTATTAATAGATCCCACTCTCCCGCAAGCAAAAGAAAATTGGGGCTATACTCACTATAAGTATAAACCTTGTTTTAAAAACGAATACTTATTGCTTTCGAACGCTTCCCAGCGCAAAATAACACAATATGCTAAAAACATAACTTCCTAAAAGGACTAAAATGCACTCGCTCTATCCATCAATTAAACCTTATGCGCAGCATGAATTAAAAGTCAGTGAACTGCATACACTCTATATTGAGGAAACAGGAAATCCAGAGGGGCTTCCTGTTATGGTATTACATTCAGGCCCAGGATCCTCTTCTGGGGATGGTTACCTTAGACGTTTTTTTGACCCACAGCATTATCGGATTATACTCTTTGATCAACGCGGATGCGGGCGCTCTACTCCTCATCTGGAAATTCGCGAAAATACCACCAGTTTATTATTGGATGATATCGATGCCATCAGAGATTTTTTAGGGTTATCTGAGTTTGTATTGTCTGGAGGAGGCTGGGGTTCTTTGCTTGCATTACTTTATGCTCAGAAATTCCCTCAACAAATTAAGGCCTTACAACTGCATCAAATTTTTTTAGGAAGACAACAAGATTTTGATTGGTTTTATAAGCATGGTGCCAGCCTGGTTTATCCTGATTATTGGCAAGAATTTATTTGTAATGTCCCTGAAAACATGCTGGATCAAATTCCCAAATATTATGCCAATTGCCTGCAAGGCCCTAATGAAGTGGCGCGCATGAGTGCAGCAAAATCATGGGCATTATGGGAAGCGCGTTGCAGCAGTTTGCAACCTCATTTATACGTAATTGATCAATTCAGTGACCCTCATTTTGCTCTCGCTCTTGCAACATTGGAGTCTTATTACATCAACAATCATTTTTTCATTGAAG
This sequence comes from Legionella parisiensis, assembly GCF_001467945.1. Taxonomy (GTDB): domain Bacteria; phylum Pseudomonadota; class Gammaproteobacteria; order Legionellales; family Legionellaceae; genus Legionella; species Legionella parisiensis. Next base: position 2,097,930 of record NZ_LNYQ01000013.1, read on the forward strand.
AAAATCAAGTAATAGCTAATGTCAATAAAATAAGACACATCCCGACTTATATCGTACACGGCCGTTTTGATTTAATTTCTCCACTAGCTGGTGCATTTGAGCTTCATCAAGCAATACCGGCCTCCAATTTAAGAATAGTTCGTGATGCGGGGCATTCGGATAGAGAGTCGGGTATCATTGATGCCCTTATTTATGCGAGTAAAGAAATTTCCAAACAGGGACTTGATGCATGTTGATTGTAATTCAAAGAGTAACAGAAGCCCGAGTAGATATTGATGGTGAAACAGTTGGAAAAATAGATCAGGGGCTTTTGGTACTCTGTGGATTTGAACCAGATGATACAGAACATAATATCAATAAAATGTTGGATAAGTGCGTCAATTATCGTATTTTTGGCGACAGTCAAGGTAAAATGAATTTAAGTCTTAAAGAAGTTCAAGGTGGTTTATTATTAGTACCCCAATTTACTTTAATGGCCGAAACTCAAAAGGGATTGCGCCCCAGTTTTTCAAATGCGGCACCACCCGAATTGGGTCGACAATTATTTGACAAACTCCTGACGCGAGCTGGTCAATTATATCCCCAGACTCAAAGTGGATGTTTTGGTGCCGATATGCAGGTTCATTTGTGCAATGATGGCCCCGTGACTTTTTTGTTAAAATTCTGATATTAAACCTTGCAAGATGTATTGAGCCATCATTCAATTGCTTACTTAAAACCCCTCGTAGGAAAAAAATTTTTAAGCCCTTCCAGGGACACCTCGCGAGCAAGTCATGAGTAAGGCAGCATGAATAAAGAATAATGAAAAAGTGACGCCCTCTCCATGATTGTTTGCAAGAACACCAAACTCGTGTAACATCTTTCATTAAGTTAAATAATAAAAAAAATCATGCGATTAATTTCAATAGTTATTAGTTTTACCAGTAGTATCGCTTTAACTGGTTGTGTTAGTAAGGGAACTAATCCCATCGATCCTTTTGAACCTTTTAACCGAAAAGTATATAAATTTAATACTGCCTTAGATAATGTAATTTTAAGACCCTCCGCAAAAGTATATCGAGCCGTCTTACCAGCGCCTGTTCGTAAAAGTATCAATAATTTTTATTACAACTTAGATCTTATTCCAACTGTAGGAAATGATCTTCTACAAGCTGAAGGAAAGTGGGCAATTCGCGACTCATGGCGATTCATTATTAACTCCTCTTTAGGTGTAGGCGGCTTATTTGATGTAGCCAAAACCTTTGGTTTGCCTCCTCATTCTAATGATTTAGGACTTACATTAGCCAAATGGGGCGATAAAAACTCTCCCTACTTGGTTCTTCCGTTGTTGGGTCCAAGTACTCTTCGAGATGGAGCAGGATGGTTATTCCAATTTGCATTGTACAGTCCCTATGTTTACATTAAGGAAGATGCTGTAGTTTACAGCCTACTCGCTGTGCGTGCGGTAGATTTACGTGCTCAATTGTTAGATACTGATCGCATAATGGATGAGGCTTTGGATAAATATGCCTTTATGAGAGATGCATACCTACAATATCGTAATCATCTTATCACCGGTACCCAACCAGATACTGGATCTTTGTATGTTGATGATAAAAAAGCGGATCAGGAAGCTGCTGCAGAAACTGGTAGTGATTATGTTGATGAGTAAAATGTAGATAGTCTCCTGGGTTCAAGCAGACAAGCTGCTTGAACTTCTACGACTTTGATCCAATATTTGTTAATGAAGTTCGTTTTAATTAATAGCTTTTTTATGGTGATTAATGGAATTAATCAAATATGAAAAGATGAGAAAAAAGAACCCATTATCTCTATAAATTCTTCGCGCTCTTGTTGGTTTTTTCCAAAAAAAACTTCTTTATTCTCCGTTATTTTATGAAAAAATCCATATAAATATTCTTTCTTAATGGGTTCATTAATCCGTTCAACTCCATTTTGAAGCTCCACTCTGATGACCTTATAATCCTCATCTAATAAAAGTGAATACTCCTCAAGTAAGATAATATCTTTCCCTGAACTCTTATATTCATAATAAAGTTTTTCAAGTATTCCCCAATTACTACATAAAAATAACGTAACATCTTTGTATTTCTCAAGATAGTTCAGCATCGGCTTTAAATTACCTTGAGTTAACTTCATAAAGGCTTCAAGGTATAATGCAAAGCGTGTTGTTAGATGATTATTAGCATCTGTATCAAAAATTGGATGAGTCCTTGTTAACAAGAATCTGAAATGGCTGGAAAAGGCCAAGATTAACTTTTTATCTTGATAGCTTTGTATGAAAGAAAAAAGCTCACTCCGTGGATTAAAACTTTCTTGTATGATGTCTTTCATTAAATACATTTTTTTTAACACATCGAGTATCGTCATCAATTTTAACTCCATTAAAATTTTATAAGTGGATTATGTACTATTTTTTCTACCTTAGACGATACATTATTGATACAGAACTATGGTTAGAATTCGGATGAAGCCTTGTGGTATTAAAAACATCCACTCTCTGAGGCATAAGTATCTCTTCGCCATCACGGGAATTGCTATCGCTTCAGAATAAAATGTACGACGATTACAATGTTATACATGTTTGGTTCAAAAATTAAGCATGCATTTCTTGTTTAAGAAACTTGCTTTACAGATGAGAGAAAATTTATTGATCTACCTTAGATTGCTTTAATTATTTAATGATGCAATGTGCTAAGCTCTCCCTGCACCGGTATCATAGTTGCATTATGTGTAGGCTCAGGACTCTTTGAAACATTTGTTGCACCAAAGAACAAAACAATTTCTGCTCGTCTTGTTCCCATATGACGACCCACTTCCCGAAAGTTTGCCTTCTTCTTAGCAACCTTCCACCTTCTACGCCTACTTCAAGATAATTCACCTCGCTTGATGAATCGAGCCAAGCAGGTAAATTTAATTTAACGGTGCCGTTTGCAGACTGAACGTAATGAACGTTTTGTGATGAATCTTGTTATTACTTCTTTAATTTCCTATAAAAAGTATTTTAAGTTAAGCACGACGTATTTTCTCAAGACAATGTAAAAAATCACCAGCAATATCAAGTTGCGTTTCTGCCTCTATTTCTCGAAGACACGTTGGACTTGTCACATTAATTTCCGTTAAATAATCGCCAATCACATCAATACCAACAAAATATAAACCTTTTGCCTTGAGAGTTGGTGCTATTTGTTCGCAAATCCATCGGTCTCTTTCGGTGATGGGTACCACTTCACCCCGTGCACCTGCGGATAAATTACCTCGCAAATCTCCTTCTGCAGGAATGCGTGCCAATGCATAAGGGACTGGCTCACCGTTAATTAATAAAATACGTTTATCACCGGATTTTTTTATTTCATGTATATACCGCTGAGCAATAATGGTTTGCGTCTGATTTTTAGTTAGGACCTCCAAAATAACCGCCAAGTTTTTCCCTTGTTCCTCAACATGAAATATAGAGTTTCCACCCATTCCTTCCATTGGCTTAAAAATTACTTGTTTGTGCTCTTCCCAAAAAAACCTCAGTCGCTTTATATTTCGCGAAACCAGTGTTGTTGGGCAGCACTGAGGAAAATTTAAAGTAAAAAATTTCTCATTGGCATCCCGTAAACTTTGGGGCTTGTTCGCTACGAGAACCCCTTCACGCTCTGCAAGTTCCAGAAAATATGTGGTATAAATGTACTCTGTATTAAAAGGGGGGTCCTTACGCATCAGAATGATGTCAAACTCACCTAAAGGTTTTTCAGATAAGTCTTTAACTGTCGCCCAATCCTTACTGTGTAGATCGCCTATGCTTAAATCATAAACTTGTGCAAAAGCGCGCCCTTCCCTGCAGAATAAATCCTCTTGGGTAAAGACAACACAAGACCAACCGAGTTCTTGTGCTCTCTTAATCATAGCCAGAGTTGTATCTTTGTAGGGCTTCAGTTGGTGTAAAGGGTCCAGCAACACTGCAAGTTTCATTATTCACCCCCAATAGCTGCAATTTCCCTTGCCGCGGCAAGCGCAGCCAATCGAGCAATAACGCCATAAACATAAAATCGATTAGACTCATCCAATTCAGTTAAATCATCACAAGGCATATTACACGCCTGAGCAAAGGCTAAAGGTTCAAAGTGCATACCTGGCGCATTCAGATTTTCATCAATGCCCCGCTCTTGGTGGACTCTATAAAATCCACCTACTACAAATTGGCCAATCATATAAACTACGGGCTCAGCAACAGAACCATTTGGCATCGTTTCAAAAGTATATACACCCTCCTGGATAATTACCCTATCTACTTTGCGGCCGCCTTTACTGGCTGACATTTTAGTACGTTGCTTTCTATTTAACTGGCGTACTTCTTCAGCCTCATGTACCATCATTACGCTCATGCCATAAGTGCCATTATCGGCTTTAATAACTACAAATGGCTTCTCCTTGATTCCATAGGTCGCATATTTATCGTTCATTAAAGTGAGAATTTTCTCTACTTCGACTGCTAACCTGTCTATACCCTCCTGAGCCATAAAATCCAACCCCTCCAGGGCACTAAAATAAGGATTGATCATCCAAGAATCCATTCCAACCAACTCAGAAAACTCTGTAGCGATCTCATCATAAAAATTAAAATGGTTGGATTTTAATCGCGAAAACCAACCCAACTGGGCAGTAGGTCTTATTTTTTGCTGTATTCCTTGTAAAATTTCAGGAACCCCATGGGACAAGTCATTATTCAGCATAAGGAAGCATGGATTGAAATTAGCCAGACCTACTCTATCTCCCTGCCGTTGTATAGGCTCTAATAAGAGCACCTCCCCACCGTCAAGAACAATTTCGGTAGGTTCTTTAAGCTCAGGATCTAAGCTACCGATACGAACTACAAATCCAGCTCTTGTAAAAATAGTTCTTAGTACGTTAAGACTTTTTAGATAAAACTTATTTCTGGTATGGCTTTCGGGAATCAGTAGAATTCTGGTACAGTCAGGAACATAATCAATTAATACCGATTGTGCGGCTTGAATACATAATGGAAGAAACTCCGGATTCAAATTATTAAATCCAGCTGGAAATAGATTAGTATCTACAGGCGCTAGCTTAAATCCAGCATGCCGCAAATCAACCGAAGAAGTTAATGGCGGAGGAGTTTCTTTCCATTGGTGCCTGAACCAGGCCTCAATAGCTGCTATCTGATTTAAAACAATTTTTTCCACATGAAATAATGGTCCAGAATGTGCTGTGGTCAAATGAGGAACAGGGATCTCATGAACATTCATGCTTACTCTCTTTTTTATTCTTTTCGACGATGTTACCGAGGTTAACACAGAAATAAAAGATCTTATTGATTTTCTGTTATTATATTGCAGGTTAGATTTTTATGCTCAATATAATCTTTAATTGCATGATATTGCTAACGGAATAAGTTTTGTTGAGCTTAAATGTTCAACTAACATTGATTAGACCTCTCCGGAAAACCCTCTTCTGCAGAAGAGTTTCCGAAGAAGTCCATTAACAAAACTGAAGGAACTTTATTCATGATCAATGAGCTAGTACAACAATTTTCAACGCAAATACAAACTTTTTTGTATATCATGATGCTCATCAATGGTATTTTACATTTGATTTTTGCTGGTGCTGTCGCCCATGATGCAGGAAATATGAATCGAATGGGACAAAAACCAGTTTTAGTTTCTGCTGCTACCTGGGCATTTGCAACGTTAATAGGCGGTGTGATCACGGCAACAATTTATTGGCTGCTCCACCACTCCACCCTTACAAGACCGACAATCAGAGAGGTTCGCTATGATCAATCCTAATATTAAAACCATCGATGTGCATCAACTAAAAGAAAAGATGGATAATAATCCCAATCTTTGTTTAATTGACGTTCGTGAATTGGACGAGTGGCAAGATTTTCATATACCTGGAGCGCTCCATATTCCTAAAGATAACATTGCCTCATCTATTGCAGAAACAATCCCCAATAAAAATCAACCCATTTATTTACACTGCAAAGGTGGAGTGCGATCTTTGTTTGCTGCACAGTCTTTGATGGATTTGGGGTATCAAGAAGTTTATTCGGTTGATGGTGGTATTATCGATTGGACAATGTCAGGCTACCCGATAGAGCAACAGAAAGCATCTGAACTCCAATTATAATTCTAAACTTTTGTAACATGAGCACAGCAACTGCCTGCCATAGTCAGTTAAGAATCTTGGCGAAAAATCAGCAAGCAGAACTCGGATGTTTGATGCTGTAACAAATAATCTTGATCCTGCTTTTTGCTGCGCTCAGACTGCACATTTCGTATGTCTAATTATGGTGATGTATTAGCTGATCCCTGCTCTACAACAACCTCAGAGGGGGGGGTAGAAACAATTTTATCTGAAAACAAACCTATGCGGTTTTTTGTTTTTTTATCAGATTCTTTCAACTGGGTCTGTTCAATTTGCTCCAACTTGAAATCTGCTACTTTTTTAACCAAGTCCTTAAGCACTTTTTCTACCTTATAATTCTTAATTTTTTGACTTGAAAAAAGCTGTTTACTTAAATCCAGATACCCTTTACTTGGATCTGAATCTACATAAACATGGCCATGCATAAATTTGCTCAGAGCATCATACATATCGAGCAAATTTTTGGAGTCAGGGAAATTTTCTAGAGTAAGATTGAGTGAAGTAGTTAATGCATTATATAAAGTACTGTTCTCGGGAGACAAAAAAAATGAAGTTACAGTCCCTTGATAACTATCAAAAATTTGCTCACGAATATAAAAAGCGGCGGCATTAAGTATACATGTTTTTTCTGGGCTAATGGATTTATCAAGGCTGTTAAGGACCGCAAGTAAATACCTACACTGGATTGCTCGATCAGGATGTCTAACAGAAAGAGTCCGTAATGCTTTTGGTAAATTTCTTGCATCGAGCTTATGACTTTTTAATTCAGTTGCAATACTCTCCCTGATATACTTCGATAATGTATCATAGTCAACATACTGAAAACCCATTTCTGCTCTCCTTAAACTCCATGAATCGGGATTAGTAAAATTTACTCCAAACGGGAAGTGTAAACTAATTCGCAAAGCCAGTCATGCATTTTCTTTTTACTGCTTAATTAATTTTTAATCTTTAAAGTCAATAACATAGAGAGCAATTCCTAAACATATCCGCAAGTGATCGGATACTGTTTTTCTATTTTTAGTCAATGCAAAAGATTGTAGAAATGGGAAATTAAACTTTAGATTTACCTTTTTTGATTGCTTTTTACTGCTCTGTTGATTAATTTACACATTTGTCCCGCAGGGTAAGTTATGAAAAAATACATCTACTTCATTCTTTTTCTAAGCTGTTTGAACGCCAACGCACAAATCAATCAACCAAAATTGGTTATTCAACTGGTTATTGATCAATTACGTGGCGATTTAATCCAACAGCATCAGCAGCAATTTGGTAATGACGGATTTAATTATTTATTAAGTCATGCCATTGATTATCATAATACCCATCATCCACATGCTAACACAACAACGTGTGCAGGGCATGCGACTCTAGCAACAGGAAGTTTTCCAGCCTTACATGGCGTCATAAATAATGACTGGTACGACCGAAAATCACAACAACTAGTCTATTGTATGGAAGATTTAAAAACCAATATATTAAATACCCCTCACACACGCATTAGAATCCCAGGACGTTCTCCTAAGAACTTATATACTTCAACATTAAGCGACGAGGTCATACTCTCCCAAAAAGGACGTGCCTTTGGGGTGTCATTGAAAGATCGTTCAGCAATAACCCTTGCAGGTCATGCGGGCAAAGCTTTTTGGTTCGATACCACTAATGGTGGTTTTATTACCAGTTCTTATTACTACACTCAATATCCTCAATGGGTTAAAAATTGGAATGAAAACTATCATCCGAAAAACTATGATTGGATTCTTGGTCGAGCCAAAGAGGAATATCAAAATGCCAACTCACCTGTTTTCCATCATGAAGATGAGCTTTTTGGTCAAACTTTTCCACATCATGTAACACAAGCTCCAAGCCCTGAGTTTTTTAAATCCTTGTCTAGAACTCCTAAGGCCGACCAATTAACTGCAGATTTTGCAGAGCATCTTTTAACAGAAGAACGATTAGGACAATCTCCCGAAAAAACTGATTATTTAGGTATTAGTTTCTCAGGAGTTGATGCGATAGGTCATCAATTTGGTCCAAATAGCCTTGAGTCCGAAGACAATTTATTAGAATTGGATAAAACTTTAGCACATCTTTTTACAGTCATTGACAAGCAAGTCGGACTCAAAAACACCCTTATTGTTCTTACTGCAGATCATGGTGTTAATGATGGTCCAACTTATCTCAAGGCGCATCATATGCATGAAATCAAGCCCGTTAATATCCTTCATGTGGAACAATACATTCGTACTGCATTAAAAAACCAATTTGCACTTCCAGAGCAAACTCTGATGTCGATAACCCCTCCTTATATATATCTCGATCATCACGTTATAAATCAACATAAGGTGAAACTTAATGAAGTGAAAAATTATCTTGCCTATGCTTTAACACGACAACCAGGAATATTCAAAGCATATGCATTACCAATTACTGAAATAGAAAAAGACTGGCTTAGCGCTAAAGTCAACAAAATGTATTTTCCAGAGCGATCTGGGGATATATATATTATTCAACCTCCCAATCAATCATATGGTACTAAAAGTAAAGATCGTGTCGCTCATGGCAGTCCGTGGCAATACGACAGCTATGTCCCCCTACTCTTCGTCCATCCGGACTTTAAAGCACGACGCATTTTCCGACCGACTTACACACCAGATATTGCGCCCACTTTATCCGCTGTTCTTATGATAAAGAATCCATCTGGTGCCGTGGGTCAACCTTTGCAAGAAGTAGTACAAGCGTTTAATTAAAATGCCTTTAGGTAAAAAATCCATATCCTTCCACCGACCTCCCGCCCCCCACAGCTTGTTCGTGGGGTACATCTGCGGGACGTTAAATAAGGCGTTTAGTTCCCTCTTGATGGCAATGAAACACAGTTCTGAAAAATACAACTGTGTTTTATGGATCTACTCAGTCCTAGCTTATCAAATCGACTAAACTTATATTAAAAGAATAGGTGGTTTTATTACTCTAAAAATGAGCTGTTTTGCAAGTAAAGCCTAATATAAAGATTGAATTTAACACAAAAAAGCTTTAGTATCTGCACGAAATTTCTAACGATATCATCATGAACAAGCAAGCGATAATTATTGGGATTTCTGGCCCCTCTGCATCAGGAAAAAGTCTTTTAGCGAATACTATTGTTAATGAGCTCGGCTCAGAACAAGTGGTGGTTATTTCTGAGGATGCTTACTATAAAGATAATGGCCATTTGCCTTTCCCTGAAAGAGAAAAAATTAACTACGATCACCCTGATTCTTTTGATCATGCATTGCTTTGCGAACATTTACGTCAATTAAGAGATGGAAAACCTGTTGAAATCCCAATTTATTCTCACTCCAAGCACATGCGTCTGCCCGAAACTAGAACAGTTGGCCAACATGCCATTATCATTCTTGAAGGTATTTTGCTTTTTAGCGATAAAGAATTACGTGAAATAATGGATATTCGAATTTTTATGTCTACGCCTCTAGACGTATGTTTAACCCGACGTTTAAAAAGAGATGTGGTTGAAAGGCATAGAACCTTTGAATCGGTAGTACATCAGTATGAAACAACAGTACGTCCGATGTACTTGCAGTTTATTGAACCATCCAGTCGTTACGCTGACATCATTATTCCTCGTGGAGGAGAAAACAGGATTGCTATTGAAATGATTCAGGCTAAGATGCGTGAACTGTTAGCGTCACACACTAATTAATTTGAGGAGAGAATGGTGGGATTTTTAGCCGGTAAAAAAGCACTAATTATTGGTCTGGCGAGCAATAGATCGATTGCTTATGGTATTGCCAAAGCACTTCATGAGCAAGGAGCCGAATTAGCATTTACTTATCAAAATGTACGGCTGCAAGAGCGCGTGGAAACAATGGCTGCAGAATTCAATTCCTCACTAACCTTTCCCTGCGATGTAGCCTATGATGAAGAAATCAAAGCTCTTTTTTCCAATCTCCGCAAGCATTGGGATCATTTGGATATCTTAATCCATTCCGTTGCTTATGCTCCGGCAGATCAAATCAGTGGAGACTTCGTAGAGTCCTGCACTCGTGAAGGTTTTAGAATTGCTCATGACATTAGCGCATACAGTCTGATAGGTCTTGCACAAGCTGCCTTACCTATGATGGAAGGCACTGCAGGATCCCTTTTAACTTTATCATATTATGGTGCAGAAAAAGCAGTACCTAACTATAATGTTATGGGTGTTGCCAAGGCAAGTCTAGAAGCCTCTGTACGTTATTTAGCATCAAGCCTTGGCTCTAAAGGCATCCGTATCAATGCTATATCTGCAGGCCCCATCAAAACACTTGCCGCCGCCGGAATTAAAGATTTTCGTAAAATTCAAAATGCCTATGCCAGTATAACTCCCCTCCACAGAAACGTTACCATTGAGGAAGTAGGTAATACTGCTGCATTCTTATGTTCTAATCTTGCATCAGGCATCACCGGTGAAGTAGTACATGTAGATGCAGGTTATCATGCTGTATCCACTATGGTTGAACTGAGTTAACAGTCTTGCATCTCCTCTCCCTGTAATGGGAGAGGCTGCTTATGTAACAATGCTAAGATACACTACAAACATATTTTCCTAGTCTAAATTTGTTTTTAGCTATTTCATATTTCTAAGCTATTCTTTAGATACATCTTCCAAACCAGTCACATCATGAATCGAATCAGCAAACCCATTTTATTTCTTGGGACTTTCATTATGATGAGCTCAATAGCAACAGGAGCTCCATTTTCTTTAGACAATTTAGTTAAAGTAACCCCGGAAAGTGATACTCAGTGTGTACAATACTACCTCTATAAAGGGGTTCTTTATTGTGATGCAACGAAAACTGATACGCAGACTGTAGATCCGAAAGTAAAAAACTCTGAAAAACTAAAAATTGTATTTGATGATCGTCCTTGGCTAATGGCTTGGGGAAATAAAAATACAATTGGAACAACAATTGAATACATTCCTGCGGGTGATGATATTAATCATTGGAATGAATTAGTTACAAGTCAGTTTTTCCCTGGCCTACAGAAAAAAATGACTTTGAAACAATTTGCAAATACCATGGTAGAAAATATAAAGTCTTTAGGATATGAACCTATCGTGAATTATCTTGAAGATACGCAAGACAGGGTGATCCTCGAAATAAGGATTGAAAAACCTCAAAACCAGGTTCAAGATGAATTGGAAATGTTCCTAAAAGATGAACAGGGAATTTATATTTTGCACTATGTGACTAAGAAAGCCGATATGGAAAAAGAAAATAGAGATAAATGGCTGCAAAACTTAAAAAATAGCGGGAAATTAAAAACAGGCCAAAATAAGAATAAACAATGATTAAGGTATTTTCGGGGATTCGGGAGCAGGATCATCAATTTCGAAAGCTGTATTGTTATCCCCTAAATTATTTTCTTGGTCTGAGATTTGTGCTGGCAGCCTTACAGGAGCACCAACTAAAGTGTTACGAAGAGATCGCATTTCATCCATAGTATTGTTTGGATCATGATTTATTCGCTCAATTTCATCCAATTCTTTTTGAGTATCTATAGGATCATATGATAATTCTTTATCGATATTTAGTTCTTCTTTTTCTGCCGTTGCTTTAATCTGCTCCCATTTTCTATTAGACTTTCCCATAATAACACTCTCGAAAAAATTTTACCTTAACAATATTATAGCTCATAATGCCTATGTCATGGTAGATTAAGAGAAATTGATTACTCAATTTCTCCTGTAGATTTATATACTGCATCCAGCCCTTTTAATGACTCCAGTAAAGGCTTCATTTTAGCTAAAGGCCAGCTGTTTGGACCATCACTCAAAGCATTATCCGGATCAGGGTGTGTTTCCATAAACAATCCTGAAATACCTGCAGCTACTGCAGCACGCGCAAGGACAGGAACGAATTCACGTTGTCCTCCTGATACACCGTTATTTCCTCCAGGCAATTGTACGGAATGCGTCGCGTCATAAACAACCGGACATCCAGTTTCACGCATAATAGCTAAAGAACGCATGTCTGAAACCAAATTGTTATACCCAAAACTGACACCTCGCTCACAAGCCATAATCTGCTCATTACCACATGCTTTTGCCTTGGCAATCACATGTTTCATTTCCCAAGGAGCGAGAAACTGCCCTTTTTTGATATTAACAGGCTTATTCATTGATGCAACTTTCTGAATAAAATTAGTCTGTCTGCATAAAAAAGCCGGAGTTTGCAAAACATCAACAACACTGGAAACCTCCAGCAAGGGAGTGTCTTCATGAACATCAGTTAAAACTGGCACACCCACCTGGTTTTTTACCTTTTCCAAAATGGACAATCCTTTTTCAAAACCAGGGCCTCTATAACTGGATATAGAAGAGCGGTTTGCTTTATCAAACGAGGATTTATAGATAAAAGGAATTTGCAATTGACTGCATATTTCTTTTAAATAACCAGCTGTTTCCAAGGCCAGTTCTTCACTTTCAATGACACACGGTCCCGCTATTAAAAATAAAGGTTTATCTAAACCTACTTCAAACCCGCATAAATTCATTCTTGATTCTTCCCTTGATGTTTCGTTCGAGCAGCAAGTACAAATTGTTTAAAAAGTGGGTGACTTGCTCTTGGAGTTGATGTAAATTCTGGATGAAATTGGCATGCCAAGAACCAGGGATGATCAGATAGTTCGACCATTTCAACTAAAGAATTATCTGCTGAACGTCCAGAGATAATTAATCCATGTTCAACCAGGCTTTCAACATATTTATTATTGACTTCATAGCGGTGCCGATGACGCTCAATAATTTGTGGCTTCTCGTAGACCTCCCTCGCTAACGTCCCTTCTTCCAATTGACACAATTGTGCTCCCAACCGCATTGTACCACCTAAATCACCATTTTCTTCGCGAAGCTGCTTGGAGCCATCAACATCCATCCACTCGCTAATTAATCCAAGTACAGGATATGGAGTATCTTTATTAAATTCAGTGGAGTTCGCCTCTTTTAAACCAACTACATTTCTGGCAAATTCAATAACAGCAGTTTGCATTCCCAAACAAATTCCCAAGAAAGGAACTTTATGTTCTCGGGCATATTGGATTGCTTTAATCTTGCCTTCAACACCACGCTCCCCAAAACCACCAGGGACAAGAATGGCATCGATACCTTCTAAAAGTGAAGCTCCATGTTTTTCAATTAATTCGGCATCCAAATAAACAATTTCAACTTTAGTTTGAGTATGAAGTCCGGCATGCAGCAAAGCCTCATTAATGGATTTATATGCATCATTCAATTCAATATACTTACCTACCATAGCAATTTTTACAGTCATGGTTTGAACAGCTCGCATTGCCACCACGCGATCCCATTCACTCAAATCGGCAGGTTTTACCTCAAGACCTAATTTCTTGACAACAATTTCATCAAGTCCGTGCTCATGTAAAACTCTTGGAATCTGATAAATACTCGGCGCATCTTCCAGTGGAATAACCCCTTCTTTCTCCACATTGGTAAACAATGCAATTTTAGCGCGATCAGACATAGGCAATGCTTTTTCCGAACGACAAATCAAAATATCAGGTTGGATACCTATGGAGCGTAATTCTTTCACAGAGTGCTGGGTTGGTTTTGTTTTTGTCTCACCTGAAGTAGCGATATAAGGGACTAAAGTCAGATGAATAAATAAGGTTCTTTGTGAACCTAATTCAATGCGCATTTGGCGAATTGCCTCAAGAAAAGGTAATGATTCGATATCCCCTACAGTTCCACCAATTTCAACCATTGCTACATCAAAACCATCGGCACCTAGTTTGATGCATCGCTTGATCTCATTGGTAATATGGGGAATTACCTGAACTGTGCCCCCTAAATAATCGCCTCTTCTTTCTTTTTTAATGACATTCTCATAAATTTTTCCTGAGGTAAAATTATTACGCTTTGTCATTGTTGTATTTACAAAACGCTCATAATGTCCCAAGTCCAGATCTGTTTCTGCGCCATCATTGGTCACAAAAACCTCACCATGCTGAAATGGGCTCATAGTTCCAGGATCAACGTTAATATAGGGATCAAGCTTAATCAATGTTACTTTAAGGCCACGCGCCTCAAGCACTGCAGCAAGCGAAGCAGCTGCAATACCCTTTCCTAAGGAAGATACCACACCACCTGTAATAAAAATAAAATTTGTCATAATTGACCTTGTATCCTGCTAATTAAGTACTGTTCATAGAAAAATAGAAAATCAGTTATATTGAAAGCCCTGGTGTAACGAGGCGAAGCCCAGGGAGCTCTATAAGCTGTGTTACGACTTCGCATAGTCCAGGCTACAATACTTGGGTTACAATAAATCAGGATTAGCCCTAATTTATCGCTAGTAAATGTCCTAATTTCTCTTTTTTAGTTTTTAAATATCTGTGACTTTCCTTAGTAGGCTCTATTTCTAAAGGCACTCTCTCCATAACCTTTATTCCATAACGATCCACAGCAGCAATTTTTGAAGGATTATTGGTTAATAACCTTATTGCATCAATACCAAAATATTTGAGTATTTGATAGGCAATAGCATAATTTCTACTGTCCACAGGAAGACCTAATTGATGATTGGCATCAACGGTATCCCAGCCCTGCTCCTGCAAAGCATATGCTTTTAGCTTATTCGCCAAGCCAATTCCTCGTCCTTCCTGGCGTAAATAAATTAAAACACCACCTTCAGCAGCAATCAATGCCAAAGATTTTTCCAATTGGTTGCCGCAATCGCATTTACAGGAACCCAAAATATCACCGGTAATACATTCTGAATGAATGCGCACTAAAGGCACGCGATTCGCAAAGATAGGCGGCTTTACCAAAGCAAAATGTTCTGCATTATCAAGTTCGTTCGCAAAAACGGTCATATTAAAATCACCTTTATTTTGCAAAGGAATTCGTGTTGAAGCAGCAGCGCTGACCAAAACCTCGTGGCGAATTCGGTATTCTATCAAATCTTTAATCGTTACCAGAGGAATATTATGTTTTTGGGAAAATGAAACCAATTCATCACGGCGACTCATGGTACCATCTTCATTAATAATTTCACAAATCACTGCAGCAGGGGCTAAACCAGCAAGCTTTGCCAAGTCAACACTACCCTCTGTTTGACCTTGTCGCTCTAAAACACCTTTTTTTCTAGCGCGTAAGGGAAAAATATGCCCCGGAGATATGATATCACTCGGTCCACTCTCAGGATTAATTGCGACTTTAATTGTTTGAGCCCTATCTTTAGCAGAAATCCCCGTTGAGACACCTTCCGCTGCTTCTATGGATACAGTAAATGCTGTACCATAAGGCGATTTATTATTTTGTGCCATCATTGGCAATTGTAATTTATCAATCAATTCATCAGCCATAGACAAGCAGATTAATCCACAACCATGACGAGACATAAAATTAATTGTTTCTGGCGTAGCATATTCTGCAGCCACAACCAGATCGCCCTCATTTTCCCTATCTTCATCATCCATTAAAATAACCATTTTACCGGCTTTAAGTGTTTCCACTGCGTGTTCTATTGTAGCTAATGAATACTTCATAACGCGACCTCATTTGATCCAGTGTTCATTTAATCCTCCTGCCAATCCAGACATGCTATCATATTGTCACCCATAGCATGCCAAGAAATAGTATGCGCTCGGTCAAATATCCCACTCTGCTGGTAGGCTGAAATTGCATCGTGCTCCAAAATACTTGGAACGATATATAAATAAGTTCGATGAACTAACTTTTCCTGGTGCAGCGCACTAAAAAGAGCGCCTCCCGCTTCAACCCAAACATCATGATATCCCAATTCTCCAAGATGGTAGATCACAGCACCTAAATCCATTGCTCCATTTTTCATAGGCATTAAATGCAAGGTACTGTTAGGATAA
This sequence comes from Legionella parisiensis, assembly GCF_001467945.1. Lineage (GTDB taxonomy): Bacteria > Pseudomonadota > Gammaproteobacteria > Legionellales > Legionellaceae > Legionella > Legionella parisiensis. The sequence goes on from NZ_LNYQ01000013.1 coordinate 2,113,968, forward strand.
GAAGTTTCCTGCTCATTACAATGATATACATGACAATGAGCTGCTGTTGAAAAAATTATGGATTGTTGATTAAGACTCAACTGCCTATCAATAATTGCAACCGGCTTTCCCTGTTCTTTTAGGCCTAAACGCACATTCATCTTAGGGTTATCCAGTTGTATTGTTCTTGCCGTAGTAAGAATTATATCTGTTGCAGCGCGCATTTGATGCGTAAATTCCCCACATTGGGTATTTGACAAAATAACCCGCTCTCCTACTGCGCGGCCAATTTTACCATTCAATGTTTGTGCTATTTTCACCGTTACCCTTGGCATTTTTCTTAAAGTCCAGTAGGAGTAACTTTTATAAAATTCTGTAATTTCATCCACTGGGTAATGCGTTACCTTTATGCCATGGGCACGTAACTTATCTGAAGAATTATTTTTAGCTACGACTGGATTGGGATCTAAATAAGCAAAAACAACCTCTTCCACTCCATGATTAATAATTGCATCAACGCACGGGGGCGTTCTTCCCCAATGATTACAGGGCTCGAGAGAAATATATAGAGTAACCCCTGGCATTTTAGGAGGAATCTGTGTTAACAATAATTGTTCTGCATGCGGGGTTCCTGCACCACTATGGCATGCTTGTGCTATAATAGTTTCATTTTGCACAGCAACAGCGCCAACGCAGGGATTTGGGGCGCAATGGCCTTGTCCAAGTCGGGCCTGATCAAGTGCTGCGAGCAAAAACTTTTTGTGCATTGTTTTAGTACCTTTCTAAGATGCATGGTAATTGCTCATGTGCTAAATAGGCGTGCTCCTAAGGATAAACCTCGGGATTACGAGAGGGGATGAGCAGTTACAATGCGTGAATGATAACAAATTATTCAATTTTTGAGTAGCCTAATGATTAAATTGAAAATTAAGAAAAACATCTATTTGATACTGTTAGCAACTTTTCTTGCGCAGTCTTCTTTCTCTCAAGGGCTGTCCCCGTATTCAACAGGTGAGCTGGAGCAATTAGAAAAAGAATTCGTGCAGCAAATTAATCAGTCCGAAAGTGTCGAGCGAAACCCTTTGGCAAGCCAATACATTAATCGTATTGGGAAAAATCTTGCTCATGCGGGTCATATTAAAAAACCGGATTTCTTTATAGTAAAATCAAATGAAATCAATGCCTTTGCTGGTCCTGGTGGACATATAGGTATTAATTCACAACTTATTTTAATCACGACTAGTGAAAGTGAGCTTGCTGGAGTCATGGCCCATGAGATCGCGCATGTGCGTTTGCATCATCTCTACAGAATGATTGAGCATCAAAAACAAATGCGCATTCCCATGCTTGCTTCCATACTGGCATCTGCTGCTTTAGGTATAATCAATCCTACAGTTGGGATGGCGGGAATGATGGGTGCCATGACAGGATTTTCCCAGGATAACATCAATTTTACCCGCTCTAAAGAAAAAGAAGCGGATCGAATTGGAATCGATATGCTGATTAAAGCAGGATATAACCCCCACAGTATGGCCGCTTTTTTTAAAAAAATGCAGGAAAACTCTCGTTATTATTACACTGCAAATGTACCTGCCATTCTACGTACCCACCCTCTAGACGGAGATAGAATCGCTGAAGCAGAAAACAGAACCTCGCAATTTGCGCACAAAAATTATATGGACTCTCTCGAATATCCGTTAGTTAAAGAATTAATTCGCACTTCAGTCATTCGCGATCCTAAAATGTTACTTGATTATTATGCGCATCAATGTAACCAAAAAACTCCCGCATATGCTTGCCAATATGGTCATGCCCTAGCTTTAATCAACAATAATAGTTATGCAAAAGCAGCTGCAATTTTGACTCCTTTATTAGCACAAAATAATAATCTATACTTTCAAATTGCTATGGCACAAACTGAAACAGGATTGTCCCAACATAAAGCAGCACTCTCCCGATTGGAAGAAATACAAAAAAACTATCCAGACAACTATGCGGCTCTTATGGCATATGCCCAAGGTTTATTGGCCGCAAATCAACATGAAAAAGCGACAAGTATCCTGCTTAAGGGCAGCAGGAAATATAAACAGGATCTTGTTTTATGTCGTGAGTTAGCTCGAGCACAAGCGCAATCACATCAAAAAGGGTATGCTTATTTTACCCAGGCTCAGTGTTTACTTCTTGAAGGACAAAAAAGAGCAGCCGTAGCTCAACTTAAAGTGGCCCGTAGTCTTGCAAAAAAAGACCCTTATTTATTAGCAAGGATCTCTGCCAAAATTGATGAAATTGTGAATTAACATGATATTCGCGGCGTAACTCGATGCTTAATTGGTAGCCTGTTTGCATGGAAACAGGCTAATCAAATCAATGGGATACAATTACCAAAACCCATGCACTAGTGATTAATCTCGAAAATTCTCATACTGCAATGGCAACTTGATATCTGAGTTCTTTAAAAGCGCGATTGTTTCTTGCAAATCATCACGTTTTTTACCAGTAACCCGAATTTTATCTCCTTGAATAGAGGCTTGAACTTTGACTTTGGAATCTTTAATACATTTCACGATGTCTTTGGCTGTTGGCTGATCAATTCCTTGTTTAAACGTCATATTCAAGGAATAAAATTTTCCACTGTGCACTGGCTCGTCTTCTATATCCACTCCAGAAGCATCAAGGTTACGTTTACTGCAGTGATTACGGAATAAATCCTCTAATTGTCTGACCTGAAAGTCAGATTCGGTTCGTAATGTCACTGTCAGATCTTTAAGTTCTATGCTTGACTCTACTCCCCGAAAATCAAAGCGAGTACCCATCTCACGCAAAGCGTTATCCACAGCATTACGTAATTCAACCATATTTGTTTCAGAGACAATATCAAAAGAAGGCATAAGTTACTCGTTCAAGTTAAAAATGTAATTTAACAAAAAACAGAATGCTGCACCATATTTCTAAATGTCAATTTCTCCTAATGTTGCATATTTTCATAAAGAATGTTATCAAATTATTTGGTTCAAAAATATTCTATTTAGTTACCAACCGTACAATGGTTTTCTGGTTATTCTATCTCAAGGAGTGAGAAGTATGGCAAAGGAAAAAAGAGAGTACTACACATCATATCAACCGCAACAGCATCAATCTCGCTTTTGGGTCCATTCGGAATCCTGTTATACTGAGGAAGAATTAGAGCAAAGAACATGGATTCTTAAGACGCGCAGTAACTCAGGAATTCATCCTGATTATTTATCAAACCCCTGTTCCTGGTTTGCTGATGACTCCCAGGCTTTAATCAATGTTTATGAGCGTTCCTGGTTTTACTCTAATGCATTCAAGACTCGTCACGCTTTAACCAGAGATGACTTTCACGTCCAACCTATTGATAGCCAGCGCCTTCAATGGACCGCTTTATATGACTTAATGCAAAAAACTGGAGATTATTTACTATTAAGAAATCAGGCATTGCCCCAAACTCATTTAAATCAGCCCATGAATTTTTTCCTATTGGATCTGAATCATATTCTGAAAGGAATAAGTCAAAATCCAAATATCAAACAAACAAGAGATCAATTGGAACATGTCACCCGTTACGTACGGACTATTGAAAAAAACATTTCTCCGTTTGCAGGTTCAGATCGACTCTTTTTAGCTAATTTCCGCAGCACGATTGATGATAATATCCACCCGCAATTAACACAGAAGATTGAATCACAATTATTAAGAGATCGTCTTGGTGAATTATCAAAAAGTATTGAACAATTATCCACCGAGCGCAACAGAATATTACATTTTGCCCTGAATGCGAATCAGGTTAATCCCCACCCTTACACGTTCGCAATTGATAAACCTGCTGATTTAAAAGCCTACCCTACTCAAGCAGTAAAAGAATGTGGGAAAAGTTCGACTGCTGTCATAGAACGACCTATATCAGTTTTGCAGTTATCAGGCGAAGAGCTTAGAGATTGCTCCAATTTCCAGTTAATAAACATGCAAGAAAAAGTATTAGATCATTATGCCAAAGCCATAACCGATTTAAATGAGCTCGATCAGTTTCAAAAAGTCATTACTCAAACAATAGACTTATTAGGACAAGCAGGAGAAGTATATACAATTTTTCAATTTAAGGAGCAATTATCTTTGCTATTGAAACAAATTGAAAATTTTATTGATGAATCATCCATTCATATTGAAGAAATTATTCATGCCAACACGCTTGCTTATCATAAAGCGATTCATGAAGAACAAAACTTATCCTTTCTAAAAAAATGGTTAACATCTGAGCAAGAAAAATTAAACACATTTATAGGAAATCAAGACACTTTAGCCCAATTTCCATCAACCACAGCAGATCTTGCAAAAACCAATCAGGCACTAAAACAGCAAGTAAATTATGTTATTGGCCATTTAAATGGCCCTAAAGTAAAAAGTACCGACTTCGCCACACTAGCCGGACAAGCTCAAGAATTAAATGCATTGATGGATTCGATGCATCGCTGGATCACATTCCAACACAAAATCAAAGGCTTGGCGCCACCCAAAGAACCTGAAAAACTGGAATTATTATCACAACCAAGATCACAACAAAAATCCCACAGCCAACCAAAACTACGTCCATCCTTCTTTGAGGCGAACAGACAAATCTCCGGAACCAGTGATTGTTTACCCAACTTGACTTATGAACCGGCAGTATGCCCTGTACTTCCAGAACAACCACAAGCGCTAGCAATAACAAACTGCGGGGATCGGGATATGGATGTATGTCCAGCATCAGAACAAGAACCATCTTATGCCGGCGTTTATTTGGGCTTAATTGTTTTAATTCCTGTTGGATTAATAGCACTCTATCTACTGTATCAAGCACTCACTAATAAACCGACCTCCAAAGTGAAAGTTTTAGGAAATAAAGATGAATATGAAGGAATAAAAACGGAATTAGATGATTTTATTGTAACAATTCAAAGAGATTCATTCATGGATGATTCCGATATAAAAAGTCTATTCGAAGAGTACATTGAAAAATATGATGCATTAAACAAACTGGCTCAAAAAGAAATTTATGATATAGAAGAGTTAACAGAATTATATGAAGACATAAAATCCTTCTATGATGATTACTGTCCTAACCCACCACCATCAACTTCTCTTACTTGTTAGGTTCACTGCTCTAATCACATTAAAAAATTTACATTCCGCGTCGCCTTATGCGCGGAATAGAGCCGCGATCGTCAGCTGAGTAGCATGAGTAAAGTACGGAAACCAGGACAAAAAGATCTGTTGTATGGTTAAAATTTAGATATATTTACCCCTATTTATTAACATAAGTATCTCAGCCAGTGCTCAAATCGGCTAGGATTTTGATGCAATTCCCTAGATCGGTTGATTCACAAATATGCTCATTATTGAATGTAACAACTATAATTAGGTTATTTAACATATTAATTAATTTCTTCTCGAATAATGAGAAGGATAAACTATGGTAGTAAAGAGTTGTGGAAGCTTTTAAAAATAATTTTCAATCCTTATTACGATTAGCTATTCCACTAATTCTTACCGGATTATTACAATCTTCTGTTTACTTTTTTATAACTATATTCCTAGCTCGTGTCAGCCAAGATGAATTAGCAGCAGGCTCACTGGTTGCCTGGCTATTTGGGACATTTAACATCATTGTTATCGGTATATTAAATGCGATTAATGTCTTGGTAGCTCATCGACATGGTGCTCAAGATGAGCATGGAATTGCTTTAGTGTTTCGAGATGGGTTTTGGCTAGCCTGTATTTTGACCGTCCCTACGTGTTATTTTTTTTGGCATATTGCTCCTATTCTCTTATATCTTGGCCAAAACCAGGCTTTAGTGAAACTCACTGAATCATATTTACATGCACTTACCTGGGGATTATTAGCGAATTTTATTACTGTGGTACTCATGGAGTTTGTAATAGGACTTGGCAAAACTCGAGTTGCACTATTCTTTAGTGCATTGAATGTCTCTTTGAACATTTTATTTAGTTTCGCTCTGATTTTTGGAAAATTTGGCTTGCCAGCCATGGGTGTTGCTGGTGCAGGTTGGGGTACGACTATAGGTTTGTGGATTACAGTACTATTTTTCTCTTTGCATATTTTTACGAATAAAAACTATAAACAGTATACTCGCCTACTCTTTACTTACGTCAAACCATTTTATTTGATTGAGCTACTCAAAATTGGAACTCCTTTAGGAATAATGTATTGTGTTGAAATTGGTTTTTTCTTTGTTCTGATTTTAATTATAGGTTCACTGGGTAATCAATTGTTAGCAGCCAATCAAATCACATTACAATATTTATGTATTTTAACGTCTATTATTTTTTCAATGGCCCAGGCAATCACTGTGCGCATGGGCCATTTATTAGGAGAAGGCGATGTAATTACTGCAAAACATGTAGGTTATATCGGTACTATTACCTCAGTTACCTTTATGTTTGGTGCTGCACTCATTTATTGGTTTTTTCCTAAATTACTTATTGCTATTGATGTTGATATTCATGAGCCTGGCAACCAGGAAATATTACATTTTGCAATCCAACTTCTGGCAGTTAGTGCAGTATTTCAAATATTCGAATCAGCCCGCATCTCACTATTTGGTGCATTACGTGCTTTAAAAGATACGCGTTATACTCTAATTATTTCAATGATCAGCTTTTGGGGAGTTGCGTTACCTATAGGTTACTTTTTTGCAATTCCTCTGCAATGGGGAGGCATTGGCCTCTGGTGGGGTATGTCATTAGGCGCTGTCATCAGTGCTTTATTGCTCTATTGGCGGTTTCATTTTAAAATGCGGCATTATCAAACAGAGATTGGATAAATCGTGGAAAGACCCGCCTTCTTTTTTCTTTTTCTAATCGCGTCTTATTCAGCGTTTGCTTTAAATAATCCAGAGCTAAAATCCTATAAATATACTTTCTCCAAAAAAGAAAATTTTAAAGTCTCTTTTGCTGATTACCCTAAAGACGAAGAAAAATTCTTTGAACTCCAATTTAAGAGCGGCGCTAAATTGCCTCATGAAATTAATACTTCTCTTCATGGATTAAAAATATCAGGCAATAATCATAGTGATGATTTATTCATGTATGCTTATAAAAAAGTAAAGGATTTAAAACCCAATACAACCTATCACGTCAGTTTTTCTTTGGAATTTGCTTCCAACGCTCCTGAGGGTTCTATGGGTGTAGGAGGAGCACCTGGTGATTCAGTCTATGTAAAAATTGGGACTGTATCCCATAAACCGCAACGATATGTGGATGACTCTAATCATTACAAAATTAATTTGGATAAAGGAAATCAAGCTCTTGATGGAAAAGATATGATCACTATCGGTTCCATTGGGGTAGACACTGCAAACTCCATCTACAGATTAAAAACATTACCTTACTTACCCACCGAAGAAATGCAAGAAAAACTCACTAGCTATTTAACCAGAAGCAATGATAAGGGTGAGGTATGGTTAGTTCTCGGTACAGACTCTGGATTTGAAAGCACAACTACAATTTTTTATACCAGTTTATCTGTAACATTCAAAGAACTGATTGAGGAATCAAAATAAATTCTTTTTAACCCGCATTAAAATGCCCCCCAATATATAGGTATAAGTTCGACCCGCACCTAAGTATTTTGGCACATTTCATCAACCAAAATAAACTTTATACAATAAAAATAGGCCAATGATTAATGTAATTACTCCACTTGTAATAAACACTTCCGATTTATTTATCATTTTATTCCAAACTTTATACACGGTATCTGGACAATAGAGCCTAAACAAGGCTCCAATTAGTATTAGCCAGGAAAAAATTGTCACAATGACTGGCCAACCCATTATCCATACATTATGGCTCAAAACCATTAATAATCCGATAATTAATGTTATTATGCCAAGAACCAACATGACAGCGCGTTGCCCCATCAATTCTTTCATAGCAGTGACTACAACCTCACGTCTTATAAGTAAAAGCAGACTCACAATTACCAAATACCAACCGAGTACTGAAGCTAAAAAAATGGTACTCATAACAAACTCCCGAAACATTTCCTCCTATATAAATTATAGTGCAATATATCCCTTAACAACGTGGTGAATTAGATAAAAAAAGCTAAACTAATATATATGATGTTTGGATCAAAGGATTCTTAAAATGAGCGAGCAATTTACTGCAAATGTCTACTGTAAAGAAGAAAGAATCGCGACCCAAACAGGAAACGATATCGATAGGCTTTATACCTGGATGTTAATCCAAGTCAATGGACACTTCGATGATATCCGCGGTGAAATTATCGACAATCAGACAAATAACACAGTCAGAACATTTCGCAAAACATCTATAGAGTAATGCCAACTCACTTTATTTTAAATCATCTGAATGAGCTGATTGTCGTCGGTTTTTGTTGATAACAAAGATTGTTCTATTGAGTCATTTTCAATTACTTCCTCTACGTTCCACGGACAAGCCACGGAACATAGAGGAAGTAATGATAATAAAAAGCTGACGCTGACGATTCCTCAGGCTAAATGAGAATAACTCATTGACTTAAAAATAGAAGTACTTACAATGAATCCCTTAATTTAAGGGTACATTGAGGACAGTCATGAGTGCAACAGAAAAAACATCATCATTTAAACTGTTTTGGTTACTCAACTACATTTCTATTGCATCAGTTTCAGCGGCTATTATCACCCCCGCTTTACCAAAAATCCAAACTGAATATGCTTTGGGATCAGGTATTATTGAGTGGATAGTGTCGGCATTTTTAATTGGTTACGTAGTGGGTCAATTGATTTATGGGCCACTTGCTAATCGATTTGGCCGTTTAAAAGCATTACGCATAGGTTTAGTGATTAACCTGATCGGGCTTGTTGTATGTTTGCTCGCATTGCTGCAGCAAAGCTATTGGTTACTCGTAGGCGGACGGCTTATAACTGCTTTGGGTGCTGCCAGTGGACTTGCCTGTACCTTTATGTTAATCAATGAATGGTTACCCGAAGTACAGCGCAAAACGGCCATGGCCTATTCTGTGTTGTCCTTTGCACTGGGTATCGGTATTGCTGTAGTAATAGGTGGGATAATTACGGACTTTCTTCATTGGCAAGGATGTTTTTGGATTTTACTCGTACATGGTTTAATAATGCTGTGGGGAACTTGTATATTCAGCGAAACATTGATTCATCCTAAATCAATATATGTTCTGACTATTATCCGCGATTATTATACTGCACTTGCTTCTGCGAAATTGGTGATTTTTTCATTAGTAGTGGGTTGCTGCTCTGCAATATCTTACTGCTTTTCTGCTGCCGGGCCTCAAATTTCAGAAAAAATATTGAAACTCTCGGCAGCTGAGTATGGATATTGGAATATCCTTAACATTATAGGCATGCTCTTAGGGGGATTATTAGCCAAACGATTACTCGGTCGTTTTTCAGCAATCCAACTCATTACCATTGGCTTTATTGGTGTTGCGGCAGGAATAATCAATTTATTAATCATGTGGTATTTTGGGAATCAGTCCTCATTATGGTTTTTTCTTATTACGGCCAGTTTATATTTATTTAGCAGTTTTCTATTTTCGGGAGGCTCTTTTGTTGCTTCGAATGCACTTAAAGACAAAGCCAGTGCTGCAGCAATGATGAGTTTTGTTAACATGTGTTTTGCAACAATCAGTGTCATCGTGATGGGTTATTTGATGGTCAATCCTTTATTAAGCTTTATTATTATCTTAAGCTTTGTTTGGTTACTTGTTGTGACACTATTATTAATAAAAGTCCCGAAGACCAATAATACAATAGACCTCCTCCAAACTCGTTAAAGGAGTGCGAGAGAAGTGTAACCACAGTCACACGAGGATTCAGTTACCGCTTCGTCGAAGCAATTCCCCTCCCCATTAAAGTTTGGAAAGAGGCCTATTGATGTGATTGAATATAGATTAACTATTAATTCTATAATTGGAGCAGGAGGCAACAATGTCGCATGGACGGATACCACAATCACTCCAAAGTTTTTTGGATTTGACCAATACAAGACCAGCTGTTTTTATACCCGAGGAAGTACGTGATCTCGCTGAAAAAACAGCAGAGGCTTTTGCTCTACCTAAAGTATTTGTCCCCCTAATCGGCAACCCTGTGCTTCGGCTTGCTGAGCATGAAATAACGACACGAATTTATCATCCTGACCCACAAGAAAAATTACCCTTAATTATTTATTTACATGGTGGTGGTCATTTATCAGGAAGCTTAGAAACTCATGATGCGCTTTGTCGGCGAATTGCTGTTGCCAGTAACGCCGTGGTTCTTTCTGTCGAATATCGTTTAGCTCCAGAGTTTCCATATCCAACAGGATTACTCGATTGTATGGCAGTTTTTGAGCAAAAAAATGAGTTACTCAAAGACTTTGAAGTGAATATGAATCATGTTTTTTTAGCAGGTGATAGCGCTGGAGGAAATTTAGCACTTTCTGTTTGTCATCAAATGAAAGAACTTGGTGATTCGACAATTAAAGGATTAGTATTAATTTATCCTTCCGTTGATTTCTCTATGAACTATGAATCATATCAACGTAATGGAGAGGGGTTTTTACTCACCCGAGAGAAAATTAAATGGTATTTTGACAATTATTTCAAAAATGGTGGCGATCGACATCAAGCATCACCAATGTATTTTAAACATTTGGAATTATTACCTCCCTGCTATATTGCAGCTGCTGAATACGATCCTTTATTTGACGAAGCAATCGCTTTTGCAAAAAAAATAAAAGCGTTAGGAGTTTCCGTTGAATTAGAAGAGTTTAAGGGAATGATTCATGTTTTTGCACAACTTGAAATATTTGTGCCTGAGCAGGTGTCTCAATTAATTGGATCGATAGAACATTTTATCAAAACGTACTCTGTGTAGCCTGGGGGCAGCATTGCGAAACCGGGTTACAGCTTTGCGTCCACCAGGCTACAATTGAAATCTACTTAAAAAGTATCAAATCCTTCATATTCTTGCCAACTGAGCTCTTCATAAGTACACTGTTCTACAACAGCAAGTTGTGGACCTTCCTGCAACCATGCATAAAATAATTTCAAATTATCCACTTCCCCGCACGCAAGTACTTCAACGCGTCCGTCATCCAGATTTTGCGCCCACCCTGAGATACCCAGTTTCTTTGCTTCTCTTTGTGCTGAAGCGCGATACCATACCCCTTGCACCTTTCCCGAGATAAAACATCTCATACATGCTTGACTCATCATAAAACTTCTTATTGGTTTTTGGATAAATAAAGTTTATCTTATTTTAGGTCTATTTACATTTCGCTAGCTTGAACTCAAATGATTGAGTGTCGAGTACCGAAGCGCGGCATACATGAAGTATATGAGCATCGGAACGCATAAAATCATATCATTTTATCCAAGATAGTAGAAATGTAAATAGACCCCACTAAAAAGGAGATAAAAATGGCAATATGGTTTAAAGAAATTACTTTAGAAGATCTCAATCAATTTGGGAAAAATACTATGTCTGAATTCCTTGGCATCAAGTTTATTGAAATTGGTGATGATTTTTTAAAAGCAACCATGCCCGTAACTGCGCGTACTAGACAGCCAGTAGGGATTCTTCATGGTGGAGCCAATGTCGCATTATCCGAAACAGTAGCCAGTACTGCAGCAAATTCAGTTATTGATCTGAACCAATTTTTTTGTGTCGGCTTGGAAATCAATGCCAATCATATTCATTCAGTTAAAGAGGGGAATGTTACAGCAATCGCCTCGCCTCTTCATCTGGGACGTTCTACCCATGTTTGGCAAGTTAAGATTTTTAATGAACAGGGGAAACTAACCTGTATTTCAAGAATGACTGCCTCGGTAATAAACCACCCCAAAGAGTAAAAAGGCTGTGTATCTTTTTCATTCTGAACATTATGATACAATAAAGTGCATTTGATTTATTCTACGCAGTTATGAAACCCAATCAAACACTTAAAAATCGGGGCGCCCTTAGCAATCCAGATGGCCGATTTGAGCCGCAGACCCGCGAGCATTTTGCTGATGGGTGGAACATCGAAGAAGATATACTCCCTGCTTTGGAAACTTTTTTATTACCTGAGTATTCTAAATCAGTAATTAGCAGTAACGATTCTCCTGATCTTGGTTTTGAACAATCAATTAACCCCTATCGAGGATGTGAGCATGGATGCATTTATTGCTATGCAAGACCCAGCCATTCCTATGTCAATCTATCACCTGGAATCGATTTTGAAACTAAAATCTTCTATAAAGTGAATGCAGCCAGACTTTTGGAAAAAGAAATTAATAAATCGAGTTATGTATGTAAACCTATTGTCTTAGGGGCAAATACCGATCCTTATCAACCTGCAGAAACAAAACTTGCCATTACCCGTAGCCTTTTAGAAGTTTTAGCTTATCACCGTCACCCTGTCATTATTATTACTAAAAATGCGCTTATAGAACGAGATCTAGATATTTTATCCGATATGGCAAAACACAATTTGATCAAAGTTGCTATAAGTATTACTTCTCTTTCAATAGATTTGAAACGGATTATGGAACCTAGAACGACAGCGCCATCAGGCCGGCTGAGAGTAATAGAACACTTAACTGAAAACAAAATACCCACTCGCGTTATGGTTGCGCCTATTATTCCCATGATCAATGACATTGAAATGGAAAAAATATTGCAAGCTGCTGCACACGCTGGTGCCAAACATGCCAGTTATGTTTTAATAAGACTACCTCATGAAGTCAAAGAATTATTTAAAGAATGGCTCGGAGCACACTTCCCTCAAAGGGCCGAACATGTGATGAGTCTTATTCGCCAAATGCGTGGTGGTAAAGAATACGATGCACGGTTTGGTCTTCGTATGCGTGGCGAAGGAGAATATGCCAATCTCTTAAAGAGTCGATTTCATCTTGCTTGTAAACGATTTCAGCTCAATGTCGAACCTGCTCCTCATTTGGAAATAAATAAATTTTATAAAAAAGAAGATTTATTATATAAACAATTAAGTCTCTGGGAGGATGAATAATAAAGGGACTTGAAACATGTCATTGGAAACGATAATTAGTGCATTTTACGCTCGCCTAGGTTCTCAATAAGAATGATTAAAATTTATGCAAAATAAAAAATAAATTCTATACTTAATCTGAGTGAAAAAAAGCAAAACCAAGGAGGATGTAATGAATACAAGTTCAAGCATTTCTAAAATGCTACGTACAGGTATCATAATCAGCTCATTATTCTTCGTAGTAGGTTATACGTCCATTGCCAGTGCAGCTCAGGGATGTGGCCATGGATATCATAGGAATATGTATGGTGCGTGTGTATTAAATGCTCCCGGACCCAATTCATCACCAGCTCCATATCATCCAGGCTGCTGGCGAAATGCTTGGGGTCAATTACGTTGTTATAGGTAATTACTTCCATGGCCTTAACTTTATTAAAAGGTAAGGCCAGTATTCCTCAATCCAATTTTACTTAACAGCAATCTTATTTCTTTTTATGAGAATGGGGTTCTAATTTAGACTTTTCTTGAGGATGCTTTATTTTATCAGGATGAGTAGAATGCTGTTGATCGTGACGGCGCGCATCTTGCGACTCATTCTTAAATTTATTATGTTTTGACATGTGGACACTCCTTGTGATCAAAATTTCCATAGAATTTAAACTTAGTAGGACTTACTTAAAAAAGCAAATCACTCTTTTCGATCGCATTCACTAGGATTTTGCGGCAAATGAGTAGCACTTAATTCGTAAATTCAGTGGTTGTAATTTAAAAAGTGCGTTAAAGTAATTTTAAAATTGAAATTATTTTAAAATGGACTTTTCATGACACCGGAAGTAAATGAAGCCTTAAGGAAAATAAGACAGCAAAAACCATTTATATTAGCCATCACCAATTATTTTCCTATGGGTTATGTGGGAAGTGGAATACGTAGCATTGGCGGTTTCCCCTTAATGTGTGGCGCAGAAGAGGAAGTTGAAGAATTACTAGGTATTTCTAAAGCAGTAATAATCAATCTCGGCAAATTAGATAGTGCTTTTGTTAAAATGAGTAATCTCATCTGCGATGTAGCAAATAAAAAAAACATTCCCATTATTTTAGATCCGGTAGGGGTAGGCGCAAGCAGATATCGAACAGATGTTGCAACAAGCTTAATAAAAAAACATCAAATTTCCATTGTTCGCGGCTACCCTAATGAAATTGCGAGTTTACTGACTGGAGAACTGGTAATTCAGGATAACAACCATCTTATGGAAGATAAAACAATAATAGAAAACGCTCAGTCATTATCAACAAAGCATACGCTAACTGTCGTTGTTAGCGGGAAAAGACATATTGTTGTCAATTCAAATCAAATAGACCAATTTAATTTTGATTCTGTCCTAGTGCAAAAAGTAGCTGGGATAGGTAATTTACTTTCAGCAATGATTAGTGTTTTTCATTCAGTGGTTAAAGATCAATTTCTAGCCGCTAAAAACGCCGTACGATTTTATGCTGAATGCGTTGGACCAACTTCAAGTGGTGCTTCAGGTCCGGCTTCATTGATTATAGGAGTAATAGATCAAATCTATATTAATGCAAAAAAAGCCCAGTTATTTACATAAAATTAAGGCATTAGATTTACGTTAGCATACTTTTATAATCAGATATTGTTCACATTGCAGCCTGGATGCAGGCGAAGCCGTAATCTGGGTTTCTAAACCCGGATTCCGCAACGCCTCACCCAAGCTACGTTGAACTGCAGACCAGAAAAACTATTTAGTAAATACCATAAAAGCAAATACCCCTTTGTCTACAAGAACTTGGAAGTTCTTCCATGATTGCTGACGAGCAATTTGGGCAAATGTATCAATTTTTTCGGGATAATCATCAGCACGCGGATGCTCCATCCGTGCGATAACTTCATCATTCGCTATATCGGGGTCGCTTTCCTGCATCCGTGATTTTAAAGCATCCAGCCATTCGTCACGTGTTTGATGCGGCTCAAGAACACCATCAACCATTAATAAAAAACCATTTGGGCTTAATTTTTGTTTGCATAGAGCAATAAAACTGCTTTTATCGTGCAGAGATAAATGGTGAACTGCATAGCAGGTAAAAATCACATCGACAGGAGCGGATACACGAGGGAGTGCAGTAATCATATGATCCGCAATGAACTCCTTTTCACAATTGAGTACTGCAAGCGTATTTTCTGCCATTTTTAAAACATCTGATGCTGCATCAATACCAATATATTTTTTTATTGATGTTGCAGCAAGTACAGAAACAACAGTACTGCTATCCCCGCAACCAATATCTGCAAAAGAAAACGGCCGGTTTTCCATATGAGTTATGAGAAATTGTTGCAACGCCTGCAACATTTCACGATGATATAATGTATTATTTTTAATAGCACTCTGATACCGTTGCCAATTTTTATTGAAGTACTCACTCGCGGTAGTCATAGTTTATACCTTATAGTATTTAGTTATATAAAAGAGGAATCATAGCAACTCCCATCATCCAGGTACACTACGCCAGAAAAGATAAAATAAGATTCAGATTGCACAAAACAGAGCCAAGTGATAGAATTTGTTTCATTTGGCAAATATATGGGCCACAAATGAACTATTTTTATACATTACTTACTGCTTTATTTCTTTCAACGAGCTGTCTCGCGGGTGTTGCACCTGAGGCGAGTTTGCGCGATAAAATTGGCCAAATGCTCCTTGTTGGTTTTGATGGAAAAAAAATTAATGGACAATCTGCAATAGTAAAAACGATTGAAGAAAATAATATTGGTGGCGTCATTTTATTTGACTACAATTATCGCACAAAAACGTTTGACAAGAATATTGAAAGCCCAGAACAGGTAAAGAAACTTAATCATGAACTACACTATTTTGCCAAACAAGGTAATTTGAAACATCATCGTCTGCAATTACCTCTATTAATTTCAGTAGATTATGAAGGAGGACAAGTAAATCGTTTAGGAGAACAATATGGGTTTCCTCCAGCCTTATCTGCTGCCGAAGTTGGCAAAAGAGAAACGAAAGAAGCTGAGTCCACCGCCGACTCTATGGCTCAAACTTTAAAAAAAGCTGAATTTAATTTGGATTTTGCTCCGGAACTGGATGTAAACGTCAACCCCGACAATCCTGTAATTGGAAAAAAAGAGCGAAGCTTTTCCAGTGATCCCAAGCAAGTCATACGCTATGCAAGAATTTATGCACATCATTTCCTAAATCAAAAAATTCAATGTGCTTATAAACACTTTCCTGGCCATGGGAGTTCTACCCAAGACTCACATTTGGGTTTTGTAGATGTTACCGATACTTGGCAACCTTATGAATTAAATCCTTTTGAACAACTACTGAACTCTCCTTCGACTTGTGGCATGGTGATGACAGCACATATCGTGAATCGTCAATTAGATCCATCTGGACTACCAGCGACTCTATCCCACAAAATACTAACAGATCTCCTACGAAATCGACTGCACTTTAAAGGCATCATTATCACTGATGATATGCAAATGAAGGCAATTAGCGACAATTATCGGCTTAAACAAGCTTTAGTTATGGCGATTAATGCTGGCGCAGACATGCTCACGTTCGGTAACAACTTATCTGTTCCAGCACAAGATCCAGTTCAAATCATCAATATAATTGAAGCTAAAGTCCAATCTGGAGAAATCAGCCAAGAACGAATCAATGAAGCATATCAGCATATTGTGACTTTTAAAAAATCATTAAATTAGGGTTTGTTGTTCATTAATTAATGTTTATTCGAACGGTTGGATTAAGTGCTGGTTCGCAAGATGCGCCAAATACAGCCGTTCCCTGGTTTATTAATCTACACGGTTAAATTGAATCGCCACGTCAACATTCACACCCGGAGAAACATTTAGCTTTCCTTTTGCACTGCCTGAATTTTTTGTGAAAATACCATTTAAGTTACCATATTCTGTTTTGATAGTGACCGTTCCATTAACACATACCCCCATCAGCTTTGTAGTATGATGGTCAGGGCACAAAATACTTCCAGAACGTTTGTCTGCAATGACCTCAATATTAAAATTCCCAGCACTATCCAGAGTACTAACTGTTCCCGCTCCATTATAGACGCACTCGATTAACCAATTAGAGGCCTTACCTGATCCTGTCCAATTTCCAGGAACATCTTCACACCTATTTGCATTAGAATAAAATGTAAAATCTGCATGCGATATGGTTGCAAAAGACAGTGCGACAACAGTAAATCCAATGAGTAATTTTTGTTTCATTTTTCTTCCTTAAAGAAATAAAGCCTAATGCAAAACACCATCTGCTGTGAGGGTGCATGCGAGATTTATTATTACGTTATAAAACTA
Organism: Legionella parisiensis; assembly: GCF_001467945.1. Taxonomy (GTDB): domain Bacteria; phylum Pseudomonadota; class Gammaproteobacteria; order Legionellales; family Legionellaceae; genus Legionella; species Legionella parisiensis. Next base: position 2,131,324 of record NZ_LNYQ01000013.1, read on the forward strand.
CAAGTGCAATTGAAAGGAACCAGGATGAGAAAATAAACTCCAAACCCAAGATGCATTGAGGTTAAACGATAGTGAGAATCTATACATTAGAAGCTCGTGCACGGGGTGACGAACATTCATAAACATACAAATACATAGGTTTTGTCAATTTATGGATTACCGGAATCATCTTATGATGAGACACTGTCGCTACTGATTGGCAATGATTAAAAAATCGTTCTGCACATTGCTTTGTATCTCTAAAATCAATATAAGAAATTTTGTCAATTTTACCTTTAGATAAAGCCTCTAAAAAAACTTCTCCCCAATATTGATATTGATTAATATCACCACATGGAATTGCATAGACAGGCTCGCTGGGCATAAAGAAATTCAATGCTGCAGCATTTGCAAAATAACCTGTAACAACTGGTTGTCCTTTTTTTATGATTTCTGGCGTATTAATCGCCTTTTTTAGTACCGTATAGGCCCTGCCCTTTTTCAGATAGGTTGCTATTGGCCATGAATTAGCAATGATCACAACGATACTAAAAGACAAAAAGAATGGATAAACGATCATAAAAAAGCGTTGATAATGGTATCGAGCAACATGAAACCCGGTGATTAAAGCAAGATTCATCCCAAGCGGGGTTAAGTACACCGATCGGGCATCACCACCTAATAAAGTTGCAATGATCCAGAATAATAGTCCTACAAGAAATACCGCATAAGTCAGTTCCAAAACCGGGTTATTGGATGAGTTTTTAGTTTGCCGATATTTGAACCAACCGAATGCAGCAAATAATAGAAAAACTGAATAATTAACAAACAATGAGCCCAAAAGGACTAAGAGACTATGAGCGGCCGTTGTATTATTTTGAGTTTGGCTGTGAAAATTTAATAAATATGTAATTGATATCCAATCGTGATTAACATTCCAATAAATAACAGGAACAGCCATGAGTATAATGACAAGGCTGGCAAGATAAAAATGTATACTTCTAAACAATTGTCTCTGTTTAGAAAATACAACATACAGCAACAGCCCCATCACACTAATTACAGCTGTATATTTAGATAGAAGCATGGCGCCAATAAACAAAGCACAAAGATATAAATCAAGAATTCGCTTGGATGAAATATAACGAGCAAAATAATAAAAGGACATAATAGTAAATAAATTCAATGGTGCATCATATAAAACACGAACAAAAATACTTTCTGTAGTAGTAGGCAAAGCAACCCATATCAACGCACTAATTAATCCTGTTTGCTGATCGTGCAACAAGCAACCTATCCTATATATATAATAGGCACCTGCAATCAAACACAAGAACCCGATAATATTAATTGAAAAAAATGTCTCACCAAAAATTGTTCGAGAAATATTGAAAAAATAAGCAATCATGGGAGGTCCATCAAAATAGGACCAGGCCAAGTGTTTTCCCCAGGCGTAATAATAAAAACTAGTGATGGTTGGAACAATAAAAAAAGTTGCGAGAAATAAAAAGCCAATATAAACAATGAGGAAGGGTTTTGTTACTTTTTGATTCCACATAAATCACCAAGTTCCTTTTGCTATTTTTATATGATAAAGATCTTATTTAGATCTGGAGCATTCTGAAATATCAAGGGTTTAATGTAATAACTTATTGGCCTGAATAATATCACAATTAACATTTAATGCACACTAAAACAAAACGTTATTTAACATTTTTTTTGCCCTATTTTTGTGACGTTGCTGTACTAGGATTCGGTAAAATCTCCACAACATGTGCTAACCATTTTTTATTATCTGCTCTAATAATGGTATTGGTACGTCCGTAAATAAAATTGTTTAAATTGCAATGAATTAAAGACTTCAACTTGCTGTCGCACCTGATCTTATAATAATTTCGGTCTTGAGTAATTACTTGCATATGATGCTTGAGTAACAGTTTGCCATAAGGAGTATTCGTATGTAGTACTTCTTCTATAACGCTCTTTGGGAGTTCATTAAAGTTCATCTTGATAAAGGCAAGTTCAACCGCCATCACTTCATTTTTTGTTTGCGCAACATTCGGTTTATTTCGTGTTTTGTTCCTATCAACAAACATGATGATGGAACGTCTATAAGTATTACTCAATTGATCTTTATTTGTGCATATTGTTTTTATAATAGCGTTACGCGCATAATATTTTTCGATACTTTTTGTCATTAAAGGTTGAGTTAATAACTTATTGTAAGGCTCAGGCAATTGAGTAGAGCTTACTTGGGTTCCTATTTTATCGATTTCAGCCAATTTATTAATCTCTAACTTAATTTTTTTAGACTCAGATGCGCCATTCACTGAAATGGCTATGAAGAAAATTATTATTATGAATGGAAAAAAAAGAAGTTTTTTAATCATCTTTATTAATAGTCTCATTTATTCTCACTTTAATATCGTGCTAGTACTGATTTGAAAACGAATCATTGAGATTTAATCAGTCAATTTATTCATTCTAAAATCCTCTCTGTCTGGAAAAAAAGATAAAGCTGGGTTCTGGTAAACAATTTCTGTATAAGAAAAACCTGAAACCTCTTGTTGATTGTAGCTCCCAGAGATCTCGCAATATCCTTCCCAATAACCATGCTTTTCCTGCTCAGAAAAAGCTGCAATATTAGTAAATGACAGGCCGATACTGGGTATATTAATCCGATATGTCGTGGGATAAAGAATTGATAAGTCCGGATCAAGCCAATAATTCTCACGAATCACATCTATCTCCTGATAAGAAATAAATCGTTTTTCTCCAGAAGGAAGAATTATATTGGCTAAACCACCGATTACATTGTTACTGTTAAAATTAAAAATGAGGAAAATATTAGCGACCATTCCATTATTCAGGCGGACCCCCAACCATTCCCAACCATTCGCATCAAGATTGAAATCTCCCCACTGATGATCCATCCAAGAATCACCGGGGTTATGGTTAATTTGATAAGTCTTGTCATTGAGTTTAAGAGTACCCGTTGTTTTAAAATGGGGTATGGAATAATAATAGGAGTTGGTGCCATCAGCCATTGGCAGTAGTCCATGTTCATTGATCAAAAAAAACGGCGAATTGGGTTCCAAAATTAAATTGAATTTTAAAACCGTATCATTTTGGCGACCCTCAGCTTTCAACAAATAAACCTCTTTTCCTTGCCGAACCTTCTTTTGTAAGCTGTAATCATTTTTTAAGGTAATGTTTAATATATCCGTAGCAAATTTACCTTCATTAAGGAAATAGTCTTTAGCAACCCCATAGCCTATTTTGTTGTCCAAATCAGCAAGCTGCATATGCAGCATGGGTTGCGTATAAACACGCCCTTTTACATTAATCGCCGAATTAAACAAAGCAACATCAAAACTCAAATTCCTTCCCTCATCAGTCACCAGCTTGCCATTGAAATACCACCATTCAATGAGGTGATCAAATGAATAAGGTACATTTTGATAATGGGCTGCTTCATCTCTGGAAAAATCGAGAGGAAAATAAGGTAAATTGGCACGGGCCATTGAAACAGAAGTAAAAAATCCAATTAACATCCATTTTATACCACGCATTATTATTCCTTTTTAAATTTCAAATCGCTTTTTTAGGTGCGACGATATTATAGGAAGTTAATATCGATTAGCAATCGTGGATATTCTGGAGAATAAGAAAAGTTTAGAGATAGTATATAGTCAGATTAGGCTTAAGTGATTCCGCAGCCAAGGCTGCGGAATCAGATATTACATTTGATAGCAGCGAACTGATTCGTTATATTCTTCGTCTGACTCTTCATCGGACTCTTCATTTTTTGATTCACTAACTTCTTCTTTCTGATCAACTGATTCTTCTTGCTTTTCTTCAGCTTGAGCCTCTTGACCAACAGTCTCTTTCAACTCGTTTTCATCATCTAAAGCACCTATAGCGTTTAGGAGTGATGCAAGTTCAAGAATAGGCAGCATCTCTGCGGGTAACATATGCATATGTCCTTGTGGACAAACAAAAAGAACCATCCGTTGAACTCTAGGAGCAAAACCGAATAATGTATTGGGATTTCTTGGGGATTGTGGGCTTTGTTGTTCTTGTGCGGCTTGCTGTTCTGCAGCCTCCTCTTCACTGGATTGAGAAGACTCTTCTTCACTGTATTGAGAAGACTCTTCTTCGCTATGTTGAGAATCATCTTCCAGGCGTTCTTCCACGCTTTCCTGCGAACTTGATAAGCTTTTTTCTTCTTCAGTTTTTCTTTCAACTTTAGGTGAGCCTGGTGGTGTTTGAGGCATAATCAATTGCTCCTTAAAAATTAAAATTAATTAAAATCCAATAATAAAGTACCTCTCGAAAAGAGTCTGTTTTGTTTCGACTATGTCTTTTCAAGGAGCAAGTTTACAGTTAATTTACAAATTTTGGTAGAGCAACTGTACAATTTAATTTGTTTTTTCATCATTTTTAAAATGCCCCTTTTGATTATGATAAAACATACAATGCATTGATTTTTAGAATAAAAATTTTGAAATAGTTCATGACTTACTTTGACCCAACTATCCTTTTAAACTATAAATTTAAAGAAGTTGATGTTAGAGGAAGGCTCTATAATCTACTGGTATATTTTTAAATTTACGCTCTGAATTAAATCACCATGATCAAAAAATATCTGGATAAATTTGTAGCCGTACAAGCAGGCATTAGTTTAGCAATCCTCGTGCTTACACCTATTGCGCGACTCCATAGTTTCGTATTACAAACTGTTGGTTTTTTATTGCTCGTTATTGGATTTTTGATTTTTATAATTGCGGTGAAGCAATTAGGAACTGCGTTTACACCAGTTGTCACTCCGATAAAAAACGCTCAGTTAATTACCTCAGGAATTTATAGAGTTGTTCGCCACCCTATTTATACAGGATTAGTCACCCTTGCTATTGGCTGGTCAATCTTTTGGGGCTCGCCGTTCTCTTTTCTCGCATCACTTGGATTGATCATTTTTTTTCATTTCAAAACAAAAAAAGAGGAAATGCTATTAAGTGAAAAATATCCGGAATATGCAAAGTACAAAGCAAAGGTTAAGAACAAAATAATTCCCTTTATTTATTAGGTTTGTTTCTATTTTGCTAGCTTGAGTCATAATGGTCTGATTTTTCGATTACCGACGCTGCATACATGCAGCATGAAAGCATAGAGCGCAGAAAATCAGAACAGTTTGGCCAATCTTGTAGAAATGAGAGCAAAATCAATCAAAGCATAAATTTATTTTAATTGATATGAATAAGGATATATATTTAAAATTGCGCCATGCAAAACACAACAATGAGAGCCATTCATGAACACATACAAACAATTAGAACAGCATTTTAAAAAATATTATGATTTTGAAAATTTAGCAGCAATTGTTTCCTGGGATGAGGCATCTATGATGCCAGTTGGCGGAGGCAAAGCGCGCGCAGACGCTTTGGCTACATTAAGTGCAGTCCAACATGATTGGTTGACCAATAAAAAAGTAGGCGACTTGCTAAACAAAGCAAAAGATAGTGCAGGCTTATCATTATGGCAGCGAAAAAATTTGTACTGGATGGAGAAAAAATATCTGCAGGCAACTTGTATTCCCGTAAATTTAGTTGAAGAATTTACTAATGAATCTTTAATTTGTGGTCAGGTATGGCGAGAATTACGCGCAAAAAATGATTGGAAATCGTTTAAGCCTTACCTGGAAAAATTATTCCAGAAAGTAAAAACAATTGCGGAGATTAAATCACAAGCATTTGGTAAGTCCCCTCTGGATGTTTTAATTGATGAGTACTCTCCCGATTTAGATTGCAAGACGATTACTCCAATTTTTAATTCTTTAAAAGATGAATTACCAAGTTTGATCCCCAGGATTATTGAAAAGCAAAAAACACGGCAAACAAAAAAAATTACAGGAGTGTTTCCTGTAGAAATGCAAAAACAACTGGGTATGGAAATAATGACGCGTCTGGGTTTTGATTTTAATCATGGCCGGCTGGATGAGAGCCATCACCCCTTCTGTGGCGGCATTTCAAGTGATGTACGCATTACAACACGTTACAACGAACATGAATTTTTATCTTCCTTAATGGCAATCACCCATGAAACTGGTCATGCCTTGTATGAACAAGGCTTATCAAAAGAATGGAGTACACAACCGGTGGGTCATTCCTTAGGCATGACCGTTCATGAGAGCCAGTCCTTATTTATTGAAATGCAGATTTGCAGAAGTCTGGAATACCTCCATTTTCTGGCCCCTATTGCCCAAAAATATTTCAAAGATGTAGAAAATATAACTGAAGAAAATATTTTTTATCACTCCACCAAAGTCCAGCCCGGATTAATTCGTGTTGATGCCGACGAAGTAACTTATCCTTTACATGTGATACTCCGTTACGAAATAGAGCAGAAGCTTTTTTCCTCCGAGATTAGTATTGCTGACTTACCCGAAATCTGGGATTCATCCATGCAAAAATATTTAGGCTTATCAACAAAAGGTGATGATAAAAATGGAGTGATGCAAGATGTGCATTGGCCATCAGGAGTTTTTGGATACTTTCCTGCCTATACCTTTGGAGCATTAATCGCTGCCCAATTATTCTCGGCAGTAAAAAAATCAATTCCTAATATTAAAGAGCAGTTGAAGCAAGGTGAATTTAAACCTTTGTTACTTTGGTTAAGGGAAAATATTCATCAAAAAGGAAGCTTATTACCTTATTCTGAACTATTACATATGGCAACTGGTGAAACATTGAATCCCGACTACTATTTTGCACATATAAAAGAACGGTATTTATAAAAATCCAAAGATTGAATCACCAACATAAATAAACGTAAGATACAAAATCCTGCCATTTGTCCAGCTGCTGCAGGCAAAGTTGTTTTTGGAGACCTCGGTAAGGCTGACCGACTTGGATATACAATGATTGGATAAACCGCAAACCTGGCTGCTAAATTGGAAAAGCACGATAAAAGGCGCTTTCAAAATGCATTAACGGACACCTCCACTTTGACAGAAGCACTGAAACAAAATTATAAAAATGAAACACCAAAAACCGAACGTAAATCCAGACTTATGGAGGGAGTGGAGAGTCCTATGGATTTACTGGTTTCAGGGGAGTGATAAACTCTTGCTTAAATGGATTAAATAACAGTATCCCCATGCTCAGATGAGTTATTGATCACTTCAGCTCGCAGGTTTGCACCAGAGTGAGCAAAAATTTCCTGATTTCTGGAACTATTCACCAGTTTTATAAATTGCTGCAACTCACAGGTAACCCCACCACATGCCGGAACTGAAACAGGATTTCCATTGTAAGTGATTTTTACCAGATAATAATTTGCATCACGCTCATAAAGCGAGAAATTTAGATTTGACGCATAAGGTGGTGGTATCTCCAAAGGAGCGCCCAAAAAGCTCAGCGCACTAGCTATAGTCGTATCATGTGCCGATAGCAAAACATATTTAAGCTTGGATTTTTTTTGACTACCACTATTGAGATAATGAGCAATATTTGTCATGAGCTTGGTGCTATAAGCCGTTGCTACAGGATGTGGTCTTTCTTGCGCCATAAAAGCCCAATTACTGGCACTGATAATTGTTTCCACATCTTGGGTTTCCATTCCAACTGGCATCGGTGCTTTATGTATTTGATGAATGTATAAAGCATCACCAAGTAATTCAAGATCAACTAAACTCTTAATTTGAACACCTGTCAAGGCACTCCAAAGAGGATACTTGTCCTTGAGTGCATTATTTTTTTCTTGCCATTCTTTAGTTGAATATACATACTGTTCCATTAATTTTGCCCGTTCTGCAGCGCTTACTTGTTGAATAATCACCTCATCATGTTTAGATGGCGCGCTAAAAATAGGGATGGGTTGAAAAGCATGGGGTAATGCCGGTAGAGACGACCCTGAAGTATTTGGTCCTGTACCAGGCGGATATAGTCCCATTAACAATGACTCAGCACTCATAAGAGTACGCTCATAATCTGTAGAACGTACATACATTGTCCCCTGTTCGTAATGTTCAGCCAATAAATGCGCCTGTTCAATGTATTTTTTACGGAACTCCATGCCCATTTTATATTCTTGCCGCATTCCCTCAGCGGTTAACTGGCCATTCCCCTCCTGCCAATGATAATTTACAGCTGAAAGTGGAACAATAGGTGTTCTGTCTCCATGCCGAATGATATCAACAGCAAAAATAAGGGTATCATCTGCAAATAAGAGTGATGGCACGCTCAATAGAAACGCAGAACTTAAGCAAAATTTGTAGCCCATTTTCGTACTCCTTGCTAAGAATGTATTAATTATAAGTTCTTCGTAAACCCCATCAAAAGTCGACTCCGCACTATGATGAGTATGAGTGGAAAAATCAAGATACCAGACTCGATTTATAAGTTTTTAAATCGGCTTTGATAACCTTTAAAGAAATAACAATAAATAAGTTGGAACACTCCTGTTTTATTTTTTCTGGAAAAATTCTTATATCTATGTAACAGTAAATTGGTTGTATTTAAATAAATACAACTTTAAAAGCCAGGAGTTAAAGTGAAAGGACTGAAATATATTTTTTTATTGGTCAGTATCTGCATAATATGGGAAACTGCTTTTTCCAGAACCGAATCATCAAATACCTCACTCCAGATTATTACTCCGAAACAATCATTCACTCTAACCAACCCGGAGTTGTTGTCTCATCCCTATCTGACCCAAGTAACAATTAACAATGATCGAGCCTATCCAAACAAAATTATGCCCCATAAAGTGATCCCTTTATGCAAACTGCTCGCCCCTTTTCAAATTAGACAACACGATATCATCGAGCTCATAGCGAAAGATAATTTTCATGTCTACGTACCGGCAGTTAAAATCATGGATTGCAGTAAAAATGCATCTATCGCAATGTTGGCTATAGAGCCTGTATCTAAATGGCCAATAATTGATAATAATACAGGCCTTACTGCCGGGCCTTATGAAATTATTTGGCTTTATCCGGAGCGCTCTTATATATCAAATGAATATTGGGCATGGAGCATCACTACTATAAAAATTATTCGAAAACTCAATTATCAACATGTTCTCGCCCCCCCCCAAACAACAAACTCCGCTATTGCTAATGGTTATAAAATTTACATTAGTCATTGTGAAGGATGTCACATGATAAATCACATTGGGAAAAGTAAAATTGGTCCGGATTTGAATTGTCCGAAAAATCCGTTAGATTATTATCCGAACATAACCCAATTAAAAAAATTTATTCGCGATCCTAAATCAGTCCGCTCGCGTCCACGAGGACGTATGAGTGGCTCAGATAAACAATCTTTATCTGACAATGATCTCGATGATTTGGTTCAGTTCTTTGCTTACATGAATATAAAAAAACAATGCTAATTGACAACCCGTTTCTAACAAACTAGAGTTTGAATATACAAAGGATGGATAAATGGCATGAAGCTTATCAGGCATATTGTTTTTATAGCCCTCTTGTTCAACAGTCTCTTCGCCTACTGCGATAAACTTGTTGTAGGTGTTTTAAACTTCGCCCCCCCTTTTTCATCAGCGGATACGGACAATCACTTTTTCGGTTTCAGTATCGACCTGGTTAATGAAATATGTAAACGCATTAATGCAACTTGTACCTTTAAAGGAACAGATTTAAACTCACAGTTCAAAGATTTAAATGATGGTGTTATAGACATTACTACATTACCAAGCCCTATTGTCTCGACTGAATCAGAAGACTATGTATTCAGCCTGCCCTATATAACCAGTAAAGGACAATTTGTCGCATTAAAAGGTTCGGATATCAATTCAATAGAGGATATTAAAGACAAAAAAATTGGTGCACTTCAAGTCACTTCGTTCCAATATAATATTCTCCCTAATTATACGTCCAAAGAAAATATTAAAACATATTCTCAAGTTACCTCATTAATACAAGCTGTAATCAATCATGATGTTGATGCCGCTTTAATGAATGAAAATGTAGCCAAATATCTATTACTCAACAAAACCATAGATGGTTTTCAACTTGTTGGAAAACCTATTATAACAGGAAATGGATATGGAATAATTGCGCTTAAAAAGAACGCTCCTATAATAGATAAAATTAATAAAGCTTTGCTGCAAATAGAAGCTGATGGAACATATTTAACTCTTTATAATAAATATTTTGGGAAATAGTTTAGTGAAAAATATAGCTTGTAAACCAATTCTAGTGACTATTTGATTGTCAGAGTAATAATAAACTCACTTCTTTTTCCTTTGACACTTTTAATCGAAATTGTTCCATGATGTTCTTGAACAATACTGTATGAAATGGACAAACCCAAGCCAGTCCCTTTGCCAACGAGTTTAGTAGTAAAAAAGGTTCAAAATCCTTGCTATTGTTTCCTTAGCTACCAAAACTGCCACGTTTTTAGGAAATCACGCTTCATGCTTTTTTCCAAGTACTCTATAAAGCTTGATTTTTCCTTCTTTCCCTTTGATTTCTTGGGGCCCTAAATCTTCTACCAGCATTTCATTAGCAATAGGTTTATAATATAAACTACAATTGCCTGGAGTTATTTATTAATTAGTCTTTTAAGATATAAATCCATCCAATCTTTAAATCGTTGCAAGCGGTCTATTTGAAAATCTGGTCTATCAAGCGTATGGTATTGCTCGGGATAAATGATCAATTGTGTAGGTATATTCAGTGATTTTAAGGCCTGATATAACTGTTCAGAACCAATGCATGGCATGTTAAAATCCAAACTGGCACACATAAATAAAGTAGGCGTATTAATCTTATTCGCCTTCATTAATGGGTAACTAAGCTTCAGGTAAATTTCAGTGTTTAACCAAGGTTTTCCCAACTCAGTCTCATAATCTAAAATATATTGATCCTCACCATAGTTTCCCAAAATGCTACCTGTTCCAGCTCCACTAATCGCAGCCTTAAAACGTTGTGTGCTTGCAATAATGTAATTAGTCAGCATACCACCATAACTCCAACCTCCTACAGCCAATTGATTGGGATCAACAATACCTTTCTTGATTACATAATCCACAGAGGCAAGGGCATCTTTGACATCAAGGTTTCCCCAGTCCGCGTTAATGGCATTGGAAAACTCATATCCTTTTCCAGAGCTTCCTCGCGGGTTAGGAGCAATAATGGTATATCCCTCTGCTGCGAGCCACTGCCAATCAAAATTAAACTCATGACTGGATTGATAAACAGGCCCTCCATGTAAATTTAAAAATGCTGGATATTGCTTTCCAAGTTTATAATGTGCAGGTTTGAGTAATAATCCTTCAATTAAAGTTCCATCAAAACTTTTAAATTCAATGTCTTCTAAGGGACGAAAAATCACTTCATCTAAAAGTTTTTGATTATGGTGTGTCAATGGCCTTAAGGTATTTTCTACTGCAAATAATTCTGGTGGGTGTTGATCATCAGAGGAAACAACTACTATTCGTTCCTGACCTATTGAAAATTCACTATCAACTCGTTCACCTTTAGTTAATGGTCTGACCATACCGCTAGCGACATCAACTTCACTAAGATGGGTATTTCTGCTCGTCTCAATCAGTGCATATATTTTTTTACCATCTTCAGACCATTTAGGTTTCGTAAACCAGCGATCTATAGGGGCAATAATCTGCTCCTTATGATTGGTCAAGCCAACAACCGCTAATTGAGTGGGAGCATAGATAGGTGACTTATTATTAAAGCTTAGATAAGCTATTTGTGCGTTATTATGGCTCCATGCGGGAGTAGACTCCCAATCCGGATCCATTGCACCTCCTGGAAAACGGGTCAATTGGATCGGCTTACTTCCAGGTTTGTTACTTATCGCATACACATCAGAATTGTAATTTCTATCAGGATCAACCCCTCTTTTAGAAATAAATGCAATGTAATCTCCATTAGGGGACCAGGCTGGAGCCCATTCGTCATAGGGCCCCGGAGTCAATAACTCAATTTGTTTGTTTTGGAGCACTATGCGATAAAGATGCGTTCTTTTTTCGCCAAGATACCCCTCTGTATCCTTTTTAAAAAAATATCTTGTGATGACTATGGGTTTATTTTTGGAATCCTTATCATTTGCTTCACTGGCGATAAAAGCGATATTTTGGGAATCGGGGGACCAGGCAAAATCACTAACATCATACATACTATTAGTTAATTTAATAATTTGTCCGCTTTTTCTGTTTAATAAGTGAAGACTTATCGCCTCATCATTGTCCAATAAAAAAGCAATCCATTGACCATTAGGACTCCATTTGGGTAAAAAACTGCTATTTTTCTTATCATTCGTAAGTTGCTTTGATATGTTACCATCGTAGGAGACTACCCATAGATTACTTACTGCATCTATTTTGCTAATATTTTCTTCTACTGTATAAACTACCCAGTTTCCATCTCGCGATATATCAGGCTCACTGACAGTCTTAATTCGCATAAAATCGCTTAAGAGCGGCAGTCTTTGAGAAGACCACCCATTCAAGCAAAAAAAGGAAAAGAACAACACTGGAATAAACTGAAAACAGGAACAATTTTTTTTCAAAATAATTTCCCTTTAAGAAAATTGGAGCCTTTTCTATTACTTAACTCAGCAGAGGTACTTTAAAATTAGAAGTAGCCCCAAAGTTCATATAATCATTTTATATATTTTAGTCCAAATTCTATTTTATAAAAATGCTCCTTTAGTACTGGTTATAACGCGAATAAAAGTATCTTTTACACTAAAAAGCTAGAATGAATCCCAGCAGGGAGCAACATGTTGTTTATTTTTTTATCACTTGATTTAAATCTAAGCTAAAATTAACACACGAATCATTAAAAAGGAGTTTTTTATGATTAAGATACTCAATATGTTCTTAATAGGATTATTCATGAGTATAAATTCGATAGCTTTGGCACATAATGGCTATCATCATGGACATTATAAGCATAAGTACTATAAGCATCATCACTGGTACTATAATGGTCATCCCATTAAATACCACCACCATAAATATAAATATAAGCACAAATATCCATATAAGTATTATAAATATCATAAATATCCCCATCACCATGGATATTATTATACATGGTGATGCATTCAAGAAATTTATTGGGACTTTTAAAACATAATAACGTTAGGGGCTGGAAACAGCCCCTACTTTGCGAAATATTTTAAACACAAAGAACAACATTCCTTATTTTCTCGCCACTCCTAATACAATCAAAGATTTTATTGACCAGATAGAGCAATATATGAGATAACGGCAATGGTATAAAAAGAACAATAATGCAAAATATGGATCATTGCTGGTGAATTTATACCAAAATTTCAGGATCCGTTTCGTAAATATCTGCATGAGACCAAATATAAGGGAGTTACATATGAGAGCACTAAGAGAATTACGTCACAGCGCTAAGCCCCGCCATTTTTCAAAAATCAAGGACGTTCATCTCTCCCACAAACCTAGCTTATTATGGGGTACTCTTTCTGGCGATCGTTGGCGGCATAAAAGCATGGGGCTCACATTAGAACATATTACAGACCCAGAAATGTTTGATACATTGCAATCGCACGCATTTAATAATTTAAAGTCGTGGAAAAAAGAAAAAGTAGATCCCCCAAAAAAAGTAGAAGTGGTTCAGCAGGATTTTGGCGTCACCGCGTTGGAATTGACTAAAAAACATGGAAAAGTATATCCTGTTCTTAATATGGCTAATTCTTTATTTCCTGGAGGGGCTGCTCTTGAAGGAGGAAGTGCTCAGGAAGAAAATATGTGGCATCGCTCATCTTGTGCCCGCTCATTACTGTCAAAAGGCATTTATTATGATGAGGAACGAAAATGTTTTCTTTATGATGACCATACCAGGAGACTCTTGAGTGGTCAGGTAAAAATGAGTCCTGATGAATTACACTCATTAAGTGTACGACGTGGAATAAAAATTCCTGAAGCCTATAAAGTGTTTATGGATGAGCACCCGCAGATTTTCTTTAGAGGACCGGAAATTTTAGTTCCAACGTATTCGGATGAGTTCACATCAAAAATACAATTTATTGCCGACAATGTATTGAGCTATCCCTTGCTCTCAAAAGAAAAAATATTTCCTTTTTATGAAATCAGAGCCTCTGCCCCTGAGCTTGTTGGTAAAGAAATTGACCTGGAAAATAAAGATTTTGCAGGTCAATATACCGGTGACTTAAGACACCGTATAAGTGCTCTGCTGGATACATTAATACTTAAAGGACAAACTGATGCGATACTGGGAGCCTGGGGATGTGGAAGTTTTAAAAATAAGCCAGAGATCGTTGCGGAAATATTCCGTGAAGAAATTGAAAAACGAGCCAAACACTTTCAACATATTGTATTTCCAATAATAGATACACAACAGGAAACAAATTACCCTGTATTTAAAAAATACTTAGATGGATTAAAACTCGGTAATTTAGCAGGGAAATCACGTTTCAATACTAAAGCGCTCACCTTGCTTAATCCATATAGTCTCTATGCTCTTGGAGATAAGAAACCAGAAACAACATCAAAAGATGAACCCAAAATTCCGACTTGTGGCCCCTTATAATTTTACAGAGCAGTACTCCGCTGATTCAAAAGCTGAGTAATGCTTTAATTCCCCAGTTAGCTCATTCATTTATAAAAGGGTGGGCTATCTGTCTAAAAAATACCGCACAGCCGTCTTAAAGAACCATTCTTCTTGTAAGCTGCTCAAAACAAATACTTAAAAAACTCTTTTTCTATTCAACAAAATAAAATTTATTTGATATGATCCATTTTCAATCACCAAGGCCATTAATTGAATTTGGTGTCGATTAATTGTCTTTTGTATGGAGGTATTGGTGTGCGAACAAAAGTAACACAAATAAGCAGACCACTTTTTAATAATAAAGTATTGGCCTCTTTAACGGAGGCAACCCATAAATTTTTTTGGGATAAGCTGGATGTGAAATATGCTTCGCTCTCATCCAGAGAAATAAATTTGGGAGCTGAGCAATTACATCAGAGCCTCCCCTCATCAAGCGACTTACTTTTTAGAGGGACGGAAGGAACTAAAGAGGTTTATGAGGCAATGACTACTGATTATCTCGGTTTTTCTTCAGTACAAAGAAAAAAAACAGCAAATCATGATCTCGTCAGCTATCTGGTAGACAATGACAGTAAATATTTTTTTTCTACTTCCCCCTGCAAATACACTGCAAAGCCTTATGCTGGAGGGATATCCATCATTCCATGTCGAGGGTTTATCTGGGTAACAGGACTACCTAAAGTGTATACAATTCCTCAAAAGCATTTATTTTTAAATGAAGAAATGTTTGATAATTACACAAAAATGATAATTAAGAAATTGGAAGAAGGAGAAAAATATTATCCTATAAAGGAGACTACAGCCCAGAATAATGAAGTAACTGTTATTGTTGGCGCTAGAAAAGATGATAATTGGGCATTCAAAGTTTCTGAAGATGTCATGAAAATAATTCAAGTAAGGAGTCCAGGTCGCGTACTAGGAAAATTTACACCTTCGAATGAAAGTGTGCATGTTGATGATATAGAAAATCCTTGTTTCAAAAAAAGAGTATGGTCTCTTGAAGTAGTGCTTTCCGATGGGATACTTATGAAAGACTTTGACAGAATGAACGAGAGAGCCAGGGCATTAGGCTTAATAGGAAAAGATGAACGTTTGTTAACTATTCATGATGCGGAAAGGATAGTAGATTCCGAAGAATTAGACCAGTTAAATACCTACTACAGAACTCCGTACACCCATAGGATTTTGAAAGTTCATAAAGATATTCCCTTGGGCTTTAAAGACCCTCTTATTCAATGTATCGTAGCTCAAATTAGAGGTACAAATACCTTAGAGGAAATTGCACGAAAAAGCTTATCTCATAGCTTATAAGTCCATTATTCTGTTACAGGCTCTTCTTGAATCAAATTTAACGAAGAGCCACACAGGAACTTATGACCTTTTTAACATATAGCCAAACAAGCAATACGTTTACTGATAATTTTTTACTTTGTGATGAGAAGTCGGATGGCCTGACACTACTCCGACTCCAGTATCAACTACCTTACCCACTCCCTGCCCTACAGCTGCACCAGTATCGGCAACATAACCTACACCTTTACCTACCACGTTAGCACCATATTTTACACCGGCACCTACAGTTTGGTTGCTGTATTGACTAGCTTCATTCATTGTATTACAACCAACCAAACTTAATGACATGATTAATGCTGAAGATGCAATTATCACTTTCATTATGTCTCTCCTTAAATCACATACAAATGACCATAATATATACATATAGCTCATTAATTGCTCTTTTACAGGTTTTTTTGAGAAAATATTTATAATCTTGTAGCAATAAAATAGGGATTAAGGTAGTAAAATTTTGATTTTTGCCTGATTCTTAAACAAGAAAGAGTTTATACATGCCAAATGAAATCTCAAATATTTGATCTGAGCGTTGGGAAAAAACATAAGTAAGTAGTGCAGCGCTTTAATATATAGCCCAGAAAATCGATGAGGACATTGTTCAACTGAATGCACTACTTCTATTCTAATGCCTTTTGCTTAGAACTCTTCTTGATATGGGGCAGGATTATTTTCTTGGAAATTTCTAAAATTTTCGTCCGCTTCATTTTTCTTTTCAATATTAAAGCAATCTTTTTTCTCCGCTGGATCCTGTATGCTTTTACAATCATTATTTACATATAAGTTTGAATTGACGGGATCAACAGCAAATGCATTCAGTGGAAGTAATGCTATAATAAAAACTAATTTTTTCATCATTGACTCATTATTTATTTTAGTAATAGGGCTATCATACCTAATTCAAGCAATAAAATACACGCCAAAAGGAATATAAAACATCTTACAAAAAAACACCTGATCCCCAACTTTTATATAGTAAAAACAATTCGCTCAAGTGAGTCAATCTTATGAAATAGGAATGTATTTTTATTAATCCGCCTTTGTAGTTCTGAATTTAGCATTTATAGTTAAGTCGCAAAAATGAAAGATGTAAATTTAAAAAATCGAGACTTTTTCATCATATTTAAATTGGGTATCGATTTATTAACCAATCCAATGAGTCTAATCGAAACGTCAATTGCTATAAGGAACTTCAGTAGGCACTAGCTTTTTAGGAAGTACAATAACTCAATCGGGTCATCGTTTTGTACGCGATACTTTTTTTCAGGAGTATAAAAGATGAAGATTCTAAAGAAAATGAACCAGAAACTATAGCTCAGCTACCTTAGTTCATTAATAACTTGCTTGCTTTTGCAAGCAAGTTATTAATGAAGCACCTATTTAAATGGAAAAAGGAATAAATACCCTATCCAGGGTTTCACGATACTCTTTTAATGTTTTCTGTTGAGACTGATTAAACATTAATTGCTCTCCTGCAGTAACTACTGCATAAGGTAAAGGCTTAACTGCTGCAGCATAAAAGGAAACTGAATTTTTATCACCTAATAAACTACCTTGCAGTGGCCCCATAGTATCAAATACCTGCTGCATTTGAGTTTCCAATTGCTCTGCTTGAGCTATTCCTTTAGTCGCAAAATGATAGACTCCATACGCACCTCCCAGTACGAGCGGTAAACCAATAATTAGAGGTATAATAGAGGCGATAGAAGCTAAAACCAGGACAAATCCTGTAGTAACCGCCAATAGGGATAATGCGGTATTGCTACCATCATCAGCTACAGATAGTAATTGACGATTAAAAGTGGAAACTTGTTGAATAAAATCAATTAATCCTTTTTTTTTCTTTTCAAAACTGATGTATTCATAAATATCTTGATTGTGGCTTTGCTGGCCATGTATCGACATTAGATGAGAGAGCATTTGATCAATAATATAAGCAAGGTCAGTGATTTTCCCCCTACGAATATATGCCATCACAATATTATGCAGAGTTTTCGACCAGTGAGGTTGTGAATTAATAAATTCACGCGCGTACGAATCGAGTTGTTGAGTGAATCCGATAGGTATTTCTCCAATGTCCAAATGATTTTTTCTCCAAAACATCGAACCCGTAGCATATTTAGGTAAACCGTCAGCGAAAGTTTTATTTCGAGCAGTCAACGTATTTAACAAGCTCACATACATATAAAACTTACCAAAGTGATCAGTTTTTTGCTTTTCAATTTGTTGACATAATAGAGCTAATTGATGTGAAGGCATTATTATTGTTCTCACGCTGCAAAAATTGGCAACTATATCATAAGAAAATGAGAAAGATAAATTATTAATTAGTTAATTTTCAATCAATCAAATCGAAAAATTTGTTAAATAATTAGTTAAGTATTAAAACCTCTAATTAACTTTCATACCCCGAACATTCCTCTGTACAAATGTTGACCTCATGACCCGTGTCGACTTGAAAACTTCGTCATTTAGTAGTCATTTTGAGTTTTATTTTGTCTTTTTGGAACGAATTTAAATAATATAGCAATCCTTTATTATGCATGATAATACCTGGTTTAACTGACATTTAAAATCCAATCTGCTTTTTTTTGACTCATTTGGGTTATACTATTATTAACCATAATGAAACGAAAAACGTATCATGTCTAACGAACCCTTTGATAAAAACGTAAGTCGACCTCTGAGTATTTTACTTTTGGGAGACACGGGATCTGGTAAAACACGACTTCGTATGGCACTCGAAGGTAAAAAATACTCTCCAGGGTATTACCCTTCTAATGCTATGGAGTTTTCAAGATTCAAATCTGAACTGGATTTTGAAATTACTGTTCTTCCGGGAGGCGAGCGATTTAGATACGAGATGGGACCTAACAAAAGTTTTATACAAGGCATACTATCTGGATCCTTAAAAAGATCAGATATCAATATTCTCTGTATCGATCCATCTGATAGGGAATCATTTAAGCGGGCTGCATATTATGCTCAAGAGATCCGTAAGATTGATCAGCAAGCCCCGATTATTATTGCATTTACTCAATTAGATAAACAATTACCGTGGAAAATATCTGATCAAGAAATTCAGAACTTCAAAAAACATTTTGGGATTACAGCTTATACTATTGGAACTAGTGCACTTCAAGGGGAAGAAGGTATTAAAGAATTGCGCGCAGTCACCCATGCGCTAAAAAGACAAATTAGTGGTGAAAAAGCCGAATTGGAAACAACACTATCTATAAATGATCTTAAACTGAATACAGAAAATTTTTACCAACTGGCTATAAACGGTTTAGCAGAACTAGAGAATCACAATAAGAAATACCTTAAGGAGAATAATTTAGATTCTAATCAACTCCCCCCCAAGCTACAAGAACCGCTTAATGCCGTAAAAGAATTAGTAGAGCAATTGGAAAAGGCAAGAGACATTTCGAAAAATGGTCAAGTTTCAGAAACTGCTATATTAAATGCATATAAACAAGCAGCTGATCATTTTGTTCATAAGGTAAGTAAGGACGTATTAAAAGTAAATCCCCCGCAGAATATCCTGAATGTTCTACTGCGGATACTTCGCGCGCCGTTTATTGGATTTCATATGTATAATAATACGGAGCTCAAAGAATTACTCCGTGTTGATCAACAATCTAATCTTAAAGAAGAACTACAAAGAATGAAAGGTCAAGAACTTGACGAACCTAAACTCGACCGCTCTATTGATTAAGCACACGTAGATTGAGAAACAGTGGAGATATTTCATGATGGAGATATCTTGCCCAGATCCAGATATGCCGGGATGACAGAGTTACTTGCGAATTGAGTAAAATGAAGCACTGAATACTCTTAGCTTGACAGCCAGAACCTCCACCCAAAATTACTACTTTTCACCTAATTATTTTTATCATATAGATTAGCTATTGGGTATTACCCAATAGCTAAGTTACAATAAAATTTAAAAAACTCACGAAATGAAAATAATTCTAAAACGAATAATCTGTTTATATTGCTGCTTTTTTTTAAATCTTTATGCTGCTACTTTCCCACAAAAATCAATCAGTTACTCCATAGGGCTGGGCACCCCAATAACTACCTCAACCGCCGATACTCTGGATAAAGACGAAATAGGCATTAGCCACCGCGCAGAATACTACCCCAATACCCTACTTTCTGATCAGGCGCTGCTAGAACATCCTTCAGCCGAAAACCAAAAGTTCGCACTAACTAATTACCTTAGCGTATATTATGGACTTAGAAACAATATAACCATTGGAGCAAGCCTTCCGTATGTACTTAACTCTTCCTTCACTGCTGCAAGCTTTGATGAAGAAACACAAGTTGGTCACATAACTCTTTTAGGAAACAGTTATGGATTAAGCGACACGAATTTCTTTTCTCTGTGGCGATTGGTTGACGAGACCAAGCATCCTGTTTCATTAGCATTGATCTCTGGAGTTAATGCCCCCACAGGTAAAACCACAACAAGAGATAACAACGGCATTCTATTTTCCGCATCAGATCAGCCTGGAAGTGGTGCTTGGACTCCATTTGCAGGAATTATTATTTCCAAACAATTTAAGAGGTTTTCATTAAGTTCGAATTTAATTTATACCCAAAGCACCCAAGGAACGCAGGAAACAACGCTAGGATCCGTACTTGATTATAATTTTGCGGCCGTTTTAGAACTAAATGAACAGAGTAAATTTCACATTGATGGCATCATAGAGTTTAATGGTGAGTATATTGCAAAGGATGATATTGCCGGTGTTACAGATCAGAATAGCGGCGGACATAGTATTTTTTTATTACCCGGGTTAAGAGTCAATATGCACATCATTTCCTGTTATTTTGGGGTGAATATTCCACTAAAACAAAGCTACTATGGCACACAAGTGAAAAGCAAATATGGCCTCACAGGAGGCATTGATATCAACATCTAAAAAACCTACTTACAAAGAGCTGGGTATCAATGAATAAAAGGCTGTAAGAGTCAATACCCATATGAGCCTATAATAGCAAACAAAACATAAATACACGCTAAAAAATAAAAAATTTATTTTCGAAAATATAATGAGTACGCAAGTTATTGGAAAATAATATATCCTTTAAAAATTAGTTTTCTCTTTTAAAGCAAAACATAATGAAAAGGTTTGATGTTCTATATTCGGTGAGGCATATAATTGCTTTTTTGTGCACCCTACTCGGTTTTTTTATTATTAAGCATGTTACGTTGTTGTTACATATAGAGCCCTATCAAGCGCTGGGTACTGTAAAACTAGTTCACATATTATGGAATTCAAACAGCGTGTTTTTACAGTTAATTGTGATATTTAATTTTTTTATTAAACCCCTGTTTATTTATTTCTTTGTGATTTTTTTGTTTTATTATTTTAAGAATGAATAAAGAAGTTATTTTCGACCATCCCTAACTACTTTTGCTCCGGTGTAAACCCTTGAAACAGCGTTTTCTTAGCCATTGGATTAGGAATTAACTAGTATTCTGCGATTTTTAGCTTGGAGATTTGCGAAAACTCACTGCCATACGATTCCAACTATTAATCGTGATAATAGCCATAGTAAGATCAATGACTTCCTTTTCATTGAAGCATGTGAGGAGTTCATTATACAGTTCATCAGGAGCATGGGTCTCTGATAATAAAGTAACCGCTTCAGTCCAAGCCAAAGCTGCTCGTTCACGAGGAGTAAAAAAAGGAGTTTCTCTCCATACGACTACAGCATGGAGACGGCGATCTGACTCACCTTCTTTTTTTGCGTCCGCAGTATGCATGTCAACGCAATAAGAACAGCCATTAATTTGTGACGCACGCAGCTTAACCAGCTCAAGAAGAGATTTTTCCAAGCCACTGCTATTCACATACTTTTCCAGACCAAATATTGCCTGAATTGCACCAGGAAATTTATTAAAATCAATTCGTGTATTGTTCATTATACTGCTCCCTGCTATGAAAACTTCAGATTTATTTAGTGAATATTATGAATATAAGCTTTTCCATACATTTTGCCCGCGCTGAAGTCAATCGCAGTACAAGGCTCCTTACCAATTACCCATGCATCATGCCCAAACGGAATAACAGAAATAACGCCGGTGCCCATTTCTTTTTTGTTCGCCAATATCCATTGCGATTCGCGCACAGATAATGTAATTAACATGAGATGCTTCACAACTTTTGGTTCCAACTTTTAGCTTGAGACATTCAGATCCTTTCCTGGCTGAAAAGTGACACGCATAACTGTATCCTCTTCAAAATTCCTAACTTCAATTTTTGTTTTGGGTAATTTATGCAGTTCATCAGGAGTATCTAAACTCTTTAATTTCATATGAGTCATTTATAACTCCCTTTATGGAACATTAATAGTCCATTAGCTCTAATATAGCACATATATTTATCATTAATGCGCGAATGAGCTCTTCACCTAGCCTAGTCACCAAGGCTTTTAATTTTTTACTCATCAGCAATAATTATGAGTTGATCGTGTATAATTTTCTCCTACCGCTAGCATTACGACTTCAGCGAATCAAGTCTATACTTGTTATGAAAATGTTAGATTGATGAAAGATTATGAGAAAATTCCATTTAGCAGCAGATGCCTCGCCAACACATGCTAATTTAGCACGCTTTTTGAAAGCCGATGGATGGAAGCCAAGCAGGTTTTCTACTCTGGCGTCGGTCAATGAAGCCTGGCTTCAGTTTCCACCAGTTGTTGGCGAAACCTTGGAATACAAACATCTGCTGGCCGCGTTTCTACAAGCAAATAAACTCGAATATTTGATGCCTGAAACTTTTTTTATCGATGATCAGATTTGGCCTTCTGTATTAGCTAAAATTGATAATTCACAATTTGCTAACACGCCTTGGATCTTAAAACCCTCCATGTTAAATAACGGCCAACATATTCATATATTTCATGATTTAAACGATCTTGAGGCACATTTTCTCTCGCATCAACGTATGGGAGGCCCCCAGGTTCTACAACGTTATATTGCCAGGCCGTTACTAATCCAGGGACCAGTATCAGGTCATAAATTTTCCATTAGGCAATTATTGGTTATATCTACTCATGCAGGAGCAGCACTCTTTCCCAACGGCTATTTAAATATTGCCTTAAAACCTTATCAAGAAAACAATTTCAGCGAAATGGAGTCTCATCTTACCAACGAACATCTAAGTGATGAGCGATTTAATGTCGTTCAACGCTTAAGTGATGAGATGGCAATTTTCCAACCCTATAAATCAAGCATTATTTCTATTTGTCAGCTCATAATAAAGACCTTGAAAGATCAATTTGCAACGATTTGGCAAGATAGCCAGCCTCGGATTGCCTGTTTTGGTTTTGATTTTATGATTGAAGAAAATTGTAAGCTTTGGTTACTGGAAGTGAATCATGGTCCCTGTTTTCCCGTTGATGATTTACATCCTCTATTTAATGCTTTGTATCGCCCTTTTTGGCAACAGTTGATAAAACAGTTTATTGACAGGGCACCCTCAGATTTCATTACATTGGATTAGGGTAATCATTATCGAGGGCTCTGGAACATTTTATAAGCAAAAGCCGTAGAGTTGATCTTGGCTTTTTACTGCATCATTCACCTCTTCAGTAAGTATTCTATGCTGAATAGTAACAATATTATTATAAAAATCAGATGTTTCAGGCTGGCGGTGATTAAACAAAGTATGTCCTTGATAAGCATTTGCAATGGCTGCCTGTGCAATAATTGCCTCTAAGGTTTCAACTGCAGAAGGAATCTCCCCCCTTTTATGTTTTTTATACAGGTCAAAAATAGCAGCCACACCTTTGGGTATTTTAATTTGCTGTTCTTTATTTAGTTTACGTACTTCACCACCGAAGACTCCGACTTTACCATCGAGTCTAATGAGATCTGCTAAAATTTTCGTTAGTGTTTTTTCTGCATTTCTCTCAATAATATTTGCTTTAAAATTTATTGGATTACTAAGCCATCTTCTCTTGAGTTTATTAAAAATAAATTCAGCTTCATTCTCATTCACATGAAGCTCTAATTTGAGATGTCTTTTTGTTTCTTGTTTTCGGAGAAATGAATCCATTGCGGCTGCTTGATAGTCATACGCATTGACATCCTGATCAGGCTTATAATAGGTTTCAAAAAGCTCAACAGTCATTTCTGAAGCTTCTATTTGTTCTGATGCTTGCTCAACAAGAATATCAAATTTATTTGCTATATCCTCAAGATCCAGGCGCAAAGGGCTATCTTCATTATGGTCAGTATTATATTCCCTAAACTCACCAATGATCTGATCTTTTAAATCAGGATTTTCGATAAGAAAATTTAAAAATTTTTTGTTTTTTATAAGTTCTTCTTTTAGAAGTGCACTACGTCGGGTTTTGTGGGTTACCAATTCTTCTCGTAATTTGGGACTCCCTATTGTTTCATTAGCAATGGCTCGATATATTTGTTCGTCGAATAAAGCTCTTTTAAGAAAAACCGAAAAAACATCTTTGATAAAATCAGGATTATTCTCAATCCCAGTCAGATTTAAAATGCCGCTATCCGCCTTATCGGGAAAATTACGAGGTTTCGCATCGTTTAAATGCGGAAAGTTTGTAATATCTCTTTGAGTTATGGGAAAAGCATCTTTAGGTTTTATGCCGTAGGCTCTTTCACCATTCTTGTAAAGCGGCTTACTAGGGTTTTTGTTTCGGTATTTTGATGTGATTGGCCAAGTTGCCTGATCATGATCAATTTTAGAAGATATTAAACTGATTGGATCATAGCCAATATTACCGCCATGCAGATCATTTTCTTCCTCAGTATAGGCAGCACTTAGTATTCTGCCAATACCTGACTTAACTAGATCTAACTGAGGCGGCGAACGCAGATAACCAATTTGTTTTTTCTGTTTTAGATAGTAATCATGTAAGGATTGAAAATTATCAATCGCTCTGGAAATAACCCCAACTCGATTACCTTGATTATCGTGTACACTTCTAACTCTGGGGGTGCGGTCATTTAATAAAAGGCGATAACACATACCATTGAAGGCTTCAATCTCAGTAATTCTTCTTCCAGATTCGTCTGTTTTTAGAATTTCTATAGTGGATTTATCAACTTTTTTAACTTTCTCAGCATGATGAGAAGGTTTTGGCGCATTCGTCTCTGTTATAATTTCATCAGGGACAGAATGATATTGGGCACGCTCTTTACTTTTATAAGGTGGATAAGACTTTTTTGCTGTTTTAGTCAGTTCTTGTTGCAACAGCATTAGGCTACGGAGTAACTCATCGTTTTTTTCATGATTATAATCAGGGCTTGATAGAATTGCGTTAATAACAATTCCAACTTTTCTTTTGCTGGTAATCGTTAAAACCTGTTTCTGATCTGTGACCTCGTAGTACCCCAGTTTTTTAAATAGAGGAAAATTCTGAATTAGATAATCAATATTGCAGAAATCATTAGGTAAGCTTAAGATAATAAAAGGTTTTTTCTCAGGTCTCTCTATATCCTCCGGGAGAACATCTTCATGAGTATAAACCTCTTGAAACCCTAACTCTTGTTTACTATAAATTTTCATAGCTGTAGTTCAGCACATTGTATGTTGGCATTCTAAGTTAAAAAAATTAACGAAATATTAACTAGTTTGAATCTTATGATGCGCGAATGGATAATTATAAAGCAATTTTCTATTTTTATGATCAGAATATTAAAAAGAAAGTCTCTTTTTTTAATAAATCCAGCTTGAAAGCAATAGGCTACATTTATCTTAGTAGAAAGACGGATCCTTAGCCTAAGCAATGTACACTGTGGAAAATAGATGAACTGACCTTTAAAAATGATGATACAAACTGAGTTTTCAAAAGAGGTACTAAGGTTAATTAGATCAATACCTCAAGGTAGGGTTGTAACCTATGGGGATATTGCCAGACTGGCAGGACATTCACGAGGAGCACGTGGCGTGGGATGGATTCTTCATTCCTGCACAATGAGTCATAACCTTCCCTGGCATCGCGTGCTAAAATCTGGAGGCGTACTTTCTTTTCCTGCCGGGAGCCCGCACTATTTGCAGCAGAGAGCACTATTAGAAAAAGAAAGTATTGTTATTACCAATAACCGTGTTGATTTGAAAAAATACTCTTGGAACGGTCAATCATAGCGAGATCATTTTTTTTTCAATTATCCGAATAGATTAATCACTTACATCCTGTCTACACTCTGTAGCTTATAATGATCCAATATTAACTGCCTGAGTAATTTTTATAATGCCCTATGCCGATATAGAATAAAGATAATTTAAGTCAATATTATGATTTTAAATATTACAACAGCACAATTTACAGATTTGACGCTTAGTGATATTGAATACAGTCGCAATATCTATCGAAGCATTGATTTTAATTTTGGTAATGATGCAGATTCGCCAATAAATAAAACCAGCTTAGAGAAATTTGTCTGGAACCTGAAAAAGTTGCCTCGCCAGAAAAGATCATCTCATACTTCCACAAGTATCAACTGAATGTTGACAGTATTGAAAGTAAAGAATTATCTAAAGATGCACTGCATAAGTACTCTAGAGACCCGGTGATTAATTCACTTTACTCACTATTCAAGAAAGATACGAACACAAGAAAAAATTAACACTGACTGAATTAAGTGAAGCTGATTTTCCTGAGGGAACAACCCCGCTTATTGTTATAAATGTTGGCGTGCTTCATGCGTTGCCTTATATAAACCATCGAAGTATTTTCTCCAGGGTTATTTTAACCATAGGCGTTAATCACACTTTGTGAAACTACTGTGTCAAATAGAGAGTCTAAAGTATTTAGCTCATCTTTTAATGCCCCTTGCAACTCACATTTAAGGAACTCTTTATGTTGTATATAAAGTTGTCGAAGTTCTTTCACGAGGGATATATCTTCCTGCCTTTCTTTGATCAAGTTTATTGCATCTACCCCTCCTTTCATCACGCTAAATAGTATTTTTTTCTTCGTTTCAATGGGTAAAGTTGGAATTTTTAAAACTTCATTCGCAAATGGAATTCCCTCTGGGAGTCGATTTGTTTTACGATAAATTACCATCATGCTGGCACATAAATTTCCTGCCCATTCTATGCTGGAAGGATAGTTTGATAAACGATGCATGAGTAAGGCATCTTGATAGATATTAAGAGCTAGCTCGAATTTTCCTT
The DNA here is from genome assembly GCF_001467945.1 of Legionella parisiensis. Lineage (GTDB taxonomy): Bacteria > Pseudomonadota > Gammaproteobacteria > Legionellales > Legionellaceae > Legionella > Legionella parisiensis. Next base: position 2,158,417 of record NZ_LNYQ01000013.1, read on the forward strand.
GTTCAGCAAGTACATCCCCTTGCTCTCTTAGAGAATCACCGGATCCAAGAATGGATATCATTTCCAAGCGTTCTGCATTTAAATCTTGTCCCAAGTGATGTTGAATAAACTCTTGATACTGACAATAGAACTTAGCAATCATTCGTATAGACTGTTTTGCTGCTATTGGGTTCTCTTCTTTATTGGATAACAGTCCTTCCATAGCCGCTTTAATTGCATTAAAAATAATTTCTTTCTGGATCTCTGTTCCAAGCGAGCACGTTTCTAATGCCTCTCTAGCCTGTAATAAAGCCTTATCGCCCAAGTGTAGTTTTCGATAACATGAAATCATCATTGTGTGGAGAATCACACCTGTCGTCTCATCTCTGGGCACTTGTATACGAGATAAATTTAAAGCCTCTTGATAAGCTTTCAATGCTAAACAAAAATTATCTTCCTGATATAATTTTTTTCCAACATCTTCGAACATGGGGAGTAGCAGATTTAATTTCTGATTTGTGTCCTCTCGCTCCTTAGAAACACTAGGTAATTTTTGCTGGGCAAGCATCAAACACTCTTTCGCCTCAATTAAATCTGATAATTTAGGCGTAACCAAAATATTTTCCCGAACTATTTTTAATGCATTATGATAAGCTATCCGGCCTTCAATTTCTTTTATGCGTTCAGCGAAAAGCAACTTTTCCTCTGGTAACTTTGTCCTATCTATAGCTACTTCATAATAACCCTTGGCTTTTTGCAGCCAAACGATAAAATATTCTTTTCTTTCTTTATAATGTGTAATCAGCGCCTCACGATGTTTTTCTAAATCGTGCTGAACATCATGTTCATAATCTTGCTGCTGAAAATAAATTATTTTACCGCCCGAAATTTTCATTCCTTTAATCATCTGGTCAATCCGATCGAAAGAATCGATGATCCCGTGTGCTAAAAAATAGTTGGGGTCAATTTGAGTATCTCCTTGAGTAATTACGGTAGGTAACCCGTGCTCTTGATGAGAAAATGGACTCAGCTCCATTGGATTTACAGAAAATGTAGTAAGTCTTGGTTTATTTTTATATTTTTTTGAATCGGACAATAATTGAAAGCTGATTCCATCATCCCCTGTCCTGGTTTCCAAGACTGCTTGAAGCCATGTTTCTTTCTGATCGGGGGTAAGATCATCAGGTGTCTCTACATAAAAACAAGCCTTATCTTTCCCAAAAGGCATGTTATAACATCGCGGCAAAGCGAATTCATGCCAACCAAATTGACGAAGACGTTCCATCCCTCGAGCAAACTCTAAGGACGAAATTCCACTAATACTCATAGGGGTTGGCTGTACATGATTACTCACTTTTAAAGATCGTTCATCTATTTTCACATAAGCCAGCAGGTGATTTCGAACAGTAACATCTTCTGTCACCAAAGAAGTTTTAAAGGGTTTTATGGGAGCCTGACTAAACTCATTCACTGCATTTACAACGAGGCGCTTACTTCCGGTGCAATCCATCACATAATCACATGCAATTTTTTCTTCTTTACCCTCTTTATCAACAACAATGACTCCCTTGGGATCAGGGCTAAAACCAACAAATATTTTTTGCTCTACAGGAATACCCAAAGATAAAGCATGTTTCCATAAAAGACGTTCTACATCCTTGATATGGGCCGTTTTATCAGTGGGAAAATTAAATTTGACGCCCACACCAATTTCGGCACGCTCTAACACTGTGGAATTTATATGACCAGGTCTAACATATTCTCCTGCTCGTGGATCATAAACTATAACGTCTTCAACCCCAGCTTTTTTAAGTTGAATTGCTGTATAAAGACCACTAGGACCTGCTCCAATAATAACCATGTTCTATCACTCATATTTTAATGAGTATATTGTATATTATTTACATTAATGGATTATTAATTAATCTTAAATAAGTAAAAGATGAAAAGCACTGTCATGCACATGAAGAAATACCATGACAATCAATCCATAAAGATTGGGGATGCAGTTGCATTCTTCACTAATTCCTTTTATGAAATAATTACAATCAGACAGTAGGTTCGAGCATTTTGACCTGAGGTATCATCACCTTCTTTGAACCTTTATAGATTCTATAATGCACGCACTGTTTATATAGAGTGCAATTCCTGCATAACGGGAATTACAGAAATTTATCTCAAATTTATTATTACTTAATAGTGATCATTAAAAAATTTTTTGAATAAAAAAATGACGATACCTTGAGGTCATTTTGACTCAACAGTAGGCAGATATGGAGCCAGCTTAGCTTCAAAATAGTTACAAAACGGCTCCTTTCCCCCTAAGTTAATCCGTATTTATTTCCTTAATCTCTTCTTTTTCCGCATTCTTTCTAAAACCTAAAATGCTAAGTAAGCGGTGCCAATAAATTCTTAGCATTACTGCACCAGCAGTAATAGCACCTATAATACCCTGTAAAATCACACTTCCAGTCCCTGGATCCAAATAAGCATAGGCGGGCGAACTATTTAACAACAAAAATGTTAGTGCAGATGTAGTCAATATACTTAATATTGAAGTATTTCTCATGTTGTATCCTCCTTAATTCGGCTTGATTTCTTTGTTTTTTGTCATTAAATAAAGTATTCGTTCGGATCCCGATACTTCATTAATACAGCTTATTGAAAAATAAGCACTAAAGGCCTTTTCAAAATATTCTTTTGTATAGTTTGCAAAAATATCTTTTCTAGATTGTAGCAACCGTTTAACCTGGCTATCTGATTTTGGTACGAACTCAATAATTAATTGCTCACCTATTTCTGCAAAAAAAGCAGCGATACGATCCAAGGGCACATTGTTTGATATTGCCAGATGATGAATCAATGCCAGTGCCATAATGCAATCCGCCGGTCCACGATCAATTAAAGAATCTCGTTCCTTATTAGACCAACCCAAATTTGGGGTTGGATTCGTTAACTCGAGCAAGAGTGGTAGCGGTGAATGATGTCCTTGCTCTTTGATCCTGCGATAATTTATTTCCACTGCTGCTGGATCAACGTCAAACGCAAGCGTTGTTGTTGCCCCCATTTCATTAGCCAAACGGCTGAAATGTCCTGTATTTGCGCCAAGATCCCACACTACTTTCGGCTTGGACAATTGCAAATACTGCTTCACAACCCTATTCTTTTCTGCAAATGACGAATCTGAATAATTTGTTGCCTGATAGTAGTCTGCCCATTCTGTTCCTACAGGTTTCCAGTCAAGTTTTTGGATCGTGTGCCGCAAAGAGTGCAAGAGCCCAATAAATCCCTTTTTACTGAGTTGAGCTGCTCGTTGGTTACCTGAGCGTCGCTTCGCTTTACTGGTTTGAGAATAAAACTGCTGCATTCTCGCATGCAGATGAAGATGCATTAACAGTCCAGGATTCGTCCAGGAACGCTTTGGCAGTAAAGAGCTTGCCAGATCAAGAGGGATACCATCAATATAAACTCGCAAGAGCTGCCCCAGCCTTATATCTTTTTTTGCCATTAAAACTAGAGGTGCCAGGAAGTGCTGGCAAAATTGTCTGTAAGCCTCCCAAGGTTGACCTTCCTCATAGAGTGCAAAAGAAAGTGTGTCAATGAATACCACCCGCCCCTGATCAAACTGCAGATTGTATGCAGAGGCATCCTTGATAGTCATACCATACTCAAGTGAGAGCTCTTGTAAATCAAGCGTGAGTAGCGCTGCATCCTTGAGTTGACTAAATGACCACTCATAGGGATAAGAAATGAACTGAAGCGGCGTAGGCCGTAAAATCTTGTAAGCGTCTTCGGAAAATGGATCTGGCTCCATTTCTGTATGTGGAACAAGCCAATTTTTATCAGTTAGTTTCTTGTATAACCCTGAGTTCATCAAATGATCATAATGAGGGCGATAAATTAAATTTACCTGTCTGTGAATGTTGCCTTGATGAGTAAAAATAAATCCTGAAGGATCACGAAATGATGCTTGATGGGGAGTATAATTGTAAACTTCTGCACTGTGGTTCATATGTTAAGCTCTTCTTATTTCATCAATAATTATCTCTTGAGCGAAAATTCCCAGTTTCCGATGGTCCTGAGATTCACTTATTTCGCTGGGGGCAGTGGGATCGGAGATAACAAACGTAATATCCAATAATCCATTGCTTATTATTTTTGTTGGAATAGTCGCGTCGAACCAATCCTGTTCGAGCATTCTCCAGGAAGCAACTTGATGCCCGTTGACTACAACTTTGATTTGTTGTGGCTTTCCATCTTTGGTCGGAAACGCTCTCGCATGGAGTCGTAATGATAAGGACTGAGATTTTGATTGTTTCACATATAGGCCTAACCGGCTTTTAGAACCATTAGTCCATCGATGCTCCCTCTCTTGCCCAGACCAACCTTGCTTTAAAAATTTCGCTACATTGCCTCCCTGTGCAAAACTTAAGGGCACACCTAGCTTATACTCAGCAAATTTAATTACTTGCTTTACCGAACCGGCAGCATATTCTCGATTAAGATTCTTCCATGATGCTATATTTCTTACATCGCCATAGATAACATATTCTGCCATTGGTGGAAGATACGCTTTTTTCCAATATGGATGGCTCCATTTATAGAATAGAAAAGTACGTTTTTTCTTTTCATCTAATTTTGATAAACGATCAGTTCCACATGCAAACTTATCATCATTCCCGGAGAGGATACATACAATATCAGCTAAATGAAGCGGTTTATTGGAATAAGTAAGTTGAGCGATCGACACGCTTGGTTTATATAAAAAAAGCGGGCGCGCTGCACCGAGTGCCTCCAAAGTTATATTGTCATCTAACGTATCTGTAGAACCATGACCATCCACAGGCCAAAATCCCCTGCCGTGATCACCAATAACCAAAATCTCAGCAGAATCATAAATACCTAATTTGCGAAGCAGTTCAAGGTTGCTGCGCAAAAATCGCAATACTCCTCGTGCATGACGCACATAAGACTCTCTTGTGTGAGGCATGTTTTTTTCATATTTAAACAATTCATTTACCTGAGAAGGGGCATGTGTACCCGCATAATGATACAATTTGAACTCACCCTGCTTATCAGAATTAATTTTGGCATTTTTTTCAAGGGCGTTCAAAAAGCGCAAATCATCACCATTCCGACCTTGAGGTAATGTCTCATCAGTGGTTAGCTTCAGGAAGAGCCAGTTGTCTTTATTATAAAGTTTGGGTTTTAGCTTGGTTGGTGCAATTCGAAATAGACCTCCATTAAGCAATAGCAATTGTTGCTTACTCATCCCCGCCCAGGTTTCATCCCCAACAGATGGCATGAATGCTTTTTGAGCTTTAATACCATCAAGATATTTGCTGGCAATGATTGAAATAATACTGGCTCCATATCCTTTCTCAATATGATAATCAGCTATATTTAAAGCTTTATAGTTTGCCTTCATCCAATCCTTCATAGGAATTTCATTTTTGTAAAATTGACCCGTCAGAATTAAGGGTAAAGAAGCAATTGTTGTTGGATAGCCACCAACGGTGTTTGGATAAAAAGTGAAGCCGCGCAAAAACGCCACTTCTTCAGGCCAATTCTGTGCTATCTCATTAAAAATGTCAGATTGAAAACTATCCAAAATTATCAGGATCTTATTATTCTTCTCGTGGAAGGAGAAAAGACTCTTTGCAGCAGCTTGCTCATCATTTTTCTTAGAGTGGTAGTCCGAACTAACCCAGGCAGTAATTAGTGACAGAGTTCCTAACAGTAAGCTACCTTGTGCCAAAATAAGTAACTTATTCCTTGATCGAAAAGCAAGAATAATAGCAGCGCTAACAAGAAACAACCAGACTAGCAATTCTAAATTGGCTTGAATGCTCCATTTGCTCCAGTTGACTCCATTTCCATCTAACGGACCAAAGTCCCAAGCAAAAAGTTGACTTTGCACCCAAGCAGACAATGCAAGTCCCACCAATATTCCTGAAATGATTGCATACACCACCGGCCACCGGGAAATGACCAGTAACAAGCCAAGTAAAGCTGCTGTGACGCCAACACAAATAAATACTAGCAGCGGTAACACATCCGCCAGATTAGTTGTAAATTCAAAATGGTTTCCCAAATAAAAAACAAGAGGAGCTACCAGGAAAACAATAAGAGGCAAACTTAATGCAAAAATTACTGATCGTTTAAAATCCATTTATGTCTATTGTCCATCTTCGCTGTAAGATATTGGTACGTATGGAAAAATTACTCCATTCATACCCCACTTCAATTTAAATAAATTACGACAGCACTATAACAGAAAAACTCATATTGGAAAATCTCCTAAAACTTGATCAGAGCATTGATAGTGAAATGAGTAATTCTCAATTGCAGTTATTGCCCCCCGCTCGGCAACAAGAACCAGAGCTTGTCCGACATATTGTTAATTTGAATATTACGTCAATTTAATCTTTTATTTTCCATAAACTATTAATAAATTAATTTTGAGTTAAGTCAAAAATCGTCGGAGCAAAAGATTAAAAATCGCCCCCAAAGGGGCATTATGGGTTCCTTACATTACATCCTTTCGTTCAAAAGTTTCATTGTACTCGCGTAGACTAATCAATCCGGCTTCATATTTTTCGCGAGCTTCATAAGCACTTACATAGCAGTTATTGGGTTTATCTTCCGTAACACCAACAATAGCATCAAGAAACTCAACCAACCATTGAAGTATCTTTCTCATTTTGACCTTCCCTGTTATAAATTACATCCGTTCAACCATTATAGCCATATTTCAGACATTTTTTCCAATAGCAAGCAGGATCATTTTGATCTCAAAATATGTGGCATAATTTAGATTATTTCTGGTCAAACAATCCAAACCATCTTTTTTTAAGTGATTAATAATTAATAATTATCGAAAATTCGAATTGCCGTCAGGGAAAGAACCAAAATTACAATTTAGATATGCTTTAAGTGACTCGATACAAGCAGCCACAGATTTTATTAATGAATAGGCAAAGGCACATTCAACTCCTAAGAGGAGTGTGCGCGTGTCCATTGGAATATAAAAAAAGGTGATTGGTCAACTTTTTGACCTCCCCCTGAAAAAATGAAGGATATAGATAAGTCCAGTTATAAAAATATATGCACTCTATTTGAGAATGCTCTCATCAGTTATTTTTTTACCCATTCACCAGCAGAGTTTTTTTTGTATTCGTTTTTGACTGCGCTCCAGGCAACTGCATGGGCAGTCTCTTCCCTGTCACGCTCCCCCTGCCTTTTCTCGGGCTTATCATACTGATCCCAAGCATTATTATATGCCTCCTTATAAATTTCCTGGGCATGATTAGGCAAGTTATCCTTAACGCTATCAGGTAGTTCATTGATTTTTTTATAGGGCATCAGAGCCTCCTTTCTTTGATAATTTTTATAGCATGTAATTAGGAACTATAAGTTGAATTAATAAGCTATAGTTCAATATTGTTAAAATAACAAAAAACAAATTTGTCCATCGCTATTAAAACGGTTCATATTTTCAGCACGCACTGAAAGGCGATCAGTATTGAATTTTGTATCAGTCGTAATGCAAAATTCAAAACCAGTTCCCTTGTGCTCTGGTAATAAGTATAGTTGCTGTAAAGCCTACGCTTTCTTCTTTCATGTCATCTTCCATCGTTTTGTCCTTCATGTTTTACCCTTCTTGAAAACAACAATCATCTAATAGGCTAGAATTAAAACAAGATGGTTTTTTCCTACTAAAATCAATGGAAGAAATATAGGAGAAATAACATGAAAAAAATGGAATGTTCCAAAACAAACTGCCTCTGGGCACTACGCTTTGAAGTCCTAGGAGTTATCTTATTGGGTATCGCAACCTGCCTAACTATCTTCACTGGTGATAGTCTTGGAATAGCCGCTTTATTTGCTGCAGGCGTTATCTTGTGTCTCTTTAATAAATTTTGCTCTCAAGTGTGCTCATCAAAACAACCGTCCTGCCCTGTTTGTGATTCATCCCATTCTGAAGAATCCATCCAAAAACAAGAAAAGAAAGAAGGTGAAGTTGGGCAAACAATTTATAGTGAAAGTACAAGTCAAACCAAGAGAGGAAAATAACCTTATCTCATATGAAATATAAGCTATTTTTCAGCTCAACTTTCACTTGCTTGTTGTTTTTAGAAAAGCTTTTTCTGATGTTTAATTAATTTTGGAGGACAAAGATAATTCTGTCCTTCAAAATTAATTATTTGTGCACTTTCGAATATGCTTATCAGCATGTGGTTGGGTGAAATTTCCTTGCTCATGAACTCATTTAGCATGTTCTTACTATTGACGGATTCATCAAGACCTGACTCCAGGCATTAACCTTTCGTCAAATAATTGACACCTAAAAAATCAACTCAACCAATACAGCTCTTCATTCAATAATTGTAATACACAAGAGTATTCATAAAGGGTTCGGAATTACTTATTCCACAATAAACCGGGAAGAAATTTCTATTTACTACTAGAATATAAAGAAGTTCTTAGGCGCAACTCACTTTAATACTTTAAGTTGCTGATGAGGAGTATACATTATACAGGACGTAAAAAATGAATCTTAGCCATTGGTTTCAGCTAGATGACATTCCCATTAATGCTATTTATGGATATTATTCTCCGGGATTAGTATTCCTCTCTTATATCGTCGCTGTTTTAGCTTCTTACGTAGCATTAGATTTGGTTGGTAGTTTACGTACTGAACATCGAAAGAGAGCCAGATATTTCTGGTTAGTTGGTGGTGCTTTCGCAATGGGGGCAGGCATCTGGTCTATGCATTTTATTGGCATGTTAGCTTATGTTATGTCGATGCCAATGAAATTTGAATTGACATGGACAGTAGCTTCCTTGTTAGCCGCTGTACTCGCTTCAGCCTTAGCATTGTTTATTTTGCAGAAAGAGAACTATTCATTAGCCCATTTAATTTTTGGTGGGGTAATAATTGGTCTTGCAATAGCCACCATGCATTACATGGGCATGGAAGGGATGAAAACCCATGTAAATATTCATTATTTACCAGGTTTATTTATTCTTTCAATTATTATAGCGGTTACTGCTGCCGAAGCAGCCCTTTGGTTATCACTACGCACTAATCAAGGTACAAGTCGACGACAATTTTATACCAAGCTCGTTAGTGCATTAATTATGGGTATTGCTATTTGCGGTATGCATTACACTGGCATGGAGGCTGCCGTCTTTACACCACTTATGACCTACCCAATGTCTCAATCACATTTGGAGATAATTAGCACCTATTACATGCCCTTCTTTATTGCAGGAACCACCATTTTAATTTTGATTTTGGCACTTATAACAAGTACTTATAAAAAAATTATTAGTAATGAAAAAGCTTTTTTAAAAGCCATGTTAAATAACTTAGAAGATGGCATTATAGCGTGTAACGCGGTCGGTAAAATAACGGTAGTAAATGATGTGCTTCATCGGAAAATATCAGCAAATATAGTGGGTAAATACGTTCAGGATTTGCCTAAATACTTTAATTTTTATTCATCTAACAATGAACTAATTACGGATGAAAAAATACCTCTTAAAAGAGTGTTAAAAGGTGAAAAAATCCAAGGAATACCCTTCCTAATAAAATTTAAAAACGACTTAGTAAATGATGTAATCATTGATGGGCAAGAAATTTTTAATGCAAGCGGAAAAGTAATTGGTGCTTTAACAGTCATTCACGATGTAACTGAACTTAAAAAAACAGAAAAATTAAAAAAAGAATTTGTTTCGATTGTTAGCCATGAATTACGTACCCCCCTTACTTCCATACGTGGCTCACTTGGATTACTCATAAGTGGTACTATGGGCAGCTTTCCTGAGAAAGCCACAAAATTACTCGAAATAGCAAATAATAACTGTGAGCGACTACTTTTATTGATCAATGATATTCTTGACATCGAAAAAATTGAAGCAGGAAAAATGGAGTTTCGATTAGTCGAAAAGGATCTACAAAATTTAGTAAATGAAGCCATTGAAAGCAACAAAATGTACGCTGAGAAATATGATGTCAAGATAAAATGTACTGAATTGGCAGAGTCATTTAAAGTAAATGTGGATCCTGATCGTCTGATTCAAGTATTAAACAATTTAATTTCCAATGCTTGTAAATTTTCAACCAAGGGGAATGATGTTGTCATTTCAATTGAAAAATTAGATAAAATGGTTCGAGTTTCAGTCTACAATTACGGCTCAGAAATTCCTTTAGAATTTAGACCACGTATCTTTCAAAAATTCTCTCAAGCAGATTCCTCTGATACGCGCGGAAAAAGTGGCTCAGGATTGGGGCTCAATATTAGTAGAGCCATCATAGAAAAACTCGAAGGACGGATCAATTTTACAAGTTCCCCAGAAAACACTAGGTTTTATTTTGACCTCCCGCTTATTGAAAGTACGCCTAGAGGATTATCTCTTAACAAAGAGAGTATTCGCCCTCAAAATAATCAGAGATTACTTATTTGCGAAGATGATGAAGATCAAGCCAATTACTTACAAGCATTATTAGAGTCCGCGAGCTATGAAACTGACATAGCGCATAGTGTTAAAGAGGCGAAAATGCTGCTGGAGTTGAATCAATATCATGCCATATTAATGGATTTAGTGTTACCCGATCAAGATGGCGTATCCTTTATTCGTGAGCTTCGGACTGATCAAAATACTAAAGACATTCCAATTATTGTTCTCTCTGTAATAGCCGAGACAGGACGTAGCTTATTAAATGGTGATGCAATCAGTGTAGTGGATTGGTTAGATAAGCCTATCGACTCCAATGCACTATTGGATTCAATTCGTAGAATTAAAAATTTAGGTATGAATAAACCCAATATTCTTCATATTGAAGACAATGTAGAGCAGCAGCATATTATTTCAACTTTGTTAAATAAGAATGCAAATGTGACTACTGCAAGTAATTTGCGTCAGGCAAAAGATATGTTACAGCATAAAAGATATGACTTAGTTATTTTAGATCTATTATTACCTGATGGTAACGGTATGGAAATTTTACCGTGGTTGGCGAAGTATCAGTTCCCGGTATTGGTTTTTTCAAATTTTGAGCTAAGTAAAGACTATGCTAAATATGTTAGCCAAGCATTAGTTAAATCCAAGTCGTCTAACGAGGTATTGTTAAAAACAATAACTAATCTCCTATAAGGAATAGCAAAGATAAGGATCAGGTTATGACAACTAAACTTAAGAAAATATTATATGCTGAAGATGAAGAGGATATTAGAGCAATTGCCCAAATTGCATTAGAGGATATCGGTGATTATGAAGTAAAATATTGCTCTAATGGTCAAGATGTTCTATCTGCAGCACAAACGTTTACGCCTGACTTAATTCTTCTTGATGTGATGATGCCTTTTAAAGATGGCCCAACTACCCTTCAAGAGCTAAGGAAATTAAATAGCTTTTCATCAATACCAGCTGTTTTTATGACCGCTAAAATCCAAACACAAGAAATTGAAGAATATAAAGAAATGGGCGTTGTGGATGTCATTGCCAAGCCTTTTAATCCTATGGAGCTTGCAAACGAACTGAATAAAATATGGATCCGATATCATGGAAAAAATACGTAATCGGTTACAAGAACTTTTTTTAAACTATTCCAGAAGTTTGCCCACTAAAATTGAGCAAATAAATCAAAACTGGCAAGAGCTAATCACACGCTTTAATAGTGAAAATTTTATTACTTTTCATCGTCAAGTACATAGCTTATGTGGATCTTCAGGGACTTACGGCTATTCAGAAATAAGTAAAGCAGCGCGAGAGTTAGAAATTTATTTAAAAAAATTATTAGGTAATACTATGCTGTCTCCTGAGGAGCAACAAATTATATCTCAATTTTTAATGAGTATAAAAGATAAGTTAGAGCTTCCTCCGTCTAAGAATTTGTTTCAATTAACTTTAGAAACAAAAGAAATCGAAAATAAAGCTATATATATTTTAGAGCAGGATCCCTCATTAGCAAAGGAACTCGATGAAGGGCTTACGCAAGCAGGTTACTCTGCAGAAGTGTTATTAGATTTGAAAGAACTGCAAACCAAAGTGCAGCAAAATCAACCAATAGCGCTGGTAGTTAATACTCATTTTTTAATGTGTATTCGTAATCAAAAATCGCTAATCAATTTAGTTAAGAAGCAAAATTCTTTTATACAACTATTCTGCATTGTACCTAATTATGAATTATTACCGCGTTTAATAGCTGTCCGTGCAGGCTGTAGAGCTTTTTTTCAAAAACCAGTAGATATATTTTATTTAATTCAAATTATTAATCAAAAGTGTAGTTTTACAACGAACATTCCCTTCCGAATTTTAATAGTAGATGACTCTGAATCTCTTGGAGAATACTATTCTTTAATTTTAAAACAAGCCGGCATGGTTGCTCATGCAATTAAAAATCCCATGGATATTTTTAAGTATCTTGAAAAATTTCGCCCTGACCTGATTTTAATGGATATCTATATGCCTCAATGTACAGGATTAGAACTTGCATCAGTACTGCGTCAGGAAAGTAAATACAATAAAATACCTATTATTTTTCTTTCGACAGAACAAGATAAACGTAAGCAATTAACAGCATTAAGCATTGGCGGCGATGATTTTCTTACCAAACCTATATCACCAGCACACCTAATATCTGCTGTAAAAATCCGTTCGCAAAGAGCGGGAGTTTTAAACTACTATATGTCGACTGATAGCCTAACAGGATTACTAAACCACTCCAGTTTTTTAAAACGCTTAGAACTTGAGCTTGATTATGCAAAACAAAAAAGCACAGCATTATCTTTAGTTATGATAGATATTGATCACTTTAAAAAGGTCAACGATACTTATGGCCACCCTTTTGGTGATGTAGTGATAAAAAAATTGGCGACTTTACTAACGCTTCGCCTTCGCAATAATGATATCGTTGGAAGATATGGTGGTGAAGAATTTGCTATTGTATTACCAGGGACAAATGCGCAGCAAAGTAAGAAAGTAATCGATGAGTTAAGAAAGCAATTTTCGCACGAGTTTTTTGCGAATACAGACCGTTTTTCTGTTACCTTTAGCGCCGGAATTGCTCAAAAAAATGCAGATAGCGATATCAATAAATTAGTTAACGAAGCTGATATAGCCCTTTATGAAGCGAAACATTTAGGTCGTAATCAAGTAGTGCTCAATAAAGATATAGAATAATTAGTGAAATTTAATCTTGATTCCATATTTCTTACAAATCGATAAATAAATTTTTCTTGCCTTCTTGAAAATATGCTGTGAGAAACCAATAATAATCCCCAGCACCCTCAGTAAGAGAATGTTCATACACAACTAATTTATCGGAGTTCCAAATATAATTAGGCCAATTCCATTTCCATGATTAATAAAAAGTGGGTTATTAATCAACATTACTTTTGCCTTCAACAACGGGAAAAGCAAACCGATGGTGACACATTACCCGAGACTGCATTGCCAGATATCACGGAAACCACGTCAGAAACGTGGTGAAACCTATGCTAATTTGGACATGAGATGCTAGGCGCCCTTTTCAATTTTGCTGCAGGGCAATATGAAGACAATAGTGTCATTATCTTTTCATAGATAACCAAGTAAAACGCCGCTAACAAACACTAACCTGGTATCGTATTACCTATATAAAGTCTCATGACGTCTTCTTTCTCATGTTTGGCTACCTATTTATCTCGTACACTCAACTCTAAGGTTTTTCTCTTATTGCCATGGTGTTTTCAAAAAGATGCAAATTATCGAGTTCAGTCTTAATAAAACCGAATTTAGTATCTTGATAAAAGAACACTTCGCCTGTTGAAATATCATGATAGCCACCAATAATTCCACACTCGCCTGTTTCAATAAGTTCTTTTAAAATGGGACTGCGCTCCATAACAGCGTGCACCGTTCTTTTTATATTAATCGTTGTAACTTTTTCCACAAATTCCTCGTTACTTGAGGTGCGGTTTTCAATTGTTGTTTTTTCAGCCCTGACAGCAGGTTGTATTTTACTTAACAAGGCAGTCAGACTTCCCATTTCTACATGATCACATGCACCCTTTATTGCGCCACATTTTGAATGTCCCAAAACCACTATTATCTTAGCCCCTGCTACTTTGCAAGCAAACTCCATGCTTCCTAAAATATCTTCATTAATAATAGTTCCTGCAATGCGCACGCTAAATACATCACCTAAACCCTGGTCAAAAATCAACTCGACAGATGTTCGTGAATCAATACAGCTTAAAATGATTGCAAAGGGATGTTGCCCATCAGAGGTTTCATTAGCCTGCTGCAGCAGGTTACGATTAACTTTTAAGTTATTTACAAATCGTTTGTTACCTTCTTGCAATAAATGCAATGCAATTTCAGGTGTAATAGCTTCCTGCATTTCTTTAGTCAATGTTTTCATCTTTATGCTCCCACGTAGGCTCCAAGTATTAGCTGAATTCAATAAAATTTATTGTTTCGACAGTAATATGTTTCAATTTTGCGTTTACCTTATAATCTCGTATGTATTCCACCACATCGTAGGCAATGGATTTTGAGTTTGAGCAATCAATAATTACTTTTGAATAAGGCGGAATGGCATCCAGAGCTTGGATGATGCTGGCCTTATTAAAGAAAGATACCTCTTCTGCCAATACGAGATGATGAATCGCATGCGCATTTTCCTTGGTTATTGTATCTTTCATATAATAAGCATTGCGATAGCTGTGGCGTAAGGTATAAAAAATACCAAAAGCCATGCCAATACAAATTCCTTTAAGCAAATCCGTTGCCAAAATCCCCACGACAGTGGCGATAAAAGGCATAAATTGCTCGGAGCCTAATTGATATAAATGTTGAAATAATACAGGCTTAGCTAGCTTATAACCTATCATAATCAATATAGCCGCAAGGCTTGCAAGGGGAATATAATTTAGAAATTGAGCAATAGTAGCAGCACTGATTAATAAGAAAATACCATGCAGTATTGTAGAAAGCTTGGTTTTTCCACCAAATGCAATGTTTGCAGAGCTACGAACAATTACCTGGGTAATAGGTAATCCTCCACACAGTCCTGACACTATATTACCAAGTCCCTGTGCTTTTAGTTCTCTATTTGTTGGCGTCACTCTTTTGAATGGATCTAACTTGTCAGTGGCCTCCACACAAAGCAGTGTTTCCAGACTTGCAACAATAGCTAGAACAACAGCAGTTTTCCAGACCTGGGGATTGGTTATTGCAGAAAAGTCCGGTAAAGTAAATTGCTTGAAAAATTCGATTAAATTATTCGCAACAGGTATCCTCACCAAATGGTCTGGAGCTAAGCTAAAATTTAAGATATTTGATTGAAACAGCAGGTTCATTGCAATTCCCATCAAAACAACGACTATAGGTCCTTGTATTAATTCAAAAATCTTATGCTTTTTTGTTAAAACAGTTTCCCAAAAAATTAGCACCGCCAAGGATAAAGTGGAAATTAAAATTGCACCCGGTGTAAAAGAATTAAGTGCACTACTAATAGAGGCAAACGTAGTTTCACCATCCGCTTGATAGTATGAAAGATCGCCGATTAAATCATTATCATAACCCAAGGCATGAGGGATCTGTTTTAAAATAATCAATAATCCTATGCCTGCAAGCATCCCTTTTATGACTGAAGAGGGAAAAAAATAAGCAATAAATCCTGCTTTTGCATAGCCCATAATAATTTGAATCATACCCGCGAGAATAACTGCCAATAAGAATGCAGGCCAAGAGCCTAATGTGTTGATGGCCGCAAATACAATAACCGCTAACCCCGCAGCCGGTCCGCTAACGCCTAAATGTGAACCGCTGGCTATACCGACGACGATGCCGCCAACTATCCCTGCTATAATGCCTGAGAACAAAGGCGCACCGGATGCTAAGGCAATACCAAGACATAAAGGCAGTGCCACAAAGAATACGACAATACTTGCCACAAGGTCGCTTTTGAACTCTTTGAACATATTGTATCCCTCCATAAAGGACAACATATTGCTTACTAATTGTTGGCAAATTTAAGTGCCAACTATGATTTAATACATCATCCTTAAAGGAGATTATCTGGAGTATGGCTCCATATAGTCTTTACTTCATTAACCGCTGAGCGGATAACTTCATCAGATTGCAATCCGCCATCGAGATAAGCTAGTCCTTGAAGCAGCCAGTTTGCTAATTCTGGTTGAGCCAACTGATAGAACACCAAGTTTCTTTCTTTGCGCTGCTTGACTACCTTGTTGGCTCTTAAAATGGACAGATGCTGTGATACTACCGAGTGACTCGTTCCTAAAATTGATTGCAGACTGTTGACGTTTTGTTCACCAGCATGGAGTTCTTCAATAATTCGAATACGGTGTTGGTGAGCTATCGCATTTAAAAACTCTGCCATTTTCTCAGAAATTAATTTCCTGGCGGGCATAATGAATTTCCAATATTAGTATATTCTAATATAATAATATGTTTATTCTTATTTGCAACTTAATTTACAACTTTCACTTTTGCTAATACAAGAGGTAAGCTTAGGGTATACTTAAAATTCAAAGCTTTATCTTGAAAACAATAAGAGCGGGGGCGCTTATTAAATGTTACTAAAAAACCGTGTAAAATTGGATTTTGAATTAATTACCATCTTCTTTTACAACAGGAGCTGTATTTTTTCCTATCAACGAGAGTCAATCTAATATGGATGTCTTAATTTTACTAAGTCTCATTTTATTAAACGCTGCTTTTGCCATGGCTGAAATAGCTGTGATCAAAACACGTAAGGCACTGTTAAAAAAAAAATTGAAGCAGGCGATCGCTCAGCTCAATTGGCGATGTATCTTAGCGAAAACCCCAATGAATTTTTATCAACCATTCAAATTGGCATTACTTCCATAGGGATACTAAATGGAATTATTGGTGAGAATGCTTATGCGGAACCACTTAGCAAGTGGTTCACAAGCCTTGGAATGGCCCCCCCTATTGCAACTATTATTGCAACATCGTTCATTGTAATTTTACTCACCTACATCACCATTGTGATCGGAGAGCTCGTTCCCAAAAGACTTAGTCAAATCCATCCCGAACCCATCGCGGTCTTTTTTGCACGCCCGATGTATGTCCTTTCCCTTATTGCCAAACCTTTTGTTGCATTGTTAGCCTATTCAACTCTTCTTCTTTTAACTTTATTACGCGTTAAACAAACGAATGAGCAAAATATTACTGAAGAAGAACTTCAGCTATTACTGGAGGAAGGTAGAGGCGCTGGTGTTATTACACCACAAGAACATCAAATGGTGCGTAATGTCTTTTTGATGGATGATAGACCTATCTCTTCATTAATGGTTCCTCGTACTGATATTGTTTATCTGGATCTAAAAAAACCATTGGAAGACAATTTAAAATTAATGGATGAATCCCACCACACCCGCTTTCCGGTTTGTTATGGCGGGGTGGATAAGTTATTAGGGATCATTCATGCAAAAAAAGTATTATCACAATTGCTAAAACAAGAAACGCCTAATTTAAATGCAGATCTACAGGAGCCTATTTATGTTTTAAAATCTTTGACGGGATTAGAGTTATTAAAACAATTTAAAACGGCCAAAGTGCAACTTGTTTTTGTGATTGATGAATATGGTGATATTTTAGGTATGTTGACCCTGCAAGACTTAATGGTAGCCATTACAGGACAATTGCAAATTGAAACTATTGAAGATTCTTGGGCATTGCAGCGAGAAGATGGTTCATGGCTTTTAGATGGTCTTATTCCCCTACCGGAACTTAAAAACTGTCTGCAGTTGACATACTTACCCCCAGGAGCATTACATCAGTACCATACCTTAAATGGTATGTTGATTTTTTTATTAGAACGTTTTCCTCATTTGGGCGATAAAATTGAATGGGAACACTGGATTTTTGAGATTGTTGATATGGATGGCAATCACGCTGACAAAATATTAGCTTCAAAAATTAAAATGAAAGGCGTGCTAAAATGATAAGGGAAACCAAGACGAAATTATATTTAAGACAAGCTTAGGGATCATCGGATGACAACAGTGAGTGAGTGGTGGATGTGGTTAGGTTTTTTAGTTTTTGTAGCCATGATGCTTGCTATTGACCTGTTTTTATTGGGTGGGAGAAAAGCCCATCGTGTTTCTACGAAAGAAGCATTGTCATGGACAATAGCGTGGTTCACCTTAGCGCTCATTTTTAACCTGCTTTTATGGTGGTATCTCATCGATACAGCCAATATGCAAATTGCTAATGAAAAAGCACTCGAATTTCTCACGGGCTATCTCATCGAGAAGTCTTTATCGATTGACAATGTGTTCGTTATTCTCATGATTTTTAGTTATTTCTCTATCCCCGAAAAATATCAGCGTCGCGTACTAATCTATGGTGTACTCGGTGCTATTTTCATGCGCTTAATCCTTATTTTACTGGGTGTTTGGATAGTGAATCAATTTCACTGGGTACTCTACATTTTTGGTTTTTTGATGCTAATTACAGGTATTAGAATGGCTCTCTTTGCCGAACAGGCACCCAATCTTGCAAAAAATCCTATTCTTCGCTGGATGCGCAAGCATCTACGCATCACAGATAAATTGCAAGGCGAGCGATTTTTTACCGTCCACAACCAGTTAAGGTATGTTACCCCTCTTTTTCTTGTATTAATTCTTGTGGAGGTCAGTGATCTGATTTTTGCAGTCGATAGCATTCCAGCTATTTTTGCAGTAACTGATGATCCCTTTATTATTTTTACCTCAAATATTTTCGCAATACTTGGATTACGTGCTTTATATTTTTTATTGGTCAATATGCACAGTCGCTTCCATCTTCTTAAATATGGGCTTTCATTAATTTTGGTCTTTGTAGGCTTCAAAATGCTCATTGCACCCTGGTTTAAAATCCCTATCTTCATTGCTTTAGGTATTGTAGTGATCACCTTGATCTTTTGCATCGTACTAAGCATCTATCAAACATCGCTCATAGCGAAAAATAAAAACCCACCCAGGAAAATGTAGCACAAGAATTTTTTCAACCTTTATTGTGTATTAACATGAACATTGCTGCAGTAAATGCTGTTACAGGAATGATCGGTATCGATGTTAAAAAGATTGTTTGCATCATGCGACTAAATCAGTTTGTCCGTATAAAAAAGTACTTTATGATTTACGTTTGATTGATGCCCTTTTTAGCATTAAAAATCCAGCTAATCCCGATATAAAAGAACCAAGAACCACCCCAATTTTAACCATAGGCATTAAACTTGAATCATTATTTTGGTAGGCTAACGTGCCAATAAAAAGACTCATGGTAAAACCAACGCCACAAATAAGTGCAATGCCATAGACTTGAGTGAGACTCACCTTATCCGCTTTAAGAATTTGCTTGAACTTAACAAAATAACCTAAAGAGATGAAAATACCGAATTGTTTGCCAATAAATAACCCTAATCCGACTCCCAGTACGATAGGATGAGTAAACATTGATAAATCAAGTCCAATAAAGGTAACACCTGCATTAGCAAATGCAAATAAAGGTAGAATTAAAAAGACAACCCAATGGTGTAATCCATCTTCTAAACGAGACAGCATTGATTGATTACCCTCATCAGGAATCGTCATGGCAATCACAATCCCTGCGAGAGTTGCATGAACTCCTGATTTTAATACCGCAATCCACAAAGCGACTCCAAAAAGCATGAAGACCGATATATGACGACATTTGAAATAATTTAAGCCAATCAAAATCAAAGTAAACAATAAAGATAGTGAAAGCGAGAGTAACGATAAGTTCTTGGTATAAAATAATGCGATAATAATAATGGCTGCAATATCATCGAAAATGGCAATTGCAGTCAGTAAAATTTTAAGTGAAAAAGGAATTTTAGAGCGTAAAAGAGACACAATCCCTAAAGTAAATGCGATATCCGTAGCAGTAGGGATTGCCCATCCTTTCAGATAGACTGTATTGTGGGCGTTAAAGAAAATAAATATTAATGCAGGGAATATCAATCCGCTTAATGCCGTTAGGACAGGAACTAAAAGATTTGTTTTGTTACTTAAAATCCCGCGATTAATTTCCCGTTTTATTTCAAGACCGATCAATAAGAAATATATGGCCATTAATCCATCATTAATCCATAAAAGGAGGGGCTTTGTTATTGACAGACTTCCGACAGAGACATTGCCACTGATAGTTAAAAAATGCTCATAAGCAGTACGATAAGGGGAGTTAGCAACAATTATTGCAAGTACTGCAGCAATGAATAATAGAGTTCCACCAAGAGTTTCTAAGTTGTAAAAATCCGATTTTTTCATGAATCTATTTTATAATTTATAAAAAAATTAAGTGTACCCAGTATTGGGATAATTATCCAAGCAATTTACAATATTTGCTTACATACTCACCTTAGTTGTACTACAGGAAAAGAAACTGTCTTTCTGCCTCATCGTATGAATCGCTACGGGAACTACTGTGCGTTTAATACAGTCACATACTAAACAATCAAACGGTATAGGTACATTGGACCATAATAAAAAGAATTACCCATCAAGGTAGTGATGCCTCATTTTTACCGCAAACATTTATAAAGCAAAAAAAGTTTAGAAAGTAGAGCGGATGCATTATTAAACCAATTTAGATTTTCAAAATAAGTCTTTTGCAAAAATCGGTTTGGTTCGACTCTCATCATATTTAATGAGTGAATTAAAACATTTATTTATCTACTGACATGAATCCATTTTAAAAAACAGCTATAGTAGGAAGAACATGATTGTATTTGTATCCTGATAAGAGGATGTTTTTTAAGGATATTGTTATGGATGACAATTTATATAAAGAAGCTTTGCTTAGGCTCGATAACGCTTCTACTCTCGCTTCGCTTGACCCGGAAGCCGTTGAAAAATTAAAACATGCGAAAGCATGCCTTGAGGTGGCGATACCAGTACGAATGGACGATGGGCAATTAAAAATATTTACCGGTTATCGGGTCCATCATAATTCTATACGTGGCCCCACTAAAGGGGGTATTCGTTTTCATCCTGAAGTGAGTCTTTCTGAAATAAAAACTTTAGCTTTCTGGATGACCATTAAGTGTGCTGTAGTTGGTATACCTTTTGGTGGCGCAAAAGGTGGCGTTATTGTCAATCCGAAACAATTATCACGCCTGGAATTAGAACGACTAAGCCGAAGTTACATTACGTCCATAGCAGACTTTATTGGACCGGATTTAGATATCCCTGCACCTGATATGTACACAAACGCTATGATTATGGGATGGATGATGGACGAATACTCTAAAATTGTCCGTCAAGCAACACCCGCTGTAATTACTGGGAAACCTCTACCATTGGGCGGAAGTCAGGGACGAGAGGAAGCAACAGGTTTAGGTGCTTATTATTGTATTAAAGAGCTGGAACAAATAAAAAAATGGCGCCCCCAAAAGATGCGCATAGCCATTCAAGGTTTTGGCAATGCAGCACAACCGTTAGCGCAATTATTAAATCAGGATGGTTACAAGATTGTGGCAGTTAGTGATTCCAGAGGTGGTATCTATCGTGCACAGGGGTTTGACATTCCAAGCATTATTTATGCAAAAAACAAATTTGAACAGATAAAAGCCGTGTACTGTGAAGATTCCGTCTGTCAAATGGTTAAAGCAACTCAGATCACTAATGAAGAGCTGTTAGAATTAAAGGTTGATATTCTAATTCTGGCGGCGCTTGAAAACCAAATAACCAAGAAAAATGCGGCAAAGATAAAAGCGCCTGTAATTGTTGAGGTCGCTAATGGCCCTACTACAGTAGATGCCGATGATATTTTAAAGAAAAAAAATACTCTTGTTGTCCCTGATATTCTAGCTAATGCAGGCGGGGTTACGGTAAGTTATTTTGAATGGGTTCAGAATAAGTCAGGTTACTACTGGACGTTGGCACAGGTGCACAGACGTTTGCGCGCCATTATATCGAGAGAATTTAACAACGTTTTTGAGTTACAGGAAGCTTATCAAGTTGACCTGCGCACGGCTGCTTATATTCATGCATTAAATCGACAGGCGGAAGCTGTCGCAGCCCAAGGGACTCATGATTATTTTTCCGAGTCTTATTGAAAAAACCTATTCTTGAATACTCTATAGAGTATTTCTAAAAATGTGACAAAATATGTGCCTACGCATGTATTCATTTGATACTTTTCTAACTCTCTAAAAAATATAGGGGATTGTTTTAACTGCAAAGAACACGCTTTTTATTGCAAAGAAATATCGCGGTGTTATTGATGAGGGGCTCGGTTTCGATTTGATACAGCTGCATAGCAACTCAATTTACTCATACAAATTGCTTTAATTTATTCCTTATGAACAACGAGCTAAAAGAGGCTCTTTTATAAAAGTTAAAAGTTTTGAGTCATATTTATCTGTCAACACCAAATTAATGTCCTATCATTAAATCAAGAAGGATAAATACTATCCATGCACTTGGGTTTTGAATGTATGATTTTTTCATGGCCAATCAAATACGAAGGGTGAACAATAATTCAAACATGGCGCTGAATTGTTGTTTTCTCAAAAAAACCGATGCAAGGAGGAGTGAGTTATGCAACGATTTTACACTATTCTATTCGTCAGCCATGGGGTTAAGGATGAAACAGAAGCCTTGGCACTAAAATTAGCCCCTATAAAGAGAACATTCTACAGAAAATTGACTGTTCGTTACCGGCATTAAAACCTCTTGTCTTTGTTTCACCGGTAAAACGTATTAATCAGGGAAAAAAGTACCATGGAAGAACAACAAAACATCTTCTCAGAACCATGTTGGCATGAGCAATCCAAGGAAACAATTCTCTCGACATTAAATGCTACAGAAATGGGTTTAAGCGAGGCGGAGTCTCAAAGCAGATTAAAGATTTATGGCTTCAATCGCTTACCGGAGCCCCCAAAAACAAGTACTTTCTTTCGCTTTATACTCCAGTTTCATAACATACTCATCTATGTGTTACTAGCGGCTGCCCTGGTCACTTCTTTTTTACAACACTGGATAGATACTGCAGTTATTTTAGCCGTTGTTATCATCAATGCCCTGATAGGCTTCATCCAGGAAGGAAAAGCAGAAAAAGCACTGGATGCAATTCAAAAAATGTTCTCTCCTACTGCTATCGTAGTACGGGATGGCGAACGAGTACGCATTGCCAGCGAGAAGCTTGTTCCAGGCGATATTATAGTGCTGGAAGCAGGAGATAAAGTTCCTGCCGATGTACGCTTAATCAAATCTCATGGGCTCACTACTCAAGAAGCCATACTCACTGGCGAATCCGTCCCAGTTGAAAAACACATCCATCCGGTTTCAAGGAATGCTGCTTTAGGGGACCGGACGTGCATGGCCTTTAGCGGAACATTAGTGACCAATGGCCAAGGCAAAGGGATTGTTGTAGAAACAGGCTCCACCACTCAAATTGGATGTATTAGTGGATTATTATCACGAGTAGAAACATTAACTACGCCATTAGTCCTGCAAATGGGGCTGTTTGCAAAATGGCTCACTTTATTCATTTTATTAATCGCCGCAATTCTTCTTGTTTATGGTTATTTTGTCCAGCACCATCCGTTTGGTGAATTGTTTATGGTCGTCGTTGGTTTGTCGGTAGCAGCTATTCCTGAAGGCCTTCCTGCAGTACTTTCGATTACACTAGCCATCGGGGTGCAGGCCATGGCGAAACGACACACTATTGTACGCCGACTCCCTGCTATTGAAACCTTGGGATCGGTATCGGTTATCTGTGCTGATAAAACCGGTACGCTGACCCAAAATGAGATGACGGTATCCTCTGTCTTAACCAGTAATCACTGGTTTATACTAGATAGCATCAGCTATGAACCTCAAGGAACAATTACGCTAAACGAACAAGTGATTGATAGCAACGAGTATCCTCTGCTTAAGAAACTCGCGCGGGCAGCAACGCTTTGTAATGATGCAACACTTCATGACCAGGAAGGGAACTGGACTGTAGAAGGCGATCCGATGGAGGGGGCATTACTCGCGTTTGCCGTTAAAACAGGACTTATTCTAAAAGAAGAAAACGCATCTTGGGTACGTACCGATGTGATTCCTTTCGATGCCAGACATCGCTTTATGGCTACCTTAAATCATAACCATTTAAAGCATGCAATGATCCTTGTGAAAGGCGCTCCTGAACAAGTTTTGAAGATGTGCCAAAATCAACAGAGCAATTGGGGTGAAATACAGCCTTTAAACGAAATGTATTGGAAAGAGCAAATGGAGCAAATGGCTGCAAGAGGACAGCGTGTACTGGCTTTCGCAATCAAAAAAGCAAAGACAGAACATACAGTTTTGGAATTTGCGGATATTGAAGGTAGTTTGACCCTGCTTGGAATGGTTGGCCTAATTGATCCCCCACGGCCGGAGTCCATTTCGGCGTTGGCGCAATGCCATGCTGCAGGTATCGCAGTCAAAATGATTACAGGGGATCATGCCAGTACCGCGCTTGCCATTGGTCGGCAAATAGGACTTAAAAATTTGGACAAGGTTTTAACGGGTGTTGATTTGGATAACATGAATGATGCAACACTCAGAAATGCTGTACTGGATACCGATATTTTCGCTCGCACCAGTCCTGAACATAAATTAAGACTGGTCATGGCATTGCAATCGCATGGTATGACTGTAGCCATGACCGGTGATGGGGTGAATGATGCTCCAGCATTGAAACGGGCGGATGCTGGAATTGCCATGGGCAGAAAAGGCAGTGAAGTCGCAAAAGAAGCGGCTGAGTTTATACTGACAGATGATAATTTTGCTTCTATTGTGGCAGCTATTCGTGAAGGCCGTACCGTTTATGACAATCTTAAAAAAGTTATCAGCTGGACTTTGCCTACTAATGCAGGTGAAGCAATGACTATTATTCTGGCACTGCTCTTAGGTTTGAGTTTACCCGTAACTGCTATTCAAATTTTATGGATTAATTTGATTACTGCCGCGACGCTTGGCCTTGCTCTAGCATTTGAACCTACAGAAGAAGGAACCATGCATCGCCCGCCTCGCCCTCAAAATGAACCTCTGCTAACTGGAAGTTTGGTATGGCATATTATTCTGGTTTCGATTCTATTTATCTGTGGCATTTTTGGCATCTATTTTTATGCACTGGATCGGGGTTATTCCCTTGAGCTAGCGCGTACAATCGCGTTAAATACCCTGGTCGTACTTGAAATTTTTCATTTGTTTTATATTCGTAATATTTATACCACCTCACTTACATGGAAAGCAGTAAAAGGAACCAAAATTGTTTGGATGGCAGTCATTGTAATTACTGTGGCACAGTTTGCAATCACTTATTTCTCTCCTTTACAAACAATATTTGTTACTGAAGCTATCCCTTTTTGGGATGGGGTACTCATTGTTGTAACTGGTGTACTATTTTTCGCTGTGATTGAAACTGAAAAGCAGCTTCGCTTAAGGATAAGTACTATAAGACATGTCCATGCAGGAAAAAATACTCTCTATGGGGATAAAATCCTATGATGGATTGGTCGTTAATCCACGGTTTCCTTTTATGACATGACTTCGATGCTCATGATGGCAAGGATTGCAGGTTTTTTCTGGTTGCTGCTGCGATAGCAAATGGATTAGTCTCTTTGGCTACAGCCCCTATGACAAGTCCTGTTTACTACCTTGATTTTTTTATTGCTCCTCAGCATGGATTTAGTGCTTGAATATAAGCTGCAGTACACATATCGACTTGGTGATGTTGTTAACTTCATTATCCTTAGTTAATACATACTATTTGCTAAAAAACGATATGACTGCTAAGTTTAACCACACTTACAAATAAATTAATTATAGATTAATGCTTACAATTACAAAAATGTCGGTTTTTTCACCTAAACCCGATGAGCAAACATTGGGTTATTATGCTATTTTTGTACCTGAAAAGTTAAGGGTTCAAGGGATTGCAGCCAGGGCTTGATATCAATTGTCCTTCTATGGATACTGATCTAGATTCGCCTCTATCAGCTCAGTCGCCTTATGAAAGATATAGGGATGGCTTTAATGGCTTCCTTGATTATGAGTATATTTTAATAGATATAGCTGAGCACATAACTGCTCCTGGAGAAGTTAAAAAATGATGACTCCATTCTCACAAAAGTATTTTTATTTTATTGCAAATATTCTACTTACAGGTTACATACTTGTTATCTCAGCCACTTTATTTAACCCTTTACTCGCAGCACTTATCTTAGCTTTGGCTTTAAAACCGTTTGGTACATTCCTTGAAAAATTCAAAATTCCTCGTCTCTTGGCTTCTCTTATTTCGGTAGTTACATTCGTTATTTTTTTAGGGGGGCTTATCCTTTTTTTTCAAGCTCAAATACGGAGTATCGACTTTAAGCTAGGTCATATTAGTCAAAATATGATCTCAATACCATCCCATATCCAAAGCTCGGTTAGTAATTTTTTAGGCATAAGTGAAGAGCAGCAAACTTCTCTTCTAAACGAAATGTTTACAATAATAATTAAAAACAGCACGGTTTTATTCAATCGTACTTTGTCATTTACCACAGCACTTTTTGCTTCAATATCAATTTTTATTATTGCTTTATTTTTTTTCCTTAATTATCGAAAGTTTTTTAAAAATTTTTTATTCAAAATGGTTAAGGAGAAATACCATTCCAATTTAAATCGGATCTTAACTCGCATTTTATCTGTTGTCGGTCGTTATATATTTGGTTTACTTCTTATTATTTTCATCGTTGCCCTTTTGAATACTTTGGGGCTTTGGCTTTTAGGTGTGGAACATGCGATTTTGTTTGGTGTATTAGCTGCTATTTTAATACTTATCCCCTACATTGGTATTTTTATTGGTTCTCTACTTCCTGCCTTATTTGTTTTATTGACAAAAGGATCGTTTGGGTATGCCTTTGCTGTGATTTTTATTTTTATAATTGTACAATTCCTTGAAGGTAATTTTTTAACTCCCAATATTATTGGTAGCCAGGTGAGTGTTAACCCTTTTGCCGTAATATTAGGACTGTTAATTGGCGGATTATTACTAGGAATAACTGGTATTATGTTCGCGCTTCCCGTACTGGCAATAACAAAAGTGATTTGTGATGAAATAAAATCCCTAGAACCTATAGGATATCTAATTAGTAATCCTAAATGAGAATCTCGTAGCGTAGCATGATTTGTCATACCATTATATTATGACGAATAACATATAGCTAACGATAAGGCTGTATTCCTGTTTTTGTGTTGTTATTTCTTTTTTAGGGATAATAACCAAGCAGCAGACATTTATCCAAATCGCTAAATAAATAATTCTTTTCGGACATAATAATTCATAAAGTTATGTCCCTTAGTGCAAATCTACTACTCCGAACCTCGAATTAAAAGAACAGGTACAGTCGCTATATGGATGATATTATCAGCCACACTGCCTAAAAATAATCGACTAAACCCTCGTCTGCCATGTGCACCTACAACCAATAAATCAGCGGGCCACTTCTCAGCCTCTTTAACAATTATTTCTGCAACTCTACCTCGTAGTTGTTTCAGTTCCAAAAGTACTTTTTCAACTTTTATTGTCGATTGAGTGTTTATTTTTTTTGTTGCATTATCTAAAATTTCTTGTCCTTCTTCTATCGCTAATTTAAGTAAGGAAGCATAATCCAAATCAAGCCGCCCACTCGCATAAATACTTTCATCGACCACATGAATAATCCGTAAATTCATGTCGTAGCCTTTTGATAGCTTTATAATTTCTTCAATAGCACAATTAGAAACTTCACTTCCATCAATGGCTAACATAATATTTTTATACATAACTACTCCAAAAAGAAGATAGATTTGGAACCATGTGCATTTGGATAATTATAGGATGGATAGTTCTTTTTACAAATATCACAATAAAAGGGGGTCCTAATAGTTGTCTAAAGTGTTCTGTTTGATGTATTGCCCATCACTCGGCTGATAGAATAAATCCAATTGTCTTGGTTTAAAAATACGCTTCAGACAACGTTTGGCGATTTTAGTAATTAATCGTAAAGCATTCGTTGCATTGATAAAACGAAACTCAATGACTTGAAAATTGTCAAATCCACCCTAAATCGATTGGTATGTACAAAAAAACATGGTTGCGGTACTACAAACCGGAACGCTACTGCTTACCTATTATAAAGGAGTTACTCTTCTCTTGATTTAATTACATAATAAACTATCCTTGAATTGTGCAATGCAACAAGGAGCGTATCATGCAACAATTTAATCCAAATTCATTTAATAGCCTAAGTCTACCTCTACAACAAATTGTAGAATTAAATAAAAAGACATTTGAAAAATTTTCTTATTTAAAAGCGGAAGATTTTCAAACTAATAATCCTCAAATTTTAGTAGAAAAAAGTGTTCAAGTTTTTATAGATAATAGTCATAAAAGCCTTGATTATATGCATCAACTATTTAATATCTGGGAAAAACTATCTCAAGAATCTCGTGAAAAAACACAAGATGTAATGAAAAAGTCGCAATCTTATGCCTCTTCAATTAGCAAGGATTCCCGCTCTTCGGCAAAAAGAGCACATGGCAAAAGCTCTTCTCCCTTAAGAAGGGAGCATTCTAGTTCGAATTCTAATAAATCGCCAAATAGTCCTTCCAGAAACGCTGCTCAACATACAGCTTCATCTGATAAAAAACATGATGCGATCAAATAAAAAATAAATTTATTTAATTTAATGAGTAAAAATATTTTTATCTATAAGGAGAAAAAAATGGGTTACATAATTGGATGGTTGTTGGGTATACCAGTGAGTGTTCTTTTATTAATTTGGCTTATCTCTCATATTTGAAAAAGGAAATTACCATGCATACTGAAACTATCATAAAAACAGGCTGTTATAAAACAACAGTTATTCGCATTTGTTGGACTGCTATTCTAGCAGGGGCTGTAGTAGGAGTGGGACTGGGGTTTTTACTCAATCTCTTTGGCATGGCCATTGGATTAAGTGCATACAGTTCATCTGCAAATGGCGGTGAAGTAATTGCTATAGGTGGGGTAATTGGTTTGTTAATCGGTACTATTGCCGCAATGGCAACGGCAGGATTTGTAGCAGGTTATTTAGGCAGATTTCATCATTGCTATTGCCATGGTGGGGTACTGTATGGTTTTATAACCTGGAGTATCGCTTTAATACTAAGTATCGTGCTTATCGGCCCTACAACTCGCTATATCTCTACATATGAAAATCATTTAAGTCCATCTTTTGCGACCGTAGAAGTTACTAATTCATTAGTTGGAGATAAAGTAGTAGCGAGTGAGAAAAATAGTAACTCCCCTAGTGTATCCGTAGAAGCAAAACATTTGGCATGGAGTGGTTGGGTTCTTTTCATTCTCTTTTTTGTTGGGGCTTTCTCATGCTGTATCGGGGCTTGTTACGGTATGCGCTGTAAAAAAGAAGAGCTATCCACGGACCTTCCTTCGCAAAATGGACCTAATTAAAAATTGCAAACTAAATACTAACCATTTCATACATGAGATGGTTAGATTTCTACCTTCATCTGATGAAAATAAAAATGGAATAAGATCATTTCAGCATAATTAAAAATTACAGTAAAAACATATAAGATAAATATTTATCAAAGTCTTATGTTCCCATTCGCTTATAAAATAAATAATAATGATATTATATTTTCAAACTTCTTTTTGCCTTCTGGAATATAAGGGTAAGTTATGGCCGGAACAAGTTTATTAGCTCTAATTGATGATATCGCAACCGCATTAGATGATATTGCAGTTATGACTAAAGTAGCTACTAAAAAAACGGTGGGTGTATTGGGTGATGATTTGGCACTTAATGCCCAACAAGTACTAGGTATTCACGCGAAAAGAGAATTACCTGTTATCTGGGAAGTGACCAAAGGCTCTATTCTCAACAAATGCATATTAATTCCATCTGCACTCTTGATAAGTTTTTTTGCACCACCGCTTGTAAGGTTCTTCTTATTATTGGGTGGACTCTATTTGTGCTTTGAAGGATTCGAGAAAATTATTGAAAAAGTATTTCATAAAAAAAATAATAGCGCAAAAAAAATAGAGAAACTTAATATCAACATGTCTTTATTGGAACAGGATAAAATTAGAGGGGCCATACGCACTGATTTTGTACTATCAACTGAAATTATAGTAATAACATTAGGAACCGTCCTCGCAACATCCTTAATTAATCAAGTAGTAATTTTAATCATCATCTCACTCATCATGACTGTTGGTGTATATGGTTTAGTGGCCTTAATTGTAAAGCTGGATGATTTGGGGTTCATTTTACGCGAAAAAAAGCAACCAATCAGACAAATAGGCATTTTTTTAATCGGCACAGCTCCAATTTTGATGAAATTTTTAGGTATAGTAGGAACAATAGCTATGTTCTTGGTTGGAGGAGGGATTATTACACACGAAGTGTCTGTAATTCATTCGTACACCGAAAATGTATCTTCAATTCTCTCTTTGGGTATTGATTTCATTACGGGCATCATCGCTGGGGGAATAGCTGCGATTGTATTTATTCTTTTTAACAAACTTAAATCAAAAATCATAATTGATAAATAAAATGATGATTGAAGAAATCCTCAATTTATACGCTACAACTCTTTTTGAAAAAAGTTTTAATAAAACGACCGCTAAAAATAAATAAGTAGGCGCATAATACGGAACTACTTCGGCTAATACGGTGATCGTTATATAAGACACCAATGAGATGATTACTATGAGCCACTGGTTTCCATTGTCAAAATAATACAATAACTCCAGATTAGGGGGAAGCATGGGAAATTTTTTAGGAATAAACGAACTTTTGGATTATGGTCTCTATTTACGAGGGATAATAATTACACTGTATGCGATTGTGATCTTCAGAATGAACTTGTCTCGGCTTTATGGAAATCATAGCGCCTTGGATTTTATTATATATATTATCTTGGGGGCTATCTTGGGCGAAGCAATTGTGAACAATATACCTCTTTTGCCTTCTATAATAGTGTGCTCATTGATTGTTTTGATGTATAAAATAATGGCCTTTTTAACTTATAAAAGCCATCGAGTGGGAAAATATATTAAAGGAGAAAAAATTATACTCATTAAAAATGGAAAACTAATTAAAAAAAATCTCGAATGCACACGAATTACGAGAAACGATATAATGCAGTCATTAAGATTGCAATGCGGCCTTTGTAATCTTGAATTAGTAGATATAGCTATTCTTGAAAGAGGAGGAAAAATTTCCTTTCAAATTAAACGTAGCCACCGTCCTTAAAAAATCGATCTTATAATGATTTTTCAGAGAATTAGTGTTACCCAAATAAATCAGCACGCGCATTTTTTTGGATACCATGTACTATAATTTTTCTAATAAATTCGTTTCTTGAGAAACAAAATCTAGATGATGCAAGTAATTTCCAATCTAAAATGAGAACATAGCATTATATTATTCATTAAGAGTTTAAGGATTAAAAAATGAAAAAGGGAATTTTTCCTTATTTAAAATATGATTTTCAAGCCTCTATAGTGGTGTTTCTAGTCGCCCTACCCTTGTGTCTCGGTATTGCACTAGCATCAGAGGCTCCCCTATTTTCTGGAATTATAGCTGGAATAGTGGGGGGGATCGTTGTTGGATTTCTCAGCGGTTCCGCATTGGGAGTAAGCGGCCCAGCTGCAGGTCTTGTAGCAATAGTTCTCGCTGCTCAACAATACTTAGGTTCTTGGAAAACATTTTTATTGGCCGGGTTTATCGCAGGAATCATGCAAATTGTAGCCGGTTTTCTACGTGGTGGAATCATTGCTTATTATTTTCCCTCATCGGTAATTAAGGGTATGTTAAGCGGTATTGGGATAATCATTATCTTAAAGCAGATTCCCCATTTAATTGGATATGATGTACCTAAACCCAAACCCCAATTAAGCTCTTAATGGACATCTCACTTCGACTTGCTTCAATATTGATGGTATTTGGCTGTCTTTTTCATGCCGAACCTCCTGCACTTAGATTACGAAAAAATTCGACTTTTAGCATTTTTGGGAGGCTTACCATTCACTTTTGATTAAATATCCCTATAACTGTGGAAGAACTTATTTTATCTAAGACTCCCTTATAAAAAGCTGAAACGACGCCCTCAGCTAATTACAAGGGAACCTATTGCACTATATTTTATTTTAATTACCAACCATAAAAATTTGAAATAGATTGAACATACTCTGGAGAGAACTCCGGCCAATGATCTTTATCAAAACCAGGGGAATTTTTTAACCGCTCTTTATCTATATTCAAAATAAAACAATCTTCATCAAGATTATAGGTAAAGGCATTCCAAGGAATAGCAAAAAATTTATTGCCAAAACTCATAAAGCCACCAAAATCAAGCACTAAATAAGTCACTTTTCCTGTGTCTTTATCAATTACTATTTCCGCAACCTCTCCCAAATCTTTTAAATCATGATTTTTAACTGAAACCCCAACAACCTCACCAGAACGTACATTTGAATGAGCCATTTTTATTTCATCCTTGTTATTTAAAAATTTTAGCAAAAATATACCCTATTCCTGCTGCCAGAATAACTGAAGTAAGTGGTTGTTTTTGGATAGAGCGAGAAACACTTTTTACAGAATCTTCAATATATCCTTCAGCTTTACTCAATTCTTCCTTGCCAGATTTATATAAATCCGCCGCTGTATCACCAATTTGCGCTACTAGTTCTTCTGCTTTGGGTTTAGTCTCATAATAAGCATTTCCCGCTTTTTCTTTGGCTGTATCCAAAAGCTGGCTTGCTTTCTTTTTAATTTCTTTTGCATTGTCATTAAAATCATTCATAACTATTCTCCTTATAGTCTTATACTTCAAAGAACTTGGGAAAACACTCTATATAAGCTTAATGATTAAGAACTGTTTGTCAAATACAGCCCAAAAAGACCAATGTTTTACCATTTTTAATTATTGATAGGCATCTCGGCTCAAACCTCTTATCGGGCCAAGTGAAACAAAATGTAAGGCTAAGAAAATTTGGGAAAATTTTTCTAAATATTCAGGTTAATATGAATGATATCCAGTACAATTGATTAATGATTATGTTTTAAAGTGTATTGGCATTATTAGATCTGCTGATATTATTGGCATCCGGCCAAATTATACGCTCCAGTAAGTTCCTTTTTGGGGCTAACTGCTAGATACGCACTGCATACCAAACCTCAACAAATTCCGTTTAAACCTTAGCGAGATTTAAAAAATAACGAGTCGCTTTAAGTTCGCCGATTCGTTTGAGAATATTTTTTTAACCAAGTCATTTAGTTCTCTGGTTCTTTATCGATCGGTACGATCATATGAGGTATAAAAATTGGAATAAATCGGTATTATGCCTGTAAAAAAGATAATCAGTGCACTAAGTCGTGCAGCCATGATACGGTTTCTTCATTTGAATTAAAGGAAATCGAGTCATGCAATTGCACAACTCAACCAAAAACATTTGGAGTTAAGGCCTTTCCTTCTCTACGGTAGGAGGAAGGAAAAAACCTGAACCCGTTGAGTGCTTGCATGAGATCATCAATGATACCTAGAACCCTCATTATTGAAGATTTAGTTCAACTTTAGGAGTATTATAATCATCTCGAATAAAAATAGATTTTCCTGCTAATGTTAAAAAATCCTCTAAATCATGTTCTGGTATATTGGGGGCAAACAGAGCTTTGTCTACCAATCCAACAGTCCTATCATATTTTTCACCCGACATTCTTAATCCCGCGTTATTTACACATGCTATCATCGCTCTTGCAATATAGGCGTTTAATGAATGCTGGTGGTAATTCCCACCGCTTGCTTCCTGGATCGCTCTAAAAATATCTCCTATTGTATTTGCAGAATCAAGCTCATGGGAAAATTTTTGTGCTCTTTTTACACCAGTATCACCATGACGATGAAAAAATCCACGATATCTTTTAGGTGAATTGTCGTCTTTTTTCGTTGAATATTGAATATAATATCCAGCTTGCTCTTGCAAATTTTTTTTAAGCGTCTCAATACTTACTTTTTGAAGTTCACTCGATATGTTTTCTAAAGTTTTTCTTTTATAGTCTTGCACGCTTGAGGCGCCTAGGAAATCTCTGATTTTATTTCCTGATGCTATTACGGAAGACATTCTACCAATTTGTCTCTCTAAAGCTTGTTTTACTGTGTCAACTTCTTTTTTTAATCGCGACATGACATTCACCATTACACTTAAAAAAGGCAACTTATAGCTATTATATATAATGAATGTTAAGGGAACATTAATGTGTATAGCGACAATTAAAACGATGAATTGCCTCGAATTATGTGCATTTTCAGTAGAGCAGCAATAAACGAAAAAAACAGCCCAAGTTAAGGCATAGAATTTGGATTTATTTCATCTTTCATTATGTGTTTTTTATCTAAAGCCAAGGATAATAGTGTGGCGATGACAAGCGCTGCCGTAATAATAGACAAAGTCTGTTCAAAATTAAAATGTAACTCGAGTGATTTACCAAGCAAAGGCTGAAGTATAAGAGCACTCATCATTAAGATCATATTGGATGTTGATAATGCTGTACCGCGAAGTTCGTTGGTGACACTGTCTTTTACTACTCCAAATACCAAAATATATGCGGAAGAAAAAAAGCCTGTGAGGAACAATAAAAAATACAATATTCCCAAAAATTCAATCTTCAAATAGACAACAAATGAATAAAACAAAAATGTTAGCGAGGCAAATAATGTCATTACTATTTGTCTTTTTACACCGCATTGAACAAGCCAGGCACAAAAGGGGCCTCCAATGGCGGCTCCGATAAATACGACAGACATCAGAGTGCTGACTGTATACAAAGACATTGCTGGATAACGATGAACTAAAAAAGGAATTCCCCACAAATTAGCAATTGCATTAATGATCGAAATCATAGCAAATCCATAAAGTCCTGCGAGCCAGACTTGTGGATTTTGCAGAACTTGTTTGAGCGCTTTCGATGGGGATATCTGTTCTCTTTCTTCAGAAATAGAACAATGCTCTGGGTCTTGAATAATAAAAATAACAAATAAGGTGACTACAATGGCGCAACATCCAACAACATACATGGTAACGCGCCAACCCAAGTGAGTAATAAGTGAAGCCATACCAACTTCCCCAAGTGCCACTCCCATCATCGCTAAAGTCTCGGAAATGCCAACCAGCATCGTAAAGTGACGATTGGAAAACCAAGATGCAGTGACATAAAGCATCCCAATAAAACCAAAGGCGCTTCCCGATCCCATGATTAATCGAGCGAGATAAGCTTGCCCATACGATTGACTTAATCCCAAGCCAAATATGCCAAGGGATAGTAATATCGATGCCGATATTAAAATTTTACGTGTCCCAAAGCGATCATAAGCTAATCCAACCGGAATTTGCATGATCACATATGCTAGAAAAAAAGCAGCAGATAGCGAACCTACCTGTGTTTTAGTTAATTGAAAATCCAGACTCCACTTAGACGCCATCAATCCTGCCGTTGCTTGAAGAAAAAATTGAAAAAAAACATAAGTCGTAGCCATCCCCCAGTTAAGCCATGGCATTAGGTGTTGTCGATTAAGCATATTTACTCCAATTTCATAAGCCACTCTATCATTAATCTCTGTTGATTAAGTAGAGTACCTGGAAAGAACTCCATTAAAATAGCACCTTGAACACCTATTTCTTCTGGTATTTCTTGTATAATGCGCGGCACTGGCAAATCCTTGTCCCCAATTCTGCAGCAGGACATTTATAACCAAACATCAAGCTCAGAAAATTATAATCCGAATATTTTGTATCATCTCCATTTATTTTTATTAAAAGCAAGAAAAATGGTCTATATTTAACCTACTAACCAGATGAGTTGAAAAAAATCATAGAAGGAACATATTTATGGACAAAAAAATAGAACTATTGACCCCCCAAAACTCGGTGCTATTAATGATTGATTATCAACCACAAATGGCTTTTGGTGTCGCAAGTATTGATCGGCAATCTTTGAAGAATAATGCCGTAGCCATGGCTAACGCAGCAAAACTATTCCAGGTTCCTACTATTCTTACCTCTGTGGAAACAGAAAGTTTTAGCGGTTTTATATGGCCAGAGTTACTCGATGTATTCCCTGAAAATAATGTTATTGAGCGCACCAGCATGAACTCATGGGACTCTCAACTAGTGAGGCAACATGTTGATAATACTGGCAGGAAAAAGTTAATCCTTGCAGGCTTGTGGACTGAAGTATGTATCAATATGTGTGCTTTTTCAGCAATGCAAGATGGTTATGAAATTTATGTAGTTGAGGATGCTTGTGGTGGTACAAGCGAAATAGCACAACAATCCTCTATGAATCGAATGCAACAGGCTGGAGTTGTCTCTGTAACTTGGCAGCAAATACTGCTTGAATGGCAACGTGATTGGGCAAGAAGAGATACTTATGATGGTGTCATGAATATTGTCAAAGAGTTTAGTGGTGCTTACGGTATGGGCGTTGATTATGCGTATACAATCGTTCACAAACAAAAGCCAAGAAGTGAATGGAAAGGTAAAATGGTAAAATAGTATCTTTCTTAAGGAGTAGATAAATACGTGACCCCCAGCCTCATAAAAGCACCAACGCAGGCTAATGATTTTATATCAGGGGCAATCAAGGAGAACCTTGCAATGGATACAATTTATTACAATGGAAATTTTAAAGGCTCGGGTATTAGTAATAAAAAAATAACTGCTGTTGCTATTAAAAATAATAAATTTGTTCAATTTGGCTCTGATATAGAAATTATTAAACTAAAAACATCCGAGACGATACTGGTTGATTTACAGCAAAAAATTGTAATTCCAGGATTAAATGATTCTCACATCCACTTAATTCGTGGTGGACTGAATTTTAATATGGAGTTACGTTGGGATGGCGTTCGAACACTTAGTGAAGCGTTATTTATCCTTAAAGAGCAAGCTGAACGGACTCCGGCTCCCCAATGGGTTCGAATTGTTGGTGGTTGGACTGAGTTTCAATTTAAAGAGCGGAGAATGCCAACATTGGATGAAATCAATTCGGTTTCAAAAGACACTCCTGTCTTTGTCCTTCATCTCTACGATCGCGCATTACTCAATAGAGCCGCATTGAATGCCATTGGTTATGATAAGAATACTAAAGAAATGCCTGGTACCATGATTCAGCGTGATAAAAAAGGTAATCCAACCGGCTTATTAATTGCCCATCCTAACGCCATCATACTCTATTCTGCATTAGCTCAAGGCCCTAAGCTTAGTCGTGATGATCAAATTAATTCAACCTTACATTTTATGCGCGAATTAAACCGTCTTGGAGTCACTAGTGTGATCGATGCTGGTGGTGGGTTTCAAAATTACCCAGATGATTATGAAATAATCCAAGCGCTCGATCAAGAAAATAAATTATCTTTAAGAATCGCTTATAATTTATTTACGCAAAGAGCAGGATATGAACTAGATGATTTTACCCATTGGACAAAAACTTCGAAATACCAACAAGGTAATGACTATTATCGTCATAATGGAGCCGGTGAAATGCTTGTTTTCTCAGCTGCTGATTTTGAAGACTTTCTGCAACCGCGACCTGACTTACCTTCTGTAATGGAGGAACAACTAAAACCTGTTGTACGTCTTTTAGCAGAAAATAAATGGCCCTTTAGATTACATGCAACTTATGATGAATCAATTGCTAGAGCTCTAACTGTTTATGAGGAGGTCCATTCAGAGATCCCTATTGATAATTTACATTGGTTTTTCGATCATGCAGAGACCATCTCTGATCATTCAATAGATCGGGTAAAAAAAATCGGTGGTGGTATAGCTATTCAAAACAGGATGGCTTTTCAAGGAGAGTATTTTAGTGAACGCTATGGGAAAGAAAAAACCTTACTTACTCCCCCAATTAACAAAATAATTGAAGCAGGGATTCCAATCGGCATGGGGACAGATGCGACTCGAGTTTCGAGTTATAACCCCTGGTTATGTTTATATTGGCTCACTACAGGAAAAACAATAGGTGGACAATCACTTTATAATGAAGACAACATCCTTTCCAGAGAAAAAGCATTAGAGCTTTATACTAAAGGAAGTGCATGGTTTTCTAATGAAGAACATTTAAAGGGATCTTTTCTTTCTAATCAATTAGCAGATTTTGCTGTTCTGTCTAAAGATTTTTTTTTAGTACCAGAAGAGGATATTAAAGACATCTATTCGTTAATGACGGTGGTAGGTGGGAAAATCGTCCATGCTTGCGATAGTTTTTCTCAATACAATCCGCCAATTCCACCTGTTAGTCCCTCATGGTCTCCAGTTAAATATTATGGAGGTTATCATCGAGAAAACGTACTCGCATCAATTAACCAAAAGTTCCATCACCACAATCATTCTACTACTTCTTGTCATCATAGTTCTTGGCAATGGGGTGCATGTTTTTGCTGGGCATTTTAGTTATGAAAAACAACAGCCAACGCAAAGGATAGGGGTCAGATGATTAATAGATTTGGGATAATACTCTTCAACTACTTAATAAAGTAAGGCTCACTTCAGTTGATGGTGGGAGCATACTATAGGTCGGATTCGTCTTCCATTGCCCAGAAAAAAACCTATAAACAATATTTAAGGCAATATCAAACTGAAACAGAAAAACTAGAACTTAAAAATTGCCATGGCCTACGTCATGCCTATGCTCAAAAAAGATATCATGAAATTACAAACCAGCTCTCACCAGATAAACTGCCATTTAAATGTCAATTGAGGGTGGAAAACCATAATCAAGTTACTTTAGGCTGAGACGTTTTGTTTTTTAATTTCTCAATACTCAATCGCATTTTATAGTGTGGCACTGGATGCCATGAAGCTATAAATTCCCCAATGATTTCAAAACCAGCTTTTTTATAAACATGAACTGCACGCTCATTAGAGATTTCAGGATCAATAAGTACGATTTTAGCATCAGAAAATTGACTTAAGATAAACTCATGTATCATCTGTACTGATAATCCCTTACCAATATAATCCCGCCTGCAAATAAATAAATCGAGTGTTACTGCACCATCAGGATATTCTTCTGACTCCTCTATTTCAGAAGTAATTAAATAAGCGAATGGGGTTTCATTATCATATGCTATCCAATGAGTAGCCCATGGTTCCCCATCGTTTAAAAATTCATGAATGTCTTTTATTGTATTACTTAAACCATTGCCATGAAGCCATTCATTAATATGTGGCTGACTAATCCAGTCAAGAACAAGGTCTTCTTGTGTTTTATTCATTGGTTTAAAATGAAATCTGTTCTCATTATTCACGTTCATAATTGATTAAACTCATATAGCTGAGATAAAACATTGGTTTGTACCTCTATATAGCCGAATCTTAAAAATTGAATACTTCCGACATGCTTATTTAATCGCATCATAATCCGAATAAATTTCATGCAAAACCTTTTTTACATCAGTACCTTTAATTGGCCAACATAAAGTTTTCCATAATGCCCATCCTAAAGCGCGTATCCAGGTATCATTATCCAGCTGAACTGCATTTTTAAATACTTCTCGCTCTTCGCTGGAAAAAAAATTCCATGCTATTACCAAATCACACGCAGGATCTCCTACAGCAAGCTGGCCGAAATCAATAATAGCGCATAGTCTTCCGCTACGAACCAAAATATTTCCAACAGCGATGTCTCCGTGAACCCAAACTGGCTTTAAACGCCATTCAGAAGAAAGTGCCTGTTTCCATAAAGATTCTGCAATTCTTTGTTCATAAACGTTTTTAATTTTAGGAATTGCAAGTTGCATTTCATGATCATAGGCCTTTAATGAACTGCCCCGATAAAAATTATGTGCGCCAGCCAAAGGCCCATCTGTAGCATCTACAGATTGAAATTCTTTTAAACTTTTCCCTAATTTTTCTGCAAAACACTTTATATCATGAATATTCTGTCTTGAAGCAGACTCTCCCTCAATCCAACGATTGATACTCCAATTCCATGGATAAGCTGGTGATGGTTTTCCTAGTGCAATAGGTTGTGTAATCTGGAATGAAAGCTTTTTGGAGAGCCAGGGCAACCATCGATATTCTTTATGAATCTGTGGCTCATACCCCTTATCGCTAGGCAAACGAATCACCATTTCTTCACCTAAATGAAACGTTCGATTATCCCAACCACTTTGTACAACTGGATGTATTGGTAGTGATTGCCATTGTGGAAATTGCTCGGCAATGAGCTTTTGGACTAAATTTGTATCAATTGTTATTTTATCCATTAAGCCCTCTATAGATTCTTTATTGTAGGTTTTCTATGAAACTTGTGCGTAATCCCTGCATGCTCAAAGTCAAACTCAAATTTAAAACCTAATTTTTCCATAACGCGCAATGATGGATAATTAGTGTATGCAGTAAAACAAAAGAGCCAGCTAAATTCAAATGCTCTTCAGCATACTCCAAGGATGCTTGCCCCATTTCAAATGCTAAGCCTTTTCCCCAGTAAATTTGAGCTATTTGATAAGTTAACTCAACTTCCTCTTTTCCATCAAATATAAAAGTCTTTAATCCATGGTTGTGTGTTTCTTTGTCATACCAAATTGCAATAACTGTTGTTTTTCAATTTCAAATGCAGCGTTCCACGCAGGATTATGAGGAAGTAAGGCAATCATATTCTATGAATTGTATTTCATAATAACCAATATTGGGCTATCTTAACATATGTCTTAAAAGTGTATTAAAAATATTCACATGACGAGGAAAAAATGATTGCGATAAAAAAGCTAGACGAATTGCATACAGATGAATTGTCTTCCTATCTCAATCATTATCAAGAAACAACAATGTTCATTAGGAACAATTTATACCACTCGGGAATTACCTACCACGATGAACCTTTTCATGGGGAATATTACGGCTCCTTCGAGAACAAGCAACTTAATGGTGTTTTAGCTCATTATTGGAATGGTAACGTGATGATGCAGGCTGAAAATTTTTCTGCATTATCAGCATTAGTAGAAGAATTTGAGCTTAAAAGAACAAGACCAATTGCCGGAATACTTGGCGAAGACTCTCAAGCCAATTTTGTCATTGATAAGCTGAACTTAGAATCATCACTATTTGCTATTAATTATCAGGAAAAGTTATTCTTACTTAACATTGAAAAGGTGATTATACCCCAAGCAATTCATTCATTTAGCTGCACACTCAAAACAGTACAAGAGTGTGACAGGGATGTCATCAAAGAATGGCTTATCGCTTATCATATTGAAGCACTTGGCGATGATACGAATAATGCAAAACTTGAAGAATCGATTATCGATGAAATTCAAGATAAGCAAATTAGCCAAAATCGATGGGTTTTGTTTGTAAATAATACCCCTGTTTCATTATGTGGATTTAATGCCACCCTACCTGATATTGTGCAGCTCGGCCCCGTTTATACCCCTCCCACTTTAAGAAATAAAGGTTTTGCCAGAATTGCTGTGTATCTGTGCCTAAAACAAGC
This sequence comes from Legionella parisiensis, assembly GCF_001467945.1. GTDB lineage: Bacteria > Pseudomonadota > Gammaproteobacteria > Legionellales > Legionellaceae > Legionella > Legionella parisiensis. The sequence continues at coordinate 2,199,950 of NZ_LNYQ01000013.1, forward strand.
TGCAGCCAGACAAGTCAAAAGGGCAATTTTGTTCACCAATGATAATTCCGCTATATGCGTTTACCAAGCCCTTGGGTTTCACCAAATTGGAAAGTATCGATTGGCCTTGCTAAAATAAAGGCTTGTTGCAGTCATGATACAATATGCAGCTCAACAAAATACCTACTGAGTTAGAAATGATTGTACTACGCGATTTTGAATGGTATCTGGATAGATGCGACACAAAGCGACGATGAGATTATGGAAAAAATCTGGGAAATGCTGGATAACAGCACTGAACCCGATGCTGAAGAGTACGCCATACCTGATAAGGGGCTCTTATCAAATACTGTTTCAAAATTTTCCAAGCCCCCCAAGAACAAAAAACGAGAATTTTTCTGGCATACTACTATTAGAAATAACGGATCATATATCAACTTTGAATCAGAGTAGTTTACTCATTACAATGACCAAAAAAGGTACCGATATCAATATTACTTCCACAAAAAATAACCCCTACCCTTTTACCATGAAGTTCATTTTTTAAAGGGCCAAGACATGCTGCAATACCGGCAGCACAAGCTGGCTCAACCATCATTTTAAGTTCTTCTGCAATTAATTTCATTGCAGTAATAAGTTCCTGATCGCTAACGGTTACTAATTTATCGACATGCAGTTTACATAAATGGAAACTATATGGTTCCGCTTTAGGGGCACCAAGGCTGTCCGCGATGGTTTGAATTTTATTTATAGACATTGGCTTATTCGCTATGAAACTTCGACTCATTGTGTCTGCGCCTTCTGGCTCAACTCCGTAGATTTTACAGGATGGTTGGGCTTGACTGAATGCATTTGAAACCCCTGCACATAAGCCACCGCCACCTATAGCGATAACAACAGCATCTAATCCTTGAGTCTGTTCTGCAAATTCCAAACCCAATGTAGCAGTACCCAGGGCCGTATGGTAACCCTCAAAAGGATGAATAAAGGCTCGAGATTCCTGCTTTGCAATTTCTTGAACCTGGTTAAAGCCTTCATTAATAGTGTCACAATAGATTATTTCAGCACCATAAGATTGACAACGTTGAACTCGAAATTTGTTAGCTGTTTTTGGAATAACAACCTTTGCACCGATACCTAATTGTTTTGCAGCGTATGCGACTGCAATTGCATGATTACCAGCACTTATAGCAGTAACTCCGTTTTTTAATTCACTAGTCTTTAGAGCCATCATATTTAATAAGGCGCCACGAAGTTTAAAACAACCACCATATTGAAGTGTTTCGAGCTTGAGAAATAATTCAGTATTCTTCCCAAAAAGATTATTCTTTTCTTGCCCCTTCCATTCCCAAACAGGAGTTAGTAAAATTTTATCACCAAGAAGCTTTCTGGCTTCGCGAATTTCATTTAGATTTGGAATTTTGATCTCTTCAGCCATAAATATTGATGCCTTATGTTAGAGTTATTTATCACTTCTGAACAAAGTTTAATTCAAATAAAGGCAGTTGAATGCCCTCATAGATCTTTTCTTGCTTCAATTTGATCCCTATGCCTAACAATCTTACTGGCATACGCTTTCTCAAAAAACCTTCGTGTATGAGTTGGCATAAAATATTGAAATCAAGACTGTCATGCACGCACTCTACCGTGGTTTGCTGAAAATCATTAAATTTTAATTTAACAAACAGATTATGTATTCCAGCAATTGCTCTAGCCTGCTTAATTCTTGCTTCAAGACGAACTATTAATTCGGGTAAAGCAGCCAAACATGCTCCCACATTCGGTAAATCTTGCAAATAAGTTTCTTCAACACTAATCGATTTTCGAATACGTTCAGGATTTACTGGACGCTCATCGACTCCACGCGCTAAATCATAAAGTCGCTGGCCAATAGCACCAAATTCATTAATTAAATAGTCCATTGAATAATCTTGCAAATCACCACATGTTTTAATATTTAATGAATTGAGTTTTTCTTCCATTTTAGGGCCGACCCCAAATAATTTACGCACGGGTAAATCAATCATAAATGAACCAACCTCCTCTGGCTTAATCACCTTCTGCCCATTAGGTTTATGCCAATCACTGGCAATTTTTGCCAAACTTTTGTTCGGGGCAATTCCCGCGCTCGCAGTCAGTTGTCGTGTCTGATAAATTCGTGCACGTAGTTCTTGTGCCATCCACGTCGCACTCCCTTTACAATTAGGGGAGTCCGTCACATCAAGATAGGCTTCATCCAAGGATAAAGGTTCAATCAGATCGGTATACTCTTCAAATAAAGCTCTAATGTATTGACTTTCGTTTCGATAAACCTCCATGCGTACAGGCCGTAAGACAAGGTGACGGCATAATTTTAAGGCTTGGGCTGTGGACATGGCGGAGCGTACACCAAAGGCTCGTGCCGCATAATTGCACGTGGCAATAACTCCTCTGCGGTCAGCTGCCCCACCTACGGCGATGGGTTTATTCGCAAGCTCAGGAAAATCACGCATTTCGATTGCAGCATAAAAACAATCCATATCAATATGAATGATTTTTCTTATCGGATTTTTATCCTTTAGTTCATTCATAATTTATCCTTTCAATACAAATGAACTTGAGGAACATCAGACCATCGCGTGGTATAAGCAGGTGATTTAAGTTCTGCTCGCATAGCCCAAGGTTTTGAATATCCTTCTGCTGCGAGTCGAATCGTGCTTCTTCCATATTTTTGATTGATTTGATCAAACACAGTCATCAGCTGTTCCGTATGATGTAATTGCTCATCACTCGGCTGATGAAACATATCCAGCTGGCATGGGTTTTTAGGAATTAAGTCCTCAAGACAAACACCTGCTTTTTTATAGTAATATCCGGATTTAAAAATTCGTTGCAGACATTGTTTGGCAATTTTGGTAATGAGGCACAAATCATCGGTTGCATTAACAAAACGAAATTCCATGGCTTGAAAGTGTTGTGCCAAATCTTCCCGAAACCGATTAGTATGTACAAAAACAAATATGCGCTGTGCTACCAATTGCTGGTTGCGCATTTTTTCAACGGCTCGGGCACAATGGCTACTCACCGATTCGGCAATAGAGGCGTATCGGGTTTGCATCTGCCCGAAACTTTTTGACGACATGATACTTTGTTTCGGCTCAACTTCTTCTAAACCATTACAGGAAACTCCTTGAAGTTCCATTGCGGTACGCATTAACACGACATTAAAACTCTTCTTCAGAAGATGCGTATTGGTCATTGCCAAATCATAGGCAGTATGAATACCTCGTGCAATTAATTTATTTTCCCATTGCCGCCCTATTCCCCACACATCCCCCACTGAAACTTGCTTTAATAATTGCTCACGATTTGGCGTGATATTAAAGACCGGAATCTTAAAGACCTTTTTACATAAATGATTCGCCACTTTAGCCAGAGTTCTGGTGGCTCCAATACCAATTGAGGTAGGTATTCCAGTATGTTTTAAAATTTTCTTCTGTAATTCCTGGCAAAAAGTTTCATGACAATCAAACGGTAAACTTCTTAAATCAAGAAATGCTTCATCAATGGAGTAGATTTCCATGTGTGGCCAGTTTTCTTCTATAGTGCACATCACACGATGACTTATGTTGCCATAAAGTGTGTAATTTGAAGAAAAGGCTTTCACTCCATGCTGCTTACATAAACCTTTAATTTTAAAATAAGGCTCGCCCATTGCAATACCCAATGCCTTAGCCTCATTTGAGCGGGCGATGCAACAGCCATCATTATTAGACAGCACCACTATGGGAACATCTCTTAAATCAGGGCGAAATAAACGCTCGCAGCTGGCATAAAAGTTATTACAATCGATCAGGGCAAACATGTTAGGCAAGCTCATGAAGAACTAAAGTGACTACACCCCAAATTACCATCTCACACTCTTGGGTAATATCAATTGGCTTAAATTTGGAATTGGCAGGAAGTAATTGCACCCTACCCCCTTTTTTTGAAAGACGTTTCACTGTGAGTTCACCATTTACTGCTGCGATTACAATGCGCCCATCAGAGGGCTCTATGCTTCTATCGACTAATAGCCAATCGCCTGAAAAAATACCGGCCTCCACCATGGAATCTCCTGTGGCTTGCAAAACAAATGTGGCGGAAGGATGTTTAATGAATTTGGTATTTAAATCGAGATATCCTTCAATGTAATCGTCTGCAGGCGATGGGAATCCTGCTTGAACTTTACTTGCAAAGATGGGCAATTGATGCGCTTTGCGATTCGTTAATTGCTCTAATTCGAGAAGCTGGGCTACCGGAAGACGAACCGCTTTGGTAGGTTCACCCTTAGGACGCCCTGCCCCTGCTCTTTTTCCGCCTCGTGGTGACATGATGACTCTTGTTTTGATTTACGTACAAATATCATAGACAGGGAAAAATAAGCTGTAAAGCCCATATCAAGGCAACATGAGCTGAAATCACCATTAAGTCTTCGAGAATATTAAGAAAAATATTTTTAACTTTTTTATTTAGATAAGGGTTCCATCGCCAATGGATGGTCAAAGTCAGCCTTATTCACTAAAGTAGTAACCCGATACCCTTCCAAATCATCATAAGGATAAGGTTTCATAAGTGCTATTAATTGTGCTTTATCGCATTGCGTGTTATTAAGCCAAATGGCTTGGGCTTCTTCATCTAAAATAACAGGCATACGATGATGCACTGGTAGCATTAAGGGGTTCGCATCAGTGGTAATCAGACAACAGGAATGGATTACTTCTTCTTCATGCTGCCAGGTATCCCAAAGAGCCGCAACGGCCAGTAAGTCACGATTCTTTTTTTGAAAGAAATAAGGTTGTTTCATCCCGTCCTCTTGGTGCCATTCGTAAAAACCACTCATAGGCATTAAACAGCGCTTGGATTTCATCGCCTGACGAAATGCCGGTTTTTCAAAAAGGGTTTCGGCACGAGCATTAATGAGACTACCTATTTTTTTTCTATCTGTTACCCAAGAAGGAATAAGCCCCCATCGCAATAACACACTTTGAATTTCATGAGCATCGGCTTCTACAAGACACACCAATTCAGCTCCTGGCGCAATATTAAATCGCGGAGTAATTTCAATCGAATTGGATAGATGAAATTGATATTTTAACTTGTCATAAGAAGCCACATAAGCAAATCGGCCACACATCATATTCTCAACTATTTATTTAAAGTGTAGTACCACTTCATTTTTCTTGTATATTGCTATGAAAGACACCTTGATAAATGATGAATCATCTGGTTAACCTCCAAATTCTACAAGGAATTTGACAGACTATAAACAGACTTATCCACAGAAAATGTGAATAACTTAAATGAAATTGCGGAGATTTAAAAATGATATAAATCAGACACAGTAAGGTTTCTTATATTTTACTGATTAGTCATTCATTATTTGGTAAAAAAGATATCCACAGAAAAGAGATAAGGAAGAAAAATTTAGACATGGATATGTTATACAAATAAAAATTAAAAAAACAGTCTTGACTCGCACTATTTTTATTTTTTATTTTGTCCCGATGCTTGGTTAAACTTTGTGCTTAAAAATAACTCTTCTCGGAAAGAGTAAGTGTATATAGAAAATAAACCATCATAAATCTCAAATTCAGTACTTTTTTACAATTTTTCTTATAGCGGATATGAGTTGTGTATTAAGATTAGGTAAATTAGGTTTAAGATAATTTAAAATTGTTTTTATTATTTCAATACGTTCACCATTATTTGGATCAAGTAATCAATAAAGCATTTCATACTTGGAAAAACAAACCAATTCTCTCCATTACCAAAGATAAAATCAGTAAACAACATGAAAAACTAGGTAATGAACATGGCGAAGCATATGCCAATCTAGCCATGCGAGTATTACGTGCCCTATTCAATTTTGCTTCTGGTCAATATGAGGATGCTCAAGGCAAATCATTAATTATGGAAAACCTTTTAAGACGCCTGTCACAAACTCGCGCATGGTATCGTGTGGAGCGCCGACAAACTTACATTAAACCTCATGAATTAGAAGCTTGGTATACTGCTCTTAAAAATATTGAAAATGAAACCCTACGCGATTACTTATTATTAATTTTACTAACAGGCTTACGTAGAGAAGAAGCTGCCACCTTAAAATGGGAAAATGTCGATCTGGCAGCAAAAACCTTTACTGTGGTTAAAACAAAAAATAACGAATCCCACACCCTAGCCCTTTCTGATTTTCTCTATGATTTATTGGTAGCTCGTCATGAGAAGAAGATAAACGATTATGTATTCCCAGGAACTGGTGCTGCTGGTCATATTATTGAGCCACATAAACAAATGGCTAATGTAACCAAAGCATCTGGTGTCCACTTTACCGTTCATGATTTAAGACGTACCTTTATCACTATTGCTGAAAGCTTGGATATTTCTGCTTATGCGCTTAAACGGCTAATGAATCATAAAATGAGTAATGATGTGACCGCTGGGTATATCATTACAGATGTGGAGCGGTTGAGAAAACCAATACAATTGATTACCGATTATTTTTTAAAGTGTATGGGCGTTATTAGATCTGCTGATATTATTGGTATACAACCTCTTCAATTTGGATCGCATTGAGATCCAAATTAGACATAGAAAATAAATTTGTATTCCTTATATTCAATTTGGCGGACAATGTCGGCCAAATGATACACTTCAGTAAGTTCCATTTTGGAACTCACTGCTAGACACTTTAATTTGGTACTCAGCGTACCAAATCTCAAAAATTACATTTAAGTCTTTTCGAGATTTAAAAAATAACGAGTCGCTTTAAGTTCGCCAGTTCGTTTGAGAATATTTTTTTTCACCAAGTCATTCAAATCTCTGGTTGTTGTAGCGATCGGTGCGCCTGTTATGCTCATATAATTTTTAGCGCTCAAACCACCTTCAAATCCATCAGGCCCCGCTTGAAATAATTTTAATAAAACCTTTTCTTGCCTTGGATTAATTTTCCCTTCCGCTTCCCTTAAAATAACAGATTTCTTAATAATGAAATCTATATACAAATAAGTGCTTTGTTGCGCTTCTAGAGCGATGTTAGCGAACCATATCAACCAAGAGGTGAGATCCAAGGTTTTGCTTGCTAAACCTAACTGTTGATAATATTCCTTTCTCTTTTTTAATAATATTTTTGCCAATACTGTCATTACTGGTTTTGAAAATCCTTGCGATAAAGCTTTTTCTGCTATAGCTCGCCCTATTCTTCCATTTCCATCTTCAAAAGGATGGATACTCTCAAACCATAAGTGGGCTATTCCTGCTCGGGTTAATGTAGGTATAGGAGCTGAACCGGTGAGAGAACTTCGTTCAAACCAATCAATAAATTGATCCATTTCGGCCGGAACGCGTGTTGAGGGAGGAGCTTCAAAATGAACTTTTCGATCATAATCAGGTCCAGAAACAATTTGCATTGCTTCTTCATGCTTACGATATTGACCAATATGTTCTAAATGATGGCTATTACCCATTAAAAATTGATGCCATTCAAATAAAACCTGATGTGTTAGCGGATTAGAAATCGTTTGATATATATTAACCATCATTTTAGCGATCCCGCGTTCTGCCATGCTAGCTCTAGGAGATTTCGTAGACAATCCTAACTCTTTTTGAATAGAAGATTGCACACTATCTCTATTTAAATGCTCTCCTTCTATTTCTGAGCTATCCAAAGCATCTGTACACATTAAATCGATAAATAAATTTTGCTTACCTTCTTGAGATATATGTTGCGAAGAACCAATAATAATACCCGCGTTCTCAGTAAAAGACTGTTCAAACACAACTAATTTATCGGAGTCCCAAGTAAAATTTGGCCAATTCTCAAGCTGCCAATTCCATTTCATGATGAATAACCTCATATTTTATTAATCAAAATATAGCACAATAGTGATTAATAAAGTATGGATTTATTAATCACCTTTTGTTTCTTTAGAATTAATAAAATTAAATAATTGATTCTTTAGCGTCAGGGAAATTGCCATTTTACGAATTAAATTTTTTTTCAAATTTTCACATTGCGAAGCAATGTATATTGCGCCCTTGGAAAATTCTTTCTTCGGGATAAAGTTAATTTTGCATTTTGGATAAGTGTTTTTTTGTTACCCCATCATTGTGAATGATGCGTTGAATTGATTAATCAAAACAGCAGTTCTCTAAGATTACTTTGATTCAAACTAAATCATATAAAAATAATGAAACTATAATTACTATCACCGTATTAACTTAGAGAATATTTTATGAGCATTCAGGACATTAACAATCAGATAAAAGAAAAGATTAATAAAGATATAAAAATACTGAAGGAGGAAGTTGACCAGTTTATTGCTCAGGCAAATGCTAATAAAGATTTTGAATTAGAACTTGATTTATTAGAATCATATATTAAATTGTTAAACAGAGAAGATAAATTACAAAGTGCACCAAAAATATTTAGAAGTATAACTATTGCGGGGAATATTGAATCAGAACTAGATATTATTAGTGATTCACTAGCAGCTAGTTTAAAACCTTCATCTAAAAATCACATAAAATATCAGTAGGTCCTATCTCATCTATACCAATCACATCCTTGCAAGGTTTTATTGATAACATAAAGTCTAAAATTAAAAAAATATCCAAAAGGCTTTGGCAGTTTTTATCACAAATGATGAACCTTAATGAGTGGTCTGTTTCTGGAAACTCTAATATAAGTATTTGTGGTTTTTCAGGAGGAGTTACTCTTCAACTAACCTTTAAAGCTTGATAGCTAATGCTTTAAATAATCATTGAATTTTAAACGGCTATCATTTTATATTATTACTTCCACCATGAACGATCATAATCCGTTAGAGCGGGACATGGGGGACAAGTGGGGCATCCATATGGTTGTTGGGCCATCGGCGTTCCACAGTCAAAATCGATAGTGGAACGGGTGGGACTTTATTTAGAGTATGTTTATACTATATTCCATCTGCTCTGGCTTATATTTTTATCCATGAAACCACTTTTTCATTAAGAGATTCCAGGGCTTCTTCCCAGCTAGCGGGGTTTTGGTTGTATACCAAAGGTCCAATAAAATTTTGATATCTGTTTTTATGCTTAATATCTTCTTGGAGCAGTTTAAATCCATATCGTAGCTCTTTATATGGTTCATCTCGGAATTGAAGATGTTGGTTACCAAATTCCTCCATATCAATTTTAATGACTTGCTCTATGAACCTGCTTATTTTAGTCATGTCTGCATTGGATTGGTTAATAAGGTGGAGGTCATAGATATGGCGAATCAAAACTTCATCATCCTTTTTCTCATTATCTCTAGCATATGCCGAAGTTCTTCTTAACAACGATACAAATTTTTCACTGGCTGTGACCTCTATAGTTGCGCATGGGCATTGTAAAAGTTCTGGCGATAACCGAAGAGCTTCGGCGTACATTGAGGAAACTGGCTTAATAATTGGTGGTTCAAGCAAAGGGGATTCTGTGATTTCTAATTGAATTACAGGGCGAATCGCTTCAATCAATTGATGATAACGAGGGTATTGAATGTGGTATAGAAATTTACCTTCATCTAATTTCTTTGACTCAGTTAACTCAAATATTTCATGTTCTTCTAACAAGTCACGTAATTTTTGATAGAATTCCCCCCTTAATTTTCTTTGAACGCTTCTCGATTTCTTTTGAATATCTATAGATGGAATTATTTTAATATCCACATCTTCTGACATGCGAAAAGTATTTATATGAGCCTTCGATAAAGAGGTTCCGCCTGAAAATATAAATGAGTATGAAGAATCACCGACTGAATAAAGCCATTTGAGTAATGGCGTAGTAATCTTTTTCTACGAGAATGGGCTCTTCTATGCCGAACGCATCGGCAACATCTGCAAAATCGTAGGGTCTATTTCTTCCATTAAGAGCAAACAACCTTTAAGGTAAATTTATCTGTGCCAATTTTACGGTTAAACCTGCTTTTTACAACAACCTCAGCATTTGCGGGTATTTGTGTAGAGTTCGTCAAATAAGATTTCGTTGCATCGGAATATTGCCATTTTACACCAAGTCTTGTTAATGCTTCTTTAGAGATAGCTGTAAAACCGCCCTCAGCAGCAAGCATGGGTTTGCCGGTAATCCGATTTATTCTGGCTTTTGCATACAAACCATAACCTATTTTGAGCAACTTTCCTTCTCTGGATAATTCTTTTAATGCCCTGCCAACTTGATCATAATCACTTAATTGTTCAAAATCAGAGCGTAAAAAAACCTGCCGTTTAGATCGACCGATCTTTTTCCCAATTTTACTTCTAAGTGATACGCGTGACATAACTCTATTTTCCGATAGTTTCTTACAACATAATTATAGCAAAAATACGACACTTTTCAAAACAAAAATACGACACTTAATCTGATATGATATTTCTGTACGTGAATCTTTCTGATTGAATAAAGTTAGGGAACCTGTGGTACAAGTGGGACAGTAGAGTTATTTTAGTTACATTTTCATTGAATTTGTTTTCAATTGTTGACTTTAATTTTTAAACCACGTAATAATCTATTTGTTGTTTTAAATAGCTTTATGAAAATGGCTATAAAGCTACATGGAATTTAGGATAGGTGGAAAAGTACCAGTATTACTGGAATTTTCAATGATGGATTTATGGAAAAAGCCTCTTTGGCGGCATTTTTATTGCCGATTGAAAATTCTTTTAATGACGAGGTATTACTATGTCTAGAAAAAATGTATCACGCTTACAACTTATCAATGAATTTGAATCAGCTCCAGACTCCACTCTCTTTAATCAAAATACACTTGCCGCAGTCTTAGATTGCTCTGTTCAATTACTTGAACGAAACCGTTGGGCTGGTCAAGGTGTTCCCTATATTAAAATTGGTCGTACAGTTCGATATCGCAAATCAGATATTATTAATTATCTTCAACAACAATGCACTTATAACGTCCTTCAAGATGCTGTTTAGCAATTCTTTGATTAAGTCTTGTGATTGATTGGAAGGTGGTGGAACACCTTCCTGTGAACGTTGTTGGAGAAAAAGAAAATGAATTCAAATCAAATATATCATGTGGATTTTAAACAGTCTAAACGTATTAAGTCATTCCCATATGCAGGTGGATTGTTTCAATTAACCTCTGATGGAGTAATTTTTATCGGTAAGGATAAAGACAATAATGAGCTACCTCCTCGTTGGATTTGCTCTTCGTTGTACGTGGTCGCTAAAACTCGTGATGCCCATAGTGGTGAATGGGGTCGATTGCTCGAATGGGTAGATGATGATGGAATTAAACACCAATGGGCTATGCCTTTGGCTTTATTACAAGGGGATTCTAGCGATGTAAGGCGAGAGCTGGCGCGATTAGGATTGACTATTTCACCTAGTAAAACAGCTCGTGATTTGTTAGCGTCTTATATTCAAGTCTTTCCTGTTGAAGAGCGTGCTCGTTATGTTGATAAACTGGGCTGGTATAAAGAGGTATTTGTTACTGCTAATGAAACCATCGAAAAATCTGATGACCAAATCGTTTTTCAAAATGCCAATAGTCTTGAACCCGCATTATCCACTTCGGGAAGTGTTGAAGATTGGCGGAATTCTATTGCACGACTAACGGATGGCAATTCGCGCTTAATATTTGCAATTTCCTCGGCATTTGCACCAAGCCTAGCCAATCTTGTTGGTGAAGATTCAGGGGGATTTCATTTCAGAGGCGCCTCTTCCTCTGGCAAAACAACAGCTTTAAAAGTAGCTGCCTCTGTTTGGGGTAAGCCGGACAGTTATATTCGTTTGTGGCGAAGTACAGCGAACGGTTTGGAAGGATTGGCTGCCCTCCATAATGATGGTTTATTAATCTTGGATGAACTGAGTCAAATGGATCCCAAAGAAGCAGGAGAGTGCGCTTACCTGCTTGCCAATGGTCAAGGTAAAACACGAGCCTCTCGCTGTGGCACTGCAAGACAATTAATGCGTTGGTCATTACTCTTTTTATCCGCTGGCGAGGAGTCATTAACCTCGTTAATGGCCAAAGCTGGTCAGCGATGCAATGCAGGACAAGAAATTCGTTTGGCAGATATTGAAGCTGATGCGGGTGCTCAAATGGGATTATTTGAACAGCTACATAATCATATAAACTCAGCCTCTATGGCACTTGCGTTAAAAGAGGCTGCCAGTCAATATCATGGAGCAGTTGGAATTGCATGGCTCCATAAAATTGTTAAGCATCGCGCTGAATTAATCCCCCTACTCTCCAATAAAATCCAGCAATTTGTAGCAAAGGTCACGAAGCCCGAACACTCAGGTCAAATTCAACGAGTGGCCAGACGTTTTGCTTTAGTTGCCATGGCTGGGGAAATAGCGAGTCATTTTGAATTAACTGGTTGGAAACGAGGCACCGCCTGTCAAGCTGCGGAAAACTGTTTTAAAGCTTGGCTTGAAGATTTTGGAGATCATGGTAACCGAGAAGATCGAGCCATACTATCGCAAGTTCGAGCGTTCTTTGAAAAAGAAGGAGCAAGTAGGTTTGAAAGCGAAAATCATCCAAATAGTGAACGTCTTTATAACCGAGCTGGTTTTTTTCGAACGGATAACGAAGGTTTTCGTATTTATATGGTTTTATCCGAAGTTTACAGGAAGGAAATTTGCCAAGGCTTTGAGCCTAAAATGGTGAATAAAGTGCTTATCAATGCTGGTTGGATAGTTCCAGGGAATGACGGCAAAGCTTCTCAAAAGCGAAGAATCAAAGGGGTTGGTATTCCTAGATGCTATGTTTTTACCGAGAAAGTTTGGTCTGACGAGTATAAATTGTTCCACTAGTTCCACCGTCGATTTTGATAGTGGAACGCTTCTAAACCAGTAATTATAAAGGGTTCCCACTTGTCCCATTTGTACCACGTATTTTAAGTCTGTATCCTATCTCTTGTTTTAGTGTCTGGTATAACTCTCCGACTTAGCAAGCTTCCTTGATTGCTTATTTTTTTTCTTACCTGAACTGGGAGGTGTGATGTCATTAACAAAACAGAATTCAACATCAACTCTCATACGACGAAGTTCTTTAATTGCTCGTTTAAGGCTTATCCGAGAAAATAGAGGAAGATTTAGTGATTTTTTGATTTTATCTTTATGCGTTATTATTTGATAAATAATCTTAAACTCTTGATGTACGCTGTAATTAATTTCTATCTGAGGCTGTAATTTATTATTTATTAGCTTTGAAAAATTTTCAAAGGTTTCCGAATCATCTCGCAAAAGCCGAATAGAATTCAGACCTTGATTAAAGAGATGACTCAACGTAGCTGAATCCGTAGATCTTTTAACATGGTGTAATATAATTACTCTATTATTTTGAGCCTCTACAATATCGCAAGGTTCAACTTGCCTCTGGCCTTTCGGAGAAATATTACTTCTATCTAGACATAAGCAATTATTGAACATATCCGCGCAATGTTTATTAAATTCACCTTCATTTTTATGGTTGTAATCAGGGAGTGTTGTGTCTGCATAAAAAGAATCAAGGTATTCTGAAAGTTCGGAAACAAAATTTCTATCAACATAGTACCAGTTCCCTTCGCAAATATGATAAGTTTCTTTTTCATTTAAAGTAGATTGAGGAATCTCACTGGCCATAAGGTAATGATATGTTTGATGACGTCGACTGATAGGAATATATCCTTGTACCCGAACTTCATTATAAGAACCTAATAACTCAATACCGGGATTAGCAATCCAAGCCTGGGTTCGATGTGCAGTCTGTTGATAATCAGCAAAGAAAAAACCACCTAAAATTGCTTCCCCATAGCTCCAATTTTTGAGTTCACGCACTCCCGTTCCTATACTGTACGCAGAATTGCTGCTATTTAAATCTCTGCTTCCACCCAGAATAGTACCATCTAAGAACCATAACTTCTCTGCATTGCCTATGAGCGGCTGCATACTATCAATAAAACCACCAATTTGACTTTTTCCTAATAGGCCTTGGCCTGTAACTCGTGTCGACCATGGCTGATAACTAGGATAGGCTGTATTAAATCCTAGAACTATAATTACGACAATAAATGGCTTTAGATAATCTAAACTTGCTTTCTGCTTCAATCTCTTCATCCTGAACAATAACAATTATATTGTAAAAACTATCCATGGGACTGAATTGTAGCATCTCCTGACTTATAATATGAGTTTATAAGCTTGTCGCAGACCAAAACCTCTTTTCTTTATGGTTTCAAACTAGTAAAAATTACACAGGCCTGGCATTAGAATGTTCCTCAAACCATAAACCAGGAATATATTTATGGCAAATAATGCCTATACTATAATAGTTTTTTAAACATGAAGTGTGATTTGAAAAACTTGCGTCTGTTGATAAAGGGGGTTATGAGTTGGATAGATTTTTTACAGAAACGACGTAATAAACGAGCTGCGCTCCTTTTTTTAAAAGGTGTTCAGCAAGTCCTCTCCCTTTCCAGAGCTTCAATGAAGTCATACTGCGTTTAAGATTTCGAAAAGCCCTATGGTGCTAAGATAATTGTTTCTGGTTGTTGAATAGCTCTCTGAGAAGAATGCAACATATCAATCTGTTTTGTTGTTGCTATTTGTGGATAAAAGAATAGAGATTGACGAATTTGTTGAGTATCCTGGTAAAAACTAGTAGGGTTAGTAAAGTCGACTTCTAAATATGTGAGGAGTTTTAAAAGAACTTCTTTTCTTCCCTTATACTGATATGCATTGATTTCTCTTGAAAAATAATCTTTATATTTTGTAAATGCAGTAATCAGATTTGTAGTTAATTCTATTTTATTCTCAAGGACCAATTTCAAAGCCTCTTGTAACCGTGTACGCAATGTATCTACCTGTTCGTTTGCTTTTTCTGAATTAATAGCCTTACATGCTCTTATTAGCATATTATCCATTGAGCGAGCTATTGATAAATAGTCCAGCAATTTACTGTTTTTTTCACTGTGGGTTATTTTATTATGTAAATCACATAAAGATTTTAAGTGAGGGCTATCGGAAGTTATCTCTGTTGTAATATTCAATGTGAACTTTAATAAATCTATATATCCATCATATTCTTCATTCTCAATCCTCACATCTTTGGACCAAATACCCCAAAGAACACGCTGTTGAATAGCAGAAGCTCGGTCTCTCTCAATAGTTTCTGGATCATAATAATGATAACTACTCGAATTAAAGAGCCTGGTCAAGTTTTTGATAAAATCATCAGATTTAAGATCTCTTCTTTTGATAGAAACGAACTGTGCATACTCCAAACCTTGTCCACCAAGTAATGCTTCTCTGTGAGTACGTTTTCGACTGCCGAGCTCAATATCCACGCCAGTTGTATAAAAAACTTGTGGGTTCATTGTATTATAGTGTGGAATCTGCCAAACAGTCCCATCTTTTTTCTCTAGCCCCAAACCGACCTGTGTACCCCCTGATAGATGAATTTCCTCGCACATACTTTTAGGTAGAAAAATAAAATGAAGATAAAAGTCATCGGTATCTGCATAATCTAAAACAGCATCAATCCCACTACCTGCATCTTTTATTTCAAAGGTGCTTAAATAGCCAGAGTTTTGGTAGAATGTTTTAGAAGCATCGGAAGCGGTTGAAATATTAAGATGTTGGCCCGGGGTCACAGAATAACTGACTCGTCCGATTAAATCGTTCAGCGTAATACGTTCTCTTTTATCTGTACGAGCAAAAATAATAAAAGAAGATAATGAACTTTCTTGTAATACCGATTTTTTCTTAACAGGTTGTTTAAGCTCAGAGCTAACATCTAATTTATGCTTCATCAAAAATATCAATTCAAAACCTCAATATAGTACTAAATGATTATTGGTTGGTCAAATAAATATAATTTACATTATTCATCAGACTATTAATTAAGTTGAATTGCCCCTCTAAATCCCAATAGCTAATGCTGTATCTGTAATACCATCACACATTTTTAAGACTTCATTTGATGATGGGAGAGGAGAAAAAAGTTTACACATCTCCAAGAGCTCCTTATCCTTCAGATCCCCTTCAACTAGGCGGAGTTCAATATTAGTCCCATAGGATAAAAAACTTAATGTTTTCGATTTTGAATAATCATAACCGAGCCAACAAATGCTTTCCTGATTCACTACATGGGGTTTCATTTCCCAAACCCAATGATCATATAAAGCGGCATGATCTAATGTTGATAAAGGCCCAAAGTCATATAAAAACTGCTTATATCTTAAGAGAGCATTTTTATACTTAACATGGAAGTAATAGGAGGAAAAATGAGCAGAACACCAAGCAGACCATTTTTTAAATTGATAATGACTTGGTTGTTCATTATAAGGAAGATCTTCTTTCCTGAGAATAAAGTTATCTAAAGTAACTTCAGCAGTATTAGGTATCAAAATAACAAAATTTACTTGTTCTTGAGCCTGTGTTGGTGAAATTTCATTCACTAGATTCATTTTTTAATTCCAAGCATATTAAAATTAAGAGTTATCTATAATTTGGTGGGTCTATAAATAATTTTTAAATTGAATACTCTTTTTCAGCTTCTTTTGCTTCAGCTATTTTGGTATCGCTCATAAAAAAACCAGTTATAGAGGCTCTTACATGATTTCCTGCTGAGTGTTCTACTTTTTTTATACAGTGCAAAATATTATTTTTAAAAATAACCAGCCTATTAGGTTTCGGTACAATATAATATCCAATCCCATCTGCAGCATATTTATTCAACTCAGAACTGTTAAGATGGAATCCTACTTTTTTCTTTTTATCATTGATTAACGTCACTTCAGGGTAATCAAAATCCAGTCGGGGTGTAGGATTAATTAATAATTCGGCTCCCCAATTTATGTCCCAAATAGGGTGACAATAATAGGCGCCTGAAATTTTGTATTTACCATCAGTATGCCAAGAAAGTCCTGAGCCTCTGGGATAAAGATAGGGTCTAGCATAGAAAAAGTCCCAATCTATACCTTTGAAACCTATTAAATGACCAAACTCAGAGGATTCTGTAATTAGCTCTTTTATAAATAGATCTATTGTGGTGTTTGTAGGATAAATTTGTTCTGTAGTGCAAGGTTCAGTCCTAGGATGAGAAATAGTAACACCGGCCCATAGGGGAGAGCCGTCCTCGAGGCTAAAAGCATTTATCCATCTAGAAGAATGAACAAATTTGAATTTCTCAGTTTGAATAAAACTCCACATTTGCTCAAAAACTGAGAGCTCTAAGAAGTCGTCAATTACTGCAAAGCATCATTGTTAAAAACTAATTTCATATTAGTAGTAAATCCATCAAAGGAGATTTTTATCTCTCCTTTGGTTACCAAGGCATGTATTCATCCTTATCTTCATCGGTTTCAATTTTAATTGAATAAAATTCTTTCATAACATCTCCTTATTTGAAATAACCATTTAGCGGGATGCGATTATAGATTCACTTTTTAATGAGGCAATTGAATTTAAGGGTATATTTAAAAATCACAATAATTAATTAAGATACAAATTACTATTTTGAGGTTTGAATGAAAACTGTCTAAGCGTTTTAGAAATAACATTTAAAATGTATGCCATTAAATTGGGAATTACACTACAAAAGATAACAATCAATTACCTTGTAGAAATGGTACCAAAACTGGTACCAAAATTCTTACTTCCATTTCTAGAATCTCATAAGCCCTTGATTTTACAATGCCGATGCGCAGAATCGAACTGCGGACCTTCTGATTACGAATTAGTAAATTATGGGTTTTAGCCGATTAGACACTTTTTTAAATTCTTTTAATTTCCTTTTATTTACTTGATGTTACAACATTATTACGTTATAAGTTCTATTAATGAATTTTAAACAATTGTGCGACACAGTTGCGACACATAAAAAACCGAACATAAAAATCGACTATGAAAATAAACAAAACAAACGTAGAAAACCTCCCTCTTCCTCAGGCAACGGAAGAAGGAAAAACGGCGCAAAAAAGATATTATGATGACAATCTAAAGGGATTTGGCATACGTGTTACTTCGGGAGGAGCAAAAGCTTTTTTCGTTGAAAAATTTATCAATAAGAAACGCTGCCGAATTACTTTAGGACATTACCCAGAGTTAACCGCTGAAATGGCAAAGAACAAAGCCCTCCATCTTTTAGGGCAAATCGCTATGGGGATTGATCCAGTTGCTGAGAAAAAAGCAGCAGAGATTCAAGATATAACCCTCAATCAAGTCTTTAAAGACTACATTAAAACCAGAAAGAACTTGAAACCCAGAACGTTAGATAACTACAAACATATATTAGATAAAGCCTTCACCAGCTGGAAAAGTAAACCGATGTTATCTATTACCCGAGATCGCATTGCCAAATATCACGAAAAACTAGGTCAGGAACGCGGTGAAGCCTATGCGAATTTGGCCATGAGAATACTCCGTGCCCTATTCAATTTTGCTGCGGGACAATATGAAGATAATAGTGGTCACTCTCTTTTCATCGATAACCCAGTAAAACGGTTATCACAAACACGAGCCTGGTATCGTATTGAACGACGAAAAACTTATATAAAATCTCATGAGCTGGCTGCATGGTATGCAGGATTACAACAAATCCAAAATGAAACATTACGTGATTATTTGCTGCTCATCTTACTAACAGGACTACGCCGACAAGAAGCCGCAACATTAAAATGGTCTGACCTCGACTTAAAAGCGAAAACATTTACTATTAATAAAACAAAAAACAATGAATCTCATACCCTCCCCCTTTCTGATTTTCTTTATGATTTGCTGATTGCCAGAAAAGAAAAAGCAATCAACGACTATGTTTTCCCGGGATCGGGTGCAGCAGGTCATATTATTGAACCACGTAAGACAATGGCGCATGTGATAAAAAACTCCGGTGTTCATTTTACAGTCCATGATTTGAGGCGTACTTTTATCACCATTGCAGAAAGCCTTGATATCCCTGCCTATGCATTAAAGCGTTTAATGAACCATAAGATGAGTAATGATGTGACTGCGGGATATATTATTGTTGATGTTGAAAGACTACGAAAACCTATGCAGCTTATTACCAATTATATTCTAAAGTGTATGGAAATGATTAATTCTGCAGAAGTCATCCCCATTCAAGCCACAGATATAAATGCCTCTCTAGTTATGGACCGCAGTGCGGTCCCGAATTGAGAATAAATATTTAATTTGGATCGCAATGAGATCCAAATCATAAATAAAGTTATAGCATAGATTCGGAACGCACTGCGTTCCATATTTAAATCATATCTAATTTGGTACACGCGATGTACCAAATTAAAGAAACAAAAAAATAATAGATAGAAAAGCTATCTAGGATTTGGCAGAGACTGTCTGCCAAATTAATAAATCCAAACATCAGTATGTTCCATTTTGGAACTCACTGCTTAGATTTTCAAATTGAACTCTCCGAGATTTCCGGATAGTTCAAAATTAAAGAATATAATATTATCCAGCAGCACTATATTGAATATTAAAATCCAAAGCCTTAGCAATTGGTTTAGAATTTTTCCCAATTTTCTTCATTTCAATAATTCCGTAGCGAGCCATTGTGCTAAGTGTACGACTCAAATTACTCGGTTCACGTTTACTTAAGGCAGCAAGCTCTTTAATTGACTCAGGCTTTTGTTCATCAATTATTTTCAATAGCCTCATATTGTTTTCATTCAATACTTCACAAAGTGATTTGATTGAACTAAACCAAATCTTAGGTTCATTTTTTTTAGGTTTATAACGCCCGGAAGCAATTTCAATAGTACGACTTTGAAATTTATCTCGTGACATAATACCAACTTGTAATGTTTTCATTTTTTATCTCCATTATTCAATTTTTGAATAATTGAATTCACTTCTTGAAAAAAATCTCTCAAAAGCTGTTCAGCACTTTCAAACTCATAAGGAGTTCCCTTATCATTTATTGATGTATGAACGTGATCATACTTAATAATACGCCCCGAATACCGACCACTTTCCTTAACTTTGATTCCATGCGCATTATCAAACCCTAGAATCCGCTGATTGTAATTATCATGAAGAGTTAGATTATATCTAATACCATGAGGTCTCTCTTCAGTTGGCTCGACCAAAAACGCCTCTATTTTGTACCAATAACCATTTTCCTCTGTATATTCCGTACCATGTAATGCAAGTAAGTTTTCTAGTCCTACATCCTTCATTAAAAATCCAAGATATCATCTGTTGATATTCATATTATAATATAAATTCGGGATAAATAGTTCTTTTTTGGTTAATTTAAATTCTAAGCAGTAAGCAAAAATGCAAGATCTGACCCTAGGTACGGTACTCTTTGCTCAAGTACTTGCATTATTTACCAACGGAAGATGAACTACTACGATCTGAATTGGAACTTGAGCATGCTATTTTAAATGAGTTGCTCAGTCACGATGAGTAAATAAACCACTAATGAACCTAATAAACCGATCAGAAATTATATTATTTTCTATAATAAAAGTTGACACAAAAATGAAGGGGCACTGAATTGTCGAAATTTTGTCGACAACTCAAATTAAAATCCTATTTGTAGACATTGTCTGCCAACAGTGCGTCCCATTTTGGAACTTACTCATTATTAATGACAAAATGAATAATTCAGGCATTTCCTGGGATTTCACAACCAAGAATTTTTTTTTTGCCTATTGATCTTCCCTACTATCAAAATCAAGTTTTCTAATCTCAATAGTTTCATCAGCTCTTTTTTTCTCATAATCAATATTTTTTATTAAATAATTTTCATATTGTTTAGCAAAATTTACAAGAATTTTACTCCTCTCATTCTTCCAGTCTTGTATTTCATTTTTTTTGTGCTTATAGCTTTCAACAGTACCGTATTCTCCAGATACAACTCCCATTTGAGACAAAATAACAAACATTTCTCTATAAATCTTTTTACTGTTAGGGTGTTTTTTAATAAATACTTTACATACTTTATGAAGGAATTTTTCGCCCTTATACGCTCGTAAAATAAATATAATTATCTTGTCTTTATTTTTAACATTTGATTTTAATAGTTGTATCAGTTGATTCTCTAATTCCTCATGAAATTTGGGAAATATTAATTGTAATAACTTACTTGCTTCCCAATACATTAACCAATCTTCTTCGTCATACCATTGTAAAATTAATTCAATTACTAAACCTGCATTATTAATTAATACCCCACTCAAATCAAAGCTAAATGGAATAGCTTCGTATCTAGATTGATCCTTATTTATAATTTCATATTTTATTCGTTTATAGAAAAAACTCAGTACTTCTTCTAGATAATTTGGAATTGCCAATGAAATGATAGTTTCGATATTATCATCAATATTGGGAGCAGCGCAGAGACTATCAAAAATTATCTGCCATTCATCTTTTATAAGTATCTCTAGAACTGAACTGCCTGAATATGCAACATAATTAACCCAGTAATAAACATTATTTTTACCTAACTCAGTAATACAATCGATAAATAAATCTTTGCCCCCCTTCAATTTATCGAAATTTTGTAAAATGGATCTAATTATATTTGTAAGAGCATTGTGATCATTTTTTTCTTTTGCTTTTAGGAATATTCTAGTTAATAAATTTTCATCAACTTCTTTAACTAGAAAAAATAGAATACTACAGGCTGATAAATGCTTATATTCATCAATCCAACTTAACATAATTTTTTTTGCTATTTCTTTGTGAGTACTTTGCCAGATCCCTACAAGTAAATGCACTACAAAAGGACTAATTACATCTTCATTATTCACTAAAAATTTATATGCGATTTCTGGTTTTATTTTACCCCATTCACTCAAAAGTAGATTGAAATATTCAAACCCCCCATGATTAACAGATTGATTATAGGTACTAGCTATTTTTAAGATCCTCTCTTCCCATTGCGCATATACCCTATTATTAATTTTATGAATGTATTCATTAACTTTAATTTTTCTTTCCTCAGCAGCTTCATTCCAATTAAGCTCTTCAATACGATGGTAATCCCAACCAACAAGTACTTTATAAATTTGATATTCTTTATTATTTTGAATAATTAATTGTAATTTATTTAAATCATCAAACCCCTCATTAAAATGTTTGGAAAACAAATTTATTTGCTTTTCAATCTTTTTAATTATTTCAAAACTTTCATTCCTAATAATTAGTAAATAATAAGCAATTAGAGTAGACACATTTTCTCTAATAATGTTTTCTAGTTCTGGGGTATAACCATTTTGGTGGGGAGGAACGGTTGCTTTATCAAAAAGCTCCATTATTTTTTGTTTGTCTGGAAGTTGTTTAATAAGATTAAAAATTCTTTTTAAGATATTTATTGATTTAGACCTAATATTATTTACTATTTCGTTTCCTGGTAGAGCACCTTGATGAAAAATAACAGTATTTATATCACTCCAGGAAGTTCCCTCAAAATGTGGAGTTAGCATGTTTTTAGATACAGTCAGAATTAAATTCAAATATTTCGTTAAGTCTACATCACTCCATTTTTCAATCTCACTCAAAATAAAAATTTGTGGCTGGAAATATATTTTTTTTTGTTTTGGCCAATAGATGAATTTAGACATATTTGAAGCCACATCTAAAGCTTTTAATTTAATTTTTTCGTTCTCATCAATAGATAATTGGCATATTATTTTAAAAACATCTGCAAAATAGGTAAATTTTAGGCGATCCAGAATGTCCAAACAAAGTAAGTGAATATCAATATAATCATGACCAGGATATTCACCTAAAGAAGTTATTATTGGCTCTTTCTTTAAACTGGAGGACTTACCTAATGTCCTACTGATTATCTCGATTATATTTAAATCTTTTGGCGTTTTATCTCCAAATTCTTCGATATATTTTAATAAATTTTTTAAATACTCATATATTTCATTATTTGTGTTTGAGTCTAGAATTGATTTAAGAAATCCAATATCGAATATCTGTTGTCCTTGATTTATTTTTTCTATTTGATTGAATATAAAATCAAAACTATATTGAGCTTGCTTAATATGATTTTTCATCACTTCAGAAAATCGATTCTTTATTGATTCGAATTCTTTTTTATCAAATTCAGAAAGTGATTTTGGTGGTTTATAAATTACATCATGAGCTAATTCGGACCAAGCATGATTAAGTACTGTTGTTAATTGAATCTCACATCTGAGACTTTTAAATTGTTGATATTCTGTAAGCTTTAACCTGTCTTTATTTAATTTTACTATTATATGGAATGCATTATAGTCATCATCTGAATACTTTAAATTTCTTTTTTCAATTATAAATTCCTTTTCCAAATATTGAATTATTCTATGAATATCTCTATCAAGATAAAAAATTATTCTAGCGCCAGAGAGATCATCTATCTCTTTAACAGTTTTAATTTTTTTAAAATTTTTCAGTTTTTCTTTTAGCGACAACTCTGTTTTTTCTCTACATGTAACAGATTGATATTTGAAATTATTTATTTTTAGTACATTTTCTAAAATAGATCTGATTGTAAATGAAAAATCTTTATAACGAGTAATTAATAATTCATACTCACTTAGAAGAGCTTCTATTGATAATTTTTTCTTTTTGTCCATTATGTAAAAAGCTCAATTAAGGTTTGTTCAATAAATAATCTCTTATAGTAAATTATAACATAAATAGAAAATTTTCCTGCGTCACTGCAATTTATCAGCAGTGACGCGGGAATTTTCAACATCACTATCCCTCTGCCACTAAGCCTTAAAAGACCATTCGTCCTGACGCACCAGATAAGATAGGACAAAATATTCCCTGAAATGGTATTGCTCCCAGATCTGCACTTTGTTATTTTCTAAATAAAGCATGACTGATGAATCGGTGAAAATCCGATGAAACGCTTAAGCGTCTTATGCTAAGCCACTCTCATTCCCTAACCTGTGGCTGGACGTATAGTCGGGAAACCCTTCAGGAACCTTTACCGTTCGGTAAAGGGAGTTCTTTGGAACTCTAAGTCATTATTAATTTGACCATGGATTGGAGATAAAGTTCTGCTTTATCACTTTCATTTACTTTATTTATTGAGGAGAAAAAACCAGAAAAACCTAGTTGTAATGGCGAGATCGTTTGCCTTATAACGATTGATTTGCCCCCTTCTTCGAGCATTACGGTTTTTACCGGGTTTCAACAGAGTGTGAGCCGCTCGACCAACACTAAACAATACACAGGGCAAATTCTTTTTTAATTAATTTTTGCAGATGGGAAGATGCGTACACAATCCTTAAGACAATTCGCTAATCGGTTTATTAAACTGGACAGGCAAGGTAAATACTTGTACAGGAAGCACCGTGCTTATGTCATTCGTAAGATGATTGATGATTTGTTTGTTATCCGACAGGTTCCACCTTCATGGCTGGCTTTGCAGTCTGAGCAGGTTCACAAGCTGGTGCGTTACTGGAAAAAACAAAATGTTAACCCAGTCACCATCATGCGTTATATGACCATTATCCGTCGATTTTTACAGATGAACGATTGTTCTGTTGCCGATATCGATAACCAATCGCTTGAACTATCAAGACCTAAAGCAAGAAAAAAGAGGAAAAAAATAATCCCTCCAGATTTTTGGAGGTCACTTAATGACCCTTTAGCAAGAGTAATCATGGGACTACAAACTGAATTTGGACTCACGTTCAAAGAAGCGATTCTGATTCAACCACGTATCCAAGTCCGTGAGTGTTCTCTCTGGATAACCCGAGACATCGCTTTTAACTCCACCGACCGCACCATACCGATACGAACTGAAAGCCAGAAAGCGGTACTCAATCTATTTAACTGGCTCACAAAACAATACGGTAATCTACTCCAATTAAAATCTTATGAAGAAATCCGTGTCATCTGGCGCAGTGCATTGGCCAAGCACCGTTTATCCAGCACTAAAAGCTGGCGTTATTTATATGCAAAACAAATGTATTCTTACCTTCTGCCTAAATATGAAAATTACAAGACGTGTTGGCATATTCGTGATGAGATGGGGATTAAATCGCGTAATACTTTGTGGTTATATCTTAAAAACTAGCTGGGACAATTGGGACATGCGAGACAGCGCATAAACACTGGGGTCGAGCCGTCCCAATATGTCCCATAATTTAAAAATAATGGGACATATTTCTAGGATATTATTCCCCACCCCAGATTTTATCGGTAAATACATAGACCCTGGGTGTTCCTACTCCTTTGACTCTTGGCTTATGAGTAGGCATTCCATCTGCTGCCGGCTTTAACCAGCCTTCATTCATTAATACACGAGCAACTGTTCGTGGTTCAAATCCCTGGCATAATTCTTTTTTAAATACTTCCGTTAAAACCATATAAATGCGAAAACCCGCATCATCAGTTGAATAAAACCCGGCACGATTTTGAATCCGCTCGTTGTTTGGTGCTCTTATATTATCAAACCGACTGGCGCCATGGGACTCAAAAAAAGCCCTAACTTGGGCTAAGATTGCCCTGTCTTCTCGATTACCCTCCATACCAAAATGTTCCAACCATGCTCGATAACATTTATAGGCTGCGTAAGTAGACTCACCCTCTTTCCATCCAGTCAATCCATATTGGCTGGCCACTTCGCCAGCAACAGCAACCAATGCAAAACGTCGCGCCACACGGATAATCTGTCCCGTTGCCTCCGGTAAGACAGCACTATTCACAAACTCTTGTATCCCATCAGTAATGTGTGTTGCAATGCTTTGTTGATTTGCCACCACCTTTTGCAGCCAAGCCATACCCACAGCACCATAATACTTGCTGGAATATTCTTTTAAGGATAAGGCCATGCTAGCTGGACTGAGCTGATTATGAGTTTTTTCAAAAATCCCCTGATGTACTCCTGCATCAGCCTCAATATCTGCTAACCGTATTTCTTGTCCTGCATTGGTTTTTTGCCCAGCTCTCGCCATTAATGACATTAAGGATTCCTCCCCAGCCGAGAGAAAGAATAAGGACCATCGAGAAGATAGCTTGACTGTTCCATGACGTGAGGCGCGCGTTTTGCCTTGACCATTGGCCAGCAAGTAAGCAGCCTCCCCTGCTTCTTTAGGATCTATCTGGCTTAACTCATCAAGAATCAGTAAGCCATCGTTATGCAAAGCAGCCAGTCCCTCAAGACCATTAGTCGTACTGCGCCATAATCGGCAATAGACGTGCGGATTCCCCCAAACCGAAGCCGCTACTTTTAAAGCCGTACTTTTACCGCTTGAAGAAGCACCTCTAAAATGAAACCCACCTGAGTCTTCGCTAGCAATCTTTGCCAAAGCAGGGGCAAAAGCAGCAGAGATGGCAAAAATTAATCGAGAGTTACCCGAAGCAAGACGTCCTATTGATTCTCGCCAATCCTCTACAGTACCTGATACAGACATAGCTGATTCGATCGCATGACTGTTTTGAAAAACAATTTTCTCCGATGAATGACCAATGGTTTGTGACGCGGTAACAAAGAGGTTTTCATGCCAACCCAGTTTATCAACACAACGCGCTCTGTCTTCTACTGGAAATACCTGCAAATAGGTAGTCAGTAAATCTCGGGACATTTTATGGGGTGAGATGCTCAAACCAAGACGCGCCAATTCCCTCCTGACCTCAGAAGCATCTCCTTGTAACAAAGCCAGGGGCATTGCCCATTGATGGAGAACTCCATCATCATCCTGCCATTCAAGTAATCGACCCCACTCCCCGCTTTTGGCATCACGAGTTTTAGCCACCACATACAAAGGAGAACAAATCCAGCGTGGTGCCATTGGGTTACCGTCTTTGTCTTTTCCAAGGAAAGACACTCCTTGCTCATTTGATTTAAAACAACCGCCAGCGTATTCACAGGTTATAGGCTTATAGTCGTTTTTGTTTTTTAATGTAATAAGTTGATTTTGCAGCATCACTGTTTCTCCAGCAGCATTCATGGAAGATAGAAACTCTATCCATCCGTGAATAATCTATTTCTATGGAATTTAATCGTTGACCAGTGAAAGGAACTCCCCTTCGTCACCAGTAGAACGATAGATTTTTTGTTGTTGGAGAAAAGACAACACGTTACTTTTGCGATACAAAACCTTACGGCCTATTTTAAGATAGGGAACGCCCTTTCCTTCCCAGCGATTGCGCTCCAAAAGTTGGGTGGAACAATCCAAAACAGCTGCCAAAGTGTGTTGATTAAACAACGCGGAAGTTGGTGCAGACTCAAATTCATTTAACAGATATAAACGAGATGGTTTTTTATTCATATAGATAGAACCTCAAATGATTATTCATTCAGCTTAATGCCGACGGTATGCGTCCTGCTCGATGAATATCAGTTGACTGTCCGGCCGGAGAATAGTCGTGATATTTCATTTTCCATGACTTTTACAGGACCGTGGACCCGTAAAAGTTTACAGCTCGCGAGAAGTATTGCTTGGAATTTAAAAGGGAGTCAAGCGCTTTCAGGGCCTGTGATCTCATTGATATTCAATGATATTCATTGTTACTAAAAAAATTTTTACTGGCAGAATTTGTCCCACTTGTCCCAAATGAATATTTTATATTGGGACACCTAAAACCCTATGGGTACGGTTGTCCCCACTGTCCCAATTGTCCCCATTTTTTAGTTAAAAGTTTACATTTTAATTTCTAAAGACAACATTTGGTTATTCAACACATAACACTTAGAAACCCCAGTTTTTGGTATTCTAGGTTTATAGATTAAACAATCTTGTTCATTTTTCTTGCTGTTCATTTATAATGAACATATTGAAATTATGAACAAGATAGAATGACACTATAATATTTCACTCGTTATAATTCAGCTGGAAATATAACTAAATATAACTTATAATAACCATTAAAGAATAATAATAAGGTTTTACGGTGTCGTACACATTACTTATTAAGAAACAAGCTAAGAAAGCATTACAAAGTGTGCCACAACCTGATAGAACCAGAATTGCTGAAAAGATTGTATTACTGGGTAAGAATCCTGATGATCCAATCCTGGATATAAAAAAATTAAAAGGCGAACCTTATTTTCGTCTGCGTGTTGGCTCATGGCGAATTATTTTCGACAGAGATGATGAAGTAAGAATTATCTCTATTGAGAAAATTAAACCGCGTGGAGGTGCTTATAAATGAATTTGCAAACAATTAAATCACTTGATGGCAAAGTAGAGTATGTTTTATTACCTGTAGCCACTTACAATGCCTTACGTCATCAAATTACTGAGCAATTAAAACATACTCAAGAAAATGAGGATTATGAGATCTTTAATCCTGCTGATTACGTTGATAATCCAGTAGCCTTGGCTCGTATTCATGCTGGGTTGACTCAAGAAGAATTAGCCACTTTGATGGGCGTCACTCAAGCCTACATTAGTAAAATTGAGAATCAAGAGAAAGTTACACCTAAAATGTTAACTAAAGTCAAACAGGCTTTATCTAATTGTCATGATTAATGAGCCAATAATCCCGTATCACGGCACTTGCCTAATACGAATTACGTTTACTATATTTTGCTCCTATCTCTCCAATCTCCCTTGCCCATTGTCCAGCTTAGTGAAACAATCCAATTTCTTTAAATTGAGGTTTTAAATAAGTGAACCAAAATAATCAAGATAAAATATACTTTTCTTGCGAAGAGTTTTACAACTCCTGTTTGAAAGCATTGAAAAAAGCATATACTAGAGGTGGCCTAAAACATTTACGAGGAATGAACAAAACAAAAGACAACCGTCCTTTCAACGATGACTTAAAAAAAACCAAAGAAGAGCTTTTTCCTCTGGCTCTTTTCCTTAAAAAAACCACCCAGATTTCTAGTATCTCAAAAATATTAATTCCAATTGACAACAGCAACTCAGGATTTGATGCTCAAATATGTCTAGATGATGGAGATGAAATTTTTATAGAAGTTACCTCTACTTTAGACGGTAAAGCTCGAATAGAACATTTTCAATATCTAGAGGGCATGAAAGATGAGACGAGAACTTCCTTTGATAAGAATACAGAGGAACTAAGCTGTAAAATTGAAATCGATTATGAAAAAGAAATAAATCGAATTAAAGACGTCATTTTGAAAAAGGCGAATAAAAAACAATATGAACAATACAAGCCTGTTTTACTTGTTAACTTCGATAACAATATGAGTATGAATTTTTTATATGAATATGAGTTTAATCGCCTTAAAAAAGACATTTCTGAATTTATTCTTGTTCAAAAAAGTCTCTTAGAAAAGTTTTCAAAAATAATTCTGATAAAATTTACCCATCATCCAAGTTTTCTAAAAAAATTTTATAATGAAGAAATTGTCACTGCACCAAATGAAAACGAAGAGGAGGTTTTCATTTGGTGTGCTTATCCGCCTATCCAACAGCAAGCATAAATTTGTCAGAAAAGAGTCCGATTGGAATTTTTCGAGTATTTATAAATACATTCACATGGTAATCATCCACTAGAATTGGGCTTGGAGCGATATATTACAAATAGTGGATCAATTTGGTGA
Source organism: Legionella parisiensis (assembly GCF_001467945.1). Lineage (GTDB taxonomy): Bacteria > Pseudomonadota > Gammaproteobacteria > Legionellales > Legionellaceae > Legionella > Legionella parisiensis. The sequence goes on from NZ_LNYQ01000013.1 coordinate 2,229,408, forward strand.
GTAGGCATAACTTGTCGGGCCAAGGCCCGTCCTACGCGAGCTAACGATGACTTCTCTAATCTGCTTTGAGCACTAATATTTTTGGGGTAGATAACTGTAACAACTATAATTTTTCATGTTTATCAAAAATATCCACTTCAAAAAAAACAGGGAATTTATTCCACAACAATTTTTTCTCCTCTTCATGTGGCATAGCAATGCAATTAATTAAATTATTTTTTTGTACTTCATTCAAAGAATCAAAAAATGATGGTTGAATAATAACATCCTCAGACTCAAGAAATGACAATATATTTAATATACGCTCAATTCCTAAGTCTGTAAGTTCATCAAAAAAATTCTTCATATAGGATGAGTGTTTGTCGATCCAGGCTATACAAACAATGCTTTTTGTTTGTAATGGTACAATATTTAGCGACATCAATGGTTGAATCGGATAATCATAAATAGCTTGATACTCATCAAAAAGAGGATTAAAAAGTGTTGAAATTGAAACAGGAAGTTTATTTGTCATCATGAAAAAATATTTTATTTGATTATATTCCTTCGTAGCCTGAATTTTTTCAAGTATCATTCTTAGCCCTTTGATATCCTTATTTAAAAAGAGTTGGATTCCCTGTATTTTGTATTTTATATCTCCAATATAATGAGCTAAATCTAAAATATCCTTTGTTGAGAATTCTTTGCTTATTTGATTCAGTTGAAATTGATATTTTTGGAATGCTAATTCTTTTCGAAATTGTTCATAGCATAATGCTCTAAAAAAATAGAGAAAAGCATCTTTATCATCGATTTGATTCTTTTGTTGGTCAATTGTTGAAAACAACTTAGTATCATGATCATTACAAAAACCTTTAAATACAGATGATTGGCTAATAGGTGTTAGTTTAATTGGATACTTACAGAAATCAAAAAAACTTCTAGCAAGAGCATAAACTTTTTTATTAATATCACACAACCTTGCAACTAGGCTTTCTGTTTGAGAATGTGATTCGATAGCCTTTTTTGAACAGCCAAAAGCAAAGCATGTATGCTGATAATTTTTTAGCTTAAATTTTTTCTCTAATTGATCTAATAATTTTTTTTGTTCGAGGTTCATATATTAGCCATGCATTTAATAAATGTTCATTTCATCTTCATGTTACCCGTATCCCATATTAAATCACTAATGCTCCCTTTTCTAAAATTACCTATTCAGGCCTAGCTAGAGCTACCATAAGGCATATGTAATTTTAATCGATAACATATTAAGGTTTTTTAAATCCTTCATAAGTCCATTTTATTAGCAATCCGATTATATAAAGAAATACCAAAGGTAATATCCACATTAGAAAAGCATTTTCTAATATACTTATTTGCTCATTTCGTAATTGTTTTTGCGCAAACTCTTTATCAATCGGAAGATCACAAAATGGATTTTGAGAATCATTACATACATATTCTTTAGTAGTTTCTGTAGGAAAAATAGTCCATGTCATAAAAACTATGACAAAAAAATAAAGTATTCCAGTTGTTACCCATAATCTTTGCCATCCATTTATCTTAATTTTCATTCCTCTATTCCATTATTATTAATGAGTAATATTTTGTTAAATTATAGAGCTATTTTATTTATTAGTTTATTTCTACCTTGCATAAGGTCGATCCAATGTTCTGGAAAAATTCTTTTGATAAACAGAAACTGTTCCAATTCTTCTTTTATTGCAAGTTTAAGGCTTAATCATTTCCATGATTTCAATTCGTTATCTAATTAAAAACTCAAATTGGTAATACCAGTGAATTTTAGAAATTAAACCAAAGAAAATAAACTAATTAAATAGCAATTTAATTGCGACACAGATGCGACACAAAAAAACTTACTACAATGAGAAATTACGTAACTTATTGATTTTAATATGCCGCTGAGAAGAATCGAACTCCCGACCTTCTGATTACGAAACCGATGAAACCAACAAGCTGCAATATATAGAAACAGATAAAAATAATAAAATCATATAGTTACAATGAATTTATTATTGCCATGAGTTGTGATTTTGGGTCATTTGTTACTATTAAGTGCCCCACCAATGTCCCAAGAAGTTAGCTATAATTAGGATGGCAATCTTTGGAGATCATCATGGAAGACTAATTAGACAATTTGAGACCTATAGCAATGATAGTGATTCTATTTATTTACAAGAATTTCGAAAGCTTATAGATGTCAGTACTTTCCAGGAAAAGAAGACAATCTATGGTTTGCCTAGATTTGTTACACACGATGGGGAAGCAGTGAATTTTATAGACGGTGGCTATCAAGTGTTGGGCGAAACAAAAATATTTATGAGGAATAGCTGCTTTAAATGATTAATATTGTTCAAAATTTAAATAATTTTCAGACCAGTATTGCGCGCACGCGTCTTGGGGTATGGAGTAACCATCCACTAACTCATTCATTTTAATATTAATTACGCCTAAACATATCCTCGTTTGAAGTTGGGAAAGAGTAATATCTGTAATTTTCACAGGTCCTAACACGCGCGCATCATGGGGTATGAGATATAATGTTCTTTTAAGGAGAGAACTACATATGGTTGCGATATACCTTGATAAATATTTTAATGTTTGTATTTCAATTTGGGCTAATGATCCAAGATTACCTCGAAAAAAAAGAGGAGCTTGTGGATCTAAAACCAGAAAAAACACCCATTGCCAAGCTCCACCCGTTTGGGATAAAACTAAAGATAGACCAGCAAATGGACGATGTAAATTGCATGGCGGCTTATCCACAGGACCACGAACCGAGGCCGGCAAACAAATGATCAAAGAAAGTAATCATCGACGTAAAAAAGTAATTTCTTCATAAGATTATGACAAAAAATTACCTTAAGATTAGCTCGTTGATTTACGATAGTCTTTACTAAGTAAAATTTCATTCGTTGTTATAGATAAAATCATAAGGTTAATATCATCAGACTTTGCAGGAGATAAAATAACAGCTACTTTATTCCATATACCTGGGAGTATTGGTTTATTAATTGTAATTTCAGCAGTTCTTAATTTATTTTTACCATTTTTATTTATTTCATAAATATTATCTGCTTTAGTCCAACCAATATTAACTTTTAATCCGCTAAAAGTTACATAGTTAGGGTTTCCTATATTAAAAATAGCTTTATATCCATTAGCATATTTGGTCAACTTATCTAATGAAACAAAAAAACTTCCGAGTTTAGTATCAACTTTTGAATAACCTTTAGAGCCTGGGTTGAATAATGCAACAGGCTCCTGGAAAGATGATAATTTATTTGATAATTGATTTAATTGGTCATTTAAAGCTTTATTGCAGTACTCTAAAAATTTTATTTTACTGTTCAACTTATTTATCTGATTCGTATGTTCAGCGATTTCCGTATCTTTTTTTTGTTTATTATTCATAACATCCGAGCAAGAAACCAAGCACACTATCCCTAATCCCAATATAAAAAAAATAATATTTTTTTTCATTACATTCTTACCTCTAAAACAAATATATTAATTTGTTGTCATATCCTTTAATTTAAATTGTCATTTCAAATATCAAATTAGATTTAAGAGGAATTTCAAACTTATAGTAAAAGTTTAAAATTTTCTTTCGACTTGTGTTCTTTTTTTGATCTTGTGAGCAATAATACAACAAATGTGGTTTGACTTCTATCCACTTAAAGTTAAGATGCAAATTGAATTTTAGTTATTGAAATCAATATTAGGTGCGCAGATCACTTTTGGCAATGTGAATAATTCACTACCCTAATAGGCTTTTGATCCGGTTTATCCAGATATTGTAATGATGCCCCATGAAACCAAAATCCAAATCTCCCCTCCCATTCTCCGTTGCGTTGTTTATCGCAACACCAAAGACAATCTGGCTCATTTAGTCTTTTTAATTCTTTCGCTTCCAGTGATTCACCTATTGCTTGTTTTTGTTTAATAATTTCCTTGTACTTGTTTCGCCATACAGTGAAACAATTATCGGCTAAATCACTAATTGCACCTGTGCCTTTATTATCTAGCTTACCCGGTGGTTGCAATTCATCAGCTCCTTTGCGTGGATGAACAATAATATGAATATGACAATTATACTGATTTTTAAAATCACACAACTGCTCCATAAAACTCTTCTGATCTTTATAATCATCCTCGGCAATGTCGAGCTTCATAAACGAATCAATCACAAACACATTAATGCCATATCGTTGGCGAGCATAAAGAAAAACGTCTAATAATCGTTTAGATTTTGCATTGCCTACTAAATCAAAAAGCCACAATTTATCCTCATACCAACTATGGATTGCATGAATATATTCAATGCTGGGTTTTTCTAATGCGCCCGCTTGGCGAGTTAAGCGCATAAGTAGTCTCTTTGGCATAATTTCAAGGCTTGCAATACAAACACGAGCCCCTTCTTTCATAGCATGAAGTACAACTTGTCCAAGAAATTGGCTTTTACCGTGTCCGTTTATGCCAGTCCACAGTGATAACTCAGCAGGTCGAAACAATATCTTACTATTTGTTTTTTCCCAAGGTGGGTTATAGCCTTGATGGCTTCCAACTGGTGGGTAGAACACATCAATTACCTGTTCTACAAATTGATGAGCTGGCTTTAATTCTTCAGGATCAAGCGTAGACGCTGCATGAAGGCATTGTTCTATTACTTCTTGGGCAATATTTGCTTGTAAACACTCATTTGCATCTTTGTAGGGTAGTTTAACAATACGACAACGATGACGACCTAATCGCTCAACTAATTCTAAAGTAGCTGTGTGTCCTTCTTTATCATTATCTAGACATAGGTAGATTTCATCAAAAATTGCCAACCGATCAAATTCATACTCAAGCCATTTTTGTTTATTACCCCCACCCCCACCAAAAGGGACTGAAAGAGCTGGAAACCCATATTGATACAAGCTCATTGCATCGATTTCACCCTCACAAATCGTCAAAGTGCGCGCATTAGCTGGTATTAAATGCCAGCCAAATAAACAAGGCTCACAATTTGGTTCAACCGCTATTTGTTTTTTTCCATTCACTCGATCCAAATCAAGCTGTTTTACAAAAATGAGCTCACCATCCCGCCAGTAAGGAAAAATGATCTTGCGATTTTGTCCTCCAATTTTATAAGCTTGTATCGTTTCAGAAGTTAGTTGTCTTTCGTTAATTAAATAACTCATTATAGGTGAGGTTTGCTCTAGTATTGGAGATGTATTTTTTAATACCGGTTTAACGAATTTTAAGGGCTTGTGACCCTCAAATTTGGGTATTGATATACCGAGATAGTGACTCGCTTCTTTAATTGCTTCAGAGATCTTTAAATTGCGTTTTGCTGCCCACAAATCAAGTAGATCACCCTTATCGCCAGTAGCGAAATCACACCATATTCCTGCTTTTTCACCAACAAGATGTATCTTTAAAGACTCACCAGCTTCTCCATTAATGCTGCCAACACACCATTCACTGCTTTGCCGTTTTCCATTTGGTAATAAATGCCTGGCAATGTCTTCAGCCTGTTGGGCAAGCTGCTGTGATATTTCTTTAGCCATCATCATATTAAAGTACTCCTGACATTATATCGTTATCCGCATTATTGATTTGTTTTTCATTAGGTGGATTTGTGGCATTGTTTATAAAACGCTCGATATGTTCTGCATCACGGAGAATTAAACTGATATCATCATATACTTGGTTACTATCATTCTTACCCATGTTGTATGGAGTCATAGAGCAGCCATCAATCGCCTTTTTTAGATCTACTAGGCTATAACCCAATTTGAATGCTTGTTCGACTTTACGCTGTCGCTTTGCATCAAATACAGCACGTGGATGACTCATTATTGTCTGCCAGTATTTAAATAATTCTTGGGTGCTGGCTAATAGCTTGGGTTCAGAAACACATGCAGGTGAAATTTCAATTTCACATATATCTTTTTCCATTCCTATCCTATCCATTCCTTTCCATTCCGTGGGTGAGGACTCATCGATCAGGTGGCTAGGTATCAATGACTGTTCTGATAGTCCTCCTCGAATAATCGTCGAATCATCTTCGATTTTCCTCAGATCAGATTGAGGCAATGGGTGCCGATAAGTGGGTCTATCGATACGTTGGTGAGCTTTCCATCCAGTTACGATCCAATAAACTTTGGAATCAACCATATATTCACGAATAAGGCCATTGTTAATAAGCTCATTTATCCAATCTTTGATCTCAGATACGCTGAAGTTATCTGCGGGAAAAACCTCTGCTTTAATACGGATGTACGATGCCGGATGAACACCGTTGTCGTCACAAAAACTCCAGAGGCCAATAAAAAGAAGTCTTGAAAGTGGTGAGCAGGAAACAACCTGCTCACTCGTCCATAATTCGGGTTTAATCGTCCTTATACGTGACATATTAATTACCCTCCAGATCGCTTTTTTTTCCGTAATAGACATAAAGAGCAATGTGGTGCATCACCCCATTTTCATCTGCTTCATCTGTCCATTCTGTATCTATTTCATGAAACTCTCTCAGCTCTCCGATTCGTGGTGCTGGACTTACTATGCCCATCTTACGTAATGTAAACGTCGATAATCGGGGATTGATTTTAAAGGCCTTGAGTATTCTTGCGCGCTGATTGGGCTTTAAATTACTATAGCCTTGAGAGTTTTTAGGAGGATTGCCCAGGCTATCTGGGCTATTCTTTTTCTTCATGATTATGCATCCTTTCCTTGATTAGCTATCCATTCAAAAAAAGCAGATTCATCAATCAATACACGCTTACCCACTTTTTTAACAACTTTGGCAAAGCCATTTTTGTCTTTGTTGAAAATAAGATTGCGTAATCCGGCAGTTGTTGGCCAGTCGTAACATTTATCCCATTGCGGAACAGGGATATACCGAGGACGATCTAATTGATTGTTATTCATAGTTATTACCTCTATTTAAAAGCACTCAGCGTAATTGCTGCGTGTTAGAGGTAATTTATAAGAGTCTTTTCCCGGAAAATTTCCCGTCGGGAAACGGGAAAAATTAAATTAAAAAATTTTATTGAATTTCACCGATAATGTTTTGGAAGCGCTTTTTTCCGATATTGGCTTCTTTACCATCAGACAATTTATAGAATAATCGGGCATTAAGGTCGTCCCAATCATCCATGTCTGTTATAAGTGTTATTTTAAGATTTTCCACAAGGTTTTTTAAGTGAGACCATAGATTTTCTGGTTTCAATATTCCACTCTCATTCATGACTTCTTTGATTAACTTATGTAAAGCGCTTTGTTTTTTCTCAGTGACTTTAGTTTTTTTATAATTGACTAATTCGCTTTTTATAAAGACTAAATCTATAATTTCTATTTTTTGTCCTTTCCTAAGCTCTATTACTTGACTGATGCCTTGAACAAGTTCAGCTAAACTGGATTGTAAGGGAACGATGGTATAACTATCCTCACGCGGAACCTCAATACATGAACCTTCGTATATTTTTTCCAATGTTTTATCAGGGTACAACTTTGAGTTTTTTTCAAGTCGGATTAGGCCTTTATATCTACATTGGTATGATGACATTGATATTTCATCAATATAGCTACGAGTAAGACATTGGCTATTAGTTGTTAAAAATTTTCTAACTTTAAACTGTCCCTCTTTTAGATATACCCCAAGATTTTCTTCCTCGAAACATTTTTCAATGATCTGATTAACTGATATCCCTAAATATTTCGCCGCTTCATCAACGTTAAGTCTTGATACAGGGAAAATTCCTCTTTTGGCAATTAAAATATCAATTCCATAGTGATGAAATCGAATTAACTCCGCCATCGTTGTACCAATAGGGGATCTTTTAGATGATTCTATACGTTCTATAGTTTTGGGTGGTAGATATATGCCAGGTTCTGGCGCGGTTGGCCATATCACTTCATATAAGAATTTTTCTGCTGATGGAATAAATAATTCTTCACCAATGGACTCCACCAACTCTAACCATTCTATGGGAGATACTTCAATAGGAGTATGACGATTTTTTTGTACCTGTTTTAATAATGCCAATGCATGAATATAATATTGGGTTAGTCTTTGTTTAATTTCACACACATTCCACTGAGTTAGCGGATATGTATGATATTCTCCCAAAGCACGTCGATTTAAATCTACGCTAGGCTGCATGTTGTATGTGGTACAAAATTCCTCGGCCATGTTAAAAGCTATAATAAGTGAAAGAAACTCCTCTAATTTCCATGTTGATTTAAGTAAGCTATTTGTGAGAGCCTCTTTAACCCTCTCTTTAAAAAGAAGAGCCACTTGTTGAAGATTTTCATTGCCATCAAATTGCTGCAATTCTATTTTTAACCAGCTATTATTGGCTTCTGTGAGCACAGTCTAACCTCCAAATATGGCTTCGTTCATTCTTGCAACCACCTTGCTTGTATGAGCATCTGATAAATGAGCGTATCGTTTCACCATTTGCAAAGTTTTGTGTCCCAAGATTTCAGCAATTTCAGCAAGGCTAGCACCATTCATAGCGAGATAAGAGGCACAACTATGGCGTAAATCATGCCAGCGAAAATCAGTGATTTCGGCACGCTTTAGCGCATTTTCAAAAGGTGTTCGGAGATCTATAGGAGTTTTTAAATTTTTACCAGGAAAAACTAGATCACAATTTACATGGCGGACTTTAGCATGTTGTTTCATTAATTCCAGAGCATGTCCAGTCAGTGGCAACACTCTTCGTTCGCCATTTTTGGTCTCATGTAATGTAATTATGCTTCTATTAAAATCAACATTTTTCCAGCTTAGTCCCAGAATCTCCATCCTACGTCCCCCCGTAGAAAGGGCTATTACTACAGCCATATAAAGGTATTGGCTATCACTTTTTTTGCACTCTTCTAATAAACGTGAGCGCTCCTCATCCGATAAAAAGCGAACTCTCCCTCTTGGCTCAGAAGATTTAGATACTTTCTGTAGAGGGTTCTCTTGTACCCACCCCCATTCTTTCAAAGCCATAGTAAATAAATGACTTAAGACAGCCAAATAACGATTAACCGTTGCTGGCGTTCGTGTTCTTCCTCTATGGGACATTGAGTTTAATAATTGATTGCGGCATTGAACAATGCGTGCTGGAGTTATTTCAGCAAGGGAATATTCACCTAAAGCTTCATTCCACCAATTTAATTGCCCGCCTTGTGCGCGAATGTTTTTTGGCTTCGTAGGAAGTACTTCATTAATATATCGTTCAATTGCTTCCTTTAAAGTATGTTTCTTAGCTTCTTGGGTATGGAAATATCTGCCTTCTCGTATCGCAGATTCTGTTTGTTGAATATATTTACGTGCATCAGTTAGTCTTTCAAAAGTTGCATTTTGAGTTGGGAAACCTTTAAGACGAATTTTTACCCTATAAGAAACCTTTCCTTTTTTTGAAATTCTTTTTTCTATATTTGCCATATTGGATTAAATAATATCTTTAATAAAGGGCCAGATATTACAATAAATAGAAACAAATGACAACACATGATATAATATCAAATGCTTTGATTAGTTAAGTAGCTGATTTTAATTAAAGTATTGATTTTTTTTTTTTTGTGGGGCATATAAGGGGCTTTTTTTGA
>NZ_LNYQ01000013.1:2239097-2635860 GCF_001467945.1 Legionella parisiensis
ATGGATATATATCTTGATACTTCCCATTTGCAAAAATGGCAGCAAGGGACTTTATCAAATGATGATTTAAATACATTAAACAAATTAAAAAGCTCAGGTAAGCATTCCTTTGTTATATCCCCCGTGCATATTTTTGATATTACTGAGAGAACAGATACTAACAAAGCAATTGAAATAGGACAGTTTATAGATCATCTGCCTAAAAAATGGCTTAGAAATTCTGTCGATTTAAAGCGTGTAGAAATCAAAGATGCATTAAAGAATTTTAAAAAAGAGGAAAAATCTCAAGTTAATCCTTTTGTGGATAAATTTATAAATACTTTTGAACCAAATGAATCTACTCTCAAATTGCGGCTTGACTATAGTAATGCTTCTATGGAGATCATAATATCACATTTATTAATTAATGGACCTCAACAGCCACCATTATCCTGCCAAAAACAAAACTTAGAGACCTGGGCCTCAACCAATTACGATTTAGTTACAGCATTGTCTAGCCCTCAAAATAGAGACAAAGAAATGCAAAGAACTTTTAGAAGAAGTCTTAAAAAAATGATTTCCGATAGAGAGCTTTTGGACTCAGTGATTGAAGCAGTAACATTTAAAAGCTCAAATATGCCCGAAGAGCCTCTTGAAAGTTCAACCGTTTTCTTAAATCCTCTTGATATTTTTATTGAGTGGTTAATAAAAAAACCGTCCCTCATACCTAGTATCTGGTGTCCTTATTATACACAGCATTATATGCATAGAACTGATCTGACCTGGAAAATAAGTCATATTTATGATTTAGCCCATTTAGCAGCTTTACCTTATGTTAACTATCTAAGTATAGATAGACAAATGCTTGGTTTTACTAAACAAGCATTAACATTTGCAAGAAAGCATTTTCCAGTAGATTGGGAGAAGAAACTTATAACTTCTATTGATCAGATAAAACCATAAAATGATTGTGATAGTTTATAAAATTAGAAATCTTAAATTATATTTAAAGTATCTGTGTTTAAGATAATTGATAAATTATTACATATTCACTCATCACCGATGTAAGAAATAAATAGATCTCCCAAAGGTGTAGTTCTTTTATCTAAACGACCACTTCCAGTCATTGTAGTGGGCAATATGGTTTTATCAACATCTATAAAACCTTTAATATATAAATCTGTCCAAATATTTCCTACTAAATCTCTTGCATCTTTTAATTCAGGATAAGCAGCTTCTAAAGTGCGTCGAACACTTCCCACTCCTCCAACTATAGGAATTGCATTTTCATCAAACCACTTTTCTGGATTATTGAATAATATTAATATTTTTATATGCCAAATAGTAAACGTATCTATACAATTGAGAAAAACTTGTTGTATTGAGAAATCCGGAGCTTCACCAAGGGCAGAATGAATAATTGCATTTTTAAGTGCTTGTTTCTTTTCTTTTTGATGATGTTTAAGTCCTAGAGGTATAGATTGAAATAAAATATCTATAAATTCTTCATTTTTTTGCAACTGTTCGATATCAATTCCACTTTCTTGAATTTTATTAATAGCATCCGTTAATTCCTTTTGCCATTCTTCGGATCGTGTTTGATATGGCATTTTAAATAAAGACAAAAGAAATTCTGTAGCTATAGCACCGCCTGGTACTACAGAGTCAATTCCCGCTTTAATTAATTTCGCGGCTTTATCTATCAATTGTTCCTGTGGTGGTTTTTTAACCATATAGGGCTCCAAAAATCGTAACCTACAAGAATAATAGAATTTATATTCTGAAAAATAAATAACATGCATATCTGGGGTCAGTTCTTCCTTTCTTGCCAATTTCTAGGCACTAGGTAAAAAGCAAGATCTAACCCCAAGCACGATTAGTTTTAAGATACTTTCACTTTGATAAAACTAGGGTCCAATGATTGAGTAGATGTTGTTGGGCTGCACTTCGTTTAGCCAACCTACACACGCTTTCAGTTCCAAATTAAATCGATTTTTCAGCTGCCTGCGTAACTAATTCTTTCTCAGAAGTCATTTTACTATGCAATTTTACGTAGTTTGATTATGTCTTAGGCGATAATTATTTATTAATTCTGACCGATAAAAAGAAATACAATCAATGATGTAAGGGAATATTATTGATTATGAAAACAATGAACATACTAATTAGCAATAAAGTTGAAACACATAAAAAAACTAACTTCAGGATATAGTAATTTCTTATATGCTTTCCTACTTGGTCACCAATTTCATATTTTGGTGCTCTCTTATTATACTTTATAAGTTTTTTCAATACATTTGCTTCATAGTTAAAAAGAAAAGCCCCAGCTACATATTGAATAAGATCAAAGATAAAAAAGAGTAAAAGCATAAAGTAAAAAGTAATTAGCAATGTCTTTGGACCATTTTGCATCAAAACATACAATGCCCAAAAAATTGCTCCTTCGGCAAATGCTATTTGTCTTGCAATTTTAGAAGCTTCAGAGCTATAAAATTTATATCGCTCTTGAGCAAAATCTACTTTTTTATGCAACGGATTATCGTTTTTTTCTTTCATTGTTTATCCCTGGTCCAGGATCAGGACGCTCTTCCATCTCATCTATCAATCCCTCTACTAGCTTTTTAAGAGCATGATCATTTATGTTTTTTAACTCATCTTTTGATAAATATTTCTGAGCGGAATTAACACTATCACTGAAGAAATGATGTTTGCGCTTTTGTTTATGCACGAATAACAGATAGCCATCTTTATAAGTCTTAATTGAGGTTGAAAAAATGACATCATCATTTGAGAGAGAAGATTTTACAAAGTATTTTCTTAATTTGCCTTTAAGTTCCTTCAAATCCATTTAAGTTACCTAAAGTAGTCGCCTAGTATGATAAATATTATTATAGACTATTAGTGTCAATAGTTATTTCAGAAGGAGAAGAGTTTGCAAAGGCTCGATATTCTTATTTAGTTTCATTACTTGTTATTATAAATTGTCCCTTGAGTGCCCCATTAAAATCATTTTCAATCACAAACCTACTGCCGCTGAGAAGAATCGAACTCCCGACCTTTTGATTACGAAACTTTATTATACCGATATCAAACAATATCATTTAATTTCAAAAATAGCAAAAAACCCTTTATTTATAAGAAATAATTGAGTTTTAGCAATTCAATTAGTATCATTTGATAATATACCTATACATAAATTTTGGTACCAAAAATGGTACCAAAATAAAAAGGACTGTGTAGATGAAATTTATCGATAGCTATATTAAAAATCTCGCGCCAGAGACCACCTGGTTTGAAAAAATAGAATCTTCTGGATTAGGTATTAGAGTAATGCCAAGTGGTAATAAATCTTGGTTTTACCGTTTTAGTATGAATGGTAAACGTCAAAAAATGACCTTAGGAAAATATCCAGCTATTAGTCTAAAACAGGCTCGTGAATATCTTGCTAAAGCGCAAAGTTTAAAAGAGCAAGGTATAAATCCTATAGAAAATACCAAGCTAGAAAAATTAAAAGAAGACAATACCTTTTCAAAATTAATACAGTCTTGGTACGAAAATTATGCCGTTAAAAATAGAAAGCAACCACGCCCTATCAAATATCAGATTGACTCAGAAATAATTCCTCTACTAGGCGATACTGTACTTGATAAGTTACAAACCAAAGATATTACAATCGCCCTTGACAAAATAGTACAACGAGGAGCGCCAATTCATGCGAATCGCATTCTCAGCACTATTAAACAAGTTCTAAACTATGCAGTGAGTCGTGGTTATATTCAATATAATCCAGCTACCAATATACGATCACGTGATATCGGTGGTATTGAAAAGCCCAGGGAGCGGGTACTATCGCCCGAAGAAATAAGAATAATATGGAAATTCCTTGAAAGCGATAAAAGCCAAATGTCTGAATCAGCCAGGTTAGCAATTAAAGTTATTATACTTACTGGTGTTAGAACAGGTGAAATCCGACTGGCACAATGGCATCAATTTGATTTTGAGCAATCTTTATGGACTATTCCTCCCGAGCATTCAAAAGGAGGAATAACTGTAAAAATACACTTGAGTGAACTTACAAAAAAATTACTACTTCAGTTTAAAGAACAATCTGTCTCCCCTTTTGTAATTCCAGGCATAACAATCGATGTTCCTATGTCCAAAGATGCCCTACCACGTGCAATTAAAAGAATCCAGACTCGGGTAGGAGTTCCTGAATGGACTGCTCATGATTTGAGGAGAACCTTTGCCACACAATTGGGTGAGTCACTTAATATTGATCCCGTGGTGATAGAAAAATGTCTTGGCCACAAAATGCCCCGTATTATGGCTACTTATAATAAAAATGAGATGCTACCCCAACGCAAAGAAGCATTGGACGCCTGGGCAAGCCATATTGCAAAATTAATCTCATCAAAGGATTGAAAAAGTCATATGAACTGCTCTATAATTAACTTAACACAACCGCCACGCCTAGAGGACATTAGTCCTTGCGTAACCTTGGCGGTTTTTTTATGCGTATTGCTATGAATAGTCCTCTCATTAAATATCTAAAGCCAGCCCTAAGTTTTCAAGCTCAACTTGAAAAACTTCAAGCAAAAGGTCTTATTATAAATAATTGGTCTTCAGCACTGCAAAGTCTTTCAAATACCAACTATTATCGGCTTAGTGCCTACTGCTTGCCTTTTAAACGTTCCGACACATCATCAGGAAATATCACCGAACAATTTCAAGATAATGTTACATTTGAAAATGTCATAGATCTCTATGAATTTGATCGTAAACTAAGATTGTTAGTAATGGATGGATTAGAGCGAATTGAAATTTCAGTAAGAACCAGTATTGCTTATCACCTTGCTCATAGTTATGGACCATTTGCTTTGTCGAATCCTCAAAATTTCCATCAGCAATTTGAACATAATACCTGGTTAGCACAAATTAATAACGAGATAGAGCGTTCCAGAGAGTACTTTATTGAGCATTATAAAAATAAATATCTGGGCTATCCTAACTTACCAATATGGATGGCAATAGAGGTTTTATCCTTTGGTGCATTGTCGGTCTTATTTAAAGGGCTTAAAAATGAAGACAAAAGGATAATTGCTGAAGGTTATAAGTTACATCCAAAAACTTTAGCCAATTGGCTATACTTTCTAACTTATGTAAGAAATATATGTGCTCATCATAGCCGCCTTTGGAATAAAGATTTAGCCATTAAACCCAAAATTGATGCGATTAATGAACTTTGGCTACCTCCCATTACACCAAGAAATGATCGCTCATATATTATCTTGTTGATCATCAGAAAATTACTAACCACTGCGGGTAATGGCATAGATTGGGCAATATCATCCGAGAAACTTATTCAGCCTATTATTGAAAAATATGATTGGGCGCATGAAAGCATGGGAATTCCAAGGAGCTGGTTAGATCATCCATTGTGGAAAGAAGTTCAATAGCCCACATAATATGGGCTATTATGCTAAGATAATCGCATGTTTTGTTGAATCCAATGATTAACTGTCTCAGAGTGCCATGCCAGTGTTGTGCCATTTAGTTTAACTGGTTGTGGAAATTTTCCGCTAGTCCACCAACGCCTTAATGTCAAACGGTTACGACCAAGAAGCTCCTCTAAATCAGTAATAAACAAAATCTGTTTTGGCATTTTATTATCAGAAAACTGCATCTTAAAGCCTCCTAATGCATGTCAGCTGGAAAAAACTTCTCAGCTTTCTGCTCTCGTTTAATTTCCATATCGATAAATACAATGAATAATTTCAGCAAATTTAGCTCTACACTTCTATTTTGAGGCAATCGGTTATGGTGAAAAATCAATTGCAAATATGCAATTGGTGAGTTAGATAAGTTAGCAATTCGCTGCAACGGATAGTTAGTTGCATCTAGCAAATACTGGATAATCCCCTTGTAAATACCTACTTTATTATTATGGGACATGAAAAATACTCCTGTAAATCATGTGTACTAAAGTCCAATTCACGTCAAATTAACATTTAGCATCATTTGACGAAACTTATATTAAAACAATATTAATTTTATTATCAATATGTGTTTTAAAGAAATTTATATTAAGATACGATATGATATTGAATGATATCGTTTTATATGATAATTTTTTTATGACGTTCGATTACAAGGATAATTTTATGAGTAAGGGACCCTATCAATCGTTTGCTAACCGCTTGATTAACGCCCTCAAAGATAGAGGATATACGGCCTCTCGCTCGCCAAATGGGATCTGTATTAAAACCCTGGCTGAGTTTACTGGTGCCTCTGAACAAATCTGCCGCCGTTATATACGAGGAGATGCTTTACCAGACTATGAAAAAGTCAAACAACTGGCTTTCCATCTTCAAGTAAACCCAGGCTGGTTACTATTTGGGGAAGACGAAAATGCAACAACTAAGAAGAATGAAGTCGATGAAAAATTGCTTCATTACATCTTGAAACAAAGCCATCATTTATACCCTATCTCTCAGGGAAGTAATGACGATTACGCCGATTTTGTGTTAGGATTGATCAAAGAAGTCAAAGCAATTGACACTTCGGAAAATAATTTACTAAAAATCATTGACTTGGCCATTGGTTCAATTTCTTCTTATGAAGAAAAGAGAAAAAAGCACAGTCATGCAGTTTAAAAAACTTGTAGATATGGATGTAACAGCTGTGGAAGTAAAGCTTCACCCCAAAGCCAAGGAATTTCTGTTTGAACACTTTGTCACAATACGCAGGGTGTTTTCAGATGTACTAGGGCAAGTAGAAACTGACTATGCTTCTATTGCCCTTATTAACCAGGCAGGACAGATCTTTTTCATATCCTCGAACCCAGCCATAGAGCAAAATTTAATTGAGCAAAGTCTCTGGCTATTTGACGGTTGCTATCAACCAGAATTCCTCAGCCAGGATCAACCGAAATTATGGAGCGAACTACCACATATAGGCTGCACAGAATCAATTGTAAAATACAAACAAATAAAACCTAGACTTATAACAGGTATCTCCATCCCCACTGAATATGATTCTTATAAAGCTATCTTTTCATTTGGATTAAAACGGATAAATCCATATATCCAGAACAAAAGCTCGATTCATTGCGAAAAACTGTTAGCCATGGGCAAATTTGCGTTAAGGCGAATTCAAGAGTATTTAATTTTCCCTGACAAACAGCCCTGCATGACGACAAAACCCAAACTGACATTAATCATCAACAATCAGGTGCCCCATGAACACACTCCTTGATAAAAACAACCCTATTTTAAGACAAACCGCTGATCCAATTTCTGAATCAGAATTTGGTAGCAGTTGGTTAAAAGAGCTTATTAAGACTATGTTTGGCATAATGGCTGACAAGGGGGCTGTAGGCGTAGCTGCCCCCCAAATTGGCATCAGCAAACGAGTTATTGTATTTGGTACTGATTACACCAAAAGGAGAAAACCAGAATACCCAATTCCTGATACAGCCTTAATTAATCCTTCATTAAAAATCCTATCTCAAGAAATTCAAACTGGCTACGAGGGTTGCCTTAATTGTGGTGAATTAATGGGTGAAGTTCCAAGAGCCATGGAAATTGAATATTCAGGGTTTGACATAGATGGAAATAGAATTACCAAAAAAGCTTCCGGTTTAGAAGCCCGCATTCTTCAACATGAAATTGATCACCTGGATGGATTTTTATTTTTAGACCGAGTGGAAGATCAAGATTCACTAACCACTCTATCGGCAATGCAAAGTAAAGGATAATCGCATGAAGCACCAAACCCGAATCATTCTGGCAGGTACACTGGGTAATTTAATTGAATCCTTTGACATGGCTATTTGTGGCCTACTCTCAGTTTACATTGCCAAATACCTGATTGGTGATGTCTCCAAGGGTTTGTTTCTCGTCTTTCTTACTTTCTTTGCTGGATACCTAGCCAGACCTATTGGGGCTATGATAATGGGCTTACTATCCGATATCTATGGCAGAAAAATTATCCTTGCAGGTTCTATCCTAACAATGGGCATATCAACAACCCTTATCGGGTTTATCCCCCCTCACAGTACTATAGGTACATTTTCTGCTATTACCTTATTAGTGTTAAGAATTATTCAGAGCTTCTCCTGCGGTGCAGAATATTTAAACTCCTCTGCTTACCTAGTTGAGAATGCCGAAGCCTCAAAAAAGGGCTACTCAGGAAGCTGGGCATCCTTTGGCGCTATGTCAGGGATGCTGATAGCGTCTTTAGTTGTATTGATTGTTACTTATTTTACCAGTCACTATCCTGAACAGGACTGGATGATCTGGCGTGTTCCTTTTGTGCTTGCGCTTTTAGGATCTTCGATTGGTTTATACATCCGTTTATGTATCCCCGAGAGTATGGAATACATCGTATACTATGCAGACAGACCAAAGCCTAAATTTAAGAGTTTACTTTCTGAATCGGTAACCTATATCAAAAACAATAAAATACAATCCCTTTATGTGTTTATTTTGAGTTGTTTGGGTGTAACAACTACATTTCAAATTTACATTTATGGTCCTATGCAAGCTCGTTTATATGGTAATTTTCAAAACCATGAAATTATCATTTCCAACATCATTTCTTTAATGGTACTTCTAGGAGTATTTCCTCTGATTGGGAATCTATCTGATAAAATTAGTAGAGAAAAAATCGTAGTTGCAGCAAGTATAGGATTTCTAGTTCTATCTCAACCTTTTTTCAACTTCTTATCGCACAAAATATTTTATCAGTTAATTTTGAGTCAAGCTTTAATTGCTATTCCAGCAGGAGCATATTATGCAACAGTACCAGTAATGTTAGCTGAAATGTTCCCGATTAAATTACGTTGTAGTGTTTTATCAATACTATATTCCATTGCAGCAAGTTTATCCGCTGGCCTCGCTCCATTACTTTCTATGATACTTGTAAAAAAAACCGGCGTTGCATCGTCACCATCAATTTTAGTTTTTACGCTAATAGCAACAATGTTTATAATAATAATTTACAGAACCATAAAACCTGAAAAGAGATGCTCTTTAACGACACTTAAAGGCTAAAATAATAACATCGCATGGCAATGTGCTTCGGATAAAAGTACCGCTCAGATTACTTAATGATAGTGTTGCAAAAATATTCCCAATAAATGAGGCAGATTCTAACTTTTAGGTGTATCAATTTTAACCTAAATGAATTTTCAGAAATTTAAACGGCTTATATCTAGAACCTAGATAGAAAATAACAACTCAGACTGTAAAGGTGTTAATCTCTGAAATGACGAGCTGTGCTTATCCCATTACAATTAAATAAGCATTACAAAATCGTGAACGAAAATATTATTATGTTTAAATAATTTCTCATTGAAATAATCAAATCGTTATTTTCAGCATAGGGGGATAAATACTAACTCGTATGATAATGAAAGAGGAACCGCCTCACAGCTAATCCTGTCTAACCAGAGCCTGCAGGCGCTCTTGAGCTTGCAAGTGACCTTGCGCAGCAGCCTTTCGGAGCCACTTTATTGCTTCCATACTATTTTGAGGAAGACTCACTCCATCATGATAAAGTGCAGCAAGCACATATTGAGCTTGGGGCAATCCTTGACTAGCAGCTAAATGAAACCATTTCAGAGCTTTTGTGTGATTTCGAATCACCCCTTTGCCGTTAAGAAAGCCCATACCTATATTATATTGAGCCACAGCATCTCCTTGTTTCGCGGCCAGACGAAACCATTTCATCGCTTGAAAATCATCCTGTTGAACATTGCTCCCCGTTGCGTACATTAATCCAAGTGTTCGTTGAGCCATGAGATCGCCATGTTTGCCTGCTTTACGAAACCACTTAACTGCTTCCGTATCATTTTGCCGAACCCCCTTGCCTGTGACATACATAACTGCAAGATTATATTGGGCTATGGCATCTTCTTTCTCAGCTGCCTTGTGAAGCCATTTAAAAGCTTCGACATAATTTTGTTGCCCATTTTCAGCAGTGGAATATAGGATGCCAAGACTACGTTCAGCCTCTGGAAATCCTTGTGCGGCTGCTTTATGAATCCACTTGATTGCTTCCCTATCGTTTTGCTGAGTACCCATACCTTTTTGATACATGACACCAAGATTTAATTGTGACACGGCATCATTTTGAAGAGCGGCTTTACGAAACCATTGCATAGCCTTGCCATTATCCTGAGGGACCCCTTTGCCTGCAGCATACATCAAGCCAAGGTTGCGCTGGGCCATGGCTTCGCCTTGTTTCGCTGCCTTGCAAAACCATTTTACAGCTTCAGAGTCATTTTGTGCTACTCTTTTGCCAATCACATAATCTACACCACGATTATTCCAGGCTGATGGGCTTTTATACCCTATTATCACATTTTCTATGGGCTCTTTAATGACATTCACTATCCCAGAATAACTTCCCACACCAATAATAATTGCGGCTAAAACTAAGATGACAAGACGTAAACGCATACTAAACTAATCCTTGTTAGAGTCGTTAATAAAAACTAAAATGAGTCTCCAACCTCATAATAAGTTATTCTGTTGACTGAGCTCTATTATGACAAAAAGGAATTATGCTATTAAAGATTGGGCATGTAAAAATTTTATGACAAAATAGTAAAAATAGATGAGCAAGAATAAGAATAGGAATCCCATGAACGATATCACGTCATTTAAAATAAAAAAAATAGTCCTTCTTAAAATTATTTTTGCGGTAATTTTTTCGTGCACGACACTTAATGCCTGCGCCGGCACGCAATCCTATCACATCAAATACCACAAGGACTCCAAAATAAACAATGTGCCCTTATCCAATACTGAAGTATTAATAGAGTTCCACCGTGCTGGCAATTCCCTGGGAAGACTCCTGACAAAAACGAATGAGACTCAAGACATCACCATCGACAACACTTATGGGAGCAATTTGGTTATTCATGTGCTATTCATCGAGAAAGAGGGAAAAAGAATACGATGTTGGGGGGTATCTGCTGCTAAAACAAATACCATTGAGATTCAATGTGATAAAGTGGTTTCATTGAAAAAAACAAAGGGAAACACTGGAGAGTCCACTGATTCAATCCATTAAATCACTAAGAGCTCTCTGGTTAACAAGTATTGACAAAAAGAACAACGTGGCATGACACTATGTAACCTGCTTGATTATAAGGAAATAAACAAAATGACTAATAAAATTCGTGGTAAAGTCAAATGGTTTAATAAAGACAAGGGATTTGGTTTTATTGAAAGCAGTGGCAAGGATTACTTTGTCCACTTTAGCTCGATTCAAAGTAACGGCTTTAAAACGCTTCCCGATGGGGCAACCGTTCTTTTTAAAATGGGAAAAGGACAGAAAGGACCTCAGGCCGAGGAAGTAGAGGTTATCAAAAATGACCACCATTAGGTCTAGGCAAGACCGTTCTGATGAACAATAACACTTATTTTTACTGCATGAAACCATCAAGGAGGAAAGAAGTGGACCAACGAGTTGCTTTAGTCACAGGGGGCACTGGTGGTATTGGTACCGCCATATGCCAGGCAATGCAAAAGTTAGATTATCAAGTCATTGCCTGCTATTTTAAACAGGGCAATCATGATTTGGCGAAAGAATGGCAGAAAAAACAAGCCATGCAAGGCTTTGATATCGACATTGTCTACGCTGATATTTCTTCCTTCAATGATTGTGAGAAAGTGACCGAATTGGTCATCGAAAAATACGGCAAAATCGATATTCTAGTGAATAATGCCGGCATGACGAACGATGCCACTTTGAAAAAAATGACTCAAGAACAATGGCAGGATGTCATCAATGCCAATTTGAATAGTGTCTTTAATATGACGAAAACCGTGTTATCCAATATGTTGGATAATAGTTATGGACGTATTATCACCATTTCTTCTGTGAATGGACGCAAAGGTCAATTTGGCCAGTGTAATTACGCGGCCACTAAATCTGCATTATACGGTTTTACCAAAAGTCTGGCGCAAGAAGTGGCAAAGAAAGGCATTACAGTGAATACCGTCTCTCCTGGCTATATTAATACTGAAATGCTCGCTTCTCTAAGGGACGATATTTTAGAAGCGATTGTGGCCCAAATTCCTGTGGGACGATTAGGAAAACCCCAAGAAATTGCTCGTGTTGTTGCCTTCCTTGCAGAGGAGCAAAGCGGTTTTATTACCGGTGCCAATTTTGATATTAATGGTGGGCAATACATGTAACTCACGCAAAGGCGTTCTATTTCTGAAGCACATAAGTTCCTGGTGCCGCTTGCAGTGAGGGATTCATGACCGGTGGCGCAATGCGTTTTTTAGTGTTTTGCTGAACTAACCACGCATGCCATGCTTGCCACCAGGAGCCCTCTCGCTTCTCTGCCATCGTAAGCCAGCTTTCAGGATTTAAGTAAGCCTCGCCTTGTTTATGCTCATGGACACGATAAGAACGTCCTGGGTGACCCGGCTCACTGATGATGCCTGCATTATGCCCACCACCAGTGAGAACAAAGGTCACATCTCCTTCGGTCATAAGATGGATTTTATAGACCGATTGCCAGGGCGCTACATGGTCTTTTTCAGTGCTCACAGCAAAAACAGGCAATTCGATGTTCTCAGCGGCCACCGGCTTTCCTTCCACGGTATAACGCCCTTCGGAAAAATCATTCCTTAAGAAGAGTTTTTCAAGGTATTCACTGTGCATTTTGTAAGGCATCCGTGTGGCATCCGCATTCCAAGCGGTTAAATCAATCATCCCTCGCCGCATTCCATGCATGTAATCTTGGACCATTTTGGACCAAATTAAGTCATAAGCACGCAACATCTGAAAAGAACCCGCCATTTGCTTGGTATCCAGATACCCTTGTTCCTTCATCATACTTTTAAGAAAATCCACTTGACTTTCAGTCACAAAAAGCATTAATTCCCCAGCCTCAGTAAAATCCCCTTGGGCTGCCAAGAGCGTCAAGCTGTTTAAACGTTCGTCCTTGTCTCTTACCATCGCAGCTGCGGTAATCATGGCCAAGGTGCCCCCTAAACAATACCCCATCAGATTGATTTTAGTTTCTGGCAAAAGGGTCGACACCGCATCAAATGCAGCCATAGCTCCTTGCCGATAATAATCATCCATCCCCAAATCCTGGTCCTCTTTGTCAGGATTGCGCCAAGAAATGATAAATACGGTGTGCCCCTGACTTACGAGCCACTTCACTAAGGAGTTGTCTGGTGATAAATCGAGAATATAATATTTCATAATCCAGGCTGGTAAGATAAGTATCGGCTCTTTATAGACTGTTTTCGTTTGGGCCTCATATTGAATGAGCTCAATTAAATGATTTTGAAAGACCACCCGCCCTGGAGTAATAGCCACTTGTTTCCCGGGGATAAAATGTTCAGAACCTGTAGGTGGTGCACCGGTTAGCTTTTCTAACCAGTCTTCAAATGCGATTTGGCTGCCTTGGATGAGATTAAGTCCCCCAGTATGCATGGCTTCATGGAATAAATCAGGATTAGACCAAACAAAATTGGAGGGGGATAGGGCATCAAGGGATTGACGTGCCCAGAACGAAACGGTACGCTCCACCTGGTTGGGCAATCCTGGTACGTCCGTTGTGGCACGTCGCCACCAATCCTCCATCTGCAAAAATCCTTCAGCGAATAAACGCCAAGGCATGGGCTGCCAACTGTCTTTTTTAAAACGCACGTCTTTACCATCCGCAGCACGTTCAACACAAACGATATTATTAATGCAATCCTTGGCATGAAAAACCGGATAAAAAGCAAGTTCCCACAAAACCCCAGGGGATTGGGACAATTGCCAAAGCCAGGTGGAATAAGAAGATCCGATGGCAGCAGGACTTATTCCTGCCGTCCATTTAGCCAGGTTGGCTTGCGCTAATCGAGTAAAAAACGGAAAGAAGCTTTCGGAAATACTCATATCAGCAGGTGCACAACAAGAGAAATCTACCCCTTCTTGCAATTCTTGGTCCTGAGTGAGTATCCTTTCCTTAGGACAACATTGTTTTTCTAATCTCTTCATGGCCACGACATCCCTGGCATTAAGCCCTATAATCAACAAGATATAATACAGCATAGCACAAGAATGAACCCATCAGTTCCGTTTAAAGAGTCACCGGTTAAAGAGTCTCTCTTCAGAAATAGACAGGCTAAATAGTCACCCCTTACTATCTCTTTAGCCAAACAGCACTTCTGTTTTTTTCAAGAAATCTTATCTCATCGATTTTGGCCAATAAGGTGTGGGCTTGTTAACTTACTTTATCCATTTTGGCTAAATTGCTTTTTTGTAGCTCAATTGGATTATTTCTTGAAAGTAATGAAACAACGCAAAACTACAGTGTGGTAATGGTTAACACTCAATATTTCTAAACGATGCTATATTATATAAATGATTTATAAAATGAGGTGGGTTGTTTTTATCTTGATTCAGCTATCATTTTATTTCATTGCAAGAAGCATGGATATGCCAAAGCAGAGACTTATTAAAGCAGTTATTGGGATAATGAGCGCGATACTTTTGTTGACCTCTTGCACCCCAACAACAGCGACCAATAATTCACACAGTGTTTCTCATACTTATGAAGGACACAACACGGGAGGAATAGGTTGGCATTAACCTGCACAGGTATGTTTTTTGCTTTTCATACCCTATTCATGAAGTGCTATGATAGGATGTTCAGTCCAAACAATTTATTGAAAAAATAATAAGGAGATTCATTATGTTAAAACGGAATGTATTGATTTTATTGGCCGCCTGCAGTTTGGTTGCTACACCACTCTTTGCAGAAGACATGTCTTCTGGTTCTCAAATGAATAATACGAATAGCATGGGAATGCAAAGCTCTAATCAGCAGTCAACCCAACTGCAAGACGAAATGAAACAAATGCAAGAAGCACTAAAACAAATGCAGGAGATGCATGATAAGCTTATGAATGCAAAAACAACGGAAGAAAAGAAATCGTTGATGCAAACACAAATGCCCATGATGGAAGAAGGCATGCATGCGATGCAAAAAGGCATGAAGATGATGAAAAGTATGCAGGATGATGCAGCTAAACAACCCGAAACGATGGAGCAGCGTACGAAAATGATGCAAATGATGATGCAAATGATGCAGATGATGATGGATAGACAAATGATGGGATGCCCCATGATGAAAAACCAATAAATGTTCTATAAGAGGCCTATGCTAGGGCACTTAAACCAATCACCAGGGCTCTATGAGATTTCTATGAGCCCTATTATAGGTCAGTAGCTCATTAAGATTGTCCCCATTCAGGACCTACCTATTTCGTCGAACTCTATTTAAAGGCGTGGCTTGATGTATCATGTGGCAAAGTGACCTATGTAGAAGCTGATTAATGAGATCTCACACAGTGTTTGTTTTTTAGATACTTTCAGGCGAGCTGTTATTAATTAGCATTTTGCTATCTGTTTTCAAACTCTGTTATATTAAAATTCCATAAAGTGATGTAAAAATAGAGAGAATAGGACGACACCTAATTCATGGGTCATGAATTCAATTGGAAAATGATGGATAAAAACACGGCTGTTGCTCAAACTCATGGAACTCCCATCGGCAGGATAATCGAAATCAATGGCCCTGTTGTCCGGATACATTGTAATGTACTACCTCCTTTGCATCAATCTCTTAAAACTTACACGGACAGTGATGAATACATTTTGGAAGTGTGTCAGCACCTTGATGAGCATCATGTGAGAGCCATCACGCTCCACCGTGCCTCAGGATTGCAAAGAGGTTTAATAGTTTATGACCAAGGCACTTCGTTACGAATTCCCGTTTCAAAAGAATGCTTGGGCCGCCTTTTAAATATTTTTGGTGAGCCATTAGACGGAGCCCCGCCATTAGAAACCCATGAATATCGTGATGTTCTGGCCAACTTCGCGCCACTTGAAATGACGAGCACTCAAGAAACCATTCTTGAGACTGGAATTAAAGTCATTGATTTACTTTGCCCTTTCGTCAGAGGATGTAAAACAGGATTGTTTGGTGGTGCAGGAGTTGGAAAAACCGTACTCCTGATGGAATTGATGCATGCCATTATTCAATTGCATCAAGGAACCTCCGTCTTTGCTGGTGTTGGTGAGCGTATTCGGGAGGGACATGAATTGTGGCATGAGATGAAATCCGCAGGCGTAATGGATAAAACCCTCATGGTGTTTGGTCAAATGGACGAATCACCGGGAGTGCGTTTTCGCACAGGGTTATCGGCATTAACTTATGCGGAATATTTGCGTGATACGTTGGGCCATGAGGTTCTTTTTCTTGTGGATAATATTTATCGTTTTGTGCAAGCCGGCAGTGAAATTTCGGGGTTACTTGGCCGAATGCCGGCTAGTGTCGGTTATCAACCCACCTTAATGACTGAGATAGCGGAACTTGAAGAGCGCATGACATCGACTGCAAAAGGAGCAGTGACCTCGGTACAAGCGGTTTATGTTCCGGCTGATGATATGAGCGATCCGGCGGTGACCGGGATTATTACTCATTTGGATTCCATCATAGTACTCTCTCGCGCACAAGCAGGCAAAGGCATTTATCCCGCCGTGGATCCCTTAGCTTCCAAGAGTCAATTTATGGATAAAATCCTATTGGGCGAGCGACATTATTCCATTGCACAAGCCGTACGAGAACACCTGGAACGTTATCAAGAATTAGAAGACATGATTTCTATGATGGGGATTGAAGAGCTTTCTCCTAAAGACCGTGCTATTGTGTTAAGAGCACGTAAACTGCAGCGCTATCTTAGCCAACCCTTCCATGTCACCAAACTTCAAACAGGAATGGAAGGGAAATCGGTTTCATTAGAACACACATTAACTGATTGCGAATCCTTTCTAAGAGGCGATTACGATGAATTTTCAGAAGAAGCGTGTTACATGAGGGGTGCCATGGATAAAGGGAGATAACGACGGACATGGAGCTTTTTACTATCCATCTTAAGAGTGCCACACAATATGAAAAAATCGATAAGGTCATCAGTTTTGTGGGTGAGGATGCTTCTGGGCAATTTGGGATTTTAGCTCATCATAGCCGCATGATGACGTGCTTAAAATTCGGCTTGGCCTGGTTTCGTGATGAAAATCAAGAGACGGAGTACTTAGCCTTACCAGGTGCCGTGGTTTATTTCATTGACAATCAATTGCATATTGCGACAAGACATTATGTGCGACATCAAGAATACCAAGCCATACAAAGGGTCCTGGAGGAAGAATTACATTGGGAAGAAAACAACCTATTGCGCACTAAAGAAAGCGTGCATCGTTTGGATGAAGAAATGTTAAAGCGTTTATGGGAATTAAACCGGCAGAACAGCTATGGAATTTAAAAATTCAAACAAGGAACTGGAACAACAAGTGAAACGAAACGTCCGAAAAATCAATAAAGCTAAAAAAGGAAAATCAACGTTATTAGCCCAAACAGTTTACCTGGGTACTTTAGGCTTTGTTTTTGTGTTACCCATCATTGCAGGAGCCTATCTCGGGGTTTGGCTCGATGAGAAAATAAAAGGGTATTCCATGAGTTGGACCATCAATTTAATCCTCCTTGGGGTGATTATTGGCGCCATTAACGTGTATCTTTTAATTAAGGACTAACCGTGGGAGAAGAAGGATTCTTAGCGCATTTTGCCTTTTCAATCGGTGGATTACCCATCACACAAAGTGTCTTAACCACGTGGTTCATTATGATCTCCTTATTCATCATGGCATGGAGTACCACTTACAAATGCTCTCTCCTACAGCCAAGCACGTACCAACTCCTTTGGGAGGGTGTTTTGAGCACCATGTACGATGCGATAAAAGAAGTATTGCCTGACCACGTTGAGCTGATATTTCCTTTTGTAGCCACCTTGTGGATTTTTATCCTTGTTTCCAATTTAATTGGTGTTATTCCGGGATTTTATTCACCAACGGCGGATTTATCGGTGACGGCATCCCTTGCGATGATGACTTTTTTATCGGTACACTGGTTTGGAATTCGTGCCGAGGGGTGGCGAGAGTATTTGAAACATTATATTAAGCCAACTCCTTTTTTATTGCCTTTTCATTTAATCAGCGAAATCTCTCGAACCTTAGCATTGGCCGTCCGCTTGTTTGGTAATATCATGAGCTTACAATTAACCGCCCTGATTGTCCTCATGATTGCCGGATTTTTAGTTCCTATTCCAATACTCATTTTACATATTATTGAAGCCATCATCCAAGCTTATATTTTTGGCATGCTGGCCTTAATTTACATTGCTGGGGGCATTCAAGCCCATGAGCTTAAAAGCCAAGGAGAATCGTTATGAATGACATAAGTTGGTTTAGTTTAGCGTCAACCGTTATTGCAGCAATAGCCATTGCCATAGGAACTATAGGGCCGGCTCTAGCCATGGGGCGCGCGATTAGTCACGCCTTAGATGCTTTGGCAAGGCAACCTGAAGCCGAAAAATCCATCACCAGAACCTTATTTATTGGTTTGGCCATGATCGAATCGTTAGCCATTTATTGTTTGGTGATTGTTTTGATTATCCTCTTTAGAAATCCATTATTGTCTTATTTTGTAACGCAACAGGGATAAAACCAATGGAACTCTCTTGGACCACTTTTTCATTAGAACTCATTAATTTTCTTATTCTCATTTGGATTTTGAAACGCTTTCTTTATGCGCCTATACAAAAAACCATATTGGAACGAAAAAAAAGAGTGCAAGAACAATTAGAGACTGCACAAACACTGCACAGGCAAGCAACGCAATTGCAAACAACCTATCAAAATCGTCTTGCCGATTGGCAACAAGAGAAAGCGACCCTACAAAACGAGTGGCATGAGGCGATGGAACGATGGAAATCAGAAGAAAGACTCCGGTTTGAAAAACAATTGCGTCAAGAAAAAGAGCAGATTTTTTCCCATGAAATGCAAAAAGCCGCCGCCGTCATTGAAAACAATGCCAAGGAAGCGTTTTTATTGGCTGGGAAATTTGCTGAACAATTGTTAATGCCTTTTGCGGATGCCCATCTTGAAGAGAAAATCATTAAAAAAACCATTGAGGATCTGAATCATTTTCCGGTAGAGCAATGGCAATGGCTCAATACTGTGCCCGAAGAAGAAACCATTTCGATACAAACGGCCTACCCCATCCAAGAACATCAGAAACAGGATCTCTTGCACGTCATTGAACAATTGTCACCTAAAAAACTTACAGTCTCTTTTACGGAAAATCCAAAGCTTCTCGCGGGATTAACCCTTCAAATGGGCCCCATGTGCTTGCAAGCCAATCTTCGTGATGAATTAAAATTCTTTACAGAGACAAAAAATGAATTGGTCTAACACCCCTTCTTTTCTTGAGAAGCAACGACAGCGCCTTAAGCGCTATCAATTTCAAATCAAGGTATCCGAACAAGGACGGGTGGTTTCTGTTGGAGATGGTATCATCTGGATTAAGGGCTTACCAGGGGCTGCCATCGATGAAATTCTTATTTCAGAGGATGAGTGCTGTATCGCGATGGTGTTCCACCTCACCGAAGAGCTGGTTGGCGCTGTGATGCTGGTACAAACCAAAAAATTAAAAGCAGGCACCCCTATTTTCCCTCTGAAACGCGTATTGAGTATTCCTGTAGGCGATAAACTGCTTGGGCGAGTGATTGATCCTCTAGGCCATCCATTAGACGGCGGTGAGATTCCGCCCCATGAAGAACAAGGATTACTGGATAGGCTGTCCCCCCCTATTCTTCACCGTGACTTTGTGAATCGACCATTGTACACAGGAAATAAGATGCTTGATAATCTAATTCCCATTGGAAAAGGACAAAGGGAGTTACTGATTGGGGATAATGGGCTTGGTAAAAGTGCTTTGGCCCTTGACATTGTGATGAATCAAAAAGATAAAAAAGTGTATTGTGTCTATGTGTTGATTGGCCAAAAACGTTCCACGGTAAGCTCTACCATTCAATTATTAAAAAAAGCCAACGCCTTGGACTATACAACTGTTGTGGTGGCCCAAGCGACGGCCTTACCAGGATTACTTTATCTAGCACCTTTTGCAGGGTGCGCCATTGCCGAACACTGGATGAAAAAGGGCTTAGATACCCTGGTGGTCTATGATGATTTGAGTGCTCATGCCAATAGTTATCGTGAACTGTCCCTTTTACTGCGTAGACCTCCTGGACGTGAAGCATTTCCTGCAGACATTTTTTATCTGCATTCCCGTTTATTAGAACGCTCCACCTGTCTTTCCCCTGCTATGGGCGGCGGCAGTATGACGGCGTTGCCTATTATTGAAACCAAAGAAGGTGAAATGGCCACTTATATTCCAACGAATCTCATCTCCATCACCGATGGGCAAATATTTTTTGATGAATCGTTATTCTCTTCTGGATTTCTTCCCGCCATTGATATCACCAAATCGGTCTCACGAGTCGGTGCTAAAGCGCAGCATCCGCAAATTAAAAAAGAATCCGGTCGAATGAAACTTGATTACCTGCAATTTCTTGATTTGGAACTGTTCACCCGCTTTGGAGCAAAACTGGATGCCAAAATGCAAAAACAGATTCAAAAAGGGCGAGTTTTAAGAGAAATTCTAAAACAAGAACGATTTTCACCACTACCCATTGAATTTCAACTCGCATGGCTTATTGCTTACAATGAGGGTTTCTTTGACGAATCGAATTTAGAAGACATCCCTCAAATTCTCAAAAAAATAGAGAAAGAAATAAAACAGAGCAATTTATCCTTGGGAAGTCCACGAGAACAATGGAAAAAAGCGATAAAAGAATGGCTAATGGCATAGAACGGACTTCTTATCCATTCCAAAATAATGGGTCTCATTGACCGCAGGGATGTATTATGACAAAGCGAACGAAATTAAAAGAACATCTTCATACTTTAGAAGAAATTGGCCACATTATGACGGCCATGAGAAATCTTTCTTTAATTGAAACAGGCAAAATCACTCAATGTCTTGCTCTGCAAGACCAAGTCATTAAAACCATTCATGAGGTGAGCCATGATTTTTTAAGTTTCTATTCCATGCCCCCCATGAATCAGCAAGAAAATCCCCTCTTAGTTTCTATTCTTATTGGCTCAGAGCGAGGATTTTGTGGCTCTTTTAATGATAATGTGTTTCATCAGTTAGACGCGCACAAAGAGCACCATTCTGAATTGGAACCAGCACTTATTCTTGTAGGGCATAAACTGGCATTAAAAATGCCTAATGACTCTCGTGTCATGGCAACAATCGATGGACCCAATGCCATTGAAGAAATCCCAGCCGTGATTTCAAACGTGTTACACACGTTAGAAAAGGCCTTATTGCAAAAAAATAAAACATGGCATTCTTGGCAATGGACTGTTCTCTTCAATGAGGAAGAGCACAATCAAATTCAAGCAAAAACCTGGCAGCCCTTTAGAGAGTTGGATACAAATCCTGCGCTTCATTTTTCTGTGCCACCTGTTTTGAATGGTTCCAAAGACCAGTTTTTCGCTGACTTGGTGGAGCATTATTTACTGGCCATGTGTTATTCGATTTTTTATCAATCGTTTTTTGCGGAGAATCATCAAAGACTGTTTCATTTAAACCAGGCATTAGATCGCTTAGAAAATAAAAAAAATGCATTAAACCATCGCCTCAATTTACTGCGCCAAGAAGAAATTACTGAAGAAATTCAGAATATTTTACAAAGCGCCGAAGCGATTATTGGTCATGAGCTCACATAGAAAGACAAGGTAAACTATAATATACTGATTGGACTGGGTTTCTAATCCATGAAATGAATTATTCTATGAATTCGTAGTCATCCCTTTTGAGTGATTGGAAATCGGTTACAGAATAGTGAATAAACTCATATGAGGCGGGAAAACACTCGTGCAGACTGCTCCACTTTAACCATTTTTTGAATCGTCATGTTAAGTGGGCTTTGGAGGGAAAGGATGCTGTTTCAATACATTAAAAAGTTTTTCCTATTTCTATGGGTTCAAGCAGTCTCCATTTCTTTCCTGTTGGCGATGGCTTCTGTTTCCTTTGCTCAACTCACAGCACAAGACCATGCTGCCCATCATCAAGGAGAAAAAGAAGGCGAGGGAATGAGTGGTATGATGAAAAATATAGGGACTCCCTCTAAGGAACTTTACCCCTCTTTAATGAGTTTACCCACATTATCCCCCGAAAAACGCCTGGAAATTCAACAAAGGGCACATCAACGCATCACATCCGGCATGGCGCTCATGAAAGGTGGACTTAACGAGCTTTTGTTGGCATCCAGCAATAACAATTACGCTAAAATGCAGGAAGCTTTAGAGAAATTACGGGAAGGGATTACGCAATATGAGAGCGCACTGGCCGCACTTCGCGCACTGTCTGAAGGAAAAAATCCAAGCGACATCGCCTTGCAGTGGTTTAAACGAGAAATGAATCTTCTTCCAAGTAGTCCGCAAGCCGAGAGTGTCTTAGGTGGGCCTTTTTTTCATTTAACGATTATCGCTCTATTTGGTCTGTTTTTTTTGGTCATGATTTGGATGTATTTTTTCAAAATGAGAAGAGCTGCTGCTCTGCTCGATCGCTTAACCAAACAAAATGCGGCTGTATCTTCGCAGACACCACCCCAATTCTCAAAAGCACCTGAACCAACCCCTTCCTTAACATCAGCAGAGCCCATTAAATCCTCTCAAGTTTCTAAAGTGCCATCAGAAACTGCCCCAACTATGCCTCCTACCTGCCCCGCTCATAAATGTCCAGTCCCGCAATTTCCGGTCATGAGATCACTCACCGAACCGGAAGAGAAATGGGAAGGACAACTTCGTGTTTGCCGTATCTTTCAAGAAGCACCAGGAATCAAAACATATCATTTGGCATCAACCCATGAGGTGGCTCTGCCATTTACCTATTATCCTGGCCAGTTCATAACGCTTACCGCCTTAATTAATGGTAAAACGGTCAGGCGCAGTTACACCATGGCCTCTACCCCAACCCAATTGCATTATTGTGCCATTACCGTCAAGCGAGAAGAGCAAGGCGTGTTTTCTCGTTATTTGCATGACGAAATTAAGGAAGGGGATTTACTGGAGGTGATGGGGCCTAATGGTAAATTTACTTTTACTGGCGAAGAGGCAAAGAGCATTGTACTGATTTGTGGAGGGGTAGGTATTACCCCGATGATGAGTATCATCCGCTACCTCACCGATATTGGATGGCACAATGACATTTATTTGCTGTACTGTTGCCGCACGACCAGTGAGTTTCTCTTTCGCGAAGAATTAGAGCAACTTCAAGAAAGATACCTCAATCTCCATGTGTACGCATCGATGCTGCGTTCAGAAGGAACCATTTGGATGGGGTTACAAGGCCTATTTACCAAGAACATCATCAGCCATCTTGTCCCTGATATTGCCTCTCATCGTATCCACGTTTGCGGTCCTCCTGCGATGATGGAAGCAATCCTTGGTATCTTAAAAGAGCTTAAGGTGCCCGCTGATTTGATTCTAACGGAAGCGTTTGGACCGGAAAAGAAACCAGAAATAGCCCAGGAAGAATTAGAGGCCATCAAAGCCGATACCCGCGCGATGGTTTCGTTTCGGAAATCTGAAAAAATGGTTCCGATTCTGCCAGACCGCACCCTTCTGGAAATCGCTGAAGCCAACGGGGTTACTATTGATAACGCGTGTCGAACCGGGCAATGTGGGTTATGTAAAGTAAAATTGCTATCAGGAGAGGTGACCATGGCTTGTGAAGATGCGCTTTCCAAGGAAGACAAACAACAGGGACTTATCTTAGCCTGTCAGGCCAAAGCGACCAAAAATATTGAGGTGGATGCTTAATGAATGCGCAAGGACGTATGATGGTTTTGGGGTTAGTACTTCTAATGCTTATCACATGGCTAGGCTTTGCAGTCCATACGTCTTATCGTTTTGCCGGGAGTTTTTGGGGTGGCGTTTTTGGCGTGAGTGGCTCAATATTGATGCTGATACCGCTCCTCTACCTCTTTATTAAACGCATTTCATTTTTGAAAAATTGGGTAACACACTATGTGTCCATGAGTACCCTGTTGTCATGGCATATTTACACAGGCATTATCGGCTCTATTTTAGTCTTGATTCATACCGGGCATAAATTTAATAGCGCTTTAGGTATTGCTTTGACTGCTATGACGCTCATTGTCACGCTCAGTGGTTTTATTGGCCGTTATCTCATGGGCTTTATGACTCAGGAAATCGATGAAAAAAAGACAATCCTCTTGGGATTACAAAAGCAATACCAAATCGTAGCTCAAGAATTACAAGCAAGCGCACACCCCAAGCAAAACATCGGGAAATTACACCTGATGACCGCTCGCTTTCTTTCCTGGTTGCTTGAAGACACCGCATTAAATGGTCAGTTAATCAAGTCAGCAGAGGTACGCGCTTTGTGCTTGGCGGATGCCATCTCTGAGCTGGAGTACGCCATTCGTTTTCACGAGCACTTCAAGCGCCTGTTTCAAAAATGGTTAACGTGTCACATTATTACAGCACTGGTATTGTATGTTTTGCTGGGTCTGCACGTGTGGTCTGGAATTTATTTTGGATTAAGGTGGTTTCAATGAAGCTGAGATGGGCTACACTCGCTGCCCTTACCGTAATCGCGGCACTGTCTTTTATGGCCTATTATCTGCCTTCTCATGGAGATGAGGTGAGCCGTTTGACGAACGTAGCGGAGTGGCAAAGAATGGCAAGCCCCGGAGAACTTTCCAAAGCCCACTCGTTTTTAAGTCACAACTGCACTGCATGTCATACGCCTGTGAAAGGGGTTGAGGCAGCGAACTGTATCGTCTGCCATGCCAACAACGAATTTCTGTTAAAACGCCAGCCGACCTCCTTTCATGCCAACATAGGCAGTTGTGTTGAATGTCATAGAGAGCACCAGGGCAGAACAGCACGTATCACCCAGATGGATCACAATGCTTTGGTTTCGTTAGGACTTCAGCAACTTCGTGCCTTTTCCAATGCAAATGATGAAGAAGAACAGTTGATTATTAATCAAGTTATGCTCTTTTTAGCGCAGAACGAATCCAATAAGTCCACATTACGGGTCAACCCCCATTTATCACCTCAAGAACTGACTTTACGCTGCGCCTCATGTCATCAAAACAAGGACAAGCACTTTAAGTTATTTGGCGACGATTGTTCTGCTTGTCATGAAACGGCTCATTGGAGCCTCTCTGAATTTAGGCACCCATCCCCTAGTTCCATGGATTGTGCTCAATGCCACCAAGCGCCACCCAGTCATTATATGGAGCATTTTAATATGATTTCAAAAAAAGTGGCTCATGAGCATGAAGCCCGTGTCGATCAATGTTTCCTTTGCCACCAAACCACGTTGTGGACTGATATTAAAGGAGTTGGGTTTTATAAGCATCATTGAGAGACTCTTTCTCTACAACGGAAAATTTATAAGTGCCTTAACAATTTATTATGGCACTTACCAGGGCTATTGATTGGGTGACTGTTTCTGCATCGGCATTTGATGTTGCATCAACAGAGGCATACCAGTAGGCGTTTGAATATATCCTTTATGCCAATACACAGTGGCATAATAAGCACTACAAATCATTCCTAAAATCGCAAAGAGAACGATGAGCCAACCAAAAACTTTTGCCAACGAAATACCGAAACCTTCGTGACGTGAAGTCCAGACAACCAAAATAATACCAAACGCTATAGCAATCAAAGACAACATCTGAGCCACATGAAATAGGAATGCTTCACCTGACATCATTGGCATCTGGAAATAGCCTGCATACCAGTATTTAATTGCGTAATAAGAACTGCATAATTCCCCTAAAATCCCAATAATGACAATCAGCCATCCAAATACTTTGCTTAATCCAGTACTGTTGCCTTCATTACGTAATGCCCAGACGACCAACATGATTCCAAGCGCTATTGCGATAAGGCCGAGCATCTCGGCACTGTGAAACATAAACATCATGGTGCACCTCCTTTACTGTCTTGTTGTTTACCAAAACGAGGTATAAACCCAGGAGTAACCGCAGCGTAGCGTTGATATTCCTCACCAAACTCCGCCAAAACCTCTTTTTCTTCCCTACGTGCGAGACGAACATACATATAAACCAGTATAGGAAACATGATTAAGGTCAGAATGGTTGGCCATTGCAATAAAAAACCAATCATCACCAGAATAAACCCATCGTATTGCGGATGACGAATTTTGGCGTACAGCCCACTGGTTGCAAGTTGATGCGCCTTTTGAGCACGATAAAGAGTACCCCAAGCTGATGCAATCATCCAAAGACCGCCGATAATGAAGACAAAACTTAAGATATGAAAGACATCAAAATGGGGATCACCTTTCAAGCCAAGCAGGGTATGGAGTAAATGGCCACTGTCATGACCGTATAAATCTACTCCAGGATAATATTTAGAAAGCCATCCTGACAGAAAATAAATGGTTAAAGGAAAACCATACATTTCGGTAAAATAAGCGATGACAAACGCAGAAAAAGCACCAAAGGCGCGCCAATCTCGCCTTGTTTTAAACGTGGTGGTAAAACTGTACGCAAACAAAATGAAAATAGCCGAATTGACAATGACCAATAACCACAAACCATAGGCATACGAAGTATGTTCCATTTTCGATTAATCCTTATCCTCAGACGAGTCGTCCTCATTATCAGACTTATGATGATGCTCCTCTTCATGACCTCCATGTCCTCTATGCATAAACAGATGCATTAGTGGACAGAGTAAGACTAACAACAAAAAAGGCGAAGCCCCAAGAAAACTCGCAATGTGAGCACCATGCTCTACAATCAAGAAATAGCCAATAATCCCAATAATGATGATGGCCACCATGCCAGAAGGAGAACTCCAAAAGCGCATCTCTTTTTGTGGTTTTGGTGGCTGTGGGTGATGCTTAGGTTCAGGCGACATGATGTGCCCTCCTTTGCTCATTAATTCTTATTAGTATAGTCCATCCTGATAAAAGATTGCGCCAGTAAAGTATCACCCCATAAATTGTTCAAATTTCGAACTAAAGTACTATCTTGTCTATACTTAAATTGATAAGTATTGGATTTAGACTAGATTAGAATAACGCTATCACATCCTTTACAAGGAGCGGCAATATGTGGACTTTAAAGACGTTGAAGCGGTTTGTTGTTGTAGCCGCTTTGATAGGCTCAACTGCTGTAGCTGCTGCTTTTGATACCTCAGTCAAAAATGATTCCCAATTAGGTTCTATGATATTGGCTGCCAGTGTCCATCATCCACCTCATTGGACACCTCATGGTGGACATGGTAAGTGGCATTGGGATGGACATAGATGGCATTGGATTCAATACCACTACAAGTGGCATCATAACTGGCATCAAAATTGGCACCAACAAAACTGGCATCACGGTGGACAAGGTGGACACGGCTGGCAAGGCGGGCATGGCAGCGGACATTAAGAAGAAGGGAGCTCATTCTCTTGATGCGTGAGTACTGTATTAACATGTTGTTAAGAGGTTTTTTTTGTGCCAAATATATTCAGTCAGGTAAATCAGTCACCGTCATAAAGACGTGAGGAAGGACCT
Source organism: Legionella parisiensis (assembly GCF_001467945.1). GTDB lineage: Bacteria > Pseudomonadota > Gammaproteobacteria > Legionellales > Legionellaceae > Legionella > Legionella parisiensis. Next base: position 2,266,643 of record NZ_LNYQ01000013.1, read on the forward strand.
TCTATTCTTTGGGGAGAGTAAGCCTAATACCCCAATCAACACCAATAATAGGACAATGAGCCCCAGTAAGAAGAGGCATGAAATTCAAGCAGGATAACTCTCCTTATAGGCTTAGGCTTAAATTTGAAAAATATCCGCGAGTTCCTTGGGCTGTAACTGCTTTATCGTATCGACTCAAGGCATGAATGTATGCCGCTTGCCGCATATCTGTTTGATATTGTTCCATCAGCTGCCAAATATTCTTAAATTCACGGGATATGATAGTCTGTAATTCTTCTTGAACTTTTTCCATACTCCAATAATAACCTGATTTATTTTGAACCCACTCAAAATAGCTTACGATGACCCCACCCGTATTGGCTAATATGTCGGGTACAATTAATACTCCCTTTTTCTGCAATAGTGCATCGGCCTCTAAGGTTATTGGACCATTTGCAATTTCAATGATTATTGGCGCCTTAATTCTGGCTGCATTTTCTTGGGTAATTTGATTTTGTGCAGCAGCTGGGATAAGTAAATCGACATCGAGTTCCAATAACTCTTCATTCGTAATGGTAGCATCCTTCGCAAGTTTACAAACAGACTCTTTGCAATATATGGACTGCACCTCTTTAGAGCTGTTTTTTATTTCAATCATGCGAGGTATATCGATGCCTTTGGTATTATAAATTCCTCCTTTCGAATCACTGATTGCAACAATTTTATAGCCATTGTCGTAAAGCAGCTTAGCAATACTTTGTCCCGCATTACCAAATCCTTGAACAGCAACTCGTAGCTCAGAAGACTGCCATTTTTTCTTTTTTTCAAGAATTTTAATGCAATAGTAGGCACCTAGACCGGTCGCACCCTCACGCCCCAAGCACCCTCCCAAAGAAATAGGCTTGCCTGTGATTACCGCTGGACTATTTTGCCGAACAATGGTGGCATACTCATCCATCATCCAGCCCATGATCATCTCATTGGTATACATATCAGGAGCAGGGATGTCTTTGTCTGGCCCAATAAAATCCGCTATTAACTCAATGTAACTTCGACTTAATCGCTCCAACTCCATGCGGGATAATTGTTTTGGATCAACAATTACCCCACCTTTTGCACCACCAAAGGGGATGTCGACGACAGCGCATTTTATTGTCATCCATAATGCAAGAGTTTTTATCTCATCTAAATCCAATTTTGGATGAAACCGTATGCCCCCTTTCATAGGACCACGGCTGTCATTATGATGGACTCGATAAGCTGTAAAAATTTTTAATTCACCATTATCCATCCGAACTGGGAGAGATACTTCCAGACAGGATTTAGGGTGTTTCAGTTTCTCTAAAGCTTCGGAATCAATACGACAAAATGAAGCGGCCTTATCAAGCCGTGAAAGAGCATCTAAGTACATACATTCCTCCAATTAGTGCATTCACGAGGTTTCTTCTGAACAAACCACGAGTACTAACTATTTGTTATTTGGCCTACTCTGAACTCAAAATAAGTTCAAACCCATGAGCAAGAACGTGGGCTTAAACAGGAGCTTTTATCTAGTGCATTAGGACTCCAGTATCTAGGTAAAAGCACCTCACGTGACTGTTTAAAAAAGTACAGCAACTCCTAACGTGATTGTATCTTGAGTGGTAGGCTCTCCTTGACTTCGAAGAATTCTCTTAAGAGCACCATATTCTTCATCATGTTCGTACTCTGTAAAAATATTAAGCCCTGGCTTAATACGATAATAAGGTCTAAGGATATAACGCATTTGATTTAAGCCATTGCCAATCTCATTTTTGACTACGGTATGAGTAGCCAAAATGCTACGAATTCCTGTGAGGAAGAAGAAATTATTGGTCAGCTGGTTAGCCCGCGCCAACTGAATGTCAAACTTCACGCTGCCATCACGATAATACGTTCTAATGTTGGTATCAATATACCAAGGCATTAACCCTTCAATACCAATACCAGGTTGCCAATAAGGGCCTCCTGGGCGATAAAAATAATTGACCCCTCCTTTAACCGCCCAAAATTGGCTAATCAAATGCCAATAGAACACATCGATGTCTGCGTTTTCAACGGTTCCTTTATAAATTTCAGCGTCCTCAGTATACAACTGGAGCTTATTGTAATCTGGGCCATAGAGGCCTCTAAACGTCATTTCCTGAGCATTATGAAAAGGGTCTTCACCGAGTTCAATATAGCTTGAACGATAGAAGCCTTGATGATGCCCTGCGGGGTGTTTGATGAGCGCAGCATCCAGTGGCATGACTTCGTCTTCTCTTACAATGGGTCGATTGATGTAGGCTTGCTGATAGGCGTAATTGTCTGGCTTTCGAGTACCGTTGGCAATCTCAATGATGGTGGTGTATTGAAATACGCGCGCCATGCCCGCGGTCATGTGTAAAAGATGGTGGCAATGGAAAAACCACTGACCGCTGGCTTCAGTATCAAAATCGGCAACGGCAGTCGCTCCTGGAGGGACTTCAATGGTATGCAATAACGGGTCGTAAAATCCATGACCATTGCGTAAAATAAACCAATGGCCGTGAATATGCATGGGGTGACGCATCATCGAATTATTGGTAAATATAATCCGATAACGCTTTCCTGGCTCAATCAAAATCGGTTTGGCCTTGTATTCCGGTAGACCATTAATAAACCAGATATAACGGTCCATGTAACCAAATAATTCCATTTTAATAATCCCATCGACTGGTTTATTCGGATTATTGGTTTTCACTGCTCCTTTTAACTCTTGGTATTTGGTTCCTAAGGTGGTGGCTTTTGCTGAATCAGGCGGCTCTATTTTATCGCCGATGATGGTCGGCTCAATAGGCATCTGCATGTTCGTGGAATCATTCATCGACATGCCATGTTCCATAGGCCTATCTGACTTCATGTTCCTATTCATAGACATGTCATTAGCAGAGTGAGACGTCTTACTCTGGCTCATTGCGCTATGATTCATGCCCGGCATGGCCATGCTGTTGTTCATTGCGGTCGATGAGGAGTCAGATTTCATTTGAGCAGAGTGAGACGTCTTATTCTGGCCCATTGCGCTATGATTCATGCCCGGCATGGCCATGCTCTTGTTCATTGAGGTCGACGAGGAGTCAGATTTCATTTGAGCAGAGTGAGACGTCTTACTCTGACTCATTGCCCCATGATTCATACCTGGCATGTCCATACTCTTGTTCATCGAGGTCGATGAGGATTTGGATTTCATTGAGAATGAGGTGTGGGCGGAATGATTGGATGCCTTGTCCATTTTCTTTTGGATAGTCTTAGAGGACATCAAGTGATTAGCGCTTTGCGAACTCATTGATTGAGAGTGCGAAGACATGATCATGGAGGATTTCATCGCTGCTGATGATGTTTTTTTGTTCATCAAACTATGCTGTTGGTTTCCATCCATTGCCCCGCCATTCATAGACATCATCATGTTGGCCATCATTTCTCTTGTGACAGGAAGTGGTTCAGGGAAAGGAGTCACGTGCTGATAGTTGACGACTTGATTAGGATGGGTCACTAAGGCCCCATAAGTTTTGCCCAGCGTGTCAATCGACTCAGCATAAATAATGTAAGGCTTGTTTTTTTGAATGGTTACCAGGATATCATAGGTTTCACCTGGTGCAATCCAAAAATCCTCAATGGGATAAGGGGTCACATCATTTCCTTGAATGTGTACCATCTCCACTTTGGCATCAGGAATTTTGACGCGATAGATGGTGCTTGCTCCTGCGCCAATGAAGCGCAGCCGCACCCTATCCCCTACCTTCACAGGAGCAGTCCAAGGATGAGATTTAGGGTGACCATTTAATAAATACGCATCATACGCCACATCACTTAAATCATAGATACTCATGCGCATTTGTTGCATCATTTTATAATCGGCAATTAATTTTTTGCGCTCTTCAGGAGACGCTTTACGATAATCATGAAGAAACTTCATAAGCGAGGGTTGTAGGGGAAATCGAGGACCGTAATAGTCGCCGTCTTTTTTTAAATTCGCAAGTACTTGTTCGGCGGGCGTGTTGCTCCAATCGGATAACACCACCACATAATCTTTGGTGTAGTGATAGCTTGGTGGATTAGGTGGGTCAATAATAAAAGTCCCGTATAAGCCTTCTTGTTCTTGCACCTTGGCATGGGCGTGGTACCAATAGGTTCCCCTTTGGTAAAGCTTAAAGCGATAATGAAACACGCCTCCTGGGGGAATTGGTTTTTGACTCACCCCGTCCACCCCATCCATTTGCCAAGGGACTAAAAGACCATGCCAATGAATGGATGTTCCCTCATCCAAATGGTTATACACATGGATGGTGACATCATCCCCTTCTTTAAAATGCAAAGTCGGTGCGGGAATTTGCCCATTAACAGCAATAGCGCGTCTTAGTTTGCCCGCAAAATTCACCGTTTTATAAGCAACCACCAAATTAACCGTACGCTTTGCTCCACCTGTAATAGTGAGAGGCGTCACCGCTTTAGGAGATTGTTTTTTAGTGGTAGGTTGTTCCATTTTGTATTGTGCAGGTTTCGATTGAGATGGTGTAGTCTTCGAGGAAGTTAACGGTGGTGTTGAGGCACCATGTTGCTCATGCTGGGCAAACAAAGCAGAAGAACCGAGCAGTAAAAAGGAAAAAATAAAGCAATAGTTCCTTATTAAACAACGCAAATCCTTTTGTAACATGTTTCCATCCTTCCATAAAAATCGTATTAATGCGACGATACTGTCTTTTCTGCTGTGACAGGCAGAACACCATACCCATGCCGATAGACTAATTCCGCTCCATACCAAGCCGTCGTGAGCAACAGCACCTGGACAAAGAGCAACGCCATTAAGAAGACCAGCGTCGGTTTTTGGTGTTTAATATAACGCCAAACCATCCAGAAAGCCACAAGTACAATAGCACTCGAGGTAGTTAGTGCCCAGTTGCGGTGAATCACTTTTACGGCGTGCACCATAGCACCATGTTTTACCGTATAAAAAGCATAAAATCCAGTGGACACCGTGGTCATCGTGCTCAATGCGGCCAGCCATAAACACCAACGAGCCACGATTTCCAATTCGCCAATCAATGGCTTGGTGTTCCAATGAATGTAAGAGGATAAATAGGTTACAGCATAAAGAATCACCGAAACAGTAAATAAGGCCACGGTAAAATGGACAAAAATGGGGTGCCAATTGGGGATAATTTCTATCATGGTCGATGCGTTCCTTATTCCAGTTTGGGAACCAACATCCCATTCCCTCGTTTTTTCCTATAAAAATAGCCCAATGGCTATGATGTTGACCCCTTTTTATTTCTTATTTTTGTCAATTAAATTGTTATCCGTTATGCTAAATGTCAGAGATGAAAATAGCAACAATAAACCGGGTTGTTTTTAGTCGTTGGCAAGGACAAGAACAATAATCTTGAAGGAATTGTTATGAACGCTAAGGATTGTTTTGCAGAGAATGACCACGAAGAAAAAACTAGAGAAACTAAACCTCTTTTTGATGAGAAAGAGGTTCATAAAGCCCATGACTTAGAAAATGAAATGGAGCTTGACGAGGAGTTTGATGCCATACGCTCCATGAATTAACGTCCTCGCCTGTTAATCGGGATCTTTATAAAGGGCTTCAAACCAATTGGTCATCACGTCATTACGCATGATTCGGGAGGATTCCAACGAATCCCTCATCATCTGCGCAACACCATGCTCTATTTTTTTAAAACAATTGTTCTGTGTAGCCATGCGGCGATTGGCTTGGATGGGTGGGCTTAATAATTCGATTGCTTTCATCAGCAGATTCACCTTTTCAGAAAACACATAACGACTTAGGCGCATGGGATGCGTTTTCTCAAGCCACCAGGATAAAAAAGGATTACTTAGGCTCTGCACAGAAGGTTGGAAAACTTTTTGATAAATTGAGTCATTGGCTTCGGATGTTTGACGAACCTTGTCAAACGGTTGCGTGGAGCTCGTTGCGCAAAGTTCTGTAAGTTCGCGCGCTTCAAAACGCACATGATATTGTTCTTTACTGCAATCGGGATCGCCCGTTGGGTTAACGATTATCATTTCATAAAGCCCTGGCTGCAATTGCTCAATGGCATTACTATGCTCTAAAATGGCACGATGGTGCAAACGAACGACCTTAGCCGACACAAAGATTCCTAAATGCCCAACGGAAGGATGAAGGAGATACACCACTCGCTGTTTGGCCTTCTTCAATGCTTGAGTTGTAGGATAAATCGTTCTTATCCAATGTAAAGCCTGCCTCGGTGGGGTAATTTGATCGCCTTGGGAAGCAAAGAGAACAATAGGGCTTTGAATGCGTTTCAAATCGTAAACGCATCCTTTATGAATCCGCATTTCACCGCGCTCTAGTTGATTGCCAATAAAAAGATTATTCACTGTGGCCATTATCTCTTCTTGACTGAATTGATAAAAACCATTCCACCAACGTTCAAACTCCAAAAATCGCTCACGCTCCCCATCAATATCATCAAATAAGCCATAATACTTATCCCAAATGGCTGTGGTGGGATTGAGTAACTCAAAATTAGAGACCAACCAGGCCCCATCAAAGATTCCTTCCTTTAAATCCGATAGAAAGCGGGCACTCCAGGAACCACCCAAGAGTCCCCCTAATAACTGCATGGGATTGGCTTCTTCTTCGCTGTTGGACCAATAAGAAACCGGTGAGCCATTCATGACCGTCAAACCAACCGATCCCACGCAATCAGAGGCCAATAAAGCTAGCATCCAACCGGCTTGGCAATTGCCATAAAGAATGGGGGCTTTGCCTTCATGCCAGGCTTGGACTTGTTCAACAAAATGGCGCAAAGTCATCAGGACATCGGCGAGCGTTTGATGAGGCACAGGATTAGGATAAAAAATAACAAAATACACAGGATGACCACTATGTAACGCGATGCCCACTTCAGAGTCCCGTTTGAAACCACCAATCCCTGACCCATGGCCTGATCTGGGATCCACAATAATAACTGGATGAGCCTGAGGATCAAAACATTCCTCAAAGCACACATCGCCGACTTCAAGAATTTTAACCAATGCATAATTCGTTTTAGGCTCCAATGATTTCCCATCCAAAACTAATTCATATTTGAAATTAAGCAGTGGTGGCAACCCTTGTTGTTCGTGCTCCATCATATTATTGGCGCGTTCACGTAAAGTATCCCAAAACAAAATAGAACGCTGCCAACAATCCAGTTGATAAGAAAAAAAATCATGCCCCATTTGATAAGGCGAATCGGTGTTTTCCTTGCCCATGCGTCACCACCATCCTGAATAACCCACCTCTTTATCTATTGTGGACGAGGGATAAGATTTTTACAAAAATTTTCTCTCCATTGGAAGACTGAAATGGACAAGACCTATTAAAGTCAACGACTGCTCAAGGAAGTGATTAAGGGAGATTAAATAAAAAATAATCCAGTCGTAACCGTTTGTTGTTGCGCAGTAGATAATCTATTATGGTAATACCTCATTTGATTAGGATGAATCTCATGAAAAAAATCAATTTTATATTGTATTTATTAACCATGCTCGCCATATCCTTTGTGACCTTGGGTCATGGAACCACTGAAGCCACAGATACTACAAACCAAACGAAACACATGTATCGCGGCTCCTCGATTAGTCTTGAAGAGTTAGCCAAAGTTGCGGATTTATCCTCGGCACGGAATCAAAAAGGAAACCCCGTGACCCTAGAAGAAGAAAGCTATCAAGTGGGCTCTTTTACAAAAGGCACAGTGACTATCATCCCCAAAAGTGGGAAAGCAGACGATGTCATTACTTTGGATTTAAAACCAAATTAATTTATAAACATTTTACCTGGCCCGTTTGCACTCAACATTGGACAAAATCCAATTTTATCCAATGAAAATGAGAACCAAAAATGTTGCTTGTTGCTTTTTTATTTGCAATATAACTAAACCCAATTCTCTCACAGCTAACACAAGGGGTTTGCCGCGGATTTTTTATTGTACGGGTTGCCCTTTCTCGACAAAATAAATTAAAAAACTCAAAAAAAAAATTGTGATAAGTAATTTACGACAATATACTATTTAATATTTATATAAAATGGTAGAAGAGCATCCTATAAATCAATAGGTTAGATTATCCGATTCATTAATCAAACAAGCGCAATCGATAAGCACTGTGATGTCTCTCATTCTTAAGTAAGCGAAATGGACATTGGATGAACCAAACTTTAGTTCATTAATTTTTTAAAGGTTATCGTATGAAAACAGCCTGTTTTCTTCAAGGAATCATGACCATGATTTGCCTATGTTGGGGAGGGCTAGCCTTTGCAATTGCCAATGCACCCCTGACGTTAACCGAAGCAGAACATTTAGCTCTTGCCACCTCCCCTGAATTAAAACGTTTCGAAGCAAATAGCCAAGCGTTACAACAGCAAGCCGTCGCCGATAGCCAATTATCCGATCCACAATTACTGGCAGGTACGATTAATGTCCCTACCGATACCTTCAGTTTTACCCAAGACATGATGACCATGGTAGAGGTCGGTTTGCAGCAGCAATTTCCACGGGGTCGCTCTTTAAAGATGAAATCCCAACAAACACAAGCGTTAGCGAAAGTAGAGCTTAAAAAAGCCTTTGATCAAGTCATCACCTTGTTACGTAACGTACGAGAAACTTGGTTAGATCTGTATTATTGGACGAAAGCCTTGCAGGTTCTTCACGCCAATCGGTTGTTATATAAGGATTTACTGAAGGTCACGCAATCTCAATACAGTAACGGTAAAATTAATCAATCCGATGTGATTCAAGTGGAATTGGAATTATCCCGCCTCAATGATCAGGAAATTCAAATTCAACAACAACTGGCTGTATTACGCGCGCAACTCGCTCGATGGATTGGAGTTAAGGAAATCAATCGCTCATTGGTGCTTTCTATGCCCCGATGGCCTAGACCATCACCATTGAACCAGCTACAAGCTCGATTACCCAAACATCCTTTGCTACAAGCCGATGCGGCCAATGTGAAAGCTTCTTATTACGAAGTCGCCTACGCTAAAGAACAATATAAACCGGGTTGGTTATTGGGCGTGAGTTATGGTTTTAGACAGGGGAGAATGCCAGGTGAGATGCCTCGGTCGGATATGCTAACGGCTCAAGTGACCATGGATTTGCCCTTTTTTACCGCCAATCGCCAAGATAGGCAATTAAGCGCCAGTTTCAATCGACTCAATGCGAGCCACTTTGAAAGACAAACACATTATCGAGATTTGCTTCAGGTACTCAGTGCGCAATATGCGACGTGGCAGCGTCTTTCAGAACGTGAGGTCATCTATGAAAAGCAATTGCTTCCTGAAGCAAAACAAAATGCCAAAGCGGCTTTATTGGCTTATCAAAGTGCAACCACTGAATTAACCACCGTGCTACGCGCCTACAGCAGCCAATTAACCATTCAACTGGAACAAGTACAGATACAAGTTGAGCGCCTGAAATCCCGTGCAACACTACTGTATTTAGAAGGAGTTGCTCTATGAACAAGAAATTACTACTCATAATCGTAATCTCCATTATTTTGGGAGTGTTCCTGGGACGTTGGACAACTAACATCATTACTGGAAAAGCTTCACAAGAGGCAACCAACAAAAAACCACTCTATTGGATTGATCCCATGGAGCCAATGATTCATTACCCAGGACCCGGAAAATCGCGCATGGGCATGGAACTTGTTCCGGTCTATCCAGACGACAACCAAGAAAAAGGTGAAAAAGCAACAGTTCAAATCTCACCATCTGTAGTCAATAATCTTGGTGTACGTACAGTTCCAGTGATACAAACAACATTAGCAAGACATATAGACACAGTGGGGTTTGTAGAGCCTAATGAAAATCAAATCAGCCATATTCATACTTATGCTGATGGCTGGGTGAAAAATCTGGTAGTCAAGGCAGTAGGTGATTCTGTTAAAAAAGGCCAATTGCTGTTGCAATATTACTCACCCCAATTAGTAACTGCTCAAGAAGAATATCTAATTGCCTTGGAAGGTAATAATCAATCCTTAATTACAGCGTCTTATAAACGATTACAAGCCTTACACATTTCCGAACAACAAATTGAAGACATCAAAAAAGGTCATCAATCGAATCAATTAGTAGCTGTTTATGCTCCACAAGATGGCATTGTTGCCGCTCTTAATATTCGAGAAGGTATGCGAGTTACGCCGGATGTGGAAATAATGAGTTTAGTTGATCTTGCCAACGTTTGGATGATTGCCCAAATTTTTGAAGAACAAGCCAATTGGGTCAAGATAGGTGACCAAGCCGAAGCACGAATATCAGCGTTCCCACAAAAACAATGGAAAGGTAGGGTAGAATATATTTACCCTCGATTAGAGCCCATGACTCGCACCGTCAAAGTAAGATTTCGTTTTGATAATCCCGATAATCAATTAAAACCTAATATGTATGCCAGCATTTCTATCCTGGTCAATCCGAAATCCAATGTGCTGAGTATTCCTCTTGAGGCTTTGATTCGAAGTCCACAAGGTGATCGAGTGATCGTGGCCTTAGGTAAGGGACGTTTTCAAGTCCGCCAAGTCAAAGCAGGTATGGAATCGGGTGATCGAGTCGAAATTCTTTCGGGCCTTAAGGTAGGAGAAAACGTCGTTGTTTCCGGACAATTTCTGCTTGATTCCGAGTCGAATTTAAAAGCGGGTTTGGAGCGCTTGGAAACACCTGAAGAAAATGAAAAAAGGATACAATCAACGAACCCCAAAGGACAAAAACCATGATTGCAAGCATCATTCGTTGGTCAATTAACAACCGATTTCTAGTGATACTCGTCACTGTAATGATGATAGTAGGAGGCCTCTACACCATCAATAACACCGTTGTTGATGCCATTCCCGATTTATCGGATGTCCAAGTGATTATTAAAACAGAATTTCCCGGACAAGCACCACAAGTGGTTGAAGATCAGGTGACTTATCCCTTAACCACCGCCATGTTAGCAGTACCCGGAGCTGTTACAGTAAGAGGTGAGTCAGGTTTTGGGGTGTCTTATGTGTATATCATTTTTAAAGATGGCGTTGATCTGTATTGGGCACGTTCACGGGTTCTGGAATATTTAAGCCAAATTGCCAATCAATTACCACCTGGAGCACAAGTAGCTTTAGGACCTGATGCAACAGGTGTTGGATGGGTCTATGAATACGCGCTTGTTGATCGCACAGGCCAACATGATTTAGCTCAACTCACCAGTTTACAAAACTGGGTTCTCAAATTTGAATTACAAAAAGTACCTGGTGTTGCTGAAGTAGCCACTGCAGGTGGCATGGTGAAACAATATCAAATTACTTTAGATCCCAACCGATTACGCGCCTACGGTTTGACTCTCGACCAGGTCAAGCAAGCGGTGCAGAGAGGTAATCGTGAAGCAGGAGGCGCCACCATTGAAATGGGCGAAGCAGAATACATGATAAGAGCCAAAGGCTATTTGCAATCCATTCGGGACATTGAGCAAATTCCAGTGGGTTTAGGTAAAAATGGCATACCCATTTTGCTAAAAGAAATCGCTCATATACAACTAGGTCCACAAATACGACGCGGTATGACCGAATTAAATGGCGAAGGGGAAGTAGTGGGTGGCATTATTGTCATGCGCTCAGGCCAAAATGCCATGCAAACCATTGCCGGTGTCAGAGCAAAACTCAATCAATTGCAAGCAAGTCTTCCTAAAGGCGTGGAAATCATTACTACCTATGATCGCTCAAGTTTAATCCAACGAGCGATTAATACTTTAAGGGATAAATTAATTGAAGAATTTATTGTTGTTTCCCTAATTTGTGTGGTTTTTTTATTCCATTTTCGCTCTTCATTAATCATTGTGATTAGCTTACCTATTGCTATTTTACTCGCATTGATAGTCATGCATGTGCAAGGGATTAATGCCAATATTATGTCCTTAGGGGGTATTGCTATTGCCATTGGTGCCATGGTAGATGCGGCCATTGTCATGATTGAAAATGCCCACAAGCACCTAGAGCATAATGCCATTACTTCAGAAAATCGCTGGCCAATGATGCAACAAGCAGCTCTTGAAATGGGGCCACCTTTATTTTTCTCTTTACTTATCATTACGGTGAGTTTCTTACCGGTTTTTACCTTACAAGCTCAAGAAGGACGGTTGTTTGCACCGCTTGCATATACCAAAACCTATGCAATGGCAGCTGCTGCAGCACTTTCAATTACCTTAGTACCTGTGTTAATGGGTTATCTTATCCGTGGCAAAATAAAGGCGGAGCAAGAAAATCCAATCAATCGTGCCTTAATGGCTGTTTACCGACCGATTCTACAAGCGAGTTTGAAAACACCCAAAACAACACTGACAATCGCAGCCTTCATCATGCTTATTGGATTTTGGCCTGTCTCTTATCTTGGTGGTGAATTTATGCCAGAACTGGATGAGGGGGACTTACTCTACATGCCAACCACTTTTCCAGGCATTTCGGCAGGCAAAGCACAGCAACTTTTACAACAAACTGATAAATTGATTGCAAGTATCCCTGAGATTAAAACGGTATTTGGTAAGATTGGGCGTGCTGAAACAGCAACGGACCCAGCTCCCTTATCGATGATAGAGACCACCATCCAGTTCAAACCTAAAAATGAATGGCGTCCTGGCATGACTATGAATAAATTGCGTGATGAACTGGAGTCACGTCTCAAATTGCCAGGGCTTTCCAACGCGTGGGTGATGCCCATTAAAACCCGCATTGACATGTTAGCCACTGGGATTAAAACGCCTGTAGGGATTAAAGTTGCAGGACCTGATTTAAAAACCATTCAATCCATTGGCCAACAAATTGAAACTGTATTGAAAAAAGTACCGGGCACAACGTCTGTTTTTGCTGAACGAGTAGCCAGCAGCCGTTATGTGACAGTAGATATCAACCGCGTGAAAGCCGCGCGTTATGGGTTAAATATTGAAGACATTCAGCAAATTATTGAAACAGCCGTTGGTGGAATGAATGTGACACAAACGATTGAAGGAAGGGAACGTTATCCGGTTAACTTGCGTTACCCGAGGGAGATTCGCGATTCATTAGAAAACTTACGCTCACTGCCCATTGTCACTCCAACAGGAGCCACCATTCCTTTAAGTGAAGTGGCTAATGTTACGATTACCGAAGGACCTGATATGATTCGCAGTGAGAACGCCAGACTCAATGGCTGGGTTTATGTGGATATTACAGGACGTGATTTGGGCTCTTATGTGAAAGAAGCTCAGAATATTATTAGACAACAGGTGAAGTTACCCGCAGGTTATTCACTAACCTGGTCTGGCCAATACGAATATTTGGAACGTGCCAAAGAACGCTTGTCTCTGGTTGTTCCTTTTACAATAGCCATTATTGCCTTCCTGCTGTATCTCAATTTTCGTCGCTTTGCTGAGGTCATCATTATTTTAGCAACCCTGCCCTTGGCATTAATCGGCGGCATTTGGCTACTTTATTTATTGGGATATCATTTATCCGTTGCCGTAGGAGTTGGCTTTATTGCTTTGGCGGGCGTTGCTGCTGAAACAGGGGTCATCATGCTGGTATTTCTTAATCAAGCCTTGGAAAAACAACAGCAGCAAGCGAAGCAAGAGCAGCGTGCTCTTACCAAAGATAATGTGTATACCGCCGTAGTCGAAGGAGCACTCCTGCGCCTACGGCCCAAAATCATGACAGTGACTGCCATTATTGGAGGTTTATTGCCGATTATGCTATTAAGCGGCACGGGCTCTGAAGTGATGCGACGTATTGCTGCACCGATGGTTGGCGGGATGGCTAGTGCCACCATACTCACTCTGATTGTTATTCCGGTGATTTATCTTTTGTGGCAACAGAAAAAAATACTAATAAAAAATTTGAGTTAGGTAATAAAAGAAAAAACTTAACGTTGAAGGAAGTTTGATGGCAATTTCCATAATAAATAGTGGTAGATTCTCGATTAAAAAATTTATCCCAAGTTATATAGAATGATAGGTAACCCAATCAAATGTTTCTATTAGTATTACTATTTGACAGGTGATGCAAAAGTGTTACACTTATATTAGGCACCAATTTAGGAGCAATATCATGCCTACTAAAAATCCAAGAATAAATATTACTTTTGAGGAATCAACAGCAGGGTTACTTGCCTACCTTGCAGAGCTAGAACATAAATCGATTTCAGGCTTGGCTAAAGAACTTATCATGGAGGCATTGGAAAGACGTGAAGATAAAGTATTGTCTGCCATTGCTGAATTTCGTGATCATGCTACAGTAAAAAGAGTGAAGCATGATGACGCCTGGAAGTAAACTGTATCAAATTGAATATATAGAAGATGTTGTTAAAAACGACATGCCTAGTTTGTCAACTTCAGCCAAAAAGCTCATAAAAAAAGCCATCGAAGAGCGTTTGATGGCTGATCCTATCGGTTTCGGTAAGCCACTGCGATATAGCCTTAAAGGACATAGACGTTTGCGAGTTAGTGATTATAGGATTGTTTACCGCATCGAAGCAGAAACAAATACCGTCGTTATTATTGCAATAAAACATCGAAAAGAAGTTTACGATGATTTTTAGAACATTTCTATCCAGACAAGTATCAGACTTATACACCGGCTCCATCACAGTACCTGCTAGAGTGATAAGATAGAGAGCCTGAGATTCTCCCCTACCTCACTATTACTTCAAAGCAGGCTACACAACAAAAATCAACCTGTCCTAGTATTTCTATTAACCCTAAATCAAGGTTGTTAACACCATTTATCGCACCATTCGACTCGTTAACTATACAAAAAGCACAGTACTTGACTTCAATTAGCTAGCATAATATTGTAATGTTGGAATGTTAAAAATCATTCCATCTCATGTCATTTAAAAGGAGCTAAAATGAATAAGTCAGATCTCATAAGGACAATTGTTACAAAAAAAATGAAAAATACTAAAGGGCGTAATCTTTGTTGTTGGTAATACCAGTATTATAAAAAGATACCATTCACCTCATGACTTAGGTGAATGGTATTTATCTTATTAAGAGGTCATTTTCATGACAACGCCAATTGATAAATTATTAGAATACAAAAACACACAAGTATTAAATAGGTATAAAAAAGATTATCCCAATAATAAATTAAAAGCCGAAGAAGCCTTTCCAGAGTTATTGAAATACTTATGGATTTCTCAAAAACATAAAGAAGATTTATGTCATTTTCCAGAAAATGACGAATTAAAGTTCTCCTGTGGAATATACCCTGACATGTTGGATATTGATGACATGTGGCATACTTTCCTTCTTTTTACAAAGGATTATATGGCTTTTTGTGATCAATTTTTTGGAAAGTATGTACATCATACACCCACTTCAGACAACGAGCCAATACCTAACAATGAATTTGAAGTCGATTTCAGTCGATATTTATTCTATATTTATGACCATCTAGGAGAAGAAACCGTAAAAAAATGGTTTGGCGAACTACTAGAGGAAGAAGTTGATATGGCCTAATGCAATTTTGCAAACACTGCCTACCAATATTGTCACTTATGCACAGCAATTGAATGGAATTGAAAATTGATAATCAGGAATCTCATGAATCGTCTTGCTGCTTGCTTTAAATAAATGAGTGCATTTTCTCAATGTATAATAATGCTCTTGTTTTAAAATTAGGTTGTTTTCATGTTTTTTCGCATTGTTTATATCCCCCATGAGCATCAGAAGATCTTTAAATAAATTTTTATAAATCACCTCAAAACCATAAGCTGCTACAAATCGACTAACCTCGTCAGGCGGTAAAGAAAAACAATGCAGTTCTCTAGATACAATTGGCATGTCTTCTGAAAAAGAATTAATTATTTTAGGAATAAAACTCAATATGAATTCATCATGCTCCTCAAGAAGATTAGCCAACCCTGCTAATAACTGCATTACTCCCTTTTCATTTAAATACATCGTAAGACCTTCTGCGATTACTAATGTTTTGCTTCCTTTCTTAAATCCATTAGCACACAGAACTTCTTCTAAATTATCTTCTAAAAAATCACAGTCTACACAAAAGAAATTTTCATTAAAAATGTGGGTATGGTTAATTCTTATATCAACAGGTGCTTGTCGGATTCCAATTTCCTTTGGAATATTCAAGAGTGCTTTCAGTTTTATTTGACGAGTTTGTCCCCTATCCAATTCATAAAACTGAACGTTTGGAAATTTTATTGATGAGATAAACGCTCGTACATCATAGCCACCACCTAGAAAAATAACTTGTCTTACACCGTTAGATAAAATTCCCTTTTCTACCTTGTGTTTCAGCATTAGTTTTCTAGCTAATATCATTGAGTGATAACCAGGAGTAACTGTTTTATTAAAAAAATTATGTTGTAAATAATGTAACAGTTTTTTTAGACTGTTTTCATCTCCATAAGAGCAGCCATAAGATTCGAAATCAACCACTGATGAAATGATGTGTTGGGCTAAACATAGTTCGATATAAAATTCAGAGGGTATTAATGGCTTATTTATAGATTGAATATAACTGCTCATCACGGAAAGCGCTGTTAAACTTGCGTTAACTCTATTGTTCTCTTTCATCACCTGAGTCATGTATGCTTATCCTAATTTATTGTTTTGCCTAAGCCTATTTTTTAGCTATCTTTGCAGAAGAGACGAAACAAATATGCCGCGCACGCTATTTTACATCAATATATTTAGTCAAGTAACCACTCCTCAGTAATGGGGAACGGATACTTGACAAGTCTGATCTCATTTTAGCAACTGCAATATCCCTCTGGGCAAACGCATTTGCACCTGTTTGGCTATATAGGACAAATGTGAATCAGTAATAAACTGCGAATCACAGGATATATTACAACCGATGCCTTGATTAATTAGGGGCATCCGAAGGATACAAAGAACGCAGCTGTGTCAACACTTTTTGCAATTTTTCCCAGTTGACTTGTGTCCCTTTTTTATCATTGGCATCGCCTGATTTATCAAGACGCGTGGCCAATTGACTGACATAGCTTAGATTTTGCTGCAGTGTTTTTTTCTGTTCCTCTGACAAATCCTTACTTAACGCAGGTAATGCGTTGACTAAATCGCGAATCGCAAACGCATGCTGGTGTATGGTCGTTAAATCATCACCACCGAGCACTTGATTAATGGATGCCGCATGCTTATCTACTGCCTCCCAAAGGGCTGGAATCGTTTTGGGAATGGATTGTGTTGACTCTTCAGTAGAATCAGCCATTGCTTGAGAATACCCACAAACCAACAAAACACTGGTGATAAGCCCCAACCAAAAATGGCTTTTTTGTTTCAAAGTAACGTGCTTCATGTTGTTTCTCCTTGTTCTGTTTTATTGAATTGCATCCGCTGTTCTCGCCATACTTCAATGGCGTTATACACCGTAGGTACCACAAACATATTGAGTACAGTAGAAGTAAATAATCCTCCCAAAAGCACCTGAGCTAAAGGGCGCTCCAATTCCTTACCAGCAGGCGAACCCCATAACAGAGGAATTAAGCCAAGTGCTGCTGTTGCGGCGGTCATGAGTACGGGCACTAAGCGATCGAGGGTTCCTTGAATGACCACTTGCTCACGTGGTTGTCCCTGGACACGTAATTGATTGTAGTGGCTCACTAAAATAATCCCATTACGTGCCGCGATTCCAAATAAGGTGATAAAACCAATCATAGCCGCCACACTCATGTTAGCACCGGCAAGAAACAAAGAAATGACCCCACCAATCAAAGCCAAAGGCAAATTGAACATCACAAGCAGTGCCTCACGAAATGTGCCGAAAGCCTTATGAAGCAGGATTAACATGATAAAAACAGCAAGTGCACCAAAAAGAATAATCACGCGAGAGGCTTGCTGCTGACTTTCAAACTGACCACCATACTGAATGAAATAACCGCTGGGCAATGTCACCTTTTCCTTAACCCGTTGTTGCACTTCTTGAATCACACTACCTAAATCCCTCTCTTGCACATTAAAAGCAATCACCAAAACACGCTGCACATTTTCCCGATTAATTGCAAAAGGCTGGGGTTCTAGGCGAATATCAGCTACCGCACGCAAAGGAATTTTAGTTTTCTGATTCTCCGCTCCATGAGCGTCAATCAGCATGTTTTGAATGGCTTTAACACTGTCTCGTCCTGTTTCACTCATGCGCAAATACAAATCAAAGGTTCGCTGCCCTTCAAGAATACTCGACACGGTTATGCCATTCAAAAGAACTTGAACATCCTCGGAAATTTGCCCCACATTAATGCCATAACGTGTGGCTTTTTCTCGGTCAATGGTAATGACCAACTGGGGTACATTAATTTGTTGCTCTTTGTTAACATCCACTATTCCTGGTACGGTTTTTAATAGGACTTCGACTGATTGACCCAGTTCGTTTAATGTCGCAAGATTATCACCAAAGAGCTTCACCGCCACTTGTGCTCTGACCCCTGATAGCACTTCATCCATACGATGGGCAATAAATTGACCCACATTAAACAGCGCTCCTGGGATGTTTGCCAAATCCGCTCGAATGCGTTGCAATAATTCATCCGCAGACATGGTCTTGTCTTTGCCAAAATCCAGGCGCACATCGAACTCACTGATGTTGGGTGGTAGGGCATCTTCGTCCAATTCACTGCGGCCTGCCCGTTGAGCAATGGAAATCACTTGCGGATACTTCAACAAGGTTTTACTGACTTGATTGCCTAAGCGCATGGACTCATCCAGCGAGGTTCCTGGCAACGTACTCATTACAATAATAAAATTGCCCTCATGAAACTCAGGTAAGAAGGAAGTCCCAAAAAAAGGAAGTAAAGCTAAAGCAAAAGCAAATGCACCAATTGCGATAGTCACGACCGTTTTACAATGGTCCAATGACCAATTTAACCCCATTAAAAAATGTTTTTTTAGCCAAATCACAAAACGAGTTTCCGCTTGAGATTGTTTGGCTGCTTCTTCTTCCGTCAAATGATAACGTTCCTCTTGAGATAAAACATGCATCACCACTTTATTCTCTTGCTGTTTTTCACTTTTTCGCACTAAAAGGAGATAACAAAGGGCCGGCACCATAGTAATAGAGACAACAAGAGAGCCTAAGACTGATGCGATATAAGCAATGGCTAAAGGACTAAAAATCCGCTCAGGGATTCCTGACAGAAAGAAAATGGGCAAAAACACAAGGCTAATAATAATGGTCGCATAAACCACGGAACTTCGAATTTCCAAAACCGCATCAAAAACAATTTCAATCGTGGGTAACGGTTTATCGCTCATGCGATTAAGCCTTAAGCGATGGACCACGTTTTCAACGGTGATGATGCCATCGTCCACCACTTCACCAATCGCAATTGCCATCCCACCCAAGGTCATCGAATTGATACCAAAACCAAAATAATGAAGCACCAGGATACCGACAATAAAAGAAACCGGCATGGACAAAAACGTAATAAAAGAAGCTCGCCAATTCATTAAAAAAAGAAACAATACCGCAATGACGATAATTGCTCCTTCAATCAGGGCTTTCGTTAAGTTATGAATAGCCGATTCAATAAAATTGGCTTGACGAAACACCTCGGTAATTAATTCAATCCCTGCGGGCAACGATTTTTTGATATCCGCTAAAGCTTGTTCCACTTTATGTGTCGTGGTTAATGTGTCGGCGCCATAAATTTTAGAAACAGTACCAATCACCGCATGTTCTGCATTATAAGACGCATCACCCCGTTTAATTTCACCACCGAAAGCGACTGCAGCCACATTATCAATGGTAATAGGAACCCCGTTACGGACTACAATCAGTGTTTTTTTAATATCCTTAAGCGTTTTAATCCGTCCAATGGTGCTCACTACGAATTCAGTACCGGCCTGATGGACAAAAGCACCAGGCACATTTTGATTTCCTGTTGTTAACGCTTGGCGCACTTCTTCAACCGTGATGCCATAGGCCAGCATGCGCGAAGGAATAAGCTGCACTTGATATTGCTTGACTTCTCCGCCTAAGGAAACTACAGAAGCCACCCCGCCTAAAGCTAAGAGGCGCGGACGAATAGTCCAATCGGAAATGGTTCGCAGTGTTTCTGGGCTTTCCGTGCGGCTCACCAATGCATATTTAAGCAACCACCCGACCGCTGAGGTGACTGGCAGCATCACCGGTGACGAGACCCCCGGAGGAAGGCGATTTACTACTTGTTGAATACGTTCATTAACCAGTTGGCGATTGCGGTAGATGTCCGTTTTATCATCAAATACCACGGTAATGGTCGATAATCCAACGGAAGTTTTTGAGCGAACACTAGCTACCCCTGGTGTTCCATTAATAGCGCTTTCCAAAGGGTAAGTCACCAGGGTTTCCACATCTTGGGTTGCCATGCCAGGCGCTTGGGTTTGAACTACCACTTGCGGTGGTGCAAATTCAGGAAAAACATCCACCGGCATTCGTTTTAGGGTATAACCACCCAGTAAACAAAGAATAATCGTTAACGCCAAAATCAAAGGGCGATTATGTAAAGACCAGGCAATGAGGCGAGTAAACATTTATTGGGGCTCCTCATGACTGCCGGATTGAAATTTACTACCACCACTAAGCCATAATGTATAAAGCTCACGATTGCCTTGAGTGACAACGAGGTCGCCAGGAACTAAGCCATCTGTAATTTCTGAGAAGTCATCATCCACAGCACCGACTTGAACATCCACTCGCTCGTAAGTATCCCCATTTTGCACAAAAACAAATTGCTCATTATCCGCCTGTAAAAGAGCAGCGTTAGGTATGGCAAGTGCTGCCTCATTACGCGCTAAAATCACATTAGCCCGCACAAACATCCCAGTCTTGAGAAGTCCCTCCTTATTGTCCAAAGTAATTCGCACATTGACGGTACGGGTTAATGGATCAAGATTGGGTTCAATTAAAGTCACTTGGCCTGCAAAAACCTTCTTTGGGTAACTTAAAGCATGAATGTTTACTTTTTGCCCTACTTTAATCTTGCCTAAATCTTCTTCATACACTTGAGCGACGACTAATAATTTATCGCGATTGCTGATGTGAAAAAGAACGGTGTTCGGCTCAACCGCTTGGCCCAAATTGATATTCCTGGCATCAATGATGCCTGCAATGGGAGCTGTGACGGCGACACTTGGTGGAGGATTACCCACTAATCGTGATTGCACTGTGGCTAGACGCTGTCCTGCCTTGACGCTATCCCCTAAATTCACATCAATGGCGGTCACACTCCCACTAATCCGAATGCTGACATCGGCTTGCGCATCAGGTAACAATTGAATTTGGCCATTTAAACCAAGCATTTGCGCCATGGGGCGATTGGTTGCTTCCACCACCTTGATGTCAAGCATTTTAGTTTGTGCGGGTGTTAAATGAACTGGCCCTTTGGCGCCTCCTTCACTCACTTCAATTTCTTCTCCATGGGCAAAGCACCCTTGAATAGGAAAGAGTAAACTAAGAAACAGACTAATTAATGCCATCCTTCTCATTTGCTGCCACCATCTCATTTACTATCCCCATTCCTTTGATACGCTAAATAAGGGCAAAACCCATTGGTTTTACCAGGACCAATCGCCGTACATAAAGCCACATACACTTGCAAATACTTTTCTAAAGTATTGAGATAAGTTGTTTGCAAATCATTTTGTTGTTTTTGCACTTGCAATACATTCAAAAAAGAAATTTGTCCGCTCTCATAAGAATCACGTGCCAATTTGACATTCTCAACTGCTAATTTAAGAGAAACAGTCTGCGTTTCTCTAAGGCTCATTTGAAGTGCTTTCAGTTGGGCATAATTACTCGCTATTTCAGTTTCAATAACTAAATCCAAGGCACGTAATGCCATCATGGCTTGAGTTCCTGTGTGACTGGCTTCTAAAATTCGTCCCTGATTACGGTTTAAAAGAGGAAGAGGAACGGAAAGTGTGATCCCCAAAGTGCGATCAGCGGGTTGGGGTGGCCCCTCTTCCACCACAATTTTATCTTGTTGAACACCAAGCCCTACCGTCCAATCCGCAAAACGCTCGGCTTTGGCCAAACGCCTGTCGGCATTGGCGCGGTGAATCGATAAGGCGATGGCCTGACGATCAGGACGATTTTTAAGGGCTAATGTTTTTAAGAAGGCTAACTCAGAAAGTTTTTTACCTGCGATGACATCCCTCTTAAGAGATAAAGGAGAATTGGCTTCCCGCCCCATCAATTGATTCAGTAGGGCATATTGACTGATACTAAAACTATGCAAAAGATGTTTTTCTTGCCCAATCCGCAGATACTCAATGCGTGCTGCATTCTCATCCAGCTTTGAAATTTCAGCCGCATGATAACGGTTGTGAATCACATCGACAAGCTCGTGGTTTATCCGTAATAAGTAATTCACCTGTTGCAGGCGACGCTCGGTAATCACCGCAGCATAATACGCATTGGCCACTTTGCTGCTTAATTGACGCTCCGCTTCCCTAATTTCTGCCATGGCTTTTAACACATCCAAGCGCGCCACGGTCTTTTGTTTTGCAATACGCCCAGAGATAGGGAATGCTTGGCTAAAACCAGCACTGCGTGAATATTCCCCTTCGTCATTAAATAAGCGATCGTCGTTATTGGAAAGATTAAGACTTGGATTAGGCCAAAGACCTGCTTGGATTAAACGCGCCTTGGCAATAGCCACAGTATAACGGGCTGCTTTTAAATCCTTGTTGTTCGCTAGAGCAATTTGGGTTATTTCTTGAAGGGTTAATACGTTGCCTGCTGTAGCCAGAGAGGAACACAGTAACAGAAACATCATCCAGCAAAAAAACCACCTCATAGAATTATTTTCCATAAATAATAAGACTCAAAATAACTATTAATTCGTCTTACATCGGTACGCTCGACCGACCATCCAATGGTCTGCTACGAAATCATTTTTGGGATTGCCTTCATAAGTTTGCTGATGTTGAGTCACTAAAACCGTGTTAGCACCTAATAGAGCTGCTTCATTTCTTAGGATATTTAATTCATCCTGAATCAAATGATCATGGGATTGATAGGATTGGCTCATGCCATTGCGATCGGAGGCTCTGACTTCCCCTAAAAAAGCGCAGGCTTTGGAAGGCTTACCGGATTGGAGAAGGGTCACTTTTTCTCCCTCAGGAGTTAACTTGGCATTATAAGAACAGCTCACAAGGAGTGCAGAGACCATCAATAGGATGGTGCGTTTCATCTGAAAATGGGTCATGAATTAATCCCTTCTTTTTATTATGTTATTCTCTAGTATCTCCCACCCAATGCCATTAAACAAGAGTGGTGTATTAATTGACGAGGTAGAACAAAAAATAGAAAAGCACGCTATTAGCGAACTTAATGCACTGCTGC
The DNA here is from genome assembly GCF_001467945.1 of Legionella parisiensis. Classification (GTDB taxonomy): domain Bacteria; phylum Pseudomonadota; class Gammaproteobacteria; order Legionellales; family Legionellaceae; genus Legionella; species Legionella parisiensis. Next base: position 2,289,992 of record NZ_LNYQ01000013.1, read on the forward strand.
AGTAAGACGACTGTTTTGTGCGTTTTCATTTTTTATTCGGCAACTTGATGAATGCCCAAATCAATCGTATCGTTCCTTGTTGCAAGCATCGAATTATAGACACAAACGGAACCATTGATTTTTCTTTGCTTTGCCGCATAACACGCCAAATCCGCTTCTTTAATCACGCTATTCACTGAAGCCGAGTGTGGATTCATCTGAGTGATGCCAATGGAGCAGCCTAGATTAAGCTTCGATAAAATACCTTTTTTGAAGGATTGTTTGGCTACTGTGATAAGATTTTCTGCAATTTTTTTCGCTTCATCCAAGGAGACGTGTTCCATCACAGCAATGAATTCATCACCACCATAACGAGCCACGATATCATCCTTTCGCAATCGCTGCCTTAGGAGTTGTCCAAATGCTGCCAAGGTGTTATCTCCCACATCATGGCCATAACGATCGTTCACGTCCTTAAATTTATCCATATCAATAAAAAGGACAATAACCCATCCATCATTGCTCTTAATTTGCTGAAACCGTGCGTTCAACATTTCAAAAAGAGTCTCTCGGTTATGGCAACCGGTCAGCGAATCGTATTTGACATGATGCCTTAATAGTTCATAGCGATTTTTTAAATCATCCATCACTTCCATCTTTTGAATGGTCTTCGTCATAAGACGACAAGACAAATAAACATAGGTAGCGCCTAATAAAAACACACTGCCATAAAAATAATTAAGACAATGGGGATCAACCAAGAGACCATAAAAAATACTGGCCGAATAACTTAGAATAAACGCGCCAATAAAAACAAGATAAACGAGCCACTGCCAACGATAATGGTTCGTTTGTTGCAGTACGCTTTTAATTAAATAGGCACTACCGATGAGAAAGACAATACCAACCACAATCATAATAACTGGGAACACCATGATTTTGCCTTACGAACAACCGATGCTTCCTATTAGTATAGATCTCTTTTGTTTTTATTCTATGAACAACCGTTTTTTTCATCTTTTGTTCATAGCCTTACCCGTCGTAGTCTCAGCGCATTAACAATGACCGAAACAGAAGACAGTGCCATCGCTGCTGCTGCAATGATAGGGCTTAAAAGTAACCCTGTGAAAGGATACAAAACACCTGCTGCTAAGGGCACACCCAGTACATTATAAATAAATGCAAAGAATAGATTTTGGCGAATGTTGCTCATGGTCATTTCTGACAAACGACGCGCTTTGGCGATACCACGCAAATCCCCATGTAACAAGGTAATACCAGCGCTTTCGATGGCCACATCAGTACCCGTTCCCATGGCAATACCAATGTCTGCTTTTGCCAAGGCCGGGGCATCATTCACTCCATCTCCTGCCATGGCAACAGTGAGGCCTTTATCTTTTAATTCACTCACGATGCGGCTCTTATCTTCAGGCATGATTTCAGCCACTACCTTTTTGATACCGAGGGTACCTGCCACCGCTTCGGCTGTTTTCTTACTATCTCCGGTGAGCATAACCATTTCGATACCGCTTTGCTGCAACTCACGTATTGTTTCAGGGGTGGTCGATTTAATGGGGTCTTCCACCACCAAAAGAGCAACCGTTTTACCACCCACTGCCATGAACATGACTGATGCGCCTTTGCTGCGAAGTTCATCGGCTTTTTCAAAAAGAGAAGTGTTATCACTGCCATGCTCTTGCATTAATCGTGCATTACCAATGGCAATACGATGGCCATTGATTTTACCTATCACACCCATTCCAGTAGGTGCTTCAAAGTCTTCAACCGTCCCCAATGACAATTGTTTTTCTTTTGCTGCCATAACAATGGCAGTGGCGAGTGGATGCTCGCTTTGATGTTCGATGCTCGCCGCAAACGTCAAAATGGCCTCTTCATCAAACTCATCATCAGTGACAATACGCGTCAGTTTAGGATGTCCTTCGGTAAGCGTTCCTGTTTTATCAACTACTAACGTATTGACCTTTTCCATGCGCTCTAAACTTTCGGCATTTTTAATCAAAACGCCACTCTGCGCGCCTTTCCCCACCCCGACCATGATGGACATGGGTGTTGCTAAGCCTAGCGCACAAGGACACGCAATGATGAGTACGGAAACGGCAGCGATTAATCCATAGCTAAAGGCTGGTTGTGGGCCGAACAGTGCCCACAGAATGAAAGACAACACCGCAACCCAAATCACCGCCGGCACAAACCAACCTGAGACGGTATCCGCCAATCGCTGAATCGGCGCACGGCTTCGTTGCGCCTCACTGACCATTTGGACAATGCGTGCCAGCATGGTATCACTGCCCACATGCATGGCTTTCATGATAAAACTGCCTGTCTGATTGATTGTTGCACCAATCACTTTGGCGCCCGCTTCTTTGGTAACGGGAATAGGCTCACCGGTCACCATGGATTCGTCAATAAAACTTCGTCCTTCCAGAACTTCACCATCCACCGGTATTTTTTCACCAGGACGAACACGAAGCTTATCCCCAACGTGCACCTTATCAAGCGATACCTCTTCTTCACCACCATCCTCTTTAATGCGATGGGCACTTTCAGGAGCTAATTTCAGCAAAGCACGAATGGCACTGCCCGTTTGTTCTCGTGCTTTTAATTCCAGCACCTGCCCTAATAAGACCAGAGTCGTAATCACTGCCGCCGCTTCAAAATAAACAGCCACTGTGCCGAATTGACTGCGAAAGGCAAAGGGAAATATCCCAGGAAACAGAACAGCCACCACACTATAAGCCCAAGCCACCCCAATGCCCATGGCAATTAGAGTAAACATGTTTAATTGACGTGTTTTTAGAGAGTGCCAACCACGCACAAAAAAAGGCCAACCACCCCACAATACCACGGGTGTCGCCAAGAGCAGCTGAACCCAGTTTGAGATATTGGCAGAGAGGAAATGCCCAAGTCCATGGGCTCCCATTTCCAACACTACAATAGGAAAAGTAAGAACCAACCCCACCCAAAATCGCCATCTCATGTCGAGGTACTCAGTGCTCGCTCCCTCCTCAGTAGTTATCGATTCCGGTTCTAAAGCCATACCACAAATGGGGCAAATGCCAGGGTTTGATTGGCGAACTTCTGGGTGCATGGGACACGTATAAATGACGGCACCATCGGTTTTAGAAGCCGTGTCTTGCCACTTGTGGAGGCCATGCTCTTTGTGACAACAAGTAGGCTCTTTGTTAGTATGGGTATGTCCTTGGTGATGGTTGTGTTTCATGGTTTTCCCTATCTGCTCTGTGAGTACGCTTTAACTTGATTTACCAAAACAGCGAATATACTTAATGCCCAGCGCCGCCATGACCACCATGCCCACCCGCGCTATGACCTCCATAGCCATCAGACTCTTGTGAACTCTGTTTCACCGCTCCATCACAAGAGCTCAAAAAGGAAGTCGCAAAAACCAGCCCAATGAACACCATAATGATCCTGATTACTTTAAAAAATGACATGAAATACTCCTTCTCTATTAAGACTTTTCCAACTTATTTTTTATAAGTCTTTGCCAACTTATATTGTGCTAAATCCTTCGCAATCAAATCACTGACATCAATCGCATTGGTGACATGACGAATGGTGTTACACGTAATGATTTGCACCCCTTCTATTCCTGATAATAGGGAATAAGCGTCTTGTGCAAACAATGCATGCACCCCAATACAAACAACGGACTTAACTCCTGCTTGGTGTAAATGCTTCACCGTCTCTACCATGGTTCTCGCGGTAGAGATAATGTCATCCACCAATATGGGGGTTGACGATTCAAGCTTAAGTAGATTGGGTACTGAAATAGCCACCTCTTTATCACCATGACGAACTTTTTCCAAAATGACATAAGGAAAAGAACCTTTTTCTGCAATGTCTGCCACCCACTGCTCACTTTCCATATCAGGACCAATAAGAACTGGCTTAGGAACATGATGTTTAATCCATGTGGCAATAGGAGCTGTGGCATGCAAAACAAAAGTGGGAATTGAGTAGATTTCATCTAAAGAATGATAGCGATGCAAGTGCGGATCAATCGTCATGAGCCAATCGAATGAAGTGGATAAAATGTCTGCAAAATAGCGTGATGTAATTCCTTCGCCTTCATGAAAACGTTTATCTTGCCGTAGGTAGGAAAGATAAGGGGCAATTAAGCCGATTTTTTGAGCACCCAATTCTTTAGCTGTTTTGGCAAAAAACAACAAAGGCAGTATTTTTTCATCCGGCTGGTTTAAACTGTCCACTACAATAAGGCTGCGATTTTTAACCTCTGAATCAATTTTTAAGTACCACTCTCTATCAGGGAAACGATGAAAAGTGACCCTACCCACCTCCACTTGAAGTGTCTTTTGTAATTGTCCGGCGATTTCTGAAGAATCAAATAATGAAAATAACAGAGGCTTCAAGAATTTTCTCCTAAAATAATGATGTCTTGTTTATCGCGAAGTAAATCACAAGCGTAATTGAGCTCCCCTGAGGACTCCGAATGAATTGTAAACAAAGGTTCGCCTTGTTCAACGGATTCGCCGACATGGGCATGGAGGTCAATACCCGCCGATTTCGATTTTGGCGCACCAGCAAGCTTAGCTATTTTTGCAAGCTTTCGATTGTCAATGAGGGAGACTTTTCCTTCCTTTGCAGCCACAACAGGATGAGTAAAACGTGCCTTGGTCAATTCCCTCATCCCACCCTGGGCCTCACAAATGGCCTGAAATTTTTTAAACGCTTTCCCACTCTCCAATATTTGTTTCGCAATGGATTTCCCTAAACCCGGTTGAACTTTCGAAGAACACTCTAATGCAGCACCTGCAAGCGTCAACGCTCGTTCACGCAAATCATTGGGGGCATCAGGCAACCCTTGTAATACTGACATTACATCGCGAGCTTCTAACGACGGGCCAATGCCATGTCCTACCGGCTGCGACCCATCGGTCAATATCGTATGGACAACCAATCCTAACTCGTTACCTACCTCCTCAAGCGATTGTTTCAGAAGGAGCGCCATAGACTGATTCCTGACTTTGGCAGTAGGTCCTACGGGGATATCAATGACTGCATGCGTAGCACCTGTTGCAATTTTTTTAGAAAGAATGGACGCCACTAATTGCCCTTCACTATCTAAATCAATGGCTCGTTCCACACGGATGAGCACGTCATCAGCAGGACTTAAACTCACAGCCCCACCCCAGACGATACAGCCGTTTTCTTGTTCAACCACTTGGCGCATCTTTTGGGGACTTAAGTGGACTGGAGCTAAAGTCTCCATGGTATCCGCAGTCCCCGCGGGTGATGTAATGGCACGTGATGATGTTTTTGGAATCATCAATCCAAAAGCGGCCACAATGGGAACTACAATCAGAGTTGTGCGATTTCCCGGCAATCCTCCCACGCAATGTTTATCGACGACCAGAGGTGAAGACCAGGATAAGCGATCACCACTGTCTATCATGGCTTTGGTGAGTTTCATGATTTCCGTACGGGTTAGACGTCCTGCACTACTTGCCGCTAAAAAAGCGGAGATTTGTACATCAGAAAGACGACCGCTTAACACATCATCAATGATGACCTTCATTTGTTCATAAGACAGTTCATTGCCATAAATCTTGGTATGCACATAGCTTAGGGATTCCAAGGGTTTTGGATGGGAAACTTGAATTTCATCGCCTTCTTTGGCATGTAAAGCATCCCAGGCATAATCTGACAAACCAGCTTCCCCTGGAGCTAGAAGCTCTGAGGTCACCACATTAAGGGTGGCTATAATAGAGTGCTGACCTAAAGTCACTTGGATACGGGTCTGTACTTCGAATCCTTCCGAATGACAAACATGACAATCCTCGCGCATGTAAATAATGGCCTCATGGTAGGTTTTAATCCCTAAATGCTTTAAACGAAGCCCATGAGCGGTTTTCTTACTCATAACAACTCCTCCATTTGCAGATAAGAAGGAATGGTGCAAGAAAAACCTAATTGCTTTTCAATCCTCTCTTTTAGAGTTTGAGCACTGTGAGGCTCCCCATGGGTGATAAAGACTTTTTGGGGTGGACGAGCAAAATGTTGTAGCCATTCTAACAATTCCAAATAATCAGCATGAGCTGACGTACTGCTCATAACCACGACCTGGGCTTGTATCGGAATAAGGCTTCCATGAATTTTGACTTGTCTCTCCCCATTCACAATTCGAGCACCACGAGTCCCGCCCGCCTGAAAGCCAGTAAATAACAAAGTGTTTCTAGGATTAGGTGCAAAGGCTTTCAAATGATGCAGAATACGACCTCCTTGCGCCATGCCACTGGCGGCTATGATGATTTGCGGCATGTGATGCCTGTCAATCTCCTTAGATTCCTCAGGTGTGTTCACATAGGTGGCAACATGGCATAACCCTCGACATTGCTCTGCAGTTAAATGATGGTCTTCTTTATAAGTGCAGAGTAAATGAGTGGCATCAATGGCCATGGGGCTATCTAAAAAGACAGGAATGTCTTTGGGAATTTTCCCCTGTCGTTTCAGTTCGTAAATAAAATAAAGAAGGCTTTGCGCTCGCCCTACTGCAAAAGCAGGAATAATAACTGAGCCCCCTCGTTTAACGGTTTGATTAATCACCTGAGCCATTTGAGGCAAAGGATCTGTGGCATCATGCAATCGGTCGCCATAGGTCGATTCCATCACCAGGAAATCCGCTTCTTCAATAGCGCTCGGGGATTTCATGACGGGATCATGAGGGCGGCCAATGTCTCCAGTAAATACAATGGAACCCTTTTTGGTTTTTATTTTGACCATGGCCGCACCGACGATGTGACCTGCACGATGATACTCAAAACTGAACTCGTGGAATAATTGATGCGGGGTATCAAAATCAATGGTTTCAAAATACTGCAATGCAGCCCTGGCTTCTTTTTCAGTATAAAGAGGAAGAGCAGGTTGGTGCTTGGAGAATCCATACTTATTGGCCAAGCGGGCTTCTTCTTCCTGCAGATAACCACTGTCGGGTAATAATATGGAACACAGTGCTTTGGTACCCGGTGTTGCATAAATTTTACCTTGGAATCCGTTTTTTACTAATAAGGGCAAATAACCCGTGTGGTCAATATGGGCATGAGTGATAATCACCGCATCGATGTCATGGGGGTCAATAGGTAAAGGAGCCCAGTTGCGTAATCGTAATTCTTTGTAGCCTTGAAAAAGACCGCAATCAATCAGAATTTTTTTAGAACCAATGGTCAAAAGATATTTTGAGCCGGTGACGGTCTGAGTAGCTCCTAAAAAAGTTAATTTCATCTTGCCTCCATTAAGCCTGCTGTTTTTTTCAAATCCACTTGGCCCCGCCACATCACATAAACCACGGGAATCACAATTAAGGTCAGCACAAGTGCAGAAAAAACCCCACCGACCATAGGAGCTGCCAGACGTTTCATCACATCAGCCCCAATGCCCGTGGCCCACATCACCGGTAATAAACCAAGGATGTTAGCCAACCCCGCCATGGCCATCGGACGAATGCGTGAGACCGCGCATTGTTGCACCATCCGAATCAAATCGGGTAAGGTTTTGAGTACCCCTTTTTCTTTTTGTTCGTTGTAATCGGAATCAAGGTAAGCGAGCATCACAGCACTCGTTTCAGCCGCAACTCCTGCCAGCGCAATCATCCCTACCCAAACGGCAATACTCATGTTGTATCCCAATACATAAAGCAATAAAAAGCCGCCAAATAAAGCAAAGGGAACGCCTAACATCACCATCAAAGTCTCGGTGATGGTGCGGAAAGTAAAGTAAAATAAGACAAAAATGATGGCCAAGGTCAGTGGCACAAAAATTTTAAGTCGCTCATACACCCGTTGCATGAACTCATATTGTCCCGACCAGGCCAATGTATAGCCTGGAGGCAATTTCACTTTGACTTTGACCGCTTGCTTTAACTCCTCCACATAGCCGCCAATGTCTCGGCCGCTGATGTCAATGAACACGTAACCCGCCAACATGCCATTCTCATCGCGAACCATGGCAGGTCCTGAACGAAAGGTTAAAGTCACCAATTGCGCAACGGGTACTTCCGCACCACTGGGTGTTTTGACTAAAATACGATTGAGTTTGTCGGGGTCGTCGCGTAATTCTCGCAAATAACGCACATTCACTGGGTAGCGCTCACGCCCCTCAATCGTGGTGGCAATGTTTTCACCACCCACAGCGGATTCAATGATGCGATTGACATCCATAATGGTTAAACCATAGCGAGCCAACTGGTCTCGATTGATTTGAAAATCAAGGAAGTAGCCTCCAGCCACCCGCTCGGCATAAACCGTACTGGTGCCCTTTACTTCTTTGGCCACCATTTCAATTTCTTTGCCAATGGCTTCAATCTTTTTAATGTCGGGACCAAAAATTTTAATCCCTACAGCCGTTCGAATGCCTGTGGTGAGCATGTCATTGCGCGCTTTAATGGGCATAGTCCAGGCATTACTCACACCTGGGAATTGCAAGGCTTTATCCATCTCGGCCACCAAGCCCTCATAAGTCATTCCTTTGCGCCAAAATTCTTTAGGTTTTAACTCCACAATCACTTCCATCATATTAAATGGAGAAGGGTCGGTAGACGTTTCAGCTCTTCCCGTCTTGCCAAAAACGTGTGCCACCTCTGGAAATGCTTTTAATTTCTTATCCATTTCCTGAAGCAAAGCCGTCGCTTGCGTCACCGAAATGCCTGGTAAGGTCACTGGCATATACAAAATGGTGCCTTCATAAAGAGGCGGCATGAATTCGGAGCCAATGAGTTTATAAAGAGGAATGGTGGCCATAGCCAATACAATGGCAATTCCCACCACGAATTTTCGATACCTCAAAGCAAGCCTCAGCACGGGTGCGTACATGGCTTGCATCCACCGCGTAATTGGATGTTTTTGTTCAGGAATGATTCGACCACGTACCAAAAGAGGCAATAACACAGGAATTAAGGTGATGGCGAGTAAAGCGCTCATGAAAATGGCCAAGTTTTTGGTATAAGCCAAGGGCGAAAACAGCCGCCCTTCTTGGGCTTCCAAGGTAAAAACGGGCATGAAGGAGATGGCAATCACTAAAAGGGATGAGAAAATCGCAGGCCCCACTTCTTTCGCCGAATCAATCAACACTTGGGTGCGATCCCCCGGACTTCCTTTTGCTTCCCAATCGGCTAAGCGTTTATGAGCATTGTCGACCATGATGATGGCCGCATCGACCATATCGCCAACAGCGACTATAATGCCACCAATGGACATGATGTTCAGTCCAACATGTAAGAAATAAATGGGAATAAACGAAATCAAAATCGCCAGCGGCAAGGTAATAATGGGAATGAGTGCGGAACGAAAATGACCTAAAAACACAATAATGAGTAACCCAACCACGACGAGCTCTTCAATCAAGTTCCAATTGGCCGTGGAAATCGCTTCCCGGATTAAATTACTTCGGTCATACACAGGAACCATTTTTATCCCTTCCGGGATGGCTGAAGCTAATTCTTTCAATTTATCCTTGATGCGACCAATCACTTGCAATACGTCTTCACCAAAGCGCATGATGACAATCCCGCCCACGGCTTCGCCTTGGCCATTTAAATCGACCACCCCGCGGCGCATGTCCGAGCCAAGCTGAACAGTCGCCACATCACGTAATAAAATCGGTGTGCCATTGGCATTGGTGCCCACGGCAATTTTTTCAATATCCTCAGTAGACTTAATGTACCCGCGACCACGAATCATGTACTCCACGCCTGAGAACTCAATGACTCGACCACCGGTGTCGTTATTACTCATGCGAATTTTTTCAACAATCTCAGGAACCGATAGGTTGTAGGCAAGGACTTTGACTGGATCCAAATTGACTTGGTATTGCTTGACAAAACCTCCCACACTGGCTACTTCAGACACCCCAGGAACTGCTCTTAACCAATAGCGCAAATACCAATCTTGAAACGTGCGTAACTCAGCCAGGTTATGTTTGCCATTTTCATCCACCAAGGCGTATTGATAAATCCAGCCCACGGGTGTGGCATCAGGCCCCAATTGAGGAGTCACTCCTTCAGGCAATTTTCCAGCCAGCTGACTCATGTACTCCAAGACCCTACTTCGCGCCCAATAAATATCCGTACCATCCTCAAAAATGATGTAGACATAAGAAAAACCAAAGTCAGAAAATCCCCGCACAGCAACAACCTTTGGTGCGGATAAGAGGGCTGTTACAATGGGGTAAGTGACTTGGTCTTCCATCAGATCGGGCGAGCGCCCCATCCAGGTCGTATACACAATGACCTGAGTGTCTGAAATGTCAGGCAATGCGTCCATACGGGTATTCTTCAAGGCAATGTAACCCATGAAAGAAAACCCGAGTACAAAAAGCAACACAATAAAACGATTGCGTGCACAAAATTCAATAATCCGTTCGACCATAAAATCCCTTTATTCCAAGGCCAAATTACGCCTCTTTATTAGAGCTTCTTTCCTATTATAGAGGCTCGGAAAGAAAGTCTATTGATGTTGCATGCCTCCCATGGCCGCTTTCAACTGGCTCTCTGAGTCAATGAGGAAATTGGCAGACGTAATAATTTGATCGCCCTCTTTAACCCCTTTGATTATCTCAAGCAAATCCCCTGCCCTAACCCCTAAGGTCACGTCTCGCCATTCAATTTTGCCATTGCCATGGTAAATAAACACCACTGCGCGCTCACCTGTGAGTAGAACAGCATTTTTAGGGACCACAAGACGTTCACCCAACGGTACTTTGAGTTCCAGGTTAACATACATGCCAGGTTTTAATTGCTCTTTTTGATTGTCCACTTCAAAGCGAACCTTGGCTGTACGTGTTTTCATGTCAATCGTAGGATAGATAAAATCAAGCTTGGCTTTAAATAATTCATTGGGCAAGTAGGTAAGAGTCAAATCAGCCATTTGACCAAGACGAATATAAGGAAGCTCGTATTCGTAAATGTCCCCTAAAACCCACAAGCGTGATAAATCAGCAATGGTATAGAGTTCATCTCCTGGCTCAATGCGCATGCCCACCAGCGCCATTTTTTTAAGAACCGTACCTTGGATGGGGGAATGAATCGTCATCGTCCGAGTGATTTTGCCCGTACGTCTTAATTGCTCAATGTCTTTTTCGGAAATCCCCCACAGCAACAACCTTTGGTGGGCTGCTTGAAAAGCAGACTGCGCACCACGAGCCGCACTCGATGTCGTATTTTTGCTTAATATTTTTTGGGCATTAAGGGCGAGCAAATATTCTTGCTGGGTGGCTACAAGTTCCGGACTATAAACAGTAAACAGAGCTTGGTCTGCTTTGACTTTTTCTCCGGTAAAATTAATGAATAAGTTCTCAATCCATCCATCAAAGCGCACATGAATATGGGCAACACGCCGCTCATCGGCTTCAACACGCCCCACGGTACGGATTATTTTTTCAACCACTTGGCGACGCACCGGCTCTGACGTAATGCCAATGGCTTGTAAACGAGCCGGATCAATCACAATCTCATTTCCTTGAGTGGACTGTTTCATGTCCATCTTGCCATGATTATCCATGGCCTGTTGCGCCTGAATTACCTGCAACAACGAAAGTAAACTCAAAATAACCACACTCTTGATTATTAGCTTAAGATTCATAAGAACGTCCCTGTACTTTCTTCGATTTGTGCAATCGCTTTTTCATGTTCAGCGAGTTCACCGTGCCATTCCAATTCATTTTCTTGCAGCGTCAATAAATTATTCAGCATCGTTAAGAAATCCACTTTGCCCACGCCGTAGGTGGCTTGTGATGAAGTAAATGTTAAAGTGGCTTGTGGAATGATGGTATGTTGAATCAGATGAATAAGTTTTGCAGAGCGCTCTGCCAATAAATAGGCATTTTTCACTTGAAAAGAAAGCATACGATAGGTCGTCTGCAAATCCTCAATATCCGCATTATACCGCGCAAGTGATTCGCGCACGGCATGATTTTGCTTTTGCATGAAATAAAGTGGAACCGTTGCTTTTAACAACACTTGATAGCCTTTGGTGTGCATCCCCGTATCATGAAGTCGTCCCCCTTCGATTTCCACATCCGGGAAATACTCCATTTTACTTAAGCGGATGGCTTGTCGTCCTTTTTGAACAGCGCGCTGTTGCATGATTAATTGTGGTGCTCGGCTCTTAACAAGGGTATAAAAATACTCTAAATTATGCCCCATGGGCGTTACGGGGAGTGTTCCTGGTGTATCGATTTTAATTTCTAACGAACGATTTAAAAGGCGATTGATATCCGCCTGCAGGGATCCCCGTTGTTGTTTTAATATCACCAAGCGCATCAAAAGGCGAGAAATCTCCGTTTGAGCACGATAAATGTCTTGTTGCGGTGTTTTCCCCACACTGTAAGTCGCTTCAGCACTCTTCTCCATCTCATGAAGAAGTTCTTGGTTTCTTTGTACGATCTCAATGGATTTATTGACAAAATAAAGGTCATAATACAGCCGTTTGAGTTCCGCAATAACCGCGAAACACGTTGCATGATACTCCGCTTTGGCTCTTTTGGCCTCTAGCGTTGCTATCCTTCCTCGCACAATGAGTTTGCCAGGAAAAGGAATTTCTTGTTGGCCACCTAACATTTGCTCGCGTCTTGGATCCACATCCATAGGGATATTCTCTGACATGTTGATGTAACCTGCATTCAATTTGGGATCGGGCAATGCTGTTGCCTGGGGAATCACATGGATTGCGGCCATTAGTCGGTCACGTGCGGCGCGAATCTGAGGATTGTTTTGCGTAGCCTCCTTAATTAGCTGCGATAAAGCAGGCGGTGTTCTGGCATAAGATATTGGCCCTGTAAAACAACAAAAACCTAAGAGAATAGTGTAAGTGATTTGTTTCATACTAAAATGCTTCATTGGGTGCCTTCCTTAGTCGTTTCTGAGCTTCTATGATGAGCAAAGGCACCATGCCCAATAGAATCCAAACCAGGCATTGGGTGAATGAGACCGGTTGTATCCCAAATAATTCGCGCAATACCGGGATATGATGAATCAAGACCTGCAGGGAAAAACTGATGCTCACAATAAAAAAGAGTCTTAAATTGGAAAACAATCCTACTTGCCAAATGTTCTTCGTGTCGCTTCGCGCTCCAAAGGCCCATAAAAGCTCGGCGGTTACTAAAACAGAAAAGGCCGCATCTTGGGCTTGAATTAAATCCTTATCGATTAAATATTCATAAGCGAACACACTAAGGATTACTAAAGCCTTTAAACAACCCACAAAGGTTACTCGTTTGAAAAACGCCATATCCATCATGGATTTTTGCGTGGCTCTGGGTGGACGATTCAAAATCCCTGGCTCTGACATATCGGTAGCTAAGCCAATGGCCGGCAAACCATCGGTTACTAAGTTAATCCATAATAATTGGATAGGAAGTAACGGCAGGGGCCAGCCGATTAAAAGTGCTACAAACACAACCAGTAACTCCCCACTATTGCCTGCTAATAAATAGGCAAGCGTTTTGGCAATGTTATCGTAAATCGTGCGACCTTCTTCAATACCTGCCACAATCGAGGTGAAGTTATTGTCCATGACAATGATGTCAGAGGCTTCTTTAGTGACAGCAGTCCCTGTTTTCCCCATGGCAATGCCCACCGAAGCTTCTCTTAAAGCAGGCGCATCATTCACCCCATCACCTGTCATCGCCACCACCATTTGTTGTTTTTTCCAGGCCCGTACGATTTTTAATTTATGCTCCGCCGTCACACGAGCATAGACAGCAATGTCTTTGACGCAATGGTTAAATTCCTCCTCTGGCATATTTTCAAGTTCATTGCCAGTGAGTAATCGATCCCCTGCTTCCAAAATGCCAAGCTCTTTGGCAATGGCTCTTGCCGTGTCAGGATGGTCTCCTGTAATCATCACCGGTTTGATGCCGGCTTTTTTACAGCGACTGATGGATTCCTTGCTACTTGCATGAGGTGGGTCCTGAAGACCAATAAGACCTAAAAACACCAGGTTATGTTCAATCTCGTCGTCTTCTTTTTCTAAAGCTGTAGGCTCTAATTGGCGCTTCGCAAAAGCTAGCAGTCGCAATGCTTCGCTGGCCATGAGTTCGCAGGATTGTTTCATGCGCGCTTTATCATTCGGTGTTAATTTTTTAATGCCTGTTTTGGTCAAAATATGGGTACAGCGCTCCAAAATGAGTTCGGGTGCCCCCTTCACAAAAGCGATGTGTTCATGGTCTTGTCGACACACAACTGTCATGCGTTTGCGTTCGGAACTAAAGGGTAACTCTTTGATGCGAGGATAAGAGGATCGCAGTTCCCCTCGCCAAATGCCTCCTTTGGCAGCAGCAACCAAAAGTGCCACTTCAGTTGGGTCTCCCACAGTAGCTACCTGTCCATCTTGGCTCTCAAAACTCGCGTTATTGCAAGCCACCATCGCTTGCAAAGTGGCTTGCAACAACTGGTCTTCTGGCACATTAATTTCTTGACCTTGAAGAGTAAACCCTCCCGAGATGTTATAGCCTTCTCCATGAATGCTATAAACATCACTTGCCGTCACAAGCTGACGTGCAGTCATTTCACCTACGGTTAACGTTCCTGTTTTATCGGTGCAAATGACTTGTAAACAGCCGAGTGTTTCAACCGCCGATAATCGTCTTACCAGTACGGCACGCCGTACCATACGCTGCACACCAAGCGCTAAAGCCACCGTGACAACAGCAGGCAAGCCTTCAGGAATTGCAGCCACTGCAAGACTGACTGAACTCATGAATAAGCTGAATAGAGAGATATTACGTAAAAGACCTAAGCCAAAAATGGCAATGATAATGAAAAAGCAAAGCCACAATAGACGAGACCCCACTTGATTGAGTTTTTTCTGTAAAGGTGTTTCATCACGAGACGCCTCACCCAGCATTTTGGCAACATGGCCCATTTCCGTTTGCATGCCGGTTGCCATAACAAGTGCTCTGCCTGTGCCATCGGCCACAGAGGTCCCCATAAACACCATGTTTTTACGGTCAGCTAGAGGCGTCTCGGCAGTGCAAACATCCAGATTTTTAGCAACGGGTATCGACTCACCCGTGAGTGGCGCTTCATTGACCTTAAGCGCTGATAATTCAAAAAGACGAGCATCGGCAGCAATTAAATCGCCACTTTCAAAAAGAAGAATATCACCTGGTACGATATCAGAAGCGGCTATCACCTTCGCATGGCCATCGCGAAGCACTGTTGCTTTGGGAGCAGCCATTTGCTGAAGCGCAAGCATTGCCCTATCAGCGCGATATTCCAAAAAAAATCCGATGATGGCATTTAAAATGACAATGGCCAAAATGGCAATGGCGTCGGCTTTTTCATCTAATAAAAAAGAAACAAGGACAGCACCTAAAAGTACCCAGATGACCACACTCTCAAATTGCTGCAAAAAAATAATGAAGGGAGAGGTTCGCTTCTGTTTGCTGAGAAGGTTTGGCCCTACTTCCTTTAATCGCAGCTTGGCCTCTTTTTCAGATAACCCCAAAGAGAAATCGATGTTAAACCGTGAAGCAATCTCTACAGGTGATTTATCATGCCATTGCCCTTCCATAATAACCATCTAACCATCCTTTGCATTTGCATATCCATTAACCTGTTTTTACAGGTTTGATTCTTTGAATATCCTCTAATCAATTGTATCAAAATGTAATAATTTTATCACATTGGGGTATGGATTCATTTAACTGAAAATCAAATACATGAGCATACTCATGAAGAAGAAACACATAGTCATAGCCATTATCATGACGAACATCATCAACATGAACATCTTTTCGATTGGGCTTGAAAAGAACCACATTCACACAGTCATCATCACAATAAGCTCATTCATGCACATCCCCACTTTCCAGATATCCATCATCAACATAAGCATTAACCAGAGTATCCTCTTCAAATTAATGAAGTTTAAATGATACTCCGTGTAAAAAAATAGCAAGCATGATAAGAAAACTCACTAAGGAAAAAATAAAAGATAATTTTTGCTTATTTTTTTGAAAATAAATCATAAGACTGAATAAAATAATGAGAAAAACAACAAACATGCCTAATACCCAAGCATTTATTATCACTTTTATTCCTAATTCTAGTCGTTATAATAATCATGCTCATGCTGAGCTTTGCCATCAGAACCCTTATCATGACCACTTTCAGAATGAGCTCCACCAGAAGCAGTTTGCATATGAGTGCATGAAATTAATCCAAACCCCGAAATAAGAATACCTATCAGGAAGAACAGTTTAAATCTTGGCATAGTCATTACATCTCCATATATAGACATAAAAAAACAAACTCACCCTACTACATTGAAAAATAAGCTACCTTTTATACTAACATAATAAATACCCACTTTGATGAGTGGTGAAAATCAATTATTTTCCTTCATTAAAAACCCCAATAAACTTAAAACATTTTGTTTTGAAATGGATTTATGCTAAAGAGCCATCAAATACTAAAATTGACTCATTTCCATCCTGATTTTAATACCCAAAAAATGTTCTCGACTTACGTTATTTTATTCATTACTTTCTGGAGACAAATACAACAATCGCAATCCATTAGCTACTACGATTAAACTCGCTCCCATATCTGCAAAAACCGCCATCCATAAAGTTGCATATCCTACAAGAGCTAAAATAAAGAAAATGCCTTTAATCGCAATAGATAAACTGATGTTTTGATAAAGAGTGCGTGCCGTCTTACGACTTAAATCAATATAAAAGGGAAGTCTTGCTAGATTATCATTCATGAGAGCAACGTCTGCTGTTTCTAAGGCGGTATCTGTTCCTTTCCCCATCGCAAAACTCACGGTAGCTTTTGCCAATGCAGGTGCATCATTAATTCCATCTCCTACCATACCAACACTATGATAGTGTTCTAAAAGACGATTAATCGCTTGCAGTTTTTCAGCAGGTAATATATTCGCATTTACTTCATCAATACCTACTTTTTTAGCAATAGCCTGAGCCGTTACCGCATTGTCTCCCGTTAACATCGCGGTTTTTATCCCCCGTTCATGTAGTTGTGCAATCGCCTGTTGGCTTGTAACACGTAAAGTATCAGCTACTGCAAAAATAGCCAAAACAGTCGTAGCATTACTTAATATTACGGTCGTTTTACCTTCTTCCTCCAAGCGCTTCAGCTCTTGTTCGACAAAATGATTGCATACCTGATTGTCTTCAGCTAACTGATGATTGCCTACAAAATAGAGTTCTTGACCCACTAATCCCTTTACTCCTCGTCCAGGAAGCGCTGAAAATTGCTCAATTTCAAGTAAAGCGTTTTGAGGTTGTTCCTGTTGCCAGTACTGTACTAAGGCATTAGCGACTGGATGCTCTGAGTGACTATCAAGGCTTGCAGCTAACAATAACAAACTATCCTTAGTTCGATTTTCATCCCAAGCTATGAAGTCAGTTACAACTGGCTTTCCTTCCGTTAAAGTACCTGTCTTATCTAAAGCAATTAACCTCAGTCGATGACCAACCTCTAAGTAGCTTCCTCCTTTAATAAGAAGCCCTTGTTTTGCTGCCGCTGCAAGACCGCTTACAACAGTCACAGGTGTTGAAATCACTAAAGCGCAAGGGCAAGCAATAACTAATAAAGTCAGTGACTTATAAAGAGAATCATAAAAAGGATAACCAAATGCTAAAGGTGGAATTAATGCAACAAAAAAAGCCATCAATACCATAATTGGAGTATAATATTTAGAAAACTGATCAACAAATCGTTGTGTTGGAGCTCGATCCGCTTGCGCTTGCTCTATCGCTTTACCAATTTTAGCAAGCAATGTATCGCCTGACGCTTTACTGACCTGCACTTCAAACGCGCCGTGCTCATTTAATGTTCCTGCAAAAACCAAATCACCCACTTTTTTTGTTATTGGCATTGATTCACCAGTAATCGGCGCTTGATTGACCGTGCTCTGACCTGAAATAACCACGCCATCCAGGGGAATACGCTCTCCAGGTTTTACTCTAAAAATAGCACCAGGCACCACTTTTTCAATGGCCAAGGTTTGCCATTGACCATCGTCCTGTTTCACTGAAGCCACCTCAGGGGCAATTTGCATTAAGCTTCGAATCGCAAGACGTGCTTTATCTAAGGAGTAGCGCTCGATACGTTCGGCCAATGCAAATAAAACAGTCACCATTGCCGCTTCAGGCCACTCTCCAATAAGAACAGCCCCTGCTATCGCAATGAACATCAAGCTATTGATATTCATTGTTTTAGTCCCTAAGGCAAGCCACCCTTTTTTAAAGGTAGAAGGCCCACTAAGACCAATAGCCAACAAAGCTGGAAGAATAGTCCAAACGGATTGTTCTGTAGCTAAAAAATAAGCTGCCAGCTCAGAAAATAGGGCAAGAAAACCTGCTAGTCCAATAATTTTCCAGGAAAAATCCAAAGATAATTGTTTTCTTTGTGGTATAGGCAAAGTGCTTTCCAGAGTTCGAACATTCATTCCCAACGCCTCAATGCGTTTTTGCAATTCTTCACTTGAAGCCAACCGGTGATGAATGGTAACTTCTTCAGCAATAAAATTAAAATCCAACTGCTCCACTTCAGGAATATCCTGTAACTGCTTTCTGATTAGTTGCTCTTCCGCTGGACAATCAAGACCTGCAACAAAAAATTTGGTTTCATTTAAAGGTACTGTCATTTGGTTTTTCCGCATTGTCCGTAAAATATAACCCTTGTAATGAATGAAGCATCACAAGAACATCGTCTGATACACATCACTCTGTGATCTCTTGCTTAAGACCTTGCTTCTTGCGCCGCTCATGAAATATATAATACAACCCTGGCAATACCAGTAATGTCAAAAACGTGGAAGAAATAATTCCACCAATAACCACAGTGGCCAGAGGTCTTTGTACCTCAGAGCCTGTACCCGTAGCTAATGCCATGGGGACAAAGCCTAATGATGCGACCAGTGCAGTCATTAATACTGGACGAAGACGAGCTAGAGATCCTTGCAACACCGCATCCTTTAAATAGTATTTCTTCTGTTCGCGTAGCTTATTGATGAACGTAATCATCACCAAACCATTTAAAACAGCGACTCCTGACAAAGCAATAAATCCTACTCCTGCTGAAATTGAAAGTGGAATGCCTCGCAGCCATAAAGCAAAAACGCCTCCAGTCAAAGCCAAGGGAATACCAGAAAATACTAGTAATGCATTACGTGCGTTCCCAAAACTCATAAATAAGAGTAGAAAAATACCCAATAAAGTTATGGGCACCACGATTTGTAGTCGTTGCGATGCCGATTGCAGCTGCTCAAATTGACCACCCCAGGTTATCCAATAACCACTAGGTATCTTAACCTTTTGCTCAATACGCTGCTTTGCTTCATTAACAAAAGAGCTTAAATCCCTGTTCCTCACATTTGCAGTGACTACTACACGACGTTTACCCACTTCACGACTGATTTGATTGGGACTTTCACTGCGTACCATTTTAGCAACTTCACTCAATGGAATAAAATGACGCTCTCCGTCTTTTGCAAGAGGTAACGGAATAAACACTTGCCTTAAAACAGTAGGGCTTGTACGTAATGCCTCAGGCAGGCGCACGATTAAATCAAATCGCTTGTCACCTTCAAACAATTCTCCACCTTTTTTCCCCCCTGCAGCAATGACTATAGCGTCTTGGACATTACCAATTTGTAGACCGTAACGAGCCAATGCATCACGATTGATTTCTATGGTCAGAAGCGGCAACCCACTGACTTGTTCGACTTTCACATCAGAAGCACCCGGTACTTTTTTAAGCTCTGCACTAATTGCGTCCGCAGTCTTTAATAAAGTAGGCATATCATCACCGAACACTTTCACTGCGACATCGCTTCGAACTCCTGAAATTAATTCATTAAAGCGCATTTGAATCGGCTGGGTAAATTCATAATTATTTCCTGGAATTTGTTTCACAGCCTGCTCAATTTCTTGTACAAGTTGTTGTTTGCTTTTCTTAGGATTAGGCCATTCGTTACGTGGCTTGAGCATAATAAATGTATCAGCCACATTAGGCGGCATGGGATCAGTAGCAACTTCTGCGGTCCCCAATTTGGCAAACACACGTTTTACTTCAGGAAATTGCCGCACGCGTTTTTCAACTAAATCTTGCATAGCAATGGCCTGAGTTAAACTGGTTCCAGGAATACGCATAGCATGCATAGCAATATCCCCCTCATCAAGACTAGGAATAAATTCCCCACCTAAACGAAATGAAAGAATAAGACTGATAATAACCAGAACAACTGCTGCCCCAATCACTTTCCTACGTGCATGAAAGCACCGTCTTATTACTTTGGCATAACCTATAGAAAGGAAATGAACCAGTCGATTTTCTTTCTCTTGTATGCGTCCTCGCAAAAAAATAGCGACAGCAGCCGGTACAAACGTTAAGGCAAACAGCATCGATGCCAAAAGTGCAATAATGACGGTTTCTGCCATGGGCAAAAACATTTTTCCTTCAACACCTGTTAAGGTTAAAATAGGCAAATAAACCACAGTAATAATAAAAACACCAAAAATACTAGGTCGAATCACTTCAGTGGTAGCATAAGCAATGGTCTTTAAACGCTCTTCAAGGTTTAAAATTCGCTGTAGAGCATGCTGTTGCTCTCCTAAATGCTTGATGCAATTTTCAACAATAATAACCGCACCATCGACAATCAAACCAAAATCAAGTGCACCTAAACTCATTAAGTTGGCACTGATTTGATTAGTCACCATACCAGTGATAGTCAGCAGCATGGATAATGGAATGACCATCGCCGTAATGAGCGCGGCGCGAACGTTTCCCAGAAAGAGAAATAAGATAACGCATACTAATAAAGCACCCTCAAGTAGATTCTTTTTCACAGTATTAATGGTGGCATTAACGAGCAATGTCCGGTTATATACCGTGACCGCTTCGACTCCCTCGGGTAATGATTTATTAATTTCCTTCATTTTTGCAGCAACGCGCTGAGACACGGTACGACTGTTTTCGCCCATTAGCATAAACACAGTTCCTAAAACGACTTCATCACCATTTTCCGTTGCAGCGCCCGTTCTTAGCTCCTTGCCAAGAGCCACCTCTGCTACATCACGAATTCGAACAGGAGTTCCCTCAAAGTTTGCCACCACAATGTTTTCTATGTCGGCAATATTCTTTACTTGGCCTGGTACACGAATAAGATTTTGCTCGCCATTTCGTTCAATATAACCTGCTCCAACATTAGCATTATTGCGTTCAAGTGCTTCAACAACATTATTTAAACTCAGACCATAACGCACCAATTTGGTCGGATCGGGAGTAATATGAAACTGCTTTTCATACCCACCAATCGTGTTGACCTCTGCCACTCCTTCTACATTCCGCAACTGGGGTTTGATTATCCAATCTTGTATTGTACGTAGCTCAGTTGGGTTATAACGTTGATTTTTTGGAGTATTTGCTTTGTTAGTCACGGTATACATAAAAATCTCACCAAGTCCTGTGGAAATAGGACCCAATGTTGTTTCTGCTTCTGGTGGTAATTTATCTTTGACTTCCTGTAAACGTTCGTTAATAAGCTGTCGTGCAAAATAAATATTCGTCCCATCTTTAAAAACAACGGTCACTTGCGATAAGCCATAGCGCGATAAAGAACGGGTATAGTCAAGATTAGGCAGACCACTCATGGCCAATTCAATAGGAAACGTAATGCGTTGCTCCACCTCAAAAGGCGAGTAACCTGAGGCTTGTGTGTTGATTTGTACTTGCACATTGGTGATATCAGGGACTGCATCAATGGGAAGGCGTTGAAAATTGTAAACGCCTAGTACTGCGATAATGAATGTAAATAAAAGAACAAACCAACGGTGTTTTAAAGAAAAACGTATGATTTTTTCAAGCATCACTATTCCTTAGTGGTCATGGCTTGCGCCTTCTTTGCCTATTTCTGCTTTGATATAAAAACTATTTTTGCTCACATAGCGCTGCCCTGCATCCAATCCCGAAATCACTTCTGCCCATTGCTTATCTTTTTCACCCAGATTAACTGGAGTGGCTTCAAAATAATCGCCTTGCTGAACAAAAACTACATCTTGTTCGCCCATTTGTTGGAGTGCAGAAAGAAGTACTGCAACAGGGGCTGTTTTCTCTTTAATCACGATAGCGCCATTCACATACATACCAGGAAGCCAGATGCGAGCTTCATTATTAAGAACAGCACGTGCCAATGTGGTTTGACTGTCCTCAACACCCAAGGGTGAAATGTAGGTAATGGTGCTCACAGATTTAGGCTTTCCTTCATCACCAGTCACAATGACTTCCATACCTGGCTTCACTAAAGGGGCATCCTTGCGATATAAGGTAAAATCAGCCCAAACAGTAACTAAATTGGCTACCTCAAAAATAGGTTTGGTGTTTTGGGCAAACTCACCATTGGTTGCATATTTTTGTACTATCGTTCCCGTTATGGGTGACCTTATTTCGTAATTTTGCAAACTCTCATTACTTTCAATCGTTGCCAACACATCCCCTTTTGTCACTTCATCGCCTAAATTTTTATTCATTGCTTTAATAATTCCCGAATAACGTGCATAAATAGGCGCTGAAGTATCACGATTAGTAACAATTTTACCTACAGCATTTAATTGCGTTTTTATCGTTTGCTCTTGGGCAACTGCTGTTTCTATCCCCGCTGCTTTAAGAATAGCGGGAGCAATTTTTACTCGCCCTTCATACGTGGAGTAATGCCAACTCAATTGTTTTCCAAAACTATTTAATTGAATTGTTACATCAAAAGAATGAGGTTCTTCAATGATCTGGTTGCTTTGTAAAAAATTTTCCACAGGAATAAAAGTAATCTGCTCTTTTTTTCCACCAAATCGAGTAAATGCTACAATTAATTCTGCCTTTTGTGGCAAAATCATTTCTCCATTTTTATAAAGGTAGGCTCTAAAATGAGGTAGCATCCCTCGCTCAAAAATTAGAAACTCTAAGGCCAAATCCCCATCTTTAAACAAACGGCCTCCGTGAGGTCCTTTTTCCATGGTTTCTTGATGACTATTTTCTTCTGTAGCATGAGTTGTTTCTTCCGCCCAAAGCGAAAAAGAACTTATTCCCAGCAGGAAAACAACAAGTTGCAGGAAGAAACTGACTGGTTTTAATAGATTCATTTACTCTCCTTGGTAGGATGAAGACCTAAAAGCCCTGTAAGTTGAATTAATGTTTTATGATAATCTGCATGTGCCTGTTGATAGTGTCGTTCTTCTTCATACAAAGCATTTAAGGCCGTGGATAATTCAATGTAGGTATAGCGTCCCATTTGATAGCCATCTTGAGCGAGTTTTATTGATTTACGAGCAAGGGGTAACAAAGTACTGGTTACTAATTCTGCTTCATAATGATTTTGTTGGGCTTGTAAAAATACAGTATATGCTATTTGACGTATATCGAGCTTTGTTCCCTGATATTCACGCGCAGTTTGCGTGAATTGCGCTTCCGCTGTCATGATTTTCCCCTGATTGCGATCAAAAACAGGAACTTGTGCATAAGCCGACATCACCGCAGCATTGCTTCCATCATCAGAAAAATGACGAGCGCCCAATTGAATGTTTAAATCGGGCCAAACGGATTTTTTAACTGCTGTAATGGTTGCTCGTTTGGCTTTTAGTTTCTGTTGCATTTGTATCAATTGCGGGCTTTGAGGTAATTTTTTTAAAAGCACTGACCAATTTAATGTAACATCAGGTAGCCCTTTATCTACTAATGGTTGATCCACCTTTAACCCGACACCTAATAAACGAGCCAATTTAGCACGTTGTGACAGTGCATCACGTGCCGCTTTTTTTTCTTGAATGCGCGATTCACCCAATCGAATTTGAGCTAAACGTAAATCCAATTCAGCTCCCGCACCTGCTTTAACACGCCGCTCAATTGCTTTAACGATACTCTCATTGAGTGAAATAAGCTTTTTAGTTACTTGGTGCCATTGTCCGGCATACAATGCATCAACATATGCGCCACCAACAGCCATATAAATCGCTGCTTTTTGGACTTGAATTTGTGCCAATGAGGCTAAATAATCTGCATAGCTGGCTTTTTTCAAATAAGATAAACGATTACCTAAAGGAATAGGCTGTGTCACTGATGCCGTAGTTTCAGCAGATTCGTAACTGGAATAACTGCCAGATCCGCCAAAATTCTCGGCAGTTAAGGTAAGCTGTGGATTAGGGTAAAGCCCGCTTTGTACAAAGTACCCACGCATGGCCCGAGCTTTATCTATTTCTGCTTGTAACTCAGGATTGTTTCGATACGCAATGGCCAAAGCATCCTTGAAAGTAAAAGAGGATGATGCCATAGCTTCATAAGCCATGAGGTTCATCCATGTAATAACTAAATAAAAATAAATACGCATCCCTTAACTTACCCCTAGCTTGCAAATATACTTTTTTAGTTTAACTTTATTTGGGTGTTTTTACATGTTTAAATTGTAACTTCTCAATAACCTAGAGAATGAAGTTACCAAACAAATATTTAGGATACCTCTACTTTTATTTAATCCCTGTCTTAAAAAGACAATCATGATATCATTCTATTTACTGATTAAAATAAATAGCATTCAAAATATAACTATAAGAAATTATTTAAAACCTATTGGTTTTCTTGGAGATGAAAATATTGTGAAAAAATTTGCCATCACTCTAATGAGCTTGATATTCATTAACTTATATTATCCTACTGCTTTTTCCGAAAAGCCTAATCAGCGCATGATGAAAAATCAAGCAACACATTCTTTGAAATCAAAAAATACCATGCAATTATCTATTCAAAAGATAATTGATAAAAAAGACAAGAAACTGGTGTTAATCAAACTCATTGACACAAAAAACAATAAACCAATCACCTTAAACGATCTTATTGAGGCACATACACAAAAGATTCATTTGTTGATTATCGATGATAACCTCCTTGACTACAGTCATGTCCATCCAGTCGAAACAACGAAACCAGGCATCTATCAATTTGAATGGCAACCTACTCTTAAACGTGCCTCCTATCGAGCATGGGCTGATCTGATACCGACTAATACAAAAACCCAAGAATATGTAGTTGCTGATTTACCTTCCCCAAAAACCAAAAAGAAATTGGAAAATCATATTCATCGACAACTATTATTTGAAAGTACTGTTGATGGCTACCATTTTAAATTGTCCTTTGATAAAACACCATTGCACGTCGGTCAAGCAGTCATGGGCAAAATTGATATCACCGATGCAAAGGAAAACCCAGTTCATACCCTAGAACCCATTATGGGTGCTTATGCTCATATCGTTGGTTTTAATGAGGACTTTAAAACAGTAACTCATGTTCATCCTATGGGCAAGGAACCTACAAATAATACGGAACGAGGAGGACCTGAATTACTATTTCATATAGAGCCCAACAAAGTAGGATTTATTAAAATGTTTGCCCAAGTACAAATCAATGGGAAAACACTGTTCGTTCCGTTTGGAGTCACAGTAAATTCATAAAGATCTTTGATGGATTGTGAATTCACAGGGGTTAGGCCTAGCATAATGATTTATCCTGTTTGCCATTCGTCTGTATGAACGCTACGGTTTGATTGAGACACCACAACGAGCCCCGAATGGCTATCGCCAATATCTAGAAGACGTCGTTGATTGCCTTCAACTTTGCCAAACTCAGATTGCATTAAAAGCGATCTTAATATTCAAATATAACATGATCCATCCACTCTCCATGTGGGTCATTAGAAATACCAAGCAACCAAGAAGCAGCAACAACCAACTCTTTGGATAGAACTAAAGCCTCTTCAGGTCCTGGGCTTCTCGTACCCTGCTCCCAATTCCCAATCCTGGCAGCGCCAAATCCTGTTCTCTCTGCCAATATCTTAATCGTCAACCCATTCGCTTTTCTAGCCTGCGTAATCCTACTGCCTATAATTTTTTTCATGTTCATTTAGGTTCATTTGATATCAAACGGAAATAGCCCATTGACACTAAAAAGTGCTTATTTACAATGGGTTATCAACAACACGTTTCGTGTTATTGATTGATACTAAATGAAATTATTTGATATTGCAAACACTGAATTTGGAACAGTGTTTTTAGATGGATGAATAAGAAAATGGGATTTTTGTTTGTTACTACTAACGAATTATCCGCACTGATGGGATTGCCTTATATCCAGCAATCGACCTACTTGCTGGGGATTCGACCTTATATGGATAGGGAAACCTTTCTGGTTGGGGTTAAACGAAAAATCAGTTATCAGCAACTCGCTGAGGCTTTATATATTGAGCCTCATCAAGGCTTTCAACAATCCGGTAGTCCTAGTCGTCAACAATTGCGAAGAATCATCTATGCGCTGGAGAGAGCTGGTTTAATCAAGATTGAGTCCATAGGCATGAACCTGATTGTAAAATGCCTTTTAGTTGATACGGATATTTCTGTCCAAAATAAACCCGACACAAACCCGACACAGCAACCCGACACAAACCAGAACATAAAAAAGAATTACAAATCATCAAGTTACGATGATTTTTCTAAAAAATCCAACACAGTTGAAAACACAAAACCCGACACACCTCATAACTCAGAAAATTTGTGTGTGTATGTGCGCGCCCAATTTGAAAAATTTTGGGAACTTTATCCACAGAAGCAGGATGAGACCAGGGCATTCCAGGAGTTTTATAAACTCAAGCCCGATGAAACTCAATTTAGGCAGATGATAGATGCTCTGCAAGCGCAAATTGAAAACCGTTTAGACATGGAGCTCTGTGGCGAGTGGGTTCCTAAATGGAAGTTTCCAGCCAATTGGCTAGCCCAACAATGCTGGAATGATGAACTTTTACCCGTAAGAAAACAGGAGCAAGGCCATGCAAACACTCAAACAAGTTATAGAAAAAAATCAGCCGCAGATATTCTCGCTGAATCCTGCAAAGAATCCAGCTTCAGCATCAACTTTGAAGACGAACCCCAAACAGGAAACAACGTCCTCAACTTCAGTTCAACAAGAAACGTATGACAAACGGGTAGATACTTTGTTCTTAAGATTTAATGCCATTTATGGTGCCTTATGGCTTTCTGCCTATAACAATGAAAAAGCCCTTGAAGCTGCCAAGCTGGAATGGTCTGACAGCATCAAAGAATTTGATAGCCAGGTCTTAACCTTTGCAGTGGAAAAAATCAAAAGAACGCAACAACGCCCTCCCGTTATCCCTGTCTTTGTAGAACTTTGCATCAGCATTCAAAAAAGTATTAAGGCAAGAGAAGAATCTCTGCGGGCTAAACCCGAAAACTATAAAAGAACCGATCCACAAATCGTTAAATCCCACATCAAAGAGATGATGGAAAAGCTAACCAGTCCCTCAGTTAAGGAGAAAAAATCATGCTGATCCTAGACCGCAAAATTGGTGAAGAAATATTCATCAATAAAGGCAAAATCAAAATCACTGTTCTTTATGAAAAAAATGGCCTGATAGGAATTGGTGTCAGAGCACCCAGCGAAATCGATATCGATCGCAAAGAAGTCTTTATCCGCAAATACATTCAAAAATTAGACCAAGAAAACAAGCCAAATCAAGAATAGGAGTAGTTATGTTGAGAACAACCATTATTGGCCTTTTAGCCCTAAGCAGCATGCAAATACAAGCTGCTAATATCACCCAGGTTGGACGTTATGCTACCGTGAATAATCAACCCCTGGCAGCACAGATAAATCCGCTTAAAACAGTCCAGCAGATTCATTTCCCAAGCTCAGTTCAAACGATAGGTGAAGCGGTTGAATATTGGCTTCGTTATTCAGGCTACCATCTTGTTCCCCAAGATAAGCAAAGCGGAAGCCTTAAACAAATCATCCAACAACCCCTACCCCAAGTCACTAGAAACCTCGGTCCTTTAACCATAGCGGACGGACTGACCGTATTGGTTGGGAAAACCCTGTTTAGCCTCAAGCAGGATGACCTCTTAAGAGAAATCAATTTCAGTCTTAATGCAAGGAGAGCACAATGAAGAAATTTCTGGATGCCAAATGGCTTGGCCTGGTTGTTTTAAATATTCTGGTGATTGTGTTTGTGTGTGTAAAACACCAATCTTCATCCATCAATAATAACAATCTGAATGGTCTGGAACAAAAACTTATAACCATTCAATCGCAATTAAATAAACCTACCCAACAACCCGATCTTTCTCCTATTACTGACAATATCAAACAGCTTGGGGATTTCATCCAACAAATGCAAAACAAAGACGACCATCAATTGGGTGATATTTTTTCAACCGAACAAGCTGCTATTAAAAACCAACTCGATGGCATTAAAGAATTGCTGAAACATTTAGATAGCCAAAAGCAGCCTATTAAAATGCTGCCAGCAAGCGAACTTCCTTTTAGAGTTTTAAGCATAGACAGCGTACAGGAAGTTTCAGTCGCATCGGTTGCTTACGATTATAAAACCCAAGCCCTAGGGAAAGGGGATTCCCTAGCCGGATGGAAAATCCTAGATATCAATTTTGCCAAGCAAACTATCGAATTTGAGAATGCAGATCAAGCCCATGCCCTGATCCATTTGACTCAACAAGAGGTGGGCAATGAATAAATTGTCTGCCATCGCTCTAAGCCTGTTATTAGGCCAGCAGGCCATCGCTGGTTTGTATATCCCTGGCATTGCCACCCCACCCATGCAGCAAGCCGACAATGCCTTGGCAAAAGCGGGTCTTGGTGAATTTCATGATGAAGTAATTGAGGAAAAGGATTTTCAACTGAATGATACTCAAAAACAAGAAGCCAAAGTTTGGGGATTAAGTGAAACAGAAGAAAAACGTTATCTGCAATTAATGCAAAGTAGAAGCAGTATTTACTACAAAGATCTGCGTATGACCCCTGTTGATATTCTTGGACTTAATGCAAGAAATGATACTGAACGTGCGCATTTCGCCGAACTTGCTGCCCTTCAAGAAGCGCAAAAGGTCGCGCAAAACATAGCTTGGAATAATGCTTTTTATAAGGCCTATAACGAACTATTTAAAGACGTACCCGTGGTTGGCGATTTTGATCCCTCCCCTTACTCACCTTATGCTCATCAGCCTATTCAATTAAAAGCAGGTGAAACACTCTACTTATTTGTAAGACCTGACGATGCTGTTACCACCATTGTATTGCAACTGATTGACGCGATTAACCGCACTCCCAATACAAAATTTAACCTGCTGTTTCTGGATATGGACAATAACGCCATACAACTGTGGGCGAATCGACATCAGATCCCCATTCAATTAGTGACCAGTCAGCAAATCACGCTAACCCCTGGCAACCAACAATTTGAAGGCTTATCGCTCACCAAGAAACAAACCCCATTACTGCTAATAGCCAACGGTAAAAACTCCCAAGTCGTCGATTTAGGGAGATTTTAATGATTAGGATTCTGCTCTTACTGTTGGTCGCGTTGAATGTTCATAGCATGAATGTCATTCCTTTAACACTGTCACAAAGTGATACGTCATTAAAATTAAATCTGTCTAGCCCAATAGGCGTCCCAGCCAAAAGCAAAGCCACCGCAGGCAAAGTCAGCCGCAAAACATTGGATACCACTTTATTAAACATGCCTTTGTTTGTCATAGGTGCGGATAAAGCATCGATTCAATGGTTAGAGCAGCATCAAGAAGAATTAAAATCCATGCAAGCCACAGGATTCATTACCAACGTCAATGACTTTGAAACCATTGTCGCTTTGCAAGAAAAATTCAAATTACCATTACTGCCTGTCAATGTTGATCCATTGCTTGCATACCTTCACGAACAACATTACCCCTTAATCATTGCTGAGGGGGCTGTATGGCAGTAAAACAATATTCAAGACAACTGACCATGCAATTAACCATAGTGCTATTCTTAGGTTGGTTAGCAATTATTATCTGGGTATTGAGCCAATGGATGCTGCATGGCTACGCCCTCGCTTTTGAACAAGTGAATATCCTTGTAAACACTCAAAGAGAGGCCATTACTCCTGTTTATCAAGGCTCCCTTCTGGCAGTCCTTCCTTTAAATGCCAAACCGGATTGGGCATTAGTCATTCCCTATTTAAACAAATTGGCCATCAATGATCTTGTCAAGGACTTAATCGAAAAATCACAACAATTCTTGCAGATCCTTTTATTAAGCAGCCAATGCCTTTTAATCAAACTCATTATCCTATTCGCTGCCTTGCCCTTATTTGCTTTAACCATGATTGCAGGTCTGGTTGACGGTCTAAATCAAAGAGCGATACGCACTGCTTGTTTAGGTCGTGAATCCTCTTACGTGTTCCACAGGCTGAATCACTTTTTAAAAAAGGGACTTGTGATTTTACTCATGCTGTGGCTTGCCCTACCCGTCAGCATCACCCCTGCTTATGTCTTTGTACCTGTCAGTTTATTGATGGGATTAATGGTTGCCATGACGGCCAGCCGCTTTAAGAAATACTTATAGGGAGAAACCATGAAACGAATATTATGCCTGATCTTAATGATAATAAGCCTGCAATGCTCAGCGAATAACCCTGATTTAAATGAAACGCTGGTACGGATTATTAATCAGATTAACGCCATCATGCCTTTGCTTGATGAAGCGCAAACACAAATAACACCTAACGCTCGTATCCAATTGCAAATAGAGGGATTTGAAGATCTGCAAGGACAACATCACGCAGGATTGAGAGAGGATTTGCTAAACATCCGCAACGGTCTGATTGACTATATCAACCAGCCCATCATTGCCCCTCGAAAAATTAAACCATTAGAAATGGATTTTGTGAGGAAACCCTAATGAGTAAAGACGAAATAGCGAGAATGTTTGCTTCAACATTCAAACAAGCCAGCAACAACACCTCAGCCCAAGTCTTTTCCAGCAGTATCCGTTTTATTGCCATAAGCCTGGTGATTTTAGCGGTGATGTGGTGCGTCAACCACATGATGGGAACCGAGGAAAAACAGCAACAAGGATACTTACTGAACTTCGGCTCTCGAATGGTCAGGCTTGTCATTGGCCTGATGATTTTCATTTTAGTGTTATTCGTTAAGGAGACAACATGAAAACAACGCTTCGCACGCTCTACCTGGGAGCTGTCAATCTTTTTTATGCGCCTGTGTTATTGGCAGATAACTGGTTCCCTAAAATTTCTGATGCGGACAACATCGGTGACGGTTCCAAAAGCATGATGTCGGTAACAGGCAATTACGTCAAACAAGGTCTTGGCTTATTGCTGTTCATCACCGCAGTCGTGACCTTTATCAAGTTCATTACCACTGTGCAACACGGTATTGAAGAATCCAAAAAGAACGAAGGTTCCATGGTGGCCTTCGGTACTTTTGCCGTAATGGGAATCACCTATTTAGCCATTAGCATCGCTTCTGGTTACGTGGGTTACACCATGATTACCAAGTTCAAAATATAGGAGGTGAATTTATGAGCCAGCCTTCTTCGCGCCATCTATCACATGACTTCCCAGCCTGGAAAGGCTTAAGTCTGCGTGAATTGTTTTGGATTGTCGTCACTACAACACCAGTAACTACCTTGCTTTTTATTCTTTTAGGAACAATGGCAGGGTATCCTCTAGCCGCTGGCTGCATCGGTTTTGTGATTGGATTCATCCTCTCCATTACCGTGTGGCCAAAAGGTGTCGCCCGTATCAAAGCTGGCAAACCTTACGGTTATGTGATGAAGAAAACCATTCAATGGATGGTGCGATTAAGGCTCAAACACTCGCCCTGGATTCATTACCAGGGACAGTGGCAAAAGAATAAATCTGTTGGAGAGCCTCATGTTTGAATATTGGAAAAAAATCGACAGCCTACAGCACCATAACCGCTTGTTACTGGCCTTTATCAGCGTGTTATCCGTCATCGTTTTGGCCTTAATCATTAACCTCATGACCATGCCCAAACGCTATGAGTTTTGGCTAAGCCCTAATATGGCAGCCAATGGCGGTTTAATGAAAGCAAGCGATATCCCTAATGAATACGTACAAGGGTTTGTATCCTCGTTAATACCCACGCTATACACTTGGTCTAATAAGGGCAAAGAAGAATTTAACCAGAATATTAAAGCCTTCCATTATTATTTTACTCCTCGCCATGAACAATTACTCAGAGACACTTTAGGAGCTTACAAAAATGCGCAGCTTTTTGATCGCAGCCAAGTAGCAAGCCTCTATCGCTTCATGGAACCTCAAGACATTAGAAAAATTAGTCCTGATACCTGGGAAGTAAAATTAATCATGCGCATTACTCAAAGACTGAAAGACAACAGCGGTATGGTGATTGCCGACAAGGTAGTTGCCTATCACCTGCGTGTAGTCAAACTCAACTTGTCTCGTTTACACAACCCCTTCCAACTGGCTCTCGATGGCTATACCCGTCCTGAAGAACGGTTACAAGATTTATTGGTCGACACGGAGGAACCCCATGAAACTCACTAAACACATATTATTAATACTTGGCTTTATGCTCACGCAAGTGAGCTACGCCCTGCAAAGCGAACATCTGGTTTGGGAAAAAGTCCCTTTAACGATCGAATTGCCTATCAATAAAGAAAGACTTGTTCAGTTTCCCCAGGCCATTAAAATCATTGATCAACAACTCAGTACTAACCTCGATATTCTGAAAGTAAAAGGAAGTTTGTATTTAAATGCCAAAGACACTTTCAATGATGCGCGTTTGATTGTGCAGCTCTTACCTGAAGGCGAAGTAATCATACTGAATCTTAAAGCCAATGAGAAAGTCGTCAATACCACTCCAATTGAAATCCTGATTGATGATCCCAAAGCCACTCATCAGTCAGGTGCAAGTCAATACGAATACAATGCCATCCAGCTTACTCGCTTTGCCATTCAAGCCTTGTATTCACCTGAACGTGTCAGAGATATTCCAGAAGGTATTTATCGCTCGCCCATGCAAACCAACAAAACCATTCCCTTATTTTATGGTGCAAGCATTGAAGCGCACCCTCTAGCTTCATGGCGTGGCGGTAGCCTCTATGTGACTGTGGTCGATTTGAAAAACCTGCTGAATCAACCCGTGAAACTGCAATTTTCAAAACTCATGGGACGTTGGCAAACCGCAAGTTTCTATCCTAAAGGGGAATTGCCTCCACGAAATCAACATGAAAGCACCACCGTCTTTTTGGTTTCAGATCAACCCTTTGCCACAGCACTTACTCAACATGCGAGGTACAGCCGATGAACAAAAACAAAGGCATTAAAATCTTAGCTGGATCGGTGGTGTTCGCAGTCGTCATGATTCTTATCAATAGCCGTCATAGTACGCCTGTCCATGATGATACGCCCAATCCCAACAATTTTCATGAAGCCATTACCAGCCAATTCAACGACAACATCCGTGATGTGTCTGCAAGACTTCTGGAAACAGAAAAGAAACTGGAACAAATGCACAAGGAGAATAAATCGCTGCAAAAACAATTAAAACAACCGATACAAGAAGCAAGCCATACACTACAAGATGAATTGCAAACACTGAAAGAAAAGCTCTCAGCCCTTACTGATCATCAAACTCAATCCTACCCCATGGAGGGCAATCAAGCTCCTGTATCTGGCCAAATCAAAGATCTGGATGGATTACTGGATAAAGCTCCTATTGAGAGCAAAGTCTTTGCAGAACAAGATACCTCAACCAAAGAAGAAGCCCCAACCAAAACGCCCTTCTATACCATTCCAGCAGGCAGTGATTTCAGTAAAGTCACGCTGTTGTCCGCCTTAATGGGTGAAGTACCTGTTGAAGGCAAACTGATGCAGCCTTTGTTTCCCTTTACCGCAATGGTCAGCCGTGGGGACTTAATGACAGCCAATGGGATGCAATTGCCGGAAGAAATTATAGGTATGAAAATCAGTGGTTACTCGATTGGCGTAGGTTCTTTTCTCGATAACATCAGCTGCGTTCGCGCGTATGTCACTGCCGCTTTATTTGTCTTTGAGGATGGGAATTTTGTCAGTATCGGCCAAGAGCAAATGAAAAGCTCTGCGGAGCTGGTGAACAATGACAGCATTGGTTATCTGACTACTCAATTCGGCAATCCTTGCATTAAAGGACAGTACATCACTAATGCCCCCAGAGTTTTAGCTGCTTTCATGGCTGCTGGCGGTATTCAGGGGGCAGGCAATGCTTTATCCAAATGGCAAATGAGTTATCAAGCCGAAGGCGGTTCTGCGATTGCCACGCCTACGGGTGATTTAGCGCATTTTGCCGCTGGCGGCGCTATCAACGAGGGTAGCCAAAAAATTACTGATTGGCTTGAGAAAAGGATACAAGGCAGCTTCGATATGGTTTTTGTTCCTGCCAGCATCCGCAGTCATTCAGGCTTTATACCAAACCAATTCAGTCTTCATTTCAGTCAAACCATAGCCATTGATAAAGAACACCAAGGGAGGGTATTAGATTATGGTTACCATCAACAAAAGAACTTTGACAATGCTTTGCGCTAGTCTGGCTTTGAGCGCTTGTTCAACCGCCAATATATCGCAAAGCGCCATTCCTGAGCAGGGCTTAACTGTCAGCCAGCTCTATCAGCAAAGCATGCAGCAGCCTATACAAAAAGCTGTTGTTCAACAGGTGCGGTTTGAGGATTCAGGCGATGAGTTTAAGCAACTGCCTAATCCCGAAGTGCCTATCCATATTTTTGCGCATGTGGCTCAGCTCGGCGATGAACAAATCATCAAACCAGCCTATACCACACGCTTTTTTCTTTACAAGCAAAATCAATATGCCCTGGCATCAGAACTGTATTAAGGAGGCATGATGAAACGATTATCTAACTGGTTGCTTGGGGAAATGAATCTCCAGGCTATGAAAGAAATAACCATTAAAAAGCAATACGCCAATCCTTTGCCTTCTTTTGCTGACAGGCTGGCCATTGTTGATTTCAACGAGCAAGAACAAGTGTTTTTATTAGTCGATGGAAAAAGTTTAGGTTCTGGGTTTGAGCTAGGTGATATTCAAGCCGAAGCAGCTTCTCCTGAATATTTGCAAGCTGTCTTTAATAAAATCCGCGACACCTTTGCAACGGTAGTTCCCCTTCATGCGATAGATCCTTGGGTCATGCAAATGTTTGTTCAAGACGAATATTGCCTTGATCCCGTTATCGATCATATTAAATCCAAAATCCCACAACAACTCGTTGAAAATCCACTAACGCAAGATTACTTACAACGCTTGCAAGATCTCTACAACAAAATGACCAAGCCAGAAGGCTTATTTCTCGATCCTAAAACAGGTGCGCCCTATCGAGGACGAAGACGACGAATCAGAGTATTGTTTTATAGGCAACTACATCAAACCACTTTAACCAGAGAACAAATTCTTCTCGAACATCAAGAAGTCATCAGCCAGATTGAAACCAAACTACGCTCACCAGGTTTAGAAATCAAACGCCTTAAAGGTCAGGATTATTATCAGTGGTGGATACGCTGGTTTAATCCGAAATCAGCCGATGAGATCTTGGAAGAATATCCCTACCCTAATCCCATGCCCGCAGGTTTTAATCTGACGCAAAATATATTCTTTTCCCCGCCTGAGAGCGATGAGCAAGGATTTATTTTTGAAGGCCGAAAACAAAGAATCCTGTATGTTGATGGCTTAAAAGAAGCACCCATTATTGGTTTAGTCTCCCGAGAAAGACAACAAGCCAATCCTAAGCACCGATATGCGCTTTTAGATACTTTGCCAGAAGGAAGCATTTACACCATTCAAGTCGTCTTTAGCCATGATGAAAATCTTGATTCCCATTTAACACGATTAGAAAAGGGAATTGTGGGAACCAGCCTAAAACCCCAAGAGGTCAGAGATGATATAAAAACAGCCCGTAATGAATTAAGTACTGGCAATCGTCTGTTCTGGGTTAATCAGGCTGTTTTTTATCAAGCAGAGGATGAGCAACAAGCACAAGTCATAGAAAAAAACCTGCATACCATTTTCAACGACGCCAAGATGCCATTAATTCATTCCAGCTATGATATTCACCCTTTAAATTCCTGGCTCAATGCGTTGCCGTTTAATTTCGATCCTCACTATGCCCGTAAGTACTTATGTTTTGATCGTCTGATGTTTGCTACAGAACTTGCTGCCTTGCTTCCAGTCTATGGCCGAAACCAAGGTGCAAGGCATTTACCCTGCTTTCCCTTTTTCAACCGCTTAGGCGAACCCGTTTTCTTTGACTTACTACACCATGATTTTATTAGTCAAAATTCGCATTGCGCGATTTTCGCCAACTCTGGTGGTGGTAAGTCAGTTTTAACAGGTTGGATGATTCAATCACTACTCGCAATGAAAAACGCCCGTGTAGTACTTTTTGAAATGGGAAACTCGTTTGATCGGATGCTCGTTCATGCCAAAGCTCATGGTAAGAAAACCAAGCAGTTACTATTAAGCAATAAAAAAGAGGAAGCTGTTCCATTAAATCCATTTTGTGAAGCGTATAAAGCAATTCCAGAAATAACAGATAATTTAAGCACAGAACAAGCTGCTTTAATAGCTCAAAAAATCATGGATCTTAAAGATCCGAAACATTCAGAAGATTTAGCTTGTGGTGATGGTTCACGCGCATACCTTGCAGAGCTTGCTTTAGCTTTGCGTACCATGATTACTGAAGCCAATGCCATGGAAGAAGAACAATTTACCCTGGCTGATGAAACGCTGCTAATTGAAGTATTAATTGATGCCATTCTAACTTCATTTAACGATGGCATACCACAAATGCTGACTGAGCATATTGTGAGTTCGTTTCAACGGCGATTGGATAAAGAAACGGTGGCGCGCAAGAAAGACCGGATTCTGGATATGCACGACCGATTAAACAGTTATGTCATTAACAGCGCAAAATCACGCTTTTTTAATGTACCAACAGAACCTTTAGGTGATTTTGATATCTTTCATATTGATATTTCCGCCATTAAAGATGATACCGGAAAACTGGCTTTGGTCATGGTCTCTTTGTTGCCAAGAATACTGGCCATGGCTGAGGCCACTCAAAACGATAATAGGCCAACCTTTCTTTTTATTGATGAGTCACACCTGCAATTTCAAATTCCTTCTGTGGTGACAGTGTGTCTACTGGTTGCCAAAGTAGCCAGAAAGCTCGGGCTTTGGCTGGTTGCAATTACCCAAAACGTTACCGACATGAATTCTGAAAAATCTGCAAAGATTTTATCGCTAATTGAAACCTGGATTTTATTGGGATTGGATGAAAAAGAAATCACTGATGTGAAACGCTTTAAATCCTTAACACCGCAGCAGGAAACATTAATCAGAGATATTGATTCGCAAAAAGGTTTGTATGCAGAAGCAGTTTTATTAGGGTCACGCTACCAAGGATTATTTCGCGTCATTCCACCTCGCTACTTGCTTGCCCTCTTAATGACTGAAAAATCAGAAAAAGCGCAACGCCACCTCCTGGAGAAAGAACATGATGTCCTGGTCGCCGCTGAAATCATGGCTAAGAAACTCGAACAACCAAAGGAAACTACTCATAACAGGGCTTATTTTTATGACTAACACTGCCCTTGCTTTAGAAAGCACAAGCCCACCTCATCCTGTGAATACCTTCACAATCGCTACACGGGTTTTGCAAAAACTGTTTCAAAACAGTCATTACAAAGTCATTGGTTCTTGCACTTGGACGGTGGGACGTTTACCGCCAAGACTTGAAGTCACTCCTGCGGTTGAACAGTTTTTACCTGATTTAGTGATTACCGTCAGCAATAAACCAGAAGAAAATCCCTGGCTTGAAGCTCGAACGCTTTATGAAAATAAAGCAGCAAGAACGATGTACCAACAAGCCTATAAAGCTGCGACTGGTTCAGCGTTAGGATTTGGCAATGACAGCGGTCAAACCACTGATCTTCACATCAATGATGAGCGGACACGCATTGTTGATGTGATTGGCAGCCCTGCTGCATTTTACCGTATCCCTTATCTATCACACAGGCCGGAAACTGGTTTTGGCGTTCCTTATTATCTGGCCGAAGCTGATGCAGTCATGGATAGAACAGAAGCAGCTGAATTGTTATATATGGGAACGCATCCTCATCTGTTAATTAATCATGAAATTGGCACATTAACACAGCATTGGGGTTCTGAAATTCCCAGGTTGATGCGCGTAACACAACCTTATAACTACAGAGCTTCAGTTGTTGCAGCCATGCACGCCGTAGATATTGTCACCAATAAAAATCCTTTGCATGTCACCAAGTCAACCAATAATTCCTGCGGTAAAAATTGTGTGGTGGCTAATGCCATTTACGACCCACAAAACAATAAAGTCATCTGGCAGGAAATCTATCCTTTAAATCGCAATATCCACCCAGGCGATGCACAGGATTTCGGCATTGAAGACGAAAAAGCCGGAAATGGCAATTACGTGTTTGTCCTTTGGCGCAAATATCGCGGCTGTATTCAGAACAAAGGCAAACTCGTGA
Source organism: Legionella parisiensis (assembly GCF_001467945.1). Taxonomy (GTDB): domain Bacteria; phylum Pseudomonadota; class Gammaproteobacteria; order Legionellales; family Legionellaceae; genus Legionella; species Legionella parisiensis. Next base: position 2,328,439 of record NZ_LNYQ01000013.1, read on the forward strand.
ACTTTCTCACTTTCCCAAAAGTTGGACAACCTCAAAAACGATAGGACATCAACATGAATAAATATCTATTATTAACCTTACTTATTCCGCACCTAACCCATGCCGGAAACTTTATGCCCAGCCAATCAGATTACTATTATGAATTAGGAGGAACCTCCAATTTATTTATACCACCTGTTAATAAAGATCAAACGCTGGTTATTGGTGCAGATATTGATGGCCGTATGGGATTCTCTTGTAGCGGTTTTAATCCTGTCGTATCCATTACCAATACCTTTCAGGATTTAAAAAAATCAGCATTAAATATCCCTGGTGGTGTCATTGATAACTTAAAAGGTTCAGTCGCAGGATTCCCTCTTTATAAGCTGCAACAGTCCATGCCTGCTTTATACAATGTTCTACAAAACGCTGCATCCAGTGCACAAAACGAATTTACCCTCAAGGTTAAAGATTGTCAGGAAGTCAAACAAGCACTGGAACAAAACCAATCTCCAATGGAAGGCATATTATCAGTATCCGATAGTCAAGGATGGCTTGATGCTGCCAAACGAGCTAAAAAGGAAAACGTCGATGTGACCGAAACATCAAAAAGCATCGCTCAAAAGCGAGATGAATATGGTCTACCCTGGATAGGCAGCAATAAAGGCAATGCGGGCGGTAAGTTTCAACGCCCAATTAAGGTAATTAATGATGTAGTCATTGCGGGCTACAACATTCTTTTAGAGAGAAAACCTTTAGATTCTTTGGAAAAACCAAGCACCAAAATTCCTATGGTACAAAGCTGGCCAACACCTACCGATGCTGCTAATTGGGCAGTTAAGGTTCTTGGCGATATCCAGGTCAGCAGCAGTGAAAACAAACAAAGCCATGATGCTAAAGCAGGGATTGGTTTATCAGCTTTATTGCAAAGCTGCGCGAACGCCAATACCTGTAGCCAGAACATTGCCAAGGCCTTATGGAATTTAGTCAATGGTACTTGGACGCTTACTGAAGAAAATCTGAGTAAAGTCAGTGCCTCCAATTTACTGATTACTGATGAAGTCATTACTACTATTCAGCACCTGCCCCGTGAAGAACAAATGCTTACTGTCTCAAAACTGGCAGAAGAAATCGCTGTTCAAAATATGCTGGATAAAGCCTTAATGATGCGCCGCATCTTACAAGCAGGATTACAAGTGCAAGAAGTACAGAATTTAAAACCTGCTATGAATATGGTCTTGTTTGCCCTGAAAAAACTAGACGATGACATTCATTCTTTGTCCTTTGAAAACGATGTCCGCAAAAAAATGATGACTGAGACTTTGGGAACCATCATGGACATTCGCCATCAAGCCCAAAGCCAAAATATGCCAGGCCAGGATCACGAACAGCCTGCTGTTAAAAACGGCGCAATCTACGTTAAAGAAAATAAAGGAGCTTAATCATGATTGTCTTTAATCCTTTATCTCTCTATACCACCTATCTAGGCTGGCAACAGTATGAGGTTCTATTCAACGCCCTGTGGCAAACAGGGCTGTTGTATCTTGGCTTTTTGGCCATTGGTTATCGCTTTCTTAAAAATGTGCTCAATCCAGCTGGCGCGTTCTATGCGGTTGAACATGCTTTAAATAATTTTCTTTATGAATTGGCAATAACTTTCCTGATATGCAGCTTATTTGTCTATCCTTGTGTACCGTTGGAAACCAAAGCCCTACAATTTAAACCCTTATGCGGACTGAAAAACCCAACGACTGCGGTCATTGGCGACAGCGGCACAACTTATGATGAAGCCTTTGCAGATCTACTGACTAACCAGGTCAAAATTCCTATAGGCTTTGCCATCATCCAGAATTTTATATCGAGCTTTACCTACAGCCTTATGAAGGTGACGGGTTGCACCGATAGTTTGCAATCCATTCAAGGAGATTTGGTATCAACCTATCTCCCCCAGAGCGTTCGCAAGCAGGCATTGGATTTTCATAGACAATGTTTTATTGAAGCCAGAACTCAATTCAATAGTGAAAAGCATGAAGCCAGTGAATTAGACCCTATGCTCAAACGCTATGGCGGTGAAGATGACTTAAACTGGATGGGTTCTAAAATCCTGCAAAAAATGTATTACAGCAAACTTCATGCTCGCCAACCCGTGCCAGGATTTACCTTTCATCAAGCCCCTAATCGCAATCTTGAAAAGGCAGCTAATCGTGGCGATATCCCACCCGAACGATTGCCAGAAGATGGTTATCCCAGCTGTCAGCAATGGTGGAACAAAATCAAAACTGACCTGGTTGAAGTCTCTAATCAGGCCAGTGTTTTTAATAAACACTTAAATTACTACGCCATGCTTGATAGGGTTCGCCAATATAAAGTGAAACACCCAAAAGCCTGGAAAGCAGACATCAGCGCAGAAGATTTTATTGCGAAAATGCTCTTGCAAGAAAGCAAAGACATGCAGACCAGTTCTGTGCAAAACCTCATGGATAATAACAATGGGAAGGTCGCATCTGCCATTACCCATAGCCTAGTCAATGTCGGACAATGGACAAAATCATGGACATCCACCCCATTAAAAAGAGAAGCAATCATGCAAACATTGCCCGTCATGCAGGCGTTTTTCATGTTCTTTTTAATCATTCTCACTCCAATGGTTTTGTCTTTAAGCTGCTACAGCACCAGAGCATTAGGCAGTTTATGCGCCTTATTTGTCATGGCTATTTTTCTTCAGTACCTCTGGCATTTAGTCGGATTTCTTGAACGTTCAGTGCTTGATCCATTAGGTGAAAACGATGCGATTTCTGCCATGAAGAATATGGCTGTGATGTTTTACTTTGTTGCACCTGTTTTATTGTTGAGATTATCAAGCCATTTTGGCGGTGACGCTGGGGCGGGTCTTATGGATTTAGTCAATGGTGCAGATAGGCAAAGCGAAAGCATGGCGCAATCCGGTATGCAGGTAGCCAAGACAGGAGTAAAAATTATTTCAAAAGGAATTCAATGAATATGTTAAAGCACATCTTTACGTTCAAAGGCTTCATTGTATTCACGAATAGTGATCAAGCCATTATCAAGCTTATCTTGAGCCTCATAAACAGACATGTAGCATTTGGCAGGTTTATCCTCTGCCACTCCGACAATGGCATCAAGAACAACTGCCAACAACCGAAATACCTTTCTCATTTGGAGCTATCCCTATGATTAAACATTATATCCGTTCATCCATTATAGTATTAATTCAAACCGTTTTACCAATCATTGCCTTATTAGCAATTGCGCCCTGGTTCATTAATAGCAATCTACTGACTCGCTGGCAAAGCACCTTCACTACCATTCAACCATTATTTCTTGGTCTGCATGGAGTACTCTATTTATCCCTTGTCTTATTATGGCCAAGGCTAATTTTACGCCTACAGAATCAACACCAAATAACCACAGAGCAGCTGAACACCGCTTTAAAAGCTCGGTGGTATCTGCTGGGTATTTTTGTATTTATTGATATTTTGATGATTGGAGGCAAACTATGAGCAATTACCCCATTAATAACCTATTAAGAGAACCAACAGAAGCCTGGTCAGCCATTACCTGTTTGTCTCTAGCCTTGCTGGCATATACTCAACCGCATTTGTTTTTACTAACACAAACTATGGGATTATACGCTGCGCTCGCATTGTTAATCCCTGGAATTTATAGAGCCTGGCAAGCAATTAAAGTAAAACGCTATCACCGAAGATTATTAGCCATGCCCACTTATGCCCTATCCACCACAGAAATACCTTTATCCAAAAACTGGTTGTTCTTGGGCAAAGGCTTTCGCTGGCGACCAAGCCACACTCAAAAGCTGCATCAAATTAAACAGGTCAAAAATGAAAAGTTCATGCAACGAAGCTCTTGCTACCAACTTGCCAGAAGATTCTGCCAAAATCATGAACATACAAAGCTAGCCAAATGGTTAAATACAAATTCTAAACTAAACCCTTTTAGACCTGATCCACCTGTTGGCGGTAGTCCATTCTTGCATGGTATAGGCGAAGAAGATAAACCTGTATACATCCCTCAAGATGTACGTGTCGGTCATACCTTCGTAGTCGGTACAACCAGAGTAGGAAAAACACGGTTGGCCAGTATTCTAATTAACCAAGACATCCGAAATGGGGATGCGGTTATCGTTGTAGATCCAAAAGGCGATCAAGACCTGGTTAGAGACATGATGGCAGCCTGTAAAGTATCAGGCCGAACAGAAGACTTCAAAATCGTACACTTAGGCTTTCCAGAACAATCTGCACAATACAACCCCTTAAAAAATTTCGACCAAATCAGTGAGGTTGCAACACGTATCACCGATGCAATCTCCGCAGAGGGAGAAGGAAAACAGTTCGCAGCCTTCGCCTGGAAATACGTCAATATCGTGGCTATATGCCTAGAAGAAATGAATCAACCCCTTACCTACCAAACAATAGCCTTCTATATCAGCCGACTAGAACAATTATTAATGTCCTATGCTGATAAGATTCTTCCTAACCACTACCCAAATTACCATCAAGAGATAGATGAAATCATCGAGGAGCATGATAGTAAAATAGGCAAAAATAATAAGACAAAATCCCCTATGGAACGCCACCAAGCAGTCATTCAATATGTCAAAAACCACATCAATAAAACGATCAAAAACAACAATGCTGAAGCTCTGCACGATCAAATACTAATCGACCTCTACGATGCAGCCATTATGGATAAACACTATTACGACAAAATCACCGCCAATGTCGGTCCTGTACTGTCTGAAATCAATAAAAGTAATGCCTCAAAAATCCTATCGTCAAAAGCTCAACCAGGTGAAATTGAATTGATGGATGTAATTAAAAATAAGAAAGTTCTTTATATCGGCTTAGATAGCCTAACCAATCCCAATATTGCCCAAGCAGTAGGAAAAGCCTTTTTGTCTGATCTGGTTTCCACAGCAGGTAAAATCTACAAAGAACCTAACGCGCGGTACACTTTAAATCTACACTGCGATGAGTTATCAGAGATTATTCAGGATTCTTTTGTGAAGATTCTTAATAAGGCAGGTGGTGCTGGGTTTCAAGTAACCGCTTACGCTCAAACTATTCAAGATATGGAAGTTGCACTCGGTTCCAGAGCTAAAGCAGAAGTATCCGAGGGAAATTTTAATACTCTAATTATGCTGCGTGTTAAAAATGAAGAAACAGCCAATTTACTGGTTAAGGTGCTGCCACAAGTAGGTGTTGTCGGACATACTCAAGTTTCGATGGTTAACGACACACCACATGGGGATGACGGTGTTTACTTTAATACGACTAATGAAGATAGAGTCCAAACGTCTTCTGTGCCGATGGTTGGAGTGGATGATATTATTTCTTTACCTAAAGGACAGGCTTTTATGATAGTAAATGGTGGAGAACTATACAAAACTCGAATTCCTCTACCAATAAGTTGTAAAAAACAGACTAAAACACCATTGCCAATATTCAGCACCTACATCAATCGCACTATATGATACAATTTATTCAAAGCATTATAACCCAATCACCTAATGAAGATTTAGTTCTAAGGGTATAACCAGAAATGCACAAGAATGAATACTGAATCAAAACGAATTGAGAAATGTACTATTGTCTCTAACACATTAGCGTGTATGAGCAATCAACAATTACAACAAGTCCTGTCAACCGGAAAAGAGATGCATGCTGGTATTGGAGGAACTTCTGTTCGAATAGATATCGAAAACATCCCCGTTTTTGTAAAAAGGGTTCCAATTACTGAATTTGAACTCAAGCCAGATAACTTCATGTCAACGGCTAATATTTTTAAATTACCAATGTGCTATCAATATGGTATTGGCTCAGCTGGTTTTAGCGCTTGGCGTGAGCTTGCAGCACACATCATGACAACGAATTGGGTGATTAGTGGTCAATGCCCCAATTTCCCAATGATGTATAGCTGGCGAATTATTTCTAACTCTTTAAGTAAAACAGATCTTTCCTATTGGGAATCTACAGAAAAATATTTAGATTATTGGGAAAACAACCCAAACATCAAAGAGCGTATACATGGTCTGAATAGCGCAAACACCAGTGTCCTATTATTTCTTGAGCATTTTCCGAGAAATTTACACCAACATTTAAAAGAAGTTTTATCATCCAATATCTCTGAATTAGATTCAATTAACCATCTGGAAAAATTGAATAAATCATTTGGAACGGCTTTAGAATTTATGCAAAAAAAAGGTTTTCTTCATATGGATGCTCATTTTCATAACATTTTAGCTGATGAGGATGACATTTACCTCAGTGATTTTGGTTTGGCATTGTCAAAGAAATTTGATTTATCAATGACCGAACATAATTTTGTAAAAGACCATGAGCATTATGATCGATGTAGTTATTCAGTCAATTTGCTGCATGCTGTCTTAACAGCCTATGCAGGAAAAGAACATTGGGATAAAACATTAAGTGATTACTTAACAAATAAATTTTCAATTAAGTTACCCAATAAAATAAATGAAATACTATCTATAAATGCTCATATTGCGGAAAAAATGCATACATTTTATAAAGAAATTCAGAAAGATAAGTCAACTCCGTATCCATCAAATCATATGAAGGAGATGCTCGAAATACTGCGACAGAGGGAAATATTATGATTCAAATTGAAAAAATAACAGGTGAACTAGCTAAAACCTTGTGTCAAACCATTACAACGGAGTTACCTGAGTACTTCGGATTACCAGAAGCAAACGAGCATTATGCAATAGGTGTTACAAACCGTATAAATTTCGCTGCAAAAAAGGATGATAACTATATTGCTCTGATTTCAATAGATTTTCCCTATCCTAATAATGCCAATATTTATTGGATGGCTGTAAGACGTGATTTTCACCGTCAAGGTGTTGGAAATCAATTAATAGATGAGGCCTGTCATTTTGCTATAACGCAAGGTGCTAAAACTATAACCGTTGAAACTCTAAGCCCTTCTGAATCAGAAGAGAATTATCTTAAAACGTATCGGTTCTATCAGTCGGTTGGTTTTAAAGCTCTTTTTGATTTAAAACCCGCCGGATATGAGTGGAATATGGCATATATGATGAAACAGCTTGAACCTTTAGCAATAAACCAACAGGCAATTGTGATCAAAGCACTGGCTTTATCTGATATCCCCTTTCTGGTCGATGCCTTTCAAAAAGCAAATTGGCAAAAACCTGCATCGTTATTTGAAAAGTATTACCAAGAACAACAACAGGCTGAACGAGTCGTATGGTTGGCTTATTTTCAAGACCAAATTGCAGGATATGTTACGCTAAAATGGACATCACTCTATGAACCCTTTGCTCAGAAAAAAATCCCAGAAATTATGGATTTAAATGTATTACCCTCATTTCGCAAATTTGGAATAGGAAGTACTTTACTAACAGTTGCTGAAGAAAAAGCAGCAAGCCAACACTCACATGTAGGTCTTGGCGTTGGCTTATATGGTGGACAAGATGGTGGCTATGGACAGGCGCAACGACTCTACATTAAACGCGGCTATATTCCTGATGGGCTAGGAGTCACTTATGACTATAAGTCAGTTGCTCCAGGAAAAATGGTTTCTTTGGATGATGATTTGATATTATGGTTTACCAAAAAAGTGAAATAATAAAATGAAATTTCCTTATCACCTCATCGAATTAACCCATACTTTAGATGAAACCAGTCCTTCTTGGGAAGAAAACTGTGGTTTTTCATCATCACTAATATTGGATTATGCAGATTGTACTAGCGAAGCCTCATTTCGCGTGCAACATCTCACAATGCCAGCAGGAATGGGAACGCATATGGATGCCCCCTCTCACTGCTGTCCTGATGGGCTATCTATAGACCAAATTCCACTGGATAAATTAGCCGCTCCTTGTGTGGTGATTGATGTATCTCAAAAGGCACATGAACTTTACAGCGTGACACCTCAAGATATCGCTGACTTTGAAAAAAAGCATGGCCTTATTCAACCTAATTCATTTGTCATCATCAAAACAGGTTGGTCACGCTTTTGGGACAACCCCTTCCAATATCGTAACAACCATAATTTTCCCTCTGTCTCGGCAGAAACAGCTACCTTGCTGGTGTCACGGGGCATTGTGGGTTTAGGCATAGATACCTTATCACCTGACAGGCTAGATGATGGTTATCCTGTGCATCGCATCTTGTTAAATTCAGGACGATACATCGTGGAAAACATTGCAAATAGTGAACAATTACCCCCTACAGGTAGTTTTGTCATGGCCTTCCCACTGAAAATCAAACAAGCAACCGAGGCACCTATGCGTTTAATTGGATTATTGCCATGAATTATCCTCAAGAAAAAATAGAACCCAATCCTGATGCGCAACAAATCAATGAATGTATTAATTTAGTCACTAAAGTTTTAGGTGACAATCTTTTGGGCGTTTATCTCTATGGTTCAGCCCTTGTGGGTGGTTTACAAAAATACAGTGATATTGACTTATTCGTTGTAACCAATCATGCCACAACCTTGAGTGAAAAGAATGAATTGACGAAACACCTGCTTCACATATCAGGCCTTTACATGAAAAGCGCAAAACGGCCTATAGAAATGACGGTTGTTGAAAAAGGAGCAGTTAACCCCTGGCATTATCCCCCTCGTTTTGATTTTCAATATGGAGAATGGCTAAGAGCTTCTTTTGAAATGGGTGAGATTGAACCCCCGAATCTTGAAATGCCTGATCTTGCCTTGATTATCACTCAGGTTTTATTGAAGAGCCAGACCTTGTTTGGGGAGCAGCCAGAAAAAATTTTAGCGCCAGTTCCCTACGCTGATTTTATTAAAGCGATGCTTCAAGATCTCAATAGACTTGCAGCCGATATCAAGGATGATACTCGAAATGTGTTACTCACCCTGGCACGAATTTGGTGTACTTTAAAAACTAATACAATTTGCTCCAAACCAGATGCAGCGGATTGGGTAATAGAACGGTTGCCAAAAACTTACCAAGCCGTGATGAATAGAGCTAAATCCATCTGCATCGGCGATGAAAATGAATATTGGGAAGATATCAAAGCATCGTTAAAACCTTGTGCAGATTGGATGCTACAGGAAATTAACACAATCAAATTATCCATAAATCCAAACAAAATAGCCTACAAGGTGAGCGAATGAAAGAACTTACTTTTTTTAAGGGTTATCAACAAGATGAACAAAAGCGCGCCGCGTTTAATCACCTTGCAGTTAAAACCTTTGATCTATCGTTTGAAGAATGGTACCAATCCGGCTATTGGCGAGATAAATACATCCCCTATACCTTGTTCGATGGGGAGCAAGCCGTTGCCAATGTTTCAGTAAATATTATGGATTTTAGCATCTTTGGCCATCAACAAAGAACCATCCAGATTGGCACGGTGATGACAGAGGAAGCCTACAGGAATCAAGGTTTGAGTAGAAGGCTCATGAAAAAGATCTTTGAGGATTGGAAAGCAAATAGCCATCTGATTTATCTTTTTGCTAATTCAACCGTATGGGGCTTCTATCCTAGACTTGGATTTAAGTCAGTTAAAGAGTACCAATACCAGCGAACAATAACCCCAACAATGAAAGCTAACTTCATCAAATTGAATATGGATAAAACAGAAAATAGGGAAAAACTCTATGATTATGCCCAAAAAGCTCGCCCAATTAGCAAGATTTCCATGCAAGAAAACGCCGATTTGGTCATGTTTTACGGCATCACGGTATATAAAGATAATGTGTTTTACCTGCCTGAATTAGATGCCATCGCCATTGCCAAAATAAACGGGAGACAACTACACCTTTTAGACGTGTTTAGCAAAAAAGATCAAAGCTTAGATGATATTATCCATGCATTAAGTGACGGAACCATAGCTACCGTGCAACTTGGTTTTGTCCCTAAGGATTGTTCATCCTATGAGATAATTCCTATCGATGAAAAAGAAAAAGATGAAATGCTTTTTGTTGAGACAGACAAGACTGCTTTATTTGATGAAAATCAGTTGATGTTTCCTCTTTTGTCTCACGCATAAATTAAGAGGGGTTTAAGTATGGATGAACATAACACCTTGATTCTGTTAAATGAACTATCAGAAAAAATTAATAACTTATATGGCTTTGTCAAAATTGCTGGCGAAAATTTTGGAGAACCGGCAATAAACTCCGGTCCATGTGGCCCTTTTGCTAATGCCTTTTATACGATTTGGAATCAAAAATTTACTGAAAAAGTAAATATTGCCTTTATCATGGTAAAAAATTCTGATGAATGTTGGCATGTATTAATTAGATTACCAAACGGGTTACTTTTTGACGGCGGTATTGGCGTTCATTCAGATGATAGTTGGGATAAGGACAAATTCGATATTGTGGATATGCCCAAATATGACCTGCAACTATTAGAAAAACATTCCGGTGGTTTGAATAGAACGTACCCTAGATATTGCCCCAATTTTTCTATTGGTGAAGTCACCCACTTGATAACAAATTGTATTGACCTGATTGAAGAATAAAATGAATATGCAACTGTTGATAGAAAATCTGCAACTTGGTGAATTAAAAGCACAGCCTGAGTTACTCACAGGAGGTGCGCTGCATACAATGATTAAAATAGAAACCAGCAACGGCGCTTTTGCGATTAAACGATTAAATCCTCATATTACCGCTAAAAGTCATTTTAAAAACGCCTATGAGCGCTCCGAGCAGATTGCTAATGAGATGGCTAAAAATTCTATACCTGCGGTTAAGGCTTTATCTTTGAATAATGAGTATGTTATTAACGTCAATAAAGATCATTATATAATTTATCCGTATATCGACGGTCATTTACTGGATGAGTCTAAGTTAACGCTTGAGCATGCGCGCTCTATTGGCGAATTGTATTCGTTAATTCATTCAGCCAATATCCACCATGCTGAAACAGATGAAGCCCAGTACGATTACTTTGACGATGCTAGGGCATTGTGTATTGGCATGGACTGAATTTAACATACGCCGTATGCTAGGCGAGGTTACTTCTGATGAGACTGAAATACTAAAAGGACGTGAGATTATCGAAGAAAAAATGATGCCTTGTATAACCTATATTAAAACAGAAGAAGTACTTCTAAAGTCATTGTTAGAGACATTATTTTCAACTAGATAATGAATATTCATTGAAAGGCATCAAGTTCTGGTAAATTCTTGTCTGCTCAAGCACAAGTTAGTAATGAAACCTTCAAATTAAATATGGATGCACGTATATAGGTTCAAGTCTTTCTTTTTGCCTAAGGGACAGGCTTTTATTTTAGCTAATGGAGAAGAAGTCTTTAAGATGCGAGTACCAATTCACCTCAGATGTAACTAATAGTTGTTCATTTTTTGACTTAATTGTTAGGAAAAAGTAAATAAACTGGATAAGTACAATTTATGTGCTATACTAAAAGGTGGACCTGTTATTGGTCTTAGCTTTAAGAGCTGCTAGGATTTTCTTTGACAAGTGTATTCTAGAAAATGTTGTTCAAAAAGTCAATTATTAGGTGCGATTTTTTTCGACAAAGCTCTTAAAACTAAAGAATGTATTCATTTGATTGAATGAGTACTGTTTTTTCTTTGTTTTTATAAGAGGATTTTTAATGAGAAATTTTAAATATGTTGTAGATGATAACTTTGCTAAATCAGAATACCTAAAAAATGCGCCCTGTTATAGAACTGTAATATGTGCTGCATTTTTAGAATACTACACATTTAATGAGTGCGAAGAAACACTTAGGCTAAAAATAGATGAACTTATTAACTCACTCAAAGATAAACAAGAGTTTCGATTATTAGGCATGGGCAATACAAAGATTTATCTAGAAATATATCCAGTGCCTATGCAAAATAAATGCGGTTTTGTTGTCATAGACCATACAGGGGGATGTTTTCCATTAATAATCTATCCTTATCCAAACAAATCATTCAATGGTAAACCAAATTTATCAAGATGTCTTGGGCTATCTAGAGCTATTGAAAATATTGAACAAGAAAAAGAACGAATCATTAGTTTATTCATAAAATATAAAAATATATGTGATTTTTTCGATGATTCGGGTCTTACTTACGATGATTTTCAAAATGAACTACATAGCTTTATATACTCAACTAGAGATAAATAACAATCTTGGTAATTCTGCGTCACTGCAAATTTCCCAGCAGTGACGCAGAAAAATCACCTTGATTTTACCACGTAAAATCAACACATTTCAGCATTTTGTCCTATCCCGCCAATCGGGATTGGACAAAATTATTTCCAAAATCCCTTGCGAAGCAAGCACCGCTTTGCTAATTTGGAATCAAGCATGACTGATGAGCTGGTGAAAAACCGGCGAAACGTCAATCGACGTCTTATGCTAAGCCACTTCATTCCCTAACTTTGTGGCTGGACGTTCAGTCGGGAAAAACATCTAGGAATCTCTGTCATCCGACAGGGCAACTCCCTCGGGAGTTTAAGTCAATTTATTTCAATTTGACCATGGACTTGTATGACAAGAGCCATTGTCTTGTCGTTTTTATTAATCATCAAAACAAGGAGGAAATACACACCCAAAAACTGTTGTAAATCGGCGAGATCGTTTGCCTTATAACGATTGATTTGCCCCCTACTTCGAGCTTTATGGCTTTGGCCAGGTTTCATCTTTGAGTGAGCCGCTCGTTCAACACTAAACCAAAGACAGGGCAAATAAATTTTATCGGATGGGATGATGAGAAAATACAGCTTAAGACAAACTGCCAATCAATATTTAAAGCTCGGCAATCAAGGCAGCTACAAAATCAAAAAACAACGAGCATACGTTATTCGTAAAATGATTGATGATTTCTATACCATTGGAGATGTGCCATCTTCGTGGAAAAATATTCAATCAAATCATATTCATCAACTGGTAGCACATTGGAAAAAGAGTAAACTACGTTCCAGCACGATTATGAATCATATGACTATCGTCCGACATTACCTGCTCAGCATAGACTGCCCTATCCCCGATATAGACAATAAATCGCTGCAACTTAGCAAAACAAGCAAGAAACGCAAAAGAAAACTCAAAATCCAGCATAACCATTGGCAATCATGGGATAATTCAATCCCCCGCCTTATTATGGCATTACAAACTGAATTTGGGCTTACCTTTCAAGAAGCCATTTATATAAAACCTGAAATTAACATCCAAACAGACAGCATCTGGATAACCAGAAACATCGCGTTTAATTCCTTGGATAGAACAATTCCTATCAGATTTGAAATGCAAAAATCCATCCTGGATGAAATCAAAAAGCTGACTGACGGTAAATCCATTGCTGAGTTTAACGATTATGACGACACCAAAATTGCCTGGCGAAAGGTTTTAAAAAAACATGCCTTACCAATTAATAAAGCATACCGCTATCTCTATGCAAAACAGATGGCTCTGTATCTTTTACCACTATTGGGGAAATACGAAGCCTATTGGGTTATTCGCAGCGAAATGGGCATCAAATCCCGTGATTCTTTATGGAGGTATCTCAATGAGTAAGTCCAAACTTAAAAATGCGCAGTATTCCATCAATGAATGTATTAAGAAAATCCAAAACTACTCCCACGCCAGCAGAGCGGATATGAAACACATGCTGAATCGCTGCGTCAAAGATTTGCACGCGCTAGGCTATATGGTCACACACATCAAAGGATTAAAACCAAAGCACATACACATCCTGGTTGAACACTGGAAAACCCAGAATAAAAATCCTGCAACAATAAAAAATTACATGGCTAAACTGCGAAAAGTAGCCTCGGTGCTAAACAAGCCAGAACTGGTTAAGCAAGGCAACGACAGCTATCAAATCAATAAACGTAATTATGCTCCTCAATACAATAAAGCAATCAACAATGTCGATTTTTCTAAATGCTCAGACCCAATGATCCGTTTATCCCTGGAAGCCCAATTCCTTTTTGGTCTTCGCCGTGAAGAATCTATGAAGATTGTACTTAGTGATGCCTGGCAAGGAAATAAATTGGTTATAAAGCCTAGCTGGACAAAAGGTGGCATCGGTCGTGATATTAGACTCACGAATGAGCAACAACGACAATGGCTACTCAATGCGATAAAGCAAGTTCCTGCTGGACAATCTCTCATTCCTAAAGAAAAGACCTATAAAAATCATCTTGCTCAGTATCATGAAGTGATAGAAAAAATGGGCTTAAGCAAATGCCATGGCCTTCGCCATGCTTATGCTCAGCGAAGATATCATGAAATTACAAAATCCTATGACAAAACTGGCAATGGACTTATATGCCCAATTCAAGGAGGCAGAGTATACAACGAACTGAATCCTCTTGAAAAATATTGGGATAGAACCGCAAGGGAAATTATTAGCCAGTCGCTTGGGCATTCGAGATTGAGTATTACAAAGATCTACTTAGGCTGACAATCTTTGTATTTTTAAATCTTCAATACACAATTTCATTTTATAATGTGGTACTGGGTGCCATGGAGCTATAAATTCCCCAATGATTTCAAAACCAGCTTTTTTATAAACATGAACCGCACGCTCATTAGAGATTTCAGGATCAATAAGCACGATTTTAGCATCAGAAAATTGCCTTAAGATAAATTCATGTATCATCTGTACTGATAATCCCTTCCCAATATAATCCAACCTGCAAATGAATAAATCCAGCGTAACTGCACTATCAGGATATTCTTCTGATTTCTCTATTTCAGAAGTAATCAAGTAAGCGAAGGGGATTTCATTATCATAGGCTATCCAATGAGTAGCCCATGGTTCCCCATCGTTTAAAAATTCATGAAGGTCTTTTATTGTATTACTTAAACCATCACCATGAAGCCATTCATTAATATGTGGCTGATGAATCCACCCCAAAACAAGTGCATGTTGCGCATTCATTGGTTTGAAACAAAAACGAACCTCATTTGTGGAGACTTTAATCATCAAATAACACTCAAAAAAACTAGGACCTTATCTTTGAATTCTACCATTTATCAGAAAGCGGTCTATTAATAAATTTTCAATTAAGTTCATTTACTATCACTTGAAAAAAGCGCTTGATTTCCAATACAAGCTTGATAATCTGAAAGCAACACAACTGATGAGTCAGCGCAAATCTGACGAAACCACTAGGTCTTGTGATATGCCATCTTGTTCCCTAATTCCATGGCAAAGCGTTTAGCAGGGAAACCCATCAGGAGTTGTCTTTACGGCTTTACGCCCGAGGAGTGCTTCAAGCACATCATCATTAATAACCAGGTAAATCAACCGATGTTTCGGTGATCTTTTTGCATAACCCAATTGGGATTCATAGTCCCTTTGGGGCTAATCCTCCCTACCCCTAAGGAGCATACCATGCAACAGCAGGAACCAGCGCAACTTGAAATTGAACATTTGCTGTTTGAACTGAATTGTTGTGTGAATGATTTAAGTCGTCATCGACTGCAAATTAATCCCTATGACATTCAACAGGCAGAGTTAAGTTTGCACAAACTGGAATCTTTGATTTCCTTTGTCAAACAGTTCGATACTCAACGAATTGCTTGTTAATTGAAACAAATTAAGTCTTATCCGCATAACAGAAAACCACCTGCCTATGCGGATGTTTTTCTGTTATACCGCTCAGATTTAACAATAACAGGAGAATACAATGACTGCATCTTTAAACCGAGTTCAATTAATTGGCAATCTTGGTGCTGATCCCAAAATCGTCACTGGAAAAGATGGACAATCTTTTGTCACAGCTACTTTGGCTACCAATGAATCATTCAAACAGAATGATGAATGGCAGACCAGAGTGGAATGGCATCAGCTGGTACTATTTGGAAAGCTAACCAAAGTCGCTGAGTATTTAAAGAAAGGTTCACATGTATACCTAGAAGGTAAACTGCGTTCTAATCAATGGACAGACAACGAAGGCAAAGCACGTCAAGCCTTAAGCATTATTGTCAACCATATTCAGCTACTCAGCTCACCCAAATCAGCTGATGAATCTAGCAACAAAACCGCAGAACAGCACATGGCGCAAATGCGTGAAATGTTGCAACCGGATTCAGAAGAAATTCCGTTTTAATCATACCCTACCACGGGAGCAAGCTCCCGTGTGGGATTGCTCCCTTAATACAAGGAGATAATCCCATGGACACCCCTTCAATCTACGTCGCGTGTTTAGCCTCATACAACAATGCCATTCTGCATGGTGTTTGGATAGATGCCACACAAAGCGAAGATGACATTATGGAAGAAATCTGGGAAATGCTGGATAACAGCCCTGAACCCAATGCTGAAGAATACGCCATACATGATTATGAAGGATTCGGCAGCATCAAAATCCATGAGTATGAGTCAATAAGTAATATTGTGGAGTATGCTTCATTTATTCAAGAACACGGAGAGCTAGGCTTAGCCCTTCTCTGCGATTATTTGGTAGATGATGCACAAACCATGCTGGAGGATCATTACCAAGGTTGTTATGATTCAGAGGTTGATTTTTCCAGGCAGTTATTTGATGACTGTTATGCCCATCAAATGCCGGATAATTTGATCTGCTATTTTGATTTTGAAGCTTTTGCTCGGGATCTTTTTATTAGTGATTATTGTTCGGTAGAGTTTGGTGGACAGACATATATTTTTGCGAACTTTTAAGCCCCTCTTTGGGGCATCTTTTTTAATACTTTAAACTCTAAAATCACTTTGCAATTTCTATTAGGTTTTAAAAATTTTATGTTATAGGCTGTTGGTTCAATGTTAGAATAATCGATTATTTATCTCGAAATGAACTGAAATGGGTTCTGGTGTATTTATAATTTTATCTGCAATCCTCCATGCAGCATGGAATACATTTGCCAAACGCAATTCAACACCCTATTACGAAGTACTGGGAATTATGAGTTTTGCAACTATATTCTCGCTTGTATTTATTCCTTTTTTCTCTGGCCCGTTGTTTGAAACATCTGATTCTTTTTTATGGGCATTAACATCTGGTTTATTTGAAGGTGGCTATATAATCACATTAGCCATTAGTCTTAGTCAATCTTCGCTTGGTAAAGCTTATATTATTATGCGAGGAAGCGCCATGGTAATTGTCTGGTTTATCTCAGCATGTTTCCTTGGTGAGAATATAAATTTATTTAATATCATTGGAATATCTTCTGTATTTTCTGGATTAATACTTACAAGCCAAACTTTTAACTCTGATCAATCAAGACAATTATTCTTCCCTGTTTTATGTGGTATCTGCATTGCTGGTTATCATTTATGCTATGGTCGTTCTTTGGCATATGGTGCAAACCCAGCCGCACTCTTTTCTGCCGCTTTATGGATAGCTTTACCTTGTGTTTTTCTTTTGATGAAGAAAAAACAAAGACGAGTATTCAAAGAACAAGTCAAATCCAATTGGAAAATAACTTCTCTAGGAGGAATTATAAGCGCATTATCCTTCTTATTATTTTTAATCGGATTGCGTCATTCTGAAGCTGGGCTAGCCCTTACTCTCCGTAATACCTCAGTGGTATTTGCGCAAATATTTGCTTATTTTATTGGTGAAAAGATTTCTCGATATCAGTGGATTGGAGCCTTCCTAGTAGCTTTGGGCGCTAGCTTAATATATCCATACTAAAAGTGCATAAATCTATGGATCATTTGTCTTCTATAAGTTGACAAAAAATTACCTTCAAATACTCTATAGAGTTATTAGCGCTTGCACTTAGTTGCATTAGATAAGCATTTTCATTATCCCACCAAAGGACATCATGTGGTCCATAACAATTATTAAGACTTGCAATGTATATATTGCTCGCAATCATACTACTTTTCGGGTTTAGAACTGTTAAATTAAAATTACTATAGCCACTAAATGAATTCATACTAGGCAATCTAGAGAGGGCTGGCTTCTTTATTGGAAAAGAGGCTTTATTGAAAACACGAAACCATACCATTTGATTTTTCTTTCCATTCTTCGGAAACAGGACAAATTGAATTTCTTCTATTTGATTTTCATTACCATAAATAATTTGGCTATCTGGAATAAAGTCTAAGTTAAGTTGGTTTGAGTACTTGATATAGCAATCCGGCTTGCTGCCTCTAAGGATATTATGCATTGGCCATCTTAAATTCCATAAACTCGAAGGTGGTTTATATTCATTGCTATTAATGCAAGCATTTTCTAGGCAGTTGCGGTAACGTGACCAATAGGATAGTTCAAAAAAACTCTTTTTTAAGATTTCATTTGATGATGAAAGAGGATAAAAAAATTTACAAAGTTCTAAAAATTCTTCGTCCTTCAAATTTCCTTCAAGCAGACGAAGTTCAATATTAGTCCCATAACATAAAAAACTTAACGTTTTCGATTTTGAATAATCATAACCAATCCAGCAAATATTTTCCTGATTCAATACGTGGGGTTTCATTTCCCAAACCCAATGATCGTATAGAGCAGCGTGATCTAATGTTGATAAAGGTCCAAAGTCATACAAAAATTGCTTACATCTTAAGAGAGCATTTTTATACTTAATATAGTAGTAATAGGAAGAGAAATGGGCGGAACACCAAGCAGACCACTTTTTAAATTGATAATGACTTGGTTGTTCATTATAAGGAACATCTTCTTCTCTAAGAATAAAGTTAGATAAGGCTGCCTCATCAGAGTTGGGTATCGAAATAACAAAATTTACTTTTTCCTGAGCTAGTGTAGGTGTGATTTCATGCACTAAATTCATTTTATAATTCCAAGCATATTAAGATTGATAGTATCAATAAGTTGGCCGGACTAAACTAATACAAATAACTCTTAGATTGAATGTTCTTTTTCTGCCTCTTTCGTTTCATGTATTTTCTCATTACTCATAAAAAAACCCGTTATTGATGCTCTAACATGATTACCGGCTGCATTTTCTACTTTTTTTATGCAGTGCAGAATATTATTTTTAAAAATAACCAACCTATTGGGTTTTGGGACAATATAATATCCAACTCCATCATCGGCATATTTATTCAATTCAGCGCTATTTATATGGTATCCTACTTTTTTCTTCTTATTGTTGATTAACGTCACTTCGGGATAATCGAAATCAAGTTGAGGAGTAGGATTTATTAGTAATTCAGCTCCCCAATTTATGTCCCAAATTGGATGGCAGTAATATACATAGGCTCCTGAAATTTTATACTTACCATCAGTATGCCAAGAAAGTCCTGATCCTCTAGGATATAGATATGGTCTAGCATAGAAAAAATCCCAATCTCTATCCTTGAAACCAATTAAATGAGAATAATCAGAGGAGCTTGCAATTAATTCATTTATAAATAAATCAATAGTTTTGTTTGTAGGATAAACTTGCTCTGTTGTGCAAGCTTCCGGCCTAGGATGAGAAATAGTAACGCTGCCCCATAGAGGAGATCCATCCTCAAGACTAAAAGCATTTACCCATTTAGAAGAGTGAACAAACTTGAATTTTTCAGTTTGAATAAAATTCCAAATTTTTTCAAAAGATGGTTGCTCCAGGAAATCATCAATGACCGCTAGAACATCATTGTTAAAAACTAATTTCATATCAATATAAAACTATAAAAGGAGATACTTATATCTCCTTTATTTACCAAGGCATATATTCATCCTTATCTTCGTCGGTATCAATTCTATTAGAATAATATACGTTCATAACATCTCCTTATTAATATCCTTGAATAACAGTATTGGATTATAATTTTATTATTTCACCAAGACAATCATATTAAGGAGTGTTTTTTTACACTATGATCTATATAAACTCACAAAATGATCATTTATATTGTATTTTGTTCTCATTTAAACCGAACTTATGGTTTTAGAAAATTATAGGGTTCGTGTTAGGGTGCTCTGCGAATGATTAAAGCTGCTCCTAATTGGGAAAGAACCAGAATACCCATGTTATTATTTTGATATCAATTAATGTCTATTAATTACATTTCAAAACAGGTACCAAAAACGGTACCAAATTTTTTCAATTTTTAACTTTCTATTTGTAACTCATTGATTTTACTATGCCGCTGAGAGGAGTCGAACCTCCGACCTCTTGATTACGAATCAACTGCTCTACCGACTGAGCTACAGCGGCGCTATAGAAAGTATACTTAAGTTAAGTGATGATGCAACTGATTGGGGTTATTCATAATTCTCGGAAATAAAAAAGAATAACTATTTTTTTTATAAAAAAAACAATTATTATAAGCTTTTTCATTGGTTCAACCTCTAAATTACAGCAGAATCCGATGCTTTTGCTGTAATAATTTTCGCTAAACTAGCAAATAAAAGTTCAATTAGGTAAAAAATGATTTATAATGTTCTGCTTGCTAATTTTTTATATCAGTTTTTAAAAAAAATTAGTATAAATAGGAAAAATTTAGTTTTAAATTATTAAAGATGAATATAACATAGCGTCACCCAAAAATATGACAACCTGTGAGAAATAAACAGCCCGTGAAAAAGAGTAAGATGGAAACAGATAAGCCTGTAAAAGACAGTGGCTATAGCCGAAGATTAAAAGACCGCCATGTGCAACTCATTGCCTTAGGGGGCATTATCGGCTCAGGTTATTTTTTAGGCACAGGTGAGGTAATCAACCTGGTAGGTCCTGCAGTGTTTCTAGCCTATATACTAGGCGGATTGATTATCTTCCTAACCATGCTTTGCATGGGTGAACTTGCTGTGGCTATTCCCATTTCAGGCTCGTTTGTAACTTACACCGCTGATTTTATATCTCCATCAGTTGCCTGTGGCGTAGGATGGTCTTATTGGATCAGTTGGGTAGCATATATCCCTGCCGAATGCGTTGCGGGCGGGATAATCATGGAAATGTTTACTGGGGTGAATGGTTATGTATGGGCTCTTTGCTTTGGTTTACTAATTACCTACATTAACTTGGCTAAAGTAGACACATTTGGTGAAATCGAATTTTGGCTGGCTTTGATTAAGATTTTGGCTTTATTAGGATTTGTTATTTTAGCACTTTTAATTTTCTTTGGCCTAATCCACAGCCCAGAATCCAGTGGAATTATTGGCTCCAGATATATTTTAGGTGATGGGGGACTTCTTCCTAACGGAGTGATGTCCCTGTTAACCGCGATGGTGCTTTTACTGGTGAACTACCAGGGGTCTGAAATCATTGGACTTGCTGCAGGAGAATCAGAAAACCCCGCACGCATGATTCCCCACGCCATTCGAAATGTAACTTTAAGAATCCTTTTTATATATATTATTCCCGTATTTTGTCTGGTATTAATTTTCCCATGGCAAAAGGCCGGTTTATCCAATTCAGTATTTGCTGATGCCTTAAACTATTACAATCTTAAATGGGCAGGCGCGGTAACCAGTTTTGTGACTCTAAGTGCTACTTTATCCTGTGCTAACTCAGGGTTTTATGGTACTGTTCGCGCACTCAATGCATTAGCACGCGATGGCATGGCGCCACACACTTTTTCTAAATTCAATCAAAACTCTGTACCCCAAAATGCAATCATTGCAACCTTGATTACCATCTGGATTCTTTTAGGAGTGGGTTACTTGTTCGGGCAAACCCAGCTTTATATCGCACTACTTCTAGTATCTGGATTTACTGGAACCCTGGCATGGATCTCCTTATGCACCTCACAAATTCGTTTTAGAAGCAGATTATATCAAGCTGGATATACAACAGCGAATCTGCGTTATGTTACCCCCTACTCCCCCTACACAGGAATACTTGCCATCATACTGATGTGTATTGCCTTGTTTTTCCTGGTACTGAATAAAGATCCTACTTATAAACTTGCTTTTTATATAGGTATGGTTAGCTTTATTGTTCCTATAATTATCTATAAACTTTTTGACTTATCAAAGAAAAGGAAAAAAGCATTGCACCTGAAATCTCGAGTTAAGTTTCAGGATCTTTTCCCTCCGGTTTAACACGTGTAGTTCTTATGTAGCCTGGGTGATACTGTTGTAAAACCCAGGTTTTATTTCTTTATTTCAATGACTTAAAAACCAGTTTTGCTACGTTTTCACCACATGTTGTCAACTCAATGATTCTATTAATGCAATTTTTGTCCATTTGGAACTTTAGGATCGGTAGTTACTAGGCATATGGCGCCATTCTCATCAGAGAATCCAACCAATAAAAATTGAGAAATAAAACCTGCGATATTTTTTTCACCCAAATTGACGCAGCCGACTACAGAGCGTCCTACCAAGGTTTCTGGCGTATAATTCACGGTGATTTGCGCAGAGGTTTGTAATACTCCTATATCCTTACCAAAATCTACCCAAACTTTATATGCAGGTTTGTTTGTGCGAGGAAATTCTTCAACCTTAACAATTGTGCCTGAACGCAATTCAACTTTGGCGAAATCATCGTAAGAAATCATTTAAAACCTCTTATTCAATAAAGCACAGCAACAACAAATTAGATTGCTGGTATCACACTTGTTGTATTTAATTCAGGAACCAAACTCTTCAATAAAATAAATAACTCATCGGCCTGATTCTCTTCACACGCTGTATTTAATAAACGCATTGTTTGGATTAATTCTTCCCAGTTAAGTTCACGGACTTTTGCCTTGAATAATTTTTCATGCTCTGTTGAAGCCAATTGCTCTGACTCATGGAACAACTCTTCAAATAATTTCTCTCCTGGGCGTAATCCAGTGTATTCAATCATAATGTCTTTTCCAGGCTCTTTCCCAGCCAGGCGAATCATTTGCTCAGCCAAGTAGCTGATTTTAACAGGTTCTCCCATATCCAAAACAAAAATTTCTCCGCCCTTTCCATTAACCATGGCTTGCAAAATCAATTGGGATGCTTCAGGTATTGTCATAAAATACCGTTGCATATCAGGATGAGTGACTTTGATTGGGCCCCCGCTTTGTAATTGTTTTTGGAATAATGGAACAACACTTCCTGCAGAGCCTAAAACATTTCCAAAACGAACCGTAATGAATTGTGTCTTAGCTCTTCCATCCAGATTCTGGCAATAAATCTCAGCAACCCGCTTGGTAGTTCCCATGATGTTGGTCGGATTTACTGCTTTATCAGTGGAAATCAAAATAAATTTTTCAACATTAACTGCAACACTGGCCTTTGCAACAACTTGGGTTCCAAGCACGTTGTTCATCACAGCAACACGTATTTGATCTTGCAAAAGTGGAACATGCTTATACGCTGCAGCATGGAATACGATTTCAGGTAAGAACTCCGTAAATAAATGATTAATAGCTACTTCATCTGTAACACTGATCAGCTTAAGCTCTAAAGGAATATCTGGAAAATTTTGCTTCAGCTCAAGCTCTATTTGATATAAATTAAATTCACTGTTTTCAACTATAGCTAAACTCTTGGGTTTAAGGGCTAAAATTTGACGGCATAGTTCTGATCCAATGGATCCTCCCCCGCCAGTAACCAATACTCTTTTTCCTGCAAGACCGGCCGATAGTCGGTCCCATTGTAAATTAACCTGATCTCTGCCCAACAAATCTTCTATATTGACAGGTCTTAATGCATTTACCTCTACCCTTCCAGACGCTAAAGCATTAAGACTAGGAAGTGTGCTAAATGGAGTTTGACTTTCCTCACAACAGGTTACGATTCGGCGCATTACTGAAGAGCTTGCTGAAGGAATCGCGATAAAAATCAAATCAATCTTATACTTATGGACGCGCTCCACAATTTGGCTGGAGGTTCCAAGAACAGGGATACCATGAACCTCTAAGCCGCGTTTCGCTACATTATCATCAATAAAACCTATAGGCCTATACCGATTGGAGCGTTTTAAATCACGAGCAAGTCCCTCACCGGCCATACCGGCACCAATAATAAGCACACGTTTAATTTCAGTTGCTTTACTGCCTCTGGCCCTCTTATCCCAATAAATCCTTCTCAATAACCTGCAGCTGCAAAGCATGGTAGTTAAGATCATGCAATATAATGGAAATACGGAACGAGGCAGTTCATGCAGCATTGAAGTTGCGTATAAAACGGAAATTCCCAACACTGTAGTAGTCAGCGTCGCTTTTAAAATTCGAACTACATCGTTTAATGAAAAAAAGCGCCACAAACCACGGTATGTTTTGAAGTAAAAATAACAAGACACTTGAATCACTGTTAGCAGAGCCAAGGCTAGAATGGAGTGGGAAGAAGCTAATATTTTAGGAAAGGGTTGCATGTTATAACGCAGCCAATGCGCTGCGTACCATGCGACAGGAATCGCAAAAATATCACACAGAAAAACAGGGGTTTTTTTATGCAGTTTTTGCAACAACACTGACATTTTATGTCTCATACAAAGCTCATCCTTTACTCATTTTTATTATCTTATCATCGTGAGATAGTACACTATGTTAAATTGTATCTCATCAAAAAATCACTACAACCCTGGTAAACCCTAATCGAAATTTATCTCCTCTGGTAAAGCAGGAGTGGAGCGTTCATATAGTTCATAGCAATAAATTGAGTTGGGGCTAATACTTATATAAGTTTTACTTAATTTGTATTTAAAGGATTTACTCAATTCAGGTTTTAAACAAATATCACTCAGGGTATATATTACTTCGTCTTTTTTAATAAGCGAAGTTAAAATGATAAAATGCTGTTTTTTACAAAAAGTCCTAACAAACTACTCATATCTTTGTTTCGAAGAATAATAGCCTACCAAATTATTTAAACAATATGAAATAATATAATTCAAATTAATAGCATAAAGAGTCGCCTTTATCTGGGGTTTGAATAAAATAACGACAACCCACCAAACTCATCACTGGAATAAAAAGAAAGATCAAAGGATCTTGTATCAGAGCAAATAAATAAAAAATAATAAAATCAGGGATGCTGTCATACTAACGCACCCCAGGTTTCATTGGGCCAAAGCCATAAAGGTCAAAATTACGAAACACCAAAGATTAATTCGCGATAATTGATCACTTAAAAAAACAATAACCGGATCATCATTCTCAATGTTTTGTCTTGCCAGCCAGGCAAAACGCCACAATGCAATTGCTGCGAAAGGTACTGTCAACATAAAATAAAAAGACTCATCTCGAACATAAACGATGTAAAAAACATACGTAATGAAACTGGCAAGGCCTATGGTTACAATCAGCCAATGAAGTACCAGAGGATTATATTTTTTCAATACCTTACGTGT
Organism: Legionella parisiensis; assembly: GCF_001467945.1. Taxonomy (GTDB): domain Bacteria; phylum Pseudomonadota; class Gammaproteobacteria; order Legionellales; family Legionellaceae; genus Legionella; species Legionella parisiensis. The sequence goes on from NZ_LNYQ01000013.1 coordinate 2,353,575, forward strand.
CGCATGCTTTAAGCCTAATTGCATTTCCATTTGTCGTTTGTTTAAAGCGATAAAAAGGCTAAGTAAAGTTACTGCCGTAATTAGCCAGGTAGAAATGGGTAAGCCAATACCCAAAGTACCGGCTAATACGCGCAGCATAAATCCTGCAGCAATACAAAGTACGTCTATGATGGGGATAAGTTTGAAAAGATGGTTGTAAGCAATATTAATTACTAAATAAACACTGAGAATTATGGCCAGTTTTTTAGAAATCAACCAACCCAAGGTAAGCCCCGTAACCAGCAATAAAAACAGCATAAAAATTGCTTCAGAAAGAGAAACTTTTCCGCTCGCGAGTGGCCTATGTCGTTTGTGAGGATGCAAACTGTCTTCAATTCTGTCTTCAATATCATTATAAATATAAACAGCGCTTGAGATAAGGCAGAAAGCCAAAGAAGCAAGTAAAGCAGGTATAAAATATCCAGGAATAGGTGTGTAACAAAATCCCAGCATTACAAAGACTGCTTTGGCCCAGTGGGACACACGAAGAAGCATAAATAAATGTTTCAGCCTTTCCATGAAACTCACTTTTTTCATATCATTTATCAATTCAGTCACCTTCTCTGTTCCTGTAAAATACAGTCTGGGAGAAGTAAGCATGACTCCGAAAATATCCTTCATCTGCTAGTTGCTTGGATTATGGCTTACACACCCAAGTTAACCCTACTTGCACCCACAACATACAATAGACATATCCGGAAGTCCTGCTACAGAGAAAAATTGATAGGGCTCGAAATCCGCATGTACTTGCGTATACCGGTTCTACACTCCGCATCTCCTCACACTTTTCTCTGTAGCGGGTCTTCAAAGAAGTCTAATAACTATTAGCCATTAAGTTAAAAGTATCATAATCCTGAAAAAATGCATCATTTCAACATGTTAATTACTAAATAAAATAAAAACGTTCAATATATTGAAGCAATTTAGTAAAAAATAATCAAATAACATTGCATTTATACAATTACGAAGTAAGATAAAATATGCTAAAGGAATTACACGTGTATCAGACACAAAAAAATGCCAATGGAAGGGGGATATTATGCACTTTATTCTTGCGCCAGGACGTATCGCAAAATTTGACAATTTACGTAAAACTTACGAAGCAGAAAAAAAAATTGATTTGAACGAAAAACCATCAATTATTAGTACGCCGATTTTTTTTGGTGGAACTGATGTAGTCAGTAGAAACAAGCAAATTTCATTCTTAGAAAAAGTGAAAGTACTACTTAAAATACATTTGATTAATGAAGAGGACATCAAAACACCAATACAACGTCAAGTATACATCATTGCAACACGATTTATGATCGCTGCGTGTTTGTATGTAGAATCTCAGATTGGAAGTTCAAAGCGAAACTCTGTCTTATATCGAATTATCGAAGACAACTTGGGCATAACCTCTGAAAATTATCTCGATGATGAAGATAAAGAAACGTGTCTTTTGACCGCAGAGCGGATCATAAAAACACCAAATGCTTTTGAGCACGCTAATGCTGCGTTAGAAAAAAATGGACTTAGACCTTTTTCTGAAAAAGATTGGAAAGAATTCACCGAGTTTTTAAAAGGAATGTCCCGAACAAAAGAGACTAAAGATCAGTTTACAAACTTCCCTGTGATTTCACTCACCCAACCCTTCTTCGGTACTGCTTTGGCTTATGCAGGAGCTACTGTAGGTGTTGTATTGGCGGAGGGAATAAGCAACTCTACCTCCGCAGTATCTCCCCGTGTTCAATTAACAGCGCTTGTTGGAAGTACTTTATTAGTTTTTAGTCCCGCTGGGCCAACCGGAGTTGCCCTTTTGGCACCAGTAATTGCCACGAAACTCTTCACTTCTTTTTGTACAATAAGTTTGGCCCATATTATGAGCACAGCAGGAGGTTATCTGGGACAAGGCATAGGGATAGGAGTAGGCCTTCCTTTTGATGCAGCATATAATTTACTCTGGTCTATATGTTCTCTAATCAATCGTTACTACAGTAAACCATCACAACTTGCTCCAATTGATGGAATACGTGTTGTTGATGGAGCTACAATAGTTTCGGGTATTCCTATTCAACTAGTTCCTGAGGATGCATTACCCCAGGGATATACTAAAAAAATTCTCGAAATCACTGATGGAGGTGAAATTCGCATTGAGGGGGAAGAAATAAAAGACTCCGAAAAACCTGTACACATTCCTCCTGAAGTAATTGAAGAACTAAAGAAACAATTAGCTGCACGCACTAAAGCACTGGAATCATCCGAAGTGCAACAAGAGTCAGAGAAAAAAGAAGAGACACAGAAAAATGATGAAGAAGCGGACTTGGAACCATTCTCACTTGTTTAAGAAAAAACCTGGGTACCTGGAATTGCACTTTTCTAATTCAATTGCATGATTTCTTTTTTGAAAATTTGCCGCTATAAAAGTAAAAGCAGCCTGGGTGCGGCAGAGAGACCCAGGTTTCGCTGCGCGCTCCCAAGCTAGGAATTAGGGGCGACTATCAACTTCTTTGCGCTGGTTAGGCATAAAGTCTTTTTTATCCAGTCCCATAACTACAGCTAAAGCCCCAGCAACATAAATCGATGAATATGTTCCGATCACAATACCAATGATCAACGCCAGCGAAAATCCACGTATGGCTTCGCCTCCATAAATAAAGAGTGCAACTACTACGAAAAGCGTTAACACAGAAGTCATAATAGTTCGCGATAACGTTTGGTTAATCGAAACATTCATAATTTCAATGGGAGAGGAACGGCGAACCTTAATAAAATTCTCCCGTACCCTATCAAAAACTACAATAGTATCATTTAGAGAATAACCAATTACTGCTAACAACCCAGCTAGTGCTTTCAAATCAAATTCAATGCCGAAAAAGGCAAAAACACCCAATATCAATACAGGGTCATGCACCAATGCAACAGCAGAACTCACTGCAAGCCGGTACTCGAAACGCATAGCAATATAAATCATCGTCGCTAACAAAGAAACAAGAACGGCCAAGGCGCCCTTAGTTGCTAACTCTTGCCCTACTTGCGGTCCAACAAAATCAACTCGCTGCTTTACAGCGCCTGGTAGTACACTCATGACTTGATCAACCAGACGAGCCTGCTCTTTGTCTTCTCGAGGAGCGATACTGATTAATACATCCTTAGAAGTACCGTAACTCACTACCTGAGCTTCTTTAAATCCTGCCTTATTCAGACTTTCCCTTATTGAAGATAAATCTGCAGCAGAAGAATAAGAAACTTCAATTTGAGTTCCGCCAGTAAAATCAAGCCCCCACTTCAAGCCATGAATCAATAAAGCGCCTATAGAAAGCACAAAAATTAATATAGAGAACGTCGCCGTCCAACGGCGAGCACCCATAAAGTCCACATTTGAATTTGGATTAAAAAATTCCATCTGAGCCCCGCCTTAAATACCAATAGACAATTTTTTAACAACCCTGCCGCCATAATACCAATTTACAATCCCTCGGGTGTAAGTGATACCGGTTAGCATAGAAGTTAATAACCCTAAAGAAAGTGTTACTGCGAACCCACGTACAGGTCCTGTACCAACAGCAAACAAAATGATTGCTACAATTAGTGTCGTTACGTTCGCATCAAGAATCGTAGAAAAAGCACGATCGTATCCGGCACTAATTGCTGCTTGAGGTGACAATCCATGCCGCAATTCCTCTCGAATACGCTCGTAAATCAGGACGTTGGCATCTACTGCCATACCAACCGTCAATACAATTCCTGCAATGCCTGGGAGCGTCAGTGTTGCATCAATCAGAGACAATAAAGCACAGAGCAAAACCAGGTTAAGCAACAACGCAATATCCGCAATGAGTCCGAAAAACCGATAATAGATTGGCATCAAGATGAGAATTAAGCCCATACCAACCGCTAAGGAAACAATACCTCTACGAATATTCTCCTTACCTAAGGTTGGACCTACTGTGCGTTCTTCTATCGGATAGATGGCAGCAGGTAAAGCCCCTGCTCTAAGCAATAAAGCCAAATTACTTGCTTCTTTATTATCAGTAAGACCAGTAATCTGAAAATTATTTCCCAAAGCATTTTGGATAACTGGAGCACTAATAACACGCTCTTCTCTATGAGTGACTCTCTTTTCTTCTCCATTTATGTTTTGTATGGTGTTTTTTGTTTCAACATACACAATGGCCATACGTTTACCAATATTCTCACGAGTAACTTTGGTAAACAGACTCTCACCACCTCCGCCAAGTTGTATTTGCACTGCAGGGGTAGCTGTTTGCTGATCATAACTGGAAACTGCTGAGGTAATTGAATCACCACTCAATACCACTTGCCTCTTTAACAGAATGGGACGTCCATCCATAATGAGTAATTTATCATTGACAGGAATCGCACCTGTTTGTTTCGCAATTTGCGGATCATTGTCTTGGTCCACCAGGTAGAATTGCAAGGTCGCAGTGCCTCCAAGAATTTGCTTTGCGCGCGCAGCATCTTGAATTCCTGGTAAATCAACAGCAACACGAGTTGCCCCCTGTTGTTGCACCACTGCTTCGCCAACACCTAACTCATTAACCCTGTTACGCAAAATACTCATTGTTTGCTCAATCGTATTTTGGCGCGTCTTGTTTAATTCGACAGGCGAAATCGATACTAGAATTTCATTATCTGTTTTGCTTTTTACAAAGATGAGGTCAGGAATTTTTTCCTTTAAGCCCAAATAAGCATTATCCATGGACTCACCATCACGGAAGCGTAAGTTCACACCTTTGTCAGCTATGTAACGAATGCCTGTATAGCGAATGCCAAGATCACGTAACTCTTGGCTAATATTTTTCATTATCCCTTCATAACGACGGCTAATAACACTGTCTATATCAACTTCTAACAGAAAATGCACCCCACCACGTAAGTCCAGACCTTGTTTCATTGGGTTAGCACGAATTGCATCCAACCAATTGGGTGTGGATGGAGCTAGATTCAGAGCCACAGTGTATTGGGATCCCAAAGCATTTTTGATGGTATCGCGAGCTAATAACTGGGAGTCAGTCGATGAAAAAACAACCTCGACCCCTTCATTTTGAGCGTTGAGGGATTTAAAAGGCAGATTATCTTTTTTTAAGATACCTTCTATCTGATTTTTTAATTCATCATAATCCACAGGTGTCTCTGATGAAATCTGTACTACAGGATTTTCTGTATACAAATTAGGTATAGCGTAAATAAACCCAATAACCGCAATAATAATCAGCATTAGGTTTTTCCATAGAGGATATTTATTTTGCATTTCCGTGTCCCTATGCTTTCTTAAAGCGATTTTATCGTGCCTTTGGGCAATACAGTACTTACCGCACTTCTTTGTAAATTAATCTCCACACCTTCTGCGAGACTTATCTTAATGTATTGCTCATCAAGACTCACTACTTTAGCTAACATACCGCCAGAGGTAACAATCTCATCGCCTTTTTTTAAACGGCTTATTAAGTCACGATGTTCTTTTGCTCTTTTATTTTGAGGTCTAATCAGCATAAAGTAGAACAACACAAAAATAGCGGCGATCATAATGAGTGAAAAAGATCCATCTGCTTGAGGCGCTGCTGTCCCCGCTCCAGCCAGAGCATCGCTAATAAAAAAACTCATATCGTCTCCTTTAATCTACTATTGATAATCGCGTGACATCATATAGCGAATTGCTCTTAAGGTAAATGAATCAAAGCGGAAATTAAAACAGTTTTTCATAATATTAGTTCCTATTTTGAACTATAATTTTTAAGAACTGCTCAACAAGGGATCTAAATGAACAATTATAAGGTATTGGTTGTTCTTTTATTTATGATGACCTTTCTGATAACTGGATATTCAGCAATAGAAAAAAGTACTCAGGACATAAAAAAACCAACTGTGCTTATTATAAAAAAAATACCACTTATAGTAGATGGAAAGAGTACGGAGGTATTCAAAATCGAGCAGCCCGATGGCACTTGGGGCTATAAGGGGGTAAAAGGGCAATACTTTGATGCAATAGTTAAAAATACAACTGATAGTCCAACAGTGGTTCATTGGCATGGGTTAATTTTACCGAACTCACAAGATGGAGTACCTTATGTGACTCAAGCACCTATTCCAGCAGGTGGAGAATCTCATTATCATTTTAAATTACGTCAATCAGGCACTTATTGGATGCACTCTCATTTTGACTTACAAGTACAACGTTTTCTTTCTGCCCCATTTATCATTTACGAGCCAAACGAAAAAAATAAAGAAAAGGATGTCGTTTTATTTCTCGGGGATTTTAGCTATAAAAAACCTGAAACTCTACTGTATGAGTTAAAAAACAAAGGTACCGCGCCCCTAAAAACAATGGGTGATATGCAACAAAAAACATCCATAAACGATAATACAATGAAAAAAAGTACATCTAAAACAGCAAAACCTGATTTAAATGATGTGAGTTATGATGCTTTTTTAACAAATTATCATACTCTTTCCAATCCTGAAATAATCCCAGTTCACAGTGGAGAAATTGTGCGGCTTCGCATCATTGATGGTGCAGCAATGACTAACTTTTTTATTAATCTTGGCAAACTTCAGGGAAAAGCAATTGCAGTTGATGGGCAACCTATCAAAGAAATTCAGGGTAACCAATTTCAACTTGCTGTTGGACAGCGCATTGATATCCTCATCAAAATCCCTAAAGGTGAAGGAGCATATCCTATCCTTGCTCAAGGTGCTGGCACCCAATTGCAAACGGGATTAATTTTATCTACACCAGGGGCTTCTAAAATATCTGTAAGCGCAAAAGCCCCCTCTCTTGTTGGCGGACTAAATAATGAGCAAGAATTTAAAATCCAATCCTTGGCTCCGCTGCCAGTGAAGCAACCGAACCAAACACTCACTGTCACCTTAGATGGGGATATGCTGAATTATATTTGGAAAATAAATAATCAAGCTTGGCCTAATATTACTCCATTAAGCGTGGATAAAAATAAAAGAATAGAAATAGTCATAATGAATAAAACAGGTATGGCTCATCCGATGCATTTACACGGGCATTTTTTTGAAGTCACAGAAATTGATGGCAAACCTCTTAAAAATGGATCAAAGCGAGATACCGTTTTAGTTTTACCTAACTCCACAGTCAAAATCCAATTTGATACTGATAATCCAGGAAATTGGATGTTTCACTGCCATATGCTCTATCACGAAGCAACAGGAATGATGACTTTTATAAATTATAAAGACATCAAAATACCTGATTATAAGAAAGATACTTTTCGTCGATAAATTGTAGCCTGGGTGAAGCGCAGCGAATCCCAGGTCAACCATGCTAGATGTTTATCATCTATAATGAATCCATTCCATTAGCCAAGTGATAAACTGTGCGAAATCCTGCTTGTTTTAATAACACTACAGCGCGCTGACTTCTTTGGCCGGACTGACAATAAATAAGGATAGGCGCTAAAGGATCAAGCTCATCAAGACGCATAGGCAACTCAGCCAAGGGTATTAATTTTCCACCTAAATTATTATGGAAGTGTTCGTCTGCTGTTCTCACATCCAATAACAACGCCTGAGGATTCTCTTGCAAAAAACGCGACAAATCTTCGCGCGCAATGGTAAAAAACTGCATCTCATCTGCAGGGATACAAAAAGCACTTGCCTCAGGGGTTTGCCCAAAAACACAAAATTGACATTCTTCGTTTTTAATCAACTGAGTTTTTTTTATCTCCATAGTGAGTAAGTCAATACAAAGCAATCGATTCAGCAATGAGACACTACCTGTAGTAATCCATTTGATAATTTCTGTTGCCTGCAAAAGTCCTAATAATCCAGGAAGAGTACCTAAAACCCCTCCATTTTGACAATTGGCGCCCATGTCAGGAATAATCGGAAACAAACAATGTAAGCAGGGATTCTCTTGCCCGTAAAATAAAGAGCAATGTCCTTGAAATTGATAAGCACTTGCATAAACATAGGGTTTTCCTAAACGATAGCATGTATCATGAACAAGATAACGCGTATAAAAATTGTCGGAACAATCAGCTACCAGATCGTATTGCGCAATAATTTCTTCTGCATTACAAGCAGTTAAACGAAAAGCATGGGTGTCAATAGTATTACGGGAATTTAAGGCGTGTATTTTTATTTTTGCAACATCAGCTTTTGCCTTGCCCACATCGATTTCCTGATAAAGAATTTGTCGATGTAGATTATTTTCTTCGATTATATCACCATCAATAATCCCTATTGTTCCTACTCCTGCGCCAGCAAGATAAGGAAGTAGTGTAGCTCCGATACCACCTGCCCCAACACATAATACTTTTGCTTTTCTTAGTTTTAGTTGTCCCTGAATGCCAATTTCTTCTAATTTGATTTGCTGAGAATAACGTTCCAATTCTGATAAAACAGTCATATTACGGTTCCTTATCTGACTTGAATTTTTACTTTGTCTCCGATTTATATCAATCGCAAAAGTTGCTCGGTTGCCTTTTGCGGATCCTTTACGTGAGTAATTGCAGAAATAAGTGCTACACCTTGAACTCCTGTAGCAACTACATCAGGCATACGCTCGACATTGATTCCCCCTATTGCAACCAAAGGATAATTTAAAGTCCTTTTCCAGCGTTGTAGAGATAGTATACCTTGCGCTGTAAAAGGCATTTCCTTGCTGGTAGTCGGAAAAACAGGGCCAATTGCAATGTATGAAGGATTAAGAGCATGTGCTCGTGCGACTTCGTAGTAACAATGGGTACTCACTCCCAGTAAAAGCCCTTGCTTTCTAATTGCATCAATATCTGCATTATCTATATCTGATTGCCCTAAGTGCACTGCTTCTGCATTTAATTTTAAAGCCATTTCCCAGTAATCATTAATAAATAAGGTGGCATAATGTTTTTTAGCTAAAGCAATACTTTGTCTTATCTCCTCTTCAAGATTATTTGTCCTTTCTTTAATGCGCAATTGAATGGTTTTTACCCCAAGACTCAACAGCATTTCCACCCAGGAAAAACGGTCAACTACAGGGTAAAGGCCTAATCGATGACATCGCTTAAATGGAGGAGGTGTACTATATAATGGTTTGGATGAAAGATAAGGCAAATCTGTTTCATCTTCTGGAAAATTACCATAATACAGACCGGTTTGTGCTCGACGCACTGCTTGGTGTACATACATTTTTGCTATGATGAGTGCATCCTTAAGCACATAACCAAGAGCCAATGATGCTGTAATTGCCGCTGAGAGAACCGAGCGAAGTTCTGGATACGCTGCATCAGAACAGTGATTTTTGGTCAGCCAAAATGAAGTAACGCCGTTTGTCCAATAATCATGTCTCCACGAAGCGCCCTGCCCATGCTGGCCTAAGAGAAAAATACTTTTTGCGCCATAAGCTAATAATCCGTGCGCAGCTTCTTCCATAGATTGGTGCGTCATAATTTTACGCTTTAAAATAAATTCAGCTTCAAGTGTATTCAGCACCAAAACATCAGCAAAAGAAAACTCAGTGCCGCTTAAATTTTTTTCACCAAAATACCGGGCTGAAGCTAAAGTAAAATCGAAAACCACCGGGCCAGAATAATAACTGAGACAGTCAAGGTCCTCAGAAGAAATTTCCCCATTAATTTTAATAGCATCAGGTTGGGCATCTTCATAAAATAGCTGTGATTGAAGTTTAAGGCCCAACCCTCGAAAAGTGTGTCTATCCGCCTCATTTTCAGCTTTGGTCCACACAAGGCTCATAATGGAGTCTCCTGAAGCCAAAATGGTGTATCGATCAGAGGAGTACACGATTGTGCTGTAATTCGCTCAGGCATAAGGCCTGCTGCAAAAGCACCTCGTCCTGCGATGACCGCATGCGCAAAGGCTTCAGCCATCGCTATTGGATGAGTTGATGAAGAAACCGCACTATTTAGCAGTACCGCATCAAAACCTAACTCTAAAATACGTGTCGCATGAGATGGCTTACCAATCCCAGCATCAACAATCAAGGTCACATCCGTTAATCGCTGGCGTAAAGTTTCCAAAGCAAAGGGGTTAAGTAATCCTTTTCCAGAACCTATAGGCGCTGCCCAAGGCATCAAAATACGACAACCACAATCAACTAGACGCTGACATAAAACTAAATCATCCGTACAGTATGGAAAGACTTCAAATCCTCGTTTTACCAATTCAGTTGCCGCATACAACAATTCAAAAGGATCGGGTTGCAAGCTGTAATCATCACCGATTACTTCCAATTTAATCCATGAGGTTTGAAAAAGTTCGCGTGCCATTTCAGCTGTAGTAATTGCAGTTTGTGCATCACGGCAACCCGCGGTATTGGGAAGTAAATAACAACCCAAAGATTGTATGGTTTGCCAAAATAAATCTGTTCCAGAATCCCCAGGCATTTGCCGTTTTAACGACACAGTAATCACATTGGTTTTAGAAGCCTGAACGGCATGGGTCATCACTTCAAGTGATGGATAGCCTGCTGTTCCCAAGAGCAAACGACTTGTTAAAGGCTTATCTGCTAGAGACCACATAGCTATCCTCCCTGCATCGGTATAATCAGATCGATACGATCCCCTTCAGACAAGATGGTGCTAGAAAACATGGACTTAGGAACAAATTGATTATTAATTGCGATTGCTACATGGGCAGCAATCCCCTCTCTTTGTGCAAGCATTTCCTGCAGTGTACAGGATGTATCAAGTGTTAATGGTTTATCATTTATATAAATAATCATGAATAAGCCTCCCAAAGCTCAGGATAACAAGTGTCGTGTTGATTGCTGTTTAATCCACGTAGAATTTCCTCGACTAATGCCGGAGCAATTAAATATCCATGACGATAAAGTCCGTTAACTGCAATAAATCTCTTCGCATATTTTATACGGGGCTGATGATGCACTAAAGTCGGACGACAATGCGTCACCGTTTTAATTATTCGCGCTTCGGAAAAACCTCGATGAACATAGTATGCAGCGGTTAATAATTCGAGCGTTGTGCGTACCGAAATTGGGCTACAATCTTCTGCTTCTAACTCACTTGCGCCGATAAGGTAATGAAAGTCAGGGCGTGGTGCAATATAAATAGTATACCTGGGGTGTAAGAGTCGAATAGGTCTTTGTAACTGAACCTCAGGGGCATGCACCCAAATAAGCTCCCCCCGAAGTCCGCGCAGATGCGGAAAAGAGGTTTTTGCCCCTAAACCTCGGCAATCAAAAACAAAATCAAACCGATGTGATTCATTCCTTGCTTCTATTCTTCCTGGATAGACAGCGGAAACAAAGGTATTATCCCGGCAAATAACACCCTGCTTGCACAGATGATTTTTAAGTGCTGACAATAGAGCCTGATTATCAAGCTGCGCTTCTTTAGGGAAATAATAGGCTCGTTTAAATTGACGAAGTTCTGGTTCAAGCTGAATTAGTAAATCTTCATTGAGCAACTCGTAGCATGAATCACTTAAGTGATTAACAATTCTGGAACTAAACTGCTGCCATTCTGCTTTATCTTGTGGATGATGTACCACAAGACTGCCTTTTTGGCGAAAATATACCGGTTCTGTCAATTGATTTAGAATGGACGACCATAATGTTTCAACCGATTCCATCCCCAAATGGAAAATCACTTGCTCCGCCTTATCAAGCTCAGATAGGGGTGCCAAAAGGCCTGCTGCTGCATTGCTGCAATTATTGAAGGAAGTTTCTGCTTCAAATAATGATACTCGCCAGCCTTCGTTTTGTAAGCGCAAAGCCAACAAACACCCCATTATCCCAGCCCCCACAACTGCAGCATTTTTCATTTAATAGAATCACTCAAGAGTAGACCTATTGTAGCCTGGTGCGACGCATCGGGAGCCGGGATTGATGAGCTAATGAGTTTTTTGATCCTGGGTTCCGCCGCGTTACACCCAGGCTACAAACACCCGGGCATTGATTTATTTTTTATTCACCTACGCAACACGCGATAGGCTCCAAATCAGAATGAGGCATCTTAGGTAAGAACTCATTCGTATAGCAAACATCCACTGCGAAAGACTCATCAATTACTCCCAAATGTTTGCCAAATCGCCCTACTTTATTCCAATCACGTTCCACATTTAAAAGCGTACGGGAGAAAAAAGGTAAGCTGCGGATGAATATTGTGTGATACATAGGAGTTCGCAATTGAGGTTTCATACGACATAAAAGCTCATAAGCTTCATCCGGATTTTCGGTTGTAAAGGCGGCTCCACGTTGTGTGGCTTTGAGAAAACCTTTAATAGTTTCAGGATTCTTTAACATGCGTTCTGGTACAATAAATTGAATGGAACAAAAGCAGCAGCAACCCAAGCCGGCAAGCTGATCCAGGCGCAGAAATACAGTTTCACCGCGTAAATGTTCTAATTCAACTTTCTGAAAGTTAATAAAGCCAATGCCGGTGTCAATAAGATCGCGGCAAATCGCATCAGTCACATTCATGCCGATGCGCACCGTCTCATAACTTGTGGGAGCAATGCCTGCTAACTTAGCCAAATTATCTATGATGATTTTGCCAAACTCACCAATATAACCTACTCGTTTGCCGACAATATCCTGAAATGAGCTTATACCACTGGATTTAAGTGCAATAAGGCCTGTTGGCGGCTCATCCAGCAATGTTCCAATTGAGGTAACAGGATAGCCTTTCGCACGAGCAGCCAAGGTGTGAATCATAGCCTTGACTCCAAAATCTACATGTCCCATACCCACAATTTCGGTGACATCACTGGGATCGCTAGGTTCCAAAATCGCAAGTTTTATGCCTTCTTGCTGATAATACCCTAACGAATGGGCAACAAAAATTGGGGTATGATAAGGGTTTGCATACCAATTAAGTAATAGGGTTGTTCTTGTTGATAACGCACTCATGCCATGGCTCCTTGAATTAATTAATAAAATAGAGGATGGCAAAAGATATCGAATGAAGGCCTAATAAAGAAATGAACCTGTATTCAGAGCAATGATTCTTAAAAAAATAGCAAATAGATAAGGCTTTCCAAGAGATCAATTAAAAATAAACACAGATTTAAGGCGTTCTTACGCTGGTACAAACCAGATCAAGTTCAACGGGTATTTCTCAGACGTTTATCACGACACCCCGCGCCATCAAATTGTTGGTAATCCTATCTTGTATGGGAAAAACTGTCAAACATTATCCCCTCTCCTATGTATGGGGGAGGTTAGGAAGGCTGTCATTCCGCCTTCGCGGGGATGACAGCCTCATAGGGGGAAAGTGAAATTCATCAGGAATAACAATAATTCTGCACATGAAACACGTTATGCTGAATTAAAAACCGCTGACATAATAGGGGGGTATGTTGCAATAGATGATGCAGATAAGCCCGAGTAAATTGTTGTGAACACGTGGGGCAAACGCAATCTGCATCAATCATTTCAAATTGCATCTGCGTTTTTGAATCAGTTAAATCCACAGTTCCTTCCTGGCTGTAAACCTTGCCTTGAGCCGCTGCTTGGGCAGGCTCATCTGTCTCAATAAGCCCTATTCCCTTATCATGCAAACGCTTAATTAATTCAGGATCAAAACGTCCTATAGCATAACGTGCCAGATGAGACCATTGATCTAATTGCTTCCAATTCAGCTCATCCAAAACATTAAAATAAACCCCATGTGCCTTAACTACCTCATTTTTTTCCAAATCATTCACATGAATAAATGGAACAATTGCATCATCCCAGTTACTCCAGATTTGTGGAAAATCGCGCAGGATATTTTGAGGTAAAATTACTGCATTAGGTTTTAAATGATGGATAAGATCAATTAATTTCTCCGAAGTAAGTCTAACTTTAGAGCCATCATAGGGTGATTTGAGCACATAAACTTTTTCCCTATTGGCTACAAGTGACATTGCATTAAGGACCACTTTCCCAAGGCAACCCAAGTAACGGGCTAAATCTGATATTTTTTCGAGTACATCCTGACCTGGCTTATATAACAAATGCTCCAAAGAATAGGATGCCGCCGTTATTTTTACTTCGTGCCAATTTGCCGTTGTAAGACATAAACCTGCCTCTGAAGTTAAGACAGGTATAACATTCTGTATCGCAGCCAACATTCCTAATCTCCTGATTTATAGCAATAAACTGGTATCACCATAACTAAAAAATCTGTATTTCTTTTCGATTGCTTCCTGATAAAGCTTCATTGCTTGTTTATGGCCGATAAAAGCTGAAACCAGCATGAGTAAAGTAGACTCAGGCAAATGAAAATTAGTCATTAAGCCATCACAAATCTTAAACTCATATCCTGGGTAAATAAAGATGTCTGTATCTCTGCTGCACGCGGTTAAAACTCCATTTTGTGCTGCACTCTCTAAACTGCGCAAAGCAGTCGTACCTACTGCAATTACTCGATTTCCTGCTGCCTTTGTAGCGTGTACCGCAGCACATAATTCAGGGCTAATTGTGAATTGCTCACTATGCATTTTATGGTCTTCTATATTATCACAACGAACAGGTCTAAATGTTCCTGCTCCTACATGTAACGTAAGATAAGCTACAGCAACTCCTCTTGAATGTAAGCTGGATAATACAGCTTCATCAAAATGCAAACCAGCCGTAGGAGCTGCGACAGAGCCTTCATATTTTGCATAGACTGTTTGGTAACGATCCTGATCCAAAATTTCATCATTTCGAGTAATGTAAGGAGGCAACGGAATATGTCCTATTCCATTTAATAATTGCAAAACATCTATATCCGCTTTGCATATAAATAAATCATCTTCTCTATCAAGTACTTCGATTTCTTTATTGTGCTCTAATTTAATAATAGACCCGGCCTTTAATGCTTTACTGGCTTTAATATGAGCTAGAAAAGTAAATTCTCCTGTAATACGTTCCACTAATAGTTCTACTTTTCCACCAGTAGTTTTATGGCCATACAGTCGAGCTGGAATCACTTTAGAATCATTCATAACCAGTAAATCGCCAGGATTTAAAAAATCAGCTATTTCGCGAAACTGATAATGGCCATATTCATCTTTTTGACGATTATAAAGTAAAAGACGTGAATCACTACGATGCGCCAAAGGATATTGCGCAATTAATTCTGGTGGTAAATCAAAGTAAAAATCCTGTTTATTCATAGAGCAACCTGAAAATAAATTGCCGATATTATACACGGAATGAAACGATTCAGCACCCCCAATGAATAAGAGATGGCTTACAAATTAAACTTAAATTTTCTGCACATCTGATAAACCAGGCCGGATCTACTCCAACGCCCTCCCCACGATGATCAAAAGACAGTAATAAAAAAGAGGTACCCTTGAACATGTTACTTCATCGTTTTAGTCGGATCGACTTCAGGCTTGGGTGATGAATCCATAATTGTTCGTTTGGCGCTGTATAACCATTGAAGCCTTTGTTTTTGCGGCTCCATAATCTTCTCTGGTGTGATTTGTTCAATTAATTTATCAAGTTTTCCTTTGCTCTCAGGCGGTATTGATGAATTTTTAACAACATCTCTAACTTTTTCTATATCTTCTTTTTTGGGAGCTGTTAATATCAAAGACTCAAATTTCTCTACTATCTGTTTATAGCTTGCATGCGGCTCAGGTTTTAGCACGGACCTTTGGGATAAGCGGGGATTGCTTAATAATGTTGCTTTTCGAGTTTGAGCAATGCTTAAAGTTTCTTCCATTTTTTCCCTGGCACGATGCATTTCTGATCTTTGGGTTTGTAATATTTCTCTTAGGCTTAGGTGTTGTTCTTTGCGTTGAATTTGTTTCTGCAAATTTTCTTGTATCTTTTCCATAAAATTAAAGCGGGGTGTTTGAATACGCACTTTCTCTTGATTAAAATTACACTTAGCTTGCTCCCATTCTTCTTGAGTCATTTTTTGAGGATCCGCATCCTTAGGGATTAGTGCATATGAGCCATCATCTTTTTGAATAAGGCATTTAGCCTCCTCATGTTTAACAATAAAACGGGCTTGAGAAAAATCAAAAACTTGTTCCAATTGATCATTAAGGAGTATTTTCTTATTTCTCATAACTTTTAATGCAGACACGAGGCCTTGCTCACGTAATTGTAAGCCTTCAATTTGAGTGTCCAATTGTCTTGGGAAAGATGTTTGTGACTTAAGCTCTTGTATTTGAGATCGTGTTTGTTCCAGAGCTAAACGAAA
Organism: Legionella parisiensis; assembly: GCF_001467945.1. Lineage (GTDB taxonomy): Bacteria > Pseudomonadota > Gammaproteobacteria > Legionellales > Legionellaceae > Legionella > Legionella parisiensis. The sequence continues at coordinate 2,369,732 of NZ_LNYQ01000013.1, forward strand.
TAATTCCTCATAATTTGTGACTGTTTGACTTAGGTGAGCTTGATGAAAATTCAGTTCATGCTCAATGGTCTTGATGTGCCTACAAATCCGGCGTCGCTCTTTTTCCTGGGTCTTAGGATCTTCTGAAGTTGTATTTCTATGTAATGCTTCTTGTTCTCTATATCTTTCGAGATCTTGTATTAAAATGGAACGTCTTCGTTCAACAAAAACAGCAGGATTCTCTTGAGGATGACTCAAAATAGGCATCGCTAAGAACGTATTCAATATATCGAAATGCGCATGAAGTTCTTCGTGATAGACCTCCATTTGCTCCTCTTCTTCTTCAATAGCAATCCATTCTTTTTCAATTTCATTCAATTGCTCTTCTAATTTATTCAGCTCTAAATCTAGAGCGTGGATAGTACTGAGATAGTTATCAATCATAGCATCTATAATTTCTACCGCACGGCTAGAAATTGTTTCTGTATGAGCATGTTTATCTTTTGTAAGATGCCTTTCAATTTCGACTCTAAAAAGTTGATCCACATTTTTAGCTAAAGCTTCTCTCTCTGCAATTAATCCCATAAGAAGAAAAACGATATGTTCTCGCTTTTGCATTGCCTCTTCATTTTGCTCTCTTATTGATTGAATTTCCTCCTCTTGCCTCATCAGTTCTCGGGCTATCATCGTAATCGTTTCCATTCCTCCAGCCGTTTTAAGAAAATAAAACACCTCTGCAGCATTTTTTAATCCAAAATATGAAAGAAACCGAGTGGCTAAAGAGAGGGTTGTTCCGTTATTTCCAGGGTTATTGTTTTTTTCTATATCTGCAAACCATTGTTGCAATCGCCCCGTCATAAGTTGTTGTTCTGCTTCATTTAGTTCTGGCCACATTGAGGTAACAGTTTCTGAAGAACGTTGAGGAATTTCCGATCGATTAGAAACCATATGAAAACTCACCAAAAACTCATCTTGATTAAATTATAGGCTATTTTGGAAGGAAAAAACGGATAAGGCCTAGAAGAAACTCTTAATTGCTTAGTATTGTAAACCTTGCAATGAGGATTAATTTCAAAGATTTTAATTGTTTAGAATATTTATTTGGCTTTTGGGTCCTCTGATAAAGAACCCAAAAAACTATTGAAAAAATCCACTGAAAACAGAGGCAACAAACACTAGTTATTCGAACTGTATATTGAAGGGTATAAAGGAAAAGAAACTTGAGAGTCTAACAGATGATGCTCTTCACTTTCCTCTCGAGTTTTACTATACAATTCAGTATGAACAGGTGGCAGATCTTTTCGCTGACTACTCATGGAGGGTTGTGAGCCTAGACCATTCGCTCCCATCTCTTTATAGGATTCTGTAATTTCCATGCTTACCACAGTAGTCGACACCGAGCGGGGTGAAACACGAGCGCTCATAGCCGCTTTAACTGCCATACCTGACAAACCACCAAGGAGTAAAAATGGAGACCACAAGACAGAACCTATGGATTTCATAACCCCTTTAAAGCTCAATCCATCGTCATTTACAACACGTGATTTAATCATATCAAACACGTTTTTGTCGCTGCTGTAGCATTCTTTAGCACTAGAATATAAATACGCTAAACCCAAAGCACCATAAAGTACAAGTGCTCCGATACCAAAAGTAGCGGCACTAAAAGCCATTGCACCTGTAGCACCAGCTCCAGCAGTAGTTAGCGATGCTGTGGTTAAACTCATCGCGCTAAGAGTCGAACTCAGTATTGCAGCAACAACCACAATGGGTAAAAGGATAAAAAGTCCAACAAATAAAACACGTCCACCACGGCCAGAAGAAGAATAACTGTGATGATTATGGTGATGACTATGTTGATAACTATTATGTATGCGAGAAGGAGTGCGAACCTCTACATGGGACTGACGAGGCGTTACCTCAACATAAGGGTTATGAGAGGACATTACCTCAATATGAGGATAAAGAGGTTTAGGATTATGCTGATGAGAACCACGGGTAACATGATCATGATGATGTTGTTTGCTGCTGAATTCCACTTGAATCTCCTTTTTAATTTTTATTAAATTCCAAACTGGTGGCAAGGAGTATAAAAAAGAAAACTTAAGGTTTTATTAACAAAAGCGACAAGCCTTTACATAAAAATTACATTTCTTTACAGAAAGACTAAATGATGATTAATGAAAAAACAGATAGCAACCAAATTATCCCGCTTGTAATATAAGGGTACTTATATCCTTTGAATTTTTTTCTTCGTGAAAGAATATCAAGAATAAGGACTGGAACAACGGAAAGAAAAGTCAACATGAATATCAGTACAACTGGAACTGCGATATTCTGAAAAGGCATAATACGCACTAAAAAGTCCTCTATTACCTGCAATATTTCACGCATATAAAAAATTGCCCATAAGCACCAAAAGGTAAACGTATAAATTAGCCAAGAAGCAGCAAATATTGGTATAAACAATTTAGCTCCTTTTATGGCAAAGAGCTTCTTAAAGGCTTTAATAAATTCCTCTGAAAAGAAAACCAAAATTGCACTCAAAAGAACAACCAAAGCCAGTGTTAGTAACATTTACTTGTTCCTTTTCTCAACATCTTCTAATACCTCCCATCGCGCATAAAGTCGTGTTAATAAATCCTCATCTTCAGCCAGACCTTGATTCATTTTTGTAATCAGCTGGGTATCTTGTTGGTAAAATTTGGGTTCGGTCATTTGTAATTGTAATTCGGCTATTTTTGCTTCTAGCTGTTCAATTTTTTGGGGCAATTGCGCCAGTTCTCGTTGCTCATTAAAACTTAATTTGTTTGTTGCAGAATTTCGTTTCACAACAGGTGTTTTTACTATATGCTCTCGCTGTTGTTTTTTATGCATTTTATATTCATCATATCCACCAACAAATTCATTAAACTGCCCTGCTTCTTCGTAAACCAGGACACTGGTAACGACCTGATTAATAAACGCTCTATCATGGCTAATTAATATTAAAGTTCCGGGATAGTCAGCTAACATACTTTCAAGGAGCTCCAAAGTTTCAATATCCAAATCATTGGTAGGCTCGTCCATTACTAACAGGTTTACTGGTTTGGCAAACAGTTTAGCTAATAATAATCTGTTTCTTTCTCCACCAGAAAGCACTGAGACCGGTTGATTAAAACGCTCGGCTGAAAACAAAAATTCACGCAAATAACTGGCAACATGTTTTTGCTTGCCATTAATTGTTACATAATCCGCACCATCACCCACATTAAACATAACTGTTTGATCTTCATGCAATTGACGACGCAATTGATCAAAATAAGCGACACTCAAAGAGGTACCAAGCTTTATTTGTCCAGAGTCAGGCTTTAATTCCCCGAGCAATAACCGGACCAAGGTCGTTTTACCGCATCCATTAGGACCAATTATTCCAAGCTTATCTCCTCGAGTTAATAGTAAGGAAAAATCACGTAAAATTGTTTTATCCCCCAAATTATAGTTCACCTGGTTTGCTTCGATAACCACAGCACCCGAACGAGTAACATCGAGAGAGAATGATTTGACCTTATCTAACTGATTACGGCGAGCCTTATATTCATCGCGCATTGCCTTTAATGCACGCACCCGTCCTTCATTACGTGTTCGTCGCGCTTTGATTCCGGTACGGATCCATACTTCTTCCTCTGCCAGCTTCTTATCAAATAAATCATTATGCTTTTGCTCGCTAAGACGAATGGATTCTCTTCTGTCCAGATAGGTTTCATAGTTACAATCATGCTGGTACAGTTTTCCTCTATCAATTTCTACTATCCGGTTGGATACTTGGCTTAAAAATTCCCTGTCATGAGTAACCAAGAGAACAGCCCCTTTGAAACTCTTTAAATAAGCCTCCAACCATTCGATCGCTTCAATATCCAAATGGTTTGTAGGTTCATCCAATAGTAATAAATCTGGAGTTGCGATAAGTGCCGCACCCAGAAGCACCCGTCGTTTCATACCACCAGACAAGTTATTCATCCGCTCATTAGTAGCTATGCCGAGACGACTAGCCATGGTCTCAATTTGCGGCAATTTATCCCAAGCATGGAAATTATCCATTTGTTGCTGACACAAAGCTAATTCGTTCACATCACCCAACTGAGATAATTCATTAAAACGCGATAAAACCACCCCTACTTCGCCGAGGCTTTTCACGAGAAAATGATAGACAGACTCTTCTTCAGTAATTGGAACTTCCTGAGTCAATCCAGCAACCCGCAATCCAGAAAGTCGATTGATTTGACCTCTATCAAGAACCAAATCTCCTAGCAAAAGTTTAAGCAAAGTGGACTTTCCTGCTCCATTCCGTCCAACTAATGCAATACGATCCTGAGGTTGAATCTGCCAATCAGCATTATCTAATAACTGATTACCAGCGATATTAAGGGAGACACCATGAAGGGAAATAATACTCATAATAAGCTCTGATTATAAATGTGTAGCCTGAGTGAAACCCTTAAGATTGCAAACCAATTAACCCGGGTTGCACCCTTTTTCTGTACCCAGGCTACTTTTCAATAAATTATTTCGAAGATAAAACCATTATACCATCCATCTCAACCTGAACACCACGTGGCAATGCAGAGACTTCTATCGCTGCTCTTGCTGGATATGGTGATGCAAAATAACGACCCATTGCTTCATTAATTAAAGGAAAATGACGCAAATCCGTAAGATAAACATTTAATTTCACTATATGTGCCAAACTACCGCCTGCGGCTTCACAAACGGCCGACAAGTTTTCCAAAACCTGAGTGATTTGTAATTTAATGTCTTCGCTGCATAGTTCCATCGTTACAGGATCAAGTGGTATTTGTCCTGATAGATAAACTGTATCCCCACACTTAATGGCTTGTGAATAAGTTCCAATAGCTTCTGGAGCCAATTTTGTATTTACCGGTTGCATTAATTATCCCCTTGTTTTTTTCTATAAAGACGCATTACCACCTTATTTGCCCGCAACCTGCGCATTACACGAGCCAGATGCGTTCTATCAATAACACTAATTGAAAATGTAACTGCATTATGTCGCCCATCTCGCGGATCCACGTTGATATTACCTATATTGGATCCTGCTTCCGCAATAGCAGTTGCTAAAGCAGCCAGCACTCCACGCTCATTCACCACATCAACTGTAATATCAACCCAGTACTCACCTTCAACCTTCTCATCCCAACGAAGAGCAACAAATTGCTCTGGATTGGTTCGCGAATTTTTTAAGGTGGTGCAATCACTGCTATGAACAATAATTCCCCGGCCCTGTTGGAATTTTCCAACAATATTATCTCCAGGGATAGGTTGACAACATTCACCGAAATGAACCACCATTCCTTCTGTTCCTTTAATCGCCAAGGGCCGTGTTTTAATTCCTTTATCTAATTCATTAGAGTCTTGAGTTACTACTAATCTTTTGGCAATTACCATTGCCATTTGGTTGCCTATACCAATCGCATAGAGCAAATCATCCATCGTTTTATAATGTAAATCACTTAATAATGCTTGTAGGGATTCTGGTGGGATTTTAGCATAGTCACTGGATAGTTCGTTTAATGATTGCTCTAAAAGGCGTTTTCCTAAACTAATTGATTCCGTATTTTGTTGACTCTTCAGAAAGTGACGAATATTAGATCGTGCTTTTCCAGTAACTACAAAATTTAACCAAGTCGGGTTGGGATGAGCACCTTGTGCCGTAATAATCTCAACTGTTTGCCCATTAGACAAAGGAATACTTAAGGGCACCAGTTTTCTATTTACTTTCGCTGCCACACAACTATTACCCACTCCCGAGTGAACCGAGTAGGCGAAATCAACCGGCGTAGCTCCTTTAGGTAATTCCATAATATGACCTTTAGGAGTAAAAACATATACTTCATCTGGAAATAAATCGATTTTGACATTCTCTATAAACTCTAACGAACTTCCAGTGCTACGTTGCATTTCCAATAGACTTTGTACCCATTCTCTTGCACGCAGTTGCGCTTCATTTACTTCAAGGCCGGACGATTTATAAATCCAATGTGCAGCTACCCCATTGTCAGCGACCTTATCCATGTCGCGAGTACGAATTTGCACCTCGAGAGGAACCCCAAAAGGCCCGAACAAAGTAGTATGCAAAGATTGATATCCATTTGCCTTAGGTATTCCAATATAGTCTTTAAAGCGTTGAGGAACAGGTTTATAGGTACAATGTAAAGCACCTAAAATACGGTAACACGAATCAATATCTTCAGTAATCACCCGAAAAGCAAAAACATCGGTAATCTCTGTAAAGGAGGCTTTTTTCTGGCGCATCTTTTTATAAATACTGTATAAATGCTTTTGTCTACCGAACACTTGTTCATAAGGAATATTTAATTGCGCTAAAGCCAGTTGCAAATCACGTTCAATTGTCTGAGTCAATTCACGTCGATTACCACGAGATTTTTCAACTGCAGATTTAATGGCTTTGTAGCGCATTGGATATAAAGCCTGAAATCCTAAGTCTTCAAGCCCCACATAAACCGAATGCATCCCTAAGCGGTTTGCGATTGGGGCATAAATTTCAAGAGTTTCTATTGCGATACGTCTACGTTTTGCATAAGGCATTGCACCCAGGGTCTTCATATTATGCAAGCGATCGGCTAACTTAACAATAATCACACGAATATCTTTAACCATAGCCAAGACCATTTTGCGGAAATTTTCCGCCTGGGCCTCTGCCTTTGACTCAAATTTGATTTTAGTCAGTTTGGTAACACCATCCACAAGGGAGGTAATTTCTTCACCGAATTGGCGTGTTAAATCATCTTTGCTTACTGATGTATCTTCAACCACATCATGAAGCAAAGTGGCCATAATTGTTTGATAATCCAGACGCATTCGGGCAAGAATCAATGCGGCTGCAACAGGATGAGTAATATAAGGCTCGCCAGAACGCCGCATCTGCCCTTGATGCGCTTTTTCAGCTACCAGATAGGCTTGGTAACATTTCTCTATTTGCGACTGCTCAAGATAGCATTTCAGCTCTTCATCGAGCTCCTTAAAGTAGCTCACGCAGTACTCCCTAGTATCTAACATGACCATACCCCTATACCCATAATGCACCCTATTTAAGGTGTCCCGTATAAATCACAATCCTTTATGATTCGTAGCTTGGGTGAAGTGAAACGAATCTGGGAATTTAGTCACACAAAACTTTGGGAACCATTTCACTCTACCCAAGCTACGTGAATATTTTTCCCGGGTCTCTGTTACAATTCTACTATTTCTGGCCTAAAAGCCTTGAGCGTCTAATGAATTGAACAGGAACCCGTCCAAAAAAATTATTCTTTATCCAAAATTTCTGGCGTAATTAAACCTTCTGCTATTTCACGCAAAGCCACTACCGTAGGCTTATCATTTTCCCATTCAACCATAGGTTGATCGCCTCGAACTGCAATTTGACGCGCACGTTTAGTGGCTACCATAACAAGTTCAAATCGATTTGCAACATTCTTTAAACAATCTTCAACTGTAACTCGCGCCATAATTCATTCTCCAGTAGCAAAACCTTGCATTTTACTGCGATGATAAGAGGAAAGAAAGCAATTTTGATTGTTTATTTATCTGCCGCCCAATACGTAGACGGTTAGCAATCACAATTGCACCCAATTCCATCGCTGCTTTTTCAAAACTATCATTCACTATTAAATAGTCAAACTCAGGATAATGACTCAACTCATCCTGTGCTTTTTTCATCCGGTCACTAATCACTTCATCCTTATCTTGTCGTCTATTCAATAATCGTTGTTTTAAGGCATCCAGAGACGGCGGTATAATAAAGATACTCACCACGTCCGGAAAGGAACGTCTAATCTGTTCTGCCCCTTGCCAGTCTATATCCAAAATTACATCAATGCCATCTTGCAAACGGCTAGTAATTTGCTCCATCGATGTTCCATATAAATGATTGAAGACTCGGGCATGCTCTAAAAAAGCACAATCATCAATCATATGTATAAATTCTTCTTCATCAATAAAAAAGTAATCCACTCCATGCTGTTCCCCAGGTCGCATCGTTCGTGTTGTATGCGAAATGGATACTTCAATATCCTCAAGAGTTTCAATTAACTTTTTTACTAAACTTGTTTTACCTCCCCCAGAAGGTGCTGCAACAATAAATAAATTACCGGAATTATCACCCACAATAATACTCACTCAATGTTTTGAATCTGCTCACGCATTTGCTCAATTAAAACTTTCATTTCCACTGCACTCTGAGTCAATTCCACAGAGTCAGACTTTGAGCTTAGCGTATTCGCCTCCCTATTTAACTCTTGCATCAAAAAATCAAGACGCCTTCCTGCTATTTTATCGCAATTTAGTGTCCGATTCACTTCATCAAGATGAGTCTGTAATCTATCTAATTCCTCGCTTACATCAATACGAGTCAAAATCAAAGCAATTTCCTGCTCCACACGCGATTCCTGGACTTCAAGTTTCACTGAGTGCAATCGGGTCAATAACTTGTCTTTCACTTGTTCTGTTTGCATTAATACTATAGACCGAGCCTTCTTAATTTCCTGACCTAATTCATTTAATCGTCCTTCCACATGTGCTTTTAATGCGCTCCCTTCTGTGGTACGCATTTGCCTAAGTTGCTCGACCGCCTCATTAAACAAGGAAAGCGCATGTCCTCCTAACACCTCTACATCGGGTATACTTGCTTGCATCACGCCAGGCCAAGATAGTACGCGACTAACACCTAAGTCATTCGGCAAACGGTGAGATTCAGCAAGTTTCTCACTTAAATTCATTAATGCATTTACCATGCCCATATTTATAAGCATAGACTGATTATTAGCACTTGTGTCTTGATATTTCAGCTGACACTCCAATTTTCCACGATTGATCTTATCGCGCAACAAATGACGCAATTGTTGCTCTATAAATCGAAACGATTCAGGCAAACGAAAAGAAACATCTAAATATCGATGGTTAACAGATTTAATTTCCCAACAAAAATGACCTTCTTCGATTTGCTTTTGCACTCGGGAGAAAGCCGTCATACTTTGAAGCATATAGATACCAATGAAAAAAACTACCTTGCGCGAATATACTCCAATTTAAAGCAATTGGACAGAGACAATCTGCCTGAAATTATTATCAGACCATGATAACCAGTGATCAATATTACAACACTTTGGTTATTAATTAAATATATAAATACGATGGTTTCATGAAAACACCTATATCAATCACCTATTTTTATCCCGAGTTAAAACTTAACCCGGGACCAAAATAATTACTTATTTTATAATTACTTATTTGGAGAAGAGATGGATTTCTTTTGCTGATTTTGGGACAAAAGATCATCCATCTTTTCATTCATCCAACTCATAAGCGTTACAGCAGACATCACTCGTAGACCTCGAGGAAATCCTCCTTTAAAAAATCCATATCCCCCCTGAGTTGTATAGAGCTTTTGAGTCGTTTTAAAAAAACCGGCTGAGTTCATCGTAATTGATGACTGCTGGGCTGTTTTTACTACATCAAATTTTTGAGAAGCCAATGTTGCTCCCACTCCTGCCAGCATTCCTGCTAGCAAAGAAGCCGCATAATCATTGGGATAATACTGTTTTATTCTTACTTTCAATGTAGGGGCCACCGCTAGAAAAAATGTAGAAAACAACCCTTCCCTCAGCATCGTTGCCATCAGTCCTGTATAAAGACGAGGCCATCCACCTTGTCTCACCAGATTTAATCCTGTTGAAAAAAAACCTGTTTTTTGATGCGTCATTATCATTTCAGTAGGACAACTTATCAAAGCAGAACCAATCCCGGCAGCAAATGCGCTAGTTAGTTTTTGAGCGTCAGACAATTCATACCTGTTGCCCAGAAACCATTTTTGAAATACACGATTCAAACCTAATTGCACTGCAGTTATTGGGATCATACTTGCAGCATTCGGCAATATGCCTCGATACAATACTTGCGGATTGAGCGTAAAAGGATCTCCTTTTTGAATTCGTGTCTTTATCGACCACAATGGATGATCAACGAACACTTCAAAAGCACCAGTAACACTTCCTGAGACAATGCTTTGGAATATACTTAGATTATTTTTCTTTTCTGCTGGGTACGACTCTTCTTTACGTGCCTCAAATTTTGCTTGAGTCATAATAATTCTCCGATAGTTAAGTCACATGATTCATTACCCGCTTTGGTGTCGCCTCTCCCTAGAGAGGCGCGGATAATGACAAATGTCCGCCCTAGGGAAAGGATGGTAAGAAAATAAGTACTAAAGAAGAAATATTTTGTAAGGAAACCAAATCGCAGACTGATAGCTTGCTTGCAGAAAAACCTGCAGATAATGCAACGCTGATTTCATGGCTACGATAGTTCATAATGAAGACTTTTTATAAGCTAGATTTCAAGCTACCAAATGAATCATTATTAGTCAACATGGACTTAAAGAAATTTTTTGTCCTAAATTAAAACTCTATGCTTGGAGATTCGAATCAAGGCTCAACTTATCATTTTGCCCACATACACCATAAGCCTATCCATATAATGAATACAATGATTATACGTTTTTATCACGTTCCCCATACTTTAGGATGCAACATGGGAAATTAAGCGTTATAATTCTTAATTTTACCGAGGATTATCTAATGCGCCCAAGTAACCGCGAAGCCAATCAATTACGTTCTGTTAAATTAACCAGAAACTATACAAAACATGCTGAGGGCTCAGTTCTTGTTGAATTTGGACAAACTAAAGTATTATGTAATGCATCCATAACCGACGGAGTTCCCCGTTTTATTAAAGGAAAAAACCAAGGTTGGGTCACTGCTGAATATGGTATGCTCCCACGCGCAACACACAGCCGTACTGAACGAGAAGCAAGTAAAGGTAAGCAAGGGGGCAGAACCATGGAAATCCAGCGCCTCATTGGTCGCTCGCTAAGGGCCTGCGTTGATTTAAAATCCCTAGGTGAAAATACAATAACTTTAGACTGTGATGTAATTCAGGCTGACGGGGGTACAAGAACAGCAGCGATTACAGGCGCCTGTGTCGCGATGAGAGATGCAATAAACTGGATGGTAGAGCGAGAAAAAATACGCAAAATGCCGATATTTCACTACATCGCAGCAGTTTCTGTAGGACTCTATCGAGGTCAAGCCGTGCTTGACCTGGATTATGCTGAAGATGTACTTGCCGAAACGGACATGAATATAGTGATGAATGAAGCAGGGCATTTCATCGAAATCCAGGGAACAGCCGAGGACAAGCATTTTAATCGTGATGAATTAAACAGCATGCTTGCACTTGCTGAAGTGGGGATTCCTCAATTAATTGAATTACAAAAAAATGCGTAAGTGCTTCCTGCCAATGACGGAGAATTAAGCCCGTGAAGCCTGGTTACTTGCAAATAGTACCTTTAGATTACACAGGATTGATTTCTTAAGTTGGCACCCTTGAGTGCTCAGCACCTATATGAGAACGGTTGGATTATCTTGCAAGATGCGCGCAAAATCCAACCATCCGATAAGACCATTACAAAATAAGCTAAGAAGCCTTCTCGGTTTGCAGGAAAATCAACTCTTTAAAATAATGATTTATCAATAGCCGCCTCTCGTGCTGTATGAGTAGAAATCATATTTTTTTTCACCAGTTCAGTTAAATTCTGATCCAACGTTTGCATCCCTTTGGCCTGACCTGTTTGAATGGAAGAATACATTTGCGCCACTTTATCTTCACGAATTAAATTTCGTATCGCACCGGTGCAAATCATAATTTCAAGAGCGGCAACTCTCCCACCGCCACTTTTTTTCAATAGAGTTTGTGCTACCACAGCCTGCAGTGATTCAGACAGCATCGAACGCACCATGGCCTTCTCCTCGGAGGGAAACACATCAATAATCCTATTGATAGTTTTGGTTGCAGAATTAGTATGTAAGGTGCCAAATACTAAATGTCCTGTTTCCGCAGCAGTCATTGCTAAACGAATTGTTTCCAGATCGCGTAACTCCCCCACCAAAATCACATCAGGATCCTCACGTAATGCAGAACGCAAAGCAGCATTAAAACTAAGCGTATCTCGATGAACCTCACGTTGATTCAACAAACATTTTTTACTTTGATGCACAAACTCTATTGGATCCTCCACAGTTAAAATGTGATCATAACGACTCGAGTTGATGTAATCTATCATGGCTGCCAAAGTCGTACTTTTTCCTGATCCAGTTGGGCCAGTAATGAGCACCAACCCTTTAGGATAACTGGCCATCTCTTCAAAAATAGCCGGTAATCCTAGGTCATTCATACTTAAAATTTCAGAAGGAATAGTACGAAAAACAGCTGCTGCTCCACGCAATTGATTAAAGACGTTCACCCTAAAGCGGGCCAGATTGGTTATTTCAAAAGAAAAATCCGCTTCTAAAAATTCTTCAAATTCTTTCCTTTGCCGATCATTCATCACATCATAGATGATTTTTATCACATCTTTATGTTCCATGGCAGGTAAATTAATTTTACGCAAGTCGCCATCCACGCGAATCATTGGCGGTAATCCTGCAGAAAGATGTAGATCTGATGATTTATTTTTTACTGAAAACGCTAATAGTTCTGCTATATCCATTGCTTAATTCGTCCTGGTTTTTAATCAATAATAGGTTGAACCATTAATGCTAGTCCAACCACACAATATGATGCTACTAGCTTAGCTCACGAACTAAGACTCGGCAAACATTGTTTCTTTTGCTATTGTTAAGGTTTGCAAACATACCTAAATGATCATGAATCTTCAGCAAAATCTATATCAAATAAAACAATTAATTAAGCAATACGAGCTGGATTTCAGCAGAGAACCAGGAAGTGTTCTATTACTAGCAGTCAGCAAACAACAAAGTATTGAGGCAATTAGCCAATTATTTCATCTTGGAGTGACCCATTTTGGAGAAAGCTATTTTCAGGAAGCCCAACAAAAAATAAATGCATTAAAAAACATGCCTATATGCTGGCATTTTATTGGTCCCATTCAAAGTAATAAAACCAAAGGGATAGCGACTTCATTTAACTGGGTTCATAGTGTTAGCCGCTTGAAAATCGCCCAGCATCTCAATGAATATCGTCCACCTCATCTAGCCCCACTCAACATCTGTTTACAAATTAATTTAGTAAATGAAAAAACAAAATCAGGAGTTCCTCCTGAATATGCTGCAGAATTAGCTTTTGCAGCCAGCCAACTTCCTCACCTCAATTTAAGAGGTTTGATGACTATTCCTCCACCCCAACAAGATACAGAAACCCAATATGATTTATTTATGCAACTCAATCAACTGATGCACACACTCAACCAGGAACTTCGACTCAATATGGATACATTATCTATGGGCATGAGTGATGATTTAGTCTCTGCGATTAAAGCAGGTGCTAGTATAGTTCGTGTTGGTCGGGCATTATTTGGTGAGCGACAAAAACAAAACGACGCGATATAATCCTAAAATCAGTTGTAGAGAATGCAGGATAGGGGAAAATATGTCTGGTCTTATTGCCGTAATACTTTTTATTGTTTCTTTATTTTTTTCACTTGTTATTTTTAGTTTATGGTTGCGTATAGCGCTACGCTATTTACGCGTCAGTGCACTTCATCCAGTAAGCCAACTTATTTACAGAATAACTAACCCTATAGTAAACCCAATTCAACTGATCTCAAAACAATCTTATAAGCCGGGACAGAAATACGATATCCCGGCCATTATCACCTTAGTGCTGGTTGAGCTATTAAAAATTATCTGCATTAGCATTCTTGTCTTAAATGGACTAATTCCTATTGTATTCATTTTCGTTTATATAATTGCCGACTTAATCATCCAGCCTTGCGATATGTTGTTTTATGCCATACTTATCCGTGTCGTTATGAGTTTTATCAATCCACAGTGGCAAGGTCCAATTGCTGATTTCTTACGTTTGCTCACAGAACCCTTGTTAAAAATCGGTAGAAAGATTGTTCCACCGGACATTTCTGGTTTTGATTTTTCGCCTTTTATCATCATGATTTTGTTAAAAATAATTACTTTGTTTATTAACGCAAACCTACCCTGGAGATTATTATAAAAGCAGCTATACTTAATTTTAAGCAGAGGATTAGCAGGATTGAATTATGAAATTGACGCTCCTCAGTAGTACTGGCTTGGGATTAATCCTTTTACCTTTTAGTTTAATTGCTGATACCCAATCTTATTATTGCCCACAAAACCACGGATATATTAATGTAGGAATGACACCCGATGAGGTAATTGCAGCCTGTGGCCAACCAGTGAGCCAGCAAGAATCAAATCAACCTCTTATGCAAAAAATTCCCATGCAACAGCTGATTTATAATAATATGGGAACTCAAACCGCCTTTTACGGGGTATGGAATGTTCCCACGGGTAGTGGCGGCGTCTCACTTGAAGTAAATATTGTGAATCAAAAAGTACGCTCTATTAAATTAAACGGCTCAGATAGCAATGCGGTATCTGTTTGCCAGGGAGCAAACATTCAGGCCGGTGATCCAGTGCAAAAAGTTTATTACTCGTGTGGATCTCCTTCTATGGTAAACAATACTTTTATCAATGAAATTGTACCAACCGCCGAAAAACCTCTAGTTTGGCTTTACCAACCGGGAGAGTACCAACCTGCCGTTAGCATGACTTTTGTTAATGGTAAATTGCAATCCATACAATAATTCGGCAAAGCGATTGGATATAATAATTGCTCATTTCATTCTATTCCCTATTTTTTGAGCAAATCACCGTTCAACACTATGGTAAGTTAAAAAAATAAGATAAACTCTCAGCATTTTAGAGCAGAACTCAATCAAATTAATGAGTTCACTGCTTTTATTGAAATATTTGTTAAGGTAGATTTTTAAATGACTGCAAGCATAGATGAACTCACTATTGCATTTAGTGAAAATGGAACAGAAACAGTTAAAGAACTGGATAAGAAGGTATTAAGTAAAGGCGCTTGGACTACGATTATGTTTAAGTATCAAGATTGGGATAACGCCCAAAACGACTATGGACCAGTTAAATTTTCAATTCGGCGTTATCAAAAACGTAATAATCAATACTGGCAAAAATCCAAGTTTAATATATCCAGCGCAGAACAAGCGCAGAAAATCATTGATATTCTGAGTGATTGGTTGAAATAGTTTATATTTATAACCTATTCTCTTATTAAATTTTTACAATTTACAGTTTTTTTTAAATAAATTTATCCTATCTCCCAGTATACGATTTGCTTATTGTACCTTCACGCCATACTAAGATAAGTATCTATAAATAAAATATTTTTTATTTATCCTCCTATTATAATAAGCAAATACCTGGGAGCTTTTTGCTCAATTCCAGCACCCTTGTGCCCACAAAATAAACCTCGCGATTTTTTTTTGTTCTAATTATTCATGTTTCTTAAGGTTGAGTTAATTTTTGCTCCTTATAATGCAGATCTAATTAACAACGATGTAAGAAATTATCATGCAGAATAAAAAAGAAACTCAAGTTGCAAAAAAAGGGCAACCACCAGTGTCTTCACTATGGAACATACCTAACCTCTCTAATGCTCCATGGTTGGTAACACCGTGGGACGTAGTAAAGCAAAAACTACAAACCCCAAAAAATGGGCACATGCCTGTGACTTCACCAGTATGGACTTTTCCAGATTTTACCAAAGCCACATGGTTTCCCAGCGTAACTAATATGTCATGGATGACAACACCACTGGATTTAGTCAAGCACAGACTGCAAGCTTCAAATACGAAGCAACAACCGATGTGGAGCATACCGAGTATATTTACTGCTTCATGGTATTCACCATTTGATGCAGTAAAACAAAGACTGCAAACATCAAATACCAAGCAACAACCTATAACGCCACCAGTGTGGACTTTACCAAATATATTTCCTTTTCCTGGGATAATACCGTTGGATTTAATAAAACAACAGGTACAGGCTAGCAAAACCACGCCCATTCATAAACCTGGAACCTTAGGGGTAGGTGGCGTACCTGGCAGCACTTGGTCACCTATGCCAACAATGGATACACTCCAACAACAAATGTGGATTGGAGCTAATTTTGTAACTGTTGCATTAGCCACCAGTTTTAGTATCGTAGCTGTTCAAAGTCCAGTAAAAACGATGTTAGTTAATTTATCCAAGAGCGGTAATATGGTCCCTACTTATCAAGGCGGAGTTTGGGGACTAATGAGAGCAATGTATGCTGGTACTTCAGCTTCTATTTCAGGATCAGTAATTCGAACTGGTTATGTTACCGGAGCTAAAGGCGGCAGCAAGCCTGTAGAAGAAGGGATCCATGAGGTTGGTAAAGAAGAAGGTAAAAAATATTCCGCAACGAATTACAGCCTTGTTATGGCTATGGCTTTAGGCGATATCCTGGTGACCCAAATACCTGAATCATTATCCACCTTGAAAAAGGTTCCTGGCCTTCTTCCTACTGATTTTACATGGAAAACTCCTCATAATGCTTGGAAATTGATGATGGGAGGTTTTATACCCAGATATGGCTCTGGAATGGTTAACTTTGCTGCTTTATGTATTCTTGAAGAAAGAATAGCAATGAACTTGCCAATTCAAGATAAAAATGTAGCTCATTTCACTTCTGGAATGTTTAGTGGTATGGCTGCTGCCTTTTTCTCATATCCATTTACATCCTTTAAAGATTATGCACTAGTGCAATCTACGGTTAAAGATGGACGTCTGCATAATGTAAGCACAATTAAATTAACTCAAGAGTTATTTTATTGCTTCATCAGCAATCCAGGCGCTTCATTAAAATCATTTGGATCAATGGCTATAAAACAAGTTCCCATGCGAATGACCTTAACAGGGGTTATTTTTGCACTGGTTGCTGGTGTTGGTGAAACTATGGGAGCGGAACCTTTGGAAAAAGTTGTTCCCTCAAAATACCAACCCTCACCAGGAAAATCCAAACATAGTATGTTTGCGCCTAAGGGAACAACACCTCGAATTGAAGAGGTAATTGAAGAAACCAATGAAAAGGAAAATAACACGAGTAGCAAATTAAATTAGGTGTTTGAAAAACATTGCATGGCAAACTAATTTTCATAAAAGAGTTTGCTATATGCAAAAATAGTGTATTATAGATAACTGTGATGTGTAATTTTAAACCATACATTGCAGTTTTTAACACTATTAAAAAGGATGATAAAATGATGTCACGTTTTGGGATGTTTTTCAAACCAGTTCTTGAAACCACGGCTTATTCAGTTGGAGCTGCCGCAGTAGGTAGTGGTATTTATCGTACCGGAACCTATATTCTAAATAAAACCAAAGAGCAGGAACAGGAGCCAGGACAAGAGAAAAGTAAGTCCTTTATAAATGATATAAGTTTTCCACTTGAAGACAATAATGAAATACATGCACCAGGAATTAAGCTTGGATATTAAAATCATCGCTCATGGTCATTTATCATCATGAATGACTCATAAAAAGCTCGGTGCTGTTAAAATTAGATTTATCAATACCGAGCCAAACAGTCTTACAAAAAACCGAAAAAAACTATACCAACTCCAAACCAGGATGGGAACGTTCGAAATACTTCTGAACCATTTCCTCTGAAACTAAATCCAAACGCACTGGATGCCATTGAGGTTTTTTATCTTTATCAATCAATAAAGCTCTGACTCCTTCATAAAAATCATAATCGTGCATAAAATGACTGACCACGTCATAATCAATTTGCAAGCATTGCGCTAAAGAGAGTCCTTTTGCCTTTTGTAATTGAGCTAAAGTAACTTTAAGGCTCAAGGGAGATTTTTGAGCCAAAGTATTATCAACCGCTTCAGCCCAAACTGTATTGGCACTTTGCAGGGACTCTCGAATCATTTCCACTGTTGGATGCGCAAAACAGACATCAATCAAGGGCTTAATTTGACTGACCTCCTCTGTAGCAGGTACAAATGAAAAGTGCTGCAAGCATTGATTGACACGTTCAAAAGCATCTGTTGATAAATCTTCATTCATTAATGCATCATACAAAGCGGGCATTTGTTCTGAAGACACTATTTTTTTAACCAATCCAGCTTTCACCGCGTCATGTGAGCCTAGACGATTGCCGGTCAAGCCTAAGTAAGTACCCAAATATCCTGGACATCGTGTTAATAAATAGCTCGCACCAATATCAGGAAAAAAACCAATACCTGTCTCAGGCATGGCAAATACGAAACGCTCACTGGCAATGGGATGACTTCCGTGCATAGAAATCCCTACTCCTCCTCCCATAACAATCCCATCAATTAGAGAAATGTAGGGTTTACCAAAATGGTGAATGAAATGATTTAATCGGTATTCGTGCCAAAAAAACTGCATTTGTTCGGCATCATTTACTTGCCCGGCAAAATAAAGCGAGCGTATATCCCCCCCGGCACAAAATGCATTTCCTGAAACAGCGCGTACAACTACAGCATGAATAGTATCATCTTCTTGCCAAAGACTTAACTGCCTTTGTATGTTAAGAATCATATTTAAAGTCAGTGCATTCAGTGCACTAGGTCTATTTAATGTAATAACACCCAATGAACCTTCTTGATTAAAAAGTACTTCGTCAGTCATGATTATTTTCCTTCGAACCCAGCTGCTCGTTTTTCGATAAATGCAGCCACCCCTTCTTTCTTGTCTTCAGTAGCACATACTTTAGCGAAGTGAATTGCTTCTAGATGCAAGGCCTCGGTTAAAGACAAATCATAACCATGATCAATAACCTCCATAACACTTGCAACCGCAAGAGGAGCCATGCTCAAAATTCCATGCAATAATGTTTTCCCACGATCCAACAAAGCTTCCGGCTCTACAACCTCACTCACTAATCCCCAATGTAATGCGGTTTCTGCATTAATAAATCGTCCGGTCAAACATAAATCTAAAGCACGTCCTTTACCGATTAGACGCCCCAATCGTTGTGTTCCGCCATAGCCAGGAATTACCCCCAGTTTTACTTCGGGCTGACCAAATTGAGCTTTAGTTGAAGCAATTCTTAATGTTGCAGAAATAGCTAACTCACAACCACCCCCGAAAGCAAATCCATTAACTGCTGCTAATGAAGGCTTACCTAAAGTTTCCAAAATACGGAAGACCTCTTGTCCACGACAAGCAAATTCATATCCTATTTGTGCAGTACATTCAGCCAATCGGTTAATATCTGCCCCAGCACAAAAGGCTTTACCATGCCCAGTAATTATTAACGCCTTAACTTTTGGATTCATTTTCGCAGAATGGAATGATTCTTCTAAGGTATCTAATACTTCCGAGCTTAAAGCATTTAACTTTTCGGGTCTGTTCAAAGTTAAAGTCAAAATTCCCTGGCTATCTAAATCTTGTTCAATTAAATTCATTTCATTTACTCCTTTTCTGTAAGAACATACTAGTGTCATAGCCTGTGTGCAACGTATTAGAACCCGCTTTAGGAGTTCGTTCTGCGCTGAAAACTCAGGATCAGCTCCGAAAAAAATTCATTATTTTTTACTCTACGTCTCGCCGCTCAGTAACAATAAACTACCTTTTAAGTTCATGTCTATTTCAGGGCTCTATACTACACCCAAATCAACAATATCAATCAGCACAAAAAAAGCTCCTCATCCAAAGTTGCCTTCGCTACAATTTCGCGCATGATTTCATTAGTACCCTCAAGAATTTGATGCACTCTCAAGTCCCTGAATATTCGCTCAATTTGATAATCACGTAAATAACCATATCCCCCATGAATTTGCATTGCCTTGTCACAAATGCGGAAAGCAACGTCCGTAGCCAGACGTTTCGCCATAGCACAATATAGAGGGACTTGAGGATCATTTTTATCCATGGCATTTGCTGCTCGATAAACCATTAAACGTGCTGCTTCATAATCTGTTAGCATATCCGCGAAATAAAAACGTAATGCTTGCATCTCAGTGAGTGGTTTACCAAATTGTTTACGCTCATGCATATAGTTCTGAGTTAATCGTAAGCAAGCAAGAGCCCCGCCTAATGAACATGAGGCAATATTTATCCGTCCCCCATTTAAAGCATTCAATGCGATTTTAAATCCCATACCTTCATCGCCCACACGATTGACAATAGGTACGCGACAATTTTCAAAATACACCATACAGGTCGGCTGACTATTCCATCCCATTTTTTTCTCTAATTTTCCAAAACTTAATCCTGGGGTATTTTTTTCGATCAACAAGCAACTTATTCCATGATGCGACTCATCACCAGTACGAACCATACATAAATAAACATCACTTACTGAACCACCTGAAATAAAAGCTTTAGAACCATTAAGAACATAATGGTCTCCATCTCTTACAGCTCTGGTTTTTAAAGAAGCCGCATCTGAACCTGATTCAGGTTCAGTCAAGCAATAACTACCGAACACTTCCATTGATGTTAATTTTGGTCCCCACTTCATTCGTAACTCGGGATCAGCATATCGGTCCACTAGAGAAGTCACCATGTTATGAATGGAAAGATAAGCACTGGTGCTGATGCAACCTGTTGCTAATTGTTCAAACAATAATGCAGAGTCTAACCGTGTTAATTGGGCTCCGCCAATATCCTCACGCGCCATCATCCCTGCCATTCCTAATGTGGCGGCTTCACGTAAAACCTCTATGGGAAAATAATGGTGTTCATCCCAATTATCAGCCATAGGAGCCAATTTTTTGTGCGCAAAATCAGCTGCCATCTCACGAAAGGCCAAGTGCTCTGCTGTGAATTCGAAATCCATAAAACTGTCCTTAGAAAATTTATTCAAATGTATTATTATTGCGAATTTTTATCATCCATGAAAGAGATATGTTTCTAAAATTACCAAGAACATTTTATGAACGTGATACAATCAGTGTTGCCAAAGAACTTTTAGGAAAATACCTTATCCATAACCAATCCGGCCTTGAATATATAGGAAAGATTGTCGAGGTAGAAGCGTATCTAGGACAACATGATCTCGCTTCCCATTCCTCTAAAGGTCATACCCAAAGAACGAAAGTCATGTTTGGGCCAGCTGGATATGCCTATATCTATTTAATTTACGGAATGTATTACTGTACCAATGTCGTTACTGAAAGTGAAGGCACAGGTTCTGCAATATTATTGCGTGCTGTTGAACCCATCAAAAACATTCAAGGACGAACACAAGGCCCCGGGTTACTTTCCAAGGCGATGCATATAGACAAACAATTGAACCAATATGATTTAACCGGTGATATTATTTATATTGCGGAAACAGAAACCCAAGAGCCATTTACCATTGTGGAAAAACCAAGAATTGGGGTTCATTATGCAAAAGATTGGGCTGAAAAATTACTGCGCTTTTATATTAAAGATAATGCTTATATCTCCAAACCATAGTCCCCAAAAAACAGTAGACCTCATAGTGAGAATAACCAAGTGTCTACTGCTTTTTTAAGGATAATGATATGATTGCAAACTTCCTGCTTGTGAAAAGAATAAGAATAATCACATGGAAACTCTTGTAGCACCTGTAATTCGTAATAACTCACTTACTGTACTTAAAGAATATTTTGGTTTTGACTCGTTTAGAACACCTCAGGAAGACATCATTCATGATGTTATTGCTGGCCATGACGTTCTTGTTTTAATGCCAACAGGCGGTGGAAAGTCCCTATGCTATCAAATACCTGCTATAGTAAGACCAGGAATAGGCATCGTTGTTTCTCCATTGATTGCCTTAATGGAGGACCAAGTGGCTGCACTCAGATTACAGGGAATCCGTGCTGCATATTATAACTCCTCTTTAACCAGTGAAGAGGCAAAAAACGTATTAATGCAATTACATCATAATGAATTGGATTTACTGTATATCGCCCCCGAACGTCTTATTAACCCATCATTCCTGGAGCGCTTAAAAGAATGTCATATAGCACTTTTTGCCATTGATGAAGCCCATTGCATCTCTCAATGGGGACACGATTTTCGTCCCGAATATTCTGCTTTGGGTATTTTAAAAAACCATTTCCCTGATATTCCGATTATTGCGTTAACCGCAACTGCTGATAAACAAACACGCCAGGACATTGTTGATAAATTAAACTATTCACCCAAAAAATACATTGCTTCATTTAATAGACCCAATATCCATTATAAAGTAGTTCCCAAAACCAATGCAGTGAAACAATTGAATCAGTTTTTGCAAACAGTAGAACAACAATCAGGGATTATTTATTGTGGCACCCGCACTGGGGTAGAAAATCTTGCCAAAAAACTGCAAGAAATCGGTTTCAAGGTTCGAGCATATCATGCCGGACTTTCCCATAAAGAACGTCGAGAAGTCCAAACTTTATTCAGGTACGATCGTATTGACATTGTTGTTGCCACAATTGCTTTTGGGATGGGAATTGATAAACCCAATGTTCGTTTCGTTGTTCATCATGATTTACCTAAAAATATCGAAGGCTACTACCAAGAGACAGGACGTGCTGGACGTGATGGGTTGCCAGCTCAAGCACTGTTACTCTATAACGCAGCAGATAGCGCCAGGCTACGCTCCTGGATTATGAATAACCCGCTCGATGAACAAAGACGGGTTGAAACCAATAAGCTCAACCACATGCTTGCTTTCGCTGAAGCAGCCTATTGCCGTCGCCAAATTTTATTGCGCTATTTTGATGAGCCTTGTGATACGGAATGCCAATATTGCGATGTATGCGAAAATCCACCAATAACCGCTGATGCAACAGAAGATGCGCAAAAATTCTTATCCTGTATATATCGATTACGGCAAAATTATGGTTTAACGCATACCATAGACGTATTGCGTGGCAGTTCTTCCGATAAAATAAAACAATACGGTCATGAACAACTAAGTACTTTTGGCATTGGTAAAGACAAATCTGCCCACTTTTGGAAGCACTTGGCCTGGCAACTCATTCATAAAGAATATTGTGTGCAGGACATAAATCACTTTAATGTTCTTAAATTAACGCCCAAAGCCATTCCTTTGCTTAAAGGCGGAGAAAAAATTTCGCTCACATTACCTGGTGATGATCTGAAGCGGAGTAAAAAGAAAACCAAAGAACGACGTTCGATTGAAACGACAAACACCCCATTATTCGAATTGCTTCGTGCATTAAGACGCCAGATGGCCGATGAAGAAAACAAACCACCTTTTATGATTTTCAGCGACGCAACCTTACAAGCAATGGCCGAAGTAAAACCTCAAAATTTAGAACAGTTGCTTGCAGTACCTGGTGTGGGTCAACATAAACTGGCTCATTATGGACGTCAATTTCTTGATGTATTAAGCGAATACAGTGAATGAAATAAACGCGGCTAATCAGGTGCAATAATAATCCCTTACCATAGTGCGCTATACTATAAATACAAAGGATTGTACCTGAGGTTTTAAATGGCCTTACCCCATAAAGAGGAAGTCGCATTTCTTTTTGAAGGCTCGCTTCGAGCCATACCTTTTAACATAATTTTAGCCATATTATTAACTTTAGAACTTCTGTACATGCACGTGCCTTGGCAATACGTTATATGGATAGCTCCAGTTATCCTGTCCAGCACATGTAGATGGTTTTTATGTCATTATTTCCTCAAAAAAAGACGAGGGCAGTACAAAAGCTCTCGCGCGTTAATTTATTTTATTCTACTTACGTTGATTACTGGTATTACATGGGGATGCTTTTATTGCCTTATCTTTCCTTACATATCGATAATTCAAGAATTTATTATCATTTTAGTTTTAGGTGGGTTAAGTGCTGGTGCTATAGCATCATTGTCTATTTATCTTCCTGCTTATTATGCTTATATCGTTCCTATCTTTATCCAAGTAATCGGCTACAACTATTGGATAAATAAAGAAGAACGAATCGCTCTTGCAGCTATGTTTTTATTTTTTTTAATAATGATGATCATTTCTGCAAGGATGAGTCACTCTTCGTTAAAAAAAATATTCCTGTTATCTAGAGAAAAAGAAAGATTAATTGAGGATTTACAAACGCTTTCTATAACAGACGCTCTAACCGGTTTATACAATAGACGTTATTTTCAATCTAGTTTACAGAAAGAATGGGATAAAGCGCGACGCACTCATTATTCAATAATTTTAGTATCAATTGATATTGATAATTTTAAACTGATTAATGACAATTTGGGACATACTTATGGTGATAATTTTTTAATTTTTACTGCAAAATTATTAAAAAAAATATTCCGTCGCGCCAATGATACGATTTGCCGTGTTGGGGGAGATGAGTTTTTCGTCATTCTTATCAACCAAACTATTCAAGAATGTCTCACGGTGTGTCATTCATTGAATGAACAATTCAATAAAAAGAAATCGAGATATAAATTCCTAATGAACCAAATCACATTAAGTATGGGTATAGTGTCTACTCAAGCTAATTATAAGTTCCATGTAGATAATTTAATTGCATTAGCAGATAAAGCACTATATCAAGCCAAAAATGAAGGTAAAAACAGAATCGTCATAAAAGAATTAGCTTGATCTCAGCAGCCTCCTGCCTGCTAAGGTAAAATCAATTCACCTTGGGCGTTAAAACGATATCGATTTTGATCCCACCCCTGACCAAAAAGCCTTAGTACAGAGTTGTAATAACTGTCAGCTCTCAGCTCTTCAGCATCAATGCGCTGTCTTTGCACTGCAAGCTCTGAAGGATTATTTGCCAATAATGGTAACAGTGCCGCAGCAAAACCAATAGAGCCTTTACCCTGTGTTTTACCTGTCAGAATATCAATTTTCTCTGGTGGGGCTCCTAATTGTTGGGTTAAACCAATAATAGGCAAAAAGTGTTTTATCAATTCCACTGCTTGAGGTGCGTCCTGAGCTAACATCCCGACCCAAAGATACACACGAATTGCATTATAACTACCTAAATTAGGATACTGTAAGTCAGGTTGCCAGCCGCGATTCTTTTTCCAAATAACCCAATCCGGTGCAAATCCTTTAGGAGAGGTTTCGAGCAACAAACGTCGGCTATTACGTTCAACATTATTCCATTGGCTGTTGAGTTGAGCAAATCGAGCAAATAACTGCGGAGGTAAATAACTGGGATTAAGACGCCAGTAGTTTTTAAAATTAAACCCGAATTTTCCTGGAAGTAACATAAGTCCAAATCCTGGAATTTGAACTACCTCTTCCTTCAGAATACGTTGAAGAAGCTTTTTACCAAGAGTATGATATCGCTTATTGTTCCATAAGCGTCCTGCTTCAAGTAAAGCATAAGCAATCCATACGTCAGAATCAGCAGCCGAATTTCTGTCTAAAACAGTCCATTTTTTTTTAGCATTTTGTCCCCATTCCCATGCAGGTAAGTGCTTTCCCAAATCGCCCGCAGCAAGATTTTTTTCAGTCCAGTGTAATAACTTATCAAACATAGGCTGATCATGAGCAACTAAAGCAAAAAATAATCCATAACTTTGCCCCTCAGAAGTAGTTTTTCTCTCTGGAGGTTGTGGATCAATGACTCGTCCATCCCTACTGATGTAGTACTGTTTAAATTTATCCCAAATTGGCCATGGGGTACTTGCCATAACGTTACAAATACCCGATATCAATAAGATAATAATCAATAAGCATTTCTTATTTTTAAAAATCACGTGTTATCCTTTTGTGTACCTTTTAAACGATGTTTAATGAGTCTTGACATAGCACTCCAAATCAAAAATGTAATCAGGACTGCCGCCAAAAGAGATAAGAGAGCGAGACTAATTGGATGTTCGTACAGTAAGTTCCAAAAGCGATCCCAAAATGGCAAATATCCCAAATAATACTTATTGCCTACCCGAAAACTGTCAATTCCAGAGTCACGGATTACTGCTAAGGAACCAAAAATTTTGTCGACATTTTTATTATTAGTTAATGCCTTATTGAGTAGATCAAAACCTTGCTGGCTTTCTGCTAGCAAAGTGATAATGCTGCGTTTTTGGTAATATGGTGATTGAATACCGAGAATAGCTGCTACAGAACCCATTGCTGTGACAGTAGTTTTACTTTCAGCAGCACTGAAAGAAGTCAATCGATGTTTATCTGGCATTGCATTTCTATTCAAAGGCTTTTTAACCCAATCTTGGGTTTTATTAATCAGCAAATTAAGATCATCATTATCACGAAGATCTTTAGGTAACGTGCCAATGATCAAAAGATCAGCATCTTTATTTTTAGCTTTGGACCAGTTATCTGTCAAAGTCATCGCTAAAACAGGATAACCGGTTGCTGCACCAATGTTACCCGCTACATTAAGTAAAGAAGCCACTGCTTCAGGTTTTGATTGTGGATCAATATAGACTACCGTTTGTGACAAATCAGCCAAAATACTAAAAGGAAAACCTGAACTCGCGAATGCATTTAAATTGGGCATTGCAATATAATGATAATAATTGGAGAGATTTAAAGTTGAAGTATCATCAATGACTCCCAAATTATTAATTACCTGATAAGTAATGCATTGCTCATTGAGAATTCCTCCTGCAATTTGTGTTCCGTATGCAAAATCAAAGGTAAATTGGTTATTCGCTCCTAATTTTGCTGGAATATAGAGTTCTTTACTTGTGACTGCCATATTCCCAGAAAGGGCTTTCTCACTCTTGGGCTCTAGCACATAACTTTTTACAAAAGAATTATTTAGACTAATATGCAGCTGTGACATACTTGCTGCCGGGGGTAATGAGTAACGATATTTTAAACGTAAATCAATCCCTCTGCTTTGATGTAAAAACAAATCGGGCGGTAAATTAAATCTAAGTGAGATGGGATAAGGAGTAAACCCTTTTGTTTGTAGTTGCTCATCAAATTCTTTTAATTTTGCAAAAGCTACCGGCTTATAAGTAGGAGTCCAGTTTGGCGCATCATAAGGCTTTCGAGGCTCTAGCATTTTTACGTTACTGATAATAACGCTTGGTCCTCGAAAAAGGACATTACCTTGCGCTATGCCTCGAACAGCAGTTACTAAATCTTTATCATCACGCCCTAAAATCAAAAGTAATTTAATATAGGGATTATTTGGATGACTTATCATCTCGACTGTAGGGGCTGTGACAGTTTTATAGTTTTTCAAGAAATCAGGTTTTTTTGTATTCGTCGCAAATATTATGGCGTTGCTTGTAGGTACCTGGTTCAACAAAACAGGAAAAGTCGATCCACGCCATAGAGCTTTACTTCCAAACCATGACGCCAGAATTGCAGCAGCACGCTGTTGCGCCAAATTAGGTTGGCCAGAGAATATAATGGGTAAATTTAACTGATTGTGATCTAGTGGGTCAAAAAAAGGCTCGGGAAAATGTGACAGATCATTTTTCAAAAGTAAGGTTTGAAAATTCAACTCAAGATAGCTGCTCTTGTCAATATCCATCCATATTGAACTATGCGCTGGATTTTCACAAATCGCTTTATAATGGCCAATAAACTCAAGGCGAAGGCGATTAAAATCATTGATAAAACGAGGATCGATGGGTATATCTATGGCATTTAATTTACCTAACTGTTCGGCACTGATTGCGATCACATCGACCAATTGGTCATTTAAATAAATTTTAATTTGTGAAAGTAAAGGAATCAATGCGGGTGAAGGAGTAAATTGCAAGTGTAATGCTGCTTGAAATATTAATTCATCTTTACGCATGGTAAATTCGATATTTCTTCCTGTAGTGAAGTTGCCTAAAGTAAAATTACCTTGCTGCTGATTTAAGTTATTAAAATATAATTTAACTTTTCGTGTAGGAGTATTGGCTGGAACAGATAATGTAGGTTTTGCAGCCTGACCTGGATTTGTTGTAACAGCAAACACTGCGGGAAAGTGAAATCCAAAAACCAGTAATGTAATCCAAATTATTTTTCTTATCATTATCTCATCCATTAGTTTTTAAATTTTATTCCAACTTTGGCAATCCATGCTTAGAGATTGCTCTTTATTCTCGGTCGATGTGGAAAAAAAGTCCCCATCCAAATAACCACATTAGTAAAGCCTAGAAGTATGTTACGAATTACACGTGGTGTATATTCTATGATATCGTAATAACCACGCAAATCCAGCGCAAATACATCACGCATACTTTTCAGAGGTTTATCCTGACGGAATTCTTCTTGCCACAATGACCAGACGTCTGCCCGTGCAAAGGTACACTGAATAAAATCGATATTTTGTCTCAGAGACAATTCGTGTAAATGGATGCCCGCATTGCGATGAAATGTATAGGCAATCGTTCCTGGGAAAACAAATTCGTCTCGCCCACGTTTGAGGAGCAGGTTTATCTCTTCTCCTGCACGAAACAAGTTTTGCTCCTCCATTTGTATACCTACCCCTCTATCAGAATAATTATTCATGATGCATTGATATACATGTCCATCAGATCGCATGATTGCTGCTGGCATAATAAAAGACACGCGAGGCGCCCTGCGTCGTTGTCTTGCCTCGATACTTACTCCCAGCGCACCACCAAGAATAGCTATATTATATAAAGACCAGGTTGCCGTAATAATAACCGCCAGAATTGTTGCGGCTGGATCCACAGTCAAACGGAATCCTGCAGCGATTAAACCAGCTATATTAATGCATAGTAACACTACATAAGGCCTGGCCGTCATCCAGTCTACGTGCTCTTCTGCAATAAGATCCCCTTTAGGTGTGACATTAAACCTTCCCTTATGCGGGTTAATTAATGCCATAGTTGTAGGCACCGCAATATACCAGGCCATTACCGTTTCATAGATTTCATTCCATAAAAAATGGCGAAACCTGCCTTGAATCTGATTATTAGTCAAAACTGCATGCACAATATGAGGTATCGCATACAGCAATATCATTACTCCAGAAGCATAGACAACATAGGCATTCAAAACTAAAAATGCTGCAGGGGTAATAAAAAAAATTAAGCGAGGAACTCCAGAAAGAAAATGCAGCATGGCATTAAAATAACAAAGGCGCTGTCCAAAAGCTAACCCTCTACCGAATAAAGGATTATCCATACGTAAAATTTGTACCATGCCGCGTGCCCAACGAATACGTTGACCTACATGACCTGCTAGACTTTCGGTTGCCAAACCGGCTGCTAATGGGATTCGAATATAAGCAGAATTATAACCAAGACGTTGCAGTCGCAATGAAGTGTGTGCATCTTCGGTAACGCTTTCTACTGCCAGGCCACCAATTTTTTCCAGGGCAGAGCGACGCATAATCCCACTCGATCCACAAAAGTAAGTTGCGTTCCATGTATCATTCCCATCTTGTACTACACCATAAAACAAGGCACTTTCATTAGGTGTTTTTCGAAACGATTTTAAATTGCGTTCGAAAGGATCAGGTGAAAAAAAGTGATGCGGGGTTTGTAAAATCGCAAGATTGGGATCTTTTAAAAACCACCCCACTGTCAATTGCAAGAAGGGATGAGTAATGACATAGTCACAATCAAAAATTGCTACCAGCTCACCATTTGAACGTTCCAAAGCATAATTAACATTGCCTGCTTTTGCATGTTCATGGGTAGGACGTGCAATGTAATGTACCCCAACTTCCTCGGCAAATGCTTTAAATTCAGGACGGTTACCATCATCCAGAATATAGATGTTAAGTTTTTCTTTGGGCCAATCCAAACCTAAAGCCGAGTATACTCCTGGTTTTAATATACTTAGATTTTCATTATATGTAGCTATCATAATATCCACAGTAGGCCAGGTGGATTGATCAGCAGGTAGCGGCACTGGCTTACGATGCAGGGGCCAGATACTTTGAAAATATCCTAATATCATAACCAGCCAAATGTATGTTTCAGCAATGATAAGCAAGGTTCCAAATACAGCACTTACTGTATCATCCCATACTAAAGTATATGCGTATCTCCACCATAAATACCGACATGAAACAATCACGGATAGGACAATCAGCATAATGGTACTTATATGCCCTGGAGCTTTACGAATGCTCAGAGCCATTGCCCAAAGAAGTACCACAAAAATAAATTGTGCTATTGGTTGAAATGGCTGGGTAATACAAAGCAATAATAATATAGCGGAAAAAATACTTAATACAATAAACAGAATACGGCGCACCATACTTTTTGCTTGGTTAAAATGCCTTGCAGTTTGTTTTGCTACTTTATTCCCTTCAATTTTATCAGGAAGTACTTCTATCCAGGAGTAATAATAATTAAGGCCTCTTTGCCAAAGATTATTACTCGTTCTTTTTTTTTGTTCTGGATAAAACACAACAAGCCATAAACTTTGAATTAAATAACGAAATATATCTCCTGGACGAGGGTGTTTTCGGGAAATATGAGGAAACCACGTATGATGATTGCTCCTTACCCATTGCCAACGAGATGATTCCAATCGTAAAAAAGTCCATGCAGTTATTTGCAATAAAATAATGCAAATCACAGTAAAAAATGAAGCTTGATGATGAAGAAAATGTTGATAAATCTTTTCAACTTTTTTACATGCATGACGTGACAAAAGCAAATGCAGGATCTTACTCATTTTGTATTTCCAAAATCATTGCCCATGCACCAATTAGCTAAGGTATTTATATCTTGAGCGATTAAACTATGCGCTTGATATTCTCCTATAGGTTTTTTAGCAGCGAGCGCCTCTGCAAGTGCCTCATCACTATGAAGTACTACTGGTAAAAAATTTGCTAGCAACCGTTGCCATAGCTCATATAAATCTTTTTGCAATGACTTGGCCGCAGAATAATGATTCATTAAAAAATAACACTGCTCTGGAGTTTTTTGCTGATGCAAACGAATGTGGCAGTTAATGTCAGGGGTTAACAATAAGAATGTAATATCTGCTCTTTCTAATCCCTGTTGAGTCAGTAAAGTAGTATCAGAGGCCAGATCTAGTAAAATCCAACGATAATCATTTTTTGTGACTAAATGCTCTATATTTTTTTCCCAGAAATCAGGATTTTTCTGGAATTCATTTTCCAGGTTAATACGCTCAGCCTGGTTTATTTTTCCAAAAGGCAAATAACTCAAACATTTGTTGTAAGAGTAAATACTTTCACTCCAGTCCCCCTTGTCCTGATAGGAGCGCGCCCAACCCTGTGCCTGTTCAAACGGCATATTAAAATGCAACCGCAATAAGTTATCCGCTGTAAAATCAATAACCAATACTGATTCATTCAATTGCGCTAAAGCCCAACCCAGGCCCGCAGCAATGGAGGTTACGCCTATCCCTCCACGGATTCCTTGAAACGCAATTACCGGCATGCTTTTGTCCTATTTATTTTTTGACTCAATTTGACTAAACTCTTTCAATATTTTCCATCGTTCGATTATTTCTTTGATAATTTCTTGTTTTGAAATATCTACATACATTAACTGAGTTAAAGAATATATTTTACTCAGTATGAGCAAATCATCCTGAAGCCCAAGTGATTTCAGTCCATGTGGATCTGATATCTGATTCTTCATAGTACACCCCTTACAAGCTGTGTCCATTTAAACATAGCTTGCTTTGACAAAAAGATCAATTTTATCTAGCTGGTTATGCCATTCTAATAGCTTAAATTATAGAGTCTATTTACAATTCGCTATCTTGAAGAGAATGCTGCAATTTTAGAGACCCGAAACAAGGTATACACAAAATATATGAGTATCGACGCGCATAAAAATCGAAGCCAAGGGAGTAAAATTGTAAACAAACCTTAAATATGGAATTTTTGAGTATCCGGTGCAAGTACCTCATACCTTTTATCAACAAGTTCCTGTGCTTTAATAATAATTGGATTTTCTTGTAGGCTTTCATCCGGATGGGCTATCCGACAAAACTCTTTATATCTATCTAACTCTTGTTCGCGCATATAAAGTTCAAATTCCTTGTAAAATGCCTTTCCATTTTCTGGTCCAAGAATCTCAATAAATTGCTCATATAAACCTGTTTTTGGATTACTGTAAAAACAAATATCCATAAATTTTTTCTGGTAAATTGAAGAAAACTGGTAGGGCTCACCCACGATCTCGGGTATTTGGTTAAAAAGGATATTCGTTCCTTTTGCCTGAGGTTCATTTTTTGCTTGATATAAAAGCTGAATCACTTCTTGACGTTGTTCTTTTGGCACAATAATTGATCGGACTGCCGCAAATTTCTTGTTTTCATCATTTAAAAAAGGAGCTCCGCCTACCCGAGCACCTCGCTCAGCAAGCGAGAGCTTCATGCTTCCATCTGGCAAATCTTTTAATGTGGCAAGAACAGCATGTCCCTTAAAGCCAGTTGCCTGAAAGGCCATACCTTCTCTATCCAAGCGATTTAATATATTTCCAACGGTTGCATCAAAGTAGAGTTTATCTAACACACCCAATAAGTGTTCGAAGCATGCCGTGTATTCTGGATGTTTCTCATGAATAAAGGTCTTTAAATAGGAATTAAGGACCTGTACCCCTTCATCGAATAAGCCGGAACCAAATTTAACATCCGCATTAGGAAATTTAAGAGACTCATTCAACTTTTCTCCTCCAAAGATAAAGTACAGTCGTCGGCGAGCATAATATTCTCTATAATCAATTTGATGTGCATCAAAAAAAAGCTTGAGAGTTTCCAGGGGAAGCGTATTCAATGGCGCGATTGTAATGACTGATTGAGCTTTACCGTTTTTAGCTAAAACATCCGCCCCTGCAGCTAAAAGTATAGGTATTGCTTCAGGATGTTGACACTCAACAGCTGTCAATAGAGGGGTATTTCCATGTTGATCTCTTGCTTCCATTAACTCAGCTTTGGCCTTAGGATCTGAAGTAACTAAAGCAAACACTCTCCCTATTTCATCCGTTTGTTTGTGCTTAATTACTGTATGTAAGGGAGACTCTTCTTTATTATTTTTTTTCAAGAGCAATGCAGGGTTATGGGCGTGAATATAGCTCATAGCATTTCCAAAATTTCCTTTGGCAAGTAACAAATGATACGCAGTGTTTCCCTCATTATCTTGATCTTCCAATGCACTACCTTTTTGATGGAAAAACTCAACAAGCGCATCAGAGTTAACTTCGGCAGCAGCTAATAAAGGAGTTTGTCCTTTATCATTTCTATCTTCTACTGAAAAATAACCACTATCAATTACATGTTTCACAAGTAAAGGTTGCCGCGCTTTTATTGCAACAAACAATAAGTTATCCCCCTCGCTATCCTTATGATAGGCAAAAGAATGATCCTCAATACTAAGAAAATAATCGATTAATTTGATATTACCTAAACTTGCAGCAAGTAGTATTGGAGTCATTTGGGATTCATTCGTTGCCGATAAGGACGCGCCGTGCTTGACTAACCATTGTATTCCCTCTAAATCCCCTCTTTTTACCGCATCAAATAAAGCCTGATCCTTTTCTATGGAAGTACTTTTAGTTACAAGCAATGCAGCAATCTCAAGCTGGGTTGCTTCCAGAGCAAGTTGAAAAGCTGTTTTTCCCTGATTATTTTTCAGGTCTATTGGGACACCGTGTTCCAATAAATAAGAGACACATGCCAAATGCCCATTTCGAGCAGCTAATGTCAACGCATTTTCACCCTTGTCATTAACTGCTATTAAATCAGCACCCAACTTATCCAAAAACTCAAGTGTATCTAACTGTCCATTTTCCGCCGCAAAAAAAGCTGCATTTTCTCCAATATTATTTTTTCGATGCAAATCACAACCTTTTTCAATCAAATACTCAATAATTTTTAAATTTCCTCTCGCAGCCGCAAGCATTAACGGAGTATTACCTTGATTGTCTGTTACTTCTGCGATGAACTCCTCAGGAAAGAATTTAAGTGCCTCTAATTGATTATTGTAGACAGCGAAATGTACACCAGACCATCCATCTTTAGTTTTATGGCGAAGCAAACTTTCTTTATCTCTTGCTTTTTTTAAAAGAATTTCCAATGCCCGGACATCACCTAATGCACTTGCAAATAGTGCAACCTTCTCAATTCTTTCCCGACGGAAACTCATTGAAGATAAGCCTTCCAATTTGCTGTGCTGTTCTAAGAGAACCTGATTACATATAGGACTCAATTGAGAATGAGGTTCTAATAGCAGCATTGTTTTAGAAGATGAATATAGATAACAACATTCTAGAGGAGTGTATCCATTGTCATTAGTGACTTGAAAAACCGGACAGCCAAGTTCCTCCCCTTTTTTAATAAGTACTTCTAAAATATCAGGTTGATCATATATCACAGCAAGGTGCACCAATGTATTACCCTCATCTGATGCTAAAAAATCCTCTTCATCCAGGCTTGAAAGTAGCTTTTTAAACTGAGCCAAATTCTTTTGCTTTATTGCTGTTTTTAATGATTCTATTCTACTCATTGAACATCTCATCTATCATTCTGTTAAAAGAAGTATAGTTGATATGTAGCAAATGAAATGAGGAAGGTTAGATCCATACTGTGAAAATCAATTCCGGATGCGTGATGGAAGTCACCCATACTGATAAAGACATAACTCACGTAATATCGCAGTGGCATAAGAGCCCGCAGGCAGGCTAAAAGATAACTCCGCCAGATTATCCTTAATAACACACGTTAGTTGTTCTGCATGCAAAATATTAGCTCGCCAATCTTCCTCTAAGCCATAATGCTCCAACCCCCCCAACCATGGCTGCCAGTCGAGATAAATTTCATTAACCAATTGCAATGCTTCATCTTTGGTTTTGTTTTTACTTTTTCCAGGCAAAGGGCTTGCAGGAGAAATATCTTTATCTTTAATCCGTTGAAGTAATTTATCATCGATCTGATCAATAGCAAAAATACTGTTTGAACCTTTTAGCTGCATCACATCACCAGGCAAAGGCGTGTTCCAGCATTGCTCCATAACACGACGAGATAAAATCAGATTGTAAATCCATGAGCGTGCGGCAGAACAATAAATACCCAATAAAAATCGGTCTTTGACTCTATATCCTTGAACCAACATTTTTTCGGCTTTCAGTAAATTATTGGCATTACGACCAAATCGTTGCTCTCCAAAATAATTAGGGACACCTTGTTCTTTAATTCGTTCGATGCGCTCTAGCAAATCTTCTGCATGGGAGATTTCACGCAGACGTATAATAAATCGATTGCCAGTTAAAAATCCTGGCCGCAATTTTCTATGATGACGCGTCCACTCCAAAACGCGCCAATTGGATGCTGTAAGCTGTGCAATCCCAGCAATTTGCTCTCCAGGAGCATGAATACTCAGCCATTGAGTAGCCTGTGCCTGCCTATCTTTTAATCCAGAATAACCAATTGATTTTACAGGTTTATTCAGCAATTTAGCTAAAGACCTAACCACTACTTCTGTGGTTACCCCGGTTTTCTCTATTCTCAGAACAATATGTTCTCCCTCTCCAGAAAATGGACTATCAAAAAATTCATCCACCTGAAAGTCTTCTGGACTGCATTTAAAGCGAGCCGTGGACTTTGGCTGCCCATTAACGTATGGCCAATTTAAAGAATACATAACAACCTTACTGAAACTTATCCTAACCTTTTCAAAAATTTGATAAAAAACTATATAAATCAAAATTTTTTACGTGCATACTTAAAGAACCTATACAATCTACATTAATTGTTACTAAATGGATAGATTAACAATGAATCCATCATTTCCACCAATACGTAAGGCAGTATTTCCTGTTGCCGGTCTTGGGACGCGGTTCTTGCCCGCAACAAAAGCGGCTCCCAAAGAAATGTTAACTGTGGTAAACAAACCTTTAATTCAGTATGCAGTTGAAGAGGCCTATGCTGCCGGCATACGCCAAATGATCTTTGTCACTTGCCATAATAAACGCGCTATTGAAGATCATTTTGATCTTGCCTACCAACTCGAGAACGAACTGATCGTACATGATAAAAACGAACTTTTATCTATAGTTCAATCAGTAACACCTGCGGACATGGAATGTTTTTATGTGCGTCAGTCCCTGCCCCTGGGGCTAGGACATGCAGTTTTATGTGTGGAACAAATCATTTGCAATGAACCATTTGCTGTAATTCTTGCTGATGATTTAATGACAAGTACAACACCAGTTATCCAACAACTAATCCAAATGTATGAGCAATATGGCTACAGCATTGTTGCAGTAGAAAATATTCCTCAAGAACTTACAGAGTGTTATGGAATTATTCAAGGTGCACCTTGGGATAAAAGCCTTTTGAGCATTCATCATTTGGTGGAAAAACCCAAACCTCATCTTGCTGCATCAAATATTGCCATTGTAGGTCGCTATATCCTGACCCCAAGCATTTTTAAGCAAATTAAAAAAATACCCCAAGAGAAACATAAAGAAATTCAATTAACTGATGCCATTAATGGGTTAGTAAAAGAGGAGACAGTTTTAGCACTTCCCTATGAAGGGAAACGCTATGATTGCGGAAGTGTTCTTGGTTTTCTTAAAGCAAATGTAGATTTAGGCAAGAAACATCCCACTGAGGGAGAAAATTTTACTAAATGGCTTTTAGCTTAGGATCTGTTTACATTCGCTGGCTTGTGTCAAAAATGGCCCCGATTTTCAGTACCGAAGTGCAACTACATGGAGTATGAGCATCGCAGCGCAGAAAAGCAGGCCATTTTGGCCAAGACAGTAGCAATATAAAAAGATCCTAGATAATTTAATTAGGAATGTATTATGGAACAACTAACAAAAATGAATTCATGGAAAAAACTCGAAAAATACGCAAAAACATACATAAGCCCAAGTTCTGAAACTAAAAATTATTATGTATCCAGCGACAACATTACTCTGGATTACAGTGAACAACATATTAATACCCATATTCTAGATTCACTTCTTGAACTTGCTCATGAGTGTGATCTGCTTGAACATATCAATGCCATGATGGTTGGAAAGCCAATTAACCATACAGAAAATAGACCCGCATTGCATACAGCACTTCGTGCCCCAGAAAATAAAGTCATATTGATTAATGGACATAATATTATTCCCGAGATAGTTCAAGTACGAAATACGATGAAACTCATTTCTACAAAAATCAGAAATGGAGAGTGGCTAGGTTATTCTGGAAAACCCATTACTGATGTAGTGAATATAGGAATTGGCGGCTCTATGCTGGGTCCTTTTTTTTGTCTTAATGCATTAGCTGACTTAGTAACAGACCAGTTAGGATTTCACTTTATTTCCGATATTGATCCAAATGCGTTCGCACGTGCTACTGCAAAACTAAACCCAGAAACTACCTTGTTTATTATTTCCTCGAAGTCATTTACCACACCAGAAACCTTATCTCATTATCAAAAAGCTTTTTCTTGGCTAAATCAGGAACAACATTTCAATCAACATTTTATTGCTGTCACTGCAAATGTTCAAAAGGCTCAAGAAATGGGTTTTAAAACCATTCTTCCAATATGGGAATGGGTTGGAGGGCGTTATTCCTTCTGCTCAGCTATTAATTTGATTTCCTGTATCGCCATTGGTTTCGAACATTTTTCAGAAATCCTTGCTGGAGCATATCAAATGGATATGCATTTTTGCACTGAGCCTTTTGCAAAAAATTTACCCATTCTTATGGCATTATTAGGTATATGGAACATTAATTTTTTAAACATTAATAACTTGCTGGTCATGACTTACTCTCAAGACTTACAGTATTTTGTTCCCTATCTTCAGCAACTCGATATGGAAAGTAATGGTAAGTCGATAAACAGACAAGGTCGCACAGTTGATTATGCGACAGGCCCCATAATATGGGGTGGTTTAGGCAATCATGCGCAACACAGTTACTACCAGCTTTTGTGTCAAGGAACACATAAAATAGCAGCTGATTTAATTTGCGTTGAAAATTTCGATGGTAAGTTAATTAATAAAATATGTCGTGCCCACAAAGAAGTATTAACGAAAGGTGGAAATCACGGAGAGAATCCTCACAGTTACATTGTCGGCGAAATGCCTGTCAATCTCCTTTCTTTAACGGAATGCTCACCAAAAACTCTTGGTTCACTAATTTCTTTATACGAGCATAAAATTTTTGTCCAAGGTGTAATTTGGAATATAAATTCATTCGATCAACCTGGAGTTGAAAGCTCCAAAGAAATAGTTCGACAGAATAATTGGATTAGTTAATGTTCAGAGCCAGATTCAGTTTATTATTGTTTAGCTTAATAACGTTAAAAGTTTATGCTATTGAGATCAATCCAAAACAGATTTTATTGGATCAGGTGATTTGGGGTGAGACCTATTATAGAGATGATTTTGTAAAAAACTCTCTTGACCGTTTGCAATTGATCGCCCCTAATGATCCAGAGGTTCTTGCAGCACGCATCAGACTTGCGATACGCCAAAAGAACCTGATTCTAGCAGAAGAACTAGTTGAGGAATTAAAACAAAAAGCCCCCGATTCAGTTGAATACAAGCAAGCTAAAATGAGTTTACTCCTTACACAGCCCGAAACAAGACTAAAATTGCAACAAGCAAGAATAATGGCAATGTCTGGACATCTGGATAAGGCTAAAGCTCAATATGATGCTCTTTTTCATGGGATTTTTCCCACGCCCGAATTAAGTACTGAATATTGGCGTATCGTCTCAAGAATCCCCGCTCAACGTCAAAATGCATTTAACCATTTGCAACAACTTTATAATTTTTTAAACGCACATAAAGTGTATTCGAATAACAATAATCAGGATAATTGGTCTTATGCTCTCAAAGAGAGGCTTGCAGAATTATGGGTGTCCCGTGGTGAAGCCTCATTTCAAGCTGGTCATATCGATTCGGCACAAAAGCAATATCAGCAAGCCCTACTTTTAGATAACAGGAATTATGATGCTTGGGTTGGTATAGGCGAAGTAGCATTTGCCCGCAAAAATTTCATTAATGCGGAACAAGCATTTAAACACGCGTTGGTCATTAGTCCTGGAAAGGGTACTGCAGTCTTTGGCCTTGTTGGCATTTACAAACGTGAATCATTACAAAAGGCCTTAAATTACCTAAATAGTTTGCCAGAAGATTTAAAAAGCAAATTTAAAGATGCTCAACTTAGTTTGGAAAGCGCTTTATTACAAGAGAAGGCGGAACGTCTCGAAAAAGAAAACAAATGGAAAGAAGCAATAGAAAAGTACAGGCAAGCACTAAAAATTGACCCGGATAATGTTTGGTTAACTTATCATTTCGCCTTAGCATTGAATCATGAAGGCGAACTCAAAAAAGCACATGATTTATTTAAGCAGTTGATAGCGAAACAACGAAAAAATCCAATTCAAGTATATGCTTATGCACTTTTTTTATCGAGTATTGATCAGTTACAACAAGCGCTGAACCATCTTCATACTTTACCACAAAAACAGTGGAATGAAGGCATGCGACAATTGGCCGAACGCCTGACCACGGAATTGATTTTAGAACACGCTCAACAATTACGTGATAGTGGCGATAAACAAGGCGCAGTAGCTTATTTAATGCGTCAAACCCAGACCACACCTATCAAACTCACTTTAGGAGATTGGGCTTTGCTCGATGGTGAATTTGCAAGCGCATTGAATTATTATCAAGATGTGAAAACTCATGAACCTCTCAATGCTGATGCAAATATTGGAGTTATAGAATCACTCATCGCTTTGGGAAAGAAGAAAGAGGCGTATCAGTTGCTGCAACAGCAGCAACAGCTCCAATTGGATTTTAATCTTAACATGCAAAGAAGGTTAGCGAATGCCTGGAATGCTGTAGGAAACTCTCAAAAAGCATTAACTATATTCAACCATCTTAAACAACAAAGTATTAATACGGCACCTAGTCAGGATAGTGCACTTATATTTCGCGATGCTGCCCGTTTGGAAACACAACTTCGCTTGCCCAAATTAGCTCGGGAAGATTACAAAAAGGCAATGGTTCAAAGCACTATTACTTCACTATGGCCTACAAGCAACGATTTCTATACCTGGTTAACACGAAACCATATAGAAGATGATTGGCTTAAACGCAGCATTCGTTCTGAATCAGCCCTACTTTATCGGCAACAAGAAACACGATTTACTGTGGATGAAGATTACTGGCGGTTGCCGGGTACAGCCGGAATTTCTGACCTGCGTGCTGAAGATACTATAGCGCAAGCAGATTGGGCATACTCGAACGGTCGTGCATTTTTTAGAACGGATAAAATCAATTTAGGAGCAGGAAGCTTTTCTCAAATTGATGGGGTTTATGATGATGAATTTGGTACTTGTGCTATCAATGGCTGTACAACAGGTATCAAACAGGCGACAAAAGGTATTGGCTGGGATGGAGGCTGGCAAAATCAACTCTGGGGTTTTGACATTGGACAAACGCCTATAGGATTTCCTGTAAAAAATTGGATTGGCGGCATCAATTACAACGGTGAAATACGACATGTGGGCTGGACAATCACAGCATCCCAACGCCCTATGACGAACTCCTTACTTTCTTTTTCGGGTACAGCTGATCCCAATACGGGAGTCGTGTGGGGAGGAGTAGTTGCTACAGGCCTTACTTTGTCACTGAGTTACGATCGCGGCGAAGCTCATGGGGTCTGGGCTAATATTATTGGCAGTAAGCTAACTGGGAAAAACGTGCTCTCTAATAAACGTATTCTCTTATTAGATGGTTATTATTACAAAATCATTAATGAAGAGAACCGTCGTCTTTCCATTGGAGTCACAAATATGATCTGGCACTATGAAAAGAATCTATTTGGATATACTCTTGGACAAGGTGGGTACTTTAGCCCTAATTTTTATGTATCATTTTCACTCCCGATAAATTACCGCCGGCGTACTGCAAACTGGTCTTATGAATTGGGCGGTTCGATAACCTATTCACGTGACACAACCAAAGACTTGGTTGGTTATCCCTTACCCAACCTGATTCCAAATTTTGATCCTTCGCAAAACTTCATTCAACCGGGTGGACCTGGCACAGGCTATGGTTATTCTATACTTGCACTGATAGAACGTCGACTTGGTTCACATTTTGTTATTGGAGGATGGTTAGATATCCAACAATCAACAGACTATACCCCAAGTCACGCGGCTCTTTTCCTTCGCTACTCATTGGAGGGCTGGCAAGGAGATATGAACATGCCAATCGTTCCATTAGTACCTTATTCTAATTTTAGATAATAACTAATCTTATGTTGTATTTAACGAGCAAACGCATGTGCTGTATCAGATTCATAAAAAACTTGAATTGGTTAAGCCTGTAATAGAAAAATAATCCTGTGGAGAGATGTATTGATTTGATACACAACTTACTATCCTGATTTAATGGTTAGTATTAGATGTCTTAGTTCAGCAAAAAGAGAAAGTTTTCAAAACAAAACAGTAAAAACCCTCATCGGATCCTAATTGAGGAGAATTAAAGTGCTTAAGGAAAATATTAGCCTAAAGCTTCCTTGCTATACGAAGTCAAAAGCGTAACAACGGTCTTTAAATAGAATTCAAGACAATTGTTACGCTTAGACATTATTGAGGATAAGGTACCCAGTTATTGTCACCTTTCAATAAAATATAAAATTTATCTTGATATTTCATCACAGTAACACCTTCATTTGATGCAACCAACGGGGTTTGAGGTAAATTTTTGGTCAGTGTTTCTAAACTTACATTTTCCTGAGTAAATATCTTTCCATCGACTAAACGCGCAATTAACTCTGAAATAGCCAAATAACTGCTTGGTTCATTTATTTGTATTTGAGTAGGTTTTGCTTTCAAACCAATAAATTTAATTCCAACAGGGACATGTGTAATGCCTGGGCTAGGAATGTCACGTAAACCTGGCATTTGTAATTTATCCCCAACAAGATTAGCCCCATGTTCCGGGATAAAAACTACAACTGCTTTACGTCCTGAATTTTCCAATGCGGTAAAGAAATTCATCGTTTGATCTAAAAGTTTCTTTGCCCTCGCCCCGTAGGGCGCAGGCGTATTTTCACCAATAAATGTATTACCATCATGAAGCGAAATTTCATTATAGTAGGTAACATTGCGTTTCTTACTTGAATCAATCTGTTGCTTAAGCCATTTATCCAATAATTGACCATCATCCGAAAGCAATTTTCCATCAAATGAAACAAGATCAGGGCGTATGCCCGCTCGCGACATTAAAGGTACGTCCTCTAAACCACCATATTCTTTTATCTCTTTGAGAAAATTACCAAACTCACCTTCGTGGTCAAGCATCATCTCAGGAGAAAAACCAAGCTTAGCTAAGTTATCCAAAATATAACAATTTTGGGCTACAGGCTTATAAAGACCAGCATGGGAAGTTTGGCCACAGCTTGCACGTAATAAACGTATTGCAGCAGGGCCGCTATATGAAGCAGCCGTATTGAATTGGTTAAAGAGAATATCAAATTTACTCCATAGAGGATGATCTCTCAAATGCACTGCATCGATATCTGACCAGGCAAGAGAGCATATCTGAATAAATAGGACATCAAAAGGCTGATCATCAGCAGAAATAGCGCTTGGAAAAACAGTATGTAGTCCTTTTTGCTGCTCATAAAATTGGTTCAAGTATGTATTTAGATTATCGTTGGTAGGCGGCAAATTACTGTTTAGCTCGACTGATCCGCTTACTTTAGTCTCTGCAGCAGCTTGCCCATTAGTCGTTGCAGTCTTGCTTTCTATCGGTAAAAAATTAATAGCTGGTCCTGTTAAAGTGAGAATATTTAACCAAATTAAAGCAATTACTGTAAACGTAGTAATGCGAATCCATTGCGAAAGAAATAAGTACGCGACTAAGAGAATAAAAGCCATACCTATCAATTGCCAATTAATAAAACGATTTAATAGTTCAAGAAGATAATTAGAACTGAATGCAAAAAGATTTGTACCCTGACTCATAATTGAACTTAAACCAGGTAACCATGTATCGTGATATAAAAGAGCGATACCTATTGGAAAAGCTATCCAATTACGGCAGCGATGAAGAAATAATGATGGTAAAGGGAATAATAAAAAAGCCAAAAATACTAGATTAATAAAAGGATGAAAATT
The DNA here is from genome assembly GCF_001467945.1 of Legionella parisiensis. Lineage (GTDB taxonomy): Bacteria > Pseudomonadota > Gammaproteobacteria > Legionellales > Legionellaceae > Legionella > Legionella parisiensis. The sequence continues at coordinate 2,412,663 of NZ_LNYQ01000013.1, forward strand.
TAAATATCCACTCCATAAAAGAGCAAACTTCAATAGAAAATAATAGTTCCAACCATTTATATCACGCCATTTTACGCGGATTTTTTCTCGCGTCTGAACTGTTTCCATCATTACTATTCTTTGTCCATAATAAATAATTGATCAATTGATATGCCCAACTGACTTTATCAAAATCCGTTCGCGCAAAGCAGGCATGACAGATATAGAGTATTAAATCCTTTTTAATTTTTTAGTGTAACAGGATATATAAGATATTCAATGTAAAATAGTTACTTTGCATATACTTTATCTAGATCCATTCTTGACATCAACCCATGCATCTTGGTATTTTTATATAAATTAAAAATATAGGACAATATGTTTAAAAACAAGACCATTTCAATTATCGGTGCAGGCCATTTAGGAAGTGCTGTAGCACGTGGCCTGATTAAAAGTGGACATCCTGCAAACTCCATAATATTTAGCAATCGGGATCCCAGTAAATCAGAGCGCTTGGCTAAAGAACTAGGGGTACTGTCAGCAAAAAACAATACTCAGGCCGTCATGAACGCTGATATCCTTATTCTTGCTGTAAAACCTCAGTTTATGCAAAATGTCTGTCAAGAAATTAGCCCACCCATGCAACAAAAACAACCTGTTTTTATTTCTTTAGTGGGTGCAATAGATATTGAGAACATAACTCGTTGGCTCGACAAGAAAGACTTAGGAATTATTCGTGTTATGACCAATACCCCAACTGAATTTTGCAAAGGTACATCTGCTTTATTTGCTAATTCTTCTGCAACATCGGAGCATAAATTATTAGTTGAGAGCCTTTTTAATGACGTAGGTTACACATTTTGGGTTGAGAAGGAATCCATCCTTGATACACTTACAGCCCCTATTGGTTGTGCACCAGCGTATGTCTTTCTGTTTCTTGAGGCATTGCAAAAAGCAGCAGTCAGTAGAGGCATTCCAGAAGAGCTCTCCGAAAGAATTGCCCTGGAATCTGTTTTCGGTGCTGCAGAATTAGCTAAAAAATCAGGACGTTCTTTTGCTCAATTAAGAGCAGGTGTTAGTACTCCTAACGGAGTGACAGCTCATTCTTTGGAAAAACTTTCTTTTCCTGATTTTTTTGATCTTTTTAAGCAAGTTTACGCAGCTGCTGAAGAACGTATTGAGCAAATAACTCTGTCATTAAATACTGACATTTAGCGTTGGGTATAACGTAGCCTGTTTGCAGCGCGGCGAAACTCGGGAAATTTGGAAATTAAAACACCCTGAGTTCCGCTGCGCTAAACTCAGCTTCGCTCTTATGATTGGCTAATCAAGCCCAGAACGATTTAGCTTAGATTGGATACTGGCCTGACCCAAGGATGTAACTTAACTAAAGCTGGTGGTAACTTAGTCACATTACGCTGTGCCTCAGCCCTACTTTCAAATTCCCCGACAGTCAGTATGTACCAAACACCTTTTGAATTAGCGAAATGTCTTATTTTGGCATTTTGAGTGAGTAAATGATTATTTTGTTGAAAACGCTCTATATCATTTTTATTATGGCTCGCAGCAACCTGTATGGTATAAAGAGGCTTACTTGCATTTGAGGATGATTGCTCTTTTTCACTTTGTTTTGCCGTTGGGATCTCGACAGTTTTTGATTCCCGTGTCAGATCAGATTCTGGGCTTTCCCGTTTAAACTCAGACTCAGGAATTCTAGGTTCTTGCTCCGCTAAATTTTTCATTTGTAATTTGGGAATCACAACGACCTTATCAATAATTGCAACAGTATCACTAGACATCTCATCATTGAGGTCATCCAAAATTTGTTTTTTGGGCAAAGAAGCATAAACCAATTGTCGTGTTGAAGAGTCTTCCCAAGAAGGAATTTGACTCACTAATACTTCAGGCTGCACTTGCTGCTTGACCACTCCAGGTACAGTACTTTTGTCCAGTACTTCAGAAGCCGTCACTAAATGATAAAAGAATGAAAGTTCAGTGTTTCTGGCAAAATAAAAACTCATAAGTCCTGCGATCACAGCCAGGCTGGCTGCAACACCTATTTTTTTTATTAATTTTCGTGGCTCTTTTTTCTTTTGGGTAGCACACTTAAATATAAATGACTCCAAGTTACTATTAATTGTTGCAAGCTTTCCTTTCGTAAGTTGATAAAACTGCTTAAACTGTGCATCAGTTAATGGTTTGCTGATCAAATGTGCAGCCATGGCACGTTGTAACACATAAGTCCTTGTTTCGTTTTCATTCAGCGATCCTAATTCTATGCTATGAACTAAATTATCGAAAAACGAAGCGACTAAATTATTAAGCGTTGCAACAATTGAATAGTCCGATATGAGGCAAAGATGGAAGAAACTAAAGTTTTCTTGATTTTTTATTGCCAACATTGCTTCTTTAATTAGAGACTCAGGTAAATGTTGTGCATCATCAATCAAGAGCAAGACATGCGCCTTACGTTCATTAATCTGTGCAACTAAAAAGCTAATATCTGTATTTTCATCATGATTCAGATGGAGTTGGCGTGCAATTTCCTGGATAATGCTTTCCCTATTGCAGGGAGCCTTCACTGTCATAGAAACAGATTTGATTTGTTGATCTAAATTACTTTGTAACAATGTTCCAAAGGAAGTTTTACCTCCCTCTTTCTCTGATAAAATCGTAATAAGCACGTTGTTAAAAAGAATTAAATGATTGATGAAATCAATCTTAGCGAGCCAGGATCCGGGTTTAAACAATACTCTTGGTTGAATTACAGCCGCTACCTCAGACCGAATTATTCCCTCTTTCATTTTGATTCTCCTCTACAGCCGCATCAAGTGCATTATATAAACAATCCTCTGTTACGCTGGCATCAAGATAACAATCACCGAGCTTTTTAATCAACACAAAGCGTAAACAGTTATTTTTAATTTTTTTATCCGATTGCATTAAATTTTTTAGTTTTTCCAAATTAACAGTTCTTGGAATTTTGTGTGGCAAACCCGCGAAACGCAGAATTTGTTCTATTTGTTCTACCAATTGCTTATCAACTAAATGCATTTTATGCGACAAAACTGCAGCACAGTATAAACCTATCGCTACTGCTTCACCATGTAACCATTGTTGATAATGAGTGTATGTTTCCAGCGCATGAGCAAAAGTATGTCCAAGATTCAGTAAGGCTCGTTGCCCAGCTTCCTTTTCATCGGTTTCAACAAACTGAGCTTTGATACGGCAACATTCAGCAATTAACTGGGGTAACTGCAAACTTTTAGCAGTCAATCCCTGCTGGATTGCATCACTTAGCAATTTGAAAAATTCGCCTCCAACGAGCAAAGCATATTTTATCATTTCCGCCAAACCGGCACGAAACTCTCTTTCTGGGAGGGTGCTTAATGTATTCAAATCAATAATCACTGCTTGAGGTTGATAAAAACTGCCAATCATATTTTTACCTAAAGCATGATTAATTCCAGTTTTTCCACCTATGGATGCATCGATTTGTGCCAATAAAGTTGTGGGAATTTGAACCAGTTTTACCCCACGTTGATAGGTTGATGCTGCAAATCCAGTCATATCGCCAATCACACCACCACCTAAAGCTATAAGTGTGGTATCCCTATGATGTTTGTTTTGCATTAATGCATCATAAATAGCAAATAAACTTTGCTGGTTTTTATAGTGCTCTCCATCTTCTAAAATCAAAACATCACATTGAATTTCAGAGAAAGCATCTTGCACATACTTTAAATAAAAAGGGGCTATAGTCTGGTTGGTAACAATTAGAATTTGCGAAGATGTTACGATAGTTTGCAAAAATTCCAGATTTTGCAAACCATTGCGACAAATAATTATAGGATATTGATGTTCGGTTAAAGAGACATCAACCTGTTCATAAACCTCAAAGTTCGCCATAAATATATTTTATTATATTATTTGCAACCGCTTTGACTGTTAATTTATCTGTCTCAAAACTAACATCAGCTAACTCATTGTAGAATGGCTCGCGCTCATCCCTCAATAGCTCCAATCTTCCTTCAAGATCATTTGTCTGCAGTAACGGACGTTTGGTATCTCGCTTGGTTCTTTCGAATTGCTGTTGTAATGAAGTTTTAAGATAAATTACAGTTCCACGACCTGCTAAAGCATTTCTGTTTTCAGGGGTGATTACAACACCACCACCTGTTGCCAAAACAATATTGGTCTTTTGAGTTAATTCTTCAATAACTTTTTGTTCACGGCGTCTGAAACCCTCCTCACCCTCAATATCAAAAATCCAAGATATATCGGCACCAGCACGTTCTTCAATTACTTCATCCGAATCAAAAAATTCTAACTTGAGCTCCTTTGCCAAAGCACGACCTATAGTGCTTTTACCTGCACCCATGGGTCCGATGAGAAAAATATTTCGTACTTTAACTATGCTCATTTTTTATTACATACCTCTTTAACTGAAATGTCATTAATTAAAGATCGAGCCCAAAATAACTTCCCATTTTAGTCTTGGACTAAAGTATGGTAATTTGCCAAAACGAGGATATTGGGGCTCAATCCTAACTGTATTTTTCGCAGTTAGAAATTCCCGCCCATTATTCTACAACAAAATGGGCATATTTTATAACTATTTACTCTTAATCATTTATTATTATATCACTTCATTAAAAAATAAGTCTGTAGAATCGCACTATAACATCGCTAAAAATTTGTAGTTCTTGATGCAACAAAAATGTCCGAACTGAGATGAAGTCCCTGAAGCAAACTCCAGCGTCTCAGGAACATCTCTCTTAAACTCAGTTCATCTCAAGATCATGATAAATCTTATTTTTCATCAAAACGAATTGGTTTCCTACCTTCAATTGTCGTAATGGATAATGAGTTTGTGATTATTTTGGGTGTTATAAAAATCAGTAACTCATCATTTCTAAGAGCAATTTGTGTATTTTTAAACAAGTTCCCAACTACCGGTAACTGACCGAAAAAAGGTACTCTGGTAATGGTTTTGCTCTTATCCTGCTGATAAATACCACCAAGTACTATAGTTTGTCCATTGCTAACCAGTACATTCGTCTTAATTTCTTTAGTTGCAATTACTGGTACTCCATTAAATGTTAAGTTTGGTAATGCGTTATCCTGATTAATTTTCAATTCCATAAGTATCTTACTATCAGGAGTAATTTGTGGCGTTACATTTAAACTTAATACCGCTTTTTTGAATGCTACTGCTGTCGCCCCACTTGAAGTCGCTTCCTGATAGGGAATTTCCTGCCCTGATTCAATTACAGCAGCTTGTTGATTTGCTGTAATAAGCTTCGGACTCGATATCAATTCAGCAAGGCCCTCGCTTTCTAAAGCAGACAATTCAAGATCAAGTAAAATATTATCTCCAAGCTGCGCTAATGCGATACCTACAGAAGCAGGAGGTACACCCGTCACCGGAGCAGCGACTAAATCCAGGTTTAATCTGTCTGTAAATGGAACGACATTTGCCGGAGCAACGCCTTGTGCCAACTGATTAGCACCAGCCAAGGTTCCACTTAAATGAGTCGGCCTGGAAACACCCCAACGAATACCGAGGTCTTGAGCAAAATCTTTGGTCACTTCGACAATACGTGCCTCTATAAGCACCTGTTTGACGGGTACATCCAACTGTTTAATCAACTCCCTGACTTCATTTATCCGAGTTCCACTGTCTTGAATCCAGATAGTATTTGTTCGCGTATCAACACTTACTCGACCTTTCTCTGATAAAAGAGAGTTTTGTTTGTCTTTAATCAAAATCGCAAGATCTGTGGCTTTGGCATAGTTGATCTGGATAAGCTCTGAACGTACCGGCTCAAGCTTTTGAATAGCTCGTTGGCTCTTAAGCTCCTCTGCCTCCATTTTATCAAAAGAAGCTTTATAATCGATTAACATTACATTCCCTGTCTGGTGTTTAGCCAGTTTCTGCGTCGTCAAAATAATATCCAGAGCTTGATCCCAGGGAATATTATTTAACCTAAGAGTAATATTACCCTGAACGTTATCACTCACTACAATGTTCATCCCAGTAAAATCAGCAAGCAACTGCAGCACAGCTCGTATACTGATATTTTGGAAATTTAAAGAAAGTCTTCTTCCAGAAAAAACCTTCTTTTTCAATTTGGCCTGTTGCGCCTCTTCTGGAGTCAAAGGAAATACATCAATCATAAATTGCTTATTAACCTGATAAACGTATTGGCCAAAAGCGCCAGTACCCGCTAATCTCATATGGGCATTTTTACCTTTTTGCTGAAAAGTAACGATTTGCACAGGGCTGCGGAAATCTGAAACGTCAAAACGCTTCCTTAATTCCTGAGGAATTTTTGTATTTAAAAATTTAACTAAAATTTCTTTACCATGCTGTTCGACTTCCATGGGGACGGTAGTACTGGAAACATCCACTATTGCTCGACCACCCTGCCGCTCAATTCCTCGAAAATCAAAATGATTGATCTCATAACTTGTTCTGACTGGACGATGGGTGAGTAGAAGTTCTTTAGCAGGTTGGTATAACTCATTATTTTTGCCATTCAAAATAAGAGTATATACATTTTCAGAAACTGAGCCTAAATAAGGTACTGCATAGTTTAAATCCAAGATGGCCCGAACACGGCTCCCCACTGCAACAACAGCATATTTATCAAGAGAGCCTATTTTAATCTCTTTTGCTTTTTGTTTGGATGGTAACTCCAGGTTAGAGTCAATAAAATCAAGGACTATACGCGTCGGATTTTGGGTCACAAAGCTCGCAGGCTCTCGCTTAACAGGTTGCGCAAACTCGAAATCCACACGTAACTTCCCTTGTGGTAAAGGAATTACCTTAATTGATAACAAAGGATTATTTTGGGCAAAAGCCATCCCCAAGCTCATACTAAATAAAATGAATAAAGCAACAATTCTCCGCACTTTTGCTCCTACTTCCCAGTATATAATTCAAGCGTGATTTTATGTTTCTCCCACTTTCCTGATTTTTGTGTTGTTTCTATTAATTGAATTGAATTATTATTGATTGATACGATACGGCCATAATTCTGGCCCATATAATTACCAATCCCCACATGAGTAATATCTGAGCTGGGTAGTTTTACCAATGCCCATATTTCATTTCCTTGCATTAAAGTGCCTACAAATTTTAAAGCATCCAAAGGATAGGCTTCCAATGGCTCTTTCGGCCTATTTCTATCTGGGGCATTAATATCAACCTCTTCCTTTTTTTGAGTTATAGGCTTAAATGGATTACGCCTGTTGCCATTATCTGGAAATCTAAAAGTAGGTAAAGGCGCAAAGGAAGGGATTGGTTCAACCTCTCGTGTTTTTCTCTGTTTTACCTCCTTGATATAACGCACTAGATCATCATTATTACCGGAACAGGCGACCAGCAATAAAGACAATGAACAGATACAACTAATTGTTTGTTTTCGGTTTATCATTGTGTGCGATATCGATATATTTTAGCTGTAATGTTCATTACCAATTCATCCTCTGAAACCACTTTATTATCTTTTGAGGACACCCCTGCAATACTAAAGTCATGTAAGGTTACGATACGGCTCATCTCGGCAACCCGACTTATAAACATTGCCAATTGAAAATAAGTTCCTACTACTGAAATTTTTATTGGTCGTTCAACATAAAAATCATGTACTACCTCCGGTTGTGGCGCAAATAACTCAAACCTTAGGCCTGATGTCACACCTGTTTTAGAAATATCTTCTAATAAACCGGGCATCTGATTTTTTTCTGGAAGCTGTTTGAGCATTAATGCAAAACGCTCCATCATTATTTGCAGTTGCAGGCGGTAGGCTGGCAAATTAAATAATTGGCGTTGCTTGTGTTCAAAATCTGCTTTTAAAGTGGCCTCCTGCTCTTTTAGATTGTTATATTGAGCAAAATTGTCTTGTATGATTAGCCAATAACCCAGAGCAATAATTAAAATACTCACTCCCATAAGAACGCAAACTTTAACCACTACTGGCCATTGCCCAACATTTTCCAGAGTTAATTCATTCAGGTTAATGTTATTCATAGTATTATCCCGATCTGAAACTGAGGGGCAAGCACAAAAGTTAATTTAAATTCATTATTAGCAGCCTGCTGTTTCATTTTCTCATCATCTTCTTTCTTGATTTCACTAAGCAGAGGATTATGAAGCCAGTCATTATTTTCTATGTTCCTCATTAATATGGAAACAAAAGTATTTGATTCAGTATAACCAAAAATGGTAATGACATCATTTTTCCCTTCTACCTGAGTTAAATAGATTCCCGATGGGGTTATATTGATTAATTCATCAAATAAATGAACCATTAATGTTCGTGTGGATTGTAAATGCTGAACTATAGACATTCTAGAAATCATCATTTCCCTAGCCTTTTGCAAATTTTTTATTTCTCTTATTTGCGCATCCATAGTATTAATTTCTTTCTGAAGCATTTGATTCCGCGTGACTTGATTGTTCACCAAGCCTGAAGCATACGAGTTAATTAAAAATACAATAAATGCTGCGAGCACAATGCACGCAAGTAACATCGTTGTAAACAGCTTTTTTTCCTGCTCCCGCTTTAATTCTCGCCAAGGAAGAAGGTTAATTTGTGTCATATAGTCTCACTTAAAATCCCTTAATGCCAGACCACAGGCTACCATGAGTGTTGAAGCATCATGATTTATAGAGTCCAAATTCACCATTTTTCCAGGAATCATATACGAAAAAGGATTGGCAATCGTGGTACTCATTCCTAATCGCTCCTGAACCAAAGCTATCAACCCAGGCAGCTTGGCTAAGCCTCCAGACAGCAAAATATGATCTACATCTCCGTCCTGGCTTGTGGAATAAAAAAACTGCAAAGTACGTTTGATTTGCAATAAAATATTTTCTTTAAAAGGCTCTAAAACTTTTTCCTCATAATCTGCAGGTAATTCTCCATTGTCTTTAGCAAGGGCGGCTTGTTCCAAAGACATGTCATAATACTCAGCAATCGAGTCTATTAATTGCTTGCCGCCAAATTTTTCTTCTCTCGAATAAACCAATTTCATAGCTTGCAATACAACTAAATGCGTATAACAGGCACCAATATCAATGATAGCAATTGTTTTATCTTGTCCAGATGCGGGTAAATCCTTAGCAAGTTGTTGTGCAGCTCTCTCTACAGCATAGGATTCTACGTCAATCACTACAGCCTCTAAACCTGCGTGAATCGCCGTCTCAACACGTTGATTCACATTTTCTGCTCGCGACGCAACAATAAGTACATCTAACATACTCGGATTTTTTTCAGAATGCCCCAAAATTTCAAAATCAAGATTAATTTCATCTATTGGATAAGGAATATATTTATCAGCTTCTGTAACAATTAGCTCCTCCATCTCCTGATCATTTAAGCCCTCATTGATTTGTATCACTTTACTGATTATTGAGGAGTCAGGGACAGCTAAAGCAGCTTGCTTACATGCTGTATGCAAGCGGTCAATTACTTTCTTAATGCACTGTGAAACCGCATCAATATCCTTAATTGTGTTCCCATCCATTGCATTCGCTGGCAGTACTTCGCGTCCATAATTTTCAACAACAAATGTATCTTCCTGACCTGAAATTTCCAAGATTTTAACTGCTGTCGATGTAATATCTATTCCGAGAATTGAACGATGCTTAGGCTGAAACAATTTGAGCACGTTTGTTATTCCTTTGAATCTTCCATGCATTCAAAAAAACTCCTTGAGAATTGTATGTTGATGTTAACGTAACCTCTTAAAAAATTACAATGATTTCTGCTTTATTAAACTACCATAATGATGTCATTTTGTCATTTTACTCTTAAGTTCCACAACAACTTGCGCTTATCAAAAACATTGCATATAGTGAAAGACCAACTTGTAAGGGGATTTCGCATTTATGTATTGAAAAGGAGATTTTCATGACTAGGTTAGAAGAGTTAGTTTATGCATTGGCGACAGTTATAGTACGTTATCATGACATCCAAGATAATATCGCGACTAAAGATAAATTTGTTACTGCACTTGATCCTACTATGCGCAAAAAAAAATCTCATGATCGCGCAGTAGAAATAATTCAGGATACAAAAACCGATTTTGCTCCATACCTAGAAGGAAAGATCAATGCGTGTACAGGGGGCTATCAAGCTCGAAAGGAATTCCTTTCATTCATCTTGAGCGCAATTTGTTATCTAAAAGAACAAAACGAAAGAAAAATTCCATTTGAACCCAAAGAATTACAAGCATTTCATGAACAATTAACCCAGTTATTTATTGATTTTCGACAATTGTTAAATGTATATAAAGGCTCCAAATATCCAGTAACGCTAATTAATTCCAAAAGTGCCAAAACTCAGGAGTTCAATGGTTTATTAAACGATAGGCTTGTGGGTGGTAAATATTGCAATTCAGGCCTATTGCTTATCGATGAAGTTTTTTTTGTACTTCATATGACTACCGAAGACTCGAATGTGGAACTCAAAGAGATTGCAACAAACATCTGTCTGGAACAACAAACTCTTCTAGAGAATCAATGTGAAAAATTAAAAAAAGTAGATGAAAGAGAACAAAATGCTCAAAAATTAGAGCAAGAAAAACAAAAAGCCGAATTAGAGGCCCAAAAACTAGAACAAGAAAAACTAAAAGCTGAATTAGAGGCCCAAAAACTAGAACAAGAAAAGCAAAAAGCAGAGTTAGAGGCCCAAAAACTAGAACAAGAAAAACAAAAAGCTGAGTTAGAGGCTCAAAAGTTATTATGGGGGAAAGAAAAAGGAGAATCAGACTCCCAGATTTTGGAATTAAAAGAAAAAAATAAAGCACTACTCGCAACCATTGAGGAATCTTCTAAGGAACTGGAAAAAACTAAATCGGAACTACAAAAAGCTAAAGATACCCCAGCCAGACGTTTCCCTGTTTATACCCCATTTTATGGAAGTCTTGCTGCATTAAATATGCTTCCAGGAACTAACCCTCGATTTTTCCAACAGCAATCTACATCGTCACAAAGTTTGCCCCAAGTGGATGATATTGACGAGAGCATAAAGAAGGCAATGATAGAATGAAAGAAAAAGAGGCATTATCCTCTATTTAGTACATGGTATTAAATGACTTACTGAGTGTTTCATTGAGTTTTCTCAGCAAAACCCGATGAAGCACCCAAAAATTAGTAGAAAATTACTCTCTTTTTTGCACGAAACTCGCAATTAAACAAAAAATCACTGTATAATACACGCCAAATTTCAAAACATTATGACTCTATGAAAATGGCATACTTCTGGCGTAAAGGTCTATGGGCGCTGATGAGCCTGTTTTTTGTTTTAATCGTAGCAGGTAGTCTATTTTACCTCTATGTTGAAAGCCAACTCCCCAACGTAGATTCGTTGAAAACAGTACAATTGCAAGTACCTTTACAAATTTTCAGCAAAGAAGGCTTGCTTATTCAGGAATATGGCGAAAAAAAACGAATTCCCGTTACTTATGATGAAATCCCCCCTATGCTGATTCATGCATTAATTGCAACTGAGGATCAACGCTTTTTTGAGCATCCTGGTGTGGATGTTTTGGGCCTTGGACGTGCTGCAGTTCGTATGGTTAAAACTGGAACAAAGTCTCAAGGTGGTAGTACCATTACCATGCAGGTTGCGCGTAATTTTTTCTTAAGTCGTAAAAAAACCTTTTTACGCAAATTTAATGAAATTATGCTTGCTATTAAAATAGATAGGGAATTGAGTAAGGAAAAAATTCTCGAACTCTATCTTAACAGAATCTATTTAGGTAATCGTGCTTATGGCGTTGGTGCTGCAGCGATGGTTTATTATGGTAAGTCGCTTAAAGAATTAAATCTAGCTGAACTCGCAATGATTGCTGGCCTTCCTCAAGCACCTTCAACCCAAAACCCCATTGCAAACCCATTAGCGGCCAAAAAACGGCGCGACCATGTATTAGAGCGCTTGCTGGAAGAGCATTATATCAGTGAAGAGCAATATCAAAATGCAATAAACCAACCAATTACTGCGAAGTATCATGGCACTGCTATTGAAGTAAAAGCGCCTTATGTTGCTGAAATGATTCGTCAATCCTTATTCGATAATTTCGGCCCTGACGCATACACTAAAGGCTATAAAGTTTACACGACTATTGATGGAAAATTGCAAAATACAGCCAATGATGTAGTCGAAAAAAACTTAATCTCTTATGACCACCGACATGGTTATCGAGGACCTGTTGCCACAATTGGTGAAAAAGACAGCAAATCCTTACAATCAATTCAAAAAAATCTAGAAAAATATCCGGAACTTAACCATCTTCTTCCAGCAGTTGTTACCGAAGTCCGGGAAAAAGAAGCAACAGTTACATTGCAAAGCGGCCGAACCATTCTTATCCCTTGGGCCGGTTTATCTTGGGCAAGACCTGCACTTAAAAATGGTTGGGTAGGAAAATCTCCATCCAAAGCCATGCAAATTGTTGCTGTTGGAGATATTATTTATGTCCATTCAATAAAAGATCATTGGGAATTGGCACAAATCCCTGAAGCCGAGTCAGCGATGGTAGCACTGAATCCTAAAAATGGTGCCATAGAGGTACTCGTTGGCGGATTTAATTTCCAAAAAAGTAAATTTAACCGGGCAACTCAATCCAGCAGACAACCAGGATCCAGTTTTAAACCTTTTGTCTATGCTGCGGCATTAAACAACGGTTATACTTTGGCAACATTGATTAATGATGCGCCTATTGTCGTTGATGATCCAAGTCAACCCAACTTATGGCGTCCTCACAATGTGAATCTGAAATTCAATGGACCAACCCGGTTAAAACAAGCCTTGGTCCAATCTAAAAACTTAGTGTCCATACGTATCCTTGATGACATTGGTATCAATTATACCATTGATTTCCTAGCTCGTTTCGGATTTAATAAGAAAACACTACCCAGAGGCTTGTCCCTTGCTTTAGGCAGTTTATCAATTAGCCCTATGGACCTCACAGTTGCTTATGCTGTTTTCGCAAATGGTGGTTATAAAATCGAACCCTATCTCATTGATCACATTACTGATGCAGATGGCAAGATATTGTTACAAGCCAAACCAACCGTTGTCTGTAATAACTGCGACAACAATGTGGACCATTCAACACTAGCTCCGCGAGTAATTCCCGAAGACATTAACTTTTTAATGTATACTGCTTTAAAAGATGTTGTTCAGCATGGTACTGCCCGTGCAGCTCGCGCCCTTAATCGCCAAGACATAGCAGGTAAGACTGGTACAACTAATGATCAGGTAGATGCCTGGTTTGCCGGGTTTAATCCTGACCTCGTTGTAACAGCGTGGATAGGTTTTGATAATCCTAAATCGTTACACGAATATGCTGCGGGACTCGCTTTGCCTTTATGGATCGACTTTATGAAAGTTGCTTTGAAAGGAAAACCTGAAGGTGAAATGAGACAACCTGAAGATGTAGTTGCAGTTCGCATTGATCCCAATAGTGGTTTATTGGCACGTCCTAATCAGGCAAATGGCATCATCGAATATTTTCGGAATAAAGAAGTTCCAGCAGAAGAAGATCCAACTCCTGTCTTTAATGCGACTAATGATCAGCAACAACTTCCAATAACCGAAGATAGTTTGTTTTAAATTAATGTAGCCTAGCTCAAGCGTAGAAGAACTGGGAAGTGCTAACATATCTTCCCAGATTACCGCTTCACCTTACCTATACCCGTCACGTGAAGCAGAATGCAGATATTTTCATTCCTGCGAAGGCATGAATCCATCCATAATTAAACACATTACCATATAAAATGGCTCTCATGCTGAGGATGGCAGAGTTATTTGAGATTGCGTAAAATGAAACACTATATACACGCAATGTTTCCAGCTAATAATCTTTAAGGTTGATTGAATTAGCAGCTTTGTTAATACGCTGTGTCGAACGATTAATAAAAAATTTGATTAAATAACCTGGTACAATTTTCATAAGCTGACAGAGTAACCAGGAAAATAAAGTACTCTTCTCTTTGTAGCGCATTACTTCGGCAGCCTTAATCCCTAATGCTTGATTGAGCTTAACAAAAGGACGCATTTGATTTTCATAATTTTGCAGCGCAAGCTGATAGTTATCTTTTGATGCTCCCAGCTCCCCTGCAAGAATATAAGCACCGATGATGGCTAAACTACTCCCCTGACCTGACATAGGTGAAGCACAATAAGCAGCATCTCCCAACAAAACTACCCTGCCTTGTGACCAGTGATCCATATGGATCTGGGCTGCTGCATCAAAATAAAAATCAGGTGAGTCGCACATCATTTTCAGAAATTTAGGAATCTCCCAGCCAATCCCGTCATAAACGGTTCTAAGCACCTGTTGCTGTTGTTCCACATTACGAAGATCGACTTTTTCTGGAGCAATAAATCCAAAGCATGCTTTAGCATTCGGCTCTCCTGAAGCGCTCCAAACTGACGCAACTCGGCCTAACTCCGAGTATTGCATCTCTAATCGATCCAAATTCAAATAATTGGGAACAGTAAACACGCAGAGATATAAACCTAACTCCTGAGAAAAAAGTGATTCTTCACCAAATACAAGCTTCCTTACATTTGAATGAAGCCCATCAGCGCCAATAACCAGATCGAATTCTCGTGCTTCACTATATTGAAATAGAACTTCTATATGATCAGAAAATTGAGTTATCTCTTGAATCCAATCACCAAAAATAAAATCTGCATCAAGTACCTGATCCATGAGAATCTGGCACAAGGCGCCACGAATAATTTCCACATCCTCGCCAGCTCGATGACCAAACACATCACCACTCATTTTCTGAATTACTTTTCCATTCCTGTCAACCAGCATAGCCCCTTGCATATCGGTGCTTGCTGCTACAACAGTCTCATAAATACCCATTCTTCGCAAAACGTGTAGCGCTGCGCCTCGTACATCGATTTTATAACCTCCAATAAGCAATGATGGGGCTCGTTCAACGATTGTGATCGTAAAACCATATCGTTTTAACCAATATGCAACGCTCAACCCTGCTACTCCTGCACCGGAAATAAGTACTCTCATATCAACCTCATGCCATTGGAAAGAGAATCTGGGTTTTAATAAATAAATTTAGTGTAATATGGAAATTATAGCGTAGCCTGGGTGAAACCCGAGATTGCAGAATGAGCGAACGTCTCAAGTCCTGGGTTACGGCTTTCGCCTTAACCCAGGCTACAATTTATAGAGCAAAATCAGACAATAATAAAACTTTATCGACCAGCCAATGCGATCGCTGCTGGGGTATACTCATACTCTAAATCACGAGCAACTGCATCAAAGGTGATTTTACCCTGATGAACGTTTAAGCCATTAAGTAAATGTTTATCATTCAATAAAGCCAACTTCACACCCTTAGTTGCAATGCTTAAAACAAAAGGCAGGGTTGCATTATTCAAAGCAAAAGTTGATGTTCTTGGCACAGCACCCGGCATATTTGCAACACAATAATGCACCACATTATCGACAACATATGTAGGTTCTTGATGTGTTGTGGGTCGGCTTGTTTCGAAACATCCACCTTGGTCAATCGCTACATCCACCAGTACCGAGCCAGGCCGCATTGATTTAAGCATAGCACGAGTCATTAATTTGGGAGCTGCTGCCCCAGGCACTAATACCGCACCAATCACTAAGTCAGCGCTAGTAGTATATCTCTCTATGGCATCTGCAGTAGAATAAACGGTATTGATCTTAGAGCCAAATTGGAAATCCAACTCGTTTAAACGTTGTAAGGAACGATCGAGCACTGTCACTCGAGCTTCCATACCCATTGCCATACGTACCGCATTAGTACCAACTACACCGCCTCCAATCACTACGACATTTGCCGCCGCTACTCCAGGAACACCTCCGAGCAAAACGCCGCTACCACCTTGGGCCATTTCTAAGCAATGTGCTCCGGCCTGAATGGACATACGACCAGCAACTTGTGACATAGGAGCCAATAAGGGCAAACCACCATTATCTTCAGTTACTGTTTCATAAGCTATAGCAGTAACTCCAGACTCTTTAAGCATGCGTGCTTGGTGAGGATCTGGGGCCAAATGCAAATAAGTAAATAAAGTTTGACCTTCACGGAGACGTTTGCACTCAATGGGTTGCGGCTCTTTTACTTTTACAATAAGTTCAGCTCTGGAAAATACCTCATCCGCGCTATCAACAACCTCGGCTCCGGCATGTCGATAATCATCATCAGAAATCCCAATTCCCAATCCAGCTCCCTTCTCTACTATAGCAGAGCTGCCTACTCGTATAATTTCCCTGATACTTGAAGGGACAAGACCTACACGATTTTCTTGAGGTTTAATTTCTTTTGGAACGCCTACTAACATACTTTCTCCCTCTAACGGTTCTTTAATTGTGCTATTAACTGTGGCACGAGTTCAAATAAATCACCAACCAAACCATAGTCAGCAATTTGAAAAATAGGGGCATCTTCATCCTTATTAATTGCAACAATAATCTTAGAGTCTTTCATCCCAGCCATATGCTGTACCGCTCCAGAAATTCCCACAGCAATATAAAGCATTGGTGCAACTATCCTTCCGGTTTGCCCCACCTGATAATCGTTAGGAACGAACCCGGCATCTACAGCAGCACGGGATGCTCCTACAGCAGCACCAAGTACATCAGCTAATTCTTCGATCAACTTAAACTTCTCGGCACTTTGAAGTCCCCTTCCTCCAGAAACAACAATTTTAGCGCTTCCTAGATCAGGACGTTCAGACTTACTTAGCTCATGTCTAACAAATTGACTACTTTTTGCAATAAATTCTTTATCGATTTGTTCAATGCAACAACTAGCCTGACTTGTAGTTACTGGATTAAATGCCGTTATTCTAATCGTCAAAATCTTTATTGGATCAAGGACTCGTACAGTCTCTATAGCATTACCTGCATAGATTGGATGTTCGAAGGTATCTTTATCGATAATCGTACTCACATCAGAAACCTGAGCTACATCCAACTGTGCTGCAACACGAGGTGCGACATTTTTACCAAAAGTACTTGCAGATACTAATATAGCTTTAAATGACTGAGCAAACGAAAGAACTAAATCACTTATTTGCTCTGCCAATGGATGTTCATAACACGGTTTATCAATACACCAAACCGCATGAACTCCTGAAAGACTTGCGGCTTGTTCTGCTACCGCTTTACATTGATGCCCTATAACGAGTAAGGTTGGTTCGCCGCCCAGTTCCAATGCTGCAGCCAGAACATTACGTGTAGATGGATGTAATGTTTGATTATCATGTTCAACGAGTACTAAAGTGCTCATCACGTCCCCCTTTATCAAAGCACTTTGGCTTCATGCTGTAGTTTATCCAATAACGCAGACACTGACTCAACTTTCACTCCAGCACTGCGAGCATCAGGTTCTGTGACTTTTAATACCTCAACGTGTTTTTTAAGTGACAACCCCAGTTTATCTAACTCCAAGTCAACCAAAGGTTTCTTTTTTGCTTTCATGATGTTGGGAAGGCTAGCGTATCGTGGTTCGTTTAAGCGCAAATCCGTGCTGACTACTGCTGGCAAGAGTACTTTAATTGTTTCAAGCCCTCCATCAATTTCTCGTGTTACCTGAAGGTGGTCTGCACTTGCTTCGATTTTAGAAGCATACGTTGCCTGGGGCCAATTTAATAAAGAGGCCAACATTTGGGGGGTCTGGTTATTATCACCATCAATAGCTTGCTTACCCATTAATACTAAATTGGGATTTTCATCATCGATAATCTTTTTTAATATTTTTGCGACATTGAGGCTTTCTAATGAGTCTTGAGTGCGAATCAAAATTGCTCTATCAGCCCCTAAGGCTAAAGCATGTCTCAAAGTTTCCTGAGAACTCTCACCACCAATACTGACTGCTACCACCTCTGTAGCCCAATTTTTTTCGCGTAAACGTAACGCTTCTTCTATAGCAATTTCATCAAAGGGATTCATTGCCATTTTAATATTATGTGTTTCAACTCCGGTATGGTCCGATTTAACCCGAATTTTGACATAAGGGTCGATTACACGCTTCACTGCCACGAGAACTTTCATAATTCCTCACTGGATAATCAAAACTAACGCATCTTGCCAGAGATACCCTGCCAAATTCAAGGGGTATTTCTATTTTACCCTGAATTTGACAATGGTAAAGGCCATGAATATAACACCTGAAATTTAGGCATTAAAGGAGATACCTGACCTTAAAAACTTTTTTATGTAGGACATCCTACTACAGTAAGCTGCATCCCAGAGTCATCTTTGAGCAGACTAATCACCCGTTCTGCCCGGTCAACTGCCAAAGCAGTTTTTCCTCCTGGAGTGTAAACACTGGGATCTTTTTTTACTAACTCTAAAGCCTTAGATGCTTTTGCAACTTTTTCTTCGACTTTCAAATCATTATCTTTATCGATTACACGCACTCTAAGCAAAAATGCGTCTAATGCGCGATGCTTTCCTCCACCTGCCCTCCAGTTTCTAAAAAATTGCTGCTCTAATAATCCAAGATATGATTCAATTGGCGCTGCAATCATTTTTAATTCAGGCGTTTTAAAATTCTCGCTGATACTTTGATTCTGGCTTGCAAGAATCAATTCTCGACATAAGTTTTCATCTACTGCAGAGGCCTCAGACTTCACCTCCGAAGGAGCGCAAAGTAATGGTGTTAAAATTGTAGAACCTATTTGCAAACTCATCTCATAGCACTGACGAGATGCCCAAAAAGTCATTTCAACTAAACGAGCTAGTAAGGTAGTTGTGGTCATGGCAGAAACTATGGTGATTTTTTGCAAGGTATTACCAAGCTTTTGCAACCCTGCTGAATTGCTGCCCGTCATAAATTGTCCACCTGTTAATAAAGCAAAATAAAGAGCATAAATAGCAAATAACTCTTCCGCAAAAACAAAAGTACTCAAACTAATAAAAATCATGGGAAGGAATGAAATTAAAACACGGATCCCTTTTGGCTTTATTTTCCCTACTTCGTCTAAATATCCGGTAGATTGATCAAGTAGATGCAGAAGACTCACATATAAATGACGCTCCGTAAATGTTCGGGAAGCATTTCTTAAGTTTTCCAACCATTTTTTAAGATCTTCTCGCGTAGTAATTTCATCAAATTTAAGCGGTTTAAAATCTTGAGGGGAAGTTAACTTCCCATAACAAAGCGACAATGTTTTAAAACAAGCTCCATCATTGCGATTTTCAGACAGATTGTTCTCAATCCATTTTGCTTCTGCACCGAATTTTCCAATAAGGTCCGGATGGAAATTAAAAGATAAAATTCTATAATTTTTTTTTATTTTTGTTTTTTCCGGACCATCTTTAAGCAGCAATTTATTAATTAATTTAATAAAATCAGCGTCTAGTCGTAAAAGAGCCTCCTTGTTCAAATCACTTGTATAACAATCTTTTTCTTTATCATAACTGGCATAGATGCTAACCAGAGTTTTTAATTCAGTCTCTATAGTCATAACCTCTCCCTAGATTGGCTATTCAGGATCGATACTGCTAAAACTCGTTAACTTTCTGAAATCCTAGTTATCGCATAGTACAATCCATTTTATTGAACCAATTTTTCCGTTTAATGTATTCTGTAAAAAAGCCAACAACCAACAGACTAATATAAAATGCACTCATCACATCACTCAAATAATGAAACCATAACAAAATTCTTGAAGCAGCAACTAATAGAGCAACAACAAGTAACACATAAAAATATCGAGGAAAAATTATCCCTAATCCAGCTACTAAACTAATAACCGTCGTCGTGTGTCCTGAAGGCAAAGACCAATAATTTGAACTTAACTTAAACCAATAAAATCCAAACTCATTACTGGAAAATAACAATTCAGGGCGAGCACGGCTCAATGCAACTTTTAAAATTAAACAAACCAAATTGGCTAAAAGTACGCAACTCAGTAAATACCAAGATCGAACTTCATAAACAGTATTAACTTGGATGTATCGAAAATACAACCCGGCAATAAAAAACAAACTGATATAAGAAACCCATTTTCCCAATGCAGTCAATAGGAGTAAAAAGGGAATATTGACTCTGAAGTCCAAATGGTAAAAATAAGTCGCCAAAGGCTTGTCTACAAAATAATAGGCTAGAATAACCAAAAATGCATAGGGAATAATAACCCAAGGTTTTTTCATAAAATTAAATAATTTTTCAAACTGCGACATCAATCAAATCCTTATTTTTCACGTAAGTACCATGGAATGGTAACAACAATTGTACTAGGATCTCGCTTTAAAAACAGTAAAGCCCGTAATCCTGTGGCATGAATATTGTGTAATAAGTACTCATACCAGTTAAGTTCTAATAACTCAGGTATCATAAAGGCAATCAGCTTATCTTTCCTCTCTTTTCTTACGTTATCTACAAAATTTAATAATGGCTTATAAATACGCCAATAAGGTGATTTTATAATTTCTAGTTTAGGTAGACCTTTATCTGCTTTTTTGGCTGGCACTTCCATCAGTTGATGCCAAAGTTGTTTTAAAGGTTCAATATCTTCATATCCTGCATTAACAAAAACAGCTGTAATATCAGATTGAATTGCATTTTCAGCGATTAAATCTAAACCATGTATTGGAATAATTACTACAGGGTGCTTTAGATAACGAGGATGTATTTTTATTGGATTTTCAATTTCTCACGCAATCTTATTATAATGACGCTTAATATGAGACATCAAAAATGCCAATGCAGGTGCAAGAACAACAATTATCCAAGCACCTTCCATAAATTTTGTGATGATAATAATAAAAAGTGCGATTGCGGTGATTAAAGCACCCAGAGCATTCATTACTAATTTATAGCGAACTTGCCGGCTTTCTTCGCGCACCCAATGTACTACCATACCAACCTTTGAAAAAAGAAAAGCACTAAAAGATCCCACAGCAAACATTGGAATTAGATTATGGGTAACTCCCTTAAAAACAAATAGAACCTAAAATGATAATTCCTGCTGGCAACAACACTGTGAGTGCTGCTTCTGGTCCATAAGCTGTTGAGGACAAAGCGTCTAATCCGAGTGCAGGAACTCCAGTTAATACAGACAATTCTTGTTTCTTCTGGGACTTCCAAGTAAGGGGCTTCCCTAAAATTTTATCTGTTAATGACATATTCCTACTGTCCTCTGAAGTTTATAACTCATTGTAACCATTCAATAAATCTTAATAAAGGCATCTTTTTTTATAAGAAACTCCATTAAACTAACCTTTTCAGTATCCATTTCAATCATTGATATTGTTGACAAGAGACCCAATAAGTACGAAAATCCAACACAACATCTTAAACACAGAAACGAGTGAGCATGGATTTAACAAAATTTACTATTAAGTCAATGCAAATACTTGTTTTCGCTGCGTTGGTAATTCAAGGAGCCTATGCCCACCAGGATGTTACAGTTGTTGGTACTCTAAAACAGACATTACAGCAAGCACCTGCACATTTGTCGCACGATAGTCTGGTGAAAGATAAAAAGAGTATTCAATTACTGCAAGTCCATCTTTCCGACGAGGCAAAAAATCTCCTGGCCACCCGTGCCCAAGATGCTTTAGCGCATACTCAGCAGTTTGCTTATACTTCTGCAAATAACGCAGCCTTGTTGATACCTAATAATGTTAAATTAGGCATGAATAATGTACCCGTCTTGGACCAAGGAATCCATGGGACCTGTGTCACTTTTGCAGTAACCGCTGCACTTGATGCAACCATGTTCAAGGGTGATTACATTAGTCAGTTGTGTAATCTACAGCTGGGTAGTTATCTGGAAAAACACGGTTATGGTCTAAGCGGCTGGGATGGAAGTTATGCGAGTTATGTCATTGACCAGATGGAACAGTATGGAATCGTTAATAAAGTCAAACAACTAAAATTCGGTTGTGGCGGCTTGAAAAACTATCCAACATACACAGAGCATGATCCCGCATCATTTATGGATCCCGAAATATTTAATTCACTTAGCGAGTCGATCTTTGGCAAAGAAGTCAATTGGTCTGATGTATTTCAAAAAACTGATCCGGAAAAGAACTTAAACGATGTGAAGCAAGCTCTATCTTCAGGTGACCGATTGGTATTTGCTGTACTTCTTCCACGTACCGATTTAGGTAGCGTAGGAGCAGTCGGCAAATATAAGACATGGATGTATACTGATACCTGGGTTTTAACACCAGAAATAATTGCAGATGTCGATTATGTCGAAGCTGCTCATGAAATGGTCATTACTGGATATGATGATAATGCAGTTGCGGTGGATAATCACGGAGTGAAACATAAAGGATTATTATTCTTAAGAAACTCTTGGGGCACCTCTGTTGGGGATGACGGTGAGTTCTATATGTCCTATGATTATTTTAAATTATTATCTTTTGATATAACTCGATTTTCTCGCGCTTCGATATAGCATAAAAATATTTGTCCAAGAATCTAGCCCGGATAAAAACACACGCCAAACCCCACGAAACCTTATGTAAAGAATCCCCTGGTGCTTTTTTTAATTCTTAAGTTGCAAGCGATAAAAATCAGTGGCATTTGTCAATAAAATTTTATTGGCTAGACGGTTATCAAAAACATCTAAAATAAGATTGATATCATTTTTACTAAAGGGTTTCGGCGCACGTGTTGAGGGAAGATCTGTACCGAACATCAGTGCGTCGGGATTAATCGATACAATCGTTTTTAAGGTGCTGGTGACATCAAAATCAACTCTGCCAAATCCGGATGCCTTGACTTTGATCCCTTGTTCAATGAGCTTAAATAGACCTGGAAGCCCACTCTTAGACAATCCCAGATGGTCTATGCTGACCGCAGGTAGACTGAGGAGTAAATCACTCAACTCCACGAGATCAGAAGACTCAACATACAACTCTACATGCCATTTGGCAATCTCATAAACTCGATGCGCCATGTCACTTAAATGCTCCATTTTTTCTGATCCGCCACGTCTCAGATTGAATCGAATACCGCGAATTCCTTGCTGATTTAATTCAATAATTTCTTCGTTACTTGCTAGAGCGGGTAATTGAGTCACCCCCACAAAATTTGGACCCAAGGCATGTAACGCATTTATTAAATAAGTTTGATCAAATGCTTGAAAAGATCCTGAGACCACCGCCCCACCAATAATGTGCAGGGGCTGTGCAATTTTAATGTAATCAGTAACCGTAAACTCTTTAGGCACATAGGATTGGTTGGCAATCAAGGGAAACCGGTAATCGATAATATGTAAATGTGCATCAAATAAGTTCATCATTTATGTCCCTTTTATATATTTTCCCTGTACTACATTTGTAACCTGTGCAGCGAGCCTGTGTTAATTACCATCGATTTCCCCGGGCTCTTCTGTGCTGCACCCAGGCTACCCAAAACGGTTAACAAACCTCACTTCCTCAACAGGTGTGCGAGCTTGCTGCTTTGTGCTTTCGGTAAAGAATCGACACCTTAAAGTATCTTCCTTAACTGATTCCATCAAAGTTGGGGTGTCCCTATATCCACCGAGACAATACCTTTGCCATTGACCATCCAATTCCATTTCAATAAAACAATGATCCGGATTAACAGCAACAGATACAGGAATCTCAGGATATAAACGACTCATTTCTTCCTTAAAGGCAATCGCTCTTAAACGACAACTTGCAACACCCAACTTTCTTGCCTCATTAAGATACTCAGTACCATTATGAACGGTGGCTCCAATGGAGTTGCGTAATTCTCCACGGTCTCTGCCAAACTTAAAGTACTTCATTAACAAACGATGTATTTCATGATGTCCAGGTTGCGCAGCTAACGTGCTAAAAACAGGATGTGCTCTATAGTGTTTGGGCATACGCAACAATAAATTGACAATAATGTCGCGTGGCTCTATTGTGGGTTTAAGTAAGCGAATGTAATGCAAATGATTTTTTTGAGAGTACTTTATTTCAAAATCATCCTTTTTTAATTCACTAATAGCGATGTCTAACAAAGTTTCACCAGGATGCAAAGAGGGTAAAGCCTGCCAATTTTCTGTCAAATTTAATCTCTTTTTTCCTTTTAATAGAACGCGATTTGGTTCCTCTTTTCTTTTTTCAATGAGTTCTTCGGTTAATCCTTCAGGATGAAAGTTATAGTGGGACTCAACCAGGTTATCCGTAGCATTCATGCCTGCTAATTCAAAATATTGGAATGGAGAGGATGGATTTTCATGAATTACCAGATCAGAATAAACTTCGTCACGGTAATATTTGGCAGGTGGAGTAAATGTCAGTGAATTTACTGGTTTGAATATGGGTTTTCTATATTTTGGTTGAGCAATAAAAGCCTTTGTATCAATACCACTTTGATATGTTTTTTGTTTTACTTCTTTCTGGTTAATAATGCGACTTTTTAGGCTCTGTAACTCGAATTGTTCGCTTTCATTATGCGTATTTTCTAGTTCAATATCAATGATAGCTTGTTTCGTTTGATTCAAATGGTACCTGTCCAGCTTGGGTGAGAATATCGGCGCGACCTGGTTAAGGTGTGTTTCAATGGACTGATGATCATCTACTAATTCTTGGCAGACTTTATAATCAAGAAAGTGAATCTGCTCTGTAGCTAATTGTTGCTGTTGTGCCTGGACAAGCAGTGTAGCGCGAGTCGCTGGTTTTAATTTAGATGCCAACAAATCATCAAAATCATCCCCATTAATGGCACGTTGTATGGACTCTTTGTTCATTTGAACTAATTTTTCATTTTCCCAAGTATATAATGCATGCCCCGCATCAAGCAATTCAAGCATATGCTTTAGCATCAGCTCACGTTTACTTATTGACCAACTGGAAAAAGACCAATCAGAAAAAATATAAATTTGATCGGTAGGCACCAGTTTAAAATCGTCAACTACATCATCCCGATCTTCTTTCTGAATGACGGGGTTACTATTTAGCTTCTCTGTTGCTTCACGAATATCCCCATCAAAAATACCCTGCGTACGGGCAAATGCTCTCACATTGGCATAAGCAGTTGACGGAAACCATTCCCCCAAGAAGCCTGTTTTTCTTTGTAATGTAGGAAGTAACGTTGCGATAAGCTTTAAAGCCTCATCCACCTGCAACTCAACAGGATAATTTTGGTATTTGGGATCTCGAAAAGGCAAAACAAGTTTTTTCAAATCAAATGCTTTATTTCTATCTTTCTGATTAATCCACCATTTAGACTCAATGCGTTGAATTTCTTGATCTACCACTGCTAATAATGTACTCATCAATTCTTTACCTGATGAAGGTAAAATTTGTAATTTAAAAGGAGGTAGTTTTTGTGCAGCAATCATTGCTTCAAAATCATCGAACTGGTCCTGATTTGCTGCGTCCGCTTCTGTTGCCTCACGAAGCCCAGCCTCCAAAGATTTAGGTAGGACGTGTCTGCCTCTCTTTACTAAATCAGGATTAACCTGATTTAAAACCTGCATCACATTTTGAGAGCAAAAAGTTTCCTCAGAAGGAGAATGCTTTTCTCTATCTTTTTTATCCTGTTTATTTGACCATTGGAAAAGTGATTTGAGCACAGCCCAGAAGCTGGTGCGGGTTTTTCCTTGTGCATATAATCTTTTAGTAACATTGACTTGTTGCCGGTATGCCTCGAGGAATTGTCGTCTTTGATTGCTGTCGGTATGTTTAAACACCAACAAACTTGAATTAACAGCAGGAAGAGTTTCTGCTTGTCCTGAAGCACGCCAGAAAACAACCAATAATTGGATTAATCTCTCTTTATTTTCATTAGATGCAACAAGGAATTGTTTAATGAGCTCTTCTGCATCTTCATTTCCCGTTATTTGGGAAGCCCAAAGTTTCATCCATTTGAAGCCTCCTTCAAGTGCTTTCTTTATTTGAGCTGAGGTGAATTCTTTGCTGCAGTAATTGAGAAGCAGAACTGTTAATTCCTCTACACTCTTCCCTTGAAGATTTTCAATAAATACATTCGCAGACGCAGAAAGCTGTCGCTCATAATTGTGACAAATGATGCCGTGTTCATTCTTGCCGGTACAAACAAAGACGGTAACAACTTCCATATGCCCATGTTTATTGCCAGCAGTCGTGATGGATTGAGCGGCCTGTTTTAATCGGACGAAAGGTTTTCTGCTACTTGATACAACAAAGACTATATCGCCTGGATCAATAGCGCAATCCTTCATCAGTAACATACCGCTCTCCTACATTTAATTACCAGTGGCCGTGATGGTGGCTACCAGAACCAAAAGATGTTACGGTTGCAAAAGGATGACCATGGTGATGTCCATCAGGGCATGATAACAAAGTTTCACTGGTTACTACTGATGATATGATAAGAGAGAGTAAATCATCATCACCACCAGCTTGCTCGATACCTTTAGTTATTTCATCAATTTTACTGGGCTCGAAATCCAGCTCTTTAAGTCGAGATGCGAGATCTCCTGGCTTAGAAAAAGCGAGTATACCAACTTCAGCTGCATGTCCTTTCAATAAAGATAAAAAGGATTCTTTTTTTTCTTGCAGGGCTGAAGATCTAGGCGATGTTTTTTTAATCAAATTATAGCGCTTAATAACATCATCAACGTATTGAGTTGCATCTTGGTTATCTCTAAGAGATTCCTTTTTACTCTTTTCAACCAATTCATCATATCGAGATACGAGATCACTCATTGTACCCAAGGCCTCTTTAAGCTCAGGATTTAATTTATTTAATGCTGGCATTTTGTCTCCTAGACTAGTTAAATTTCGGGCAAAATATATCATGCATAGACCAACCAATCAACTTTCTGGCTCCAATTTAATCAAGCACTAAGGTACTGATTTGACCATAAAAATTAAATACATACATATATTAAGAAAAAGGACTTTTAACTTCTTTTTACTTGTTATTGGAAGCAACTATTCGCTAGAATCAGAATACATTTCTCACTGCTCAGTTTTTTAATGATAGAATTTACCCTAATCCAAAAAATATGTATTTGGGCGATCCCCATTTTATTTGCCATTACCCTGCACGAAGCAGCTCACGCTTTCGTTGCATATCGCTGCGGCGATTCTACGGCAAAAATGTTAGGTCGACTAAGTTTGAATCCTCTTCGTCATGTGGATCCTATAGGTACTGTAGCTATACCTTTGTTGGTTGGTGTATTAACACAATTTAATTTTGTTTTTGGCTATGCAAAACCTGTCCCAATTAGCTGGAACCAATTTCGTCATCCTCGGCGCGATATGATCCTCGTAACTCTTGCCGGACCATTTGCAAATCTTCTCATGGCATTTTTATGGGCTGCTTGCGACAAAATCGCACTTATGCTCAATCCACGCACATCAATGGCTGTCCTTTTTCTTTATGCTACGTCCCAAGCAGGAGTATTTATTAATTTAATTTTGGCTGCATTAAATTTACTTCCTATTCCACCATTGGATGGCAGTCGGGTAGTCAGTAGCCTTTTACCTCCCAAACAAGCTATGGCTTATGCTAAGATAGAACCTTATGGTTTTTTTATTCTCATTCTTTTGGTGTTTACTGGGGTTTTAGGCATGATATTAACCCCGATAATTAATCTCGGACTCATCGCACTTAGTGCCATTTTTAAAATATGAAAGCCAGCAATTTAACCTCTCGATACATTCGACCGCTTTCCAAACTCGCTGATGAAGACAAAGCAATTTCCCACATTAGAGTTTGGAAACAGGTCTATTTTTGAAGGTTACACTTTGATGGAGTAAACATTGACTATGAATATACTTGCTGACTCCTCTCTGCCAGGATTAGAACAGGCTTTTCCTAAGCCCTTTCGCCTAACGCTATATCATCATCTCGATGAAATCACAGGATTACTTCCTGGACAAGATGTTCTTCTTTGCCGTGCTAATCTAAAAGTAAATCAACTTTTATTAAAAAATCATTGCTTGCGCTACGTTGCGACTGCGAGCAGCGGTACTGATCATCTTGATCGTCTCTGGCTCGAGTCTCAAAACATTCAAGTGATTGATGCAAAAGGATCCAATGCGCGAGCTGTTGCTGATTATGTCGTTGCCTGTCTTGCCTTTCTAGAACAACGACAACTTTTACGTGGAAATAAAGCAGGCATTATTGGACTGGGAAAAGTAGGAACTCAAGTTGCTGCGCGCTTGCAAGCCGCTGGTTTGGAAATTTTCACTTATGATCCCCTCAAAGCAGAATGTGAACCCACTTTCCATAGTTGCTCTCGTGAGGAATTGTATGCAATTGATCTGCTGTGTATTCATGCTGAATTACATAATAATCAACCCTATCCTAGTGCCAATTTGATTAATCAGGATTTCCTAGATCGATTAAAACCAGGCTGTGTCATTATTAATGCCGCTCGCGGTGGAATTGTCAATGAAAAAGCACTTCTCAATACATCAAAACCATTAATCTATTGCACCGATGTATATCTTAATGAACCCGATATCGACACCCGTATTATTAATCAATCCACAATATGCACTCCCCATATTGCAGGCCATAGTCTAGAGGCAAAATACGCGGCAGTTGCTATGGTAAGTTCCGCTTTACATCACATTGCTGATCTCGCTATACCTCAATTCGCAGCACCCGCTTTGCCACAGACTTTGAACTTACATAAAGGTCAATTATGGCATGACTTTATATTAAAAATTTATAACCCACTCGAAGAAACATTATCCTTAAAGCATGCTGTAGATAAAAAAGTGGCTTTCTTGAATTTACGTAAAAATCACCAAACGCGCCATGATTTTTCTCAGTACTCAACAGACCCAATTTTGAACTATAAAACTAAATTATTATTGGGCGTATAAGAAATAAAACAACTAAATAGTCTCCAATTGTTTACATAATCAATACGATTAAATCTAAAATTGTCCATTGTAAATCAGTAAAGCAAATGATACTCTTTTGCCGATTTTTACAAAAAAACAAAGGAGTATGTAAATGTCTTTAGGAGTCAAGTTATCTACTTTTACAGCAGCATTGGTTCTTGCTGGTTCAGCCTTAGCAAATAATACTTGTCCCGATTTGAGTGATCTGCAAGCGGAAGGAATTTCAGAAGTTCAGCAGATTGGTAATAACTATTTTATTGGTTTTTCTATCAGTCAATTCAACTCAGCTACCTGGGGTTTTGCTATTGGGCCAGTGAAAGCAGATACAGAAGATGATGCATTAGATGCCACAACTGGAATTTTAAATAATATGGCTACTCCTGGATTTCCTTTAGAACTAGATCATGACACATTGATTTGTTTGTATGACACAGGTAACCCTTATGTTTATTCTGTTGCTGTTAGAGATTACGCAATTAGCCCAATGAAATTAAAACAATATTTGCTGAAAGCTCATAAGTAAAAAATTGCTATTTACCTGGGTTCGATAAAAAAATCCCTACTTGGGATTCACTTGGAATGATTTGATTTAACAAGGAGTTATAATATGTCTTTAAATGCAAAATTTACCTCTTTTGCTGCTGCGTTGGTTCTTACTGGTTCTGCTTTTGCAGGTGAATCTGTTTGCCCTAAACTAAGCGATATCCAAGCTGTAGGAATTACTATGGCGTCACAGTTGGCTTATAATTATTATATCGGCTACTCGGTCAATAACTACAATACTTCATCTAGCTGGGGATTCGCTATAGGCCCGGTAGAAGCAGATTCTGAAGAAGAGACAATCGATATAGCCAATGATATTTTAGCTGACTTAACAGCACCGGGGATTCCTGAGTCAGGTAAAGATGATGAATTAGTGTGTATCTACGAGACAGGTGATCCGAATCTATTTGCAGTAGCAATCCAAGGCTATGAAGAAATATCACCTATGAAGTTCAAGCAATACATACATAAATAAACCTCATCTGGGATTGAAACACAGCCTAAACCCGGGAAATATTTTCTAGATAAATCCCGGGGATTCACCCAAGCCATAAATTTCTTAAGTTGCAGGTTTATGGAATCTATTTCTGGATTAATTTTTTTACTACATCCTGATCCGAAAAAGTATGCTTTATCGTGCCAATTTGTTGATAGGCCTCATGCCCTTTTCCTGCAATTAAAATAACATCATGTTCATCTGCTTCATTTAAAGCATAAGCAATTGCTTCTTCACGATTAACCAATTGAATAACATTCGATGAATTTGCAATGCCATGCGCAATTTCATCAACAATCATCTGCGGATCCTCTGTACGGGGATTATCGCTGGTAATAACGATTTGATCAGCAAGTGTACTGGCAACCTTCCCCATCACCGGTCTCTTGGTCTTATCCCTATCTCCACCGCAACCAAACACCACCCATAGCCGTCCTCTTTTTAATTGATTTAAGGTAGTTAAAGCATTCTCCAGAGCATCAGGAGTATGTGCATAATCAATAAGCACATAAGGAGCATTAGCAACAATTTCCATTCGCCCAGGAGCTGCTTTCAATTGGGTCATTACTTCGACGACCTGATCGGGTGCATAACCAGCAGCCAATAAACTACTGAATATGGCCAAGCTATTATAGATATTAAATTGACCTAGGGATTTTATTCGGAATTGATGCTGTCCCCAAGGAGAATGTACTTCAATTTCTGTGCCTTTTATATCCATAGTCCAATTTACAGCTTTCACATCACAATCTTGATGTATTCCATAAGTTAACTTTTTAACATGGGACTTAACGGCAGTAGCCATTATTTTTTGATACGCATCATCTTGATTAATAATTGCCCACTCCAACGATTCTTTGGCAAATAATAATGACTTGGCAATTGCATAATTTTCCATGTTGAGATGGTAATCCAGATGATCAAGAGTTAGATTGGTAAATATAGCTTGTTTAAACGCAACTTCATCTACTCGATGTTGTGCCAATGCATGAGAAGACACTTCCATGCATACTTGTCTCAAGCCTTGATTTTTGTAGTGATGTAATAGTTTTTGTAAACAAAGTGAGTCTGGGGTTGTATTGTCCAATAATTGGAGTTTATCTACATTGCCTTGACCAATAGTGCCTATGTATGCTGCTCCTTCCCCTAATAAATGATGAGCCTGTGCTAATTGATAAGCGATTGTTGTTTTACCATTAGTTCCAGTAACTCCAGTTACAGTTAAAAAACGGCAAGGATCGTCATAAAACTGTTTCGCAATTGGCGCAAGTTGTGTCGCTAAGTGAGGGACAGGAATACAAGAAACTGATTCGGGCAATACGCAATTCTTGGGAAAATGGATAGGATCATAGGCAACAGCAATTGCACCAGCAGAAACAGCCTTATTTATAAATAAACGACCATCAGATGCTGCTCCAGCATAAGCTATAAACAAATCTCCTGGTTGAACACGACGACTGTCATTTTCTATACCGGTAATAGTACAATCTGAATTAATCTGTGACATCCATGGTTTTAATAATCGTGAGAGTTTCATCACTTTGGTTCCTAATAGGTTTTATGTAGTCTGGATTTTACCCAAAACTACAGTTTAACTAAACTAAAAAACCTTTAAAGCTTATAGTCAAATTTATCCTACCAATTCATCAGTGGGTATATTAAACAATCGTAAAGCACCTGACATTACTTTAGCAAACAATGGAGCTGCAACTGCTGCGGCATAATAGCTTTTACGAGAAGGCTCATGAATGATAACGACTACAACAAATTTCGGTTTTGAAACGGGTGCAATTCCTATAAAACTTGCAGTATATTTTCTATCTTTGTAACCATCTTTCCCTGCTACACGTGCCGTTCCCGTTTTGCCCGCTACTCGATAACCAGGGACTCTTGCAGATTTTCCAGTACCGTCTTTACCTAATACAGCTTCCATCATAGATAAAACCTGTTGTGCTGTTTCAGATTTCATTACCTGCACGCCTGGCGTTGGTGGATCATTATGAAGTAACGTTACAGGAATCAATTTGCCCTGATTCGCAAAAACCATATTCGCTTTAGCTAATTGTAACGCGGTGACCGACAGGCCATAACCAAAACTCACTGTAGCCAGGACGAAAGGTTTTGCATCTTTAACGCTAACAATTCCTCCCTCACTTTCCCCAGGATAAGTGCTTTCAGTTCGTTGCCCAAAACCACAACGCTGCAACAATCCAATTAATTGCTCAGGGGGACTGGCTAAAACCATTTTTGTCACCCCAACGTTACTTGAGTGTTGTAATACACCAGTTACATCAAGGACGCCGTAATTATGAATATCGCGCACTGTACGCCCCTGAACACTCATCCAGCTTGGATTCGTATCAATAATCGTCGATGGTGTAAATAGTCCGGTTTCTAAAGCACTGGCGACACTAAATGTCTTAATGACCGAACCCGGTTCAAACGTATCTGTAACTGCTCGATTTCGATAACTATCTTTATCGTAACGTCCCCGTGAATTGGGATTATAGGAAGGAACATTAGCCATAGCTAAAATCTCACCGTTTTCTGTATCGACAACAACAACAGAACCCGATTTTGCAGCAAACTCCTCAACCGTTTTAGTGAGTTCACTGTAGGCCAAATATTGCAAACGTCGATCAATACTTAAGGTCATATCACGGCCTGGGCGAGGTTGTTTTATGACCCCTAATTCCTCTATAACTCTTCCTAAACGATCTTTAATTACCCTTTTCTTACCAACGACCCCCTTTAACCAATCTTGATAAGCAAGCTCAATTCCTTCCAAACCCTGATCATCTACATTAGTAAATCCGATCAACTGGGAAATACTATCTGAGTCAGGATAATAACGTTTGAATTCTTTTTGAAAGTTTACGCCTGGGATTTTTAATGCCTTTATTTTTTTAGCTAAAGGGGGAGGTAATTGTCTTTGTAAATAGAGAAATTCTAATTGTTTATTTTCTGCATCTACTATTTTTCTGCTTAGCTGCTTGGGAGTTAAATTTAGGTATTCTGCAAAGGACATAAATTGTTCTTTATCAGGTGAGAACTCTTTAGGATTCACCCAGACCGATTCCACAGGAGTACTAATTGCCAAAGGTGTGCCATTTCTATCCATGATCATTCCTCTATGCGCAGGAATGTCTACAACACGTAAACTACGAGCATTGCCTTGGCCTTGCAGAAATTGGCGATGGAGTACAGTGAGATCAACCATGCGCCAAACCAAAATGAATAATAGTAATAAAAAAAAAGTAGATACTACGATCAGTCTGTTTAAATGAGTTGAGTTTTTCATGGATATAATCCATCTGTAGCCAGGGTGGAGGCGCGTGCCATAACCCGGGTTATATTGCACAAAAACTCCCAGGTTATGGCCTTTGCCTCCACCTAGGCTACGTTACTAAAACTAAATGGCAATGGTACTCGTTTAAAACAAAAACTTCTACTGCTGTGCTTGTAGCCAATAAGTATTTTTAGAAGTTGGCAAAAGCATTTGTAATTTTTCAGTGGCCAACTCTTCTACTCGTGCCGGTGTAGCTAGGCTTGCTTGCTCAAGGAGTAACTGCCCCCATTGAAGCTGCAAATAATGTGTTAACTGTTCTTGCTGCTCGACCTTATTCAAAGTCACCCGATATGAATTGGTACTGTATATCACGGCCAAAGCACTGACTAATACGGCAACTAATAATATAATCAGCATGTATAATGATTTTGACATATGCATATCTGCCAGTTGACCATTAAATAAGGTACCTTGATTAATTACTCTTGCTGCAGCATTCATGCTAATTTCTCCCCTATTCTAAGTACAGCACTTCGAGATCTGACGTTCTCTTTTACTTCAACTTCTTGCGGCATAATTGCCTTACCTATTCTTTTAAAATTTGTCTTTAGCGCCTCATAACGAATGGGCACCTCCGGAGGCGGTTTAGCTCCCTCTTCTTTATCACGCATAAATTGTTTCACGATGCGATCCTCAAGGGAGTGAAAACTAATCACCGCCAATCTCCCTTTGGGAGCCAGAACATTAAGGCATTGCTCCAGACAACTCTTTAAATCGTTTAACTCTTGATTTATATAGATGCGTATTGCTTGAAACACTCGTGTTGCTGGATGTTTGTGTTTTTCCCATTTAGGATTTGCTTCCTTCACAATTTCAGCCAATTGCAATGTCGTGGAAATAGGCGCATTATTTCTGGCAGCAACGATTGCTTTGGCAATACGTCCTGCAAAACGTTCTTCTCCATACAGCTTGAAAACAGAAGCCATTTCTTCTGCTTCGGCTTCATTAACAAAACGCGCAGCACTCATGGGCTGAGATAAATCCATACGCATATCCAAAGGTCCTTGTTGCATAAAACTAAAACCTCTTTCCGGATTATCCAATTGTGGTGAAGACACCCCTAAATCCAACAAAATACCATCTACTTTTCCCAGTACACCCGCTTCAGTAGCAAATTTCTGAATTTGGGCAAATGAACCTTGAAATATATGAAACCGCTTATCTTGACTAAAATGATCTGTGGCATATGCAATTGCTTCTATATCTTTATCTATGGCATATAAACGACCTTGCTCATTTAAATGTCGCAAAATTTCTCTGCTATGCCCCCCACGGCCAAAAGTACCATCAAAATAGATACCTCCACTTTTAATGGCTAGACCTTCTATTGATTCATGAAGTAATACTGATTGATGCATTGCCATTTTTGTTTCCATTACAAAGAAAACGTTTTCATTTCATCAGGTAACCCACCAGTTCCTGAACTTTCCTCAGCCAACCATTGTTCACGCCGGGTTTCCCAAAGATCCTTACTCCAAACTTCAAATTTATTTCCTTGGCCTATCATCACTACATCTTTTTCCAATTGCGCATAATTTCTTAAAACCGTGGGTAATAACACCCGCCCATTTGCATCGACTTCAACATCAGTCGCATGACCAATCAATAAACGTTGTATTCTTCGTGCAGCAGCATTAAAACTGGGTAATTTTTGCAAATTATCTTCAATGATTTGCCATTGAGTCGCAGTATAGAGCAGCAAACATGTTTCCTCTGTATCAATAGTCACCACCAAAGGAGTTTTCTCTTCTGCACCCAGCGCGGCTCGATAACGCGTGGGGATAGCTAAGCGCCCTTTAGTATCAATGGTGATGGCATTTATTCCACGAAACATGGTTTTCCTTTATGTGGAAGTTTTTATCTTCCACAATTCTCCACTTTTTTATTATTTTACCCCACTTTTATACACTATAGAAACACATTTCTCCATGCGTCAAGATAAAAACCCACTTTTTGGATAATTTATTTAGGGTTTAGAAAGCGCGCGACCAATAAGAGAGCTATTTGTGATAATTATTGACACTATATGAAATTAGCAAAAGAGTTTAATTCAACACAATGAAGTAATTCGTTTACTTGGGTTTCAATTCGTAGAAGATGAGATTATTAAATAAAAATATCTTAAAAAAATTCAAAAGTGTTTCAAGGCCGCATGTTGAAAAAGGAAAATTTTTACCAATGTGAATCAATTTTCACATTATGTAGAATATTGTTAATTTTATTTTTTTGATGTAAAATAAAACAACTATCACAGATAATAAACATTTTGTAATGCAGTGGAGACCAAAATGAAAGCAAGACAAGAAAATTTAAAGCAGCAAATTCAAGAGGTAAAACGGTCTCTCGCTCAGGATAAAGCACCTTCTCAGAAAAGCGGCTTGACTTCTGTATTTCTGGAATCAACACAAATGCTTCACATAAGACACGCCGCTGAACATATTAAGAGACAATCGAATTGGTCTGACAAGCAAGAGGGATATAACAAACACCTTTTAGACGAATTTGCTAAGCATAAAAAAAGATTCACCGATTCTGCCCAAAAAATGATAAGCGAAGGATCTGAAAAAGAGAACAAAAAAGAATTTGAAACAGCAACAAAACAATATCAAGAAGCTTTAAACATTCTTCTAGACTGTCAACTGCATTTGACTGAGAAACTTGGCGAAAAAAGACGATTAAAAGATAAAAATACTGATGAACGAATCCAATTTTTAGAAAAACAATATGAGACTGCCCAAGAGGAAGTTGAATCATTTAAAAAGAAGATAGAAGAGGTTTCCTTAACATTAGTAGAAAGGCACGTGACAAGTCCTGCAAAGGGAGAAGTGCTCACCCTTGAAAAAGTCATACCACAGATAAAGAGTCAATATAAACAAGCATATGATAAAGCCTATGGTGAAAGTGGACATGGAATAAGTAGTTTTTGGCGATGGGTTAAAGACTTGTTTCAAAAGAGCGATAGGGCTCAAGAAATTAACTTTTTAAATGCCGTCTCAACTCATCACGGGTGTAATGAATTAATTCGAGCGCAAGCTATAGGTTTGGTTCATGCTAAAATTCAATCCGAAACGTTCGGCTCAGGAAGTGCACTTGGTAAAATCTTAGGGAACTTATCAGAAGGATCAGTTCAATCTAAGAATGAAAAGGGGGATCTAAAGGATTTTATTAATGCTAACGAGGATCTACAAAATGCTATGCCAGCAGGACTCCAAAAGTATTTTGCAAAGCATGAAGACGAGTATACAGTGAGTAAATTTTTTACAACAATAAAGTAGTTTCAAGCACCTGCAATTACCCTTTTTAAGAGTAATTGCAGGTTTTTTTAATCAATTATTCAGCAAAGCTGCCAATCTTATCCCTTGCAAAACCAAATCAGGAACAAGGTGATCATACACTTCCTGTTTTTCAAATAAGGAAGCAAATCCACCTGTTGCTAAAACTAAAGCTTTTTCAGCATCAAAAGCCTCTTGATGCAAGCGTTGAATCAATTCGCGGCAAGCACCAATAGCACCATAATAAACACCCGACTGAATACTTTCTATTGTTGAACGTCCGACTGAGTTTTCAATTTTTATGATTTCTACAGCAGGTAATTTCGCTGTATTTTTTGATAAAGCATCAACTGAAAGCCTAACCCCAGGTAAAATAGCGCCTCCCATATATACTTTCTGAGCACTAATAACACAAAAAGTAGTTGCAGTACCAAAATCAATAATAATCACGTTTTGGTTTGGGTAGATATGTGTTGCAGCAATTGCGTTTGCAATTCGGTCAGCACCTACTTCTATAGGATTACGATATTTAATATTCAGACCCGTTTTAACTCCAGCCTGTAACAGAAAAGGCTCTAAAGAAAAATATTTAACACAGGCTGCACGCAATGAATAATCAATTTGAGGGACGACAGAACAAATACCAATCTGTTTAATTGCTTCAGGAGAACAATTATTTTCTCGCAAAACACTTTTCAAAAAGATACCTAACTCATCAGATGTACTTATTTGAGATGTATGACGAAAACGAAGTTTGATCTCTTCTCCATCAAAAACTCCTCCATAGATATGAGAATTTCCAACATCAATACATAGAATCATATATCATGCATCCGGTTTAAAAAAACATGATAGTAAATTGCGATGTACATATTAGCAAGTTGTTCATTAGAAAAAATGAAATCGCGAATTAAAAATTTTTTGATGAAAAAGAAAGGATTTTGATTTTAGATCCCAAATAGAACTCTCTAATTGCAACATCCCCATTGTAGATGAGTTATTGTTGTTGGAAATTAAGTTGTTTTTGCTTTTCGTCTCGTGACTCTGTGTGCTGTGTTGATGAAATTAAAAAGCTTAAATCGGATAGCCTCTCACTTCGTTTTAAAATAATCCTTAAAGGTTCGGAATTATATAACGCAACTTTCTCCTCTTTCGATATAATCAGCATACCATTTTTAACTTCCTCAAGAGCATCCTCAAGTAAGGGTAGTACTTTATCCATATTAGAAAATTTGTCGAGCACGCATCTTAAGTCACCATAAGGACATTCCTCCATTTGAGCAATTATTGTCAGATGCTGGAAAAATTTTAAAGCTTCACGATGATTTTGAGTCTCAATTATTGCTGACAAACGGCTATCGAGTATGTCCATCTCAATAGCTCCTTCTTTTAATTCTTGCAATCTCTTACTCGCATTTATTCCAAATAGTTCTCTCATCGTTTTTAAAGTAGAGTCCTCGTTATTCATAGTGCTTTTAGGTCCTTCTGCAAATGTAGATGTCTCTTTATCCATAGGATTTTCCTCTGTCAATGAATCATCTGGATTAAGTGAAGGCTCAAGAGATTCCTCATTTTCATTTGTTTTGGAATTCCATAACCCCAGTTTTTTCAGTTGAGAGCTAACTACTGGAGCGAGCAGGGAAACAGCAACCCGACCTACGACATAAAGAACACCTAATCCTGCACTACCTGCAACAATACCAAGACCAACAGGAGGAAAAAACAAACTCAGAGACAAACCGATGATAGCAACGGAAGTAAGAGCAGCGGTGACTCCCCTATCCACAAATGCACCTGTTCCTAAACCTTTAAGTGTTTGCTCATGATTCAACTTATCATTATAAAGCTTCTGTAACTTGACTCTTTCAATCTCATATTCGATGTTTAAGTCTTCAATTTCTTTGCAAATAGCCATGGCGTTTTTCTCATAATCCTCATCACTTTTCTTAAGATTTTTTAATTTTAAGCCTAGCAACCGGGCATTTTCGCGCTTTAGCTCTAAAATATCCTCTTGGGGTTTTATCTTTTCATTAGTTTCTTGTAGTGATTTTTTAATTTTATAACGGTTGTAAATCATATTTCCTATGGAGACCAAACTAAGTACCAAACTTAAACTGGCCATAGCCAAGGCAATTGGAGGCGCTGCTGCGGGAACCAAAATAGCGGTTAAAGTCAAACCCAACAATAATGCGGAATAAGCCCAACGTGCATTATTGGAAAGGGTAAAAGGTGGGGGTTCTCCTGCAATAAGTGAAAAGAAATAAATCAAAGGAATACGAACAAAATTGACTGCTGCAATACCTAGGCCGGCATAGTGAAAACCAGTGCTTGCTCCTTGCAACGCTTGAGACGTATTCCCCAGGCTTTTGATTAGCGCGGTAGTTGCAGTGCCAGAACCACCTAAACTTTGTAAGAAACCAGAAAGTAATGGAATCTTATTTATCAGTAATCTAAGTATAAATTTTTTTTGCTCTGGAGGTTGAGGAATAATCTTCATCGTTGACATTGTTTCCGCAAGATTCTCTGCTTCAAGAATCTTTTCCATCAAGTCCTCTGGTATTTTTTCTCTACTCATTTGATTACTTATGTCTTGTTTCTTTTAAATATAGCTCAAATATCACTGCCTCGTTGCCTAAACGTCTCATTAATTTCCGGCTAATCTGTAACAGTTCATTCAACCTAGACAAAAAAAACACTACTCGCTTGGTTTAGAGTAGTCATCGTTAAATAGATTACTTAGAAAAAAAGCCCTGCAATGCAGGGCTGTAGTGGAGAGTATCCTATTTATTAACGCCAACTTCCCATCAAAATTTCTTTCGATGCCTTGTTTAGTAAGGTTTAACAATTACTGTAGTGCCAATATCAGCAAAATCTTCGTTTAACCATTTTGCTGCACTGGGTAAAACACGGATACAGCCATGGCTTGCATTATAATTCGGTACTTCATACGCCGCATGAATGGAGTAACCTCCATGGAAGTGCATACAATATGGCATTTTTGCTCCACCATTTGTT
Source organism: Legionella parisiensis (assembly GCF_001467945.1). Classification (GTDB taxonomy): domain Bacteria; phylum Pseudomonadota; class Gammaproteobacteria; order Legionellales; family Legionellaceae; genus Legionella; species Legionella parisiensis. The sequence goes on from NZ_LNYQ01000013.1 coordinate 2,452,153, forward strand.
TCTAAGGGATAAATACTGGAAGTACACTCCTCACCTTTTTTAGAATAAATGCGGAATGTTCCAGTCACTGTACGACACGGTTTGCCTGCATCTTCACAAAAATCCTTACCTCCGGAAGCACTACCGGTATTTACCCTATTACCTTCTTTATCGTAAGCCGCCCACGCTGTTGCTTTAGGGTCAAATACAATGACTTTTTTCCCGGTCGCCGGTCGTTTTTCAGGGAAGGCATGGGTACCCCTGTGGTCAGATTTCATACTCATCGTGTAATGTGTGTAGCCCGCATCATCAACTATAGGGACTGATCTATCCATGGAAGCACAGGATGTTGCTAAAGCACACACTGGGACTAACGCTAGATATTTTTTCACTTTATTTTCTCCCTCTTTTTTTCTATTTATCGGGAGATTTAAAAATAGGTTTAGGTTTTTTTATAATTTTTTTTTACACTGTGTATTTTTTATGAGCTTAAAGATTATTTAATGATTCCTTTTTTGGTTGTTTTGGGAGCATATATTGAATGACATTCATTAACTGTTCATCAGTGCATTCAAAACATCCTCCCCGAGGTGGCATTGCATTTAAACCCTCATCAGTATGTTTAAAGAGCACATCCATTCCCTGTTTTAAACGTATTTTCCAATCTGCTTTTTCACCAATTCTAGGAGCGCCTATTGGAATTAATGGTTTATTTGCGTGGCAATTGACGCAAAAATGATTGTAAATTTGTTCACCTTCATCTTTGGCGCCACTAATTGATTGCAAAAATTCTTGGGGATGATGGCTTTCTGCATGAACCGGTAATTGAAACATCAATAAAGTTACTACATAAACAATGAAATGAACCATAATTTAATACTCTCCTGAAAATTGGCATAATATTTGCAGTTTGCAACAAGACATTTAAAAAGGAATTATTGGTGAAAAAGTGCATACTAAGTGTTTTACTATTTTTTGCAAGTACAGGACTGCATGCTGAAGCGATGCAGCCGCCTGAAATACTAACGTACAAAATAGAGCAACATATACGTAATGAGCTTTCTTCATATAAAGAAGGAGTAATTCGCGTTAAAGCAGATAAAATTGATTCCCGGTTAAATCTCAAAGCATGTGCTGAAGAGCAATTGGTTGTTTTTAATCCCTATCAGTCTCCTATTTTAAACACCAGTACTATGGGAATAAAATGCCAAGAAAATGACAATCATTGGTCTTTATACGTTCCTGTTAAAATAACTGTATTAAAATCGATCTACGTAACAAAACGTGCTCTTATTAAAGGAACTCGACTCTCCAATGATGATATTTATCGAACAGAAATGGATGTACAAAGATTAAATCACGGCTATTTTACTAAAAAGGATTTATTAATAGGGCAAATATGCAAACAAAATATTCCCCCGAATAGTCCGCTTAATCCGAATAATATAGAAGCAGCGAAATTGATTAATAAAGGAGAACATGTTTCTATTGTTGCTGGTGATAGCAATTTAACTGTAAGTATGGATGGTATTGCATTGGAAGAAGGCTCACTTGGTGAAACCATTAAAGTACGCAATCTTTCTTCCAAAAAAATTATTGAAGCTCAGATTACTGACTCAAAGAAAGTGAATGTTATTATTTAATAATAAAGATTACTTTCAGTAACTTGAGCCAAAATCGCCTGCTTTTTGAATGCTGAAACATAGCTTAATCGAGTCGATGAGTTTCAACACGAAAAAATCAGCACTGCTTAGCCAAGATAATAGAAATGCAAACCCACCCATTTAATTAAAATTTACTAAAGATTTTTACAAAATAGCCGATACATTTAGAAGTCGAACGTGATTGAGGATAAATTATGTTTAATCAAATCAGTGATGCAGTTTCTGTAAAAACTCCAGATACAGACAGTCGTTTAAAAATGAAACATCAAGAAAAAATCCAAAGTTTGATTGAGGATCCCTCATCACATGTCAACATTAGTGATACTTCCAAACAGTTAGAAGCTATAAAAAACTCTCTTAAGGAAGTTGCTGAAATCAATGACGCTCGAGTTTTATATTTTAAATCTGAAATAGCACTTGGAAACTATCAGATTGATAGTGATAAAATTGCCATGAAAATATTAAATGTAGAACCTGCATAAATTCTAAGGGCAATAACTATGGATCATAAAATACAAACATTGAGCGACCATTTGAAACAAGAAATTAATTGGATAGAATCACTCAATTCTTTGCTGGCTGAGGAAAAGGAAATTCTAACGTCCCGTGAATTTAACAAGCTTGAAGAATTTGCGAATAAAAAACAGGAATTATCGAATAATTTAGAAGAAAGTGCCAAACAACGCTTGCAACTCATTGACTATACGAATCCCAATCAAGATATGAACCTCGTTTTAACTGAGTTTCTTAAAGAATGCACTGTTGAGGAAACACAACAAATCAATCAATTAAATACTAAGCTTGCAGAACTACTCACATGCTGTCGTGAATTAAATGCAGTAAATGGGCAAATAATAGCCAACAACCTTTATGTCCGTCAAGAAATTGTCAATACTCTGTCAGGAAATCAAGCAAATGCGGTTAGTGTTTATACTTCCAATGGAAATATTCAATCACCAAAAGACACTACACATCACCAAGAAGCCTAAAAAAATTGAGCAAAACTCTCTCTGGGTTGCAATGAAACTGCAACCCAGCAAAAATAGACCAATTTTTTTCTCAATAAAATATCAATATAAAAACCTTATTGGCTTTATTTAATACATAGCAATTGAAAATATGTATAATAAGTTAATTTTTTTCTTTGTGAATTCTATGAAATTTTTTTCAAAAAAATACGATCGAGCTACTGTAATTGAATTTTATTCTGATAAAACATCGCAAAATGATAGTGCCATTAAGGAAAATGCTAAAAATCTGTTAGGAATTCATTTTAAAGAAGAAAATCGATTAATATATTCTACCACCCTTAATTATTTTCCTGATCTGAGCCAATTAACGTCACAATCCCATTTGCTTCTAGTTGGTCATGGTACAAAAGGGACATATAAGTTTTCCGATTGCGATGCAGACATGTTGGTAGAACGACTAGTAGAAGATTGTTCATTACAGGCAGTTAAACGACTCACCCTTGTCGCATGCCATCTTGGTGAAACCAAGGCATTTATTGAAGAGCTGCAATTAAAACTGGCTAAAGAGAATATTTATACTGAAATAGCCGCCTATAAATCCTATTTGGTCATTGATAGTTCGGGACATCGCTGGATTGATTTGGGTGATGAATATGGACTAGTTAATGCAGGAAAACAAAAAATTGTTTTGGGTTGGGAAAATGCTGCTGGGAGCCCCTCCCCCAAGCAAATTGTAGTGGTTGATACCAATGAAATTAATGCTTATTATGCAGACAACCAGGGAGGTGATATGGATGACGAGGCCAACATGGAGGAGCTCTTTCGCTTTGGGTAAGCAGGTGCGCACTACCTCAACAAATTGTCTTTACAGCAAGCGTAAACCAGGTTTTTCAGCCCAGATCTCTTTGAGCACGAAACAAACTGTTTTGCAAGCAAACAGCTACCATCTGCAGGCTGGCGCCGAGATTGTGAAGCCAGTACAGTATGAGTTTGCTTCTTTATACCAAAGCTACGCGCTACGACTCCATTAAAAACCGAGATTTACTTCATGCGAAGAGCACCATCCAAACGGATCACTTCACCATTCATCATTCCATTTTCAATAATATGTGCAACTAATGAAGCAAATTCATCGGGTTTACCAAAGCGTTTGGGGAAAGTCATGGTTGCCACTAAATTATCTTGTACTTCTTGTGGCATATTTAATAACATGGGTGTCGCTATTAATCCTGGGGCAATGGTATTTACGCGAATGGCGAACTGAGCGAGCTCTCGCGCAGCAGGTAAAGTCATTGCCACAACCCCACCTTTGGAAGCACTATATGCAGCTTGACCAATTTGTCCTTCAAATGCGGCAATAGAGGCAGTGTTAACAATAACACCACGTTCCTGGGAATTACTTTCTAAATCCAAGAGGGTCATTGCATGTGCTGCAACTCTCATTACATTGAAAGTACCAATAAGATTAACATCAATTACTTGTTTAAATGCAGCCAAAGGCATTGCCCCCTCTTTCCCAACAATACGCTTTGCGGGAGCAATTCCGGCGCAATTCACACAAACTCTCGGTGTTCCTAATTGTTCTATTGTTTGTTGCATCGCCTTTTCAACTGATTCATCACTGGTTACATCACAACTGATAAATAAATCGGCTTCGCTTTGGCCATCTTCTTCTTTATCCCACACTACAACTCGCATTCCTCGCTTCTGTAAGTATTGAACACTTGCTTTGCCCATACCTGAGGCACCACCTGTAATCAAGGCGATTTGATTCGTAAAATTCACTATGTCTCTCCATAATTATAGATATTGTAGCAATCCAGGGGCTTTTTTTATTCACTAGCTTGAGACAAAACGGTAGGATTTTTGGGCACCGAAGAGCAGCATAAATGCTGTATGTGAGCATCGGAGTGCACAAAAATTAGTTCAGTCTGGCCAAAGTAGTAGAAATAAAAGCAAACCCTAAAAAAACTCCTTACTCAATTGTTTAAACTCAGAAGTCCCTGCCTTCCTTATCCATTCGAAAAATACCATTTCTGTGGTAACCAAATGAATCCCTGCATGTTTCATTCGTTTCAATCCATATTTCATATTTTGTTCACCACGGCAACTCACTGCATCGGCAACAACAAAAACATCATATCCTGCATCTTTCATTTCTAGAGCGGTTTGTAAGACACAAACATGTGTTTCAATACCAATAAGAATTAATTGTTTTTTATGAAATTGCTTTAAGCGCTCCGCATATTTAGGCTCGCTCATGCAAGAAAAATTTACTTTATCAACAACACATTCTTGTTGATTAAAATAGGATTGAAACTGTTTCAAAGTTGTTCCAAGACCTTGTGGATATTGTTCACTCACTAGAATGGGCACATTAATGCGTTTGGCTAATTTTAAAAGCCATTCACAACGCGTGATAAATGCTTCACTATCTAGTACGGCTGGTGTTAATTTTTCTTGCACATCAACCAATAATAAGAGTGAATCCTCTTTATTAAGTAACATCCTTATTCTCCTTGGCGAATCATTTGAAAGATCTTGAATTTAAAGCTCACTCTGTTCCATTTCGCTTGAGTCAAAATGACTTGATTTTCGAATACCGAAGCGCCGCATACATAGAATATGTGTAGCAATGAAGCGCAGAAAATCAGGTCAGTTTGGCTAAGAGAGTAGAAACAAAAACAGACCTTAATACCTGGGTGAGATGAATCACAAACCAAGCTGTAAGTACATCAGCGGATGAATTCCTAGTAAATCACTAAACACCAGCGATATCAATTGTTTTCATTTTAACATCCATCTGCTTGTTATTTCGCTGAATAGATACAATGACTTGCTCCCCAACTTTTATATCAGTAAGCATATTGTATAAAACATCATAGTTAGGAACTGCATGTCCATTCAATGCTACAATAATATCACCTAACTCGATATGTCCCCAAGCATCTCGGTGAGTACCTCGCAAATGAGCCTTAGCTGCAGGTGTATTGCGAATCACATCTGCGATTAATATTCCTTTGCGTATACCTAATCGCTGAGCAATACTCGGCGGAACACTTTGAATACCAATACCGGACAATACGACTCGCCCATTTTTAATAATTTGCGTCACGATACGATCAATATCATCTGCTGGGACAGCGAAACCAATTCCTGCAGACGAACCTGATTGGGAATAAATCATCGTATTCATACCAATTAACTGTCCAGCACTATTCAATAATGGACCGCCTGAATTGCCCGGATTAATTGGCGTATCTGTTTGAATCATATTACGAATGGTAACCCCGCCAATCCCTGGAACCTTTCTGCCCAAAGCAGAAATCACACCTTTAGATAAACTATGATCCAGTCCAAAAGGATTACCAATTGCAATTGCCTTTTGCCCTACCATGAGGTCATTAAGATGTACTATTTCAAACGGTTTGAATTCTTTTAACAGCGCTAAAGCTTGTGGTGATTCAATCTTTAATACAGCGATATCCTTACGTGGTTCTGCTCCGACTATCTTAACAGGAACAGTCAACTTGCCTAAAGTAATTGCCAATTTATCAGCGCCCTTAATCACGTGAAAATTGGTAACTATATACCCATTATTATTCCAGACAACTCCAGAACCAGCCCCGTCGGGTACTTGCCTTTTCTGTAATGATTTGTTGGTTACTGTTGCTAGTCTGTGAACATAAACTACCTTGGGGGATGCGTCATGAAAAACTTGTACAGTATTTTGCTCATCAGGAAGAAGGGAATTTACACTTGTACTATGTCCTGGTAAAGCCAGAATGGAGCATAGCATAAAAGTAATAAACCATAAAAAACGTTGTCTTGCCATCAATATATCTCCACCAATTAGGACCATAAGCGTGCATTTCTCCAAATGCACACGAATTGTAATATATAATGACAAAAATGTCACCAAATGATTCAGAAGAGTAATTTTCAAGCAAGTGTCAATGAGTGAGTTTTCTCTTGCTCTTTTTCTTCTTGATGAACATCATCATGCTGGCCATCTTGGCGTACTTTATTTTGTGGCTTAGCCTCCTTATGCACTAGATCTTCTTGTTTCTCAGGCACTGGATCATTGATTTCATGCTGTATTTTATCTACGTTCGCTCGTGCTACATTCTCTACTCGCGTTTGCACCAACGAAATTCCAGGAGTTACTGATACTCCAAAATATTGCATCAAAAATTGTATTGGCATCATAAGCATGTCTTTAAAAGTCATCGTTGATGCTTCCATACTTTTCACAGCTACAATTTCTGTATCATCGATATGGCGCAAATATACTTTTTCCAAGAGAGCGGAATGCTGTTTGTACACACTATCCAAACTGGCATTTCGTGACTTTTCCTGATTCAAAAGATATCTTTGAAAATCAGTATGCGCATCCCATAGAGAAGCTCTTCTTTCCTGTAGTTCTTTGAGTTCACTATCATAGAATGCTATCTTATGATCAATTTCTTCTCTTAATCGATCACACGCAGTTTTCCGCTCAGATGAAACTGTCCCACTAACTATTGAGTCTGACTCTTTAACAATAACTTTGGCATAACGCTCAACCAACTCTGTTTTTTTATTTAAAATCTCTTCAATTTTAGTATCTATATATCTGATAGCATCTTTATTAGCACCTAGCACTTGATAATGGGAATCAAAGCGCTTCTCATTTTGCATTTGTGCGCGGATTTGCTCCAGTTCCATTACTTCTTGAGTCAATGCCCTGCTTTGTGCCTGATCATTTAACTGCTTGTCTCGACTTAACAGGATTTGTCTTATAAACGCCGCCAAAATAACAACAGTTCCCAATCCTGCAGTGCAAATAAGTGCTATACTGACTGGCTCCATGTCAACTCCTTTAATTGGACAAATGAATCAATTGAGTATGAATTTCAATAGCAAAATACTGACTAAATGTTTGAAGCGAATCAATCAATGGCCATTGATCGGGCTGACCTGACATACGACTCATCGCTTCTGCAAAAATGGAAATGTAGTTCTCTTTGATATAGGGTTTTATCTCAGTCAAATTAGAAAAATTTTTCACCAAAGCAGTAGCGTTTTCTTCCAGGTGAGATAACTCTATTTTTTCAATAACTCCGTCCAAATTATCTTGGTCTTCCATGGTTTTTTTAATCCAGTTGAGTAAAGCCACGCGAGGCTTAATGAACAGTAATTGATGACTTGTTTCTATTGAGGGCTCCATTAAAACAATGTGGTTGTGCAATTCAAATTTAAAGCAACAAAGAAAATCAAGAAAATTAGTTTCAATTTCATTGCGTGCTTTATCACCCAACCAACGACAAATTTCATGACGAAACATTGTTGAAAAATGCTTTTCTATTTCATCCAGAGTTGCATCATCTGAGTTTTGCTTCTGCAATACATATGCGGTGTTATCAATTTGTAATAATCTAAGATCAGGTAACTTTGCTTCAGGTAATTGCGAAGCAAGAAATGATAAAAAAACAGCTGTAGGTTTTAATACCACAATTTCATGTTGGTGGTCGTGCATCGATCTCTCCTTAGATTTGACCTAAATCACTCACCAACAAATTACAGCATGCACCTAAGCATTGAACCTGCAAGCATTCTAAAGATCTTTTTTGCTCAGTGGCATTCAATTCGTGGGAGCTGTTTATGTTTCTACTATCTTGGCCAACTGTCCATTCGATTCAAGCTAGAGAAATAAAAACTGACCCCATTTTAAAATTAAAAAAATCTTAAAAAAACTCACATCGTCAATGCATTTAGTGAATTCGCTACAATCCTTTAGCAAATGATTCAGCTGATTTGACTCATCCTGAGTACAACAAGTGCCCCTATTTAAAACGATAGACTATATATCGACACTTAGCGAGTCATCTTTAATTTTTTCATCAAATAGCTGAAGATCACGAGCTATTTTTATCATCTAACTTATAATGTTTTTATTAACTCATTGAAATTTAAATATTTTTTATGTATCGCCACGCCATATCTAAGCAATTGCTTATTCCAGAAAGAATGGTACTCAAGTATTAAATCAAGGGCCAATTAAGAACATGGTGTTTATTTTTAATACCAATTGAAATACAATAAATCTTTATTTAGGATTATCGAAGTCATTATTATGCAAAACAAATTAGAAACATCGCCTCAAATTGAAGAAACGCAGAAAAAACGAATTCAACTTTTATCCAAAGTTCAACAACTTCCGACTAAGGAATTAAACGAATGCTTCGCATTTTGGTTAGGAAATGATCCCATTAAAAAAGGAGATCTGGAATCCTATAAAACAGATAAGCCTTTTGTTTTTGTAGGAACCTCTATTTTTGGTGCCGTTGCTTTGGCTTGTGATCTAGGGGAAAAAGTAAGTTGTATTCCGCAAGTAATTATTGTTGACTTAAGTCCACAAGTTGCAAACAGTTGGGATTTAATTAAAACATATTTTGGTTCAAGTACTGAAACTTCTCCAACATCATTTGTTAATGGCTTTATTCAATTTTTAAAGGAAAAAAACATACACCAATTTTCTATGGATATTTATGATGATGAATCATTTCAACAATTGCGTCACTTACTTATGGATCTAATGGAAAAATATGGTTTTACACGTGTTAAAGAGATGACCAATGATGCAATTATTCTAAAACAAAGCTGGGCACATAAAGAAACGTTCCAACAAATTCGCGAAGTCTATGCTGATTTAAATATTTATGCTTATCCTTCTAATATTATTCATAGTATTGGCGATTTGAAAACTCAAAAGGATGTTGCACAGTGTGTTGAAATTCTAAAGCCCGTTTTGTCAATTCAAACAAATTTGGATAATGGCGAACCCCAAAAAGTTCATTTAATTGAAAATAACACTACATTATCAATTATGAGAGCTTTAGGCCCAGGCCCTTTTCTTAAGGAAGAGGAACAATTACAATTTAATAATGAGTTTTATACTACTGATTCAAGTTCATTCTTTTATCAACCCGCTAAGAAACAAGAAACAAAAAGCCCTCATCAACTCACTGTACAAGATATAATTTAAAGAGACTAATACAATACTCAAGTGAAACCACGAGTACGTATCATTTAAATGGATATTAATGATCGTACTCATTGACCTGGAACATTACTTTTTTTACAGTATGCCCACAATAAAGCATCAAAGAATTACCTGCGTGGACAAACAGAATTTATACAAAAAATTTAGTCAACCATTACTACAGTGGTATACTCTATATGGACGTACCAATCTTCCCTGGCAACTGCCCCGAACGCCCTACAGGGTATGGCTTTCTGAAATTATGCTGCAGCAAACTCAAGTACAAACAGTAATCCCTTATTTCAATCGTTTTATACAGCGATTCCCCAGCATATGCGATTTGGCTCAAGCTCATGAAGATGAAGTACTTTCTTTATGGTCGGGACTTGGTTATTACAGCCGTGCCCGAAATCTTCATCAAACCGCAAAAATAGTGATGCAACAGTATGGCGGTGTATTTCCTGATGACTATCAGTTACTAAAAGAATTGCCAGGAATTGGTCCATCTACAGCAGCAGCTATTGTCTCACAAGCCTTTAATCAACCTGTTGCGATTCTGGATGGAAATGTTAAGCGAGTTTTAACTCGTTTTTTTAGAATTAAAGGCTATCCTGAGCAAGCACAAGTAAAAAAAACACTGTGGGAATTGGCTGACTCGTGTATGCCTAATGAAAACTGCTCTGATTACACTCAAGCAATTATGGATTTAGGTGCTCTATGTTGCACTCCAAAAAAACCTGATTGCCTTCATTGTCCTCTTCAGAATAATTGTCTGGCATTGAAATACCAAGAACAGCATCTCTATCCGGAAAAAAAAGTAAGAAAACCCATTCCCATTCACTACCAACAATTCCTGGTTTTACACAATGAACAAGGCTGCATTTACTTAGAAAAAAGACCTCCAGTAGGCTTATGGGGTGGCTTATGGTGTTTGCCTAGTCTGGATGAAGGAGATTGTCCTCTTGATTTTATTCGTCTGAATTATGATTTATCCGGAGACTCTCCACAGAAGCTTCTAAATTTTAAACATCGTTTTAGTCATTTTCACTTGGAAATTAATGCACTGAGCATAAAAACTAAAACATTAGGTAACATAATGTCTGGGCAACAAGGGCAGTGGTTTGCAAAAAAACAAATAAATTCCATAGGATTAGCTCAACCCACCAGCAAAATATTATCATTTCATTACAATATTGATATAAAAAAATAACCGTTCAATGAGATAGTTTTTAATCTGAAAGTCATGGGGCATTAAATCCAACACCAAAAACTGCCAATTTAGCTTAATGATCCACCACTGGCTAGTATTTGAATCGCTACTTTTGCATCCGGTTGTCCCAAATTAGCAGCAGCATTAATCCAAAACCAAGCTTGTTTCCGGTCTTCTACTACTCCTTTGCCATAATAATACATATAGCCTACAGCATATTGCGCATCAGGTTGACCTTGCTGAGCTAATGGCTTTAACCGGATAAAAGCCCTCCGGTAATCTTCGACTCTGAAACTATCAATTCCATCCCGCAAATTAATTTTGTTAGTGACAGCACATCCAGTAAGGGCAGAAATAAAAATTACAACGATTAGTCGATTAAATAAACGTCTCATAAATTTTTATCCCCTTCCAAAGGCTTTGCTGCTGGCTCAAAGATTAATTCATTTTTAGGCAAACTTAAACTCTCTAAACTACCATTACGTTCAACCAAAATCCCGGCAGCCATAATACGCTTGATCACAGCACCCCCAGGTATCGTATCTCCTAATTTATAAGAGCTTTCTTCTCCATTCGCAGAACGAATGATAACCTGGGAGTCTTCTAACTTACTAGCAAATAAGATTCCTACTAAAGTAACATTCAACATGGATTTTTTAATACTGGATAGATTATTGGAAACATAAACACCAAATAAAGAAGAGTGTAAAATCGCATCATAGGAATTCTGTTTTGCTATCACCGGCATCTCTTTTGTGGTTTCAGGAGCCGCTTGGTGAGTTAAAGGGGAAAAAATTAAAGTAGCATATTCTGCGATAATCAGTATGGAAAATAATGAAATCAAGGCGATAATAATCCATTGAGCATATTTTGCTGAAAATAAAGCATGAAGATCAAATTTCATTGCCAAAACGACCCCTGAAACATTAATTGCTGTACATGAAAACTTCGCTAAACCCTGGCTAAACCCCAAAAAAGTAGAACTTGCCTATACATACAACCCCCTCTAGAATATCCTACATAACCCACTCTGAAAAGATCACTCTTTCTAATGAAAGAAAGTATCGACATAAAGATTTTTACAGCACTTAAGGATAGTCCAATGAAAAAGCATCACTTTGAAACTCGAGCCATTCATGCTGGCCAGGAACCATGTCCAAGTACCGGTGCGGTTATGACTCCTATCTATGCAACATCAACCTACAAACAAATTGCTCCAGGTGAACATCTGGGCTATGAGTACTCTCGTACCCATAATCCTACTCGTGGAGCCTATGAAGGGTGTATCGCCAGTTTGGAATCAGGCAAACGTGGTTTTGCTTTTGCTTCTGGAATGGCTGCGATAAACACAGTGATTGATTTATTAGATGCCGGAGATCATGTCGTTGCCACAGATGATCTTTATGGAGGTACTTTCCGTTTATTTGATAAGGTCAAAACACGTACATCTGGATTATCCTTTACTTTCGTAGACATGTCTGACACACGCAATATAGAATCTGCGATTACCCCAAAAACCCGTATGATCTGGGTAGAAACACCTTCAAATCCCATGTTAAAACTAGCTAATTTACGTGAAATAGCAGTGATAGCAAAACGCCATAATCTCATAGCAGTTGCAGACAACACTTTCGCAACTCCCTGGATTCAAAAACCTATAGAATTAGGATTTGATCTAGTACTGCATTCAGCAACTAAATACCTTAATGGTCATTCAGACGTAGTCAGTGGGGTCGTAGTTGTTGGTGACAATCCTAATTTAGCAGATAAAATTGCTTTCCTGCATAACTCCTGCGGCGGAATTGCAGGCCCATTTGATAGTTTTCTTGTTTTAAGAAGTCTGAAAACCCTGTCATTACGAATGGAAAGACATTGCGAGAATGCACTTCATTTAGCCAATTGGTTGAGTACGCACTCGAAAGTAAAAAAAGTTATTTATCCTGGCCTTACAAGCCATCCCCAACATGAGTTAGCTAAAGAACAGATGCAGGGGTTTGGCGGCATGATTTCCATGGTAATTGATGGCGGTATTGATTCAGCCAAACGTTTTCTTGCACGTTGTGAATTGTTTACGCTCGCTGAAAGTTTAGGTGGTGTAGAAAGCTTGATAGAGCATCCAGCGATTATGACTCATGCTTCTATACCTCCAGAAAAGCGTAAGCAACTGGGTATAGAGGATGGATTTATTCGACTCTCTGCAGGTATCGAACATGTGAAAGATTTACAAGCTGATTTGGAATATGCGCTTGCATATTAAAGCCAGGATGCATTTGGGTAGCCTGAGTGCAGCGCAGCGGGGTCTGGCTTCAACTGAGTAAGAACTCCCAGCCTTTACTGCGTTGCACCCCAAGCTATAAAAATAATCATGCACGCTCTACGTTATGTTTACTCGAGCGGTTGGATTTTAGCTCAGGCTATGAGAAAATTTTTCTAAACAAGCGCAGCATAAAGCAGTATGTGAGCATTGACTAGGAACATTTTCTCGCAAGATGCGCCAAATAAAGCCGTTCCCTGACAGGGTTGACCACTTATCTACACAAAATACAGGAAAAACAGATGCAGAATTTACAAACTCTAATCGAACGAGCTTTTGAACAACGCCAAACATTATCAATTGATACAGCATCTCCCGAACTTATTACAGCGGTGAATGAAGTACTTTCTTGTTTGGACAACGGCCAGTACCGGGTTGCGGAAAAAATAAATAATGAATGGGTAGTTCATCAATGGATAAAAAAAGCGGTCCTTTTATCTTTTAGGCTTTATCCCAATCAAGTGATTGATTCAGGCTTTTGTCAGTTTTATGACAAAGTACCCCTCAAATACAATAACTACACTGAAGAACAATTCAAACAAACAGGAGTACGCGTGGTTCCACATGCCATGGTTCGCAAAGGGGCTTACATTGCCAAAAACTGCGTTTTAATGCCATCCTATGTCAATGTGGGCGCATATATTGATGAAGGTGTCATGGTTGATACTTGGGCAACTGTGGGTTCTTGCGCTCAAATCGGTAAAAACGTGCACCTTTCAGGTGGAGTAGGCATAGGCGGTGTTTTAGAGCCCTTGCAAGCTAACCCCACAATTATCGAAGACAATTGTTTTATCGGTGCTCGCTCAGAAGTCGTCGAAGGCGTTATCGTAGAACGCAATTCCGTATTATCTATGGGCGTGTACTTAGGACAAAGCACTAAAATATATAATCGCCTCACTGGAGAAATTACTTATGGACGTATCCCGGCAGGATCAGTGGTGGTTGCAGGGAATCTTCCCAGTGAAGACAAGAGTTACAGTTTGTATTGTGCGGTCATTGTAAAACAGGTAGACGAAAAAACAAGAGCAAAAGTAAGCATTAATGAACTATTGAGAGCAAGTTAGCATGACTAAAGTATTCCCTGCTTTAGAGGAAGATTTACAAGAAATGGTAACAAAACTTGTTCATTTTCCATCGATCACACCTGAAGATGCGGACTGCCAAGAATTTATGATCCATTTTTTGGAACAAGCAGGATTTAGGTGCCAACGCATGAATAAAGGGCCTGTTTGCAACTTCTTTGCCTCTTATGGAGAATTAGGTCCTTTGCTTGTATTTGCTGGTCATACGGACGTGGTTCCTGTTGGTGACCTAACAAAATGGTTTTCTGATCCTTTTACAGTGGAAAATAAAAATGGAATGCTCTATGGGCGTGGTGTTGCTGACATGAAAGGAAGTCTTGCTTGCATGCTGCTTATGGCACAACGATTTGTAAAAACCTATCCCAAATTCCAGGGAAGATTAGGTTTTCTAATTACCAGCGGTGAAGAAGGTAATGATTATGATATGGGCACACCTTATGTCATGCAACTCCTGAAAAATCAAGGCATTCATATTGATTATTGCATTGTAGGAGAGCCATCAAGTACTCATCATGTTGGTGATGTAATTAAAATTGGCAGGCGTGGTTCATTGAGTGCCCAAATTACCTTACATGGGAAACAAGGGCATGTTGCCTACCCTCATTTGGCGGATAATCCAATACATAAAATTAGTCCCGCACTTACGAAGCTAACCACAACACTTTGGGATCAGGGCAACGCCCATTTTCCGCCAACATCCATGCAAATTACCCACCTCCAATCTGGAGGCCATGCTGCAAATATAATTCCTGGGGAGTTAATACTACACCTGAATTTTCGATACTCAACAGAACAAACACACCACTCATTAAAAGAAAAAATCATTGCTGCTTTTCAAGAGCACAATCTGAATCCCATTATCGAATGGCGCCTAAGTGGTGAACCTTTCTTAACTTCTCATGGATCCTTATTGGAAAGTTGTAAGGAAGCAATTCTCGCACTTACAGGAAAGACACCCGAACTTTCTACCAGTGGTGGAACATCTGATGGCCGCTTCATCGCACCTTATGGTGTTGAAGTAGTAGAACTTGGACCCGTTAATGCCACCATTCACCAAGTGAATGAATGTGTTTCCTTAAGCGATCTGTATCAATTAGAAATATTATATTTTTCGATCTGTGAAAAATTATTAATTAATTAATGTTGTAGTCTATACTTTCAGAAAGGCAGTTGAATTTATTGCAATTTTGTAGCTTTGTAGCCTGGGTGCAGCGAAGCGAAACCTGGGTTTCGTAAATGAATTCCTGGGGTTCGCTCGCTGCACCCAGGCTGCGGTTTTTATAGGACGATTTCTATAAAAAGGAGAAACAAGCATGAACGGTTGCAAATTAAGCCCCCTGGGTCTAGGTCTTGCATTTGGAGTTCTTTGGGGCATATCTATTTTGATACTTGGACTACTTGCTTACTATTATACGTACGGACATGGTTTTGTACTTGCGGTGGGTTCGTTATATCCTGGATATGAGCCTTCAATCAAAGGAAGTCTATTAGGAGCCGTTATAGGTTTCATTGATGCATTCATCACAGGCTTTTTGATTGCTTGGTTATACAATTTATTTAGTGGCTGCAAGTGCGTCTGTTGTGACACTAAAATGAGTGGGGAAGTAATAAAAAAGAAGAGGAAAGTAATAAAAAAGGATGCGGAAGCAAAATAGCGAAGCTGTAGTATGATTATTATGTCATAACTATATAGGCTGGTGCTGAGCTTGCGAAGTCCGGCCTTATGCTAAAATAGAGATTAGGATTATACCCAAGGCAGAAGCCAAAAAAAATTATATTGTCGCTGTCATGCTAAAAGTAGCTCATCTTATCTTGAGGGGCTTAAAAATAAACAGGCTTTTAATAAACATTTCGTTTGCCTTGAAAGAAAGGATCTACGCTTATTGATTAGCGCCAATGGCTAAAGGTCATCAATTTTCTAATAAACTCATACGCTATAATTATTAAAGACTTTCGATTAGTCCAATATGATGTATTCTTCAGATTCTGATAATAATAAACTAACTGGTGAAACAGCTGAAGACCCCGTGTTTACCACAGAAAGTGGCTATCTATACCTAAATCAGAGATTCTCGATTACCTTGAGGGACTTGGCTTAGTTTTTCAAGCGGATTGGATAGGGGATTTCCCTGAAAATGGGCTTTTAGTTGATTTTAAAAATATGGAACTCAGCTGGTCCAGGAAGATGATAATGAAATGGATTTAACAGTAGGAACTATTATCCCTCCATATGAAGGATTTACTTATGATAAAAACCAAATTAATGTTGAACGATTAAAAATTGGGCTTCCTCAATTAGAAGACAACAAATTTGATTTGGAATTAGAAAAATCTAAAAAACACTTGAGTTAAGAGACTATCATTAAAAGTGGAGTATACATCAAAATCTACATTAAATCTGACACAAACAAAATTTCATGCAATTTTAAAGACCTGGTTGCAGTTTGTAGCGCGAACCATCATGAGCCCTGACTGCAACGCCAGGCTCCCTAAGATATAACTCAGTCTGTAAAGGGTTAGCGAAACGGAGCCCAGGTTTCGCTTCGCTACACCCAGGCTATATAGATATAGTTATTAGCTTACAACATGCCATGTACCATCTGGCTGACGGCATGCACTCCCCCGTAATGTTTGTTTTTTGCCGTCAATGATTGCCGAGGTGAGGTATTCGCGGCAGGGCAAACGCTCACGATAATAAGTACGTGTAGGCTGTACTGTATACCGATATCCAGTATCTGGATTTGACCAATTCACAGCTTTCCCTGTTGGTGCGGTTTCCAATGCACGTTGCATTTCCATTCTATCTACTTTGTCCATAGTCTTACCAATTTGACCACCCAAGTAAGCGCCAACAATAGCACCACCTGCTGTTGCAGCCAATTTAGCTGCTGGGCCACCACCAAATTGGCTTCCAATCAATCCGCCGATAACTCCACCTGAGATAGTACCTACGTCTTCATGATTCATTGAGGCACAACCAACCAATAATAAAGACAATGATGCAACAGCTATTTTTTTCATAACATATCACCCAATTAAGAGGTTATAGAAATCGGTTTTAATTCTAACATCACGCTCAGTTATTATCCATAGTTAAGGAAAATCTAAATATTCTAGCTTGGATGCCGCGAAACAAAACTTACTTCTATAATAAATAAACTTTTTCAATCCTAAGGTGCATACCATTACTTCCAGGCTACAATGTACACTGATTACAATAAAAAATAATTCATTTAATCGTGACGCACTCGTTCAGAAATTTGACATAATAATTCATAACCCGAAGTGCCTGCTGCTCGTGCGATTCGCTCAACTAAAATATGTGTACCCCAAAGCTCAACAGGTGCTCCAGGCTTTATTTCTGGATGCTCTGTTAAGTCTACAGCAAGCATATCCATTGAAACTCGCCCTACAATAGGAACCTCTTTGCCTTGCACCCAAACTGGGGTGTTTGCCGCAATATGTCGTGGATAACCATCACCATAACCCGCAGCAACAACTCCAATAATGGAAGACTTCTCACTTTTCCAAATACCACCATACCCAACTTGAGCCAAAGGAGGATTATAATGAACTGCACTAATTGCTGAAACAAAACGCATTACAGGAAGTAAACCCAAATCAATTGCAGTCTGATCGGCAAAAGGTGATACACCATAAAGCATAATACCAGGCCTGACAACATCCATATGAGTTTGCGGAAAAGAAATAATAGCAGCTGAGTTGGCAACACTGCGTTGACTAAACCCGGAGACAGAAATACTCTCAAACAAAGTAATTTGCTGATAATTTTCTATGCGTTCAGGCTCATCAGCACACGCCAGATGGGTCATCAAGCCAATCTCTTTATCCACCCAAGGACAAGACTGTAATGCCTCCATTACTCCTTGCAACTCATGAGTCTTAAAACCCAAACGATGCATTCCTGTATTTACTTTAACCCAAAGTTTTATCGGTGTATCCAGAGGGGTATTTAAAAGCCACTGCACTTGATGCGGTTGATGTATAACACATCCAAATTGATGCTGTGCTACCACCTTAAATTCATCAGGACTAAATATGCCTTGGAAAAGAATACAATGAGTTCGTATTCCAATTTTACGAAGAACAAGGGCTTCTTCAATACACGCTACACCAAAAGCATCTACATGCCCTTCCAATATTGGTGCTACAACATGCACACCACAACCATAAGCATTAGCCTTAACCATAGCAATTATTCTCTTGCCTGGGGCAAAATGTCTTATTCGCGTTAGGTTATGATGCAAAGCGCTTGGCTCTATCACCAGCTTGGTAGGTCTGGACACCTTAATCTACCCCTTGATAACCATTATAAGCTAAATCTTCAAAACGAGTGTATTTACCAATAAAGGCGACACGAACCTTACCAATTGGGCCATTTCTTTGTTTGGCGACAATTATCTCTGCTGTTCCTTTATCAGGACTATCTTCATTATAAACTTCATCTCGATAAATAAAGCAAATTAAGTCAGCATCTTGCTCGATCGCACCAGATTCACGCAAATCAGACATAACAGGACGTTTATCTGCGCGCTGCTCCAAACTTCGGTTCAACTGGGATAAGGCAATAACCGGTACCTGTAGTTCTTTTGCAAGCGATTTAAGACTTCGTGAAATTTCAGATATCTCAGCTGTTCTATTATCCGCTGAAAACCCAGGCACTTTCATTAATTGCAAATAGTCTACAACAATTAGCCCCAAGTTACCCTGGTCCTTGGCCAACCGCCTGGCTCGCGCACGCATTTCGCCGGGACTTAAAGCTGGAGTATCATCTATAAATAAAGGAGCCTCCGAAAGCATATGTACGGCTGACGTTACACGAGGCCAATCATCATCATCCAGTTTACCCGTTCTAATCTTGTGCTGATCAATGCGTCCTAGAGAAGACATCATCCTCATTGCCAAAGAATCTGAAGGCATTTCCATAGAAAAAACAAGTACAGGCTTTCCAGATTTAATCGCGCCATGTTCTGCCATATTCATCACTAAAGTCGTTTTCCCCATGGAAGGACGACCAGCAACAATAATTAAATCGGAAGGTTGCAACCCTGATGTCATTTCATCCAAATCAGACAAACCTGTAGCAAGACCAGTAATTGCATCACCATTATGATAAAGTGCGTCAATTTTTTCCACCGCGCGAACCAAGACTGATTTTATATTTTCAGGGCCACCATCACCGCCTGTTTGCTCGCCTATAGCAAAAACTTTAGTTTCTGCCATATCAAGAAGCTCAGGAACTTGCCTGCCTCCAGGGTTATACGCTGAATCAGCAATTTCGGTGGCTACAGTAATGAGCTGCCTCTGTACAGATTTTTCGCGAACTATATCGGCATAAGCAGATACGTTAGCGACGCTGGGTGTATTATTAGCCAATTCGAACAAATAGGCTTCCCCACCAGCATCATCTAATTCGTTATAAGACTTTAATGCATCAAGCAGAGTCACTACATCAAAAGGTTGATCTTTTTTTACCAAAGTGGAAATTGCTCGAAATAATATTCGATGCTCGGTGCGATAAAAATCTGCTTCACATAATTTATTACTGACTTTGTCCCAAACCTGATTGTCCAACATTAATCCACCAATAATGGATTGCTCCGCTTCCACCGAATGAGGAGGACGTTTTAATGGATCAACTGTTTTTTTGGAATTTTGCAGATCGTACATGGCCGTAATGTAATGAGAAATTCGGAACGAGGTCTATTGTAATGTTCTTTTACATGGATGTCATCCCGAACAAAGCTGTTCGGGATGAATTATGTCGATAAGCTACTGCTTTTTCCAAACTTGAGTACGGCCTAATAAAGAAATACCCAGATATCCTCTGACTAAAAGTTTATTTCCCTGAGCAGTAATTTTGGCGCGATAGATTTTCCCTGACTTAGGATCTAAAATAGAGCCACCGCCCCACTCATTATCTCCTTCTTTCTTTAATCCCCACATAAAAGTCAATCCTTCAACTTTCTTTCCTTTAAACATGCCAGGACAATTTTGGCAAACTCCAGTATCACCAGGTTGTGGAAATACCTTATTAATAACTGCACTTAAAGTACCCCCAGACTCACTAACGGTGACAATTGCTCTCTTCTTACCAGTTTTATCATCAATTGTGACCCACTTACCTACTGGCGATGCGGCAAGTGCTGCAGGTAAATAAAACACAGCAACAAAAAAACCACAAGCTAGCTTCCATAAGTTCATAATTTTCTCCATGTTTACAATCATTTAATAGCTTATTCCATGATTGAGTTCTATGCCAGTATTAACGAAGTAAATTTTAAAAAAAGTATTTAGGCTTGTTTACATTTCGCTAGATTCAGCCCCACTGACCTGATCTTTGAGCATCGAAGCACAGTGAGGATTGAAGCACAGAAAATCAGGTCATTTCGGCCAAAATCTTAGAGGTAAACAAGCCCTATAATGGCGTAAAAAACCGTTCTATATCTTCTTCACTTAATGCTATTGCTTTGGCCGGATCAGCAGATAGAACACCTTCAACTAATTGTCTCTTTTTTTCTTGCATTCCTAAAATAACTTCTTCTACTGTACCCGAAGTAATGAGTTTATAGACAAATACGGGATTTTCCTGACCTATGCGATGCGTTCTATCTGTAGCTTGGTCTTCTACTGCGGGATTCCACCAGGGATCATAATGAATTACTGTGTCTGCACGAGTTAAGTTAAGTCCGGTACCGCCCGCTTTCAAGCTGATAAGAAAAATTGGAATTTTTCCTTCCTGAAATTTTTCTACCATTGCTTGTCGATGTACTGTTTGACCTGTTAACTTTAAATATTCATAACTTCTCGCATGCAATTCATCTTCAATTAACTGCAACATAGAAGTAAATTGTGAGAAAACCAAGACCCGTCTTCCTTCTTCTACCAAGTTATCCAACAAATCCATTAATGCCTCAAGCTTTGCAGAGGTACCATGCGCAATTGCTGCTTCAGGCAAAGATAATAATCTGGGATCACAACAAACCTGTCGTAATTTCAACAGAGCATCCAGCAAAAGGATGTGGCTTTTACCCAAACCCTGTTTCGCAATCGCATCACGAACTTTTTTCTCCATACTCATTCGAATTGCTTCATATAGATCACGTTGTGGACCAATAATTTCTATGTTGCGCGTCATTTCTGTTTTGGGAGGTAATTCTCGAGCCACCTGATTTTTTGTTCTCCTCAATATAAATGGCTGTACTCTCTTGGTCAGCACCTCTCTTCTATTCACATCGGCATATTTCTCAATAGGAGTTCGGAACCAGAGCCTAAATTGCTTCGCATCACCCAATAAACCTGGCATCAGAAAATGAAACAAAGACCATAGTTCACCTAAGTGATTTTCCAAAGGAGTACCTGTCAGGCATAATCGATGGGTAGCATGTAATTGCTGAATAATCTGCGTCGTTTTCGTACGTGTATTTTTAATAAATTGTGCCTCATCCAAAATCAGATAATAAAAAGAATAAGTTACAAATTTTTCTTTATCTCGATGGATTAATCCATAAGTAGAAACAACGATATCATAGTCATCAAAATTATCCTGATGACGATCGGAACCATGATAAATTAAAACCTTTAATGATGGAGTAAAACGTTTTGCTTCAGCCTCCCAATTCCCCACAAGACTTGTTGGTGCAACAATTAAGGTTGCTGTTTTAATACGACCTTGTTCTTTTTCATATTGCAAATGGGCCAAGGTTTGTACTGTTTTACCCAACCCCATATCGTCAGCAAGAATGCCACTGAAATGGCTTGTTCGCAGAAATTGCAGCCAGTTTAAACCGTAGCGTTGATAATCCCTCAGCTGAGCATGCAAACCAGGAGGTGGTTGTATTTCAGGGATATGGGTTAATTGGGACAATTGCCTTATTTGCTCCCTTAAAATTTCAGCGCCTTGCCAACGTGTTTTGGTTGCTGCAATAGCTAATTCAGCTTCACGCATTAAAATAAGCTGATATTTGTTAATTTGTAAATGCTGATTTTCATCTATATGGCGTACACCAAATTGAAATAACAGTCGAACCAAAGGTTTGATTCGTCCCATTTCTAACTGCAATGCACGTCCGTCATGCAAAGGCAGTTTGACTAATTGTGTATCCGGAAGGTTATCTAAATCATTACCACTGTAATGATGAATTAAATCTGCTACCAAAGGTACAATACTGACTGGTTTACCCTCAACCAAAATTCCCAATTGATATGAGAAAAAATCCGTTGTATTTTCATGCAGATCTGAATACCACTCTACATCATCAGCACGGATCACTTCTTGATACAATGGACTGATACATTCGACATGCCAACCGCGACTTTTTAACTCGGGTACCAGCTGACTGTAAACGAACTCCAAATCTGCCATGACATTAATATTCTGCAAAACAAAATCAGCCTTTTTTACTTTTCCCCACTGTTCATTTTCCCAGGATCTAGGCGTTCTTAACTTAAGTATTTTCTGCACTTCATCCCATTTTGATTGTTCAAAATCCCTATGGCGCGGGTATTCAATTAAAAGTTCATCCTGCTGACACACGACGGTATTACATTCTTCTGAGCCGGCAATCATCAAACCCGCATAATCAAAAAGGATACGCGCGGTAAATAGAGCATGCAATTCTTCTTCCGTGTCATAAAGCCAGGAAGATTCATTCTCAAATTCATTAATAGCATCTAGAATAAGCACAGGTATTGGCGTAACCTGTCGAACTTCTCGCTTTGCAAAAACCTGCGGTACGGGAAACTCAGGGCATGTTTTAACCATTTTGCTTGCTAGTAATTCGGCCTGCTCCATTGGGATTGGAGGTGCTTTCAACAAATAGCTCAATTGTTTTATTGGATATGGAGTAATTAAACGTCCCATTTTGTCTTCAGAACAATTAAAATACCAACTTTCATCCAACAGCAACGGCTCAAGCTGATTCCCTTCGTGCATTAACAATAAATTTTGATGACCATTATGAGATAACACCCATTCACAAGTACCTTGAATAGCCTCCCCCAAATGAATTGGCTCATCCTGGTTTTGTACAAAAAAAGCTCTTCCAGTTTCAATAATTCGTTCTAATAACTCACTATTGCGAATGGATAATGTATCAAACCAACCTGAAACACCGCATTTAAACAGAAGAAGTGCGACTAAATCATTATCATCGCCAATAAAATGCTGCTTTCTGGAATCAGAGAGACTATTAAATGGGATCATTTTTCCATAGCCACCACGTTTTAATAGCTTGGCTAATGCTAACTTAATTGCAATCCGGTGCTCATAGCCATCAAGTTTTAGTTCTATGAGATAAACTAAATGATGTGTCATTTCAGGCGCTTTCACAACTGCAGCTTCTTGAGCACGTAAATTTTTCAACCAGCTATCAAGCTTTTTATCTAATTTATTACCCGCAAAAGATGGAGAACTTGCTTTTTCTCTATCACGTAGGGCAAACAAACATGCAGCAGCATGTTTACAGTTATATTGATAACTACAAGTGCAATGCGCTAGTTTTTTTGGCCAAGTCTTCAAATCCATATGTACATCATAAATTTGACTTGAACTTCCTTTAATTCGACCTTTTAATAGACCATCACTTAAACGGATATTGAGCACATGCCCATTTTCAAAATATTCTTGACCCCGCAATAATATTTTGGCCTCAAAGACCTCTGGCATTTTTGAAAGTGCTTCATTTAACATAAACGTACTTTTTACTGGACAAAGGATCCATTTTAGTCAATTTTTAAAATAATTAACATTTTTATCTTTAAATTAAAGGTTCTTTATATTAGTTTATCGCTCTTTAGGGACTTTAAAGTATTTATAGAGTATATATTATGCAGAACAAGCTTACTGTGCTTATGGCACAAATCAATCCCACAGTCGGTGCCTTGACATCCAATAGGGATCAAATTATAGAGATTATAAAAAGCAAACAAGCTGCTCACAATGTAATACTCTTTCCCGAATTGGCTTTAACTGGTTATCCTCCTGAAGACTTGCTATTCCGCAGGGAATTTCAGCAAGCAGTTGCAGAACATTTAAAACAGATTCAGACCGAAATAAAAGATTGCTATGTCCTTGTAGGACATCCAAGCATGAGAGAACAACGGCTGTACAATAGCGTGAGTATTTTTTATAGAGGCCAAAAAGTTGCAGAATATCACAAGCAAAATTTACCGAACTATCAAATTTTTGATGAAGCACGTTATTTTACCCCCGGAGAAAAAAATCCATGTGTTTTGGAAGTAAATCATCACAAAATTGGCGTCATTATCTGTGAGGATTTATGGCATCCAGGTCCCGCAGAAGATTTAATTGAGGAAGGAATTTCAGTCTTACTCGTTTTAAATGCATCTCCATTTGATTACAGTAAATATCAAAAAAGAGAAGACCTTTTAAAATCTTATGCAAAACACGGCATATCGATAGTCTATGTAAATCAAATTGGAGGTCAGGATGAACTATTATTTGATGGTCAATCATTAGCAATTGATTCTCAAGGCAGGGTTTGTGCGCGATCCCCTGCATTTAAAGAGGATTTAAATACTGTAGCTATTCAGGCAACTCATGTTAAAGGTACTCTGTCTCCCCTTCTTGAGTTTGAGCCATTAATCTATGAAGCATTAATTTGCGGCACTCGAGATTATGTCAATAAAAATCATTTCCCTGGAGTTCTGATTGGGCTTTCAGGAGGAATTGACTCCGCTTTAACTTTAGCTGTAGCAGTAGATGCTTTAGGGGCGGCTCGAGTTCATGCGGTGCTTATGCCTTCGCGTTACACAGCGCAAATGAGCAACGAAGATGCTTTGACGCAAATACAAAAACTGAACGTTTCCCATTCCACGCTTTCAATTGAACCCGCTTTTAAAGCTCTAATGGACACTCTTGAACCCGTATTTACAGTGCGAACTCCCGATATAACTGAAGAAAATATTCAAGCACGAATTCGCGGCTTGTTGATTATGGCATTATCTAACAAAACTGGCAAAATGGTACTTACCACTTCAAATAAAAGTGAATGTGCCGTAGGCTATGCTACGTTATATGGAGATATGGCTGGGGGCTTTGCCGTATTAAAAGACGTACTTAAAACCCAGGTTTATGCACTTGCACGCTATCGCAATAGTCTTTCTGAAAACATTCCCGAACGCGTATTGACCCGCGCCCCATCAGCTGAATTAAGACCCGATCAGACCGACCAGGACAGTTTACCTGACTATACAACATTAGATGCAATCATTGTTGGCTATATGGAGAAAAAATTAACTCCCGAAGAAATAATTCAGCAAGGATTTGCCGCAGAAACCGTAAATAAAGTAATTCAATTAATTAGACGTAATGAATACAAACGACGCCAATCTGCACCTGGAATTAAAATAAGCCCAACCGCTTTTGGCAAAGACTGGCGTTATCCAATCACCAATGGTTTTTTCGGATCATAATATTTTCCCCACATCCCACAATCTGTGGAATGTGGGGAAACATAACTTGCACTACACTTAGGCATGCGAATTAACAATTACCTAAAGATTTAGTTTCACATAGTTCTGCTTGTTCCTCAGCAACTTTGTGTTGTTGCCAAAAGGTAGGTAATTGTGAGAGTGCCGCATACCTGCTTTTATCTAACTTTTTAGGCAATTCTTTTGTCAGATTATCAACGACTTCCGGTTTAGATAGGGCAGGTTTATCAGTAGCTACTTTTTCCAAATGAGACTTCATATGTTGCTCGATTAAGGCAAATTGTTTTAAGTCTATTTTCCCTCTAGATACCTTAGTTTTATCACCCCCAGGCTGCTCCACCTCGTCTTTTATTGGTAACGCCTGCGAGAACAGGTTATGTGCCTGCAACACCTTAGATAACATGTTATTCATTTTATCTAATTTCGTTGAATCAATTGATTGAGAAGTATTTAATTGCAGTAAATAAGCTTTTAATTGTAAAACATCGGCCTCATTTAATGCAGCTTTATGATCAGCTAGCCAGGAGGTTAGTTTTGAATGATCATTTATAGATATTGGAGAGCCTATACTATTTATCCAACAAAGACTTATTTCACTCTCTGTACGTCGTAAGACAAAAGTTGATCTCACCCCATTTGCTATAAGCTCATCATTAGTCAAAGCACAATGAGTTTTGGGATTTTCTGGATTGATAACTAATTGAACTTTAGCGAGATATTGTTCTCTTGCTTTGAGACACTCTCGTTTAATCCGTCTTAAATTTACCATGTTTAATTTTTCTATATCTCTGTCTTCTAATGTCTCCAGGTTTTTGGCTAACTCGTCCCCTGGAGTAAGTGGATAAACCTCACCAGTTACATCAACCCAGCTAATATGCCATTGCTCATCTTTATAGCTTACAGAAAAAACAGTTTTATCTTTTTGCGTGGTTTGATATTGTTTCGCAGCAGCCAAGCTATTAAAAACCATCACATTTTCCGCTATTTGGCGTGCGCTTTCACGTGCTGCTTGGCGCTCAATTTCTCGTGCTTTCTTATCTTCTAATGTAGCCTTATATTGAGCCATGAAGCTATTAATCTCTATCAAGACTTCGTCTTTAAGATCCATAATAAAGCTAGGCATAAGGTGCTCTTCTAATGGCTGATAATCAGGGACTGCGTCGACCAATTCTAAAAAGAGGAAATAATTATAGGAACTTTTCTCATTCCACGCACCGTCACTGATCATGAGCTTTAATTCTTGCAAGCGAGTATAAGCATCAGGAAAATCTTTCATTACGTTAATTGATTGCCCTATTTTTTCACCACGAGTTCTTGTGTATTGATAAACCCAACCTGTTATCCATGATTTTACGGGTTGCTCATATTTTTCTTCTGCTCGTCGAGCAATGGCAACTATTCTTTTGCGTCCTTCTTCTGACTCGTTGGCAATTATAGCCACTACCTGCTCAACAAATTCTTTAGATATTTTTAATGGTTTTTTTTTTGGCATTTTTTGAAACTCCCTTTTCATGATGCAAATTTATCTTTGCATTAATATTAATTTCATACAAGTAGAAAATTATTATGCTAAATTGATCGCATGTGTATAATCATGTTAATTTTTCTACATCATGCAAGGTATAATAATTATCTGCCCCTAAATATCTTTCCATTGAATGAAGGTTTTAGACTTGCTCTTTTAAAAGCAAATTTGGACTCACTTTAGGTTTAAAATTTATACACTAACAAAGTATTTGTCACCGCCGCATTATCTTGATTGGTTATGCTTACCGCAGTATCCCACATAAAGCATTTTATACAAAAGATACCAATTGGAAGTATAGACTCTGTTTTAAATTCTGCCATAAAAATATGTCAGTTGAATTATTTAGTCCATATTTGTACCAACAATTTTGTTGATTCCAATGAGTGCTCCATCATTTTTTTGATGAAAAAAAAATACTTACACGCTTCTAGTACTTGCAAATTTAAAGCAACACGTTAACATGATTCGATAAAAAATAATAACAAAGGGATGTTATGAAATTTGCATTTTTTTCAGTTACATTATTGGCAAGTGGTATCGCTGCAGCAGCAACTCCAGTCAATGGATGGTATTCCGGTGCATTTGGTGGATATACTCATTTAAATGGAAATGTATCTAAAAACATTTTGGGATTTCAGTTTGATAACGTTGATTATGAAAATGGTTTTAATGCTGGATTACGTTTAGGCTATCAAAGTAATCCTATGCGCTTTGAATTAGAATATACTTACTTACGTGCCAATACCCAAAGCTTTCAAGTTGATTTCATCGATCAAATCGGGGTATCAGGAAATACCACTGCCAATATAGGTATGTTTAATATTTATTATGATTTCCCCGATGTTATCCTACCCACAATATCTCCTTTCATAGGGGCGGGTGTTGGATATGCTTACATTCAAACCTCTTTAAACGGTACTGGCCCCTTTGGCATAACCCTTTTTGACGATAAGCAAAGTGCCTTCGCCTATCAAGGGACTGCAGGACTCACTTTTAATTTTGCAGAAAACTGGGCATTAAATGCTGCTTATCGTTATTTAGCAACAGCAAGTTCTGGCAATTTTGGTCGAACATTACAGGCGCAAATGGGTAGTGCTGGCGTTATTTATCGTTTTGATAACTGCACTTATAATTAATTGAGTCATGCCATCTATGAAATCTGGGCTGGATAATTTTTTTCATAATAGCTCAAGCCCCACCGTGTTATTTATTCGAACTGCTGGGGCTGTGCAACCTTATTTTTAATCTGTGGATTGATAGATTTTTGTGGAAGTGAATATTTGCGGTTCTTGCCACAAAGTCATAAATAAAACCATAACTAAAGGTCCAACAAACAAACCAAGCAGACCTAAGGTTTCTACTCCCCCAAGAATTCCAAATAACACAGCTAAAAAAGGCAATTCTATAGCACCGCCAATTAACACAGGTTTGACAAAGTGATCTGCAACAAACATCACTAAAGTTCCCCAAACCAGAACAATAATTGCGCCAATCATGCTACCTAATGAAAACAGAATAATGGCTACGGTAATAAAAACTATAGGCACAACGAATGGAATCATTGCTGCAAGTGCGGTGATAAATCCAACAAGAGTAGGCGCTGGAAAACCAACCAGGCCATAACAAACTCCCATTAAAACACCGACACCTAACCCAACAACAATTGTTCCATTTACTGTGGCTCTTAATGCTCTAGGGAGTCTGTCTGCATAACGAAACCACCTTTTCCCCAAACAGGATTCCCCTACCTGATAAATCTGCAATATTAATCGATCACCATCACGATAAAAGAAAAACAAACTCAATAGGGTAAAGCCTAATTGAACACTTCGGTGCGCTAAATTGGAGCCTATTTGTTTCACATAATAGCTCGTTGGGGTTAACGATAAGTGAACATTAGACAGTAAGCTTTTAATCATTCCTGGTTTACCAATATGACTATCCCAATACATAACCAAATCATTTCCCATAAAGGGGAAGTCTTTTAAAAATTCAGGGGCAGCCCCACCTTGTTGATTTGTATCCTGTAAGAAATTAATAAATATCTGTAACTCCTTAATCAATAAACTCAATAACCAGCTTAATGGAAGTAGAAACAATAAACCGATTAACGTTGTAAAAAGTAAGGCAGATAAATTATCGTTTTTCCCAAAAAAATAACGCCATTTTTCATACAAAGGGTAAGTAGCAATAACAATTATGGAAGCCCAGATCAATGATGGAATAAAACGATGAATAATAAACAAACTAAGAACTACAATTCCAACAGTCAAACCCATACTAATGAGCTCTTTATGATTCTCATTCATTTATGCAAAACTCCATGCTAAAAGTTGCATTATTAACCAGGAGGGCACCGCAGCTAATACATCATCAAACATAATCCCAAATCCACCGCGTATTTTTTGATCAATATAATCTATTGGCTGTGGTTTCCAAATATCAAAGATTCGAAATAAAATAAACCCACAGAGCATCCATATCGCTCCTTTGGGTGCCAAAAACATAGTTAATAAATAACCTACAACCTCATCCCAAACAATTCCTTTATAATCATGCACTCCTAAATCCCGAGAAACTTTCTCACAAACCCACACTCCCAACATAAATGCGAGTAGTGTAAAAAAAAGATAAACCGCCCAATTGGTTCCCATAAGTAGTAAATAGACAGGCATTGCAGCTATTGTCCCCCAGGTGCCCGGAGCAGTTGGCATTAAACCACTACCAAACCCAAAAGCGATGAAATAAACTGGATCTTGGAACACATTTTTTGCTAAATTTATTTGTTTCATTTTTTTTCTCTATACTTAGCTCATTTTAAGGGTTGTATCCAAATACGCTAACGAGTGCAATAGACCGAACTTTAGTTCTTGCCTCCGAATCTTCTACACATCGGTGAAAAACAAGCCATCTCTATTCCTAGGTCCTCCTCCTCCACGCCTTGTTCGATGGGTGGTCGGTCCGAGGGCGTAGGCAGAGATGTGATCAAGAGACAGCGCTTGTCTCCAGTTCCACTAAAAATGTGAATAACCTGCTGGCCTTAACACATGGCAGTGATTGTTAGCATCTTTTATTCTTAAACCAGGTGCTGCTTCAATTACGCCAATAGGAGAACAATGTAAATGAGCTTTCTTACAATCATTCATCAATGAGGCCAACCGATTTGCTGGTATTGTAAAACATAACTCATAATCATCACCACCAGTCAATGCCAAATTAACTGCATTATCAGGCCAATGCTTATCTACTAAGGCATGTACTGGAATTGCCTCCTCATTGAGACAGGCACCAACATTGCTCGCAACACAGATATGATTTAAGTCCGCACTAAGTCCATCTGAAATATCTATAGCTGCAGTTGCATCACGTCGTAAAAAATCAACTAAATCAATTCGGGGTTTGGGGGACATTAATTTATTCATCAACTCAGATTTATCTTCTTGAGGCATCTCTTGGTTTTCAAGAAATTTAATTGCTAGGGCTGCAGCACCCAATTCACCTGAAACCAGAATTATATCCCCAGGCTTAGCACCACCACGTGAGATCGCTTGGCCTTTTGGTGTAGTACCAAATACAGTTAGCGTGATTGATAAAGGGCCTCGTGTTGTATCTCCCCCTATTAAAGTCATATTAAATTGGCTCAGCGAATCTTTTAATCCTTGCGTAAATAAAGTAAGCCACTGTTGATTGAGTTCAGGCAAGGTTAAAGAAAGAGTAACCCAACAAGGATCTGCTGCCATAGCAGCCATATCACTCACATTGACCATAACTGACTTGTAAGCAATATCATAAGCACTCCATTGAGGAAGAAAATGAACTCCTGAAACTAAAGTATCTGTGCTCACCAGCAAGTTCACTTCTTGATCAATGCGCACACAAGCCGCATCATCACCAATACCTAATAATACATCATCTCGTTTGTAATCAAGTGGTTTAAAAAAGTGATCAATCAGTGAAAATTCATTCATAATTGTGACTGATTTCAATGGAACGAACCTGTTGTGCCAAACTATTTAATACCCCATTAACATAACGATATCCATCCTGGGAACCAAATTCTTTAGTCAAAGATATTGATTCATCAAGGACCACTTTATAAGGGATTTCAGGACAATAGAGTAATTCAAAAGAACCAATACGTAATACAGTCAGTTCTATTGGATTGAGTCCAGTGATCTCTCTGTCAAGGAAAGGAGTAATACTTGCTTCTAAAGTCTCAACATGTGCGGGTACACCATGCAAAATACGGCAAAAATAATCTACATCCACTTTATTCATATTATTAATGACCCGAAATTGTGCCTCAATCTCATGTAATTCACTTCCAGACATTAGCCATTGATAAAGAGCCTGAAGTGCTAATTTTCGGGCTTTTCTTTTACCGCTTATCGACTGCTTTTCCACCTTTACCTCATGAACTCTTCTTAAACATCTACAAACCTCCTTCTCGCTCATTTACTAAAGAAGGAGAATAAAAATAGCGCTTATTAGGGTCTATTAACAATTGACCCTATTGAAGCCTACGTAGTACATGGACAAATAAATTGTCTTCATATTCTAATCTTTATTCATCTGATCAATTGTTTGTCTGAAATCACTTACGTCTTTAAAGCGTTTATATACGGATGCAAACCGTACATAGGCAACATGATCCAAACTATATAATTCTTTCATAACCAGCTCGCCAATGATCTGGGAATCAATTTCTCGCTCACCTCTACGGCGAATTTCTTGAGTAATCGAAATAATCGATGCTTCCAATGCATCGACACTTACCGGTCTTTTTTCTAAAGCGCGTAACATACCTGAGCGCAAATTATCGATATTAAATGGCTCTCGCCTTCCATCACGCTTTACAATTAACGGCATGATTAATTCAGCTGTCTCAAAAGTAGTAAAACGTTCATGACATACAAGACATTCCCGCCTTCTCCGCACCTGGGCGCCTTCAGCGACCAGGCGCGAATCTACTACTTTCGTTTCTTCCGCATGGCAAAAAGGGCAAAACATAATTATTTATAAACCGGAAATTCACGACACAAAAGTAATACCTGATCCTTAACTTTTGCTATAGTCGTTTCATTATTAATATCATCAAGAATATCTGCTATCCAATTGGATAAAAGCGTTATTTCTCTCTCTTTAAATCCTCTTGTGGTTACTGCTGGGGTTCCCAAACGTAAGCCACTGGTTACAAAAGGAGAACGAGGGTCGTTGGGAACGGTATTTTTGTTCACGGTGATATTTGCTTTATCTAAAGCCAAATCAGCATCTTTACCTGTGATGTTCTTATCAATTAAATCAACCAGTAATAAATGATTGTCTGTACCGTCGGAAACAATCTTATACCCACGACTCATAAGTACTGAAGCCATGGTTCTGGCATTCAATAATACTTGTTGTTGATAGGTTTTAAATTCAGGCAATAAGGCCTCAGCAAAAGAAACAGCTTTGGCTGCAATTACGTGCATCAAGGGACCGCCTTGGTTCCCAGGAAATACAGAAGAATTTAATTTTTTCTCTATTTCTTCATTAGCTCGGCATAAAATCATCCCACCTCGCGGCCCTCTAAGTGTTTTATGCGTAGTGGTTGTTACTACATCGGCATAAGGGACTGGAGAAGGATAAAGACCTACTGCTATCAAACCGGCAACATGAGCAACATCAGCCATGAGATAAGCGCCTACTTTATCTGCTATTGCTCTGAATCGAGGCCAATCAAGGGTACGTGAATAAGCAGAAAATCCTGCAATAATCAATTTGGGTTTATGTTCCAGAGCCAAACGCTCCAAAACATCATAATCAATTAAACCAGTTTGTGAATCAACACCATAAGGTATCGCCTCATAAAGTTTACCTGAAAAATTAACTTTGGAACCATGGGTTAAATGACCGCCATGAGGTAATGCCATACCTAAAATAACATCGCCAGGAGCTAATAGAGCCATCATTACAGCAGCATTAGCTTGCGAGCCCGAATGCGGTTGAACATTAACGTAATCCGCACCAAAAAGTTTTTTAGCACGCGCAATAGCGAGCTCCTCGGCGACATCGACATACTCACATCCGCCGTAATAACGCTTACCAGGATAACCCTCAGCATATTTATTCGTTAATACAGAACCTTGGGCCTGCAAAACGCGTGGGCTTACATAATTTTCCGAGGCAATAAGTTCTACATGTTCTTCTTGTCGGCATTGTTCATCAACAATAGCTTGATATAATTCGTCATCAAAATTTTCTATGGTATAGCTTTGGTCAAACATGAGTAATCCTTAGGAAAATGGTTAAGGTTTAACAATGATGTCATTACGTACCCTACTAACACCATCCACGCTTGCAGCAATAATCCCTGCTCTTTGTTTCAATCTTGGGGAAGCAACAAAACCACTGAGTTGCACTTCATCTTTAAAGGTCTTAACTTGTATTACTAAACCTGTACGCCCTAATTGATTCACTAATGTTGCTTTTACCTTAGCAGTGGTAGTCGAACTATCCAAAAACTCTCCTGTGCTTTCACTACCTGGAGATGCAACACATGCTATGATAATTATCGATAAAAGTCCTACAAACAGCATTTTAAGTGAGTTACGCATCCAAAAACTCCCTAAAGAAAAAACGTCATAAGACTACCACAAAATTTACTTGGTTACGAATTGTGAATACAAATCGAAAATAATGTTTTTATTTTGATTAAAAATTGTCCCCAGCCACCAAAAATAACCGGGAACATTAGTTTTTTTGTACCGTGTAAGCTCTTCAAATTAGTCAGTAACTATGACTTTGCTTCCTGTTTCTGAAGAATGCTT
This sequence comes from Legionella parisiensis, assembly GCF_001467945.1. Lineage (GTDB taxonomy): Bacteria > Pseudomonadota > Gammaproteobacteria > Legionellales > Legionellaceae > Legionella > Legionella parisiensis. The sequence goes on from NZ_LNYQ01000013.1 coordinate 2,486,209, forward strand.
CACTACCTTGTTATTTTTCTTGTTATGTCCATGAACATTGTTTGGCTTGGAATTATTTACAATAACTTGCTTCTTATCATTTGCATGATTGCTATGTCCATGGATCTTGGCTTGATTAGAAATCCCTTTTGCTTTTTTGTGATCTCGATGATGGGGGGTTGGATGACGATAATCATGCGGACGCTCATCAAAACCATAGATTTCAGAACGGGGAGGAACTGAATGATAATAGCCTGCCTCATAATATTCCGGCTCGATCATTTCACATGCAGTCAAGAAAGGTAGTAACAAAAGACAAGGGATTAAACGCTTCATGAACAACTCCTGAAACACAAATAAAAAAGGGAAGGTGCAATTGAATGCAACTTCCCTATCGTTAAGGGTCTATGCTTTTGCTCAAGCTTGCGAAATGTGCGCAGACCCTATTTTACAAATTAATTATTTCTTTGCTGTAATCTCAACTTTATCGCCTTTAACACCTTTATTCAGGTAGTTAACGATACGTACAGTGCTATTTACGTTAGTCCAACCTGAGTAAATAGTGCCGTAAGGACCTTGGATTAAAAGATTCATACCAGAATGGCAGTAACCGTAATAATACAAGCTGATGTAATGAGGTGCATCATAATAGAATATTGTAAAAGGATCTAAGGGAGCCCCATCATCAAAAGAACCGTATACTCGGACATTGTCGATACTGTTATTGATGATTTCAATTTCACAATAACCTGGATACATTGTAGATTTACCAGCAGACTTATGATTCTTGTCAGCTTCGGTAGCTTTTGGGTGCAAATGAGCATTTGCTGCAAAAACTTGGCCAATCAAACAAAAACAAAGAGCAAATAACAAGGACTTCAACTTCATGGTTTCTCCTTTGTGTGATGAAAGCAGCATAGTAGCAAAGTGTTGTATTTAGTCAATAGGATATTTTTATAACCATGAAATAAATAAAATTGAAACTTATAAGCACAATAAGGGTAATAAATTCATCTTTCATGTTATATTTGGCGGATTTTAAAAACTTATCGTTTTTTTGAGGAGCATTAATGAAAAAGCGAATGATCATCATGGGAATAGCTTTATTGATTGTTTTTGGTGGAATCATTGCTTTTAACCTGATCAAAGGAGTGTTGATTAAGCGTTTCTTTGCAAGTTATCAACCGCCTGCTGTCTCTGTCGCTTCAGCTGTCGCCCAAGCCGTAGATTGGCAACCCACTATTAATGCAGTGGGGAATTTTGTGGCATCTAATGGCGTTGATATCAGCTCCCAAGCATCAGGAAACGTAGTGAAAATTGATTTTGAATCGGGACAGTACGTTGATAAAGATGCTCCTCTAATTACGATTGATGACAGCGTAGATCAAGCGGTATTAAAATTTAATCAAGCAGAATTAACCTTGAAAGCCCTAAATTATAAACGTCAAAATGATTTATACAAACGAGGTGCCTCGCCAATTTCCAATGTTGATGAAGCCAAAGCTAATCTCGATCAGGCTCAGGCAAAATTGGATCAAACCCAAGCACAAATTAATCAAAAGCACATCTCTGCACCTTTTGCTGGAAAATTAGGTATTCGACAAGTCAACCTGGGCCAATTTATCAGCCCAGGGCAAACAACAATTGTTACCTTGCAATCGCTTGATCCGTTGTATTTAGAATTTTATCTCCCAGAACAACTTTACAAGCGTATTCACCCAGATCAAACCATTACCTTTTCCGTAGAAGCATTCCCTAATGCTCTTTTTGAGGCGAAAGTCACTGCGATTAACGCTAAAGTGGATATCAATACGCACAATATGTTAGTTCAGGGTACTCTCGCTAATTGCCCTACAGCTGCTATTAAAGATCCCCAAAAATCGCCACTAATAACAACACGAAAAGAGCCTATGGGAAATAAAAAAATTGTCTCTTGCAATACTGATTTAAATACTAAAAATAAAATTCATAGTTTCACCTTTGTACCAGGTATGTTTGCTTCGATTGAGATAAGCCAACCCCCTGAACCGAATACAGTTATTGTTCCTTCAACAGCGGTGTCGTACAGTTTGTACGGAAATGCGGTATACATTATAGAAAAAAATGCAGGCGGTAAGAAGAACCCCGATGGTTCCGATCTGCTGACGGTCAAACGCGTTTTTGTCACCACGGGTGAGCAACGCGGAAATTTTACCGTCATCAAGAAAGGAGTTAAGCCAGGACAATTAGTTGTAAGCGCCGGAGAAATAAAATTACAAAACGGTACACCTGTTGTAATCAATAATGATGTCAAATTAAATGAAATCAGTAATCCGGATATGTTGGAACAATAAAATCAGTTGAATGCGTAACGTAGCCTAAAGCGGCGAAACGGAACTGTCATAAAGTTAAGAAACCAAGCGCTTGTCTGGCCCAAGGTAAACTTAACTTTATGACAGTCCTGTTCTGCACTCAAGCTACGTTTTAAGATGGGCATAGCCCTGTTACAAAATTCTTTATTCAGGAACAGTTATGAAATTTACCGATCTTTTTATCAAGCGGCCTGTACTTGCCATGGTAATTAGTTTGCTCATTTTTCTTTTTGGTATTAACTCCATTTACAACATGCAAATTCGCCAATACCCCCGCATGGATAATACAGTAATTACCATTATGACCGCTTACCCGGGAGCAGATGCCGATCTTATTGCGGGCTTCATTACTTCCCCCCTAGAAAAAGCAGTGGCCAGTGCAGAAGGGATTGATTACATGACCTCTTCAAGCACACAGGGTTTAAGCACGATTACCCTGAATATTAAATTAAATTTTGATCCGCAAGTGGCCTTCACTGATGTAATGAGTAAAGTGCAACAAACATTGAACCAGCTTCCTAAAGAATCCCAACAACCGGTTATATTAAAAGCATCAGATAGCTCCACAGCATTGATGTACATCAGTTTGGACAGTACAGAAATGACACCGCAGCAAATTACGGATTACGCAACTCGTGTCGTACAACCACAATTACAAACTGTAGATGGGGTGGCTAAAGCAGAGATTTTAGGTGGAGCAACTTACTCCATGCGCATTTTCCTTGATCCAATTAAAATGGCTGCCCTGGGCGTTTCTCCCTCTGACGTTTCTATTGTACTTGCTAAAAATAATTTCCTCACCGCCGCCGGAAATACTAAAGGCGAATACGTAGCTATCAGCGTCACTGCAAAAACAGATCTGAATGACACCACACAATTTGACAATCTGATTGTTAAAAGCGACAAAGGTTCTATAGTTCGTTTGCACGATATTGGCAGAGTCGAATTAGGTTCACAAGACTATGATACCTCGGTAACTTTCAATGGAAAAAAAGCTGTATTCATATCGATTACCCCCACACCCACAGCAAATCCCCTTACTGTAATCAGTGATGTAAGAAAAATACTTCCATCAATTATCAAGGAGTTTCCGCCATCACTATCAGGAACAATAGTCTATGATGCCACAGAATTCATTAGAGCATCTTTGGATGAAGTGACCCATACCATTATTGAAGCTGGCCTAATTGTTATCGTAGTCATTTTTTTATTCTTGGGATCTATTCGCTCAGTATTTATTCCTATTGTCACTATTCCCCTCTCATTAATTGGGGTATGTACTTTGATGCTTATCCTCGGGTACAGCGTCAATTTACTTACCTTACTTGCTTTTGTTTTGGCCATTGGTTTGGTAGTTGATGACGCGATTGTGGTCGTCGAAAACGTTCATCGACATATAGAGGAAGGAAAAAATCCTTTTGACGCAGCAATGATTGGGGCTCGAGAAATAGCCACCCCTGTTATTGCAATGACTATTACACTTGCTGCTGTATATGCCCCTATTGGATTTATGGGAGGACTGACTGGTGCATTATTCAAAGAATTTGCTTTTACTTTGGCCTGCGCAGTAATCATTTCTGGAATTATCGCGTTAACCCTCTCCCCCATGATGTGCTCAAGAGTGTTATCTAAAGAGATAAGCAGTGGTAAGTTTGTTCATTTTCTCGATAATTTTTTTAATAAGCTCAAAGTAAAATATCAAAATGCTTTGCATAGTTTGCTGAACACTCGGGTAATTATGTTATTTTTTGCAGCGGTTGTTATACTCATGCTGCCTTATCTCTATACTCATACTTCAGCAGAAACAGCCCCCGATGAAGACCAGGGCTTCTTTTTCGTCATGGCGATGATCCCTCAATATGCGACACTTAATTATATTGAATCCTTCACCAAGCCATTTGATGACATTTATAAAAGCTTCCCTGAAACAGAAAATTATTTTACGGTAAACAACAGCAGCCAAACCATCTCAGGAATGGTATTAAAACCATGGAATCAACGCAGCAAAAGCCAGTTTGCTTTAAAACAACCATTACAAGATAAATTATCACAAGTTGCGGGCTTAAATGCTTTTGCAATTGTTCCTCCTCCTCTTCCGGGCGGAGGAGGCGGCACACCAGTACAATTCGTCATCAAAACAACAAATGACTTTCAAAGCTTACTCGATGTTTCCAATAAACTTACCGAAAAAGCCCGAAAAAGTGGTTTGTTTATTTACGTCGATAATTCACTCAAATTCAATAAACCACAAATTGTATTGGATATTAATCGCTCCAAGGCTTCAGAAATGGGGTTAGATATGCAGGCAGTAGGAAGCAGCTTAACCAGTGCTTTATCAGGCGGTTATGTGAATTATTTTAACCTAGAAGGACGCAGTTATCAGGTAATACCCCAATTAAGCCGCTCATTTCGGATGACTCCCGAGCAATTGGGGCAAATATATGTCAAAACCATTAATGGCACCATGGTCCCTCTTTCAACAGTTGTCACTGCCAAAGAAAAAACCGCACCTAACGCAGCGTCACATTTCCAACAGATGAATTCAGCAACCATTCAAGCAGTAATGATGCCTGGAAAAACCTTAGGCGAAGGTCTAGCATTCTTACAAAATGCTGCCAATGATACTTTACCTAAAGGTTTTTCCTCTGATTATGGTGGTGAGTCAAGACAGTTTATCCAAGAAGGAAGTGCTCTGCTCTTTGCATTCGTTTTTGCAATCATAATTATCTTCTTGGTGCTTTCAGCTCAATATGAAAGTTTTCGTGATCCGTTAATCGTTTTAATCAGTGTGCCCATGTCTATCTGCGGCGCTTTAATTCCTTTGAATTTGGGTTTGGCAAGCATCAATATTTACACCCAGGTCGGCTTAATTACTCTCATTGGGTTAATTTCTAAACATGGAATTTTAATCGTTGATTTTGCCAATCACTTACAACGTGAAAAAAATCTGGATAGGCGAGCAGCAGTGGAAGAAGCTGCTGGAATCAGATTGAGACCCATTCTCATGACGACTGCTGCGATGGTGTTTGGTGTATTCCCTCTCTTGATTGCCAGTGGCGCAGGTGCAGTGAGTCGTTTTGATATAGGACTTGTGATTGCAACTGGCTTGCTAATCGGAACCGGATTCACTCTGTTTGTAGTTCCTACTCTATATACATACATTGCAGAAGATCATCGATCCAAAAAATCTGAGCCTCAGTTTGATGAGGCAAAAATTCCAGATGTTCAAGTACCTACTCATAATCATTAAAAATAATAGCCTGGGTGAGGCGTAGCCAAACCCAGAATAATTTAAATAGCCCCAACATAGCACTGTCTTAATATTAAAATTAACCCTAGTTGCCTAACTTTAGGCTTCCAACCTTTGTAATCAATTTCAAATTTCTTATACTTCATGTAAGAGAGAATCATTATAAAGGGTAAAATCGTGGCGCCTTTTAAACGAATGAACTTAAATTTAATCTTGCATCTGGATGCTTTATTAACCGAAAAAAGTGTAAGTGGGGCTGCTGCTAAAGTATTCGTCAGCCAACCTGCAATGAGCTCTTCTTTGAAGTTACTTAGAGAACTATTTAAAGATCCGCTCCTCATTCCTGGTAAAGGGGGATACTTTCTTTCTCCAAAAGCAAAAGAATTACAACCTCAATTAGAACAAGTAATGTTTGATTTAAGAAATATCGTGCAACCTAGTGAACGATTCGATCCCTTTCATTCAAAGAGATCATTTAAGATTGCTTTACCTGATTATGTTGAATTAATCTTATTGCCTTCCTTAATTTCAGCTCTTGAAAAACTACCCCATATTGTTATTGAAACCACTATTGAATCAATGGCAGATAACCCGCTTCTGTTTGTTGATGATAATGTAGATATTGCCATTGGGGCCATTAATGAAAATTCACTCCCTTCGCAGCTTAAAGCAGAAAAATTATATGAAGAAGAAATTATTTGTTTTGCGAGCCAAAATAATCCACTCATAAACAAGCCCTTATCTTTAAAGGATTATTTGACCTGTAAACATATTGCCTTTAGTTTTAATCCAGCAAGATACAGTCATTCAGCGGAATATTTACATAAAAGAAAAAAAGTACGCAATGATATGCTCTTTGTAAAAAATATTTTGCCCGCGATTTTTGCAGTAGCCAATTCAGACACAGTTATTTCCACAGCCCCCAGTTTTTTAATTAATATTTTTTCAGACCAGTTTCGTTTAAAAATGCAACCTCTACCGTTCAATCTGGAACCAACCCCGATTTACCTTGTAATGCACAGCAAGAGTCACTATGACGAAGGAGTGCATTGGTTATCCAGATTAGTCAGTTCGAGCATTAAAGATTTGAATAAGTGGTAAATACCTACATGTTTTAAACATGCAAGTCGTTTCAAACTCCATCAGAATTATTGCTGATAGAACAACGTCCGTAAGTCGCTCATAAGAAATTTGTATACCTCGCATATAAATAATCAATTTTTAATAAACATTCAAAGTTTATATCATGCCCATAATGGTTAATTAATCATCAATTATTCGTATCATAATTCACAAGGTCATAAAAATGAAATTTTCCACGCATGAAGAAAGAATGCAGCATTCACAAGCCAAGTTAATCCCGCAAACTCTCTGGGATAGACTTTTTTTTAAAGAGCTTCCTGACTATTTAATCCCCTTAATGCAAGAAAGTGATCTTGATTTATTACACGTGTTAATAGATGACTTAAAACCTGGGGCATACCCCCTCTCCTTCTTTAAAAACCAGTTGCTTTGTGTATGGTTTGGAATTGCGCTCAGTCATCCTGAATTTAATTCGGAAACTCTTCAGCATATAGGAGATAGGTTAGGTATGACGGATGAATTGATGTTTCAAGCGGCAGTTTTATTGGGGAATGATCATTATTTTAAGGATTTATTGACAAAATATTCTACACAATCATTGCAAGATATGATTGCAGCGAATAATTATGATGTTTTTATCCAATCTGCCAACCATTGCCATTTATCAATCCTTCAATACTTAGTCGAAAAAGTTCCTGAAAAATTGCAAGAGATGATTGCCTCTGAGAATTATCTCGCTTTTAGACTCGCTGCAGAAAATGGTCATTTATCGATCATTCAATTTTTGATCGAAATAGCTCCAGAAAAATTGCAAGAGATGATCGCTTCTGAGAATTATCTTGCTTTTAGGCTCGCTGCAGAGAATGGTCATTTATCGATCATTCAATTTTTGATCGAAATAGCTCCAGAAAAACTGCAAGAGATGATCGCGGCTCAGGATTATTTCGCTTTTAAACATGCTGCAGCAAACGGTCATTTATCAATCTGTCAATTCTTAGCCGAAAAAGCTCCTGAAAAACTGCAAGAGATGATCGCGTCTCAGGATTATTTCGCTTTTAAATATGCTGCAGCAAACGGTCATTTATCAATCTGTCAATTCTTAGCCGAAAAAGCTCCTGAAAAACTGCAAGAAATGATCGATGCCGATAACTATTTCGCTTTTAGCTACGCTGCAAATAAGGATCATTTATCAATTCTTCAATTCTTGGCCGAAAAAGCACCTGAAAAACTGCAAAAGATGATTGCGGCTAACAACTATCTCGCTTTCAAACACGCTGCAGCAAACGGTCATATATTAATACTTGAATTCTTAGCCGAAAAAGCTCCTGAAAAACTGCAAGAGATGATTTCAGCTATTGACGGCAACACTTTTAGCAGGGCTGTCCAAGAATGTCATTTATCAACTCTCCAATTCTTAGCTGATAAAGCTCCGGAAAAACTGAAAGAGATGATTTTTGAAGCTGCTGACAGGAACACTTTTAGCTGCGCTTTCCAAAAAAGTCATTTACCAGTTCTTCAATTCTTGGCTGAAAAAGCTCCGGAAAAATTTCAAGAAATAATTGATGATAACATCTTTTCCATTTTTCATCGCACCATAGAAAACGAAAGTTTATCCGTCCTTCAATTCCTGGCTGAAAAAGCTCCTGGAACATTTCAAGAAATGGTTACAAATTACAGCATTTATATTTTTCTTTGGGCTACTTCAATACAAGATCCACTTCCTATTATCAATTTCTTCCTGTCCCAGGCCAATGGCTTTGCCTATGCCGAACAGCACCAGATTGAGTATGGTAAATATGTTACTCCCTTTGTGACAAAAAAGCTTACTGACCTTCAGGTCCAGAAAAATACCGTCGAGCAAGAAAATGCTTATGCAGTATTTGATATCACTTCCCCTGAGGAAGCAAAACTCCTATTTCATGTCTTAAGAAATCTCATCAGACAAAATAACCCAGCGCGAAGAGATGATATTTTACTTTTGCTAAGTATTCCGTCGGTGAAAGCATTAGCCCATACCGAAGTGACACCTCATCAGCCAAACGAATTGTTGCGTCTTGCTCTCAGCTTAGGTAATGAAACTGCAGCTGAACTCTTATTAGGGATTCCCGCCGTGCGAGAGCTTGCCGCACAAAATAACTTTTACCGCACTGAACAACGCGGTGGACTGGATTTGCGTGCCCTGGCTCGAAACAGAGAATCTGCAATGACTGCCCTGACTCAAGGTGAGCAAAAACGCCTGGAAAAAGCCATCACACATTATCAACCTATGCTCCAACAGGCAGGTGTATCTTTAATCATGGAGGAGTTATATGCCATGCTCGCACAACAATATGAACAAAATCCAGCAGCCATCACTATCGAGCATCAAGGCAAACAAACCATTATAAGCCTACCCCTGCGCTGGGAGACATTACAAGCTCTTCGTCTCGATGTATCAACCTATCAAGATGCTCTGAAAGCCTACTATCAACATAAAGCACATTCCGCGTGGCGTTATTTATCCAAACCTAACCCCTGGATGCACGAACATGCCAGTTATGTCTATGTTAATCCACATAACATCACCGAAAAGTGGTCCACCTTTGAAGAATACCAATCACTCATCAGCATGCTTTATTTAGCGGTACTAGATAAAACAATCCCATGTCTTGACCATCATACCTTTGAATCAAGATTGGAACACTTCATCGATGAGCTCGCACTCATTGGACGCGCACATAACTGGGACAAAACCCGCATCATCGCTGATGTCGACGCAAACCATGTCACTGAAGAATTTGATGATCTTGAGGGCGACAAACCAAGTTGCTTTTCAGGGGTGAAACGCCGTTTATTCCAATCAGTACTTGGTCATCCTTATTTTATTCTTCTTACTGCGGACCTCATCAAACAAGAAATTTGTGAATTTGTCCGCCAGCATTTTAAAGACAGCATTCATGATACCAATCGTGACGCCATTAAAATCGCCTGGGAAAAAGGGATCCTATTGGAAGAGAGAACGAATGAAGATTGGGAAGCCTTAAAATCTATCAATATCAGTCATGAACAATTGGATGCCTTTATTCGTTCATTAAAAAATAAATATGAGGAAGAGCAGATATGCTCCTTTATACCTTATATCCAGAATAAATTTGCTCTGAATAATGACAAGGAGTATGAACGGGCGCATCTTCTTAAATTCGGCTACCTCCAGCTTGCAGAACTCCTCGAAGCAAAGAGCCAGCAAAATGATGAAAATCAAAGTGGCTCACAAGGACTCAATCAATTTGGTCTGTTTGCTGCAGCAGAGTCCTCAACCTCAGATCAAAATATTCAGCAATGCCATATGGTTAATTCTAATGAAATTTGAAAATACTCGCATGTTTAAACATGGAAGTCCTTTAATAAGTAAGTATAGCAACTGCCTTGAAATACAATTCATGGCAGTTGCTATAACAATATCCCCTAAATTAATTTAAACACCGAGTATTGTTGCCCTTATTAATTCAACTTACGATGGAATTTGTGATAATATTTCGTCTTTTATCAGTACAGGTTTAATCATGGATAAAATCTATTCCCCTGAAGCAATTGAAAAAGCATGCTATAAAAATTGGGAAAATCATCATTATTTCCAACCTCATGGTGACGGTAAAAAATATTGCATCATGCTTCCTCCTCCTAACGTCACCGGCAGCCTGCACATGGGACATGGTTTTCAGCATACGATTATGGATGCGCTGACCCGTTATCATCGGATGTTAGGTGATAAAACTTTATGGCAACCAGGTACTGACCACGCAGGAATTTCAACGCAACTTGTTGTTGAACGTCAGCTCGAGGCTTCAGGAATTTCGAGAAAAGATCTTAGCCGTGAACAATTTTTAGAACGCGTTTGGCAATGGAAAAATGAATCAGGTAATACCATCACGCAACAAATGAGACGTTTGGGTGCTTCTGTGGACTGGAGTCGCGAACGATTTACCATGGATGAGGGATTATCAGCTGCCGTACAAAAAGTATTTGTGCAACTCTATGATGAAGGACTAATTTACCGTGGAACCCGTTTAGTGAATTGGGATCCTAAATTAGGTACTGCAGTATCTGATCTTGAAGTGCTTTCTGAAGAGGAAGATGGTTTTCTCTGGCATATTCGCTACCCAGTAGTTAACTCTACTGAATCGCTTATTGTAGCTACCACCCGCCCCGAAACCATGTTAGGCGACACAGCAGTTGCTGTACATCCTGAAGATCAGCGCTTCAAACATCTAATTGGGCAACAGGTTCATCTCCCTCTTTGTGATAGGACCATCCCCATAATCGCTGATGAATATGTGGATAAAGAGTTTGGCAGTGGCTGCGTTAAAATTACACCTGCCCATGACTTTAACGATCATGAAGTAGGTAGACGCCATAATCTTCCTGTTATCAATATCTTAACTAAGAAGGCCTCTATTAATAAAAATGCCCCATTAAAATATCAGGGTATGGATCGATTTATAGCTCGGGAACAAATTGTTAAGGATCTGGAAGAAGCAGGCTTATTGATTAAAACAGAAGCACATAAGTTAAAAGTACCTCGTGGCGAAAAATCACATGTCATTATAGAGCCCCTATTAACCGATCAATGGTATGTAAAAACTCAACCCTTAGCTGAGCCAGCAATAGCAGCTGTGAAAAATGGCGAAATTCGATTTATTCCGGAAACCTGGAGCAAAACATATTTTCAATGGATGGACAACATCGAAGATTGGTGTATTAGCCGTCAATTATGGTGGGGACATCGAATACCTGCATGGTATGATAGCAATGGTAATGTCTATGTAGGGTACAGTGAAAACGATGTACGTTTTAAATACAAAATTAAAGATTCAACGGTGCTAAAGCAAGATGAAGACGTTTTAGATACCTGGTTTTCTTCGGCACTTTGGCCTTTTTCAACTCTGGGCTGGCCTGAACGTACTCCTGAATTAGAACAGTTCTACCCCACTTCAGTACTCGTCACTGGCTTTGATATTATCTTTTTCTGGGTTGCTCGTATGATTATGATGGGCTTAAAATTTACTGGAAAAATTCCTTTTAAAGAAGTCTTTATTACTGGATTAATCCGAGATAGTGAAGGACATAAAATGTCCAAATCTAAAGGTAATGTGCTTGATCCTTTAGACATTGTTGATGGGATTGATCTCGAATCACTTATTGCAAAACGAACTTCTAATCTGATGTTACAATCAGTTCGTGACAAAATAATAAAAAATACCCGTAAGGAATTCCCTGAAGGCATTAGCGCCTATGGTACAGATGCACTTCGCTTTACCTATTGCTCTCTGGCATCTACAGGTCGTAATGTACGCTTTGATATAGGCCGAGTGGAAGGTTACCGTAATTTTTGCAACAAACTGTGGAATGCTGCGCGTTATGTATTACTCAATACCGATGAGGAGCAAGTAGAGTTTGATGATGGAGCGTTTCAGTATACCCCAGCAGATCAGTGGATTTTATCTCGTTTGCAACGCACTATAAGCAAAGTACATCATTATTTTGAAACGTATCGATTTGATTTGTTATCAAACACGATTTACGAATTTGTATGGCATGAATATTGCGATTGGTATCTGGAATTATCCAAGCCTGTATTCCAAGACGAACATGCATTGAGTGCTTTAAAACGAGGAACTCGCAGAACCTTGATTCACGTTCTTGATCGAATTCTTAAAATGTTGCACCCTTTAATGCCATTCATTACAGAAGAAATTTGGCAACGTACTACAAAATTAACCAGTGATAATGGTTCAAGCATTATGGTTAGTGCGTATCCTCAAGTAAATCCTGAATTTATCAATGAAACCATTGAGGATGAGTTGGAATGGTTAAAATCAGCGATTCAAGCCGTCCGCACCATACGTAGTGAAATGTCGATCTCACCCGCTAAGCTTATTCCGCTTTATATTCGTAATATCACACCGGTACTTAAAGAGAGAGTGGAAAAGTATCAGCATACTTTAAAAGCGCTGAGTAAATTAAGTCAAATTCATTATCTTGCAGCGGATGAAAAAGTACCTGTATCTGCAACTGCGGTATTGGGTGACATTGAATTACTCATTCCTATGGCTGACTTAATTGATAAAGATGCGGAATTGGGGCGTTTAACAAAGGAATTAGCCAAATTAGATAAAGACATTGGGCTTGCTGAAGGTAAGTTAAATAACCCTAAATTTACTGATAAAGCACCTGCAGAAATTATCGCTAAAGAACGTGAAAAATTAGCGCAAGCTCAACAAACTAAGGAAAAGCTACTCCAACATAAAACTCGAGTAGAATCACTTTAAATATGTAATTGGCTTCATTCTATAAACCTAAATCACGCCAAGCAAGATTTAGGTTTTCTTCCAGATTATTTCCTGGCTGCAAGCCAGCCAGGTTACATTCGGCTTAGATTACGAAATTATGAAACTGAATCGTTTCTTTTTCCAACGACTCTATGAGTTATCCACCAAGCAAGTAATAAAGTAGATAAAACGCCCAAATACACACCTATATTTTCCCAGCCTGGACCGACTAATTGCAAAGCATCCGGACTTTGAAAAATTGAAAAAGGAATTGCAAGCAAAACATCCATAATTGCAGAACCTGCAACCAAACCACAGGCAATCAAAGTCCCTCTTTGTATTCGGATGATTGCTTCTTCTTTAACAGGAGTAGTGCGTTTCAAACGTTTTTTAACGAACAATGCAATCATACCGCCAATGAAAAGTGGAAATGAGGAAGAAATTGGTAAATACATTCCTATAGCGATTCCTAAAATGGATAAATTTAAATAACGCTGTAATTTGAAAATATAATTGAGAAAAATAATAATCAGAATAATTGCAGAACCTATGAACATCATGGCCCAAGGTAATGAATTTCTGAAAACAGCTTCCGTAATAGCAGCCATTAAAGCAGCTGTTGGTGCAGGCAAAGATTGACTTATATCCATGTTAGAATGAGGCATTACTCCTGCAATTCCATACACATTAAATAACAATTGCATTACAGGAGGAATTACTATGGAAGAAATCACCACACCCAACAACAACATCAATTGTTGTTTCCATGGGGTCGCCCCGACAAGCTGTCCCACTTTGAGATCTTGGGTATTATCATTCGCAATCGCCGCAATGCCGGTAACTACAGCGCCAATAATAATCGTAATTGCCTCAGCTGCCTGAATTTGTTGCGGGCTTAAGGGTAGTGGCAATAAATGATCAATCGCGACTAACAACAACCAGGCAGCAAAAAGCATTCCTGAGATTACAACCGAACTCCCAGGACTTGCCGTAACCCCAACCATACCTGAAAAATAAGCAGTAATAACCGAAAAAATAAACCCTATAAATAAGACATAAAGTACAGCAAAAAAAACTAGTGTTGGTGAGTATTGATTATCCAATCCTACTTGTCCTAAAGGAAGAACAAACTGAAAAAATAGAAATAAGATTGCAGCAAATATACCAGTTCCTATCAATATATAAGGTAATGGGATATCTTTATCAATTCGCGGCAGCTCAGTATCAACCTTTCCCCCTTTGGACATATATGCTTTCAGTGAAGTATGAATACTTCTAGATAACGGTTTAACTAATTTTAAAAAAGTCCAGACCCCTGCAAACAACATAGCACCTATTCCCAGATAGCGCATTTCGCTGTTCCATAAAAATGTTGCAGCTTGTTCTGCAGTGTAATGATTTACAAATTCAGGATTAAAATGGCTGACAACAGGCAGTGCTACTAACCAAGAGATTATTGCTCCCAAAAAAATACTGATCGCCATATCATGGCCAACAAGATAACCAGCACCGATCATCGTAGCAGAAAAACCAGCGCCAAGGCCAAAGAGCGATCGTTTTACCACGAACCAATATCCCCAACTGTTAGCAATTACTTTAAATCCAGTTTGGAATAATTCAATAAGTGCACCTACCGCTCCCCCAATTAATATATCCCCAATGCCTGCTTTTTCAACAGAAGATTTTAATACCTCCGCAATTGCTCTTCCCTCGGGGAATTTTAAAGATTGATCATGGACCAAAATACGACGGAGCGGAATTGAGAATAATACCCCTAAGACTCCGCCACAAACCGCAATAAAAAAATTGGTGAAGTAATCAAAATGGTTCCAAAAACCAATAATAATCAATGCAGGGATTGTATAAACAATTCCTCCTGCAACTGCTTCACCGGCAGATGCTGCGGTTTGCACTGCATTATTTTCAAGAATGGTAGAGTTTTTAAAAAAGCGCAAAATACCCATAGAAATAATTGCAGCAGGAATGGATGCAGAAGTCAAAATCCCCAGCTTCAAGGCAAGATATGCATTAGACATGGCCAACAAAACAGTCAGTATGATTGCAAGAAAAATCACTCGAAAAGAAAGTTCCGCTACATTTTTATCAGCAGGTATAAAAGGAATATCAGCCATTAACGACCCCAAACACTATGCATTATTTCAGGATTGAGTAAGGATGAAATTTGTGACAAAGGTATTTTTACCGTCTGCGGACCATAAACATAAGCAGCAACCTGGTATGTATCAAAAATAATATTTATTCCATTTGAGGAAAAAGACCAAATCTTATAATTTTTATCTATTGGCTTCGTACCTTCTTCAATCCATTTCTTGTCCGAAAAATTTTTATCGGCAGCAATTTTTTTATAGCTGAAACTGGCAATAGGTTTTAAATAATTCACTTCAGGGCGAAATAAATCAGATAAATCAACTTGACGGCCATTAATGAAATTTAATATAGCCACCGTATTTGACGGATGTGCAGCTCCTCGGTGATAAATTGAAATATTAAAGGAAACACTTAAGGCATTTTTCGTTTTATAGGGCAAAGAATAAGTAATATGTACACCTGATTTGCCTGGCGCATCAGCAGGAATATCCGTATCACTAGCAATTTCTTTAAAAAAACTTTTCTTGGTTTTTTCAATAAAATCCTGTATTGCAGCATTGATGCGTGGATCTTTAAATTCTTGGGGGTATTTAATATCAAGAATATAAACGGGCGTCTCTTTTTTAATCGATACCGGATTTACAGCCCACACAGCGAAAGAACTTACGATGACACATAAAGAGAAAATTGTTTTTATTGGATTTAACATCATTTTATTTCCTAGTAATTATTCTCTGTAGAAACCCATTCCCCTGCTATCATCATACGATGCGGTAAGGGATAGGCAAAATAATAACATAGAGCGGCACTGTCGCTGACAGACCACAATACCAAATCAGCTCGCATACCTTTAGCAATTGTACCAAGCTCCTTTTGCAAACCTAATGCCCTTGCCGCTTGACTTGTCACTGCAGCTAGAGACTCAGGAACAGATAATGAAAAGAATTGACAGGCCATACTCATCATCAAACGTAATGAAGTAGTAGGCGATGAACCAGGATTACAATCAGTGGCTATTGCCATACCTACTCCAGCTCGCCGCAGTAGCTCTATCGGGGGTTTTTGTTTTTCACGCAGAAAATAATAGGCTCCAGGCAGTAAAACAGCAACAGTGTTAGCCCTTGCCATAGAATATGCCCCTTTCTCATCTAAAAACTCCAAATGATCACAAGACAAAGCGCCAAACTCTGCTGCAAGCTCGCTTGCTCCAAGATTCGATAATTGCTCAGCATGACATTTTATAGGGAGATTTAATTTGCGCGCAGCAGTAAAAACTTGCTCTGTTTGTTTGAGTGAAAAAGCAATGGACTCACAAAACACATCCACCGCATCCACTAAATTCTCTTCACACAATGCAGGCAGCATTTCTTGACAAAGAGCCTCTACATAAGCCTGGCTGTCTCCTTGAAATTCAGGGCCTATTGCATGCGCGCCAAGAAACGTTTTTCTAACCCTTAATCCAGTCAACTCACCTAAACGCTTAGCTACGCGCAGCATTTTCAATTCATTAGGCAAATCCAAACCATAACCCGACTTGATCTCGACTGTTGTCACACCACCAGCCCGTAAGGCAAGAAGTCTTGGCAAGGATTGTTGAAGCAACTCCTCTTCAGATGCTGCTCGTGTGTGGTGTACTGTGGATAAGATTCCACCGCCTGCTTTAGCAATTTCAGCATAACTCACTCCAGCCAGTTTCATTTGAAACTCTGTTGCCCGATTTCCCCCATAAACCAAATGAGTATGGCAATCAATAAGACCCGGAGTAACTAATTGTCCCTGACATTCTTCTTTATGTTGCAGTTCATAAAATTGTGAAGGCATTTGTGCTTGCGGTCCACACCATTCAATGAGGCCATTTTTAATCACAATAGCTTGCTGAGTTAACTGGTTACCCTGAGCATCAATGGTAGTTGCATTTAAAAATAATTTTTCGCAGGCAGACATTAAAAATCCCAATAAAAAACTTGATGGGGTGGTTTAAGCCAGGCTTTATGATGTTCGGTATCATATATGTCCCACTCTTTGGATACAAAAGTTTTTTTATCCACATCCAATAAAAGCCAGGTCAAAAACTCAGCAACTGTATCTGGTGAAATAAGGCGATTTGCATCTTTCAAGCGCTTGTAAAAACTTACCTGCTCATGAGCAGGATTTTCATTACTTCGAGCAATCTCTTGCATTTTTGTGTCAATTATTCCTGGCATAACACTGGCAAAAGCAATTGAATCAGATTCCAACTGCCAACATTTAGTTAACATTGATAACGCAGCTTTAGATGCACAATACGCCCCCCATCCCCTAATTGCAAAATAAGCAGCTCCTGAACTGATATTTAAAACACGGCCATGAGTTAATTTATCATAGATCATTTGTGGGAGAAAAAGAGCAGCATTTAAATTTGTATCGAATGCATGATTCCAGTCTTTAGGCTCAACATCCTTAAGAAGAGCCAAGGGGTTTAATGTTCCTGCATTATTAACTAGAGCACTCACTTGATTCATGTGATTCAGACGATTTTTGATTGCCTCTAAACCTTCCTGAGTTGAAATATCAGCGCAAATGTACTGGATTTTTGAAGAAAAAGCTGCGGTTTCCTGCAATAAATCTTCTCTTCTACCTACGATTAAGATTGATTGATCTCGTTTTGCCAAAGAAAAAGCTAGTGATCTTCCTATCCCACTTCCTCCACCAGTAATAACAATCACAATATCCTCTTACTGTTTTGATTTTGCCATGCGCAGATAATACCAGACATTAAACAAACTTGGCATAATTTTATGCGCATGCATTGCCAGATAAAGGAATTCTATTATAGATTGTAAGTAATAAATTTGTGTCGGGCTCAATTTTTACGTTCTTCGAAGTTTCATAGAGAAAACAATCTTAAGGATTTTGTCTATGTATCGATTAAGTACATTACTCAGCAAATCAGCAGAAAAATTTCCTGATAAAATTGCCTTGGTTATTAATCAACAAGGTTATACCTATCAGGAGCTCTATGAATTAACGCATTGTCTCGCTGCTTCCTTTATAGAAAAAGGTATCTCAAAAGGAGATTGTGTTGCTTTTCTTCTACCAAACAGTATTGAAATTATTTTATGTTACTATGCCTGCTTTATGATAGGAGCAATAGCGGTTCCTGTTAACATTCAATTTAATAATGAACTTATTTACTACGTATTGAAACACAGTGCAGCAGGTATTTTTATAACCACGTCAGATTATTATAAGCAGCTACTCAACGATGAAAAAATCTTAAAAGAGATTAAACAATGCTATCTTACTTCGGAAGCAAATCGTTATCCAGGAGTCCTGGATTTTCAAAAATTGCTCGTACCTGCGCATGCACCCGTGTCAACAGATGAAGTTGAATTAGAAAATCCAGCCTTACTTTTTTTTACATCAGGTACTACTGGATTACCCAAAACTGTTGTTCATAGCCATGAAAGCCTGAGCCACGGTACGCAAAACCAAATAACGGAAATTCAGATTAAGCAAAGTGATCGAACGTTAGTAATGTTTGCAGTATGCTATTTGATTGGCCTTGGCTCGCAAATTTTACCTTTTCACGCTGTTGGAGCTACTGTAGTGCTATTACCCAGGTTTGATCCAAAGGAAGCATTAGCAAAACTTCACTTACATCAAATTACCAAAATCTATGGATTTCCCAAACTTTACCTTGAGCTTATTCATCATGCCGAGCTTTTGGATTATGAAATCAATACACTCGATTTTTGCTTTTCCGGCGGCGATGCAACACCTGTTTTTCTCCAAGAAAAATTTAACTTACTATTCAACATTGAAATTACTGAAGGATGTGGTATGTCCGAACTTCAGATCTACTCCATGAATCCACCTTATGGAAAAAAGAAAACCGGCTCGATTGGATTTCCTATAGCCGGCATGGAAATGCGATTAATTGATGAAAAAGAGGTGCCTATTTTAAAACCACATAAAACAGGCGAAATTATTGTGCTTGGTAAGAGCATGTGTTCCGGTTATTGGCAAGATAAGGTTTTGACAGCCCAAAATATAAAGAAGGGCTGGTTTTATACTGGAGACCTTGCGTATCAAGATAACGAAGGCTATTACTGGTTTGTAAGCCGTAAAGTAGACATTATTCGCAAAGGGAATGAACTTATTTCTCCTATGGGGATCGAAAATATCTTTTATCAACATGATGCGGTCAAAGAGGCAGCTGCAATTGCTTTACCCAATCCTAATAAAAAAAATGATGATAAGATTATCGTTTATGTAGTGCTTAAAATAAAAAAAAACCAATTGATTGCCCAAACATTACTCGATTGGGCTCATGGATCGCTACCGATCAATAAACGTCCTTATCAAATCATCATAATGGATCAATTGCCCTATGGTTTTACAGGAAAGATTGATCGCAAGACATTGAGGAGCTTGGCAAAAAAGCAATTGGGTTAAGGAAGAATGTTTATTGAAACTCTTGTATAACCTGTAGATTTTGCACTAAAGGAAAAGATAGAGGTTATGAAAGAGTTCTATTGAGATGGCACCATCATGTTATAATGAAACTAAATAATACCTGAGGTCGATTAATGAGAGTTCCTGTTTGTAGCCACTTTGTTTGTGGATTAATCGTTTTATATCACTCGGCATACGCTGCTACAATACAATGTCCACAGATCATTCAAACGAATCAATCATTACACCAGGAAATAAAAGATTGGGATGCGTTTGCGGATGAATCGAATGTTATTAATCAATTTGAGCGTATTACATTTTATTCAGGTCATCCAAAAGAAAATGCAAGTCTTGCACCTGATCATGAAAACTCTGAAGTCAAAAAACTCACCTGGACATTTGGTAAACAAGAAACTTGGATTGCATGTAACTATACACATACTAAAATTCAATTGATTCGTAAGCTTCCTGATGGAATAAAAAGCTGTACTGTGACTTATAATGCAAATTTTTCTACAGTAATGGCCATTAATTGCATTTAAACTGAGAATTAAGACTGGAATTTATTTAAATAATGCAAAAATAAATCTATGACTCAAAAGAATGTTTATTTTATAAAATGCATTTAAGATAAATTGTAGTTTGTATTCTACAATTATCTAGCCCCTAGTACGTAGAGATATTTTTTATTAGTAAGAGCTTGAGAAAAAAATCATAATATGAACATAGGGAGAATTTAATGTTTGAACATCTTTCCAATTACCAACGCGCCAATCATGTACTTTGGCAAGGTAGAAAAGATACTATCAATGCAGAACGGTTCTTTCAAAAAATTATTTTTCCTGCGCAACAAACCGATCTCATTACTAAAGAGAAAAAAACTGTTTTCCTTGGCTTCGCCAGTGATGCAGGTGTTCGTCGCAATATGGGAAGACCTGGAGCAAAATTAGGACCCGATCAAATCAAAACGCAATTGGCAAAACTGCCTTGCTCCATAGATAAGCCTCTTTTTGACTTAGGTACCATTTTTTGTGAAAAAGATGAACTGGAAACTGCACAAGCACAATTTGCCAATTTAATCAGTTTTTGCCATCAACAAGGTCATCAAACTATTGCCTTGGGTGGAGGACATGAAATTGCATGGGCGCATTATCAGGGTTTAGCACCTCATTACAGCAAATTAGGGATTATTAATTTTGATGCCCATTTTGATTTAAGGCCACATCAAAAAAATCAGCCCGGTACATCGGGAACCCCTTTTTCACAAATTGCTGCCTACTGCAAGGAAAATAATCAACCCTTCCACTATTGTTGTATTGGAATCCAAAAAATGGGAAATACACCATCCCTTTTCGAACGAGCTGATGAGCTTAATGTTAATTATCTGACAGCAGAAGAGTTATATGAGAACAGCTTAGCCTGGCATTTAGCTTTTCTTGATGATTTCATGCTCAATCTGGATCATATTTATCTTACTCTATGCTTGGATGTCTTAGCAGAGTCATTTGCTCCAGGTGTCAGCGCACCACAACCGTTGGGACTTACTCCTTGGCAAATTATACCGCTCTTGAAATACATTATTCAAAGTGGCAAAGTAGTTAGTTTTGATGTTGCTGAACTGTCACCGCCTTTGGATCACGAACAAAAAACTGCTAGACTGGCGGCTCTTATTATCGCAGAATTGCTACATACTATTTAAGGAGTCAATTTCATGAAGAACACATTACTATGGAGTACCCTTTTTACTCTGATTGGTACTCAAGTACATGCTGATGTTACTCAGTCAGTAACAACACCTGCTCCTCAAACCCCTGGCGCCATGCAACAAACACCTGCTACACCTACTCCTCCTGGTCAAAATCTACCTTCCATCAATCCAGCAGCAGTACCAGCAGCCGCCATCAATTGTGAATATAAAATTTCTCCAGATAACAAAACTATTGATCAGTCATTGGTGATGAAATGGGCCGCAAAAGCTGTTACCCAAGCTTTTGACTTTGATCCAAATAATTTAGACTCCCAATTGCAAAAACTACAACCATGCTTTACCGAGCAAGGATGGACTGGTTTTAATACAGCGTTACAAAAATCAGGTAATTTGGAAGCGATTAAATCCCAAAAACTGACTGTAAGCAGTCAAGTGACAGGACAAATTGTAGTAACGGAAGCAAAAGACAATCAATGGAAAATTAACTTGCCGGTGCAAGTTGTTTATCAGAATGATAAAGAAAAAGTAACTCAATTACTCAGTGTTGACGTGACTGTGGGGCGTAAGATAACTGGAGATTTGGGAATTACTCAGATGATCGCTGCACCAAGAGGAACAGTAAGTCAAAAACTACCCCCTGATTTTAATCCTAACCCTGCTACGGTCATGAATCCAAATATTGAAACGATGACCCCGCCATCAAAAACAACTCCTACTACGCCTCCTACTACATCCCCTACTACATCTCCTACTACATCTCCTACTACATCTCCTACTACATCTCCTACTACATCTCCTACTACATCTCCTACTACATCTCCTACTACGTCTCCTACTACATCTCCTACTACATCTCCTACTACGCCCCCTACTACATCTCCTACTACGTCAACTCAACCAACTTCTGCAAATCCTTCGGCAACTCCAACTCCAGCTACCCCTGGACAGCCTACTTTGCCAGAAAATCGCTCCACACAACCCTCACTTCCACCTAATACGCCTTAATTTAGTATCGTCTTTCTTAGTGAGAAAAAATCATAGTTGAAGCATAGCGAAACCATTGGGAGCCAAGCGAGCCTGGATTTCGCTATGCTTCACCCAGGCCAGGATAAGATGAGATTGATAACTTATGCAGATGCAACTGGTTTATTGGCACCAGGCTCACCAGGGTATTCCAATACAATAACTTTTGTACCTATTTGGAAAAAGTTTTCACTTAACCATTTAGCAGCACTTGGGAAAATACGCACGCAGCCATGACTTGATGGATGTTCAGGAACTTCGTATGCTGCATGTATAGTATATCCTTGATAGAAATAAGTACAATAAGGCATTCTTGCACCGCCTTTAGTATCCACGGGATATTCCCCGGACTTACAGTCAACTCCTCTTCGATTATAAACTTTAAAAGTTCCAGTAACGGTTCTGCACGATTGATTTGAATTTTCTTCACATGCGTCTATACCTGCTGATCCACCGCCAGTCAGTAAACGATTACCTTCTTCATCATAAGCAGCCCAAGCAGAAACCTTCGGATCGAAAATAAAACGTTTCTCACCTGTTGCCTGAATCTTCTGAGGATAATAATCACGACCTCGTTTGTCTTTTGTATAATGAACCGTCCGATGCACATAACCTGCATCATCAGTAATTAAAGTAGATGGATCATTCTCAACACAGGATGTTAACCCACCAATGCACAGTAACAAACCTGCCCAAAACAACTTATTCATTAAATTTTATCTCCACTTATATTAATGCTTTCTTAAAATCACTTACTTTTCCTGACACACTGTTCCTTGAGCTTCACAAAATCTACCCCATTCATACTATTAATCGGCTCTGTTGACATTTCGTTTTTTGATTACCAAAACGAAATGTCAACAAACCCCTAAAATTTACGACTCTAATTTTCTGTATTTAATTCGAGATGGCCTATCTGCTGCATCACCCAACCGACGTCTGCGATCCGCTTCATAATCAGTATAATTTCCCTCAATAAAGGTAATTTGGGAATCACCTTCAAAAGCCATCAGATGAGTACAAATCCTATCTAAAAACCATCGGTCATGCGAAATCACAATAACACAACCTGGAAAATTAAGAATTGCATCTTCCAAAGCACGTAAGGTCTCGACATCCAAATCATTACTGGGTTCGTCAAGTAATAATACATTTCCGCCACTTTTCAGTAATTTTGCCAAATGTACGCGATTACGCTCCCCTCCAGAAAGCTGGGCCATTTTCTTTTGTTGATCCGAGCCTTTAAAATTGAAACGCCCCACATAGGCACGTGAAGGCATTTGAAAACTCCCTACTTGCATGATGTCGTGTCCATCAGAAATCTCCTCCCATACTGTTTTATTGGGATTTAATTCATCACGCATCTGGTCTACGTAAGCCAATTGAACCGTTTCACCAACGCGAATTTCACCATCATCAGGCTTCTCCTGGCCGGTAATCATTTTTAGAAATGTAGACTTACCTGCCCCATTAGGACCAATAATCCCTAAGATACCACCCTTCGGAAGTTTAAAATCCAAATTTTCAATTAAGATTCGATCGCCAAATGATTTTGTAATTTTCTCACCTTCAATAACCAGATCACCCAAACGCTCACCTGGTGGGATATATATTTCATTGGTTTCATTACGCTTTTGAAACTCTTTCGAATTCATTTCTTCAAACCGAGCAAGACGTGCCTTGTTTTTGGCATGACGTCCTTTAGGTGAAGTACGCACCCACTCTAATTCTGCTTTCATTGCACGCATATGAGCATCTTCTTGCTTTTGCTCCATCTCTAGCCGTGCTTCTTTCTGTTCAAGCCATGAAGAGTAATTGCCTTTGTAAGGTATTCCTTCACCACGATCCAGTTCCAATATCCACTCTGCAGCATTATCTAAGAAATATCGATCATGGGTAATCGCAACCACCGTACCAGGGAACCCTTCAAGGTAATGCTCTAACCAAGCTACGGATTCTGCATCCAAATGGTTAGTCGGTTCATCAAGTAACAACATATCTGGGTTAGAAAGCAACAGACGACATAATGCGACTCGTCGACGCTCACCTCCTGATAGTTTACCTACAACAGCATCCCATTCAGGTAATCGTAATGCATCAGCAGCAACATCCAGCTTTCTATCTAAATCCCAACCGCCACCAGCTTCAATAGCATTTTGCAAATCACCTTGCTCAGCTAGTAAATTGTTCATTTCATCATCGCTCATTGGTTCTGCAAAACGCATACTGATTTCGTCGAAGCGGGCAAGTTTATCCTTCATTTCTTTTACGCCTTCCTCAACAATTTCCCGGACAGTTTTATCCAGATCCAATTGAGGCTCTTGCTCCAGATAACCAATCCTAATTCCAGGCTGTGGTCTTGCTTCTCCCTCGAAATGAGTGTCAACACCTGCCATAATACGTAATAAAGTGGACTTACCAGAACCGTTCAATCCTAATACACCGATTTTAGCGCCAGGAAAAAAACTTAATGAAATATCTTTTAGAATAAACCGCTGATTTTCAACTATTTTGCTGACACGATTCATGGTAAAAATATATTGTGACATAACTGCTCCGTCTTTTTAAACTGCCTTTATAGCCTGGGTGAGGCACAGCCGTACCCGGGAAAAATGATGTTTGATATTCCCCAGGCGATAGTTTTACTTCACCTGGATTACTTATTTATTTTCTACCAATCAAGCACTACTTTACCTGACTGGCCTGATGCCATAATTTGAAATGCTTGTTGGTACTCATCAATTGGGAAACGATGCGTTATGACTGGTGAAATATCCAATCCGCTTTGTAACATGGCAATCATTTTATACCATGTTTCAAACATTTCACGTCCGTAAATACCTTTAATCACGAGACCTTTAAAAATAACTTGATTCCAATCAATAGCTGTTTCCTGAGGTGGTATGCCTAACATAGCCACATGTCCGCCATGATTCATTGCTTTCATCATATCGTTTAGAGCCATAGGGTTTCCTGACATCTCCAAACCTACATCAAAACCCTCGAGCATTCCTAACTCGGAAGTTACATCAGCCAGCTTTTCGTACTTAATATTTACTGCACGAGTCACCCCCATTTTCCGGGCTAACCCCAAACGATAATCATTCACATCGGTGATAACTACATGACGCGCACCTATATGTCTTACAATAGCAGCCGCCATAATACCAATAGGCCCAGCACCTGTAATCAATACATCTTCACCTACGACATCAAAAGCCAAAGCACAGTGAGTAGCATTTCCAAATGGGTCAAAAATTGAAGCCTCTTCTGCAGTAACATTATCAGGAAGAACAATAACATTACTCGCCGGTATGGATAAATATTCTGCAAAGCAGCCTGGTCTATTGACCCCGACACCTAAAGTATTACGACAAAGATGACGTTTACCAGCACGGCAATTTCGGCAGAAACCACAGGTTATATGCCCTTCACCAGAAACGCGCTGTCCCTCATGAAGTCCTTTCACTTCTTGCCCTACTGCAACAATTTCGCCATAAAACTCATGCCCTACAGTCATAGGCACTGGGATAGTTGCTTGCGCCCATTCATCCCAGGAATAAATATGGATGTCAGTGCCACATATCGCTGTTTTTTTCACTTTAATCAATACATCATTGACGCCATATTCAGGTATAGCGACTTCCTCCATCCAAATTCCAGGTTCCTTTTTCGCCTTGACTAATGATTTCATAAAAGTACCTCAAAATAAGATCTCCTCTGCACAAGTCAGAAAAGATGACTTTGCTTTAAATAACAGAAAATTCCTTACCTACAGTTTCAAATGCCTCAATCGCTTTATCCAAATGATGTAGCTCATGCGCAGCCGACATTTGGGTGCGAATTCGCGCTAAACCCTTAGGTACGACAGGATAAGAAAAACCAACAACATAGATGCCTAACTCTAACAAACGATTCGCCATCCGCCCTGCCAAGCTGGCATCACCCAACATCACAGGAATAATTGGATGTTCTCCAGGGATTAGCTTAAACCCTAATTTAGTCATACCTTCACGAAAATAATGGCTGTTACGTTTTAATTTCTCAGCCCAATGATTATTTTTCATTAAATTATCCAGCACAACACAAGAAGTATGTGCAATCACCGGAGCTAAGGTATTTGAGAATAAGTAAGGTCTGGAGCGTTGGCGCAACCATTCGACTATAGCCTGATTTGCTGCAGTATAACCACCTGAAGCACCACCCAAAGCCTTACCCAGAGTGCCTGTGATAATATCGATGCGATCACTAACTCCAAAATGCTCAGGAGTACCACGGCCAGTTTCACCCATAAAACCAACGGCATGGGAGTCGTCAACCATAACCATAGCATCATATTTATCGGCTAACTCACAAATTGCAGGCAGATTTGCCAAAATCCCATCCATGGAAAAAACACCGTCTGTAGCAATTAAACGAAATCGTGCATTTTTAGCGGCGATCAATTGCTCTTCCAAAGCGCTCATATCGTTATTAGCATATCGATAACGTGCAGCTTTACAGAGCCTAACCCCATCAATGATACTGGCATGATTTAATGCATCACTAATAATCGCATCTTCTTCGCCTAACAAAGTTTCAAAAAGACCTGTGTTTGCATCAAAACAGGAAGAATATAATATAGTATCTTCCTTACTTAAAAATTGACTTATTTTCTGTTCAAGCTGTTTGTGAGGTGTTTGAGTACCACAAATAAACCGCACAGAAGCCATACCATAACCGTATTGAGCAAGTGCTTTTTGTCCTTCAGCAATAAGTTGAGGATCATTGGCCAAACCCAAGTAATTATTAGCGCATAGATTGATTACTTCTTTATGATTTACTGTAACAGCCGCTTGTTGCTGACTGGAAATAACCCGCTCTGATTTATATAAGCCTTCATTTTTAAGTGTCGCTATTTCAGTTTGCAAATAATCAGTAAATTGCTCAAGCACTGCATTCTCCTCTCATTGAATTATCGTAAATTCCCCAGACCACTCACTTCATAAGTACTCTATTGAGGTAATCAAAATCTATTTAAGAAAACTGTTAAAAATAGTGGATCATAACAAACTTTAAACAGAGTCACCACGAAATTTGGGATTCAAGCATTATTTCTTAGCACATACGCCGTTTTTTTGCTAAGATTGTGCCAAAGTTTTAAAAGTGTGCTGACAATTCGCTTCCACAACCTCGTTTCGCAGCATATTTGCGGAATTCTAAAATCCCCAAATGTGACATCATCGCGAGCAGATCGCTAAAGCGAGGGATTTGGCAAATGAATAGTCAATCTTAACCTAAAACAATCAACACGGTAGAACAAATGAGTTATCAAAGCGCCCGCATAAATATGGTCAAACAACAACTTCGAACTGGCGATGTTTTAAACGAATCCATACTTAATTTGTATGATGTAGTACTCAGACACGAATTCGTTCCCGAACAATTTATAAATTTTGCTTATTCGGATATGCAGATACCTCTTAATCATGAGCAACGCATGCTCACACCTTTAGAAGAAGGACAAATTTTACAAGCTCTCGATTTGCAAGGTCATGAAACAGTTTTGGAGGTAGGTACAGGCAGTGGATTTTTTACCGCAATGCTTAGTAAATTGTGTAAAAAAGTAATCAGCATAGACTATTATGCTGATTTCACGAACAATGCTGCTCATAAGTTAAAAGAGCATCACTGCAATAATGTTGAATTAATTACAGGAGACGCTCACCAAGGTTGGTTAGAAGACGCTCCTTATGATGTTGTCATATTCACCGGCGCAATGGAAAAAATAACTGAAACCCAAAGATTACAGATACTTCCCGGCGGAAAATTATTTGTTATTGAAGGAGCATCACCAGTAATGCAAGGTCAATTATATGAACTGGATCATCATGAAAATTGGCATGAATCCCTGGTTTTTGAAACAAACATCCCGTTATTAATCAATAAATCAAAGCCAAAAGAATTTGTATTTTAGGATTTAGTTTAAATGAAAAAATTGTTGATTTGCTATCTCATGACTTTGGGTCTGATGTCGCAATCATTTGCCGCACCAGACCTAATGGATATCTATCATCAAGCTCTTGAAAATGACCCTGTCTTCAAAAATGCCTATGATACCTATATGGCTAATAAAGAAGCTTTACCTCAAGCCTGGGCTGCATTACTTCCGCAAGCAGGTCTTACAGCACAAACAACTCGAAATTTCATTCATGTGAATGATGGTTTTTTTTCCATTCAAGACGACTATTATAAATCCAGAGCATGGCAGTTTTCTGCATCACAGGCTGTTTTCAATTATCAAGCCTGGGCAAGAGTACAACAAGCAAGAGCATCGGTTAAAGCAGCACAAGCCACGTTTAACGATGCAGCTCAGAATTTAATTCTTAGAACAGCAAAAGCCTATTTTGATATATTGTTTGCCCAAGATACTTTAAATTTTGCCGAAGCAAAGAAACGTGCAAACATGCGCCAATATGAACAAGCAAAACAACGTTTTGAGGTCGGTCTTGATCCCATTACTTCTGTATATGAAGCAAAAGCAGCCTACGATCAATCAGTGGCTACAGTTATTGCCTCGCGCAACAACCAAGAAAATCAAAGCGAAAACTTAAGAAAATTAACCAATCATGTTTATGAGCTCATAGCGCCGCTGCGAAATGGCACCATTCCCCTAGTAAAGCCAGAGCCTAACAATGTGGACGAGTGGATAGATACAGGCCTTAGACAGAACTATAAATTATGGTCTGCCAAATACAATCTTGAAGTAGCAAGACAAAATATGAAAGCGCTTTCTGCAGGAAACTGGCCTACCATCGCTATCCAGGGAAAGTCAACAGAAGCAACAAACGAAGTCAATACATCCAGCCCTTTCTTACCTGCAAACCAAAAGCAATCTAGTGTTGGTTTAGCTCTGAACTTTCCTGCATTTCAAGGAGGACTAGTTCTCTCACAAACACGACAGGCGAAGCATAATTTTCAAGCCAGTAGTGAACTGGTCGAACAAACTTATCGAGATGTGGTAGTAAACAGTCGGATTGCTTTTAATACCATTACTGATGGTATCAGCAAAGTAAAGGCTGACAGACAAACTATTATTTCCCAACAAAATTCATTAGAAAGTACAGAAGCTCAATTTGAGGTAGGCACTCGTACTATGGTAGATGTGGTAAATGCCCAACAGCGGCTTTTTGAAGCTCAGAATCAGCTTGCTAATGACCAATATGCTTTGATTAATGCCGTTTTAACTCTAAAATACCTTGCGGGAACACTCAATGTAAATGATCTCGAACTGATCAATTCATGGCTGGCAACAACCAGGGTTGACAAGTTACCCCCAGCTGAAAGCAAGGCTACTAAATAACTAACTACTTTTATTCAGGTTTAATAATGTCCAATCCCTCTCAAGTTGAAAAAAAATTATTACATTATACCGGTAAAGCGATTGCCGATTTTAACATGATCCAGCGTGGCGATCGGGTTATGGTCTGTTTATCAGGTGGCAAAGATTCTTTTACCCTCTTAACGATTCTGGATCAGTTGCGCCGCCGCTCCGGGAATAAATTTGAACTGTTTTCTTTTACCCTGGATCAAGCCCAACCGGGTTGGGATGATAGTGCATTGCGTAAATGGCTTGTTGATCGCTCCATCCCTCATGAAATTCTAACCCGGGATACCTACAGTATCGTTAAAGAAAAAATTCCTGAAGGTAAAACGTATTGCTCTTTGTGCTCTCGCTTGCGCCGAGGTATCATCTATCGATATGCCGAAGAACATGGGTTCAATAAAATTGCTCTAGGCCATCATCGCGATGATCTGGTTCGTACATTAATGATGTCCATCCTCTACAACGGTGATATTCGCTCCATGCCACCGAAATTACTTAGTGACAATAAAAAGCATATAGTTATCCGTCCATTATGCTATGCGCAAGAAAAAGATATTATCGCATTTGCCAAGGAACAATCCTATCCTATTATTCCGTGTACTCTTTGTGGCTCACAGGAAAATTTAATGCGCAAAAAAGTAACACATTTAATTAATCAGCTTGCTGAAGAAAACCCCAAAGTTCCAAGTAATATTCTCCATGCACTGCAAAGCATCAAGCCTAGCCAACTTATGGATCAAAATATGTGGAATTTTAGAAATCTTGAGCATGAATTGATTTCAAATCAAGCAACTAATACGGATGAACTCTTTAACACGGAAGAATTCGATCCAATTGAAGCATAAAAAAGTTAGTAGCCTGGATTTCCTTACACTGCATCCAGGCTTTGAGTAAACAACCCTTCTCAATTCTCCCCAAATGATCAGCCCTCTAACAAACTATTTAACACACATAATGTATTTATATGGCGCAATAAGATAATAAGTACCACAAATTCTTAACAAAACCGTAACAACTTTATAACATTTTTGTTACAATAGTGCTTAATTGAATAACACTACAATCTTACAATTAAAAAAATTTTCTAAATCAATATTTATTTAGTTTTGTTATATAGAGGAAAACAAATCCATGTTTACAAATGCAACGGTTGACTCACGTATATTTCGAATTTATGCAAAACGCTATTTTAAATTTGATTTTGTAGCAGCCATAGTCGTATTTCTAGTTGCTATCCCATTATGCCTTGGTATCGCTCTTGCTTCGGGTGCACCCCTTTTTTCGGGAATTTTAAGCGGAGTTATTGGGGGAGTTATTGTCGGTTGCATTAGCGGCTCACATGTTAGTGTCAGTGGACCTGCTGCAGGTATGGCTGCGGTAGTAGTTGCTGCCATAGCTCATCTCGGAGATTTCAACACATTTTTAGTCGCCCTTTTACTTGCGGGTTTACTTCAAATCATCATAGGAGGTTTCAGGGCTGGATTTGTAGCTGATTATGTTCCCTCAAATGTGGTTCAAGGCCTACTCTGTGCAATTGGTATTTTATTGATAATCAAACAATTACCCCTTGCATTCACGCTTTCTGCGGATTTCAACGAACTCAAAACACATTTATTAGAAACAACCGAAGAAATCACATTAAGTCCAATTCTTGCTCTGTATCATCATATTAATACAGGGGCAATGTTGATTACCCTACTCTCACTCGCTACTTTAATCTATTTTGATTTAACGAAAAATAAGGTACTAAAAGAAATCCCTTCACCAATTCTCGTTGTTATTTTGGGTGTACTACTTAATGAGCTGTTTCAATGGACCGATTCAAACCTTGCCCAGAATTCACCACAACTGGTTAACATTCCTCAAACAGATGGCTTCTATGATCTATTTGGTCAATTGGAATATCCCAACTGGGCTGCCTTATATAATCCTAAAGTCTATCTTTATGCCTTTATCATTGGCATTGTTGCTTCTCTAGAAACCTTATTGAACCTTAAAGCAGGAGAGAAGCTGGATAAAAAACGTCGTTATTCTTCCTCAAACAGAGAATTAGTTGCTCAAGGAGTCGGAAATATGACAGCAGGTTTAATTGGAGGAATTCCAGTTACCTCTGTAATCGTTAGAACATCCATTAATATCCAGGCTGGATCTAAAAGCAAAATATCTACTATTTTGCATGGAATTTTTATTTTCGTTGCAGTATTGCTGATTCCAGGTACGTTAAATAAAATACCTTTATCCTCATTAGCTGCTATTTTGATCTATACCGGTTATAAACTAAATAAACCTACTATTTATCGCTCTATATATGCTCAAGGAAGTGATCGCTTTATTCCATTTATCGCTACAGTGATTGGTATTATTGCATTTAACCTGCTAACAGGTATTTTGATTGGGCTAGGCGTCAGTTTGTTTTATATCTTAAAATCAAACAGTCAGGCACGGATTAACATCCTTAAAGAAATTCACCCTACTGGAGAAGTTAATCGCCTGATCCTCCCACAACAAATGACGTTCCTTAATAAAGCAGCTCTGGTTGCTGAACTTGCTACCATACCTAGAGAATCACAATTGATTATTGACGCGCGGTACTCTCAGTACATTGATAAGGAAATTTCCGAGTTATTAAAAGAATATAAAGAGGAACAGGCACCCAATAAAAAAATCTCCTTGAATCTGATTGGCTTCAAAGAACATTATAAAGTTCATAATTATATTGATTTTATCAATGTAACAACGTACGACGTACAATCAAATCTGTCACCAGCACAAATATTGAATATTCTATACGAAGGAAATCAACGTTTCCTCAATGATAATCTGATCCACCGTTCTAACCAGCTGGATATTAAGTATACTGCCAAGGGACAACATCCAATCGCTATCGTTCTTGGTTGTATTGATTCCAGGGTACCTGTAGAAACAATTTTTGATATGAGCTTTGGTGATATTTTTTGCGTACGCGTTGCTGGGAATGTAGTCAACAATGATATTCTGGCCAGTATTGAATATGCTTGTGATGTCGTGGGCGTCAAACTGATTATTATTCTCGGTCATACACGCTGTGGTGCCATTCAATCAGCATGCGATGGAGTTGAAAAAGGCCATATTACGGGATTACTTGATAAAATAAAGCCCGCAATTACTGCCGAAAGTGAAACAGAAGCCAGCCGTGACAGTAAAAATACAACATTTGTAAATAACGTGACTGAGTTAAACGTAGCTAATACCATGCAAAAAATTTATGAGGGCAGTCCCATTCTGCATGAAATGATAGAACAAAATGATATTTCCATGGTTGGAGCTGTTTATAATGTTCAAACAGGTAAAGTTCATTTTAAAAATTATGAGTATGAACTGTGTCAGCTGGGTGGAAAAAATTATGAACACTTAGCCACTAAATTAAAAGGATTATTAGAAGACGCCAGGATGAGGGGATAAGATCTGCACGACTTTCTATACTCCATATACCAAAGCAGAACCCGGAATAAGTTTCACTAAAAACTGGATTCTGCCTTGGGAAGCCATAGTTCATATCATCTGTTTTTGAACACAAACTCCTGTATAATGCTGTGCAATAAGAACAATATTATTCAGGAGTAGAAATGCGTGCGTCTCAATGGTTTTTAGCAACTCTAAAAGAAACTCCAAACGATGCGGAGATAGTCTCCCATCAATTAATGCTGAGAACAGGAATGATTCGTAAACTGGGCTCAGGCCTTTATACCTGGATGCCTCTAGGTTTAAAAGTATTACGAAAAGTAGAACAAATAGTTCGCGAAGAAATGAATCGCATTAATTCTATGGAGTTGCTCATGCCTGCAGTACAACCTGCAGAACTATGGCAAGAAACGGGACGTTGGGATACCTTTGGTGGCCTGCTTCTCACCATGAAAGATGCTAATGGCAGAGATTATTGTTTTGGCCCTACCCATGAAGAAGTAATTACTGACATTATGCGTAATGAATTACAATCCTACAAGCAATTGCCAGTAAGCTTCTATCAAATCCAAACTAAATTCCGCGATGAAATCAGACCGCGTTTTGGTGTAATGCGTGCCCGTGAATTTATTATGAAAGATGCTTACTCCTTCCATTTAAATTTGCAAAGCCTTCAAATGACCTACAAAGATATGTATCAGGCTTATTGCCGTATCTTTGATCGCCTAGGTCTCAAATATCGTGCAGTTGAAGCAGATACAGGAGCTATTGG
This sequence comes from Legionella parisiensis, assembly GCF_001467945.1. Lineage (GTDB taxonomy): Bacteria > Pseudomonadota > Gammaproteobacteria > Legionellales > Legionellaceae > Legionella > Legionella parisiensis. Next base: position 2,520,036 of record NZ_LNYQ01000013.1, read on the forward strand.
CGGCTCTGCATCTCATGAATTCCAGGTATTGGCTGATTCTGGAGAGGATTTGATTTTCTACAGCGACCAAGGGGATTATGCAGCAAATATCGAACAAGCTACAAGTCTAAAACCAGAAAAAGCAACCCCTACCAATCAAGAAATGATTTTGATTGATACGCCAAACAAAAAAACTATAGCTGAGGTAGCAGAGTTTCTGGATGTAGCAAGCAGTCAAACCATCAAGACTCTGATTGTGAAAGGAAGAGAGCATCCTATGGTAGCTTTGGTTTTAAGAGGTGATGATGAACTGAATGAAATCAAGGCAATAAAACATCCTTCAGTACATTCCCCCTTACAATTTATAGATGAGGAAACCGTTTTAAAAACTTTGAAAGCACCAATTGGCTCACTGGGTCCAGTCAACTTATCGATTCCAGTGATTGTGGATCATCATGCGCTTGCTATGGATTCTTTTATTTGTGGCGCCAATCAGGCAGATAAACATTATCAATATGCTGCTTGGGATAAAGATATCAGTGAGTACCTTGCTGCTGATTTGCGTAATGTAAAAGTAGGCGATGTCAGTCCAGATGGCAAGGGAACACTTCGCTCTTGCCGAGGTATTGAAGTTGGGCATGTCTTTCAATTAGGAGATAAATACGCCAAATCCATGAATGCCACAGTGATTAATGAACAAGGTCAATTAGAAACCATGTTAATGGGGTGCTATGGCTTAGGTATCACCCGTGTGGTTGCAGCAGCCATCGAACAACATCATGATCAACATGGAATTATTTGGCCGCAAAGTATTGCACCATTCCAGGTAGTCATAATTCCTTTAAATGGACATCGTTCAGAAGTAGTACAAAAGCAAGCTAATGTATTATACGAAGGTCTGAAAGAATTAGGAGTCGATGTATTAATTGATGATCGTAATGAGAGAGCGGGCGTATTGTTTGCAGATCACGATTTAATTGGTATTCCGCATCGAATCATCATCAGCGAGCGCAATATGGAACAAAATTGTGTGGAATATAAAAACCGAGCTACCGGAGAAACACAGCAGTTAAGCCTGGATAAAGCAACTGATGAAATCATGCAATTAATCTCAAAATAATACTATTTCAAAACCTGTAACATGGTTGCAAGCAGCAGCCTCTAATCACATCTCTGCCTACACCCACCCCCACGACTTGTTTGGGGGTAGTGTTTTAGGACAAATCTCCTGGATTCCACGGTCAACCCCGTGAACGTGAACAACGTGTAGCTGGGATGTAGGCAAGAAGCAGCCTATTACGTTACATCTCAAAGAGCATTATTTTCTGTGTGAATGTTAATTTGAATGGTTTTGATTTGCAGGTTTTGAGACTTTTTTTCTATGTAAACGCAGCATACATCATGAGCATTGATTAGGGAGATTTTCTCGCAAGATGCGCCACATAAGGCTGCTCCCGCACTTACTTTTCATCCCCAGGATTACCCTGAGTATTCAAATAAGTCAGTGCTTCATTGTTTTTTAGTGCTTTTACGCCAATTGCAGTGATTTGATTAAATCCCACATCTAAAGTATAAAGTGTTGATGTTTCAGCTAATGCCAAAGCACCATCATCCCCGATATAATTATGGCTTAAATCTAAATTTTGCAACTGTACCGCTTTTGCCAAGATTCTTGCCCCATAATCTCCAATAAGATTATTGTTCGCATATAAGTTATTTAGAGAACTTATTTTTGCCAGTTCGGCTATGCCCTCATCATCAACGGAATTATTGTCGATGTTCAGCAAAGTAAGATGATTTAACTCAGATAAAGCCTGAGTACCTTCTCGACCCACGTCACAATCAGCAATTGACAGCCACTCAAGCGCCCTGCTCTGGGCTAGAAACACTGCTCCCTCATTATGTAATGGATTGTGATCAACAATGAGATATAGTAAATTAGGTTTTCTTGCTATAATTTCCGCTCCATCTTTATCAATATTATTGTCATCCAAATCAATAAAGTTAAGTGATTGGTTTCTATCAAGAAATTCTATGCCTTCATTACCTAAATGATTACTGCTTAAATATAAGCTTTTCAATGTCTTATTCCCAAACAGTGCCTTTGCACCTACTGCACCAATTTGGGCTTTTCTCAGAGAAAGATGAATCAGTGATTTATTTTTTGCTAAAAATTTAGCACCTGCAGAACCTATAGGGTTATCATCAAGAGAAAGAAAAAACAAGGTAGTGTTATTTGCTAAAGCTTCAGCCCCATAGGGGCCAATATGATTCTCCCCCAAAAGAAGATAAACCAAGTAAGAGTTTTTTGCTAATACCTCGGCCCCCAATGAGCCGATGCGATTTCCATTTAGGAACATATAGCGAATATGAGTATTATTGGAGAGTAGCTCTGCACCTTGGAAGCCAATCTGGTTATCGGAGAGGCTCAAGCGGGTAATTTCGGGATGTTCTTTGAGATAAGATACAATTTGCGGAATATCTCGATCATGTATATTACATTGATCCATAAATATACCGCCATCGCTGACATGTGACTCTATATTTTCCACGCACTTATTCCCTTGGTATACAGAGCTTCTTATTTTGTCCTTAGCAAATAGAGGTGAAATCATGGCACTCAGTATAAGCAAAAGACATAAAGCAGCTTTTCTCATCATGTACCTAATCCCCTGTTAAATCTGATGTCTTCAAGCTAGGAAATAAAAACTATGAAGTTGTATCACGAAGATCAATAAAAACCAACACACCAACGGATAAGATTCCTAGACAATACCTACAAAAGAATATTCTTTCCGGTTCATCCAATCTCAAGATTACACGCTCGCGATTCATCCCGGGTAATTCGAAAACTGGCAAAATCCTGGATAAAATGGGTTATATAGTAAGCTAAAGAAAAATGAGTATGCTCTCCAAAAATATCATGATAAATCTCCTCGGGAGATTCCTCTAAATCAGCGCAAAAGGTTTTTAACAAAATGTCTGCATATTTTTTATTTATTTCCCCCCACTTTTTTAATATTAATTGACCATGTGTTAACTGAATCTCTTCTGTAAAGGCACTTAATTTATTGTAATGGTATAAATTCCCTATGAGGTAAAGCATGAAAACACGAGTTTCCATATACTGCTCAGGGATAGCATTCAAGACTGACGGGACCAGGAGTTTAATTGGTAAAAATTTGGAATCTAAATTTTGCATAACAAAGAGTAAATTCCAGCTCTGATACAAATACATCCATTCGGTACTTATAAGAAATTGACTAACCCGTTTGGGCAGCTTATTAACAATTAAGTCGGGAAGAAGGCTGTATTTATTATCCGCTATTATTGTGCTTCCAACAGGTAATACGAGCTTCATAAAGGAAAAACCATTGGACGGCTGAGTATGTTCTAACAAACGAATAAGCGCAGAACCTGCAAAGGAATTATCATTAGGCTGTCCATCTTCGCCAGGTTTCTCCTCCCAAATCGCCTCCAAGATATTCAAGCTCACATTTTTAACCGAATCACAGTGTTTTTCACCTATTGGCGTAGGACTAATTTTCGTATTCCAAAGGGCTAATCCATGTTTATTAATAAACTCTTTTGACCGCTCCTGGATTGCTGCTTGGTCAAGCTCCTCGTTTCCCAATAAACGCGTGAACGCACCTGAAGTCATTACTGGATCAACAGAAACTAACTTTAGGTTTTTAAAAAGTGAAAAATTGTATCTGTTTGAAGCAAAAAATAAATTAAAAAGCGGATTCCCTGGATATGAAGTGCTCCTTTGCTTTTTAGTAAAACAATACACATCTTCATTAAATGTAAAACTATTTACCATAGTCACTGAACATGCTTCAAATAAACATAATAAATTAAGCTGAATTTGCAGCTGTTTTGACAATATTTCCAACTCATGATCTGAAATTAACTGTTCATGCTCTATAAAGGCAAATAACTTGCAGAGAGGGGCATTGTTGAGTAAACCAGTTTCTACAGACTGAATAAGTTTACTCAAGTCAACTGATTCTTCTGTAAGTTTCCTCAAAAAGCTCTTAAGTCCTTCATCACGAATTGTAAACGAATCAAACTTTAGGTCTTCTATGATTTTTTTGATAATTGATGGATCAGTTTGTTTCTTAAGATGTTTAACTACACGGTTTAAAAAATGTTTTGCTAAAAGTCGTCCCATAAAAAATCGTTACAAAAGAAAAGTATAAAAGTATATTCGTTCATTTTATTGAAATATACTTTAAGTGTATAGGGTAAGCGTATCTAATCGCATCATATAAAAGCAAAATACCGCCACTCCGAAAACCTAAAGCCTCCATCGTTGAATCTTGCTCTGGTCTTCAAGCATGCTTGAGAAAAAGGCTTCTAACTTTAGTTTTTATTTAAAATAGCATTTTTCGCTGCTCTAATTTCTGTACCTCTATTTATAGAAAAGATTTTCGTAATCTCCACACCAATAAAGAAAATTTGCGATGAATAATACACCCAAATTAAAATAATAATTAAGGAGCTTGCAGCGCCAAATATGGAATATTTAGAAAATTGTATAAGGTAAAATTCAATGAGAATTTTTCCGAAGTTAAATAATAAAGAAGTGATTAATGCCCCTAGCCACACATCGCGCCAATTTAATACCACATCCGGTAGAAACTTAAATATCATTGCAAATAACACTGTAAGAATACAGAAAGAGATTAAGTGATTTATTATTAAATCCATTAAAATATTTGTACTCATCATATAATTTAAATAATTAATTAAAAGAGTAAAACCAATACTTAAAATTAGTGATACTAAGAATAAAAACGCTATTCCTAAAACAATCAAAAAAGAAAAAAAGCGACTTTTTAATTTTGCAAACCATCCCGCATCAGGATTTGTTTTAACACCCCATATCTCATTTAATCCCACTTGAATCTCAGTAAAAACTCCGGAGGCGGTAAACAAAAGAACTAGAAAGCTAATTACTCTTGTTAGAAAAGATGGGGTTGGATGAGCTCTGTTTTGAATTATTTCTTGAAGTTGTAATGCAGGTTCTTTTCCTATTAAAATGCTTGCTTGGGCTAAAATTTGATTACGAGAAGTTTCTTCACCAAATATTGTTCCTACGATGAAAATACAAATTAATAAAATTGGAGCGAGAGAAAATAAAGTATAATAAGCAAGTGCTGCAGCTTTGCTTGAAACTCTATCACGACTCCAATTATTAAATAGTTCTTTTAAGAAATTCCAAGAGTTCATTAAAATCATTTTTTGTCCTTGTAATAGGAACTCTTTTATAGGTTAGCAGTAACCTTCTGTCTGCTCCCTAGCTTATTTTTTGCAGAGCTAGTTGTTCAGTCAGTAGCGTCAACTTTATTTTAACTACATGTAGCGAAGCAAAGCCAAACATTTTTAAGACTACTGTAAAGCACTTTCTCAAAGAAAATATTTAAACTTTATTCATATTGCGATGTGTACTGGTTTCACCAAGTTCTATTCCAACGAGAATTTCTGAAAATATATCGAAATTTTGAGAATGCGAATTAGTATTAATTATGGGAAACATGATGTGTTGAAAAAAATGAGCTCTTTTTCTAATTTCTTCTGCATAGATTATTGCTACTAGTTCAGGATCATTTTTAAATGCGCCACAACCCCATGCACCGAGGATTGCATAAGGCCGTCCTTCAAGAATTAATGTGTTCAGTTGTGCTGCAATTCGTCGGCGCAAATTGTTTTCATATGCTTTTAATACGCGAGGCTCTTGTGATTGTGATTCAGAAAAGTGCTCAGGAGCAGCTGATCTTAATTCATAAAAAGGAAAAATACTTGATGAAGGGAGAAACAAATAGCTTATATCAGGATTAGGCTCATACCCACTTGATCTAAATTCATCTGTAGATGACGGAGGAAAATATAGCTCCTCACCTCTGAAGCAAACTCTAGGCTCTTTACAAAAGAAAGCCTTAAAGAGTTCATCAGAAGAAAAGACTCCAGGGCAATGTTCTTTTAGGATGTCGATTTCCACATCCGTCATTTTCTTCCTTGCCTCAAGCAGTTCTTTTCCTGCCTCAGTATATAAAAATAAGTTGTTTTTTTTATCAAATTCAATCCATTTATCCATCAACGAAAGAGCACATGTGGTTCGATGCCACATATTTTCCTCTTGCGCACTTCCTCCTTCAAATACAGCTCCACCGGGATAGAGTGAATTTGCCATATTTAATACTGTATAAACTTCACCATGCTCTTCCGTTGCCTCAAGAGTTGCAGTGCCCCAATCCTTAGGTACAACTTCAACTCTCATAGGTGCTTTAGATTTTTTTTTTGCCCACCGATTTAAATTATCTGTTGCCTGTTGCTGTAATTTTTTTTGTTCATCAGGAATTGTTATCAGATTTATGGTTTTTTCCATGCTTTTATAACGCCAAGTCTTACCGGATAAAGCGCCGCTAATTAATCCTGGCTTTTGTGCTCTATAGGCAATTTTTATAGCGGAATAATATTCATGATTTGAGGAAACTCGCCCGAAAAATCTAGATCTCATAATTTAAGTCCTAAATATATTTTACACTGCGCCATTTCCTGCTTCACCTTATGGCCATTGCTTTCTCTGCAATATCAAATGAGTGTGTTTTTCAATTTTTTTGTAAAAAACTTCCTTTCGTCATGAATAATGCTAGAAGCAGATAAAGAGTGATTCCAAAAGGAATCAACAAGATCATATATTTATCATAGTGTATATAAACTTGAATTCAAGAAGATACTTAAATACCTTTTTCCTATCTATTGGAAAGATAAGAAAATTTTGACTATCTCGTACAACCAATTTTTTTAGAAAAGGTTTTTAATAGTAAATTTGCATTTTTCCTTGAAGGAGATAGTGATAAGATTTTTGTATTAAGAACAGTCATAAAAATAGCTCATTAGGAATTGCATGCTTATTTCAGCTTTCTTTGTCCGGGGGAGGAGCTACAATTGCAAAAGGTTCACTTGAACTACCATCAATAATTTTATTCAACAGTTTCACCCTTATTAAAACCCTCATCGTTTTGCTCTCCTCGGAGCATTTTATTTCTTGCGGCTCACGCTTACAATTTGCAACTTGGTGCACAGTATCTATAGGGCTGGTATCGCTATCAATCACTTTTTGATGTTCCAAGTCGATAAGAGTTAACTCCAGATGACTGAGCGTCCATTCGTTACCATCAGAAGTATACCCCACACGCCGCTCATGAACTAAGGTAACCTTTTCTCCTCTTTTAAGTATGGTTTGGTATTCCCATATTGGTTTTTCTGCGGTCAACTCACTTTCAATAATATTGTGTCTTTGTTGATACGCTTTTTCCATGTTGATATAACCCCAGCCATAAGTTCTATTCCAGGTTGAACCCATAATTTTAGAATGACCAGAATCTGCTGTACCTGCATCAGTCCAGGTATCTGCACTATTAATGAGTAATGCTTTGATGGCCATAGGATTCTGAATCCCTGCGTCTTGTAACAGTAAGGCAGAAGCACCTACATGTGGGGCAGCAGAACTGGTTCCTCCCATAAGGCGATAACCATCTTTGTAGTTCATTGCATTGGAATAGATAAAGCCATACACTTTGGGATCAGGTGCACAAGTCATAGTATCGTGGCCAGGTGCAGTTAAATCCGGTTTACGTCTACCAAAAGGTGTAGGGCCTCGGCTGCTGGTGTTCTTAATATGATGTTTACTTCTATCTGCAGTTTTTACAACTGTTTCATTTTCAGAAACAAGCGTATTCATGTTTGCAACAGTGATACCATTATAATTATCGCCAGGGACAGTTAGGGTGGAGGCAAAGGTAAATTGATGTGCGGGTTCTATATAACCTGCATTCCCAGCTGATTTTACCCAGAGAATTTTTTGAGTATTCACCACATAGTCTATAACTTTTGCAAGCCCGCTCCATTCAGGACAAGCAGGACAATTTAAATCCAATCTACCATTTCCCATACTGTAATTAATAATCGTAGGTTTAAGTTCAGAACGGTGCAACATCCAATCCAAAGTTTCCATAGTTCGCATGATACTTGAAGGATCTGCTGTTTCCTCTCCTGCTAATCCAGAAATAATTGTAGAAGCACCATAAGCCATGCCTTTGTATTTTTCATGATTGCTGGCATAAATACAGGCTACACCGGTTGCATGGGGCTCTTTTACGCCGTTAATGAGATTAGAATAGCCAGACCCTGGCTCTTGATGAACTATTAATCGTTTATTGGATAAAGAGGGGTGCAAAGGATCTACACCGGTATCAATTATGCCGATAATTCCTTTTTGACCGGTATAGCCATGATTCCACCAATTATTTACATTAGGGTAAAAAGATGATGGTGCAAGTTTCAAAACCTGAGCGGTGACATCCAACTCTGATTGAGCAGCAAAATGCGAAGAAATTTGTGCAGCGGCATCAAAATCTGCAATTTGATAAAGCAAATTACGGCGTCTGGGAACTTGGATTGCTACTGCGGGCATGAAACCTAAATCTTGAACGGTCACATTCTGAATTTTTTTTATTTCTTCAATAAATGATTCTTTTTCTGAAATATTATGCAAAAAGACCAGAATCGATAAAGGGGTATTATCAGAGGCTCTAGAGTGCCTTAAAGTATGGAGAACATCAGCATCAATAATAGCTCTGGCCGAAAGAATAGGGCTTACCGTGAGTAAAATTATCGCAAGATAAAATCTTTTGAGTTTACGCCACATAGAGTGCCTCACTTATGGAGTCAATTATAATGAACAATATTCATCTGCATAATGGTAAAATATTGTTTGTCAGGATAATTTTAAAGCAAGGAATCAAAAGAAGAAAGCTGTTCGTGTAAAAAAATTGCTGTTAATACAATAATGTAGACATCTTTGCGAGCGGAATCTTTGAAGAACACTCCAAATGAGACTTCAGTTTCTTAAAAAAGATTCATGATCTATACTCCCCTATTTGTCTAGCCGTTTTTCGAACAAGAAGTTTGCTTTAAAATTAAAAGACGAGTGAGTAAGAAGCCAATAATAATTCCTGCAAAATTTATCCAATAAAGCGGCCAGGAAAAAATTCCAAGGCCCACTACGTTCGGTCCTGGACAAATTCCGGTAATTCCCCAGCCCACACCAAAGGCTGTCGCACCAAGAATGAGCTGCCAATCAGTTTTATCTTTTGTGGGTAACTCATAACAAGGGTTTAGTAAGGGCTTAGTCAACCACTTACGCAATTGGAACAAAAGAAAGGTAACCAATAAGGCCATAAAAAAAGTAATATACAAATTAATTTTAAATGTATCAGCCCCAATTTTTAGACCCGCAATAATAATATCTGGACTATACATGCCTGTTAAAATTAAACCTAAACCAAATATTAACCCAGCAATTAATGAGATCAGAGATTTCATATTTTATATCCTTAGTGTGTTAGCCAAGAAGTAATTATTGCCACAGGGAAAAAGATACTCACGGCAATTATTGAACGTTTACGTAAGAGTGATATTCCGCATAAGCCATGTCCACTGGTACACCCATTACCAAGATAGGTGCCTCCGCCAGTCAATATTCCGCCAAAAATCAATAGTCCATAATTCGTTTTAAAAACAGCAGCAGGATTGGGGACTGTCTGAAAAAAATTAAAAAGAACTCCACTTAAAAATAATCCCACAATAAATAAAATATTGTCGATATTTGGACGATAAGTTGTAAAATCCCATGACCGGAAAAGGATACCACTACAACCAAGAATTTTACCTCGAATCAACAGCATTATTCCGGCAGCACTTCCAAGAAGAATTCCTCCCAGAACAACGTGTATTTCAATTATCATTATGACGGTCTCCTATATAAGATAATTTTCTGATAACACACATAAAATATTTTATCGACTTTAGTATAACTATTATTGTGGCTGGAAATAAATGCAATACAATAAAGTATGTGCAGCACAAGCATCGTATTCAAAAACGTTATGATTTCTGCTGTCCTGCAAAATTAGAGGCAATCCTCAACATATTGAACTTCGTCGTGATTGCCACTATAGATTAAGGTAATTACTTCACCATTCGATTCAAATCGAATGCCGCGATTATTGTGCTTTTCAAAAAGGGTTAGATAATGACCCTTTGGATCATAATGATGCGCTTCTATCGTTAATTTACCTTTATATAGTGCTTGAACCCGAGATTCAGTATCACCGATTTTCGCTCCCATCGATGTTTGATAATTAGGGGAGTTAATATTGATACGCACAATTTTATTACCTGAAACCATAAAAGATACATTATCAATACCCTTTAATGTCACAAGAAAGCAACTTTCATTTTCAGCTTGATGGGGATCAGGTGTCGCAGAATTAAATTTTTTCCCAGTGACATGTTCAACCTGCTTTAAGGTCATATCCATTTTAATAGGACCAAAACCATTGGGCGAGAGGCTCCATTTTGTATGGTCTAGTGCAACCGCATTATTCAATGAAGTCATCAGAATGAAGAATAAAAACAGTATGATTCGTTTCATAAGTGTTTTGTCCTACAATGATTCATCCATATTATAGGCTAATTTTCAACTTCCCCTTGACCGAAAACTCTAAAACAATCAAGCGATAATTTACACATTAAAAGAATTAAATTGACACAATGGAGTTTCATTTGATATGTTATCGTCAGTAGAAAATTTTAATCAAAAAAATATCACTATGAATCATCGCAATACGGACAAAAGCCCTAACTTTTCTGCAGAGTTCACTGCAAAGTTATCGCTATGCTATGATTTTATACCTACAGCAATCGCTTCAGCAGACATTATTATTATTTTGCCCTCTTTACCCTAGAGCGGTCAGTTATTTTTTATTCCCGAACCTCTCTAGGGGGAACATCGGGTGTTTGGAATAACTGAATATTAAAGCTGGAGGGTATCGTGACTCAAACTAATTCTTTTAACCTAAAAAACAATTGCTTGCCCTTTGTTATGTGGTTTTTTCCACTATCGTTTTTTGCACTTCAATTTATATTACGTTTATGGCCAGGATTGATGATGCAAGAAATAATGACTCGGTTTTCAATCGATGCAGCCAGTTTTGGCCTCTTAGCTGCATTTTATTATTATGGATATGCTGGAATGCAAATTCCTATGGCATTATTGCTCGAAAAATTTGGCGCCAAAAAAGTAGTTTTTATCTTTGCTCTGCTCTGTGGTTTAAGCGCCCTGCTCTTTACCTCGACTCATAACTTTTACTTGGCCTTATTAAGCAGATTTTTAATCGGTGCCAGTTCAGCTGTCGGTTTTTTAGGGGTATCCAAAGTGATTTCTGAATGGTTTAGTAGTACACGATATTCTCAAATGGTTGGATTTTCTTTTAGTGTTGGGCTTTTAGGGGCAGTCTATGGCGGCAAACCATTGACTCAATTGCTGTCAACCTACGGCAGTCAACGGATAGGATTAGTACTGGCGTTGTGCTCCATAAGTGTAGGTATATTCGCTTACTTGGTATTGCATACTCCCATGAGTTTTAAAGCAAAAGCTAATGAGTTTAAACTATCTCATTTATCTGTTTTGTTCACTTCAAGAGTATTATGGATTCTTGCCCTGGCTAATTTGTTAATGGTCGGCGCACTTGAAGGGTTTGCCGATGTTTGGGGCGTATCTTTTTTAACTACTGCCTATGGTTTTGCTAAATCTGATGCAGCTCTACTCGCCTCATTGATTTTTGTAGGGATGCTGTTTGGAGGACCATTACTTGCGCTTCTTACTAAAAAAATAGGAAATTATACAGCTATAGGCGTTTGTGGAATTGGATTAACCTTAGCTTTTCTAGTCATTCTCTCAGGAAATGTAAGTAATTGGTGGCTGCTTAGCACCCTATTCTTCACTATTGGGCTTATGTGTTGCTATCAGGTAATTGTATTTGCAGCAGGCTCCACTCTTGTTTCCAACGAGCATTTAGGAATAACCATAGCCTTTTTAAATTGTATCAATATGCTTGGCGGATCATTTTTTCATACTGTAATAGGTAAAATCATGGATTATTACTGGGAAGGAAGTCTCACTGCAAATGGGCTAAAACAGTACAGCCTTTCCTCCTACCACCACGCGTTGATGGTGATACCGGCCTGTGCCCTTTTAGGAACGATACTCATTTATTTGCTTCACAAACATATTAAGAGTCAGGTAAATCTAAAGTCGTCTAAACCTACTGTGGTTTCTGCATCTTCTTTTTGAAAATATTTTGGCCGGCTAAATGGGGCTTGTTTTCATTTCGCTAGTTTGAGCCGAAGCTTTGGCCAATATTGTAGAAATGAAACACGTCCTGAAGAGCGAGAATAAATGGGTGTTAATTAGGTCTATTGTAATGAGACCCTAATTGATTTGAGTTGCATAATAAAATCTTCTTCGATTTTATAATGAAGGCAATTGTTTTTTATTTTTTCAATATAACCCAATTCTTCCAATCTATTTAGAGCAGGGAGAATATCAGTAGACAATTCATAGCGAAACCGAGGCACAAATGAATTCAATATTGCCTCTTTTTCAACCACAAGAAACTCTCTTATGTTCTTATTATTAGGGTGAGTTACATCATTTTTAATGAGATTCATAAAATGAGAATAATCATTAAAAAGTTTATCCAAATCCAATATTTTTTTATTCTTTATATTTTTAGTATTTTTTCTATCATTCATGAATTTTTGTACGTACCATCCACCTAGAGCGGTAGTAAGACAACCCGTTAAAAAGCCAAATAAAAATGAGGTATCCATAGACAATTTAATTAAAATTTTGATGGTGCAAAAGCATAATCATCGATGTGAGCATAATTTGGCTAATTATATACCAAAAAATTATTAAAAGTAACAACGCTTTTTTTTTAAGATCTCAAATATCTAAAGCTTTGCACAAACACTCAACTTGATTTTTCAAATGGGCATGAATAAAATAAACCTAACTTGTTCCATTTGACACTCGTCTGCATGCATCATGACCACCATGCTAGAACTATTGCTTCACATAATTCATCAAAAGAGGATAATATGCTAAAAAAGCTCTTCATTTTTTCCATTATGGTACTAGTTGGCATGTTGACTGCCTGTGGTCCTATTTATAATACCGAATACAGTTTTATTCCGCCAAAATCAGATATCGCAAAAATGTGCACAGCTCAATGTATTCAAGGTAAAAATGATTGCGAACAAAGTTGTCGCGTGGACAATGATAATTGCCGTATGAGGGCACAACAAAATGCAATGTTTGAATACAAGCAATATAAAGAAGACCGAAAAAAAATGGGGTTACCCATTAATAAATCAGTGAATGATTTTGATCGAAGCAGCAGCTGTAGTAACTCATGTCGATGTGAATCCACCTATAGAGCATGTTATTCTGCTTGTGGCGGTGAAGTCCAAGAACATAAAGTATGCGTCGCTTTCTGTGATAAGCAGCAATAAAAAATAAGAAACTCCCAGGCTTTAGGATATCAGAAAGCAACCAGTAATTTTAAATTCGACAAAATTGCTGGTTTGCTTTCTGCTTAAACACGCTATAAATAGCTGGATATTCGAGATTAATACGAATAGCATTAAATGAATCATTGCTTGGTAGTCAAAAATGTTTGAAAAGCTACACCTACCGCACCAAATAATTATTGAACACCTAAAAACTGATTATCACATTGATACGCTTACCCTCACCTATCTCCCAGTCGGTGCGGATATAAATGCTTCAGTATACAAAGCAGACACCAAAAATCAGTCTTATTTTGTCAAGCTTAAAAAAGGTTTCCATCATGAGGTAGCGATTGATATTTTGGAGCTTTTACACGAGAACGGAATTCAGCCAATTATTAAACCCATCAACACAGCTGCAAATCAACCTATTTTGTATACCGATGGATTCAGCCTCATTGTTTATCCCTTTATTCACGGACAAAACGGTTTTAATCAGGCATTAACCAAAGAGCAATGGATCACACTTGGGAAAACTTTAAAGCAAATTCATGAAATCGAGGTACCGTCAGCCATTCAAGACCAACTTCGTCACGAGTTATATGAATTGAAATGGAGAGACTGTGTGCGAGCACTTTGGGATCATATTGATAAATCATCTGCTTTAGATGAATACGCGCTCAAACTAATCACCTTCATGAAAAAGAACCGTGAGGTGATTGTTAACTTAGTAGAGCGCGCAGAATGCCTCGCCCAAAAGATGCAAAACAATTCGCCTCAATTGGTATTATGTCATTCTGATATCCACGCAGGCAATCTATTAATAAGTCCTCACCACTCTATCTACATTGTAGATTGGGATGAGCCGATAATGGCGCCAAAAGAACGCGATTTGATGTTTATAGGCGGCGGGATTGCCAATGTTTGGAATGAACCTTATCAAGAAACTCTTTTCTACAAAGGCTATGGCAAAACTGAGATTGATAAGGCACTTTTAGCCTATTATCGATGTGAGCGAATTGTACAGGATATTGCTATTTATGCTGAAGAGATTCTATCTGTCTCTCCGGAGCGTGGAAATAAAGCTCAAGCTTATGAACTCTTCATCAGTATGTTTGTAATAAATGGAGTAGTAGATATTGCCTTAAACACCGCAGAAATATGACCTCAACAGTGAGCATATTTATTTTACAATTTAAAAAACCTTTGCCACACTTTATATAGCGTCATCCCCTAAGTTCCAGACAAGACGCAGGTAATAAGAGTACCTCAAATACATGAACGAGCTTGCAACGATATATAGAGCTTAGGGTGGCGCTACATGACCTATTCTTGTGAGAGCAAAATAATAATGAAGAAAATCATCCTTTATTTTTTAGCGTTCATTGGCACAATCGCTCTATTATTTCTTATCTCCGAATGGTTTGGAAGAAGTGGCCAAACAATGTATGCGGGAAGTCCCCTGCCAATGCAAGCGGCAGTTGGAAAACCTGATTACACCGTTGGTACGATGGCAATGCAAGTTAACAATCAGTCTAATGCAAGCCAGCCTTCACAAAATGTAATGCGCGGTATGATTATTCGTAATGCGGATATTTCCTTACAAGTTGATAACATTAATTCAGCAATGGAAAAAATCGCCCAATTAGCAGAAAACTCGGGGGGATATGTTGTCAGCTCTAATTTAATGCAAGATAACAACGTCGCAGGTAATACCACTGCAAATATCAGCATAAGAGTACCAGCCCAAGGTTTAAATAATGCATTAAGTGCATTGAAATCATTAGCAACACAAGTCACCCAAGAATCCATAACGGGCGAAGACATCACGCAACAATTTGTCGATTTACAAAGTCAGCTTAGCAACTTACAAACCGCTAAAGAGCAACTATCCAAGATTATGGCCAAAGCAAAAGAAACATCAGATGTCCTTAGTGTGTTCAAACAATTAAGTGATGTACAAGGACAAATTGATGTAATCCAAGGGCAGATTAAATATTACAAAGAATCGGTGGCTTACTCGTTAATCAATATTAACTTGAATATGAATCCAATAATTCAAACAGAGCAACAAAAGCAATGGAAAATAACAGAAGCATTTATTGACTCCTATCATGCCTTGGTGGATCAATTACGTAGTGTTACTTATGGCTTGATTGAATTTTTTGTGTATTTCTTACCGTTAATTTTGTTATGGATTTGTATCTGCCTTATTGTTTTTTGGATAGGAAAAAAAGTTTGGAATAATTTAAACAAAAAGTAAGCCTATTCATATAACATGTTGTTTCATATAAAAAAATAAAAATACCTGCATTAACTCACCATAGGTCAATGGACAAATTGTCCTACAAAAAGATCAAGAGAACAAAATACAGACTATTATTTTTTAATACAGTAGATAAAACTAAAAGAAGGATTGCTCTGTGTTCTATTATTTAAAATCAAAACAATTTATTGCTTTTTTAATAGCAGGAGTTATCGCAGTAACCGTAAATTTTTGTAGCAGAATTCTCTATAGCTATTCATTCAGTTTTTCCACATCTATTATTTTAGCCTATCTTACTGGAATGGTTGTATCGTTTTTTCTTGTCAAATTCTTTGTATTTAAGACAAGCCAGCAAACACTGAGCCGATCCATTATTTTTTTTATTCTGATTAATTTAATTGGAATGTTGCAAACTTTACTTGTTAGTTTATTGTTTGCCCATTATTTTTTGCCCGCTATGGATATTAAATCTTTAGAAATTGCGCACGCAATTGGACTCACCTCTCCTGCGTTTACAACTTATCTGGGGCATAAGTTTTTAACTTTCAGGGAAAAAATTTAGACCTTTCAGAACTAGAGGCCAACTTTTTTGATTAGCTTTGGTGTATTGAACCATTATTCAAAAAATACAGACAACTCTAATTTGCTTCGATCGTTGAACATTAAACCCGAAGATAGGTTCACCATAAGTACCTATACGATCAATTCAATCAAATATTTATGAGTATTCTGGTTAATTTGCAAAATTCTCTGGATAACTAGTGAACTATTGGTGCATTTTGACATTTATTTTTAAGTTATTAAAAACAAAAAAATAATACATCAAACTACGGGACTTGGGCTGAGACCTGATTTAATAGCCACATCTTTAAAAAAGCTCATACGCTTATGTAGCATACTTTTTGCCCTGTACACTAGATAAAGTGTATATCGAGGAGCTGTTTGTGGATGATGCAATTGAACGATCGAGTTATCTTCTAAATAGGGTAATAAGTAAGATTTTGGCAAACATGCTACTCCATAACCATTTCTTACCGACCGAATCAATCCCATTACATCAACAAATGTAAGAGCGGGTTCAATGGAATTAGGAGATATATCCAGTGCAAGCTCGGCATACCTTTTAATAAAAGGCATAGCATCCTCATAAACAAGCCATCTCATGGATTTAAGGCTTTTGTTAAAAGCGGTTTCACTCGTTTTATCTAAGTACTTCTCCCAGCGCTCGGTTCCTATAAACACAAGCTCATCATCAAATAGTTTAATAAACTCAAGATTAGGGTTGTCATATTTGACCGAGGTAATACCAAAATCAATGGTATTATTTTGTAGATCATCAATAATCGTTGCATCTTTAGGAATATAATTAACTTTTAATTTAATTCCATGCTCAAGGCATACGCCGATTGAGTTTATTAATAGATTTTCAGCGAATTCATTGATACAGCTTATATGTATCTCTCCACTCATTGAATTTGTATATTTTGAAAAATTATCTATCACCCCTCTGATTTTATCGAAAGGTTCTGAAACCAAAGTAAAAAGTTTTTTAGCAGCGTGAGTAGGTATAATACATTTGGCACTTCGCTCGAAGAGCGCTTCCCCCAGATAAACTTCTAAGTTCTTAATATGAAGCGAGACTGCAGCTTGTGTTATATTAAGCTTCTTGGCTGCTTTAGAAAAGGAGCCCAACTCATAGGCAAAAATAAAGGATTCCAGATTGTTATAAAAGTTCATTTTCTTACTGCCTTCCAATTTCGCTTTTAAGAGTAGACCTTAAAATAAAGTAACGATACACATGTATTATATCAGCGCAAAATTAACACATTATTAACAAAGTTAGTGTAATTTGCACAAACCCATTCATTGAATCTCTTCCTGTTACATGCAATTCATTTCATGACCTATACTTATTGAATAGTAACACTGAACCTTTGTGAGACTGAAAATGGAAAACTCATGGAAAGATCAGTTGGATCAAGAACTAATAAAGCAATTAGGTCGTAAAAAAGGAAAAAAATTTGCCGAGAAATACCTCCCATCATTATCAATGAGTTATTGCGAACAACATACTGTTGAGGAAGCAGTAACAGATCTCTTGCAAATTGATAAACTATCCCAGCAAGACCCATTAACGATTGTTTTTTTTGAATCATCACGTGGTGACTATCCGTTACATATTAAATTATATCGTTATGGCAGACCGATTCCTCTCTCAGATATCCTGCCTATGATTGAAAATATGGGGTTAAGGACTTACACGGAAAGACCGTATAAAATTGCCATTGCACCCGATCAGTTTGTTTGGATCAGTGATTTTAATGTTACCTACGCCCATACCAACCTGCTTACCCTCGAGCAGGTAAAAAACATTTTTAATGAAGCCCTGATCAAAATAAGTGTTGGAGTTTGTGAAAATGATGGCTTTAATAAACTGGTTTTAGGAGCTGGACTATCATGGCGGGAGATTGTTATTATTCGCACTTACGCCAAATACATGCAACAAATTGGATTCCGCTTTAGTCAGCAGTATATTGAAAAAACTATTGCCACATATGCTGCAATTACCAAAAAATTAATTCAACTTTTTTATTTGAAATTTGGTCTGAAACAAAATATCGCAAATAAAAATAAAAAGTCCGAACTGCAAAAAGAAATTCGGACAGATATTGATGCCATTACGAGTCTAGATGAAGACTACATTATCCGTTTTTTCTGGTCTTTAATCAAAGCGACACTTCGTACCAACTATTTTCAGTTAGGTCCTGATGGCCAGCCTAAAGACTATTTATCATTTAAACTCAACTCAGCCAAAGTACCCGATTTACCCCCCGGACAACCGATGTACGAAATTTTTGTTTATTCAACACGATTTGAAGGAATACATTTACGCAGTGCTAAAGTAGCGCGCGGGGGTCTTCGCTGGTCTGACCGTCCAGAGGATTTTCGTACTGAAGTTCTCGGTTTGATGAAAGCTCAAAAAGTAAAAAATTCAGTGATCGTGCCCTCTGGAGCTAAAGGAGGTTTTATTTTAAAAAAAGCAATCAATATGCTCGATCGCGAACAGATTAAACAAGAGGTCGTTCACTGTTATCAATCATTTATAAGAGGATTACTTGATCTAACCGATAATCTTGTCGATGACCAAGTTGTTTCCCCAAAAAATACAGTGTGTTATGACGAGGCAGATCCTTATCTTGTTGTAGCAGCAGACAAAGGAACAGCAACTTTTTCTGATATTGCAAATGGTATTGCTAAAGAATATAACTTCTGGCTTGGTGATGCTTTTGCTTCCGGCGGATCTGCAGGTTATGATCATAAAAAAATGGGAATTACTGCGCGTGGTGCATGGGAATCAGTGAAACGACATTTCCGCGAATTGGATATTAACATCGAGGAGCAGGACTTTACGGTTGTTGGAATTGGTGACATGAGCGGCGATGTGTTTGGTAACGGCTTAACCTATACTAGTCATTCTCTTTTGCTTGCAGCATTTGATCATCGCCATATATTTCTTGATCCCAACCCTAACGGCCCAAAAACCTTTGCAGAACGTCAACGCTTATTTAATTTACCTACTTCATCATGGGAAGACTTCAATCCTCGTTTAATTTCCAAAGGTGGAGGAATTTACTCACGTGCAAGCAAAGCAATTACCATCACCCCTGAAGTGAAAAAAGCACTTTCGATTAACGCTGATTCATTGACCCCCAATGAACTGATCCGGGAAATTTTAAAAGCACCTGTTGATTTGTTATTTAATGGCGGTATTGGCACTTATGTTAAAGCGTCAACTCAATCCCATGCTGATGTTGGTGACAAAACGAATGAATTTTGTCGGATTGATGGTAATGAATTACGTTGCAAAATTGTGGGTGAAGGCGGCAACCTCGGTTTTACCCAACTTGGAAGAGTAGAGTTTGCCCTGCAAGGCGGCTTGATTAATACTGATTCAATTGATAACTCAGCAGGGGTAAATTGCTCCGACCATGAAGTAAACATTAAAATTCTACTCAATAAGGAAATGCTCCAGGGAAAAATTACCGAGAAAAAGCGCAATCAGTTACTCACGAAAATGACGGAACAAGTTGCCGATCTCGTTCTGCAAGATAATTACAATCAAGCATTAGTTATGAGTTTCTCTGCCACAAATGCCTTAGCATATAGTGGATTATATCAGGCGTACATTAAAGAACTAGAAACAGTAGTACACCTAGACAGGAGTGTTGAGTTTCTTCCTGATGAGAAACATCTTTTGGATCGTAAAGCTGCAGGTCAAGGCCTGACTCGGCCCGAACTGTCCATTATTATGGCCTATACAAAAATTTATATTACGGGTGAATTACTAAAATCTGATTTACCTGATGATCCCTATTTTGCGACCATACTTGAGACAGGATTTCCTTCAATGCTGTTAAAATCTTATGCCAAAGCCATGCAAACACACCGTTTGCGACGTGAGATTATCGCAACGCAACTTAGCAATCAAATTGTTAATAGTATGGGCATTACGTTCATGTATCGTTTGCATGTTGAGACTGGGCAAACAATAGCAGATATTTCTCGTGCTTATATTATTGCTGCGAAAGCTTATCGGATAGACGACTTACACCAATTAATTGATTCGCTAAATTACAAGGTTAAGGTACAAACCCAATATGAGTTGCTTCACCACGTCAGACACCTAATGAATTTGGCAACTCGATGGTTTTTACACCATAAACGTCTTGCAGGAGAGATCGCGAATAATATTGCCCATTATAGTCAATCTATAGCAAAACTTGAAAAATCAATACCTGATTTAATGGCAGGTGTCACTAAAGAATATCTTGATAAAATTGTTATTCAGTTCGTAGATATTGGTTTACCTGAAGAAGCTGCGAAAAAAATCGCCTCCACTCGTGCTATGTATACTGTATTAAATGTAGTAGAAGTTGCAACACAAAATAAATTTGACTTGAGCAGAACAGCCGAAGTTTATTTTAAGGTAGGCAGTAGATTTAGTCTGGTCTGGTTCCGCGATCAAATTGGTAATGATTCTCGAGAAGGCCATTGGAATAGTCTTGCACGATTATCTTTACGTGATGAGCTCGATAACCTGCAACGTCGTCTGACCATCGTCATTCTAATGAATAATCAAAAAGCGCTTAACTCAGATGAGCTCATTGCCTTCTGGTTCGCAAAAAACCCTTTTATCCATCAACGATGGGAAAAATTGCTGGAAATGCTGCTTGGTAGTCCAAGTATTGATTACACAATTTTCTTTATTGCACTGCGCGAATTATCAACCCTAATTACTGTAGAGTAATAGAAATATCTCATACCAAATCATAACCGAGCCCACATAGGAGCTCGGTAATTCCTTTGACAGCAACCCAAATTCATTTACAAAACATCATTTTTAAATCCAAACATTGCTGATTGTTTTTTTATATCTGTTGATGATACTGTGATTGTGAAAGGCAATTGATGAAATTAATGGAGCGCTTAAATTATGGATCAGGAATATCGAAAGCATGCCAAATCAAAAATTACAAATGCTAAAAATTTAGAACGTGTACATGCGGAAAAAATAATAATAATCGATGAGTACATGCAAGGAATCAATTCATTTTTACGAATCGTCAATAAGACATCTGCTGACTTTCATGATCTCACTGATGCCTATTATGATTTGGCGACTTTTTATTTTAATAAAAAGGAATACGTAAAAGCAGGTCAATGTTATCTGGAAGCTACAAAACAACTCCTGAAAACTGAATTAAATGATGCAAGTTATAGAAAATTAACCGAACTGTATATTGATTTAGCCGATGCGTGTTATGAATCGTTTAATCAACCTGCAGGAGATGATGCAATGTCAAATGCCATAAAAGCTTTTGGTCTGATTAAAAACAAAACCAGTACGGAGCAGAAAATAGGCGATCCGGTTGCTAATTTTAAGAAATTTCATGCGCATTATGAACGAACACTTTCAACAGACTCATATATCGAATCATCCAAATTTGCAAACCATGAGCTTTTACTCGGTGAAGGACAAATTACAAGACAACAAGAACAAACTTTTTTCGCACAATTTGAAGCCATATCAATTAGCGAAATTCAACAAATTGATCGCAGTATAGAGAGCATGCTAAGCCAGCTGTCTCTCTCTGCTGAAAAGCCTTTATTTAACCCGGTGATAATCAATGTAACACCGAGTGATGGTGTTTGTCGGAATATGGCAATGCAGCTTTTAGCACTGGCTAAATCCCATATTCAAAACAGATTAATACCGGAAACCGTTGCAACTTACAGACAAGCCATTCAAACACTGCAAATGATCAAAGCGCCACAACAAAGCGACCATCAAATAATCCAGCATTTGGAAGAACAGATAAAGTATTTGCAAAAAAAGGAAATTGTCCTTGAAACACAATCTTCTTTTACACCACCTACTATGCCTCTGCAAAGTCAAAGATCTTTTTCGGTCACTCAATCAGGGAGCGGTTTTTTTGCTCAAGCGCTGGAGGACACAAAAGAAGAGTTTCCTATGGATTTTGAGGAAGATGTAGAAATGCATGATGAAACCAATAAAAACGGAATGAACATGCATCCTTAACTCTGTCTTGTTCACACCGATACTCATCGAACTAATTAAGCCTGTAACAGGCTTAATTTATCTCTCTGCACATAATACATAAAGTCAAGGAGTGACAAGCGCCCCTCCTTTGTTGATCATTCTTACGCGATTTACGTAGGTTATTTAAGTGTTCTTTAAATCCTTGTTGGTACCATGAACATAGTCCAACAATCGACGGAGAGAACGATGAAAATTACTTCATTTGTAAATCAACTTAAAGCTAAGAATTTTGATTTTGTAACAAAAATAGGAACTCATAATACCAAAGATGCCTACCTAGATTATCAAATAAAAAAATATCATGAACGATTTAATTTTAAATTACTTCCCGTTCTCCAGCAGTTTTCCATGGATAATATTTCAAAAACCGAAACAATTATTGCACTTTATAATTTTATCAAACATAACCGTGGTGAATTAATTGATATTTATAAATACGCAAGCCGCCAAGCATCACTTGCAACTTCTAATTCGACTAAAGAGCACTTCCAAACTATAAGAGATGACGCATTTATGCTCTTAAGGCAAGGTAGAAAATTCAAAGAATGGGCAGAGAGCATTATTGTTAAAGAAAGTTTTGACAATAAACCGCATCTTTTATCAAGGGACATTTCTATTCAAGAAAAATCAAAAGCTCGCCCATATGTCATCGCAGAAGACTACAATTTTGATGTAAACCGAGATGTAGATGCTTTATTACATCAAAAGGGATTAGCATTACCAGAAAGGTTGCAAAAAGAACACTTAGATCCCCAACATCGCCCATGGGGAACGTTGTACCCAACTGTCCGAAGCGCATTGGAGCCTATTCACGATGAGTGGGAAAAACAACAACCAAAACGCGAAGATTTGACCGTAGAAGTTGAGTTTAATGAGGCCAAGAAATCTCAGGCAAATATTAATAATTATTATTTTTCTTATGAAGAATCACTCTCCCATATGCTCACAGCGAATATCAAAAATGAACTTTGCCTTGGCGGAACAATACAACCTCTTTCAACCGGTAAAAAGAGATATATTTTCGTTATGGATACGGAGGGTAATTTATTTGTACACGAAGACAATCAATCTAAAGATGGAAAACGCATAGGCCATCCTGCATTCACTCGCGGGAAAGCTGTTGCCTGTGCCGGAGAAATTTCTGTTCAAAATGGTAAGATAACGGAAATTTCCAATGCAAGCGGCCATTATAGACCAGGAGGATATAGCCTGCACCGAGTAGTAGAGGCCTTGCATGGGCGCAATGTTCTGGCTAAAGATTGTCTTATTGAAGATATCCAAGGCGAGTTTTTCATGGAAAAACAAGAACTAGATACCTATGATGATACGATGCGCACGATTAAAAAGAGAATGCTCACTTGGGAACAATATTCTGCTTGTTATGCAGAAAAGGTAAAGGACTTTCCGCCTATTCAGACAATGGATTTATCCGAGAAACCCAACCCTCTTCCTTTCATCCAAGGATTAAAAGCAATACATCAGTATTTGCATGATATGGGGAAGGAAACATCTTTATTAAGTAAAACCCAAGGTAAAGATTATTATCAACGTCGTGATTCTTTAAAAAAAGTATTGGATGCGTTATCCAGCGGGGATTATAAGAGTATTTTTGATTGCATTGATACCGAATGCATTAAGTTTCAAAATTCATCTACACGAGATAAATATGTTATTTTATTGATTGATCTTAAAGCACACTTAGTAAACTCCAAAAAGCATTCTGTTGACGTTTTGGACAATCCATATGTTGTTCGTAAAATCGAAAGTTATTGCACGATGTATCAACAACTCGCCAAATGCGCCTCCGCTTCTCGCGCTTATTCAGAGAAACATTCATTTTTCTCAAGCAATAGTGAGCTTCATGCAAACCGAGAAGATGCAAAAAATGGCTATAAATTTCAAAGGCAAGAAATTGATAAGGAATTTAGAAAGGAATTCCCAAAAGCAGATGAAATGCATGAAATTGAGTCCACTAACAGTTATCATTTCTAAAGTTTCTATAGAGCCCCGGTATGCTGTCCTGGGCTCTACTTTCTATTCTCAAAAGAGCAAAAACCATCATGAATCATAATGAGAAAAATTAATCAGATTTTTCTGCGTTCAAAGCTTCTGCTTCAAGTACTAAAGCTCTTACTAATTCATTTGCACTTGTATTTCTGCATAATTGTGCGGATTGCCCCGCCCACATTGACATAAAATCAATATTGCTTTGTTCTTTGGCCTTTTTTCGCATCACACTTGTTAAAGCATTTTGAATAGGGTAATCAAGAACATTGACTTTTCTTGCTTCCATACGCTCAATAAATTGATTGCGTATTCCTCGGGCTAATTTCCCTGAAAAAACACGTGTAAGCACTGTATTATCTTGTTGCTGTGTGAGTAAAGCATGTTTATAGGCATCAGGAATTCCAGATTCAAAACAACTGAGAAATGCAGTTCCCATTTGTATACCTGCAGCACCTAAAACCGTTGCAGCAACGATTCCTCTTCCATCCATAATTCCCCCCGCCGCAATGATAGGAATTTTGATTTGATCCACGAATTGAGGTATCAGGCTAAACAAACCAATTAATCCGTCTTCCGCTTTACCAATAAAAGTCCCCCTATGCCCCCCTGCTTCACTTCCTTGAGCAACAATCGCATCAATACCGCTTTCTTCAAGTGCATGTGCCTCAGCTAAGGTTGTTGCTGTGCCGATTAAAATGGTGTGATTTTTTTTAAGTTCTGATATCCCTACGGAATCCAACAAACCAAATGCATAACTAAAAACAGGAATTTTTTCTTCAAGAATAACCTTCATTTGCTCCTCAAAAGACTGTGCATAAGGTTTTGCAACTGGTTGAATCTCTATATTTAATTCATGGCAAGACGCTTTAATATCCGCACAGGAATGTTGAATTTGCGCTGCTGTGGCATAATGCTCCTCTGGAATAAACAGATTAACTGCAAAAGGTTTATCCGTTAATTTACGAATCATTTTTAGAGCTTGTCTTATCTCAGCAGGAGTCATATATCCAGCACCTAATGAACCTAAGCCACCTGCGTTACTTACAGCTGCAACTAACTCAGGAGTAGTAGGACCACCTGCCATAGGGGCCTGTATAATTGGAAATTTTAAACCAATTTTTTCAGTCAATCGTGTCTGCCACATGGTTTTCATCCTTTTTATGTTTCATTAATCATAAACTTGATGTTTAATGAATACTATAAGCAGTTAGCACAATTGCTCTGATCGTTCATTGCTTTTATTTATTGCAGAAACTTAAAATGGTATTGAAAATAAATTTGTAAAATAGATTATTGATCTGAAAGATCAATAAGATAATCAACTGTCACTGGAAAATGTTCTGCGATTTTTTTAGAATGTTATTTTTGCATTGCATGAAGATGAATCTATCTCTTGATAATGTTTAATAAAACGTCTGGTGCATCAAGTTAGGAGGACGCTATGAAAGCACAAGCTATATCATCTTTTGGTGATTCTTCAGTTTTTGAAACAATTGAACTTCCCAAACCAAAAATTAAACCAGGCTATGTGCTCATTCGCGTTATTGCAACGAGTGTTAATCCTGTTGACTGTAAAGTTCGCTCAGGTAAATACGGTCAGATTTCACCTCAATTCCCAGCAGTCTTGCATGGTGACGTAGCGGGCATCGTTGAAGAAGTGGGTGAAGGAGTTATTGAGTTTACAGCCGGTGATGAGGTGTATGGATGTGCGGGAGGCTTCCTCAATGAAAGTGGGGCTTTAGCTGAATTTATGATTGCTGATGCCAAGTTAATTGCAAAAAAGCCAAGGAAACTGAGTATGGTTGAGGCCGCGGCATTACCGCTGGTGTCAATCACCGCCTGGGAAGCGTTGTTTGAAAAGATTAAAATTAAATCTGGACAAAAAGTACTAATTCATGCAGGAACAGGTGGAGTTGGGCATATTGCAATTCAGCTCGCAAAATGGGTTGGGGCAGAAGTATACACTACTGTATCTTCTTCAGATAAAGCAGAGATAGCAAGATCGCTCGGAGCCAAAGAAGCAATCAATTACCGAATTGATTCAGTCCAAGATTATGTGAGCCGCTTTACCAATGGCGCGGGATTTGATGTGGTGTTTGATACAATTGGCGGAGAAAATCTCGATAAATCAATGGCTGCAGTTGCCATGTATGGAAACGTAATCAGCATTCAAGCAGCATCCCAGCATGATCTTTCACCTTTACATAGCAAATCAGCCAGTCTCCATGCTGTTTTTATGTTATTGCCATTATTACATAATGTACAACGCGAACGACATGGCAAAATTTTAAAAGAAATCGCAAGCGTGGTAGAAGATGGCCATTTAAATCCGCTCATTGACCCTCATCTTTTTTACTTCGAGAATATCGATAAAGCCCATGCGTTACTTGAGTCGGGAAAAGCCGTAGGAAAAATTGTAGTTCAAGCCTATTAATTAGTGGCTTCCAGCCTGGGTGCGCACAGATGGATCCAGGCTTAACTCACACTATCCAGGTAACTCCGTGCTGCAGCCTCTATTTATTGCATTTCCTAGAGACTATTAGATTGAGCGATTTTTTTAATGGGTTTAAGTGATTGCTTATTGAGATCACAGTAAAGCATAGTACCCCCTATAACCGCGGCAGGCAGGGTCAATATATTTAAGATGGGTATAAAGCTAACCAAATTTATAGAAAAACCTAATCCAAGTGAATACATTTTGCTGCTGGCAACTTTTTTACGTGTTTCTTTGAAACTAATAAGATTATTATCCATAGCAAAATCTTGATATTGCATACTGAGTATCCATGCATTAAAAAGAAACCATAAAAAAGGATAAATGGGCTGTAGAAAGGGTACAAAAAATAAAACACCTATTCCTAAAAAACGAGGTAAAAAATAGCTAAGAAACTCAATTTGACGTTTTATGCTACGAAACACGATTTTATGAAATGGTAAAGATGGAATGGCACTTCCAAAAAACATATTTTGTGTTTTTTCAGCTAAAAGCCCATTTAGAGGCGCTGCGATTAAATTAAAAAACACCGTAAAAAGTGATAAAAACATTAAGAAAAAACTCAGGATGAAAATGATAAAAAAGATACTGCTGAGAAAGCTTAACCAAGAGGGAAGTTTATCAATATAGTAATAAGCATAAGGCAACAAATAATGATAGATCAGGTAAAACAAACCCGCAAACATTATCAAATTAATTGCTAGAGGTAACAAAACAAAACGTTTCAATCCTTGAGTAAAAAGATGATGAATTCCACGTACCATATAACTCATACCATGAAAAAAATCCCTCATTTTCCTCCCCAATCTTGAAACATTCTCGTAATTAATCATAATGAATACAATCATATAACTAATGACACATTCGAACATCATTTTTTATATAATTTTCTTTTTAAAATTTTGAATAAAATAATGACATAGTAACTTATTAATATATAATTAATTTTTTTTAGTTAAGGATAAGGTACGATCAATGTTTGGAAATAAACCACAATCAAAACAAGTTCCCAAGTTAATCACTCTGACAGCAGAAGTAATCAAGAAAACAAACCCCCATCTTTTTTTTACCTTATATGGGAATAAAGAGTTACCTCCCCAGATAGAAAATGAGTATGTTAATCCTCCTGTACAAGAACTAGTTAAGCAACATGAACATATCTATTTGGCCAATGTCAAAGAACGTAAAGATGAAATTAAATACCGTTCCGCCAGAATTGAAACGGACTATTGTTTTAAAAAATGTGCCGGCCTTATGATGCTGGCTTTAGGTAGCGGCGTCCATCTTGGTATCTATTATATACTACGTTCAAGTGGCGTACCTTATTCAACAACAATAACCTTCCTCGCAACCTTGCCTGCCACTGTCTGCGTTACAGCGTGTTTTAGTCCCTGTGCTGCTATTTTGTTAGCAAAAGGGATCGCGCGCTGTATCACTCCTGGAGTCCCTGAAGAGACTGTCGATTTAACTGAAATAGTAACTAATATGGAGGAACAACGAATGACAATCCCTTAAAATCACGGAAACAAAGTTACCTGGCGCAACAATGAAAACAAGCGATGACTAATGCATTCCAAGGATCTGCCATACTGCACTTCTGTAATGAATTTTATAAGCTCTTTGTAACAACTTTGTTACAATTACAGTCCTCCTTGTTATATCCCTGTTACATTTGTTATTTAGACTTAGCTCAGATAACAATCTAAGAGGGGAATACAAGATGATTAAAAAACTATTGCTGTGCGGGATATTAAGCGCAGTTACTTTATTTTCCACTACACCAGCCTTCGCTTTTTATCATTCACATCATCATGATGATTATCCACGATTCAAGTTCCATCGCCACCATCATCATTCAAGATGGAAAAACGTTTATCGATGGACACCACCACCAAGTGTTATAGTGGAAAGCAACACGCCATACCCACAGTACCATCAACACTACTGATTTTAAAAAGGCTACCACATATATAGTTCCTCCTGCTTCCGTGCTTTCAGTCGATCGTGCATGAAAGCCGAAGCTGGATTCCTCGCCTAAAGAGGGGATGTAGGTTTTTTTGATTTGATATCACTTAATAAGTAATAAGATTTTGCATGTTCTTTCGATTCAGCCTCAAACAATGATGATACAATTGTTCTTCGATCAGAAACCCGTTATTTAATTTATGTATTTAGAGCGCGTCATGAAATTTCTCATGCAAATAGGTATTATTGTCTTACTGACATTCATTATTGTTTATTCTTTTCTTGCTCTTTATATTATAAAAAATGCGGAAAACGATGAAAAAAAACACGTAGATGTTATTTTGGTCCTTGGAGCAAAGGCTTATCACAATAACTCATACAATCTATGTCTTAAAGCCCGTGTAAAACATGCTGTTGATTTATATAAAGCGAACTATGCCCCTAAACTTCTTTTTACTGGTGGTACTGACATCGAAGATGGGGCAAATGAAGCACAGACCATGAAAAAAATTGCGCTCTCTTTAGGTGTTCCTGCCAAAGACATCCTGCTTGAATCAGCCTCAACTTCTACTTATGAAAATTTTCTTTTTTCCAAAAAGATATTTCAAACAAATAAATTTAAATCCATTATGATAGTGACCGAACCTTTTCATGCACCCAGAGCCAATCTAGTTGCGCAAAAATTAGGAATTAACGTGATCAGCTCACCCGCAGTAAAAAGCAGGTGTTGGACAAAGAACAAATATCTTTCCCGTTATTTTCTCAAAGAACCCCTTGCCATTCTCTACTATAAAATGAGAAATAGATTATGAATCCTCTTCCCCTTAACTGATGAATAGTGCAATTGCCTCACTTTATCAAAATAACACGATAAAGGGGTTACACTTGGTAGCCCCTTTATTATGCGTTATGAAAGGACTGAATTACTTACTTCGAGTACAGGTCTCTGAGCCAACTTGATTGTCTGTTTGGACAACCCAATTGGATTGTAATGAGCCATCTGGCTTGATTTCAATCATTTGAATACCAATGGTATCCGGCTTTCTTGGATCCCAAAATGAGGTCGCAACAACATTAGTCATATTTGGATGCATAACTCCAGTACCGTAAAGAACCGGATCCCCATTACTATTTTCCCATTGTAAGGTATAAGTATCCCCTGATTTTGATACTGTAAGAGGATAAGAGGCTGTATTATTTGAGGCATCAACACGTTGGCATTGATAATCACCTAAAAAAGATGAGGTACCTGCTTTGTTTGTAGAGATACTGGTATTGGTTGATGCCGCATCAGTATTTGTTGTCGACGCCTTGGAATCGCTTGGATTGGTATTGCTCGTACTGGTGTCTGCATAGGTCGTTAAAGTAGGCAAAGATAATGCAGCAACTAAATAAACACTTTGAATCACAGTTTTCATAATAAAATTCCTTTTCTCATAATCATCTTATGTGAATAACGCTCTATTATTGTTGCGCTGCTTTAGTACACGTCTCAGTACCACCCTTATCCTTATTGCTTTCTGCAAAAACACCATCCAAAGAACCATCAGGTTTGATTGTGAACAATTGAATCGTGGTTACGGATGGAGATTTAGGTTGCCAAAAGATATAGCCAATCGCATTACCGACATTTTTATTAAATATGCCTTTACCAACATAATATGGAAATACACTTCCTGTAGGAATTCCTGAAATTTTATAAACATCTCCATTTTTTTTGAACACTACAGTTTCGGTTCCGTCATTAGGAGTTGTAAAGGGATCGTGATATGAACATTTATAGGACCCAGAAATATCAGGGATATCTGCAGAGTGGATACTGGGTGAAACTGCCAAAATACCTAACACTGTTGCTAGTGAAAGCTTATTAATGACACGCATAAGAACTCCTTTTCTAAATAACTTAAAAAATGATTTTAAGGTACAGAAGCTAATAATAAATATATGTTACACGCTATGGAAAAGCAAATTTCAAATGGAAAAATTTTTATATAAAACAGCCATCTTAATGCAACAAAGTCCCTGATGAGTCTGTTTTACTGATTTATTTCGTCACATCTTTTCCTATTAAAAATTTGTTATTTCAAGAAGCACTCTTCCATTACAAGGTTAAATCATTACCTTTTTCGATTTCACTATGAGCAAACTCTTTTTTAATGAATTCAATGCGTCTTGACAAGGAACCTGTTTGATTAGGGAGTTTATCTTGAAGTTTATTTAATCTGTCTACTAAACCATCTATGTCGCTAATTGTTCCGTTATCGATCTCTTTGATGATTTGGTTGACATCTTCAGTATGATGTCTATTCCAGTGAAAACGGGCATAGCGCCATGGAGTACTGTAATCACGGAGTAAATCTGCTGCCTGCAGAAGTCGAACATCTTCACCACTTTTCACAGATTGGTAAATCTTTTTATAAGAGTCTCTTCCTTCGTGTTTTTTAACTAAATCAATAATCTCTTTATCATGAGTCTTATTTGCTTTTCCTCTAAGCCGCTCTGCTTTAATCAAATCTACAGTACAATGGGGAGACTCCAGGAGTGTTTTCAACACCGCTACATTGCCAGCTTCAATGGCGACATCCAAAGCGGTCTTTCCCTTATCATCCTTTATCCTTAAGAAATCAGTATCAATTTTCTTGGATTGAACAATGAACTTTATAACTCCTGGACTGGGCTTTTTAACCGCGTCATGTAAAGCCGTGTGAGTTTCGGTGAATCTGAAAACATCTTTAGGACAGTCACGATGCTCCATAATTGTTTTTAGAACGTCAGGCTTGTTGTGAGCAATCGCCTGCTGAAGAATGAAACGAAAGGTATCTTCAGGGCGTTTTGGGTGTTCAATAATTTCTTTTAGAGCTGGAATACTGTTATGAACAACCGCATGCGTAAGAAGAGAATGAAGGATAGGTGCAGTACATTGGGGATGATTAATAATTTGTTTTAGGGCTTCGGGATGCGGAGACGTTATCACCAGTTTAATAGGAGTGTCACCAAGAGACGTTTCTTTCTCAAGGTATTCTATTTTGAAACGAGGATGGTTTAAAATCCACTCAACTTTAGGAGTTACTTTAACTTTAATTTCTTCTATTGCATCATGCAGAATAGTTCTTTTCCCTGGTGTAGTAGCCCACTCTAAAACCGATTGATCACAAGCTTTGCTATCTAGCAATGCTTTAAAATACCTCGCATCATGAAAGTAAAGTGCCTTAAATAAAATATTATCAACAGAATTGGCAACTTCTTGCTTTAGGTCTTCAGGTGTACATTGTTGAAGTAATACAGTGAACTCATCGTATTTATCTTTCCACATTAACTCTAAAAGACGTTTGGACCTCATTATTAACACCCTAATTATTTGAATTAATTTTCAATAAGTAATTATTAAATTATACAATATTCATAAAATCTTATCAAATAGTCATTTTTTACTGATAGAAAGTGATTTTTTGTACAAGACCTCTTCTAAGCCGTATGGTGAGATTGAGGCATCACATACACGTGGTGCGTGGAATAAAACCTATCGGTCTAATTTGAGCTTATATCGAAACAACATAATCCTCTGAATATTTTTCTGGACTTTCTTCAAGAAAATCAACCAATTTTTTCAAACGTCCTTGATTTATGGCTAAGGTTTCAAAAAAACCAAACTTGCTCGGTTGGCCAAGAATGGCCGATTTTCTTTTTTCAGCGGCATGGCATTTTGTCTCTCCAGAAAGCGATAAAATAGAATACCTATCGCCGCGAGGATCCTCTTCACGATGTTTTATGTATTGGTTGAAAGCAAATAAAGAAACTGCTGAATGAACCAGTTTCGCCTCATCATTTGTTAGGACTCGCTTTTGTCTTCTCACTGCAGCAATAAAACTCAAAGCACCAGAAAATGATTGATCTTTGCGAGTAGAAAAATCCTGCTCTAATAAATGTAGTGTACTATTTATTAAATCATCTCCGGCTTTTAAATCCCCTGTATTATTTTGAGCAAACCTTGCTTGCTGAATAAAAGGGTAAACCCAACGGCTTCGATTCGTTGCGCTTAGAAAATCTGAGCGCTTGGTCGGCATCCAAGCAGATACATTTCGTAAAGCATCAATAAGCGCAATTGAGCGAGTATCGATATAGTCATCATAAGTATTAAAAAATTCGATGCAATCTGCTGTATTTTTAGCTAAATAGCTGAAAATTGCGCACTCAGAACGCCGCTCTTCGTCTGTAGTAACATCTCTAAAATAAATCAGGGAGGGCATTAACGCTAATTGCTCTATAGTGCAATATCTATAAATTAAATAAAAAGACGCTCTTAGCAAAAAAATGATGTCCTTTATTTTTGCAAGTTCTTGCGGCCTTCGTGCAGCGATTTCTGCATGCAATTTTACAAAAGGATAACCCTCATCGTTGGGCTGCATATATTTAAGCATTCGACCAGCACGAATAAATAAAGGCATAAGGTCCGTTATTTGCAAGCGATTTCCTGCTAAAAGATTAAACTGATGTTTAAGAACTTCATATAAAATAGGATGATGAAAATCAGCAGCTAATAAACCCTCTTTAACTAAAAGCTGTTGTAGCGAAATCCAAGGAGTGACATAAGGCCCCCCTTTCCATTGATCATGCGGTACATTGCATGCAATCCAATGCCAAAATTGATTAATAAGTTTTTCAACAGGAGGCATCATTCCAGGATACAACTCACTCTCAACCTCGAGTGAATCAAGTATCTCAACTAATTTTGAGATGAAGTCCATGATTTCTCTCGGTTTTTTTAATGGATCACGCTTGTTTTTAAATAGATCATCAACGTGTCTTTTTAACTCATAGACTTTCATCCTGCTCACTCCATGTCGTACTCAGTGATTATTAGAAACCTTAACTTGAGGTCAGAAAACAATTGCAAATAAACTGAAGAAAATCGAAAAAAAACAAATATTAACCAACAATCAATGCAAATTATTAACATTTTTTCTAAATATATAACAAAATACTTATTTTAAATCTAGAGCAACTTACCAAAACAATTCAGCTTATTTCTATAAAATTGTTTTGGCAATCACACTGTAAACTCAATTTCATAACTGACAAAATGATTCGTATCGGTAATTTCTAAAAGTGTATTTCCTCAATTATTATGGCAATATAACCAGCTTTTAACATGCCCTAGAATTTTATTGCTGCAAAAAGGATGCTTACCCAAATGTTTGATTTTACTGGAAGTTATACTGATCAATATCAACTGGCCATGGCGCAGGTTTATTTTTTGAAAGGACACCAAAATAATACTGCTGTGTTTGATTATTTTTTCAGAAAACTTCCTTTTGGTTCAGGATATGCCGTTTTTTCTGGCTTAGCAGACTTATTGGAACTACTGGAAAACTATCATTTCAATGAACGTGATCTTCATTTTTTACAAAGTAAGGGAATGCATCCTGACTTTCTCGATTATCTGAAAAACTTTCGCTTTAATGGAACTGTTTATGCTTCATCTGAAGGAGATTTAGTGTTCCCCACTTGCCCCGTAGTCACTGTTGAAGCCAATATGATTGAAGCACAGCTCATTGAAACAATTCTTCTGAACTTACTTAATTTTCAAACGCTGATTGCAACAAAAGCGAGTCGTATTCGCCACGTTGCAGGCGATTGCAAATTAGTTGATTTTGGTTTGCGCAGGGCTCAAGGTCCTGGAGGCTATTATGCCAGCCGTGCGGCAATTATTGGAGGATTTGATGCAACAAGCAATGTATGTGCAGGGCGTGATTATGATATCCCTATCTCCGGAACTATGGCGCATTCATTTATCCAAAGTTACGATAGTGAATTAGTTGCATTTCGTGATTTTGCTGAAATCTGGCCTGACAATTGTACTCTTTTAGTTGATACGTACAGCACTCTGGAAAGTGGCCTACCCAACGCAATTCAGGTAGGTAAAGAAATGGAACAACGCGGCCATCGATTGCAAGCCATTCGCTTAGACAGTGGTGATTTGGAAGATTTGGCAAAAAAAACCCGCCAAATGCTGGATGAGGCAGACTTGCATTATGTAAAAATTGTCGCCTCCAATCAATTAGATGAAACAAGGATAAAAACCCTTCGTGACCAGAAAACCCCCATTGATATTTTTGGCGTAGGGACAAATTTAGTTATTGGCGCTCCAGATGCCGCTTTGGATGGAGTATATAAACTGGCTTTTGCGAATGAAAAGCCTCGGCTTAAACTTTCTGAATCAACAACAAAAATCACCTTGCCTTATAAAAAACAGGTTTTCAGGTTATTACATGAAAATACTTTTTTAGGTTTTGATGTCATTGGCTTAATGGATGAGACGACTTTGGATGGAGTTTATGCTCCCTTTGATAGCGAAAAATTATTGTCTCTTGATCTTGATCAGCAAGAACCTTTATTGCAAAAAGTCATGGAAAATGGCAAACGATTAATGCCATCAAAAACCTTGGAGCAAATTGCAGAATACAGCAGAAAGCGTTTGAGTCAGTTACCTGAAGAGTACAAACAATTGGAAAAACCAAACGTCTATCAGGTAGGATTAAGCAAACAGCTTAAAATAAAACGGAACGAGCTCATTAAAAAATATAGAAAATAACATTACGAATGAAAGCCTTAATTATTCTGGATGTACAAAATGATTTTATGCCAGGCGGTTCCCTAGCTGTGCCGCAAGGGGATTCTATTGTACCGGTAATTAATCAGCTACTTCCAAAGTTCGATTTGATTGTTGCTACTCAGGATTGGCATCCGCAAAATCATAAAAGTTTTGCTTCCAATCATCCTGGAAAAAAGCCTTTTGAAAAAATTATGTTGCACGGAGTTAAGCAAATACTATGGCCGGATCATTGTGTCCAAGGAACCTTTGGTGCAGAATTTTACCCCACCCTTGAAACAAGACCTGTAGCTGCTATCTTTCGAAAAGCCATGAATCCTGAAGTCGACAGTTACAGTGGTTTTTACGATAATGGTCACAAAAGAAACATTGGCTTAAGTGGTTATCTCCAAGAGAAAGGTGCCGCAGAGCTCTATTTTTGCGGTTTATGTGCCGATATTTGTGTCTACTTCACGATAAAAGATGCGCTGCAGGAAGATTTCACCTGCCATTTAATCGAAGATGCTACCAGACCTCTAAATGAAGATGATTTTAAAAAAATCAAACCTGAATTGTTACATAAGGGTGTTAAATTCTTACAAAGTCATGAAATTTAATCATGAAATATGCAGTGTAGGCTGATTGCCTACTGCCAAGATACTGTTGTGGTCACTCTCAAATGTTAATTATGCCTAAAAGGCTGTCATTACTGCGTAGCAAGGTTATTACAAGTCGACTGAGATGCTTCAACTACAGGTGTGAAGCAACCTGCCCTCCAACGAGCTGTATCTTCGACTTTATTGCAGCAGAAACTCTATCACCTGGTAATACAATTCCTATTAAGTTCAAAGGATCCACTGATGAAATAGTTTGTGACACCTCGTCAAGCTCCTCATTTCGCATCGCTCGTAAAGAATCCACAGCATGAGACAAAGCAAATTGTTCGCCTAAAAATCCATCCACAAAACGACCGCCACGCACTTCACCACGTAATTCAAGCCGTCGTAAGAAAATCAATAAATCGCGCCAACGTGGAATATTTTTTTCACGCGCAAGCAAGTCACGGAATACGATACCATAGCGTTTCAGCAGCATCCAGCATGCCGCTTCTACCCTTTTTTCATGATCAGCTTGCGCATGTACATGCAACAAAGACCAACGGCCTGTACTGAGTGGAAACAATGGTCTGCGTCGATGTCGGCTGTGGTGTTTACGTT
This sequence comes from Legionella parisiensis, assembly GCF_001467945.1. Lineage (GTDB taxonomy): Bacteria > Pseudomonadota > Gammaproteobacteria > Legionellales > Legionellaceae > Legionella > Legionella parisiensis. Next base: position 2,556,600 of record NZ_LNYQ01000013.1, read on the forward strand.
TTGTACTCATCAGGGTACGAACATTATCAAAACTATCTGCAGTGACCATCCCAGCTGCAACCAACTCCCATAAACCATTTTCCACTTCAACTTTTAGATTTCCTGTGCCACGAACAATGTCTGCATAAAATGAAGCGCCGTATTTTTGTAAAAATTGATAAATATTGCGTGCAGGATGGCTTAAACTATTTACTTCTTCGATATTATCCACCAGGGCATGCGGAGCAATCCAATCGGATTCTTCTCTGACAAAAAATGTAATCGGTGCATTTCGAGTTGGTGATAGGCGTCTTGATTTTTTCGCATCCTCTTCACTTACAACCACAGAGGGATGGGGTGATACGCGTCCCCAACCTACAAGACCGCTCATACAAAGCTTATCGAGCATTGACAGATCATAATCATGTACGCGAGCGGGGAAAATATCAGATTCCCATGCATTTGCAGCAAGCTCAAAACCTTGCAGTTGTTTGATTATCTCCAACAGCCCGTTCTCGCCACGCATCTGATTTCCTTTTGCTACATGCTGCCACTTGAGCAGCCAAGCCATAAATTGTGCACGAGTCACAGGTTTGATTTGTTTGCGCAACGATTCTGTAGTGTAACGATGAATACGTGCTAATAAACGACGCTCACACCACTCGATTTCACCAATATATTCTGTCCGAAAATTTCCGCGCAATAGATAGCCACTGGCCTCCAATTTTAATAAAGCATGTTCCACATCCAGCGAAGGAAGTTGCAAAAATTCAGTAAGTATCTTTTGGGTCACTGGACCCGTATGCAAAAGCCAGCCACGTAAAGTGTTTAGAATACTCTCATCTTGTGAGCTTGGCTCTTCCCCAATATCAAGCATCTCATTGACGAATATTGCTTGCGGAAAAATACTGTGAAAAGCCTTTTTTTTCTCTGCAGCTACATAATAACTCTTGTCTGCAACCGTAGCTAATGCCGCTCGTCCTTCTTGCTGTAATTCAATAAAATAGTGTTTCCAGACAGGCAAAGTAGATTGATACTCTGATAGTTGAATCGTTGCTGGAAAAACAATCACGGTTTGCAAGACATCATGTAGCTCATCTGCAGAACGAAGATCTGGCCAGGCTTGTTCTTGAACTTGGATTACTGCTTTGGGATCCAGTTTCCCCACTTCTTCCAACATAGCCTCAGGGAGTACACGCCGCATTTCAACTGCTCGTGAGCGCCGCTCTTCTAAGGGAGCATCATCCAAAAATGCATAAGGGTTGGCATTTAAAATTTCATGAGAAAATACGGAAGGGACTGGGGTATCCACTGCAAGACACGTAATGTGCTTGGACTCGATAGCCATAATCACCTCAGCGAATCCATCGATGTCTAAAGCTTCGGTGAGAATATCTTTCATTGTCTCTTCGATGAGTGGATGCTCGGGCAACATGACATCACGCCCACCCAAATTATCCTGGCACGCTGCTGCATCAGGAAAAACAGCTGCCAATAAATCCTCTGCAAGCATACGTTGAATATTTGGAGGAGTTTTTTTGCCGCCACGAAAACGTAATAATGACAAAGAGCGTGCTGCCACTGCGCGAAATCGCACTCCTAATAAAGGGGATTGCAAAACAGCTTGGATCACAACCTCTTTTAAGGTTTTTGTATGCAAAAAATGGAACACATCAGATAAAGGAAAACTATGTTGTTCTGCCAACGCAATATTTAACCCGTTATCAGTAGCTGCAGCTTGTAATTCAAAATTAAATGATCGGCAAAATTTCTTGCGTAGAGCTAATCCCCAAGCCTTATTAATACGGGCCCCAAAAGGCGCATGGATTATTAACTGCATGCCACCACTTTCATCAAAGAACCGTTCGGCGATCACTGTTTTTTGTGTAGGAACCGCCCCCAGAATTTGCCGACCCAACCGGACATACTCCAGTAACTGCTCTGCAGCAGAATGATCTAAGCCACAATGACTCATCAACCAGTCAATAGCTGCCTTAATTTTGGGGGAATATTTTATATTAACAATTTGTAGACTTTTTTCTGGCAACAATTCACTTATTTTTTCGCGCATCTGCGAAACCTGTAGAGATAACTCAATGCTTCGCGCAGGCGCTTCTCCTAACCAAAAAGGTACGCTAGGTGGGGCACCATGTGCGTCTTCCACAAGCACACGCCCATTTTCAATACGTAGTATTTTCCAAGAATTTGTCCCTAATAAAAAAATATCGCCGCGATTACTTTCAACTGCAAAATCCTCATCCAAAGTACCAACCATAATGTTGTCAGGCATGGCAATAACGGTAAACAACCCATTGTCTGGGATGGCTCCTCCACTCGTAATCGCCGCAAGACGACTGCCACGTCGTGCTTTTATGACATGATTAACCTGATCTCTATGAATATATGCTCCATAACGTCCTCGCGAACCAGCTATTCCTTCTGATAACATCGTAATAACTTCGTCAAACTTTTCCTGTGTTAAATGCTGATATGGATAAGCATTTTTAACATAGTGAAAGAGTGCATTTTCCTCCCAATCCTGAGTAGCACATGCAGCCACAATTTGTTGCGCCAAAATATCCAGTGGTTCTTTGGGAATAATTAACTGATCCAAATCTCCTTCACGTATTGCATAAACCAATGAAGCGCACTCTAACAACTCATCACGCGTGGTCGCAAAAATGCGTCCCGTGGAAATTGCCGCATGCCAGTGTCCTGCTCGACCAATGCGCTGCAATGCCGTAGCAATGGCACGTGGTGATCCGATTTGGCAAACCAGATCAATACTTCCTATATCGATTCCTAACTCTAAAGAGGCTGTAGCAACTAATACTTGCAAATCGCCCTTTTTTAATTTTGTTTCTGCTTCAAGCCTTAACTTTCGCGATAAACTTCCATGATGAGCTAAGACCTTATGTTCACCTAAACGTTGTTCCAAATGATGAGCTACCCGTTCCGCCAATTTTCGCGTGTTAACAAACACCAAAGTAGAACGATTTTCCCGTGCGTAAGCGGCAATTTTTTCATAAATTTCATCCCACAGTTCATTGGAGGCAACAGCTGCTAGCTCGCTATCTGGCACTACAACCTGCAAATCAAGTTGGCGTGCATGTCCTATGTTGACCAATTTTACTTTGGTTTTTTTTGCACCGGTTAAAAAATGCGCCACTTTTTCCAAGGGTTTTTGGGTTGCTGATAATCCGATGCGAATAAATGGTTTTAAAGTGAGAGCCTCCAAACGCTCGAGAGATAAAGCTAAATGCGCTCCTCGTTTGTTGCTTGCTAAAGCATGAATTTCATCAACGATCACTGTATGGATACTTGCTAAATTGATGCGGCTTTTCTCAGCGGTTAATAAAATATAAAAGGATTCTGGTGTGGTGATTAAAATATGCGGTGGCAGTTTAAGCATTTTTTGACGCTCGCCGGTGGGTGTATCTCCAGTTCTCACTGCCACCCGAATTTCTGGCAAATGCATACCCCGCTCCCTAGCTAATTCAGTAATCTCCTCCAGCGGCATAAGTAAATTTTTTTGAACATCATTACTGAGTGCTTTGAGCGGTGAAATATACAAAACCTCAGTCATATCCTGTAAATTTCCGGATAAAGCTTTACGAACCAATCCATCCAAGCATGCTAAAAATGCAGCCAGAGTTTTTCCTGAACCCGTTGGTGAAGAAATAAGAGTATCATTGCCTGCTAAAATAAATGGCCATCCTTGCTCTTGGGGTTCAGTGGGTTGACCCACTTTCTGGATAAACCAATCCTGTACGAGCAGATGAGCCCAACTCAGGCTTTGATAATTTGGTGGATTCATAAATTAATGATAAATGATCGAATTCAATACATAGTATAGGTGATATTACTTGGCTATAGACCACATCACATCGTTCTTTTTATCGTATTACTATTTATTGTTCAGCATCTATAAGAATTTGCTCAATTTCTCTATTTTTAAATACAGCATATCGATGCAAACCTATAGCGATTACTCCTGGCGCTAACTCTCTCATGGCCTTCATTGCTTCTTGCTTTTGCTGTTCTGTACCGTCTTGCTTTTCAAAAATCTCAACATTTGCTAAAAAAGCAGCAATTGTACCTTTTCTTACTATTTTGCCATTGATGGATGTGCTATCAACCCCATCAGGCAATACATCCTCAGGACGAATTGAATTATGATGTAGCATAACTTTTCTCCTTTTATCATCACCTCAAGTTCATGTTACTAGACATTTCGGGTTCATCAGATTTTGGTTGTTCTACTGCCATATTTTGCCTCAACTCCTGCATTAGTTTGGTTTGTTTGACAGCCCATAATGAAGATGAAGTATAAATTTTATTGTACTTGGAAATAATTTCCATAACTTTTTCTTTTGTTTGTTGTACCAGAGTAGAATCTCCCATAGCTTCATTTACTTGCTGCGTCGACTTTATTCCTACATCTAATGTTTCTTCAGCTCTTTGAAAATTGATGCCTTTATGCATATATTTTTCTAACAACACCACTCCGGCCTCTGTTGATTAAATAAATAATATGTCGTACTTTAGCATTATTTGCTCATTAATTAAAACCATCTTATTGTTTATACTCGGAACAGGAAAAAATAAGTTGCAGTCTAAGCAAGATTTTCACAAAATTCTCGTATACCTCTGTATAGAGGCCAGACTTTACATCGTTCATTACTTCAAGGTAAAAAATGATTATTATTGTTTGTGGAACTTCGTCTTCAGGAAAATCAACTCTTTGCCAAGAATTGCAAAACCAGCTTGATAACGGATGGATAAATTTTAGTACAGATGGGTATTTGGGAATGCTGGGTGATCAATTTGGAGGCTTGCATCCGAATAACCCCCAAGTATGCGTCCCTAATGATATTTGCTATGCGCAAAAATATACTGATGGAACCTATGAAATCATACCTGGAGTATTGTGCTCAAAACTTTACTTAACCATACCAAGTGTTCTGAAACTCATCGCAGATCAAGGGTTCAATATTATTGTTGACTCCTTTATTACAACCATGGATGAATTTAAAAGTTATAAAGAAACATTAGAAAAATATGGTGTCTTATTTGTTTATCTTTATGCTTCTGAAACCTCAATTAATCAAAGAGAGGAAGCCCGAGGCGATCGATTGAAGGGATCAGCTCTTCATTGGTTAAAACGATTTGATTTTCAAGATCATTGTGATTTGCGTATTAATACCGAAGAAATGAATATCCAACAAATTTGCACTGAAATTCTTCGACTCAAAATGTAGCCAGGATACAGTATCTGAATCTTCTGCACATCGCTGAAAAAACCAGTCCAACCCTATTCCGACATCCTCTTCCCACAACTTGTTTTCGGGAGTGGAACCTAGGCAGAGATGATCAAGAGTTAAAAACAGCATAGTCAAAACCTGGAGTTTCTGAACAAGGAATAACATCTTTAAACCCTGGCTCCGCTAATGAAAAGTATGGTTACCCCCCATCCTAAAGAGATTTTCAAAATAGAATGCACTCAATAAAAAATTTTACTCTTCATGAAGGGCGACATCATGTCCATGGGAACACCCCCCTCTCTATATCCGGTCATTTTCCTTTTTTAAATGAAAATTAGAAAAGTATTCAATATTGAAAGCCTATGGTGCACCTCTCTTTAGAAATGGAATGTACTCTATTTTTAAATGCATATCTTGATCAATCAATGATAATATTACTTAAAGAATAATAACATTCAAAAGGAATTGCCTCATGCGCCAAGATGACTCATTCTACTCAAGCAACTTTTTTTTGGGGTTAACCCTATGAGCCAAACTCTTCTCTTTACATCAGGATTAATCATTATTTGGATAGTTGGTTACCTCATGATTGTTGGGAGCTATGTGCTAATTCCTTTTGTGATTGCGGTTTTTATTTGGCATCTTCTCAACACGATAAGTAACATCATTCAACGTACACCCAGAGTAGGTGTCTATCTGCCCAATTGGCTGAGTATGATTTTCGCCTTTGTAATAGTCGCTGTGTGTATTTTTATTTTTATTACTATCATTACGGATAATGTCAATAATGTCATTGCTGCATCCAGCCGCTACCAAGAAAATTTATTAAAAATCTTCAACAATATTGATCAAAAATTTAACATAAAAATATTGGCAAGCATGAATAGCATGGTCAAAAGCCTTAATCTCCAAACGATTTTTGTTAGGGCTTATGGAGTGTTTACGACACTTATGGGCTCTACGTTACTCATTTTCTTGTATGTTGTATTTTTATTTGTCGAGCAACATTTTTTTCTAAAAAAAATTGATGCTTTATTCCCCACTTTAGAAGGTCGTTTACTAATGAACAACATCATTAGTCATATCGTGAATAACACACAGACTTATCTGGGCCTAAAATCGATTTTAAGTATCCTTACTGCTATTCCGAGCTGGATAATCATGAAATGGGTAGGATTGGATTTTGCCGAATTTTGGGCGCTTCTTATTTTTTTCCTCAATTTTATTCCCAATATAGGCGCGATTATTGCCATTGCTTTTCCAACCGCTTTGGCTGCACTACAATTTACCGGTTGGATTCCTTTTATTGAAATTATTCTAGGCCTGGGGTCAATTCAATTTATCGTAGGGAATTTGATTGAACCGCGCTTCTTGAGTAACTCATTAAACTTAAGTCCATTAGTTATCTTAATTGCATTAGCCGTTTGGGGGGCAATATGGGGAATATTAGGGATGTTCCTCTCAGTGCCAATCACGGTGATGATGATGATTATCTTTGCTCATTTTGAAAAAACCAGACCTATAGCAATCCTTTTATCTCAGGACGGGGATGTCTTCAAAACTTATGAGCTGTTACCCATAGAAAATCTACCTGAACAAGATTGGGTTCAATATTAACCCCCAGGAGTTGTCTATACTTTTTAAATATCTTCACCTCTAAGGACTTTATAAAATGGATTTTATTAAAAAGACCATTGAATTGGCTAAAGAAAATGTAAAACAAGGAGGAAGACCTTTTGCCTGTTTAATCGTAGAAAACGGTAAAATCATTGCTGAGGGAACTAATCTGGTAGCTCAAACCAATGACCCTACTGCCCATGCAGAAATTGTGGCTATAAGAAAAGCTACTGCGAAACTGCAAACGGAACATCTTCTTAATTGTGAGTTCTATATTTTAGCTCACCCTTGCCCCATGTGTTTAGCTGCGATGTATTACTGCAGCCCACTCAAGGTAACATTTATTACTTTACGGGATGAATATAAAAAATATTATATTGACGATCGTAAATATTTCACATTGGATAATTTTTATGATGAATTTGCTAAACCCTGGCAGGAAAGAAATTTGCCAATGACGTACCACACTACCCCTGAGGCAATCGAAATATATAAGCTTTGGCAAGAACTCAACCACAAGAATCATAGTTAAGATCAAAAAATAACTGGGTAAAACGAAACCTGGAGTTAGTCATTAACGCTGGTTTCGTTTCGCTTTATGATGATTATTTTGTTTCCCAAAATGCAACATGAGCCCCTGTAGGATCTTTAATAATCGCAAAGAGCCCCATATCACCAGCATGAGTCACTTCTTTTATTTCTTGAGCTCCATTTTGTTTGGCTTTTGCTAGAGTATCTGCAACATCATTCACTAAAATATAGGCCATCCAATGGGGTGGAATTTCATTTTGTTGATTTGTAGGGATTTGCCATATACCTGCAAATTCCTTATCGTTGGCTTGAATCAGTGTGTATGTCATTTCACCAGATTGTATTTCTTTAAATTGCCAACCTAATACTTTACTGTAAAATTCTTTAGCTTTTTTCACATCCGCAGTGGCCAATTCGTTCCAACAGAATTGATTCATAGAACTTTGTGACATGATAACCTCCTTATTTATTTTGGGTTTTTGAATAATAGCCCATAATTCCAAGAGATGTTAGCAAAATGTGTAAGTATTAAAAACTCATTAATAATGAAGCAACTGGAATAATTCAGTTCCAATTTTTGCCCGTCTTAGACAGAACTTAAACGATTTTTCTATTGAACAAACACAAAATCCTGATGAAGTTAAATCATAACCTATCTGAAAACAGCATCGAAATGATGAATAATAAATTGAATCAATATAAAAAATATAATTATGAACAAAGGAACAACCAAAGATAGACTCCCTCTATTAATTGGCTTTACCCCGGTGTTTATATTGACATTCATACTGTCTGTATTCGTTGAATCATAAAAAGTGTCTTTATCCACAACAATGGCTTGTGGTGGTAATTGAGCGGATGCGGTTTTGATGCGATTGTGTTTTTTTACAGCAGTACCTATAGCCAAGAATTCAATTAAACCATTACCCAATTGATACACATAGGTTTTAACCCCTACTACATCATCTGCACCTATCAACTGGGCTTCTTCATTGATAATTGCTAACGCGTTCTCACGCGCATGATAAATCATACGTGTCAGTTCGTTAATTTCACCACGAACAAATGCTTTAATTGCTGAAGTAAATCCTCCGACTAATCCTAAAGAGTAAACAGAGGTGCCTAATAATAATTTCACAGGAGCATATCCTAAACGAGCCATATTCCACATTTCAATATTTGTCATATCACTGGTAACTACATCATGATTTGCGTCTGTTATTAATTGAGGATTATGAGAAGCAGTTCCTATCATGAGCATTTCATTAACACCGCCAAAAGGCAAAACAGTTGTCTTAATTCCAAGTACTGCATTTGCTTTGTATCGTCGCGCATGAGCAATGATGCGATTTAATGCCAAATGTCTTGTTTTATTGAAAATATCTGAGTATTCCTTAATTTCGCCGCGCCCCAAAGTTTTTAAACTACCGATTAGCCCTCGGCCTAACCCCATAGAATATGCGACATTACCAAAAGAAAAACAAATTGGTTTATAACCCGCATCAAGCTGGGCATATAATTCCTGGCCATCCGCTGAAGTTGAAAACTGTTCATTATCCGCCCCACTGTCAGCATAACTTACTGAACCTATTGATAAAAATTCAACATTTGCCCCATGGAGAATCAATTGACTGGTAACCCCCGTAATCCCTGTTGCATTTTTGCTCACAGCCTCTTCCAGCAAGCGCTTATATGCGGTTTCTCTACCTTCTTCTATGAGCGAAGTAATCTGTGTTAACTTCGCTTTAAAACCCGAACCGACACTACCTATAATTCCCAAGGAATGGACACTATTTCCTACAACAATAGACCCAGGAGAATAATTTTTAAGTTGTAAACAAAATATTTCATTTCCAGATAATCCTGTGGTCATGGTCATAACTTTATTCCTTAAAAATTATAATGTTATACATAGTGTAGTTAGTATTTACAGATCTTCTTTGAGGAAAACGAATAGTTAAGGAGTTATCTTCGCATGGGAAATCTACCAAGCACTTCTCTCGATTGATGAATTATCCTGCAAAAAAGGAGTAAAGAGTTCTAGAACCCATGGATATAAAAAGATTCTAGTCCTTTTGGCATAGGATGCTCCTCTTTATGATCTTCCAGATAACTCTGCTTTCCTATCTCTTTGATAAGGTGATTAATTAGGACTCAGTAGACGATAAATATCCAGAGGATCTTCATCCTGATTGTGCAATTGTTTTTGATACGCATTATTGAATTGATAAGCCATATAAACAAGCGTTAAACCCAAAGCAATTGGCCACGACGCTACGGCTGCAGTAATAATAAATGCTATTCCACCCACATTGAATGCCAAACTTTTCCAGAATTCGCAGTAGTCTTTATTACACTCTTCATTGATTTTTCTTAAGAGTTGGTGATGATGCTCATCATCCAGAACGTTACCATTTGCCAACTCACGCCGTACGGCAATAGAGGATTTTTGATATTTCTTATATTCTTCCGAAGTGTTATACAATGCATTCCCTAGCATACTAAACAATGCAAGTCCGGCTAAAGCAAGTGGTCCGGTGCATAATAGACTAATTGCAAAACAGGTGGCAATTATATTTGCCCCCAAAACGTTAATTGCAAAATAAGCACTTTGAGCCTCCCATTCATCGTTCAATATATCAATCTGGCGCTGGATAATTGCGTGCTCGTAAACTGTTGCTTTTTTTAATTGCTCTTGCAACTCATGCATACGCTCATGATATTGACGCGCTTCAAAAATCCATTGAGCTAAAAGCAAAAATGTATCAAACGTCAAAAAAGCAAGCGTGATGAGGGGAACGGCCGTATCAGCAATGTGAAAAAAATTATTATATGTGGTCAATAAACCCACTACTGCCCAAACCAAATCATTGGCCATCGCAAAGCCACGCTTTTCCATTTCTTGTTTCAGCACTTTCCTTGTTGATAATTCGTCGCTTATTGCCGACTCGACAATATGTTTGATCATCAATATTAAATTGATGAAAAAACGAAGTGCATAGAGCGAAATACCCAGATCAGTAATAGCTTCTCGTGATTTGTTTAAAAAATTAATACCTTCTTTAAAACTGTATTGATTGCCAAGAACTTTATTAATCTCTTGAATCAACTCAGAAATAGAACTCTTTTGTAGATAAGTAATTGCATAATTTGCTAAACCACGACTATAGGAAAATTGAGACCGTTTGGTATTTATAGTGCCAATATATTGGCGCAGCTTGGAAATGCTGGTAAACGAAGACAGGTACCCCTGAGCATTCGTCCGTATTTCCTCTTGCATAAACTCAGAGAAGACCTCAATTGAATTTTGTTTTTCTTGTAAGCACCCTACTTTATAAAATTCTTCTATTTTTTTTCGACATTCTCTTAATTTTTCCAAATCAGAAGTTACATAATCCAGCTCATAATAAGAAATCAGAAAATCGCACAAAAAGCCCAGATAAAGCACTGCAGGGCCATCTTCCGTCCAATTTGATTTATTGGATATAATTAGTTGGTATAAAGACGAGAACTCGTATTTTAATTGGTCTAGATGAAACTCTTCTTCTTTAAAAGAAAAATCGGTTTTTTTAAATGAACTATTAAAAAAGGCATGTTTTATGAGACTAATTTTTGATTTTCCCATACAAAACTCATTGAGATGAATTGGGAGAAATTGTTCAATTGTACTATGGATTATCAATAACATATTAAAACAATAGTGTTAATTTTCTGCAAAAAAATAGTTAAAAATAGAAAAAATGTTTAAAAGCAAAAATCAACCGAAGAGGTTAAGAACATAAATACCCTCTTTTTTTTCTAAAAACTAATTGATACACTCATTGCCTCAAATATCCATAAATCCGAGATATAAAGTTGATTTTTGATGCAAATAATCCCTCTGATTCCATTGAAAAAAATTCATTAGGAAAAGAGAAGGTAGTAATTATCATTCCGACGCATAATGAAGCGCCAGTCATTCAAACAACAGTAGAGCAAGTTTTTACAGCGGTAGAACTCATTGAGCAATACGATATACATATTTTAATTTTTGATAGTGCTTCTACCGATGATACCCAACAAATTGTTACCTCATTGCAGAACAATTATCCGAAATTGCACTTACAAAATGAATCCACCAAATCTGGACTTGGTTCAGCATATTTGCAAGCCATGAATTTTGCGCTAGTTTCTTTGAATGCAGACATTATCTTTGAATTTGATGCCGATCTTTCCCATCAACCGAAATATATTCGTCCAATGTTGGACATGTTGCAAACCTGTGATTGTGTGTTGGGAAGCCGTTATGTGAATGGAGGGAGTATTCCGAAAAACTGGGAATTGCATCGCAAATTATTCTCTATTTTGGGTAATTATGTTGCCAGAGCGGTGCTGACACCCAAATACAAGGATTTTACCAGCGGTTTTCGCGCTACTCGGCGGCAACAGCTTATAAAAATTCTACCACATCGATTCCTTACGAATCACTATGCATATAAAATGCAGTTGCTTTGGCTTTTGCATAAAAATAAAGCAAAAATTCGTGAGTATCCTATTGATTTTATCGATCGAAACACTGGGTACAGTAAATTACCTAAAAACAGCATTGGCGATTCTTTACGCGTCGTTTTTACTTTGCGTTATCATGAGGCCAGGCGCTATTTAAAAATGTGTCTCGTTGGCTCCTTGGGTATTTTTGTACAGTTTATTACTTATAATGTATTGCGTGGATATTTTCAGTTTTCTCCTTTCGAGGCCTCACAAATTGCAGTATGTACAGCAATCATTAATAATTTCATTTTGAATAACAAGCTTACTTTTAACGTGAAGCATAAATTGCACTGGTCTTTAAAAATAAAGCGCCTTATCCTTTTTACCATTTATTCAGTGTTTATAATAAATTTGCAAAGTTATTGGTTGCGAGTTGGAGTTCTTTGCTTTGGCAGTGGGGCATTGCGCGAAAATATAATCATGGGTTTTGGCATAGGGTTAATCTCTCTTTTAAATTACTATGCTTATTCTCGGCATATCTGGGCAGAAAAACTTGTCCCTAGTAATTGAAGATGAGCTTGTTCATGATAAAAAATCTGAAGAACATCATTTCACCTTTAGGCATTCTGCTGGGAAATGCGGGTATGTCAGGCGCAAATAACAAGATCATTTCGTGCGACTTTTTTAACTCACGAAATGTCTACCTGTTTTTAACCGTCTATTTTACCATCCTATTATTGATAGCACCGATTAACGTATTATCTCTTGATACTTACTATTATTGGGACTGGAGCCGCCATTTGGCGCTATCCTATTATGATGGCTCACCCATGATTGCCTATTTTATTAGAATTGCAACTTCGTTATTTGGAAATAACCTGTTTGCGTTGAGTTGTGTAGGTATCACCGTAAGTGCACTTAGCAGTTGGCTTATTTATAAGAGTGCCCGATTTTTTTTATCCCAGAAAGCAAGTTTTATCGCCATGCTATCATGGCTGTTTTCTCCGCTTGTCACTTTGGATATTTTAAGACAAACCACCTATGACACGCCCCTTGCTTTATTTTGGGCATCAACCTTGTATTTTACTGTAAAATTTATCCAAACAAATAGAGTAAGAGATCTCTATTTCATCGGGGTCAGTGCCGGATTAATGATGTTATCCAAATATTCCGGAATCGTTTTAATACTTTCCCTGCTTATTTTTTTAATTTTCACTTACCGCTCAGTTTTTAAAACAAAACATTTTTATTTCGCTACACTTCTCGCCATTATTATTTTTAGTCCTGTGATTCTATGGAATTATCAAAATAATTGGCAATCATTTATTTATCAATTAACCACTCATAAACTCCGGCATGAGATAAACCCCTTTTATCATACGATAAAAACGTTCTTTACCCAATTTGTGCCCTCACTCAATATGATGCTTCTCCCTCCTTTTTTAGTTCGAAACCATAAAATGGATAAGAAAAGTGCATTAATTGTGACCTTATGCCGAATCGTTTGTATTACTTTTCTTTGTTTTTACTTATATACATCCAGCAAAGCCGAGATCCGAGAGTTCTGGCTCACACCGTATCTAATGAGCAGTGCCATTTTATTGGGATATTGGGCTACTTCAGACCATAATCGTAAATTCGCCATATTATTAATCATGTTTTATGCCGTAATTAGCCTTTTCGTTTTAATTGATAACACGTCCAAATTTAATGTGATCAAATCAAAGAAACTTGTTGTTTACCATTTAATCCAAAAATTAAACTTTACCTACCCTCAATTACCCGACACGATTTTTACATCAGGTTGGTTTGCAGCACGTATGCTCTTCTTCCTCGAAAATAAACCGACCATTTATACCTTAGGTTGTGATACCGCTCAAAATCAATATGCTCTATGGAGCGCTGACATCAATAAAAAAATTGCGGATAAAATATTAAAAGAAGCATTGTATATCGACCGATACGACAGGCAGAGTTGCTTGGAAAAATATTTTGATCGCTGTCAAAAAATACCTACGCAAACGTACCTTTTTAGGCATAAGGAATATGCGCTTAATGTTTATAAATGCCAGAACTTTTAAAAACTCATTGCAAAATCGATTACTTGAAGTTGATCAACAGTAATCTGTTTTTCAAGTTGTGAATAGAGATGGATAAAATCATGCATTTGAGATTACTACATAATAGAGTTTACAGTTGACTAATCTTCTTTTAATGTATCTATCGAAATATGTTACCATCCATGTTATTAGAATTTGATAAAGGACTATCGATGCTTAAATTACTCTGTCTTTTTATTGCATTGTTTTCTTCGGTTTGTTTTGCTGATGAAAAAGAAATTGCAATTACAATGGATGATTTGCCCCTTGTTGCTTCAAGAATGAATACCCCAGGAAATAGAGAACGATCAACAGAACGTTTTACGCAAATTGTGCAAACTTTTCAAAAATACAAAGTCCCAGCTACAGGCTTTGTGATAGCAGGGGCAATAGAAAAAGGTCAATGGGACTTCCTTGAGCAATTTCGTCAAGCAGGCTTTATGTTAGGCAATCACACTTATTCACATTATAATCTTAATCAAATGAGTGCCGAAAAATACCTTGCTGATTTGGAGCGCGCCGATAAAATTCTTACTCCCATCATGACCCAACCAAAATATTTTCGGTATCCCTATCTTGCAGAAGGCACTAAAGCCAAAAAGCAACAAGTATATGATTACCTCAAGGAGCATAATTACACCATTGCACCAGTAACCATTGATAGTAAAGATTTTGACTTTAATGCAATGCTTTATAAAGTTCCATATCGGTCTCGAGTAGATTACATTCAAAAATTAAAACCTCGCTATTTGGCTTATATATGGAAACAAACCTTAAGAGCTGAAAAACGCTCTAAAGGGAAAAATGCCAAACAAATATTATTAATTCATGCAAATCTTCTAAATAGTTACGTATTAGGTGATGTTTTGGAAATGTATCAAAAAAATGGATATAAATTTATCAGTCTGACTGAGGCCCTGAAAAACCCAGCTCCTATCATCAACTTCTCTCCTTCTCTGAAAAAAGATACTTTGGGTGAAGAATTAGAGAACCAACTTCTCAATATCCCCAAGTCAAAAGAAAATTATGTGACACCTTAAAACACCAATTGTTTTTTTAGTCGGGGGATAGCAAAGTAGAACCTGGGGCTAGAATGTTATGAGGCATGATTTTTTAAACAGGAGGTTGTAATGTTAATACTCGCTATTGTTTTATTTCTTGCTGCAGTGGTTTGTGGTTTTTTTCTTTTGACCGCAATTTTGCAAGATAGGCCGGTTAATCAAAAAGCAAAGGCTTTTCATGGCATTTTTGCAGGATTAGGGCTACTTATTATGATTGTATACATGCTTACATTTATGTCAGGCCAACCATCCCTTTTTATTGCAAGCTTAGTTATCTTGATTGGTGCCGCAGTAGGAGGGTTAACATTGGTTACGCTTGCCAGGAAAGTGAAAAAGGTCCCTAAATTAGCAGTACTGGTTCATCCAATCATTGCCATTGCCGGATTAATTGCCTTGATAATCTATGTCATGCCCTAAATTATTCGGGTTCAAACTTATTTATTAACAGGCGTTCACGAAGAGATAGAACCAGTGCTTTTGGTGCTTTCTCTGGTGAGCCCGAATTAAATGGCGGTTCAGGATCATATTCCAAGCCAAGTTGTAAGCTTTGCGCTACGTTTATATCAGCAAGTTTTGCAGCAAGATATAATGCCATATCAATACCTGCTGAAACACCAGCTGCTGTAATGATTTTTCCATCCTCAACAAACCGCTTGTGTGTAGGTATTGCTCCCCAGTTTTTTAAGCGATTCATTACAGCCCAATGAGTGGTCGCATTAATTCCTGATAAAATCCCTGCTGCACCTAAGATTAAGCTTCCAGTACAGACCGAGGTAGTCCATAAGGTATGTTCATGAGTTGCTTTAACCCATGCAAGTATTTCAGGAAATTCACGCAATGCGGTTGCATTACCAGCCCCTGGAACCAATAAAACATCGGTATGTGAAATATCGGTTATTGCATGCTCAGCAATCAGAGTAAGTCCGGAACATGTACGTACCGGTCCTGAGTTTAGGCCAACCCTTTGCACCACAACTTCTGGTAAACGACTTAGTACCTCATAAGGGCCAATTGCATCCAGAACAGTCATTCCTTCATAAAATAAAAAAGTAATGTGCAGTGGTTTATGCATCTCTATTTATCCCTTCTTAACAAATTGAGATTTTAATTTCATGGCGCCAACTCCATCAATTTTACAATCGATATCATGATCACCATCAACCAAACGAATGTTTTTTACTTTAGTACCAATTTTTACTACTTGTGATGACCCTTTTATCTTGAGATCTTTAATTACTGTCACTGTATCCCCATCCTGGAGAATCTGACCATGCGCATCTTTGATAATTCGTTGCTCATCATGTCCGTGTTCTTCTGCTCCATCTTTTGCCCATTCATAGGAGCATTCTGGACAAATGAATTGATTACCATCTTCATAAGTATATTCTGAATTACATTGAGGACATTGGGGCATCTGGGGCATTATTATTCCAATTCAAAAAAATTAACAATTTAGACCGGATAGTATACCAAAAACGCTTGATTAGTCTCCAACAACAGTAATAACCAGATGACGTTTTTGTGATTGATAGCGATGCTCGTAAAGATAAATTCCTTGCCATGTCCCCAACGTTAATTTTCCACTTTGAATTGGAATGGTTAAGCTTGTTTGAGTTAACACAGTACGAACATGTGCAGGCATATCATCCTTACCTTCACTCACATGTTTAAAAAGAGGATCACCATCAGGAACTAACCGCACCATGAAATTTTCCAAATCCATACGAACCTGAGGATCATAATTTTCACAAAGCATCAAAGAAGCACTGGTATGTTTGAGAAATAAATGGCATAAGCCCTGTTGGATTGTGACTTTCGCCAGAATATTTTTTATTGCATCAGTTATATCCTGAGTGCCGCGACCTGTGGTATTAAAGGAAATGGGAAACTGTTCAATTTTCATAAAATTCAATTCATTAAGTGTTCGTTGCTTTTAGGGTCCATTACATTCCTACTATCGCAAAATTTTACGCTTCGATTCAAAACAAATCATCAGGTGCTACCTCACTATTGATAACCCTAATTAGTTTATGTCTTGATTTATCCCCGCGCTGTAATTCAACTTTTTTTATTGGTACCTGAAATATCTGCGCAATATACTTCAACAATACTTTGTTGGCACGACCTTCAATTGGCGGTGCATTTAAGCGAATTTTAAGTTCACCCTCATAAATCCCGACAATCTCTGTTTTTTTGGCACCTGGCTGAACATATAAGTGAAGGGTTAAACCTTCAGCTTCGTGTTTATACCACACGGTATTATTCCTGGAATTTTTTTATAAATAATTTCTAGTAAAAACTGTCATGGTTCATCCTTTATCAATTAACTTTTTTAAAAATCTGTAAATCCTCATCATTAAACCCATGATATAGATCATTTTTTGTTTTTACTCTTACCAGAGCCAAAATGTGAGATAAAGTGATAAAAAATTGTTTTTTCCCCATTCCATATTATAAGTCTCAGGGTTATGTTGATAAAGAATTCAACAATCCTTAACTTGCTAGTACCTCCTTCCCCCATCTCATTTATGAACAGCATCTAATCCTTTTATTCTGTTCCGCAACCTCCAAACCCAATGTAGCAGTCAATGCAGTTTGGTAACCCAAAGGATGAATAAAGGCTCTCGATTACTGCTTTGCCATTTCTTAAACCAGAGGTTAAAGCCTTCATCAATGTTACAATAGATTATACAAATTAAATGATTTATTGATAGCTTACAAGATAGAATGAAAAATTCTTAAGATCTGTTTCCATCTGGGCTCAATCTAGAAAATGGAAACAGACGCCAGGATTTGATTGCCCAGGTTACAATCCCCGATTCAATCACATTAATTTAACTTGAAAAACCAATGGTACTCACAACCTTATCCATACTTTCTAAAGTGCTCGTATAATTCTTATCGAGCAACTTCATATCCTCTTCCAATTTATGACGATTAAGTTCATCCATTTGTTCTTTTGTTTTTTGCATTTCATGGGTATGGGAGAAAAATGAGTCAACATGAGTCGCAATACTCACCCCATTTTTTCCAATTTGAGATTGAAACCATGATTTCGTGTTAGGAGCAGGATTCTCTTTAGTGATTAAACGCACAGGAAGCGTTCCATCGCTCAACGCTTCAGAAAGATTATCTCCTGCTTTTTCTAATCGTTCGAGTAAGGTGGGATCATCGGTTGCAATTGCATATCGTATGGTTGCATCCCGAATGATAGTAAGCATTTTCGTGTAATTTTCTAGCTTACCTTTTGCTGCCCTTTCCAAATTTTTTTTGGCTATTGTATAAGCTAATTTATCACCATCCAAAACTATGCGTTTATCTTCAGCAAAAATTTCCAATATATCTGGGCGTCCTGTAGAAAGAATTGCTCCAACAGTTGTTTGGGTAGCCTCTGGGCTTTTATTTTCAAAACTAAGATCGGGATGTTTTGCAATAAATTGAATTAGATCCAAGGGGGGAACTAGAGCAAGAACAACCCTCATAAGAAGTGTCCTGCCATTGTTATTTACTGCGTTCACCAACTCTGGATGGTGGGTAATCAGTGTTTTAACTTTTTCATATTCTTTTTTACTTACAGCCTCCCATAATGCATCTTCATAAATTGACGGCATTTTTTTCTCTCCCTATCATAAAAAATTGGTTTAATTATACCAAAAAATGGGAGCATGCTGTCATATAATATTCCAATGATTAGGAAAAATGGATTACATTCCCACACTTTTTTGATGTTTATTTTGGGAATGAAGCATTGAGGCAAGGCTATCTTTTACATGGTTTAAGGGATCATAATCAATTCCTAAATCACATGCATCACAAATTTTTTGAATATGAGTTGGGCTCGCTTTATCAAATCCCATTGATTTTGCATCTTTAATAAGAGTTTCGATTTTTCCTATTTTTTCTGCAATTTTAGGCTCGACCTCTTCATTCAAGTCACTAAGAACACTGGATAACTCTTTTAGTGCCGATTCATAATTGCGTTGTTTTTCCGAATCAAATTCAATAAGTTCAGTCCCATCACTTACAGCGCTCACAAAAAAACCATATCGTTCGACCTGTGCTGATTTTTTAGAGGATACGGACTCATGCTGCTCTGTGCTTTTTAGCTTGATAACAGGTTTATCTAATTCTGCTTCATTGTTTTGTTTTTCAGGTAAATGTATCGGTTCAATCCTTTCACCTTCTGGTTGAAGCTGTTTTGCCTCTGCAAGCTCATCAGTTGGCATACTTGATTTTCCCTTGATGACTAGCTCTTTAGGCTCAGGAACATTGGATTTAGAAGATTCAGAACCCCTATCAACCGTTTCTTGTAAAGAATTATGTGAAGTGGGAATCATGGTATCAATACTATCTTGTGGAGCAACAAACATTTGTTTCAAAAAGTATACATTGAGGTCAAAACACTTTTTTGCTTCATCCGATAGTATTGGTTTAATAATACTCGCTATCGTTTCCAAGTCTTTATTGCATGCGCTTAATAAAATTTGGGTTGATTCATAACGCTCAACTGTTCTTAATTTTACTTTATACTCGTGTAATCGAAGCAACGAAGCATCCAATTTGCTTATTTGTTTTTCATCCAGATCATCGGCAGGGCACTTCTTTAATTCATCAATAATTAAGCTCAAACCACTATCGATGTCATCCAAAGCATGAGCACGTGCATTTTCATATTGAGTAGATAGCGTCTCCTTCTCTCTCTGCCACTCAGCTTTAATTGCTTGGCTTTCTTTTTCAAAGTTTTTGACAATTTCATGATGTTCCTCATAAATCATTTGCAATTGTGGTGATTCGTGACGAACCTCTTCAAAAAAAGCATCGAAAGCCTCTTGAGCTTCTTTAAGTTTTCCTTGTTTCACTTGGTACTGTTGCTCCATGAGCTCCAACTCTGACGAGACTCCATCCAATGGATCCACCTGAGCATACTCTAATTCCATTTCATTTTTCATTGTAATTAAAGTGTTATACAGTGTAATTGCCTTTTGCTTTGTTTCTTCACAAATATATTCATCTTGAGAAATTAAATTTAATGCCTTTTGCATCAAGACAATATGTTCTTCATAAGATGTATCAATGAGTTTAATTTGCTTTACATGATGGATGTGAGTAATTCGCTCCATTTCCTCTTCATAATATTGATACAAACTCATATTCGTTATACCGTAAAGCGACTTTTCCCATTCTGATGTAGGTAGATGTGGTGGTTTAGGTGCCTCAGATTGGAGTGTTGATGATTGTTTTTTTGGGGGGATAAATAAAAATTTTTGTATATTTGCTGCGGCAGCTTGTGCGCACTCTTTTTCAATTTCTTCAAGTAATGCAATTTCTTTTGTCAATAAATGCTTATCTTTGAAAAGTTCGCGAATGATATCAAAACGCCCACTAACCGTCAGAAAAAAGAGCAAATTATGTTCGCACACATGCACGAATTCTTTAAAAATTTGTTCGTTTTGATGAATTACGTCATTTTTATTTTGAATCGCATTAAGCCTTCTGAGCCATCCTAAATAAGAAACCAAAAGCGGATAAGTTGCCTCGGATAACTCACGCTGTTTCAGGATTAAATCACTTGGATTGCCCATTACCCGTTTTAAATGTTCATCTGGTGATATATGAAGTATTCCCATCATTCACTACCTGATTTATGTTTATATTTTATCAAAGTATAGTATTTTTTATATTTACTGCGATTATTGTGTCTAATTTGCAAATTATTTGACAATGAGTGATGGTGATGGCTAAAAGAAGTAAAAGTGAACTTGACAGTTTAATGTCGTACGTTTTTAGGAAGGTAATTCATTACGCAATAGCTCAAACATTTAGCATTGATAATTTCAAGATCTCGAAAATAGGTGATCTCTGCTAAATAAAAATCAAAAGTTTCCTGAATTGCTTCAAAATATCCTTTAATTACCACTGAGTAGCGCATTTTAGCTGTATAGTGTAGCTCGAGTAATTTAGAATATAAGAAAGTTATTTCATATGCACATTGTGTATGTGCCGTTAAAGCAACATCAAAACAATTTGCTTCAAGTAATTTATTTTTTAGCTTATTTATGTTGCCGATCATATTGGAAAGGTAAAAGTTAATTTTTTCCATTTCTGCTTTATAAACCCCACCCAGTACATCAGGTACAGAATGGAGCATTTCACGTAAGAAATTCAAATCCGCAATGTAATTTCCTAATACGTTAGTTTTCTTCATTTCAATAAATCGTGCTTGCCATTCTATCAAGTGCATCACAGTACGTTTATATGCGATCAGTTCTTTTTCTTTAGAATTATCCAGGGTAGGAAGTTTTTTACTGACTTTTAAGTGCTCTATCCGTCCAATCACCATAAAACATGCATTTTTAATATCTTCAAAAGTTAATGATTCAAATTTATTGGTTTCAATTTTTTCACCAATCGCATCAATAACCTTTACTACTTCAGGAGATAACATTGCCGTTCCAGATTTCAATATCACCTTGATCTGATTATAGTTCAATATTTAAACAATAAAGGAGCTCGCCTTTTGAATTTGTGATATTGAGTAAACCTCTTTCCAAACTCGCTGCATTAGAGTTTGGAAGGAAAGCGAGCACATGGAGCTTTTTTTGTAACTTATGTAGCTCTTTTTACCAGCGCTACAAATTTATTACATAAAAAGTTCCATAGTTTTGTTTGTTTGATCCGATAGATCAGCTTGTGGATGCCTGATTTCTGACCGTATCGCGGGTTTCAGTGCTACTTGGGGAATAGGTTGCGCTTGTTTCATTTTAATGACGGATAGCTGTTTCTCAAATTCCAAAAGTTCAGATGGGTTAGTAATTCGCATAACATAAATCCCACCTTTTTTCTGTTCCTCATCAATTTTCTCATTGAGAAATGCAACTTGTTGTTTCAAAGACTCTACTTGTTCTGCTATCTGTTGCCGCAAGTTACCAAGCTCGGAGGCTAGTACACCTTGCTTCTTTTCAATATCTGGACGAAATGCATGGATCAAATTGCCTTCGGGTCTTCTTAATAATTCATTAAAATCCAAACGCCAATCTTCCATATCTTCTGGAGTAAAGACATAGCTTGCCACATAAGAAGAAATACTCCCCCAGACAGTTTTAGGTTTCATGCCTTCAACCATCCGCCCATGCAAATCCATAAATCCGATTTTTAAAATGATATCCTGAATTTTATCGATTTCTTCTGGTTGCAAATCAGGAAACTTAAATGTTTTGATTAACTCTCTATCGAGAAAACTATTGCGGACTTTTTCAGAAAAGGAGCTTAAATCTTTAGGTATTTGCTCGGCCACATATTCTTTTAAAACCAGAACTTCATTAACCTGGTCCTGAAATTTCTTAGGAAATAGCTCTATGTTCGGTTTAATTTTTGCTCCAAATTGAAGCAGGGGTAATTGCTCTTTTATCAATCGGTCAAAAGCTAAAAGTTGCTCATTCACTTTGACTAGTCTCGCTTCCAAAATTTTTCGCTCTTCGGTTAGCTCGTGAGCACGAGAATTATATTGGGTAAAATTATGGAGTAAAGGATGCGAACCAGTACCTTTGATCACTAAATCAAAATAATCACTAAAACCATTATGTCCTTCTTTTAGCCTAACCTCTTTCACAGCAAACCCGTTTAATCCATTAAGTTTTTCTTTAAGATTATCCGCCTTACGTGTCAAAAACTTACTCGTATTAAGTAACTCCTTATGATCCTGGCTAAATTTTTCACAAAGATTGCGAACCTCTCCTCGCAGACGAATTGCAAACTCTTGTAGCTTAGAACTTGTTCTCGTCAAATCTCCTACTTTATCTGCGAGAAAATAATACATTTCATAAAAACCATAGATCGTGTTATTTTCTGCTTGCATTGCGTTTAATGTGCTCTTAATCGCATTCCATTGACCATTTTTTTGTAATAGAGGTTCTTCCTCCTCAATAACTTGAATCGCAAAATCCAGTTTTCCTTTCATCACTTCATACAGAGACGCCTCTTTACAATCATGTATAAAATCAGCATCCAATTCATTTTCATTGGAACTCATCGCCGCTAATCCATCAAGAGTAGCTAGAGTTCCTTTAATTAAAGTACGTATGTTATGGAAGCCAAAAGAAAATATCCATAAACCTTCCAGTTGCACTTCATGTTTTATCAATACAGTATACAAGTTCTTAATCGCACTTTGCCTTTCAGGTAACGTTTTAGCACCTTTTAAAATGTAGGTGGCATTCAATATGGCGTCCGCAGCATCAGTAACAGCAGAACATTCGAGTAAATATCCTAAGCCGCGATGTTCTTTCATTGCCCAAGATAGGCTGCTTTCCAAATCGACAACAATTTCTGCCGCCACTTGATCCAAATAAATTGTTTTTAATTCCCGCAACTCCTCTGTTTCTTCAAGATCGGCTTGTTGATACACCCTTAACAATTCTTGAATTATTGGCTGCATGGCATATTTTTCAGCAAATCGATCTTCAGGCAAATAATTCGCATAATCAATTAAAAGATCAATGAGAATATCTAAATTCGTTGCTCGCTCAATTTGTCTAACCAATAATGATTGCGTGGTTTTATTTAAATAAGCATTATTTTTTATAATACGGCAAATATCTGCAGCAAATAGTTTTACCTGGCTTTTAACAAAGGCACCACAATAAGCCTCTACATTGCCATCAGTAAAGCGCAGCATCGCTCCGTTTACTTCCAATCCAGATTCAACATAACGACGCGTCTTTTTCTTCTGAGCAAGCATTTCTTTTTTGCTTTCATATTCTGCCAATCGATGAAGCTGCAATTGTTCACTTAATGACACTCCATCCAGATAATGAAACCTCAGCGCATTGACTGAATCTTCTACAAGGAAAGGCTTAGCCTTTTCTTTAAGAAAGTCACATTGCTGCTCCCAAATCACATTGACCGCAACTTCATAGGCAGCCACTGCGTCATCCAGTGTTCTCGTAAGTAATTCTTTATTAACATTACGACGCACATAAGGATTGGAATATTTTTTCTGGGGATCAGAATGCGCAAGACATTCGGCCCATTGTTCACTCAAAACAAGAATCAAGTCATCTCTTTGGACCAATAACTCAGCATCCAATGTTTTCCATTCAGATTTTGGATAAACAAGATGTAAAAATTCTTTCCATTCCTTGAATTGCTGTAGAACTACCTGTTGTATATTAGAAGCTGTTTGAATGTAATGACGCTCAACCGCAATATCCTCATTTCGTTGCCTTTTTACCTGCGCTAATTCAACAAGCATTTCCTCACGGCCCTCATCGGACTGATAGAAACAAGATTGTGATAAAAATGATCCATACTCTTCATAAATTACAATATGCCTACCTGGTTTATCATTTCCGGCAATATGATTCATAATTTGCTGCGTATCATGAGGAGTATTCAATTCAGTCTGAATCGTCAAAAACCCTTTAGTATGCTTTGTATCAAAAGAAGATTTTTGTCCGAGTCTTGAAGTAACAATAGTTATTGTATTTTCTTTGCCGCACTGATTTTTTATCCAGTTTTCTTGTAACTTGCCAGCATCTTTAAATGCAGCAATATTTTTTTTAGTAAATAGCTCTTTCAGTTTTCCTTCAAGGAATTCTACCTCATGAGCGTCTTTAGCAAGGATAACAATAGGTTGTCCATTTTTTGCTTGCTTGATGGCTTCAATAAGAGCTTGTAAATGAGCTTCTTTATTAACAGTTTCCTTTGCAACTAATTCTTTAGGCTTATTTTTTTGATGAGCAGGTATTTGACACGTAACAGTCATGTCAAACTTGCTGCATTGTTCAACTAATCCATCTCGTCTTTCTAAGTCTCTGGAAATACTAATAATACGCCCTTGCTTTTTATAGTCATCAATGAACTCTTTAGTTGAAACAGAATCAACAAAACGCATCTCTGGTCCAATAACGAACTCCCAATCGGGATGTTCTATTTGTAATCGGGCATGCAAAAATTGATGTTCCATAAAGGTGAAACCGATTTGGCGCGTTTTTTGACTTAGGGGAATAGCAACATGCTGTACTGTTTCAGAAGGTGGAATAACAAAATCTTCACCTTCAACGAAACGTTGAGCTGTTACTGCTGAATTAATCCATAAATTAAGTTTATCCTTTGGTAAAGTATTTAACTGTGCTCTATGCAAGCCCGTAGGAGCATACCGGTACAAAAATTCTTTTAGCTTATCTACATCCTGGTCCGTGCTCCAACCGTTATTCAAATCTAAAATATTGAATTGTTCCTGATCAATAAATTCATTAACTAAAAAATAAATCCATGTGTAAGGATTATTCTCACTACCCTCATCGTCTTTAGCCCTAATAGCAAGATTAAATAAAATTCTTTCATCTAATTCTGAAAAATCAGATCCATAAAGGATTAAGTTACTTGATGCAGCACGACTATCCTTGTAAGCGGTTAAGTTTTCATTTTCAGCTTTGGCCCGAGAACGATATAACGCTAGGTCACCTATAGTGGAATAGTTTATCCCGCCAACTTTATAGGTTCCTTTGGGAGCACCTATCTCAATGCTACTTGAAGCAATACCCAGATAAGCAAAAAAATCTTTGGCATGATTTTTATAACTTTGAGCCATGACCTCACGAGCGGGTGCACACACATCAACTGTCCCCCCATCAGCCTCAACCCATTGCATTACTGCAAATAATGCAGCTGCAATACTATTACTTTCTTCACCATCAATTTCCATCAGCATATTGCTTTGCTGATTTTTTAATGACATTAAAACCGCAATAAGCTGTGTGGTATCAACAAATTTTCCCGTAGTCCGGTAATATTGTTCACGTAATACAGCAAGTAGCCTTAATTGGATTTTTAGCTTCTCATGAGCATCAAGATCCGGTTCTCTTAGTCCAGCAATCAATGTATCTGATAGTTCACGCAACTCGGTGCGACTTATTTTAGTTAAATTTTTATAGACTTTAATGTGTTTCGCCGTTGAGTCATCGTCCACAACCAGAGTTAAAGGCTTCGCTCTTCCTATCGCATTAATATAGGTAACTTGTTGGGCTAGATCATACTGCTCCTGGCTACTTAAAGAAGTTCCTGAAAAAATATTTTTAATGTCCGCGATGACTCGTTTCACTTGCGAGGTCTCAAATTGCTCATCAAGAACTTGTTCCGAGTCTTTTAGAACCACATCAGATGCATTTTTTTTAGGAACGCGCCCTGCTTTTGGATCTTTATCAAATTCATCAACATAAGTTCTGAGATCCTGAACATACCCATTTAATATTTTGATAAATGGTTCTATCTCTGGGTAAGGCGGATAATCAAATAATAGTACGATTTCCTGTAAATATTGTTGATTTAATTCAAGCCCTGCCAGCACGTCTAACAGGCGATGAATGTTTTTATCGGTTACATGCTCTTGCAGTATAAGCAATATTTTTGCCCAATTATTTAACTCGGAATCATCTGTTGCTTCCAACTTATTGACTACGTTGTAAAAGCGGGTCAACTCAGTCTTGTTGCCTTTAGTGCAAGTTTTTAATAATAAAGTAAGCAATGGGACCAATGATGGTACTGTCGTTTTGGCCTGGGTAATTGATGTGATTTTATCAATGACATTTTGAAGTATTTGCTCATCAACATCTGGACCTGCTATTTCTATTACGTGAATCAGCGTATCGAACAAAACTTCGGAATGCTTTTCATCTACATCAGTTAAGGACTTCAATCCTATCATTTCTTTTAATGGAAATACGGATTTCTGGCTTAAATTATGAGCGAATGAACAACGCAATAAGTTGTCATATGCCTCTTTCCCAAGATCTTCTCGGTATTTTGTTAAATAAGCAACCTCGCTCAAAGCATTACGTAACTGCTCCGCTGTATATTTTGGTGATTCTTTTAATATTTTGTATAAAATAGCTAAGGACGATGCAACTGAAACCGTTTTTCCTTGACTCAAAGTATCCAGTAAATCCTTCATCTGAACCGCAGTTAAAAAAGATTTTTCAGGCACTATGGACTTAATTCCATCAGTTAATAATGCAATACAACGGTGAAACTCAATGTTGTTTTGGTTTTTAATGCGAGTTAAGGAATTAATTAAACCATTCACGATATCTAATTGCTGCCCCAATTCCTGCAGTGACTCGTCGATGGGTCGGTCGATATTTAATTCTTTAATTTGCTCCAATAGAAAGTTATCAAAATCCTGATTTGTTTGTAATGGCTTTAACGCGGCAATTAAACTCGATAGATAATTGGCTTCTATTCTAGGTTTCAAAACAGACAAGTAGGATTTTTTTGTAAAAAATTCAGCCCCCAATGCTTGATTCATTTGTATTCTTTCTTGAGGAAATCCTGATAACGTCCAAGCAAACCACCTACTACCCAATAAATTCTTAGCTTCCTGCTCCGCTTCAGCCAATGACTCGAAGATCATTGTTGGGCTAGGGGGCTCTCGATCCAAATAGTGTAATACACAATAATGGGAATCCATCCAGGATTCCAAATATCCTTGTAATTTTTCCGGTAAATTCGCAAGCTTACTCTCGAGTTGCCATTCCTTATAACTTTGTCTCAGTATGCTAAAAAGATTAATTGCTGTTTCGTTAACTGGCTCTTCCCCTATTTTTAGATCTGCTAATTCAGTACGGACAATTGCAAGAATCCCTGCTTTTTGATTTTCAAAGACTGGCAGTACACTCAACTCCGCTTCTGCCTCTGTCACTGAATCAACAGTTTTTTTCAGTTGTTCCAGGGAAGGTAATCGATAAGAAGCTTCAATATTTATATCAGCGAGAATAGATAATAACTGTCGCCTACGTTCGGCCTGCATGTCATGTACAGCCTGTGCAAGAGTTTTTATTTTTATCTCGAATTCGCTATCGTCTTGATCATGTCCTGTAGCTTCTGATATTTCATCGCTACATAATGAAAGAAGTACCACAAACTGAGAAAGTGATTCGGGTTGATCGTGAAACAGATCCGGCAGAAATTGATTCAGTTTAGAAGGAGCAACCAAATGCTTTAGCAAAACTGGCAAAGCAAATTTTTGAATAGGAACAGTAGATGTCTGCTCTATGGCACAACGTCTTCGATAATTATCGATAACTATTGATGCCGCATTATTGTATTCACCCATGAATTTTAAAGCAAACGAACTCATCTCCAGAAAGTCTTGCCTTGCTACGTCTGCGACTTTTGCCATTTGCATAGGGAATAAGAAATCAATAACCTGATTCAACTCATCAGCAGTGGGCATTGATTCCCAATGGCAACGCTCCAGTGAGCCCAAAAAAGCGAGAAGTACTGTCGATAATTGACTGTTTAAGTGTTCGTCAAATTCCTCAGTAATTGTAATGAATTGATTGAGCAAACGCTTAACCTGGGCAAAAGGATTTTCGGTTTTAGTGCAAGCCCGTTGTCCCGTAGTTACTAAAGCAATCATACTAAGTAATAATATTTTATTCTGCTTATTCAGCTTTTGATTGCTACTAATGTCCTGTTCAATATTTTCATATTCATTGAGACTAAATGCCCATTCCTGTCCGCCAATAAAACGATAAAAACGAGCAACAATTTCCTCATATGGAAGGTCCAAATGGCCTAACCACGCACTCACTTCCTTCGGCATTGTGGGGGTTGAATAATCAAAGCCCCCCTCATCGACCTTGGGTTTTAAATTCATTTGCCTTGCTACCAGCTTATAGCCGTTATAACAACTGGCATGGTAAGCTGCCTCAAGATCTAGCCCATCTAAATAAGTAAGTTGCTCTTCCGGGTCACTACTGTTATTTATGATGAACAGTAAGCGATCTAATGTGTGCTTCATATTTCTGATATTTTCTAAAGTACAGGAGAAGGGTAACTTCAGTTTCTTCCTCTCCAGTTGCTCCAGAAAATAATTATATGCTACAAATAAATCGTTGAAGTCAGTATAATCTCCCGCAGCTTTATGTTGAGAAACTAAAGTAACCCACCATATTTTCTCCTCACCACTTAATTCACTCAATTTTTTAAGGTTTGCCAAACCTTGGGGCGACATCAATGCAAGATAATTCTCAGGCTTATCGAGAAATAGCGCATCAAAGTCTCTAAAAAATTCCTTATCATGTAAGACTTTAAGTTGTTGCAATAAAAGTAACACACCATCAGAACCAGTATGAGTTAATACTTGAACAAGACCTTTATAGTGCTGGTCAGATAGAGGTATGGTTTGGAGTAAGCTTTTTATCCTCTTTAATTTGGGTCCATTATTTTCTGTCAACTCAGTCAAGAATAAAATAAAAGCCGCTTGACGTTGTTCAGTCGAGCTATTATCACTCAGTAAATAATTAAACGCTGTTCTATCACGATCCAAGCTTTTAAAATCTTTTTTCAAGAGACTAAATTGACGATAAGAACCTACTATGTTGCGCGCGTTTTCTTCCGCAAACCCAGGGTCGAGTGTCAAAGGAGTTCTTTCGGGGTGTTGATATTGTGGCTCCTCTTTATTTTTGCGCTTCCGCTGAGTTACTTTTTTTTGTTGTTGCGGCTTTTCATGTTGCGATGGAATTTGATATTGAAGTTGTAAACCC
The DNA here is from genome assembly GCF_001467945.1 of Legionella parisiensis. Lineage (GTDB taxonomy): Bacteria > Pseudomonadota > Gammaproteobacteria > Legionellales > Legionellaceae > Legionella > Legionella parisiensis. The sequence continues at coordinate 2,586,167 of NZ_LNYQ01000013.1, forward strand.
ATGCTGTTTTTTTCTATGCCATCAACCCAATTCTTTTTAGTTTTTCGAATTCTATTGGCTTGAGGATGAAAAAAAAATACAGAGTTAAAGAGCTCAGCAATTTGTTGTTGGAATTCGAAAGAAAATTTTTGTCGTTTACTTATCAGATATGCATTATCAAAAGCTAACTGGTATCGCATCTGCAGGGGAATAACTTCGAATTTGTAAAGTCTAGTACGCTCTGGCCTTGAAAGAAAATCAACCAACTTACTGAGGTCTTCTCGGTGAAATTCATTACAATTTAAAAATACAGTGACTTCTTCAGAAACCAACTTATCTTGCTCGTATTTAGTTTCTAAATAGTCAGTAAAATCCCCGATATTATTAAAATTATCTTTGCCCACAGTGATTTTCATACAACCATGTCCCCCAAATAATAAATACTAAGACTTTATTATCCAAATAGTGCGCAAATATATCACATTTTAAATGAATAAAATATGTAAGATAGATCGTAATGATTTGAGAATTTGATTAAAAAACATCTAAAACGGCATTTAAAAGTTGCTGTGTATACGCTTCTTTAGGATTTTTAAAAAGGTCTTCACAACTTCCAAACTCAACTCCCACTCCATTTTTCATGACTAATACTTCATCAGCAATATAGGAAACTACACCCATGTTATGGGTAATAAATAAATAAGAAATACCCGTTTCCTGTTGTAATTCCTTTAATAAATTGAGGATTTGTGCCTGCACAGAAACATCTAAAGCACTTGTTGGCTCATCACAAATCAAAACATCAGGTCCTGTTGCCAATGCACGTGCAATACAAATTCGTTGTCTTTGCCCACCAGAAAATTGATGCGGATAACGCTGTAAACTATTAGCAGGCAAATTGACCTGGTTTAACAATTCCTTTTGCTTTATGTTAATTACGGAGCGTTTCATCCCTTGGGCATGCATGCCCTCGGCGATTATTTCACCTACTGTCATTCGGGGATTCATAGATGAAAAAGGATCTTGGAAAATAATTTGTACTTTTTTCCTGTATTCTCTTAATGAACGTCCTTTTAGTCCCAGCACATCGTGTTCTTTATAATGTATTTCACCTCCAGAAATAGGTAACAAACGCAACAGAGCTCTACTGGCTGTTGTTTTTCCGCATCCTGACTCACCTACCAAAGCCAGGGTTTTTCCTTGCTGCAAACGAAATGAAAGGCCATCAACTGCTTTGAATATAACTTTATGGCGGCTGAATACTCCTTTTTTCTGGATAAAACCAACAGATAAATTATTCACTGTGAGTATTGTTTTTGCTTCAGAAGATGCAACATTCCACGCTATTTTATTCTTTTGTAAAGGAGGTAGTTCATCTAAATCAGGATATAAATGACATCGTACCGATTGACCATTTTGTTCTTGTAATTGCGGTTCCTCTATAGGACAACGCTCAAATGCATACCTACACCTGGGGTGAAAACGACACCCTGAAGGCATGTCCTCCAAAGAAGGTACAAATCCACGAATTACCGACAAACGCTCCTCACGTTTTGCGAAAGAAGGCACGGAAGCCAACAACTGCTGTACATAAGGATGTTGCTTTACTCGTGAAAAAAAATCATCTACAGAAGATTGCGCCACTACTTGCCCTGCATACATCACACAAACTCGAGATGCCATAGTCCTTAGTACTCCCAGATCATGGGTAATTAGCAGAAGACTCATCTGGTGGTTTTTTTGTATTTTTTTTAGTAATGCAAGGATTTGCGCCTGGATTGTCACATCCAAAGCAGTTGTTGGTTCATCAGCAATTAAAACATCGGGCTTACATGCCAAAGCCATAGCAATGACTACGCGTTGTTTCTGTCCACCGGACAATTGATGTGGATATTGATGTATTTTAACTTCTGGCTGAGGCATTTCCACCTCATAAAGTAGAGATAACAATTCCTCTTGCAGTTCCTGCCTAGTCAAGGAGGAATTACATTTTACCAAAGCTTCCGTTAACTGCTCTCCTATAGTCATCACCGGATTGAGTGCCGTCATTGGCTCTTGGAAAATCATGGCAATCTTGCGACCTCTCAATTGCCGCATCATCAGTTCCGGTAAATCCAGAATGTCTTGTCCATCCATATGGATTAAACTATCGATTCCATAGACACCGGATTTAGGCAACAAACGCATTAACGCCAAAGAAGTTAGGGATTTGCCACAGCCCGACTCCCCCAATAAAACCAAAGTTTCACCAGGATGTAAATTAAAACTGACCTCATCCAAAGCAGATACCATTTTATGGTGATTTTGAAAAGCTACGGACAATTGATGAATTTCAACACTATTTTTTTGCATATGTTTTCTGTTGAATTAAGCAATACATAAATCCAGAAGGTGTCTTTCTACATATCCCAGATTAAGCTCCCCAAATCCAGGTTCAGCGACGACATTCTGATCTTCTTCCGCTTGCAGAGCAGGGGAACTTTATAATAGATTTACAAAAGGAATCTTCGTCTTTCGCCTACTGTATCATAATATATGGTAAAATAAACCTAACTTTTATTTGAGAAATACCCATGTCAGAAAACTATACAGCCCAAGCAATTGAAGTATTAAGTGGACTAGAACCTGTTCAACGACGCCCCGGCATGTATACCGATACGACACGCCCTAACCATTTGGCACAAGAGGTGATCGATAACAGCGTGGATGAAGTATTGGCAGGCTTTGCAGGCAATATCCGTGTCACACTTCATGAAGATGGCTCTATTGAGGTAGAAGATGATGGCCGCGGTATGCCAGTAGATTTACATCCTCAATTAGGCTTAAGCGGTGTTGAAGTCATTATGACTCGCTTACATGCTGGAGGTAAATTTTCTGATAAAAATTACAGCTTTTCTGGCGGATTACATGGAGTTGGAGTTTCTGTAGTGAATGCCCTTTCTGATCGTCTTGATGTCACGATTAAACGCAATGGAATTATTTATCAAATGTCGTTTGCCAATGGCGATAAATTGTGCGAATTAAATGAAGCTGGCCTTACTAAAAAAAGGGATACAGGTACAATTATCCGTTTTTGGCCTAATCCTAAGTATTTTGATACCACACGTATTTCAGTAAAACACCTTACTCATGTGCTTAGAGCAAAAGCCGTGCTTTGCACTGGCTTGTCTATGACTTTTATCAATAAGATAAATAATGAAGAAATGCATTGGTGCTATGAGCAAGGGCTTATTGATTATTTAAATCAATCATTGGCTGATGGTGATTACTTACCTGAAGAACCCTTTATAGGTGAATTCAAAAGTGATGAAGCAACTGTTGACTGGGCGTTGGTTTGGTCTCATGGTGCAAACAGTGGTTTTAATGAAAGTTATGTGAATTTAATTCCAACGGTTCAAGGCGGTACCCACGTTAACGGTTTACGATCTGGTTTATTTGATGCCATGTCTGAATTTTGTGAACTAAGAAATCTACTGCCTAGAGGAGTGAAACTTACCGCAGATGATTTGTGGGAACCTTGCCAGTACGTATTATCAGTTAAAATGAAAGAACCACAATTCGCAGGCCAAACTAAAGAACGCTTAAGTTCACGCCAAATCTCAGCTTTTGTCAGTAATGTGGTTAAAGATGCTTTTGCATTGTGGCTCAATCAACATCGTAACCAAGGTGAAACGATTGCCTCTTTGGCAATAGAACGTGCACAAAAACGTTTAAAACAAGCCAAACAAGTAGCACGTAAACGAGTGAGTCAAGGACCTGCTCTCCCAGGTAAATTGGCTGACTGCTTGCTCACTGACTTAAGCCAGGCTGAATTATTTTTAGTAGAGGGTGATTCAGCAGGCGGATCAGCAAAGCAAGCACGTAATAAAGATTTTCAAGCAATTTTACCCTTACGTGGAAAGATTCTTAATTCCTGGGAAGTCGATTCATCACAAGTCTTAGCATCCCAGGAAATTCATGATATTTCCGTAGCTATCGGGGTAGATCCTGGTTCTTCTGATCTCAGTGGACTTCGTTATGGTAAATTATGCATTCTGGCAGATGCAGATTCCGATGGCGCGCACATTGCAACCTTGATTTGTGCCCTATTTTTACGCCATTTTAAACCACTGGTTCAGGCAGGGCATGTATTTGTTGCAATGCCTCCACTTTATCGAATTGATGCAGGCAAAGAGGTTTATTATGCTCTGGATGATGAAGAAAAAAATCGTATCCTCCATCACTTGGCGCAAACAACACGAGCTAAAGCCAATGTTCAACGCTTCAAGGGTTTAGGTGAAATGAACCCTATCCAACTCCGTGAAACAACCATGGATCCCAATACCAGACGCCTGGTTCAATTAACCATGGATGATGAGGAAGGAGCTGAAGCAATTATGGACATGATGTTAAATAAAAAACGGGCAGGCGATAGAAAGGTCTGGTTAGAAAGCAAAGGAAACCTAGCTGAAGTTTAATTTACCTTTAATTTGTATCGCAAACCATTGTAGCCCAGGGTTCTCTTCCTAGATTTCCCAGGCTACAGAGATTACCACTTCAATAATGGAATCAGATTAGAATAATTATCAGTCCATAAGAACTGCTCGTCACTTGTATTAAACTGCCAACGAGCTCCCTTCATAATTTGCAACGCCAGATTTTCATTAGAAGTCAAAAAAGCCCACTGTGAATCAAACTGACCTAATGCAAGCATGCCTTTATTATTTAAAGAGAGCACCATCAACTCCAAAGACCTGCCAGCAGCATTGATCACAGGTAATAATTTCATATGTCGATTACTTAGATGAATCAATATACCTCCGTCTTTGGTAATTTTTTGTTGATATAGAATAAATGCTTCAAGAGTTAATAAATGCACAGGAATTGCATCCGAACTAAAAGCATCTATGACTAATAATTTTTGGGAATGATCCGGTAATTGTTCTACAGCCAATCTTCCATCATTTTTTATAATGGTCAGCTGGGCTGGGCAATCTCTTATGTTGGTAAACAATTGAGGATTCCTGGCGAGATCAATGACCTGATTATCAATCTCAATTACTTTAATTTGATCCTCTTTTCGAAATTGGCAGATCATAGTACCAATACCTAAGCCAATAATTGTTACTGATAAAGAGCTCCATTTTTGCTGCATGACATCCACCAGGGGTTTAACCGCTCCATAATAAGAAGTCAGTCCAGTAGGTATTTTCTCTCCTGTGGCTTGCAATCCATGCACTGTAGATTGATTGATTAAGACTCGTGTCCCTTGTTTATCTATTACTTTTTTTACTCCATAAAAATCGCGCACCTGTATTAAAATTGAATCATTTTGTAGTAGTGGTGAAAAAATAAACCCAAATAAAATGAATAACGATAAAATCAAACTGGTTTTACTTTTTTGCCAAATAACGATGATAATTAATGCCAAAATAGCGCATATCTGAAAAGATGAAAAACCTCCAGGCCAATGAATATCGCGAAGAGCGTAATGTAGTAGCATAACAACCAGAACAACCATGGGAACCCACCAACTGCCTTTTTTGGGCAATTGAGGCAACGCACAAAGGCTTAGTAAGATTGCTAGAGGATATTCATAAATCTGATTAAACCAGTGTGGTGCTAAAATTCCATTAAACACCCCAGCCAATACTCCCCCAAGAGCCAGACAAAAATAAAATAATGTAAGGGACTGCGGTTTCGGTCTGCTTAAGAATAATTGACTATGGCAAAGCAATGCTAATATAAAGAAACTCAATAAATGAAACAAGATACCTTGCCAAGCCTTTATTTGCCCGGCATGTAAAATAAAGCCCATAATCGGAAAAATGAGAAAAAATATACTATTTCGTGCTATCCATGGAAATGAAACCAAAGGCTTGTTAGTAAATACAAGTACAAAAGTAAGTAGGTACAAAGCCAAAGGCAATACCCAAAATAAGGGAGTTGCTGCAATATCCGTAGTAATATACAAAGTCACTCCCAGCATTAAACTGCATGGAACAAAACTTAAAAAAATCCAATACAGTATTTTCTGCAGAGGCCAGGCCACAGCTATTTCATTTTGTTTTTCCAGCGGTTGATAACGATTAGCAACAACAATAAAAAATAACAAAGCAACATAGAATACATAGCCTATGTTCCATAAATAAAATTGATTTTTTAATCCAATGAAACGTTCTATCACCCAGGGGTAAAGTAACAAAGACAAGAGACTACCCAGGTTAGACGCAGCATATAAAAAGTAAGGATCTGCAGATCCTTTTTCCTTGGTCTGACTGTAGGCAAATTGCAATAAAGGTGCTGAGGCACCAATAACAAGTAAGGGCAATCCCAATTGAGCAAATAAATTAGATAAAATGCTCCATTCAGGAGATTCATGAAGAATCAAGGGTTGAAATACAAGAGGTAACGCCATAAAACTCAAGAAAACGAGCACTGTATGCGCCACTCTCCATGTACTCGGTTTATTAAAAAGGCAAAGCACAGCGGCATATCCATAAGCAAACAACAATACAACCTGAAAAAAAAGCATGCATACGGTCCAAACTGCCGGGGTTCCTCCATAAACAGGCAGTAAAGATTTAGCAACCATTGGTTGAATACTAAATAAAAGAATGGCGCTTAAGAACAAACTGATAGGGAATAAAAAACGCACAAAGCATCCTTGGCTAGAAAACTCCACCATAAAAATCCATTGTAAGATTACCGAAATGGTTATACAACTTATTGTGGCATCATTAGGTACTAAAATGGCATATATATCGAGTACTAAAGCGCAACATACCCGCAGTATGTGAGCATCGCAACGGAGAAAATCAAACCTTTTTTTCTAGGTGGTAGAAATGGAAACAAACCCTGTTATTTTTATCTTTTAAAAGCTGCAGACAAAGGTTATATTTACGTTATTTTCCATTATTCTTGGTAGTAGCTATGGATGGTTTTCCTAACGTAGATATAAATGGTTATGAACAAATAAGAGACACAATCAAAACAGGAGACCTTCTATTTGCTTCAGGAAACTCCTTAATGTCAACTATGATTAAAGGTGCAACAAATAGCGTGTGGAGCCATATTGCGTTTATTGTGCGCCTGGAAGCTATTGATCGAATCATGGTTATGGAAAGTGTTGAAACCCTGGGGGTACGTACAGTTCCCTTAAGCAATTATATCCGTAATTATAACGGAAGTGGTCAGGGATATCCTGGAAGGTTAATGCTGGCTCGCCATCAGAGCTTCCCTAAAGATTCTCTTGCAAATCTCTCAAAGCAAGCAGTTGATTTGCTTGGATATCCTTATGATACTGAGGAAATACTTAAAATCGCTGCACGAATAGGAATGAGTGCTTTTGGTTTTGACAAAACAAGTCCCGAGGTGATCTCGCAACATGCATTCATTTGTTCTGAATATGTCTTCATTTGTTATAAATCCGTTGGTATTACTATAAATTACAACCCAAAAGGCTTTATTGCGCCGGCAGATTTTGCGAGTTCCCCCAAAGTGAAACCTCTGTCATATATTGTATCCTAACCCATTATAGTCTCAAAATAATTAAAGTTGGTTTTTTTGACCTAAAGAACTAAACATACTCAAAATATTAAAGCAAGGTAGCCTGTTTGCTTGAAAACAGGCTACCTTCGAGCCCAAATAGGCTGCGAGCAGTCAGGCTAAATAAAGGCTGCGCTGTGATAGCCAAGAATGTTACCTTGTAGTTACAATGACCTATCTTGACTCATTCCTTGTTGGATAAATCGCCTATTCGTTTAAAATCTTTTTCACCAAAAATGGCTGAATCAAATTGATAATATTTAAATTCCAACAAATTATTACTGGGATCCTTCAAGAAAAAGGATTGATGTTCAATTCGAGTGCCCTTAAATCGTATTTTTAGTGGAATTTCAAAGGTAATTTGCTCCTTTTTAATTTTTCCCAAAAAAGTATCAAATTCATGCCACTCAAGAAAAATTAAACCAAAGTGTCTTGGATAAATACCTTCTTGTAGAGGAAGGATAGTATCAACTTTATGTGCCACAATTTGATGATTGCCAAACTCCAGAATCAATGCATGCTCAGATTCACGCCCTAATGAAAAGCCCAATTTATGGTGATAGAAATCTTTTGCCAGAATAAGATCATGGACTGGAAATGCAAGATGAAATAAAGTATTCATGAGTTTAATTTCTTAATCATTATTTGTTTTTTCGATATGCTATCCTTCTGAACCATACATACTCCTTGTATTGGTCTATTTTATAAGGATAGCAAAAGCAAGCTGAAGATATAAAATTTATATTAATTAAGAAATAAGTATGTAAGAATATTTACTTTATTTAATTTTAATTTCAAATGTAAAATGCTTTTAGACACTATTTTCGATTATATTATTCATATTGATGTTTACCTGAACACCATTGTTTCAACTTATGGATTTTGGACCTATTTGCTTTTATTTGCAGTGATTTTCTGCGAAACAGGACTTATTGTGACACCCTTTTTACCGGGTGACTCCTTACTTTTTGCTGCAGGCAGTATTGCCGCACAACCTGGAAATCCATTAAATATCTCAATTTTGATGTTGCTGCTTTTTCTTGCCTCAGTGTTGGGAAATCAAATCAATTTTCTGGTGGGCCGTCTACTGGGTCCTCGTATTTTTTCTACTGATAAATCCTGGCTGCTTAATAAAAGACACCTTGAGGAAACCCATGCATTTTATGAAAAACATGGAGGCAAAACGATAATTTTCGCGCGTTTTCTTCCAATCATACGAACTTTTGCACCATTTGTGGCCGGCATAGGAACAATGCAAGTTTTTCATTTCTCATTGTACAACTTGATCAGTGCCTTAATTTGGATTGCTAGCTTGTTGAGCCTAGGCTATTTTCTCGGCTCAATTCCATTAGTCAAAGAAAACTTCACCATAGTAATTTACAGCATCATTTTTATTTCAATTTTACCGCCTCTTCTTGCTTTACTAAGCCGAAAACGAACCTAGTCGGATGAATAGAATGTTGTAGTCTGGAGTCATTAAGGTGTGTTGCAATTCGTTCCACTACCCTACATTACAAGACGTGTTCGCGGGATGTAGGGTAGTGAGAATAAAACGGAATATCAGGTAATTGACCAGATCGCTCATGGAGCCTGCGAACAAGCCTCGGGACCGTGGTTGTTTGTTGACTTAGCTCACTTAAAAAATTACCAGTTCATCAGGAATAAACTCCTCTTGAAACTCCGCCAAAAGTGCCGAATAATTTTTAGAAATATATTTTAAATCCATTTTATTATGCGGCTCGTTTGCTACTAAAAGCCCCTTTAATAACATAGTCCTGAATGAATGAGGATGAGTTTTGCCGTTTTTACTATCTTCAAGAAAATCCACTAACATGTTCTTGGCCTGCTCAAGATCTTCAACTAAAGAAAATTGCTCATCAAAGTTACTCGCTCTTGTCCTACCGGATGCGCCATGTCTGTGGAAAAACGAAAAAATAATTCCATCGCTATAGGTACAATACGCTATTACTGTACGATGAACTACATGAATTAATCGATTTAATTCTTTTTGCTCTGCCTTTGAACTCATTAACGTTAAAGGCATCTCTTCACTGTGTTTAAAAAGAGTTTCTTTACTGAAATAGTGTTGAGGTTGCTTCTTCGACCGCTCAGGATTCATTACTCTAGGTTGAGTTTCATTGTGCTTACTTACATCTGTTTTTGGAAAATTTTGATCTTGGAGAGGCGGTCTTTTTACAATAGGATTTTGTTTAAGCTGCTTAGGATCTATATCTAACCCAATTATTTGCTTACTGATTGGAGGCGATAGCGAACTGCCCTCAAGGTGTTCTTTGGGCTTCGCTAAATTTTTTGACATTTTTTTAGCTATTGTCACTTTTGTAGTCCAATGCGTATTACCCATGTTATATAAGGTAATAATAGGGTAAGAAGGTTTATCACGTCCGTTCTCCTTACCAACGACATGGAGATTTACATGAAGTTGATCTGCGATTTCTTTCAAGTCATAATGGGTTGCCCATCGTCCATCTTCTTTAATCTTTTCCATGCCTTTTAAAATAACTGAATCCGGGTTTGCTTCCCTACCCACTATTATGTCTTTTTCCAATACTTCTTTGACATAAGCATTTTGTATTTTTTGTGCTTCCTTATCGCCTTTTCCTTTAAGTTTTAGTGCCAGTGATTGGGCAGTTTCTTGCGCCAAACGTCGGGCTTCTGGAGATAAAGCCAATTCATTGAATTGGCTTATTGCAGCCAGTGAATGGTCGTTTTTTCCTAAGTAAAAGTCTACTAATTCCACGAATTTGCAAAATATTGGGGTAGCTGAAATATTGGCTCGCCCATCGTTTAATATGTCTTCTGTTATTATCCTGTTTAGGGGCTCGTTTTTATAGACATTAAAAGCAATAATTCTTAACGACATTTGTAACTTGAACAGGAGCTCCTTTTTATAATTCCTATGTGAGTGATATAATTCATTTAAATCAATGTCGAGAATCTCTTGCAAACTAACATGGCGAAGACTTTGTATCCTCCATTGCTCATAAGTTTTACTTTTTCTCGTAAGTGCGTGCTCTTTTTGAATAATATCGATTAAACCTACTGCAAACGCATAAAATCCACAATCACCACCGCCAGGATTATCGATCACCATTTCCTCTATAGTAAGATCATCATCCAATATTTCGGAGTTTGGATTAGTCATGGATGGTCCCTTGCCAATTTCAATTTTGGTTCCAGACATTGATTACTCCCCGGTTGCACTCTATAGAATTGACCCGCTTTGGAAATTCTGCTGCAGAAGCGTACTTGCTTCGTCGATACGGTAGTTGAATCTCATGTACTTGCGGTACACTCCGACTCTACACTCCGTGTCACTACGCAATTGATTCTAAAGCCAGTTTCTAAAAAGGTCTAATAAAAAATGTTCACATATTATGCTACGAGAGAATTTAACTCGCAATAGTAAGAATTTATTTGGAACTAATGGGCTAATCGGCAATTAATAATTGCGATAGCATACCATTTTGAATCCACCCCTTAAGAAAAGAAGCGGCCTTCATACCTACCTCTTCCGGCTTTATCCACTGGCAAAGTCCCTCACATAGTGCGCCAAAAGACAACTTTTGGAATAAGTTGTCTAATGCCCAAGCTTCTTCATCTGAGAGGCTATAAAATTGAATGATATATTCAGGTGAACGCCATAAAACCCAGGATGTGGGTATAGAGTTTTGTTGCAATTCAGGCAGTTCCCGATCATGAGTTAAAGCCTGCCAAAGAGGAATTGTGTTTCCCAAATAATTGACTCGCTGCAGGGATGGATGGAGAACAAATTGAAGATTGGGCCATGCCTCAGGTGGGATAACCGCCATATCCTCAACTCGCACTACCGGCTCATCAGCAGCATCAAAAGCTAAACCCATTTTCCACTCAAAATCAGCAAGCTCGGATAAATAAGGATAGTGTGGATAATTACGCTTAATGAAATCTGCTAATAAATCACCAAACCAACGAATAGAGCGATAATAAGAAGGATGTGCATCAATGTAATAAGTGGATAGCTTATTAAATTCTTCGGTTCCTAAATAAGCATACAAGGCAGGAAAGTTAGTACTCAAACTTTCAATAAGCCGAAGTTTATACGCATCACGATAAATGCCTAAGCGAGTATCTACTGATACCAAATCAGTTGGTACTATAGAACCCTGGATCTCAGAATGCCCTGATAATAGAAATTTTTGAAACTGATCCTGTAACTGAGAAAGCTCCATTATACTAATACCTCTTCAACTAAAATTGACTCAGCAATCCGTCGTGCCTGATTGATTTCTGCGAGTAACTCCGCAAAAGGAGGCATATTATCATCTCGTTCGATCATAGATGATATCGGTCCTAAACGCTGCAATGCTGCAGCATAAAGACTCCAAACAGGTTGTATTACTGGTGCGTCATGCGTATCGATAATGTAATTACCATGATTTGAGTGGCCTGCTAAATGAATTTGCGCGACACGCTCGGGAGGCATAGCCATAATATAATCTATAGGATTAAACTGATGATTTACAGAACTCACATAAATATTATTTATATCTAATAAAATATAACAATCCGCTTGTTTTACAATTTCCTGGATAAACTCCCATTCGGTCATTTCAGATTGTTTGTAAGTCAGATAACTGGAAACGTTTTCGATTAAAATGGGACGTCCTAAAAAATCCTGTACTTGATGAATTCGTGATGCAATGTGGTTTACTGTTTCACGTGTATAGGGAACAGGTAACAAATCATGGGCATTAATCCCGTTAACCCCAGTCCAGCATAAATGATCAGATACCCAGACTGGCTCAATGCGAGCTACCAACGCTTTTAATTGATTTAAATAATCACGATCCAGAGAATCAGTACTTCCTAATGAAAGAGACACCCCATGCATCACTATAGGATAGTGAGCTCGTATTTGGTCAAGATAATAAAGCGGTTTGCCGCCCGGAACCATATAATTTTCGGTCAGTACCTCAAACCAATCCAAATCGGGTTTTTGTTCTAAGATTTCTTCATAATAATCAGGTCGTAATCCCAATCCAAAACCTAAAAAAGGCATTTTTTCAGTTACTTTATACTTTGGGATATCCATATTCAGCTCGAAGAAAAATGTGAGCCAGGCATGTATTACATGCCTGGAGTAACGCGAAACTCAAATTGAAATTATTGAACAACAGTACCACCAGCTTTTTGGCAGTCTTCTTGAGACATTTCAGCTACGCCTTTGCCTTTACAAGCGTTTTGGCCTTTACAAGCGTTATCCGCAGTTTTGCAAGCGCCTTGGCCTTTACATGCATTACCACCTTGGCATTTTACCATACCAGCAGTAGTATCAGCTGCAAAAGCAGGGGTTAAAGCAAACATAGAAGCAGCACCCATTGCAAGAGCAACGCCTGTTAATTGTAATTTGTTCATTGACTTAATTCCTTTTAGAGTTAATTAAATAAGCTATAGGGCAAAATATAATTTTTGCCCTTTGCATTTTAGAAATTTATATTTAATTTTGTCAAGTTCACCTTTGAAAAATAATAGCTTTCTGTAGGGATTAGCCAAAGCCCAGCAATAACAAGAAAATGGGCAGGATCCTCCTTCGTCACCTCCACTTCCAAAAACAAAGTCTATAATAAAAATAATTGCTTAAATTTCAAAGTAACAATAAAGACATGGATCAGCCCTTACTTACAACCAAAGAAATTTTTGAATTCATTAAACAACATGAACCCTTTAGCTGTATGAGTGATGTATGCCTTTCAAAACTTTCTCGTGTCTTGGAAATAGAATCTCGATCCGGTGATTCCCTTTTGATTAAAAAAGGGGAAAATATGAATGACCTTTACATTTTAATTAAAGGTCGTCTTTACTATCAAATAACCGATGTTGAAGGAAATGTGACGTTTCAAGGTGAGTTACATGAAGGGGCAATTATAGGAGAAATGGCGCTTTTATCCGATTTACCACGCTCTGCGAATGTTTATACGCTGCGTGATAGCATCATCTTAAAATTATCGAAAAAAAATTTTTTGAACTTGTGTAAAAAATTTCCAGAATTACTTAATAAGATAACCCAATTCACCATTCAACGATTAACTAATTCACTGCAGGGCATTCATAGCGCTTCTACACGCGATAAATCCATTGCTCTAATCCCTATAAGACAAATACAAGACCTTGAATTTCAATTGCAAGAAATGATTTTTCGTTTCTCTTATGGAGAAAAAATTCTTTTATTAAACAGCGGTTGTCTTGAAAAAAGAAAAAATCTGCTGGATGCTCATGGAAATATGAGCAATGAAGGGATTTTATGGATTAACCAACTAGAAAAAGAGTACTCCTACATCTTCTACCTAGCAGATGAAGCAATAACAAGCTGGACTAAATTTTGTTTACGTCAAGCGGATTCTCTCGCTTTCTTAGCACTGGCAGAAGAACATAATTCTGACTTATCAGAGGTAGAAAATTACGTCTTAACGATGCAAAGTAATTTTATTAAACGAAACGTATTAGTACTTCTTCATCAAACTGCAAACCCGCCAAAAAATACTCAAAGCTGGTTAGAAAAGCGCTCTGTCAACAGTCATTTTCATGTTCGAAGTAATACAGAGGAAGGCATTTCTCGAATGATGCGTATCTTTACTGACAATACCATTTCTTTAGTCCTCAGTGGCGGTGGAGCACGAGGTCTCGCTCATATAGGTGTTTATCGCTTATTAGAGGAGAGAGGGATACCTGTAGATTACATTGCCGGAACGAGTATGGGAGCAATGCTCGCGGCTGTTTTTGCTATGGGGTATTCTTCTAGTGATGTTTTAAAATATGTGGAAGAGTATTTAATCAAAGGGTCTAAAATTGATTTTACCTTCCCCTATATCGCAATTGCTACAGGCAGAAGAGCTGCAGACAGTCTTATTGAGCTCTATGGCGAAAAGAGTCAAATCGAAGATTTATGGCTTAACTATTTTTGCGTATCAACCGATTTAATCAGCAAAAATTTATATGTTCACGATAGAGGACTATTATGGGAATCCATTCGTTCCAGCATCTCCTTACCTTTTATTTATCCACCAGTATCTTTTAATGACAAACTTCTAATTGATGGGGGAATACTCAATAATATACCCACTAACGTCATGAGACAGTACTCACAGAGCAGTAAAATTATTGCCTCCAATATTAGCATTAACAATATATTTAAATTAACCTCAATACCCTACTCGCTTTCTGGCTGGAAACTGCTATACAACAAATTCATGGGGAAAGAATCAATATTACCACTTAATCTGGGAGAATTGGTGTTGAGGCTGTTAACAATCAGCTCCCATCAGAATACCTCGAAAATGATGGCCATGGCGGATTATGGTATTACTTTAAAAATAGACCAATACGGCATTCTGGATTTCAAAAAATATAAAGAAATTGCTGAGGCAGGTTATGAACAAGCAAAAGTTCAGTTTACCGCGCAAAATTTAACTGAACTATTAAAAAATACGCCTAAATATAATTCTGACATAATATAAGTTCAATCTTTAAGCTCAAGATTATTTTTGGGCTTTTCGTGCAATCATCTGATCAAAGAGAGCTCTTTTCTCTGGAGACAATAATTCTCGCCGCAAAGCCATCATTTCTTCGACTGAACCTTGTATGCAATCAGGAGTAAGTCGATCGAGAATTAAAAAACCATTTAAATGATCAATTTCATGTTGTAACACCCGAGCATAAAATCCCTCTTCAGTTTGCTGATGAAAATGTCCTGACTCATCATAATAAGTCAAAGTGATTTGCTCATAACGGGGAACTTTCCCTGATTTGCTGGAAACAGAATAGCAACCTTCAAAATCTTGATGCATATCAGAACCTTCTATCGGTTCATAACTTGGATTAATCATAATATGCATAGGATAGAATTTTTTAACATTATCCCGCAATAAAGTCACTTCTTCGGGAATGTAGATTGCAATTATTCTTTTTGCACAATTTACCTGAGGTGCAGCCAAGCCAACTCCGCCTAATCCATGTAATTTAATCTTCATTGCTGCAATTAATTCTTTATCTTCGTGACTTAAAGGAAACTGGACTTCTTGAGCTTTACTCTTTAGAACCTGACGGTATTCAGGTTGTTCTACAGTTACTATGTCCATAGCCATAATCGCGGTACTCCCCAATAAGAAAAAGTATAATGTGAGCCCCAAACACACTCTATTCATAAACTTACTTCATTTTCCTCATGTTTGCTGTTTGAGCTGCAAAATAATCTTGAGACTGATAAATATTATCCGCATCAATACCTGCGCGTAGTGCTTCTACCAAGTCATCCTGGTGTTGACTAATCACCCGAAACTCTGAAACAGGAACTTCTTTAAGTTGCTTCGTAACCAAATAATTGAGTAAAGACATCGTGGAACTGGGATCAACCGTTTGGTTTTCCTCTTGGGTTTTAAATAGTTGGTAGCGGTAAGACAAACAAAGAAATATGCCGGGAGCAATTTCAACAGGTTCTTTGCTTTCTTTAATACTGACATCAATAGTTCGATAAAAATTGATGGATGGATATTCTTTTCGCAAAATGTTAAGAATCTGTAACACATGCAATTCATTGGTGTTCGCAATAAAATAAATGGGATCTCTTTTAGGCTCAGAGTCAGCTCCATGAGAAACTTCTACGTTTAAATCGCCTCGCTCCGCTTCATGAATTAATGCCAAGAGATAATCTGCTTTTGACTCATCCCATCCAATTTGTGAATTCCAAGCATTTTCCAAAAGCATTATTGCAAAAGTATCTGAATACAACTGCTTGCTCTTTAACTCCTCTAGCACCCTTTCCTCAGGAGTTACATCATTGAGAAATGAAAATATTTTTAACAATCGTTCCAGAAATTGCCCTGTAGTGAGTTTACCTAAGCGATAAGGCTGAATCAATTTAGAGTCATTTCTACCAAGTTGATACATAAGCCAAGCATAATTTGTCCATGATTGAAAGAAACTGGAACAACAACTGAAATAGCCGGTAGAATAGCGATCACAAATATCTTCAAATGATCGAACACAGGTGCTGATAGGTTTCAAAGCATGTATTGCTGATAAATTAACAATGAGTGGCATGATTTTATGACCTGGATTTTTTTTTGCCGATCTTATCCCAAATAATAAGGTGATTCAAATGAAGAACTTACTTTACAACTCAAATCAGGTCTGTCCTGTTTTTAACCCTAGGTAAACTCTAACCCCTACATGATAACTGTGATAATATCTCACTTCTCACAAAAAATTTATGCTGATGCAATCAACAAATACGATACTGCTGCGAAGATTAAGTCAGTACGATGAAGCCAATTTTATTCTGACTATGCAAAAAAGCAGGGATTTTCACTACCCTTTTGTTAACGCACCTCAAACTTCTGAGGAGTTCCAAACCTATTTACAAAAATATCAGCACGGTGATCGGCGGTGTTATTTAGCATTAAACCAAAATGAAGATATTATCGGTGTATTCAATATTAATGAGATGGTGCATGGTGTGTTTCAAAGTGCATACATGGGTTATTTTGCATCGGTAACTTACGCTGGCCAAGGATTAATGAGTCAAGCATTAAAACTTATTTTAAAAGAAATTTTCTTAAATATAAAACTCCATCGAATTGAAGCGAATATCCAACCTACTAATACAGCATCCATTCATTTAGCCACTAAAAATGGCTTTCTTAAAGAGGGATTCTCTCCAAGATACTTAAAAATAAATGACGTATGGTGCGATCATTTTCGCTTTGCCTTAACTTATGAAGACTGGTTAGCGAATCAATAATAGAGCTGCTCTCAAAAGCTAGTATTCTGAGTGAAGCCATAATTTTCTCCAAGTTTTATGGCGTTCACCCAAACTCTATGAATACACATTACCAAACTCGCGCTAATAACTGCCTGTACCCTGTAGCGGCTTTATCCGCAATTAAAAACTGATGTCTGTCATAGCTTGTCATCAAACCAATTACTTGCATCCCTGCCGCTTTAGCTGCTTTGACTCCGTGTAATGTATCTTCGATAACCAAACAACGTCCAGGCACAACCTTTAGACGTTTGGCTGCCAGCAAATAGCCTTCAGGGGATGGTTTACCGGTCTGCACATCTTCCGATGTAACAATGGTATCAAAATAAGCGTGCAATTTTCCCTGCCTTACTTTAGAGAGTACCGCAGTGATTTCGGCGAGGCTGGATCCACTACAAATGCCAATTTTATTAATTTTAAGAGAAATTTTAAAAATAAATTGCTCAAAATCTACAATCAGAGGTATGGGGTCTCGATTATGAATGATATTGATATAGGCCATGGCTTTTTGTTGGATCAACTGTTTGATCTCTTTATCCGAACAATGAACTCCCACATTGCTTAATAGTCTTGGAAACATATCTTTATCAGAAAAACCCAAGTACTTTTTCATATATTCAGAATAGCTTATAGTTATTCCTAATGACTTAAGCACATGGCAACATGCTTCATAGTGAAGAGGTTCGCTGTCTAAAATAACTCCATCAAAATCAAAGATAATCGCGTCATACATAATAGTTCAGATCCATTTTGTCTCGTTAATTTTTAGTTACGCTAAATCCTACCTCATGTAAAGAAATATACATGCCTCACTTTTGGTAATGAATCAATTATAAAATAGTCACTAAACATTGATCAGCCTCCAAAATCACTTCTTTTCCAAGAGGTAATACACATCGTCGAGGAAAATGTCCATAAGGAAAATTTTTAATACATGGTACTTTAATACGTAATGACCATTCTTCAATTACATCATCAACAATACCATCACGCTCCGGAAAGTACTTCGCAACACAACGAGCAAACTGCCCAAAAATCACACCTTGAGCATCACTAAAAACTCCCGCCATATCAAGCTGCGATAAACGGCTATCTACTTGATAAGGCTCTGCACCTACATCTTCTAACAATAAAATACTGTTTTCTATTTCCGGTTGATAAGGTGTCCCCATTAAGGATGTCAACGCTTCCAAATTACCGCCAACCAACCTGCCTTTGGCAATGCCTGGTTGCACTGTTTGACCTTCTTTTATTTGAAATGATCCACCTGCAAGACAAGTCCATAGTGTCTTCTCAATTAAAGAATCGAGTTGACCGTCTCCCAAATCACCAAATACAAAACCTGTACAAGAAATCATTCTTACTTTCTTGAGTAAAGCGACTTGTAACGCAGTAGTATCACTAAATCCGCTTAAATATTTGGGTCGAGTTCGAATAAGATCATAATCAAGAAGAGGGATTATTCGTTGCGATCCATAACCACCGGCAATCGCCATGATCACCTTAACCTCATCATCCCTAAAAAAATCCATAATGTCTTTTGCCCGGAACTCATCATCTCCAGCTAAAAAACGATCACCCGCGTGCACATGCTGTCCCAACTTCACTTGAAACCCTTTTTGCTGTAAATAAGCAATACCGACTTCCAATATGTCAGGAATCATGGGGCTTGATGGAGTAACCAGCCCAATAGTATCTCCAGGTTTTAGTGGCTCAGGGTAAAGGTACTGCATCCTTAGTCTCCAACAGGCTTCCTTTAATGCTAATTATTACGATCATTTTGGTAAGTGTAATAGCCCCAAAATAATACTTTGTTTTTTTCAATCTATCGAGCCTGATTTTAATAAACTTGACAAAGCGGGAAGATGAACCAAAATTTAAGGAACCATAAAAGGAATTATTTTGATGTTATGAGAAAACATCCATGCCTCACTGAAGTTTATCCTCTGTAAACAATTCATCGCCCCAAGAAAAGGAGTTCCCACGTTAGTCAAGAAAACCAAGCAAAGCAAACTTCAAAAAACCATCATACTAAAAAATGTTTTATTTTTCTGTGATTGTATGGTCACAGGGTTTAAATGGAGAACAATATGGCTACTTCAAAAAAACCTAAGGAAGAAAAAGCCCTAATGCGTGAAATCGAAATAATTTATAAACGCCGATCCATACGAAATTACACGTCACAAGAACTTGATCGGTCAACCATTAACTCACTACTTGATGCCGCAGTTCAAGCGCCTACTGCCATGCATGAAGAACCATGGTCTTTTGCTGTAATTCAAGATCAGGATACACTAGATCGCTTATCAGATAGTGTGAAAGCACTTATTTACACTGAATCCCTTAGTTATTCCAAAATACAGATGAGGTATCTGCAAGAGCTTATAAATGATCTTGATTTTCATGCATTTTATAATGCAAACACCCTCATCGTTATTTACAGCAAATATCATAGTCATTTTGTAACTGCTGATTGTTGGTTAGCAGCTGAAAACTTAATACTTGCTGCTTGTGCCCATGGACTTGGTACCTGTGTTATCGGGCTTGCAGTTTCGGCATTAAATACTCCTGAATGGAAAAAAAAATTGAATATTCCCTCTGATGTAACAGCAATTGCTCCCATTATTGTAGGGGTGCCAGCAGCCATTCAACCGGCAGTGCCCCGTAAATCACCAGAAGTTCTTATATGGAAATAAAACCTAACTAAGGAACGCAAAATATGAATAAAAATCTACTTATATTTTTATTATTGGCATTTACTTTCTCTATAAGCGCTAAAACTTCCGATTTTACTCTTTGTAAAAGCAAATTCGCTTTATGTACTACTGCCCCATGTAAACCAATACCTGGAAAAAAAGGTTGGGTGTCTTGTCATTGCAGCGTACATAATGGCTATTCTGCTGGCACAAAAGCATGCTCTAAGGTCAAGAAAACCAATAAAGGAGAAATCATTAAATCACGTTATTACCCCATTAAATCTTATGCGATGTGTAACAACGATCGTCCTTGGGCGTGGTGTTTGGATAGTCCATGTGTCATTGATAAAAAAGATTCTGCAAAAGCAAAATGTCTCTGCTCTGTAGTACGCAATAAAGGGCCTTATATGATAGTTACGGATAAGTATACTAAAAATACATGTACTACCGGACTGTATTCATCTGCAACAGTTGAGGATGGAGCTCAAATAACAGGCTTTTTAAAAACCCATAAGGAACTGACTCCTTTCCCTATTAAAGTGCTTAATGAATAAGCCTAAGGGGCTCATCATATTGTTTCTTAAGAAAAATGATGAGCCTTAATTTTATAAAAGCAATCTATCAAATTAACAATACACGTCGAAGCAATGTAAATTCTTTATGGGCTCTCTTTGTCTGCAAGCAAATCGTGTGTTGCTTTTTGATAAGTATTCAAAAAATCATCTTGAATAACTACAGCCATATTATCAATCGCTTGTACTGTGCCTGCTTTCTTAAGAATTCCTGTTTTAAATTGCCATTGAGCAGGCAACTTAAGGTTTGAACCCAAGTGAGTTAGAGATTGTTCTGTTTGCGGTTCTTTTTGTACGCTATAGGATTGCATAACGAACACATTACCCTTAGGATCAATCAGTTCATAAACAGGTTTTCCAGCATCATAAACCCACGTTGTTTTACGAGCAACATCTCGTGGTTTATAAGGAGAAACTAATAATAAATCCTTTAAACGAATATGGAGTACTCCAGCCTCTCGCATTGCCAACCCATTAAATGTCTTGATATTGGAGCTGACCAGCTCAGAATTTTGCATTCCGTCAATTGTCCAGTAGCGAGGGCCATTCAAATGAACATGGGCAGATCCAGTCTCTTTTTTCACATCCTTTGCTGTTATCTTTGCCCAAATATTTTGTGGGCAATTATTAAGTCCTATCGTATTATAAACTGCGTAATCACTAATTTTTTTAGAAAAAATAATCTCGCAATAACGCACACCCCGCAGATTAGATTTTTGTGCCGCTACAGAAAAAGTTGGGAAAATCAATAAAACCACTAGAATAGCAATAAAAGTGCTTGTATAACTCCTAGACCAATGCATGGTTACACCTCCCTGTGAACTAATTTATTAGAAAATCTTTCCACATAAAAACTTGCTAAAATATATCGCAGTCATAATGTAACACGTTCGAAAATGAACTTTAAATTTTATTTTTTGTTATACAAAGTACAAAAAAATGGCAGATCATAACGCATACGAGTCCTATGAGACCTCCCAATATAACGTGAGTAAAGCGTTCTGAAGCAATACTAACTGAATGAGTCGCCAGGATCACCGCTGTTGCAACAAAGAAACACCGAAAAGTATATGCAACCGCATAACGACGAAAAGCCACTAACGTTAAAAAAACACCGCACACGGCAAACGTCAAATCAAAAGGAGTATTAGGAAGGAATTGACCACATAAAATACCTAATGGAACACCGATGGATACCCCAGTAACACGTTGACGTAATTTTTGTGGTGTTGTCCTTATGTTACCGGTAACAACACTTGCCGCACCCCAAATCATCCATTGCCCATTTCCCATTTCAAAATACTCAACTAAAAGTGCAGAAATAAAAACAGCAAGTGCCATAGCGACCATGCTTTCAATATAGGGATTTTGCTCCCCAAATTCACCTAACCCTCCTAATCGCAAGGGATGATAATCTGTAACCCGTTTATTATGAAATGCACTTATTTTATCAATCTGTGCAATCACTAAAGTAGGAATTAATGCACACGCTAAATAGGGCAAGAATTGAGGCGCTTGATAAAACATTGTTGTAGGTTTAGTCTCCGCCGCAAACTCTGTGGCAAGAATAATGGCAGGAATAAATGTCCAACTTCCCAAAGGACGTAATTTCTCTCCCTTTATTGTAACCCAGATCACAGTCGTCGCCGCCAAAGAGCATGAAACAACAAAAAGAACCGGCTGCAGTTGGGTTAAAAAGAGCAAATAAAACATAGCAATAATTATACTGCCATGGAGTAACACACCTAATGCGGTCAACTGCAGTCGTTCCTCTACAATCAGGGTTGCCATAGTTAAAACAGAGGACTGGAGCCAACGGGGATTATTTGTACTTAAATACAAGGATGCGAAAGGTAATAATACAATAATACCTCTTAACAAAGGCCATATCAGAACTTCATCTTTTAATGTTTGTATTGCCTTAGAAATAACCTGCATCAAATGCCTTTTAATTTATTTACCGTAACAATTTGTGCTATTTTCTCCATTAATTGGATGGAAGATTGATGTTCCTGCTGATTGGCCGCAGCACAGATATCTTCAACGATACAGACCTTATAATCACGATCATGGGCATCGCGAGCCGTACTTTGCACTGCCCAGGAAGTACTTACTCCCCCTATAATAAGGCGTTCAACCTGGTTTGCTCGTAACGCAGCATCAAGTGCAGTCCCATAAAAGGCACTAATTCGTGGTTTTACAATGACTAAACTATCGCCAATTTGTAATTCCGGATGAAACTCCGTTCCTTCAGAGCCTAACTTAAGTGCTCCCAATTCATGAGCTTTACCAAAGATAGGAGAGTGTTTCGGTTGCTCAATATAATGGGCACTAAAACCCACTTTAACCATTATGGCGAACCAATTTTTTAATTTTGCAATCTCCAGAACCTTATTTACCTTTTTAATTACATCACGCTGCTGTGCATGTGACGCTGACCGTGCGATTTTGCCTTGAGGATGCATAATATCAATAATATAGTCCAGACCTATAAATGCAGTACGCATGGTAATACCTCCTTCAAATACTTTTTCTTGGGAAGAATATCTACTAATATCAGGTAGACAATTCGCTAGATTGCGCCAAAATGGTGTACACCAAAACGTAGCATACATAAAGTATTTGAGTATAGCAGCATATAAAAATCACACCATTTTGGCCAAGATACCAGAATTTTCCAGCTTTTTTAGCAAATAAAAATCTATAGAATTATTGGCATGATTAAGTCGTAGATACTCTATAGAAAAGCCCAATTTTTGATACCAAGCACATGCTGGTCAATCTTTTAAAGTAAAAACAGTCATCATATTACATCCCTTTTGCTTCGCCCACTCTTCTGCTTTTGCAAGTAGTGCTTTTCCATATTCCTGATTTCGAAATCGTTTATCGACCCACACACCTCCAATTTCAGCTGGACCAAAATTATCAAACCCAGAGATTGCTGCAATAATATCGTGATGCTCATCATAGGCTGCATAAAAATAACCACCTGCACTTGCAAAACCAAATTGAGCTGCGTAATGATCAATCCCATTGCAAATAGTCCCGTGGACTTCTTCACTTGGATTTTCTATAAAAACTATTGGTTTCATTTTATTAATTCCTAAGGCATTCTTTTTTACCCATTGATTCATATGGGAAAATCACTCCCTTTATATTGTTCTTATGCAATAAATCAGGGATAATTTCATCAAATATCAGAGTAATGATTTAATTATGCCAAAAAAAGAATAATCGTGATCTTCCCCAATACCAAAGAGATTCCTAAAATTCGGTTAATTCTGTACATATTTAGATTAGTATGAAATATATCAACCTAGGGTAACAACTAGAAAAAAGCAGGTTTAGAAAGGACAACTTTTATGCAATGGAAAGGAATACTGCATTTTTGCTTTAGCTTAACATTCTTATTGGCTGCTTCATCAGCACTGGCTTATGATCAACCAGTGGTCAATTTGGGTTATACCAGTTTTTATGATGGAAGTCCCCCTTCTGGGCCAGGCTTCTATTTTCAAGACTATTTCCAGTATTACACTTCCAATCGTTTTAATGATAACAAGGGCAATAGACTGCCTCTGCCACGTACTGAACTTGATGTTGTTGCAAATGTGACCCAGTTTATTTATGTGACAACAAAAAAAATTTTTGGAGCTAGTTTAGGTTTTGCTACCCTTTTGCCTTGGGTAGTTAATGCCCGTGTGGATGACGGATTGGGTAATACCGTGCTAAAAGCTGAAAATGGTCCTGGTGATTGGTGGATTGGGCCTGCGCTGCAATTTGACCCCATTATGCGAAAAGACGGGAAAGGGCCTTTGTTTGTTCAGCGCTTTGAACTGGATGTGGTTACCCCAACAGGGCGATACAGCAGTATCAATGCAATTAATCCCAGCAGCCATTTTTGGTCGTTAAATCCCTACTGGGCCTTTACGTTTTGGATGACACCTAAATTATCCGCTGCGGCACGACTGCATTACCTATGGAATGGTGTCAATCACAGCCCTAACGTTGCTTTTGGACCTAATGTCCATTCCACGCAGGCAGGACAAGCTGTTTTTGGAGATATTGCAGTGGGTTATGCGATAATAGAAAAGTGGACAGTGGGTGTGAACGGCTATTTTTTCAATCAGATTACCGACACTCTGGTTAATGGTGTTGGGGTTCCCGACCGCAAAGAACGTGTTTGGGCAATTGGCCCGGGGATGGTCTATAGTCTCAGCAAAAACCACTTTGTTTTTTTAAATGTTTACTCTGAGCAAGGTGCCCGAAATCGTGCCCAAGGTACAAATGGAATACTGCGCCTCGTGGTTCATTTTTAATATACCCTTGTGTGGAGAGAAATAACTTTATAAACTTGAGTTCCGCTACATCCCTGCATCCAGACCACAATTAGGTATTAGCTCCGTTCCCATGTGCAGGTTTACCGTAGTTCCCACCCGCAGGTGTTTCAATAATTAAAACGTCACCTGGATGCATTTCTATAAGTGCATAATGCCCTAATTCTTTCTACTTGCCCATTTGCACGTTGAATCCGATTGTGCCCAGGCTTACCCGAAGCCCCTCCTTGCATTCCATATGGAGCAATTACACGATGGCCGGAAATAATGTTTTCGATCATTTTCTCTAACAGCGAATCCGTCGAATGACGCCGTCTCCACCCAATGTGCATCCGTTTTTTTTGTTTATTAATAATCAATGTGACTTAAATGAGGATGTTTCAAAATTAGGAAGTGATTTAATAAAAGCAAAGGAAAATCCGAGAAATATCAATGTAAACCCTTAGATGCAATCCAGTGAACATGAATAGAAACGAATAAAAAGTAATTATTTGAATGCTTATTTTGGACATCTCATTTTTCCCCACCTAAACTTACAATGACTGGATCGTTTAAGCCTCAATAAGGACAAATTATGTGTCGATTTGTAGCTTATATAGGAAAAGAAAAAATTTTATTGGCGGATCTTTTAATAAAACCTAATAATTCGCTTATAAAACAAAGCCTCCTTGCCCTTGAATCACGTACGTTGACTAATGGAGATGGGTTTGGATTAGGGTGGTATACTTCGTTCTCTCGAACACCTGCTTTATTCACATCACTTTATCCTGCATGGAATGATCAAAATTTAACTTATTTGGCAAAAAAGACTAAGTCTCATTTATTTTTTGGCCATATACGTGCAGCAAGTACAGGAGGGATCTCTCAATTTAATTGCCATCCTTTTATCTATAAAAACTGGTTATTTATGCATAATGGATGGATACCCTACTTTGAAAAAATCAAACGTCAAATTCATAATTTATTGGATAATGATATTTATAATTGGATTAAAGGCACTACAGACTCGGAATTGATTTTTGCATTATTTCTCCAATTAGCAAAAAATTTAAAAATAAAAAATGCCCATGATATCTATAATACTTTACTAAAAACATTGAACTTAATTGACGAATTAGTAAAAAAACATCATGAAAAAGCAGTGTCCTATTTTAATATCTGCATCACGGATGGAAAAAGAGTTATTGCATTCCGTTATTGTACTTCTGCAAAAGGGAAACCCGAAACTATGTACTTCTCCCTGAAAGAAGATTTTACACAAAAAGCAACAAAAGAAACTGTTTACCAGTACGTAATCATTGCTTCTGAAAAATTATCAACCAACAATGGATTTAAATGGCAAATTATTCCGATCAACCATTGTTTCATGGTTGAGTCAGACTTAAGTATTTCATTACAAAAGCTTTAGTGGTAATGCTAAGGACTATGCAATGCGCATTAAAAAAATTGAAAACTATAAAATTGATTGTGAATTATTTGAAAAAAGCTTAATTGCTGAAACCCAACTTTTAGAAAAGTGGTTTACAAAAAACTATTTTAAATCGGAACATATGAATGCCGGTGCCGAAGTTGAATTTCTTATTCTGGATAAAGAATACCAATTAACTCCTCATAATATTCTTTTTACTAAAAAATTAAAAAACCAAGACTTGGTAAGAGAAGCTGGCGGTAGTCAACTGGAAATTAATACTCCAGTTTTTCACTTAAAAGACAATTTTTTATCTCTTCTGCATCAAAATATTTTAACAACCTGGAATAAATGTTGTGAAATAGCACATAATACCCGCCATCACTTGGTGCTTATAGGTTCAATACCGCAAACAGACCATGCTCTTTTCAAACCGTCCTATATTACACCCAAGAATACTTTTCTTTTAATGAATGAGTTTGTAACTAAATATCGCAAAAAAGCACCATTATCTATTCATATAAAAGGAGAAAATGAAAACCTACTCTTATCCCCAGAATCTTTAGCTATAGAAGGTTTAATATGCGCGTTGCAACTTCATATAGAAGTTCCCCAGCATCAATTAGCTCATTATTTTAATATGATTCAAATATTATCAGCCCCCTTATTAGCTCTTAGTAGTAATTCACCTTATTTTTGTGGAAAAAATTTATGGAGCGAAACAAGAATTGGTATTTTTGAACAACTTTATACATTTCCTCATCCATTGCAAAAAACCGTTTTTTTTGAGCCTAATTATACGCAAGAAACTCTGTTTCCCATTTTTGAAAATAATTTAAAAAACTTTCCTTATCTCTTGCCACTAGCAGCTTATCAGGAACCAATTCATGATATGTTCCATGTTCGATGTCAAAATAGTTGCATTTTTCGTTGGAACAGGCCTATTTTAGATTTTAACAAACAGCATGAACCTTATCTGAGAATTGAGCATCGCGCATTATCTACAGGCCCAACGGTGATCGATATGATAG
This sequence comes from Legionella parisiensis, assembly GCF_001467945.1. GTDB lineage: Bacteria > Pseudomonadota > Gammaproteobacteria > Legionellales > Legionellaceae > Legionella > Legionella parisiensis. Next base: position 2,613,528 of record NZ_LNYQ01000013.1, read on the forward strand.
CAAATGCCGCATTTTTTTATGGCATAACTTATTATTATGCAAACACAGCCCCTTCTTTAGTCTCTTCTATAACTCCGGAATCTACTTTAAAAAATTTTTATGAGTCCGCTCGTTATGGATTAGAAGCAAGGTTAAATTGGAATACAGGTAAAATTAAGGCAGGAACTCTTTTAAAAAACTTATTACCCCACGCTTTAAAAGGACTTGAAGATTTAGGCATAGACCATGTTGATGCCCATTTTTATTTAGATATCATTAAAACCAGGCTTTATAAAAATCAAAATGGAAGTATCTGGCAAAAAAAACATCTTATGAAATACAAAAATGATTTTAATTATATGCTAGAACAGTATACCAAAAATCAATATTCAGAAACTCCAGTTGCTGATTGGCAGCTTTAATTAAGTAATCTTTCGAGAAGCAACCAGCCTGCAATCGTAGAAATAAATTACTACCCTATTTTCCTTTTCGCAAAATTATGGCAAAACATAAGAACATATTGTTTTTGAGAACCTAATGACTTTTCCATTTAAGATCATTGACATGACCCATACACTCTCGCCAGAAAGCCCTTCCTGGGACATGGACTGTGGATTTAGTCATAAAACAGTCCTAAATTATGACGAATGTTCTACTGCAGTACAATTCAAAGTGCAAGAAATGAGCATGCCAGCAGGAATTGGCACCCATATTGACGCCCCTGCTCATTGCTTCAAGAAAGGACTGCACGTTGCCCAACTTGATCTTATTGATCATCATTTAATTACTCAGTGTGTCGTTATTGATGTAAGTCATCAGTCTCATGAGCACTACCGTATTACCAGGAAAGACATCCTGGATTTCGAGAAAAAACATCAAACAATTGCCGAGCATTCATTTGTTATTTTTTATACTGGATGGGAAAAACATTGGCATGATGCTCAACAATACAGAAATAACTTGGTTTTTCCCTGTATAAGCGAAGAAGCTGCGCAATTAATTCTGGAACGAAATAGCGCAGGTATCGGAATTGACACCTTGTCTCCGGATAGGCCAGAAAATGACTATATCGTTCATCAGTTGATGCTCGAAAACAAAAAATATATTGTTGAAAATGTTTGTAATGCAACAAAATTACCTGTATTAGGTGCCTACAGCATGGTTTTACCTATGAAAATTGCTGATTTAACCGAAGCCCCTGTGCGTTTAATTGGTCTTTATTGATTTTGTGTTGTTACTTTATATAATCCATCGTATTCATTCAATTTCCTGGAAGGAATTACATTGAAAATTGCTATTATTGGTGGCTCTATAGCAGGTTGCGCCCTAGCTTTATTATTGAAAAACCATTTTCCGGTCACTGTTTTTGAGCGAGAACCTGATCTAAAATCACGTGGAGCAGGTATCACCCTCTCTATTGAATTACTGAACACCTTAATCGCCCGAAATCTAATTGACCCGGATACATTAGCTCATACTTTCACCACGCGCAGTTTCTATTGCCAGGCAGATAATCAGCCGATTTATGGAAAATTTTTATGGAAACAGGGAATTTCCATGGCAAGCCTCCACTGGGATACTTTATTCACTAACTTAAGAAAAAGAATACCGGATTCGATATATCATCAGGGAGTAACAGTCATTGATGTGCAGCTCCATGATGAAGGCCCAGGACAAGTCATTTTAGACTCTGGCGAAACACAGCACTTTGATTTAATTGTTTTCGCTGACGGCGTTCAATCTCTGGGAAGAAAATTGATATCCCATGCGCAGCCGGAATATTCGGGTTATGTTGCATGGCGTGGTACGCTGGAATTTGAGAGGATAAAAAATAAAGCTCTTTTCGATGCTCAGGGGCTATATTACTGTTATGATAAGGGACATTTATTAACTTATCCAGTATATCATCATCAAACGAATAAGTTAAATTGGGTTTTTTATGAAAAATTAACGCTTGCAGATCTAGAGGATTTAGGCCCAACCTCTTTAATCAACTTTTCAGTAAAAGCAAGAGAACATCTACACCAATTAGCGCATAAACACTTACCGGAGGTTGCGGCACAAATAATTCGTGATACTTCATCTCCTTTCATGCAGAAAATTGTTGATGTTCGTGTCGATCGCCTTGTAGCCCAGAGCGCTCTTTTATTAGGTGATGCAAGTGCGGTTTTACGCCCTCATGTAGGAAATGGCGCATCCTTAGCCATTCAAGATGCACTCAATCTTAGTCAGCATCTTAAGAAATGTGATGATTTTCAGCAGGCAATTACAACATGGGAGAACGACTCTCTTCCTAAACGACTTGCCATGTATGATTTATCAAAACGAATGGCTGATGCTTTGGTACTACATCCGGTTGCATGGCACGAAATGAACGAGGAACTAATGTCTTCCTGGTGGGAACAAATTATCCGGGGGGATGCATGGTATACCACTAACCCAAAAGCCTAGATAAACCCTATTGTCAATTACTTCACGCCTGAAACCCTCCACAGCATACGTAGCCTAGTTGCAGAAACCAAGGCAACGTATGTTGGCTGGTGAGCCATTACTCAAGATCCCAAGCATAATGTCCCTATCCATCTTATGTCTTATCTACTGGATTGCTGGAGTTCCATTGACTCCATGTCCCTTGATACCCTTTCAAAAGCTGCTGAGCAAACTGATAAAAATGAGAAAGAAAACGAAGTCTCTGTTCATAATAAGGAGTAAGAAAAGGATCAGCTCTATTTACTTCAAATAAATTATAATATGGCGGTATTGAGGCATGACGCACAACAATTTCTTCAAAACTCACTTTATCTGCATTTTTTAACATATCATACATAACAAAAAAGCTTGTTGTCCGGCCTTTTCCTCCCCTGCAATGGATATGAAACCACGCATCTTCAGGCGCATTTTTTATTAAGGCCAAAAACGCATCAACTTCTGAATCAGGGGGTGCGGCATGATCGGTAACATAGAGCCGATGATATTCAAAACCTAAACGAGAAACCAAATCTTTTTCATTTTTTACCACTTTAACTGCAATGTTTTTACCATTGGAATATTCCTTAGCAGCAAACTGTTGTGAGGATAAAATCCCTCTCACCCTTTTCTGAACTTTTAATGACTTAAGCCACTCTTCCTGATCTGTAAAACTTTGGATATTGCTTTTTCCTTTATTTATCCAATCATATTCACTCACCAAAGTAATCGCTTTGCCATTAAGATAACCATGGCTCTCTTGACGTAAATCCACTACCAATACAGGTTGCTTCCTTGAACTCTTATGTCTGGAAATATACTCCGAAATATCTTTCCATCCCTTTTCACTCGGCTCCTCACTACCAGAAATGGTCAGGTCTTTAATACCTGCTGTATTCCCTTGGTACACATCGGCAATCATGGAGGCATCACGCAATACCTTTAATGGAGAGGAAGAAGACTCTGTATCTTGAACAATACAAGGATTATGGATACTTGCATCGCATACCGAAGATTGTGTATTTGTTTTTGCTAAAACGGATCCCTGAGCCAACGACAGAATAATGGAAATAACTGCAATACGCTTCAAATAGGTCACTCATAACCCCTTAACAAGAAACATAATGCATTCTATGTTAATTTTTTTTCCTACAGCAATAGTGTTAGCTCAAAAAAATTATCAAAATTTTAATCATGAATAGACCTGCTGATACACTCTGGCTTTCCCAAGGATTTTTCGTAGAAATAAAAAAATTGATATTTAAATGGCAATAAAAACACTTGGTGTACGCTGCCATTTACCCTTATTTTATCCGCTTGCCGCCACACTTGACCAAGCTACAAGGATATTATTTATTCTGTGCTCCTTTTGAATTCAGGCCCACATTGAGTATTAATAAAATGAATAACGATTTGGGCAAAATGTTCGTCCCATAAGTTATGATGTCCTCTATCAGCAAATTCAATCCATTTCTTAGGCTGTTTTGCCTGGTTAAAAAGGGCTAAACCCTGATCGTAAGGCACAACCTCATCCAATTTTCCATGCAACATTAAGACAGGTGCATGAATGTTTTGAATCCGCGATAACGAATCATACTTATCAATTACAGGCATAAGCACCCAGGAATAATGAAATCGAGCCATAGCAGTTAATGAGGTATAAGGGGATTGCAAAACTAAAGAGCAAACAGGGAACTCTGTTGCCATCTGCGTAGCTACCCCGGTTCCTAATGATTCCCCATAAAGCACGATTTTATTGGCCTGAACACCCTGTTGCTGTAAAAATTTCATTGCTGATCGAGCATCCTGATACAATCCTGATTCAGTTGGCTTTCCCGGGTTTCCTCCATACCCGCGATACTCAAGTAATAACACCCCAAACCCTTGTGAAAGGAACTCACGAACCAAATACATGCGATAACCAATATGCCCTGCATTTCCATGTAAATAGAGTATTGTCGGCTTATTATCCACAGCGGATTTATACCAAGAACTTAGGGTCAATCCATCTGATACAGGTAGCTTAATAACCCGCATGTCTTCGGCCTGAAAATCACCCAAACTTGGTTTTTCAAGAGATGGGAAATAAATGAAATGTCGTTGAAAAAAATAAGCCAGGGTAATAACTAAAATAAAAAGAAAAAGAACCAGTAGCAATTGTTTGTGCATCATTTTATTTGTCTTCATCATTATTATAAAAAGGGATAATCGGTGTAACCTTTTGCGCCACCCCCGTATAAAGTCGCGCGATCTAATTCATTCAATGGGGCATTATTTCTAAATCGCACAACCAGATCTGGGTTGGAAATAAAATATCTCCCAAAAGCAACGAGATCTGCATAACCACTGTTAATCGATTCGATTGCCATTTCTAAAGTATAACCGTTATTTACCATCCAAGGGCCGTTAAACTCTTTCCGTAATGCAGCGAAATCAAAGCCATAATATTCTCGTGCACCTTGAGTTTCTCCTTCGATAACATGAACATAAGCCAAATCGAATCGACTCAGCTCACGCACAAGCGGGAAAAACACAGCAGCAGGCGAATTATCTGAAACTCCATTGGCATGACTTACCGGAGCAAGACGAATTCCCGTTCGATTTGCTCCAATTTCAGACACAATGACGCTGGTCACTTCAAGTGCAAAACGCAACCGATTAGCAATTGAACCACCGTATTGATCGGTGCGATGATTTGTTCCATCACACAAAAATTGATGAATTAGATATCCATTGGCTGCATGAATTTCAACACCATCAAATCCCGCTAAAATAGCATTCCTTGCTGCAACCCGATAATCTTCAATAATGCCCGGAATTTCACTAAGCTTTAAAGCACGTGGACTCCCCACTTCGACAAATGTTCCATTTTCAAGAAATGTTCGCTGCCCTGTGGCCGCAATAGCAGAAGGAGCTACAGGAGCAATTCCTTTCGGTTGAAGCGAGGGATGTGACATTCGTCCTACATGCCAAAGTTGCAAATAAATAACCCCACCCTTTGCATGAACTGCATCGGTTACCAACTTCCATCCCGTAATTTGCTCCGCGGAGTAAATTCCAGGCGTCCATGCATATCCTTTTCCTGTGGGTGAAATTTGTGTTGCCTCAGCGATGATTAAACCTGCATCTGCTCGTTGTGCGTAATATTCCGCATTAAGTTCTGAAGGAGTATCAATTCCATGAATTGAGCGATTTCGCGTAAGTGGAGCCATCACAATGCGGTTTTTTAATATTGAACCGCGCAAATTAAATGGAGTAAACAGAATTTCATTATTCGTAGTCATTTTTGCCTCATGCAATTTTTATACTTACAGATTAATTCATATTGTTCTTTTATCTGAATTAAAAATATTCTATCTAGGTTTCATTCCAGATTATAGGTAAGATATTCGAGAGCGTGGAATCTCATTACTTTCATAAGGAAATAATAATGTATCATAATATCTTAGTTGCAATTGATGACAGTACCACATCAATGCAAGCCTACCATGAAGCGATTAAGCTGAGTAAAGTGCATCAGGCAAAATTACGAATTGTACATGTAGCAAACGAATTTTATGCTCCTTATGTCGGAACCGGTGTTGATTATGAGAAGCTGGAGGCTTCATTCAAAGAATATGGTCAAAAATTTCTGGACAAGATGATATCCATCGCGCGAACACCATGCAGATTGCGAAGCACATTTGCTTGAAATGAATCCTTCTAAAGAAAAAGTGCCCGAGAAAATCATTGAAGCAGCAAAAAACTGGCCAGCTGATTTGATTGTCGTAGGAACACATGGTCGTCGAGGCTATCAGCATTTATTACTTGGTAGTGTTGCAGAAGGGGTTATTCGCAATGCTCCCATGCCAGTTCTCCTTATCCGAGGCAAACAATCCTAAAATAAATGCTCTTCAGTAAACTCAGAATCATAGCGAAGGATTATCCTGATATGGGATTTTTCTCGCTTATCTGTTTAAATTGTCTTAATTATAAAACAATACCTGCTTTTGAAACCGGGGACTTGCAACAGGGTTAAACCTCGGTTTTGTTTCATCCATTCTCTAAATTCAAGTTGGTTATCGAGCTGAGCTTTTAAAAACGCGGTTTTGCCAGCGCAATGTTAGCTTATATCTTGAAAAAGGCTTTGATTTAAAAGTGCAAACATACTTTTTGGAAGCATCCACTGCCGGCCGTAATCTCTACAAACGCATCGGCTTCCAATCCCTTATCACAAATCATAATTATGAGCAGAGTGCCCCACATAGTCCGCACTTCACGCATGGAGCAGCCAGGCAATCATTAGATGCTTCTCATCTGAAATCTCTACTATTGTCAAATCGCTCATCCATGATCGCTTTCAGGTCATCAAGAGAAGAGTGTTTTATCATCGTATTACAACAAAATACATTCAATGGTTACTTTCATATTATGAACATAATGATTTTGCAGATTTTTATTCTGCTTCACACGAAAAATAAGAAAAAACGCAAACAATGCAGCAAAAAAGATTTAGTCGCATTTAATTTCAATTAGTGGAGAAGAGATATCCCAAAAGCTAGATTGACCATTCTCTTCCAACTCCTCAAAGCCGCTCCAATCTGATTAGTGCTGATTTTCTGTATGCAGTTTTTCTATCAGTCAGGATGAATTTTTTTAGTTTGAGGTTCATCCTGCGACACCGATGTTTTAGGATCAGCTTTTCTTTTTTTGCCTTCATCTAAGGTACTTAGAACTCCCAAGCCACTGGTAGATAAAGTTGGGGTGATTGTTTTTTTTCTCCAGTCGAAAACATCTCTTTTGAGATCCGTTTGTAAATCTTGAGAAATCTCAAATTTGACACAATGAGAAGAAACTTTCTTACAATGATTTTCAAAAGTTTCGCGACAAGATTGATCGCTTAAATCCATTATCAGGTAGTCTGAAGGTTCATCATGTAACTGCTCAAGCCGTTTCTCCTCCGTTTTTTTGAACCAATTTTTTAATGCCTCATGATCTCCATGAAATTCTGGTGGATAAAAACCAAACTTATTATATACGGTAAACGATTCTGCTGAGGGACTGACCGTCATATTGTTTTGAACGCTATTTACGAAAAAATCCAGAGCATAGACCATCATTAAATTACTAAGCCCTTTACGACGATATGTCTCATTTACAAATAAACTAAATAACTGAGACATTTTTTCTATATCTTTAGTGAGCCTTAATTCAATAAAGCCAATGACTTTACCATTGTCCCGCAAAACAAGCATTAAATCACATCTATCGTTATGTAATAATTTTCCATTATTGTTAAATAATTCAATCGTTTCTTTATCTAATTTTTCAACATTATTTTCAAAATAAATTTCCGCCATAGCATCTTCGTGCCTGACATAACTTAAAAAATCAGATAAGTCATTTTTATCAGGATAATCAAGAATATAATTTTCTTTAAGGGATGAGTTAACCGTATTGTCTACATTTTGGTACATGATTCATGCCAATTACCGCTCAATGGTTTAATTATAACTCTGTCTGATCTCTTATTCAACACAATGGTCGCTTTTTTGAAATTAAACCATTTCACTTTGATGCTTTAATTAATCAATAAACAAGAGCAACTCTCCTGCTATCCAGATTCTTTCAATAGGGCTAGAAATCCCCCTAACGTCAGGATCGCGGCATAAAAATGGAATTAGATAATACTTACTAATCACATGCTCATTCATCCTTTGGTATATACTGTATAAAACCAGTTCGTTTTTTCTACTTATAAAAGGATAGCTTTAAATTGGGAGATGGGGTGGAAAATAAACAATGGCAGTTCACGCTCTGGTATATTTTGATGATTTTCTGGATTATCATCCTCATCCAGAATTTTTTTTTCGCAGCTCGTCCTATAGACATTGCTTACAGTGATTTTATAAAACTGTTGAAAGCCGATAAACTAAATCATGTCTTACTTGATGAAAGTTACATTACCGCAGATGTAAAAACTGAAGGCTTAGTAGGATTAATCCCCGAAGATAAATTCAATGAAATAAAAAAATATGGCGGCCAAAAGCCCCAAGTCAGCACAGTTCGCATTAATGATCCTTCCCTTATATCTACTCTGGAAGCAGCAAAAATAACTTTTACAGGACATGCTGAAAATAAATGGCTAACTCTAATGCTATCCTGGGTTATTCCTGCATTGATCTTTTTCGCTCTGTGGAGTTTTTTATTAAGACGCATGGGTTCAGCGGCTGGTGGAGTTTTGGATGTTGGAAAAAGTAAAGCAAAAATCTACATGGAAAAGGAAACCCATGTATCGTTTCAAGATGTCGCAGGGGTAGATGAAGCAAAAACAGAGCTTATGGAGGTCGTTGAGTTCCTTAGAAACCCGCAACACTATACTCGTATTGGCGCTCATATACCTAAAGGCGTACTTTTAGTTGGTCCGCCAGGAACAGGAAAAACATTACTTGCACGAGCTGTAGCTGGCGAGGCAGGAGTGCCTTTTTTTTCGATTAATGGTTCAGAATTCGTAGAAATGTTTGTTGGCGTGGGGGCCGCACGAGTACGTGATCTGTTTACCAATGCCAGAGAAACTGCCCCAACGATTATTTTTATTGATGAACTTGATGCATTAGGCCGAGCACGGGGCGCTTATCCTATTGGCGGGGGACATGATGAAAAAGAGCAGACTTTAAATCAGCTACTCTCGGAGATGGATGGCTTCGACCCCAGTGAAGGATTAATCCTGCTTGCCGCTACCAATCGACCGGAAATTCTTGATCCCGCGTTATTGAGGGCGGGACGTTTTGACCGTCATATACTTGTCGATCGACCTGATAAAAAAGGCCGAGTAGAAATTCTCAACGTTCATCTAAAAAAAATACAGCTGAGCCCTGATATTGATCCTGAAAAGATTGCAGCCTTAACACCAGGTTTTTCTGGTGCCGATTTAGCAAATCTGGTTAATGAAGCAGCCTTGCTTGCCACGCGCCATAATGCCGATTCTGTAAATATGGATGACTTTACCAATGCCATTGAACGAATAGTGGCGGGGTTAGAAAAAAAGAATCGCTTACTCAATCCTGAAGAGCGTAAAGCAGTAGCTTATCATGAAATGGGACATACACTGGTAGCACTCTCATTGCCTAACGTAGATCAAGTACACAAGGTCTCAATTATTCCGCGTGGCATAGGTAGCTTGGGTTATACGATTCAACGTCCCACTGAGGACCGATATCTTATGACGGAAGAAGAGTTAAAAAATAAAATGATGGTTTTACTTGGAGGTAGAGCAGCTGAATTTGTTTTTTTTGGTCGATTTTCAACAGGAGCAGCAGATGATCTGGCCAAGGCTACTGATATTGCACGCAGTATGGTCATGCGTTACGGGATGAATAAAGAACTTGGACCTGTGACTTATCAAAAAGAACATTCACCCTTCCTGGAGGCTCCTATAGCGCACCAAGAGCGTGAATTTAGTGAGGAAACGGCATCTGAGATTGACGCAGCAGTCCGCCAAATTATCCAAACCGCATTTGATGGCGCTGTGGATATTATAAAAAAACGCATTAAAATTTTAGAGAAAGGGGCACAGTTGCTATTAAAAAAAGAAACACTAAGTGAAGAAGATTTAATCGCCTTGAATGTAAGTAAGGACAGAGTGTTTTAACTATTCCACCTTGTATTCTGAATTAGTGTTTCCATTTTTAGGCCCAAGCGGGATTCAAACACTTCGGGGCTAAAATCTAACGGTGTTTCCGTCCTGACCCTTGACTTAATGGATGTAATGCGCTCGTTTTATCAAAATGAATCAGTCCATCAAATTGATAAGGCAAATGTGTAAAGAAATAATGGCTAAATCGTTCACTTGTTGGGAGATAAACCACACCTATAGCCCGTTGCAAGCGGGGAATTTTTAAATAATGTTCCAATTTTTCGTTAACTGATAAATTTAAGAAAAAATTCTTATGCCTTAAGTGATGAAATAACTCCTCATAGCTTCCCGGCATACCTGGTTGTACTTGCTTTTTCTCCCCTGGTCTTCCCCAATCGGATGCAGCCATGACGGTTCCTTCATAAGTGGAAAAACCAAGTGAATAAGCATGCTGACCATATTGCTCACGTACTAATTGACCCAAATTTAATTCGTTACGCTCCCCCATCTCGGTGGCTCGTGAGTCACCCAGATGCGAGTTATGCGCCCAAACTATAATTTTAGCCGGTTGATTAAATCGGGCTTCCAGATGATCAGCGAGCACATTGAGTGTTTCCATCATATGACTATCCCGAATATTCCATGTAGAAACCCTCCCCTCTAACATGGAGCGATAATAATTTTCCGCATTTTTTACCAAACGGGCATTTTGAGTTGCAAAAAAATATTCATCTTCAACAGCGATTCCATCGCGATGAAGATACTCAAAAGCACGATGCTGTAATTCAACTAATTGAGCTACCGCTTCATGAATACAGGATTTTTTAATCCCAGCATTAATTAGATAACCATACATTTGCGGATCCTGATTCAAATGATCAAAACAGGCGTAGCGCTGGGTGGCACGTTGTGCCGCTTCAGGATCGATTTGATTTAGGAAATCAATTACTGCTTGCATGGACGAGTTTAAACTGTATAAATCAAGACCGTAAAATCCAATCTTTTGTGCTGCAGTTAATTTATCATTGTGCTGTCGTAACCAACCAAGGAAGGGAGGGAGCGTTGAATTGCGCCACATCCAGACTGGAAATCGCTGAAAACCATCTAAAGCGTGCTCACTATCGGTTACATTACCCTCCCCTTGTAAATAACGATGAACACGATGCGCATCAGGCCAATCTCCTTCAATGGCAATAGCCATAAATCCGTGCTCTTTAATAAGACGTTGTGATATTTCGATGCGTGCCTGATAAAATTCGTGGGTTCCATGAGTTGCTTCGCCAATCATCACAAATCGAGCATTCCCAATTTGTTTGAGAACTGCATCATAATCTTCATCATGAGATTTAAGTGATACTATCGCGCCATTGAGTTCATCTATTAATTTTTGCAAAGCATCCTTATTCATAAAAGCCTCCTTACTCACAAAACGTTATCCAGTGCAATACTGGTCAAACCATTTTTTTGCTAAGTCTGAGACCTCATGTAATTTTCCAGGCTCCTCAAATAAATGAGTTGCTCCAGGAACTATTTCCAATTGTGTTGTACAACTCATTTGCGATACCGCTTGCTGATTAAGTCCAATCACCACTTCATCATCACCGCCCACAATAAGTAACGTAGGCGTCTTGACCTGCGACAAATAGTTTCCAGCTAAATCCGGCCTGCCGCCACGCGATACAATCGCATTGACTAACTTCGGTTCCTGCGCTGCCGCAACAAGCGCGGCAGCGCCACCCGTGCTTGCCCCAAACAAACCGATTGGAAAATGAAATTCTGCAAACTCTTTCGTACACCAATGAATTACATCAATAAGCCGAGAAGCTAATAAATGAATATCAAAACGATATTCGCGAGTGACATTATCAATAACATCCTCCTGGGAAGTAAGCAGATCAAAGAGCAACGTAGCATATTTGCATTCATTCAGGATACTTGCCACATATTGATTGCGGCTGCTGAAGCGACTGCTTCCGCTTCCATGCACAAAAACCACCATTCCTTTAGCTTTTTCAGGTATCAATAAAAAACCGTTGAGATAAACATTTTTACTGGGGATAGATACGGGATGTTCAATGTCTGGTGTATAGGTATTCATGGCATTCCTTTTTCCTGAGCCTATCATTCTTTCAAGTATAGACTTATTCTTGAAGTGATAGCTAAGTCTTGGCGCTGTTACATAAATCACATAACATGAATTTAGGATTATTGCATAGTAAAAAAAGAGACTATATGATTAGATTGCCTTAAAATCATATCGATTTGATGTTGTAATAGTTTTTTTCCAAGCCAGCTGAAAGGAGTGTAGAACCTCAGTGTACACGGCAGTACATGAGGATTCGACCACCGAATCGACAAAGCAATGCACCTCCTGGTAGAGTTTGGAAAGAGGGTTAATAAATTACTTAGGGATAAGGAAATTACAATGGGCAAAAACAATAAGCAGACACATTCAGTTGAAGAAGATAACAATTTTGGGATTCCTAAAGGATTAGTTGCTCAAAGAAGGAAAGAGCTAATTGCAGCAAAAGAACGCTCTCGTTTGAAAGCGGCATCTCTTAATACAACTCATCTTATTAATTTAACTCCTCTTTATTCGATTACTCCTGATACTAAAGCAGTATCTAATGATCCGATCCCCCTTAATGCAACAGCTATTAACGCACTGCCTTCTACTAAAGAATCACTGACTCACCTTACCAAATCAAGGCCAAAAATTGAGCATAGGAACCCTTCACAGCGTAAATCAAACTCATTAGCGCATGATCTTTTTAAAAACAACGAGTCACATCTTGGTGATACAACCGATCTAGACTTAAATGGAGACTGGCTCAATGTATTGAAGAAAACAATTGTTGGGGCATGGACTGCTTACAAACAATACTATGAACTGGGTATCAATACTCGTCAACCTAATGGCTGGTTTAGTTGGTGGCGTCATGGGGATGGTGGACAAAAAAAAGCGGAAACCCTTAAAAATAAAGCAGAGGCAAGTGTTGATCTAGAGATGATTATGCAACAGATGGAAGGTTTTTTTGAGGACTCTTCTACTCGATATGAAAACCACTCTTTTGCCTCTTATTTATTTGAAGAATTCAATCGTCTATTGCAAAAACCACACGAAGGAACAACCTATAGTAAAGAGCACTGGTTTGTAATTGCAGAACAATTGCGCCTAATGGCTAAAGAAGAATGTGGGCATAACTCATCCACACTAGAGCTGTGATACTTGGTTTTAAAATAGGTAATAACCCAGTTCCCCATGTCAGGTTTACTCGAATATTGGGGCTTAGAATCCCTATGGGGCCTGAGCATTTACAAAATAAGAGCACTATTCATGCAAAATAGAAATACTTGGGCTTTAAATCTTCCCATTGATACCTTTTTCTTTGATTGTGACGGGACACTCTCCCTTATTGAAGGCATTAATGAGTTAGCAACAATGAATGGGGTTGCCCAACAAGTACACCAAATAACTGAACGATGTATGGGACATACTGGCATGACTCCTGATGATTATTACCAACGTTTAGCCTATGTTCAACCTGCACGGGAACAAATAGAAGAGCTGGCAGAACGCTACAAGCGCTCTATTGCTCCTGGAGCACTAGAACTGTTCCAGTTACTGCATCATTTGAATAAAAAGATCTATATCATTTCAGCCGGGATTAAAATGGCCGTAGTTCCTTTTGCACAGCATTTAGGAGTTCCCCCAACTCATGTGCTCGCAGTCGAAGTGTATTTTGATGAACAAGGTAACTATAAAGAGTTTGATAGACAAAGCAATATGACTCAAGGTAATGGTAAAACAATGGAAATTGCCTCAATACTTAAACCAGGTGAACGCTCTTTGCTGGTAGGTGATGGAGTAAGCGACTGGGAAGCTCGAAACGCTGTGACACGCTTTATTGGTTTTTCTGGTTTAAATCCTAAGGAATGGGTGAAAAACAACTCCGATTTTTATATTACCAATACCAGCTTTTATCCAATAATCCCTTTAGGATTAACTCAGGATGAGTTGAAACAATTGCCTTCTCAATATTATGCTTATTATGAACAAGGACTTACAGAGATTTGTAATTCTTTTGTTTTGATCAAGGGAGATACCCATGTTCACCATTCAAATTCTTGATAATATATCACCTCAGAGTTTGAGTTTGTTTCACCCGGACGTTTATCAATTAGGTCTTAATCCCATTGAACCAGATGTCATTTTGGTTCGCTCCCATAAATTACATAACCATCCGTTTTCAAACAACTTAAAAGCAGTAGCACGAGCAGGAACAGGTATTGATAATATTCCCATCGATGTGCTTACCGATATGGGCATCCCAGTATTTTATGCACCTGGAGCCAATGCCAATGCAGTAAAAGAATTGGTGATGGCAGCCATGATAATGGGCTATAGGCATTTAGATGAAACCCGCTCTTTCATTACTGAATTGTCCAAAGAAGATAGCCAACTATTTAATCGAGAAATTGAAACGAAAAAAAATAAATTTGTTGGCCATGAAATTTCAAGCAAAACTTTAGGCGTTGTAGGCTTGGGCAATATAGGCGTTAAAGTGGCTAATGCTGGATTAGCCTTAGGAATGAAAGTATTAGGTTTTGATACCAATATGACTCTGACGAATGCTCTGGCATTGATGCCCGGAGTCGAAAAAGTCATTGATATGAATGTATTGCTTGCCCATGCAGATATTATTACGCTGCATATTCCTTTAAATGCAACAACAAACCACTTAATCAATGAAGAAAATATTGCTCTAGTGAAACCCCATACTCTGTTACTTAATTTTTCACGCGAACAAATAGTAAGTGAGTCTGCTATTTTGCAACAATTAAATAATCAGCAAATCATGGGTTATATCACAGATTTTCCAACAATTAATTTGGCTGGACATCCTAATGTGTTGAGCTTTCCTCACTTAGGAGCAAGTACTCAGGAAGCAGAGCAAACCGCAGCAGAAATGGTAATTCGCAATATCTGTAATTATCTAGAGCATGGAATCATTGAGTATTCTGTTAATTTTCCAAATATTTCTCTTTCTACCACTCAAGTTCCTAATTGTTGTCGTTTATTGGTTATTAATAAAAATACTCCCGGAAGCATAGGTCAAATCACCCAGAACATATCAAAATTAAAATACAATATTGAGCAAATGGAAAATAAATCACGCGGAGTAATTGCCGTAAATCTTATTGATATATGCGGCCCTAAAGAATCATTACCTCAGCTTTGTAAGCAATTAAAACACCTCTCCAATTTAATGGCTGTACGGTTGATATCACATCATCAAAAACAATAGATCGTTTTTTTGAAAAACTCTATTTTCTTTACTACACTTCAGATGTTATCCCCTTATGCGGATATTTTTTCACTATTTGAATAAGGATTGCTGTGCATAGTATCGAATTACTGGCCATCCACCATCAAAAAACAAATGGCATGGCAGTTTGTTTAAAACCAAAAATTCCTTACATTATTACCCCTTCGCTGGTGCATGAAATTCGTAAGCTGCAAAATAAAATAGCAGAGCAGTACTACAAAAAACCATGGGATGGAATTTATTATCTCCTTTGGTACTTACATTCTGATACCACACCATGGAAAGGCCTGGATTTTCATTTTATTCATGAAGCATTGCTAAGCCATCGTGAATATACAATAGAACACTATATAGAGAATTTATTTGAATTGCTCTTCATTAATTATGTGGGCTTTGGACTTCCAATAATTAACTGCTCTATTGTAAACAGAAAACTAAGTGGAATTTCACAAGATTTTTTCTATCTTAATCAAATCAACTTCATAAAGCGACACAAAGAATTAAATTGCTTCAGTCATAATAAATTGCCTTTTAGTAAATTAAATTTTAATACTGAGATAAGAAACACCTCATTTCCTTTTAAGATTTATACACGCAATAATTTTTATGTCTTTGATTTCATTAACTTGAATTCAATGAAAAAAATTCTTGGTTCCTATCGGTATTCACCTATATACCTACCTCAACAAAATGAAATAAAGCTTATTTTCAATCAAATAAGCCAGGAAACGATTGCAAAAATTTATCAATTGGCTTCAAAGGATATCAATTTAATTGAACGTTTTGCCTTAATCCAATCTGTGAATAATTCACATTCCAGCAGCACAAAGTTTTTGTAGCCGGGGTATAGCAGCAAACCATCTTTTCTCAATCCGAGTTTATTGCTGCCGCTTTCACTTAAACTACGATCCTAAAATTTCACATCAATGCATTCGATGAATAAAAATAATAGTAAGGGCTCACAATTGAAATACAATAGAGTATAATGTGTAAGATTTTTATACAAACAAAGGGTGAATAGATGTTCGGCCTGAACAAAAAAGTAGGAAAGTCCTTTTTTAAAACAGCAAAACCAGACGAGCTCTTCATTACCAGTCGTTTTTTTACCTTGCAAGGAGAAGGACCTTTTCGCGGTCATCCCGCCTATTTTATTCGTTTGGCGAAATGTAATTTGGCATGTTCCTTTTGCGATACTTACTTTGATACTGGTGAATGGAGAAGCTTCAACTCGTTACTCGAAGAAGCAAATAGCGTCATTGCTGCATTTTTTCAGAGTCGCAATCTTCCTACACCCTCCTGGGCAAAAGGTCTGGAAAAAAAAATGATCCTTGTAATTACAGGGGGAGAACCTTCATTACAACAAAATTTATCGGCATTTTTAGAAGAAGCGAAGCCGTATTTCCAATACATCCAAATTGAATCAAATGGTATCTCCCTCCTACCCGACCTTCCGCAAAACACCACATTGGTAGTAAGCCCCAAATGTCTGGAAAAAGATGCAAAAGCTATTCGTTATTTAAAGCCTAATGCAAAAATGCTTGAGCGAGCTGATTGTTTGAAATTTGTTATGTCTGCCCCCGAGGAGGATCGGTATGTACCTTATAGCGAAATACCCGCATGGGCACATGAATGGGCTGAAAAAACAAATAAACAGGTGTTTGTAAGCCCTATGAATAAATACCGAAAAGAGCCCCAACGTGTTAACGCCATCCGTGATGAGGGACAGGAGTTGACTTTAGCAGAGCGTTCTGAAATCAACGAAGTAGTCAGCTTTTGGGAGGCAGGTCTTCTGGATATGGAGAAAAATCAACGCAATCATGAGTATGCAGCAGAATATTGCATGAAATATGGATTTATTCTTAACTTACAAATCCATCTGTTTGCAAGCTTGCCATAGAGTTGTTTGTTTGACATTGTAAAATGGAACCCTGCTTATGCAGGGATAACAGCGAGGTACCCTATTTGCAAACAACAAGCTACAAAAATTTTCAATTAATCCGAGCTTACCATATCATGACTACAACATGTTGGTGATTTAATTTGTCCACACCCATTAGGACATTTTGCTACTTGAACGGTGCCTTTTTCCGTTTTAACAGCACCACTTACCAGTAGTGCATTGCATTTACTGCAGGTTAAGTTTTTCACTCCCATCCCACATTTATGACATTTGTATTCCATTATCTATTTTCCTCCTTGTAAAAAAACTGCTAAGAGCGTAAAGAGCAAACTAAAGGTACTAAAGATTTGGTTAAATATAGGCAGAAATTATGGACTTGTATATTAAGGATTTACCCTAGTGCAACACGCAATGCTTCATCAATATGGTTTTCATCAAATACTTGAATGCCATGCTCCATTAATAATGCAGCAGTAACGCCTTCCCCTTGCATCAATGATGCCCGTAAATGTTCCATCGTAGATCATATTCGACCCACAAGAAGGACTTCTGGCTTTTAAAATAGCAACATGTATATGGTATTTCTTTGCGATCTCCAGTGCTCTTCGCGCACCGTCTAGAAAAGAGTATGTAACATCTTGATTGTTCTTTGTTTTGACTAAAGCATTTTTCTTTAATACATCAACGCCTGATTTCCCGTCTTGAATCTCAGCAGGAGATCTAGGGGTAGGTAATCCTCCTGCCATTTCCGGGCAAATAGTAATTATTTTTTCTTCTTTAAACCATTGCTGTAAAAGAGGATGGTTTTGTAAACAATCACCTCCATCATAACGAACTTTTTGGCCAAGAAGACAAGCACTCATGAGTATTTTATGCATATAAAACTCTAAAAAAATCAACTTAAAGCAAGACTATAGTTTATGACACTCTATTGAAACAATGGTGTCGGTCTTATGTTTTATAGTTTGATCCTCCTTAATCTCAGTGCATTAATAATTACCGAAACAGAACTTAATGCCATCGCGGTTGCAGCGATAATAGGATTAAGCAATAAGCCCGTCACTGGATACAACACTCCAGCAGCTAAAGGCACGCCTAATCCGTTATAAATAAAGGCAAAAAATAAATTCTGACGGATGTTGCTCATTGTTGCATGCGATAGTTGGTGTGCTTTAACGATGCCATGCAAATCACCATGCAGTAAAGTAATACCAGCGCTCTCAATTGCAACATCAGTACCTGTACCCATAGCGATACCGATATCCGCAATTGCCAAAGCGGGAGCATCATTTACCCCATCCCCTGCCATTGCCACAATAAAACCTTTATCCTTCAACTCACTCACTATACGACGCTTATCCTCAGGCATAATTTCAGCAATCACATTTTTTATACCCAAACGGCTTGCCACAGACTCAGCAGTTTTTTTACTGTCCCCTGTGAGCATATAGACTTCAATCTCGTTTTTTTGCAATTGCAGAATGGCATCAGACGTACTTGATTTAATGGGATCTTCAACTGCCAGGATGGCAATGGTCTCACCGTCGACAGCCATGAACATTACGGTTGCTCCCTGAGATCGTAATTCATCAGCACTCTCAACAAGCGATGTATTATTTGATCCATATTCTTGCATTAATTGCTGATTCCCAAATGCAACTTTTGAGCCACCAACCTTACCAATAATACCTTGGCCTGTAATTGCTTTAAAATCCGTTGCTGAGACGAATGACAGCTGTTTCTCTTTTGCAGCAGCCATGATTGCATTGGCAAGCGGGTGTTCGCTTTGATGTTCCAATGCAGCGGCTAAAGCAAGTATTTCATCAGCTTCATATTCTTTTTCAGAAATAATTTGGGTTAGCTTCGGATGACCAAGCGTAAGGGTACCCGTTTTATCAACAACGAGTACTTTAATTTTCTCCATTTGTTCCAGTGCTTCGGCATTTTTAACTAATACTCCATTCTGAGCTCCTTTACCAACACCAACCATAATCGACATAGGTGTTGCCAAACCTAACGCACAAGGACAAGCAATAATCAGCACTGATACCGCTGCAAGCAAACCATAACTGAAAGAAGGTTGTGGTCCTAAGAAAAACCAGGTGAAGAATGCTACTGCTGCAATCAAAATCACCGTGGGCACAAACCATCCTGAAACCCTATCGGCCAATCGTTGGATGGGAGCGCGACTTCGTTGAGCATCACTTACCATTTGTACAATATGTGATAGCATGGTGTCACTACCCACATGTTCCGCTTTCATTATAAAACTGCCATTCTGATTTATTGTGGCTCCAATCACCTTTGTGCCTGCTTCTTTATTTACTGGCATCGACTCCCCAGTAACCATTGATTCATCCACATTACTTCTTCCCTCGACTACCTCACCATCAACAGGAATTTTTTCACCCGGACGTACACGAAGCATATCCCCTACCTGAACTTGATCCAGTGTTATTTCCTCTTCATTACCATCATGATTAATGCGGCAAGCACTTTCAGGGGCTAAATTCAATAAGGCACGAATAGCACCGCCTGTTTGTTCTCGTGCTTTTAATTCCAGAACTTGTCCAAGCAAAACCAAAGTGGTAATAACTGCAGCTGCTTCAAAATAAACATTGATGACTCCTTGATTATGGAACGCAGCAGGAAAGAGCTCAGGAAACAATAGAGCTATAGTACTGTAAACCCAGGCAACACCTATCCCCATAGCAATGAGTGTAAACATATTCAGTTGCCGGGTTTTCAGTGAATGAAAGCCACGCTGGAAAAAAGGAAAACCACACCATAAAACTACAGGAGTTGCCAATACAAACTGAATCCAAGCAGAACTATTGGCTGCAATAAAATGGAACAGATGCCCCCCCATTTCTAATACAACTACTGGTATACTCAAAATCAGTGCCAACCAAAACCGGTACTTCATGCTTTTGTATTCCGGGTTTTCTTTTTCGGCGGAAACTGTTTCCGGTTCTAAAGCCATACCACAAATAGGACAATTTCCAGGACCTGGTTGGCGGACCTCTGGATGCATAGGGCATGTATAAGCTCCCGTCACAGTTCGAGGCTCATCCAAGTTAGGCTGCTTATGCATCTGATGATGTTGATGGCACGTTTTATGCGCATCCTTGGGCTTAGAATGTTTTTTTTGGTCCTCGTGATCACAATGCCCATGTTTCATAATTCACATATCCTTATATTTTGTTCACGTCGCACCTCTATCTTAATTGAAGTGAACTTAGGCATAAACTCTGACATAATTCATACTGTTACATAAAGTATATATTTGTTTGAAAATATGTCTATTTTGAGTCTGACGCAAAAAATTTAAAATTTCATCCAAGTCTTCGCATTCTGTCATCCTTGCACAGAGATGTATAGCCTTCGAGCTCGATTGAAATTTACAACGTTGTGGCGATTCGTCAGAATTCCATGAGAATTACTCACTCATTAAATCATCAACAGTATATTCATCACTTTTTAAAACCTGAGCCATTACCTGACTCAGTTCCTGAGCTATTTGATCTTTACAGTGTGTCGTTAAAGGCCCATTAATCGAAAGTCGATAGTCACCATATTGATCTTTTGTAAAATACAACCATAAGGCTTCATTACCTATAGGACGATCCACGCTTCCGTAATGATTAGGGGTACTGGAGTCAAGCCCCTCAAAATTCAGATCCCTAAACCCTTTGATAAAAAAATTTGCTGTAATGTTAATAATTACTCTTAAGCTCGCTGGTTTTTGCAGCGGCAGATTTAACTTAAATAATTTATTGAGATAATACTTCGTTTGAATTTCTAGTTGACGCCATTGTGCTCGGCTCAGGCTTTTAAGTTGATAATCCACCACAATCGCATTAAGTTTGCTTTTTTTAAAATGTTTTGCAAGAGTTAATTTATTATATATGTAAGTCACATATTGGCCGAATGATAATCGGGAGCCTTTGATCCCCGTATTTTTGATAGCATAGGTACATTTTTGATAAGGGGTTGTGATTAGGAGCTGTTCCTCAATTGATTTGAGAAAATCAATAAATTTATACTCTTCATTTAAGGTAATATTTATCATTTTATATTCCGTAAACAAGCCAATAACAGATCGGTAACGACTACCTTCCCTACCACTGTGCAGTATCGTAATGGGTATTTTCTTTTGACCACTGAGTTTGTAAAAAACAATTTGACATGCAGCAATTAAACCCGTGCTCACATTAATATTTTTTTCCTGGTGCCAGCTCTTAAATTTTTCGACAAGTTGGGCGTCTATGGGATAATGGAATAAATTTTGGGGTTGATTGGCTGCATCAGGCAAGTGATGTGCACGTCCGAAACTTAACCTTTGGAAATTTTTGTTATAAGCCCGCCAAAAATCCATTTTATCGTGCAGATCTTTTTCATAATAAACATTATTTTGCTTCACAAAATGAAAATAGGTATATTTTTCAGGTTCAGATACAAGATTTTTTCCTCGTTGGAGGGTTGCGTAATTTTTCCTAAATTGATCGAATAGAATTCTGTATGAAGGATCATCAAGTATAATATGAGGTATCATGATGTGTAATTCATGTAGATCGTGATTCAATTTATAAAGATAAACGCGAATCAGCGGGGGTTCTGTGAGGGGAATCATCTGCATTATATTTTCATAAAACAGGTCGTTCAAAGCCTCCTGCTCATAATTTAACGAAATGTCTTCATAGACTAACTTGAATTGCCCTTCTTTCTTCAATGTTTGAATCGGCACCTCTTTATCAAAACTCAACCAAAAAACAGGGTTTTGCTGAATGGTAAACTCAACAGCTTGATACAGGTATTTCTTATTGAGAGTACCGTGTAGCTGTACCTGCATCCCGCAATTAAAACTAGATCCCAGTTTGTTGAGTATCCAGAATACGTATTGAGTATCACACAAAGCGATTTCTTCGGTTGGGTTTTCCGCAGGAAGAGACTCAGATACATTTTCAAGGACCTTATCTAATTCATTGGCAATATTTTTGGCGATTTTATCGATTCGCGGTTCATTAATAAAATACTCTATGG
>NZ_LNYQ01000013.1:2635870-2759404 GCF_001467945.1 Legionella parisiensis
CTTCTAAAGTAATTTGTAATCTCTTGGCGGCGGATGCAGCACCAATTGGATTGTGATCGAAATCGGCGAAAAACTCTCGATCCTTAGTAGCAGTGGGAGGGGTGCGCAATATTGGTATTTCAGGACAATTATTATTTATTGCTTGAAGCTCTTTTGCATACGCGACATCAAGATACTTTCGTAATATTAGGCTATCCTTTGTTTCCCAATACCCACCACCGACTGCATAGGAAAAAAGTAGTGATTCAATATTTCCAAAGCGACGAGCAAAAGCGTTTAATTTTTTCTCGATGATCTGGGCTTCATTAGTGCATTCTATTTGATTTCTTTCGACTATTGGAAAGCTTACTTGTTTTGTTAGAAACATGTTACGAATGAATACTGAAAAATTTGCTGGGAATGATGTATGTGCAGGTTTTATAATCCAGCCTTCATTTATTCCATAACAGGGAAACCATGTTCCTTTGCTTGCTGAGTTTGTTCCTGAAGAGCAATAAAAATAAGGTGCTTTCTCTAAAGATACTGCAGCAATGTTCCTTTCAACTCTTTCATTTCCTTCAATACTCACATATGAAAAAACGTTACCTTTTTCTAATGCTTTTGATTGCATAATTGTTATCCTCTACATTTTGTTAGCTTCAAAAGGTCAAATATTGTCCTTGTGGTATTTTAATTGAACATTAGTTATTGTCCTATTAATTCATCTACGTAAATCATGCAGTTTGATACGAGTTATCTGATTTCAACAGGATTTAGTTAACATTTAAGAGAATGAGTCTTAGGTTTTATGTAGGTAGGAAGAATGCTAGCGTAGCTTGTTTGCTTCCAAAAAATGAGAGACGCACCTTACCTGAAAGGAACAGAGACAACTTGGTAAGATACTTACCTAGATTGATCTAAGCAGCCAACTCAGTCACTAAGTTAAAAAAATTAGGGAACGTATTGGTGCGGATGTTTTGTGATGCGTGCATCTGACGTACTACGACAATATTTTTTTCAGGGATAATAACCAGGTATTGGCCCAGATATCCTTCAGCAAAATACATCGTTGGTCGCATTTTTACCCACCAAAGCAAACCACACATATAATTGATTCCATTGTCTAAGCGGTTTGAGAGTGGTTCAGGATTCATTGATAAGCTAATCCATTCTTTGCTGATAATTCGTTTGTCGTTCCAAATGCCTTTATTAAGTATTAACTCACCAATTTTAAGCAAATCTTCCGCTCTAATTTGCAGTCCTGCCATACCATGTGGATTGCCAGCGGAGTCTTTCATCCAAGCAAAATCAGTAATTCCTAAGGGGTTAAACAATGTTATTTCGATAAAGTGATCCATCGACAAACCTGATATTTTTTTAAATATGCCAGCTAATAAATTGATTGCCTTGTTATTATAGAAAAACACTTCTCCAGGATGGTTACTGAGTTCTGCAGCTAATGCCAGTTGTACAAAATCTGGAGAGGCATAAATCTCTTGAGTTGTTGGGTCAGCCTGAATACCGGAAGTATGCGATAGTAATTGCTGAACTGTGATGAATTTCTTTGCTCCCTGCCTCCATTCTGGGTAAAACCGAAAAATCGGATCATCCAATGAAATCAGTTGCGCATCATATAACATCCCAATGCCCAAGCTAACGATTGACTTGGTAACAGACATGGCCTCAATGGAGCCTACGTGCGGTCTTGAAAAGTACGCTCCTAGAATTTTACCATTTTGCGCAACAATTGCAGCATCAGATTGAGATGATTTAGCCCCACCAATAATATCGACTATGATTTTTTTAGTGTTTTCATCAAGGTGCTCAAGGGAATAGAATTCATTAGATCTATAATCAAAAGACATATTATAAGACATACAACGACACATCAAAGTTACAGCATTGTTTATATAATAGATTATTTTTTGAACATTTTCATAATTTGATGGATTTTTTTGATCTTTTTTGACTCATATCATAAGTTTTTTAAATGAGCCCAGCATATGCCCAGTGCTTGTAGTGAGCGGCTTGCAACAGGATACCTCGTGAGTAGAGAGCAAAAAGAACATTCAAATTCCCTTCGGGTTGACCACAAGAAAGCTCAAAGTGTCTTGTAATTATAATAACAAAATGAGTGCCACTGAGTTTCTTATGATTTCAAATCAAGACTTTATAGGTGGCTCTGGACTCTATGATGACACAACAAGAAAAGAAGATTTTAATAAAAATTAAAAGTATGGGCGCTTGAGAATAAGATTTATTATTAATGATATTTCTCCTAGTCCAAAATAACCAAATATTTATAAGCAAATGGCATTAGCTTTATCTGTTCGAATTAAGGTAATTAGCACCGTTTGCAAGCAAACAGGCTACCCTCCAGAGTTTATATAGCGAACGCAGCTTGTTTGCAAGTATATTGCTTGTCTCGCTAAACAGATCTTTTTTTGCGATTTTCACATCATATTTGCTTAAGATTGATACAACTATAATAAAAACGGTAAATCTTAAGGGAAGGAAAATAATGAAAAGAAAACTAGAATCAGATGGTAAGTCGAGGTTTTTTAAAAAATTAAAAACATCAGATGAATCGAATCAGACTTTGGTTCATAAATTAATTCTTGCTGCTTCTTCTTATGCTGGAAAGCTAAAGCATATTTCAAGTAGTGGGTATTATGTATCCTATTCATTTTTATATACCGCGGCAAATGATTTTGTCTTGAATTTTTGTGACAGCATTGGTGATATACCAGGCCCCATTAAGCAGGCAGTATCAGAAAAATTTACCGCATCAAAAAATAAAATGGTACCGACTGAGCAGGCGAATTGTGACGATCAACCTCATTTAAGCTGTTGGGAATTTTGTTTTTTAGCTCTTAAGGATATCGGATTGGTATCAGAAAAACAGCTTGATGATCTCTGTTATATTGTTTACAAGATTAATGAAAAAAGCCCGACTAAAGAAATCGAAATAACGCTAGCACATGCTCTTTTTAATGCGCCCTTAGAAAACTATAGAAAATTTTCTAAAGATTCTTTGCCTGCACCAGGCGATTTTTTACTTTTCCAGAAAAACCATGCATCACGTCCTTATCATTGCTCCATTTGCATTGACAAAGAAGGAGGATTCATAGGGCTGAATGATGATGAATGTGTTAAACAAGGAAATGTTACAAAGTATAGCACGCTGCAGGAGGATTGTACCTGGGATCCGGAAGAAGATGATGAAATGTGGGCTCCTGAAAGCGTGTATTATGTCCCAGTCAGTGAAATTGCTCGAAACATTCAACATTTTATTGAAACGTATCAAAATATTATCGCACTGAAAAAGACTGAGCCCCGAAAAACCGAAGAGAAGTTACTAGAAGAGCTTGGGGAAACCCAATACGAGCAGTTGGTATCGGATATACGGATATACAGTGGTGTGATTCCATGATTTTATGAATCCATAGATCATTATCCGTAGCCTGTTTGCTTACAAAAAGGGTTGCTTCGTGACTCCTCCACATTCATTCATATGCATTCTTATCCATCTTTTTATCCAATTGGATTATCCCTCTTCACTAAGATGTATGGAGGTCAGCCTAAAGTATATACCGGATCGATCTCATGAGGTCATAGATTTCATTTCAAGCTAAAAAACAACCTGAAAAAGTAACGTTTTTGACTGATCCTGACGAGATTAAAAAGAGATGCCTATACGCTCATCGGGTCTTAAGGTAAGGATTTCATGCCCATTATCAGTTACTAAAATGGTATGCTCCCATTGTGCAGATAATTTATGATCCTTTGTGACAACAGTCCATCCATCACCTAATGTCTTGATTTCCTTACTACCTATATTAATCATCGGTTCAATGGTAAAGGTCATGCCGGCTTGCAATTGTAAACCGGTATTCGGTTTGCCAAAATGCATTACATCGGGCTTTTCCCACATTGTTTTACCAATGCCATGCCCCCCAAATTCACGCACAACAGAATACCGATTGCTCTCGGCATGTTCTTGGATGATGTTTCCTATATCCCCGAGTCGAACTCCCGGACGCACAAGTTCAATTGCTTTATAAAGGCATTCTTGAGTGACTTCTACTAGTTTTTTGGCAAAAGGTTTTACATTGCCAATGAGAAACATTTTACTTGTATCACCGATATACCCATCTTTTTGAACTGTAACGTCAATATTAATAATGTCACCATTCTTAAGTATTTTACTAGAAGGTATTCCATGACATACAACATGATTAATTGAGGTACAAATGCAAGCCGGAAATCCATAGTGATTTAATGTTGAGGGAATTGCTTTTAAATCTTCAATGATATATCTACGACATATTCGCTCAAGCTCAATAGTGCTTGTACCCGCAACAACATGAGGCTCTATCATTTGGAGTACCGATGCAGCCAGATTTCCAGCGATGCGCATTTTTTGTATTTCTTCAGGCGTCTTCACTAACATCGTGTATTTCCCCTAATGATGCTTGATTAACTAAAATCTTGAGAATTTCGGGATAAGTAATAGAAGGATTTTCTTCTGCTAATTTTCCTATTCTCATCCAATATTCAGCTTGTGAATTTATTGATCGGCTCATGGCTCTAGCCATTAATTTAGTAGCTTCATGTAATTCATTGGAAATTTTTACAATACCCACATAGTTCTCCTAAAAAATTGGATGATATAATATATTGATATATATTGCTACATTATATATTTGAAATATAGCTTTTGATGTTATGGAAATATTATTTGTATCAAATTACTTTGTATTAAAAGAAGAAATTGATATGTACTACGCCGTATTATTTGCAATGGAAACTTTGCCATTACTCTTTACACTCGATGAGTCTGATCAAAGACGTAATGGATAAGTATTGAAGACGAACAAGTATGAAAGGGCAGAGGAATGTTTGGCTCATTGTTAGAAGGTCACGTTTTCCGGCGAGTCACCTCGGTTGCGTCCTCTAAAAGTCTATTTATTGCCCACTGCAGTTAACAAGAGCACATGTTTCGCAGTTTCTCGAGTTTTAAGAATATCGCGTAATTCATCATCATAAAATGCGCCTACCGAGCAAGCTCCTAATCCACGTGCCTGAGCAGCGAGATAGGTTGTTTCTCCGCCTATACCAGACTCTAAATTGGCGTACCGGTAATCTCTCTCTCCGTGTAGCAGTCCTATCCGGCTGAGATCAACGCTCCAGGCAATAACAAAGGCCGCTCGTTCCAGAAGCTCTTGAGAAAGTCCTGCTTGATATATTTTTTTTGAGAAATTACCCTCTCTGATCTTTTCTAAAGCGGCTTTTTCAGGAATATACCGGTAGACACCTTGAGCTAAATCTTTTACCCGAGAAACTATTACGAATAGTTCAACGCGACTGCCACCTTCAACATTATATGGATTTCCAAGAGGTGCAAAGGACTGGCGAATTATACCTGCAAAATCGTCGATACTTATCTCTTGATTAGAAAACTGACGAAATGAGCGGCGATTTTTAATAATAGTAAAAGTATCTTCGTCCGCTGCTGAACCAAGTGGTAATTGAATAAGCGCATCTGTAGCGGGAGTATCATCCTGATATTTTGTTACGTCAATTTTGGGAGTTTTCATTGATCCTTTTTTCCATTGTACAGAGGTTAGTTTATAGGAAAGACGGGTCAGTTCGATATCTTGAATCTCCTTCGGTAGGGCTGCTGAGGTGAATTGGGGGATTGTTACTCGTTCACTGAGCTTATTTTTTCCAAGCACCACCATGGATAAAACGCCCTCATTTTGTAGTGATAGACTCAGGACTGTTTTCATTTTTTCATCATCAAAAAAGGATGTACTTACATAAGGGAGTTGTATTGAAAAGGCTGCAACTCCAAGATTAGCCAAAATATGTCCGGCATCGGGCAATATGTAGCGAAAAGAACGCTCCCCATATTTCCAAATAGTACGGTCAAAATTGGCCGTGATAATAATAATGGCTGAGGCATTTTTTTGTATATCAGGATAAGGACTTGCCAGGGAAAGAGAGTGAAGTGATTGCTGGTTGCCGATTTGCGTCAGGTTGTGATTCGCTGGGTGGTAATAATAAATACCGGGCTTAAGTCCCTTCACATTGATGGCAGCAACGTATAAATCATTTGGATATAGTGCTCCTGCTGATGCAGCGGCGCGCAGCAGCAAATACCCTCCAGGATAGTTTAGTCTAGCTGTTACCCCATTTGTATAATAAAGAAGATTCGATAAATTTTGTAAATTCAGAGAAGTTACTGAGTTTGATTGTACTTGGGATAAGCTTTGGCTAAGGGAAGTACCTGAACGTTTACCAGGTGTTGGCAAAGCAGCCACTGGATAATTGGGATAATTTTTAAATTCGTTCGGCTTATCAATATTAAACCTGAGGCCAAAGACAGCACTCCGGGTGAGATCTCCTTGATGGTGTATATAGCTAATGGCATCTACTTTCTTCTCTCCGGTGCTAAACCAGATTCGCTGGCCAATCGATATTTCCGGTTTTTTTTCAATAAGGGGCGTTGTTGCTGGGCTAATAAATTCATAGACGATCAGCGTTATCGCAGAATAAGCGATTATCATTATGATAATTAGAAAGATTTTTTTTACTCTTGGCTTCCATTGGGTGTGTGTTTCATCAAGCAGGGCAGCAGGGCTATTTTTTTTGAGCCAATTACAAACCAGGGGAAGTTGAAACCAAAGATGGACAGAAACTAAAAATAGCAAGCAATAACCAAATAAATAATGTAAATCAAAGGCGGGTAAGTCCATGCGTGCAACCCAGAATAGCCCCAGCCCGGCAGTAATGAGTAAATAAAAAATTAAATAGATGGCCGAGATCATATTTATGTCTCTTCTTTTCATTGGTTTCCCTGTAACAGCGCGTACAAATAAATAGATAATCATCAAAGTAATAGGGAGAGAAAACCAAAAGAATTTTTCCATAATATCTATGAGCTCCGAAATTTAACGACAAGAATAACTTTGCCTCATGTATTTATACTTCATTAAGAGGTAGCTGTCATTGTGAATGTAGTGAAGTATGCCGGCATAAATAGAGCGCGCAGGGCTGCGTGGTTCTGGTTCTTAGGACTCTCGTTATTAGGCAGCGACAGGTCAGCTTGCCAACGGGGTAAAAGTTGCGGATTTTCTGCTCCTATGGAGTATATGCTTCGCAAAAGCTCCATGGAGCCATAACTTTTTCTTAATGTTCAATAATTAAACTCCATCAAGTGATTTTTTTATCACTAAATCAACAGAAAAGCAGTACATGAATATAAAAGATGGAGTCGTAAAATGTCCCAGATAACCGGTCGTGATATTTACTCAATTATTGAATGGCAAACTATTTTGCATTCTTCAAATCCTGATAAAGAGAATAAAATTATAAGTGAACTAACGGATGCAATAACTAAATACCATCAATTGGAAAAGAAAAAAGCAGATAATATCATTCTCCGAAAAGAAGCGTTATCTCACATAGAAAAACTGTGTGAGCTCTATGTTGCAGAACGTGGGGACGCTATAGGTAAAAAAACACCAGGGGTACATAAAAAATTAGAAGACGGTATTGATGCCTGGATTGTGTCATTACAAAAAAAGTCGAGTCATAAGTTAGATTACCTTGGCAAACTAGAATCATTTTTGGCTACTGCTAAGTCGCATCATATTAATCGTAATGAAATGATTGAACATTTAAAAGTGCGTAACAAATCGAATACACCATCGCGGTTAAAATTATTCAGCGGGACATATCTCGAAAAAATTGATCCAGTTCATCGGCAATTTGAATTTAATATGAATAAATTACCTAATAAAAAGTCCGGAATAAATTCTGCATTTTTAGATTGGATAAAAAGCGAAGACCCTACTCCATTTTTTCTATGGCTAGAAAATCATGAGATACTGACTCAAAATCGCCTTTCTAAGGAAAAGCAAGAAATTAATTTGATTGATTATAATTTGGAGGATGCGCATATTGCGACATTTAAAAACATTGATGGCCAAAATTACATTGTTTCAAAGCCCAAAAATAGTGATGAAGAATCTGAGAAATTAAATTCAAGACAAATGAAAAATTATAGTTTTAAAATGGGTACGGCATATGGGTCAGTAGCATTTGTATGGTGCAGGGATAATGAAAATCAGTTTCTTACCTATCCACATCAAACGGGCAAATTCCATCATTCTTCATTGAGTGCAGGTAAAAGTGTACGATGTGCAGGGATGTGGGCAGTAAACAATGGGGTTATTACTCACATAAGCAATAGCAGTGGACATTACAGACCAAGTTCGCTTTCATTTTATTTGTTAATAAAATTTTTAGAAAGTAAGCAAGTGATTAATGATAATACGAAGGTGGCTGATTTGCGCAAACCGGATGAAGTTGTCAATCCTAACCAACCCTTTGGATCCACAAAAAGCCTATATATTTCACGAAGAGAATATCTTGATTGGGCTGAGCAATTACCAGAAATACAGGAATACTTACAAACAGCAAATACAAATGACAACACATCATACGAGAGATGCACTCTCTTTTAAATCAATCTTCAAGCATTCTGAATGAGACTAAAATAGCGGCCTTTATATCGAACAAAGAATGGTAATCGCCGCTCACTCCAGATAGCTCTTTCATGCATTGGCTGATTACCGCAAAGGCTCCAAATTATTGAGCTGCAAAGTAATGGATTTTGTTCAAACAGCACTAAAAGGCCAATAAATCATTTTTCGAACTTATTGATTGATGTCTCATTACCTAATAATACCTTTTAAAATTGAAGCTTGTAATTCGGTAACTTCATAATCTAAATTATCTGAACTATAGAGTGTCTTCGCTAAAACCTGATGCATTTTAAGTGATGGAGTGGAGAAAAATGTTCTGTTTTTTATAAAATCGTCAGCTTCGATAATCCTAAACTTTAATGTTGGTTCCAGCTCACTTACCTTTGTTAAATCTGTTTTGGCGATTGGACCAAGTAAAATATGCGATACGCTACAAGAGTTTGTAAAAGCTTGGTTATCACCATTTTTATCATAACCCAACCATGATTTATACTTTAAATCATCTCTTCCAAGACGTGTTTTATATAAATTAAACTCAGGATTTTCTTTATAAGAAATTAAAATGTGCATTCATCACCTAACCTAAAAACCATTAAAATTAATTCTAAAAAATAACTAAACACAGCTAGTATAGGCTGTTTACTTGCAAACAGGAGGTCTTTCCAAACCGTTGGCATGTCATTTATATATTCATGAGGCCAATTTTAACTATTTTATCATTAATATCAATAATATATGAAAATATTCTCTTAATATCTTATGCCCGTAATATGGAGTTTGTACTTTGCGTGTATGCCCCATTTTTAATGATACTTTTTTTAAAATATAATGATTTCTATTCAGGTCAAAAACTCGCTTATTTGATGCGATTTTTGATTTCCATTATTTTGTCAGGCCCTGGATGCTTGACCGCTGGTGACTATGCCACCGCTTCAACAAGTAAGGTGAAGAAGCTGTCGCAATGAGCGTGTGATTAAGCAACGGTATCAATTATCTTTCTAGAACGAGTACTTAGTGAAAATCATATTGGGACACGATAAACTACTAAAAAAACGCCTGTCATCCCTGGCGTTAATGTTCGCAAAAAAGATGTTGAATAAAAAGGAAGCGAGCATTCATTGTTCTACATGAGGAAACGGAGTTTTTATGGCTGAAAATAGCAAGGAGTATCCTTCTCTTTTTGAAGCCTTCGTGGTTTGGGTGAAAATTGCTGTTTACAGTTTTGGCGGCCCCGCAAATCAAATTGCTGTGATGCATAAATTGATTGTGGAAGAAAAAAAATGGATAGGGGAACAACGGTTTTTACATGCTTTAAATTATTGCATGTTGTTACCAGGCCCCGAAGCCCAACAACTTGCAATTTACCTAGGGTGGTTATTACATCGATATTGGGGAGGTATTATTGCCGGTTCTTTATTTGTTCTTCCTG
Source organism: Legionella parisiensis (assembly GCF_001467945.1). Lineage (GTDB taxonomy): Bacteria > Pseudomonadota > Gammaproteobacteria > Legionellales > Legionellaceae > Legionella > Legionella parisiensis. Next base: position 2,645,834 of record NZ_LNYQ01000013.1, read on the forward strand.
GATTTATTACCATCCTTCCCTTAAGCATTATTTATGCGAAATACCACTCTTTCGATTTTATTAAAATATTATTTTACGGAATAAAACCCGCTGTTATTGTCATTGTGTTAGAAGCATTATTGCGCATTGGCCAAAAAGCATTAAACATACCTATCAGTTATACGATTGCTCTAGTCGTTTTTATAGGAATATTTTTCTTTAACATTCCATTCCCGATTATTGTCTTTAGTGCTGCAATATTTGGTTATTTTTCTGGTAAATATTGGAAAGGTTTGCTAACTGAAAAGGAAAAAGATAATGAGTCTGATGAAAAAGATCTTGTAGCTTGTAATCAATACATCACTTATCGTTCTACCTGGAAAACTATTCTGACGACTATCATATGGTTAATGATTTGGTTTATTCCTGTTGTATTGATAATAATAATATTTGGCCTAAATAGCGTGTTTTCCCAACAAGGGCTTTTTTTCAGCAAGACTGCGATCATTAGCATTGGTGGTGCTTATGCGGTACTCGCTTATATTGCACAACAAGCAGTACAAAATTATGCGTGGTTACAACCTGGAGAAATGCTTGATGGGCTTGGTTTAGCTGAAACAAAACCTGGGCCTTTAATTCAGGTGGTGCAGTTCGTGGCTTTTCTGGGCGCATATCGTCATCCTGGAACTATGGATCCCTTATACGCTGGCATTTTAGGATCAATTATTACAACCTGGGTTACGTTTGTCCCTTCATTTCTCTGGATTTTTACCGGCGCACCTTATATTGAAAAGTTACGTAAAATTTCTGCACTTCATTCAGCGATGAAGGCAATCACTGCATCAGTTGTTGGGGTGATACTCAACTTATCGATTTGGTTTGCTCTACATACCTTATTCCAAAAAGTTAATGAACGCTATTATTCAATTGTGCGATTGTATCTACCGGATTGGCATACCTTTGATTTAGGTGCTGCGGTGATTATGACGTATGCTGCGATCATCGTTTTTCGTTATAAAGCAGGTTTATTCACCGTTCTGGGTAGCTGTGTTTTATTTGGATTTTTGATTAAAGGAATATCAGCACTATAGTAACATGAAGTGCTGGTATTCATGCAATTGCAGTAGTATATGCTGCAAAACAATTAGGTATCAATGCGAGTTGATATTCCAAAAATTGATCATTCTCGCATTGCTCATTCTGTTTTTAGTACTACATTTTGAGAGGAGATATTTTCATGATGTACTATGATCATGGGCTAGTGTACGGAAAAAATATTCTAGAAGTTTTAAAACCTAGTGCTTTTTGGTATTTTATTAGTTAATTCATAATGTATATTAATGTTAATTGGCTACAGCATTAAAACTGTAGCTCTTTGTTGAAATACTGGCATACAGGTCAAGATAGCAGTTAGAGTGCTATAATTTCAACCATTAACCACAGTCATAAAAACGGGATTATGTATACTGATACTATTTGCTAGTCTTTATGTCCAGGACAGTCTGGTCTCATAGAGGATTCTTTTTGAGAATTACGTTTATTGCTCATTGATTGTGATTCCCTAGAAATCTTTCCTGAACCTGTAGGACCAGAGATGAATGTTGATTTTTTACCCAATTTATTTGATTTAACTTTTTTCATGATTAAACCTCCTTGTTATCTTTAAAAGGCTTAATGTATAAATATATATACTATAGCCCACTTTATAATAGCGCTTAGAACAATTCTTAGATTAATTAATCCTAAGCCACGTAGGTCCTCGATTAGTATCCGAACTACAATTTATCGCAAATTGATTGTCGCATACTTGAAATATTTTTCGACAATTTGCTGCTAAAATACGCCGTAAAATGTTGAACTCAAGTTCATTAATTCCATACCCCTTTTTCTAAATCACGAGAAGCGTCGTTTACCCAATGATAGTCATGCCCTGAGTTATAGGTACGGCTTATGTTATTCTTTTTAAGTGTTACTTTTCCTTTAAAAATCCCATATTCTGGGGGATCTTCCAGTGTAAGTTCATGTTCGTGAACTTCAAAATCATCTGGATTAACTCCGCATTTTTGACATGCCTTTTTAAAATCGTTCATTTCGTTATCTTTAATTGCTTTATAAGTGTTCATGATAGTATCTCCCTAAAAAATTGCACTCTCCATGTCTATTCAATCAGAAGTCATTAACAGATAAAAAATTAAAATGACTATATTTGGGTATAGCACGAGATTATAAAATATCAATGAATACGTTTATAAATTTACTCTATGAGTATGAGCAGGAAAAGAATGGCTTGAGCTGCAGGGACGCATTATCGATTTTGATGTTTTACTGCTGTTAAATTTTTTGAAGTTACATATTTCGTTGAACTTCTTGAGCAATATGATAAGTATTAGCTATCGCTTAAGCCTGTCTCATTATCTTAGCGACGAGTTTAGATAGTAAGGCGTATAAGCTTTTATGCTCTTGTTTTTTTTGGGTTTTTCATGATCAAATGGTTTATAATTTACAATGATGAAATTGGAAATTTTAACCTATGAATGATGAAACTTTTAAAACTCCCACCTGGCCAAGATTGGCTGATTGGAAGAATGCAAAGCCTAGGATATAAAGGAAATCCTGGGGGTATGTGTTTTGGACTTTGCGAAATGGCAAGGCAAGCAGTGCAATTGGGTTTGAAAGAATATTCTTTATTTCAAGAGCGTCTAAAACAAGTAGCTTTGATACCTACAGAAAATTTCCCTGCAGAAATGGAAAGAATAAAAGCGCAAAGATTAGCTTTGTTTCAAAAAGCAAAACAACAGGCGAGAGAAGAACTAGAGGAAAGACACGGAGGTATCGCCATTGATAAACATATGGTTAATGACCTCGCTAATGAAAAATTGATTAGTTTAATGGATGCTTTACCTCTTCAGGATCGAGCTCGTATAAGTATAGATATGTTTATAGATGGAGTTGAATTATATTTTCACCCCGTCGATTACCCTATGCTATTTCAAAGTCAAGTAAAGCATCAAATTTCGAATGCAGCAGCAATCCTGGTAGAGCCCCATCAATTACAACACAAAAAATTGCAGGGTGAATTACCTTCCCCCCTTGTTTTTACCGGATCATATGCTACAGATGATTTATACTCTTATTTGGCAATACTTCAAAAGCAATTAAAAGATTGCAAAAATCCTATTCCTTTACGCTTAAACTCAGAAAACCACGCGCTTTGTTTGATATTTGTGTCTTGAAACCTAAGAATGTGGGTTATTTTTGCTGTCGGTGTGGCATATCTCGTCCAACGCTAAAAAAACAAGTCAGCGCTTTTTGAGCGTACAATACTCAATCCAGTATCGAATTCGCTGCTTTAAGTGAGATTCATTCTGAGGCGAAACACACTTTTTAAAGATTCTATATGGTAGAGGCTTCCTGGCTTAACTTGTGAGAAAGAAGAGCTTTACCTTCATAAATCTTTACTATATGAGTTTACTTGTTGCATCTACCTACAGATAGAACTTAATAATAAGAGTTTTTAGAGTTGATACAATTTATCAAAGTTACTTCGTCTTTGCGAGAAGTGCAGTGACGAAGCAACCCGGGGTTCGTTCAAGAAATACTTAACTACGCTAATTTTTTTTTCTCACGTGGGTCAAAAGGCAGTTAATTTCAGCCACATAATACTTTGGTTTACTTAGTGTTGAGCACATACCTTCATCTTCAGCGATAAGTTTTAATTTGATATCATCTAACCAACTTTCCAATACTTTGATTTTATCTGAATTAGACAAAACCTTATCCTCCATCACTTCATTTGGATGTTTATAAAATTTTATTGGATTCGCAATTTTATTCTGATTCATAAGGTTTCTCCTCTTATTAAAAGAAACAACATTGAATAAATGTTAATTTAATTATTTCGGTTCATAATTAGATTGTAATCATAGAAAAAACTTTTAAGTGACGGTCTGCGTTTTTCGCGTTTTAAAGACTTTATTAAATGATTTGCTGCTAAAACTTCTCTTTTTTTAGCATCCAATTGCTCCTGAAGTAATTCATGCTTTTTGCTGCTGTTATTATGCATTTCTTTTAGCTCTTCACCTAAACGCTTATTTTCATGCAACGTTTGGTTTAATTGTTCTTCCATCTTTTTTTTATCGTCATTTAATTGATTCATATAAGAATAAGTCACCAACAACTTATTTTCGATCTCTTGCAATGTATGAAGAATAATATTACCCAAAGGAGAGTAATTATTGGGAAGATGGTTTAGAACATCACTGCGTATTTCCAATTCTTTAGCCAAGGATTGCAGGGAAATAATAGCATGTTGTAGTTCATTGCCCTCTAGGATTGACCGTGTAGACGGTAAGGAAAACAGCTGTATTCGTGATTCATTTCCTTGATATTGTTCCCACCATTCATATAGCCATTTCAGTGCAGTATGACGATTTATCTTGGCCTTTGAACAAACTAGTTTTACATCCGGTATATCTTTCCTGCCATTTTGCTTAAAAAGCTCATTGATTATTTCAAGAACATGAAATGGCACACATTTATTATTATTTTTCATATCAGACTCCTTCTATTCTAAAATCAGTAGGTTCGTACTGCATTCAAACAATAATTTTTCAGGTGTTAAGCTCCTGAAGGAGAACCCCCAATAACTCCCTCGATCTGAATAATGAGCCATCCTTGGAAGTAAAAACATCTATTTTCCTCATACATTTTCATCATATTGCATCATTGCTGTCAATATAAATTTGACAAATTAATTTTTTACTATGCTAATTAAAAGTCAAAAATATATTGACATTTATACTAAAAAGTACAAGAATGAATTTGTCATTAACAAATAAGGACAATAAAAATGAAAAAATTTAAATTAGCAATTATTGCATCAATTTTAGTGACAGAAATTGCCTCTGCCTCTTCGTCTTGTGAGGGATTTCAAATAAGATTAAAAAATAATCTTGTCGATGACTTATTAGTGACCACAATTAAATTAAATGGGGCAGAAATTCAGCCCGGAACTTTTGAAAAATTAAACCATAAATCAGAGCAAGTATTTACGATTAATCGAACTAATCAAGATTTACCAATGACAGGAGAGTTTACTCTTCATACCATTTCACTACCGAGCAAAACCGTAATAATTCAGTATACTTTAGAAAATAAAGTAGCTTACTGTGAACATACTGATAACTCACCTAAAAGCGATTATGCGGTAGAAAAAAATCGAAAAATGGGTGAAGTTCAATACACTATTAAGAATCAATAGATTTCCTAAGGTCAGGCTTAAATATGCTGACCTCTCTTTTATTGCCCTGACCACATAGAACTCAATCATCTCCGATGTATCTTTTTAGTGTTAAGGAGGTTTCATGAAAGCAAGACAAACACTTATATACACCTTAGGATTAGTATTGTTCATCCTATCCTTTCCCGGAAATACGGATCAATGTTCTTATGAATTGCCGCCTAATGAGCAGGTAATTATCCATGGGAAAGAAACTGAATCAAAAACATTAACATGTAAAGTAGAACAAAATGAGGAAGAAAGCGATTTTCTGATGGATTTTGTATCTGAAACCAATACAAGCATCGTGAATAACTTAATCATGACGGAAGGTACTATAATGAGCTTATCTTTTGCCTCGATAAATAACAATGAGTTAAGACTTGAGTTAAAACCTAATGCTCGATTAGGGATTACCAATGAGTCTACCGAATTTATTCGATTAATATGCCTCAAATTATAAAGATAGAGTCATTATGAATGTGTTAAATTATTAGTAAACTACGGCAAGCGGACTTGGTCCGCTTAATATATTTATAAATTTTCTAGTTATGGAGAAAATCAAAACATGCTAATCACTCAGGAAAAAGAAGATGATAAAATCCAGTTTCGCATTCGAATGCATGCTTCAGTTTTGAAGGAAGTAGAAGATTATTGCCAGTGGGCTAACATACAATATAAAGATTATTTTATCCAGCGTGCATGTGAGTACATTTTCAACCACGACGAGGAATGGATTAATCATAAAAAAAAGCAAAGTGACAATTCCGGTGAGCAAACTTCCTAACTTGGAAAATAAGGCAAGACATTATAATTTGCTGTATTAAATGTTACCAACTGCTGATTAATCGTATAACCATGCCGACTAGAATGGGTCTGTTACGGCTTTGAGGAGTGATTAATTACTCTTCATATGTAATATTAAAAGCCAAAAAAATATAAAAATAGCCGGCATTTAACATCAGATTATTTAACGTTTTTAGTAACATACATTTTAGAATCAGCAAGAGTTAGCATATCGTCAAGTGTCTGATGTTCTTTTTGATCAAATTCGATAATACCCACACTAAATTCGATTGTATAATCTTTGATTTCTGCAGATCTCAATGAGTCTTTTAGACGTTGAATAATTCCAGTTACATTTTTTTGTTCTAATCCAGAACAAAGTACACAAAACTCATCACCACCCAAACGTGCAATTACATCGTAATAACGAAAGTTTTGGATAAGAGAGTTCGCAAAAATTTTTAAAACCTTATCGCCTTCCAAATGTCCGAATTTATCATTAATATGCTTAAACTTGTCCAAATCAAAAAATAATAAAGTAAAAATTTGATTTTCACGTTGGCATTTTTGAAACAAATAACCGGCTAATTTTAAAAAACCTCTGAGGTTCGATAAACCTGTTAATTCATCAGTTATAGAAATTTGTAATTGCTCCAAATCCATTTCCACCATTCGAGCAAGATCATTTACTATATTGTGATCGATTTCAATTTTCGAACGAGGCTTATCATCGATTAAACAAAATACTCCTATGTTATATCCTGTAACTTGTAAAGGACATCCTAAATAAAATCTGAAATTTGGTTTTTTTAGAACAAAAGGATTATCATAAAATCGCTTATCTTTTGTTGTATCTTCAACTACCATTATTTCATCTGAAAGAATAACATGACCACAAAAGGAAGTTTCTCGCGCAGCCTCTTTAATATCAAAGCCTTGAGTGGATTTCATCCATTGACGTTCATCTTCTATAAATGAGATGACAGAGATAGGGACTTCAAAAAGTTTGCATGCAATACGAGTTACTCTATCAAAACGATCTTCTTTCTCCGTGTCGAGGATTTGTAATTTGTAAAGTGTTGCTAAACGTTCCGCTTCATTTTCTGGTTTTTCAGGAGGAATCATTAATATTATCCTTGCGAAGAAATTCAAAACATCAATAAAAATTTTTATATAAAATATTATATATCATTTGCGTGAGGAAAATTTGAGAGTTGTGAAATGTATATGCTCTAATATCATAATGTTCCCAAAAAGGCATCCTATAGTCGTTTTTCCAGGTCAAATATACGATGACAAATTTTTAATCTTTTCGTGCTGGAGTAGGCACATCCATGTTCCATTGGGAAATGAAGAAAGGGTATGGATTTAGGGCAAGTTTTAATTTGTTCACAGTTGTTGGGTCAAAATGACCCAACCTCAGCCTGTCTAGGTGGAATATTATGCCATATTCTTAATTTGGCGAAAAACGTCTTACATCAAAGGTCAGTAATCTAAAATAATCGTATGTCATATAAAACTCACCATTATCCCCTGTGTTACTTCCCCAAGAGTTACGTAAAGTTAATAATCCTGTGTGTTTCTTACCGTAATTATCAACTGCAACAGCATTATCATCATAACCAGTGATGATCATCCCATGTCCCGCTTGGATATTAGGCAAACCAATTAATATATCTGTTGTAATTAACCAAGTATCGTTCTTTGTTTTATAATTTCCAACAGCACCTACGACACCCAGGTCAAGGCGCGGTAGCATGATCGAAAAAACTGATCTGTCGCCTGAGCGAAGGGCTTCTTTCACTTCACTTAATGTCCAGCTGGAACTGATTCTCCAATATATATTAGACCAATTTACTATTGTACCGAAGATTAACTCATTCATTGTACTGTACTCTTGGGGATCTATAAAAGACTCCGGTTTTTTTTTCGAATAAGTTGGGTATTCCGTCAAACCACCACACCCGATGGTTGTTTGTTTCTCTTTATTAACAATTCCGTACTGTTGAATCTGATTTATTACAGAAATAGGATAATTACCATCCCAACCGCTCTGAGCATATCCATGTTTTTCCAGGTAATTGCCTAGCTGTAGATGACAAAGTTGGCTAATGTAATCTCCCTTACCGATCACGGCATCAAGCGCACCAGTTATGGCAAATGTGATGCATGTTCCATGGGCACCTTGATCCAGTACAGGAACATGATTCATGGCTAATTGAACCATTTTAGGAGTTTCAGTATCTAGTAATGAATGCGACGGCTGAGGCTCCTCTGTGAGGATATCTTTCACACGCTTCTCCAGCAATTTTTTAGCCTCATCAGACAGTTCAATTTTAAGCAACTGAATGATCTTTGTGTTATTAAGTCCGCTATAGTTGGAAGAAGAGTCCGCAGTTGGTGGTATTGAATGCTTTATCGAGCCAATAACATGAACATCTCCAGAAATTGCTGCCTTAATTATCAATAAACTTAAAATAGCCCCTTGTATTAAAGGCGTTATAATTCGTACCGGGTTCATAATCGACACTTTGAAAAATTACCAGGAGCCTATTATTTAATTTTATAAATCAATTTGCAACGTGTTTAGAATGCCTTGAAGTCTATCTCTATGGAGTAATTTAACAGTCACCTGATATATTATTGCAGCATTGATAGCCCATAAAGGTTATCAAAAACCGATGACCTGTGAGTTAGGCAACTTTGTGCAATGTTGAAGAGATAGGCTCTTGATCTTTACGTAACGTCAAGGTTTATCCTTGATTTGGTGTAGTAAAAAAACGGTATCGACGATGCAATACACAATTAAGCAGTTAGCTGATTTAACTGGAATTAGTACCAGGGCCTTAAGATATTATGATGAAATTGATTTATTCAAGCCTGCAATTATTGCACAAAATCAATATCGTTATTATGAGAAAAGTCAATTAGTTGATTTACAACAGATTTTATTCTTTAAAGCCCTGGGTTTAAGCCTTGATGATATCAAAAAGATGCTTATTAGTGATGACTATGCACAAATCGATACACTTATTAGTAATAGAAATAAACTGACAGAAAAAATCAAGCACCTTCAAAATTTGATTGAAAATTGTCAGGCCACAATTCAACATTGCAGAGGTAAAATAATCATGCGGGATAAAGAGTTATTTTCAGGATTCGATGCTGAAAAGCAACAGGTTTATGAAGACTTTCTTATTGCCAGAGGAGTAAGCCAGGAGACCATTGATGATTCCTGGAAAAAAGTAACTAATCACACAATACAAGAAAGAGAAGAGCTGCATAAGCAGTGCAATGAGATAACCGCTAAATTGGCAGAATGCTTAAAAAAACAAATGCCAGTTCAAGGTGCTGAGGTTCAGCAACTAATCGCACAGCATTATAAATGGGTATGCGAGTACTGGACCCCTAATAAGGAAACTTACAAAGGTTTAGCTTCAATGTATGGGGAAAATAATGAGTTTTCTACATTTTACCAAGGTTACCACAAAGACATGGTATCGTTTTTACAGCAGGCAATGACATACTACGCTGATACAAAATTGAAGTAGCTCTAATAATATTGACTGCTGGGCATGGTTGGTGCTTAGCAGTTTTAATAGAGATTTTGCTCCCGAAACCCAGATGGGATAGCCGGTTTTTCTATGCTCCTGATGTTTATGTAAGTCGCTAAAATTATCTTATACAACTATTCTGAAAATGCTGCTTTATCTCCTTCAATATTAATTTTTTCGAGGCCGGGAGAAGTTTAAAACAACTTTGTTCACTGATTTGGTAATCTGTAAAAAAAGGGGGGTGTTTCCCCTAAAGATAGAAACAAGGAGATACTTTCTATCAACAAGAATTGGCAGAAAAATGCCTTGAATAGCATTCAGTAGGCTTAGGAATGTTCCATTGGGAAATAAAGAGAACGCGTTTGGAGTTGGAGAAAATTTTAATTTGTTTTGCAGTTGTTGGGTCAAAATGACCCAACATACCTTCTTTTTCACATGTTGTATTTGTAATGTACCGCAACACCAAACCTTCTGAAACTTACTCGACAAATACTCGCAAAAGGCAGAACCAGCAATCCTAGTTTTGGGCTGTTGTAAAAACAATACCATTTGGTCCTGCAGTTTGACCGCCAGAAGGGCCAAACATTGTTGCTTCTGTTACACCTAAAATTGAAGGTAGAAACAATAAAGCGGCAGAAATAAAGACCAGAGCAATTGGCGTTCCAATCGGAATTTGAGTCGGGTTATCTTTGTGCTGTTTAAACTTCATAATAGCCCCTATAGAAAATCCCAAACCAGCTAAATAAGCGCCAGCAGTAATCAATTTAGCAAGATTCGTAAAGGATGTAGTAATTGTTGATGCCATTGCACCTAAAGAACCTACAGGACTTGCTGCTGCACCATGGCTTACTAACATCAGAAATGCAAGACAAGCAATACTGCTTAACCAAGAACTAAAACCAGTTTTATTTATAATGTTACTTCTCACAACTTCTTCTCCAAAATTAACAAAAAATCTGGGTAGGATATTATTTAACAAATATTATTATTTTACAAAATTATTAGATTTTCAATTTACATACTTATATTGAACTAGTAAACCCTGTTTTATCGCCTATATCAAATAAACACATTAATTGTGTCTGCATGCAGACATTATTCTGTGATGCTATATAATTGTATCTGCACGCAGACGCAATTACATCATGGTTTTGCTTCACTCAAACAAATAAGTGAGGCTAATGATAAACCATATGTCTTCTTTTTTTACTAAAAGGACTTAAAATGAATAAAAACTCTTCATCCGGATTAATTAGAGCTCTTGGTCTAGGTGCTTTAATTATATATGGTGTGGGTGATATTCTGGGTGCTGGAATTTATGCTCTGGTAGGGAAAATTGCGGGTCATGCGGGTTCATTAACTTGGCTTTCATTTGCTATTGCAATGGGGATTATTTCACTCACAGCGTTATCTTATAGTGAATTAGGGAGTAGATTTCCTAAAAGTGGTGGAGTATCTATTTATATTCATGAGGCTTTTGGAACTCAGTGGTTTTCGATATTAACAGGGTTGTTACTTTTTTGCGCTACTGTTCTCTCTATGTCAACTTTATCCCATGCATTTGCTGGATACCTGAGAGCTTTAGGATTTAATATCCCCAGAAGCCTTGATGTTTTCGGGTTTTTGCTTATTTTACTCTTAATTAATCTACGCGGTATCAAACAATCATCAACGGCTAATATTATTAGTACTTCAGTTGAGGTAAGTGGTTTAGTTCTAGTGCTTGGTTGTGGATTTTGGTATCTGACAACGCATCATAGTAACTTTATTACTACTCCTGCAGAAACACCTGAAATAGGCGATGTGCTTCAAGGAACAGCTTTAGCTTTTTTTGCATTCACAGGATTTGAAGATATGGCTAATATTGCAGAAGAAGTTAAGGAACCCCAAAAAAATCTACCTCGTGCCATATTATCCTCTCTTGGAATTGCCGGGATTTTGTATTTAGGAGTAAGTTGGATAGCGACAACGATTATTCCAGGGAGTGAACTTAGTTCCTCTGAAGCTCCTTTATTAGACGTGGTGAGCAAATCAGCACCTGCTCTCCCCAAATCGTTGTTTTCAATTATTGCTATTTTCGCAGTTTCCAATTCAGCATTATTAAATTACATTACAGCATCTCGCCTGCTCTATGGGATGTCAAAGGAAAATCTTTTACCGAAATCGTTACAGAGAGTCCACGCCAAATTTCATACCCCTTATAGTGCTATTTTTCTGATCTTTCCAATAGTACTTTGCCTGGTATTAATGAGTAATTTAGGCGATCTGGCAAGTTCTACAAGCGCAATAGTTTTGATAGTATTTTCATTAAGTAACCTCGCACTAATAAAAATTAAACTTAATACCAAAAAAGAGAAAATTAGTACTAAAATATTTAGAATTCCCTTATTGGTACCTTGTTTGGCAATCGGTTTAAATCTGGCTGCCATCTCATTTTTGCCTCTGCACAATATTATCCCTGCTGCAGTATTGATTGTCATATGCGGTTTTATTACATGGGGTATCATGAAGAGTTTGTTATCTAAAAATTGATTAATTTTACCCCACTCTTTTTTTGAGATTCAATACTGCCCGGTGTAATTTTGATGCCATGGTGGTGTTATATGAAATAAGAGCCTTGGATCGTATTAATCTCAAATCACTACTTGAAGAACAAGCGAACTTGGATGAAGTGCAAAAATCAGGATATTTCAATGGTTCTCCATATAAGAGCACTGATATCTACCGCTCGAAACAATATTGAGAGCGTATGAATGAAGAAAACTTAATTGGTATGGCAGAATGTTGCGTAACGTACTCTTCATTTTCATCATCTAGTCTTTTTAAATAATTTTTGATTTTGCTGATTGCCACATGATCAGCAGTTGATATCAACGTATCATTATCTAACAGATTTAGTAATTTTTTTAATGATAAAATGTTCATGATCGACTTCCTTCTATGCATGTAAGGCGATTCGCTCAAGTATTTATCTAATTGATTTTTAAAAACTTTTACCATAAAATTCTGTCAATTTTTCAGCCATTTTGGGATATCACTTACTTTAATGGTCACATGCCTCTTATTAAAGAAATAACAAATATCAGGAAAATAAAAATGCCTAAAGAAAATGGATTCCATCAAAGACAGCAAATTTTATTTGCTAAGTTAAATGATTTAGGTGCCAAAATACCTATTATCATTGCTGCTACTTCGGAAGAGCTTTCTCAGCCGGAAAATCATTTCAATATGACTGAAGAAGAAAAAGAATTCTCCAGACTTCAATTATTTATAAAAAAAGGAAAACTGTTTGGCTTCAATGGCAAACAACCCACCACAAAAATCACCGGATTTGCTAGTAATAGCATTACCCTTTTCGGAAAACCACGACAATTGTCACCTGTATCCATTATGCAAAATGAAACGTTTTTTTCTCTTCTCAAAGAAAAAACAAATACATATTTGGAAAAAGTATTAAAAGCTCCAACTAAAGAGAATAAAGAGAATAACTATTTAAATATAATGGTAAATCGATTATACGAGATAATAAAAAATGCTTGTCCGAGTAATGACGAAGTGATTCATTTAGCCACAATGGAAAGGGATCTATCTGAGCCGGAGTCTGGTAAAAATCGATTAACAGCAGAATTTAGCATGTTGTTGCTTACAGAATTAAGAAAAAAAATTGCCCAGAATAATAATCCTTGGAAAGTGGAATTAGATAGGGTGCTTGCTTTAAAACAGCGAACATCACGTGCAGAATCTTATGGGATCCACCGAATTGCACAACAGGCATTAATTCTATACCAAGCGAGAACTATGGAAGAGAAAATAATTCCACAAGAAAAAGTGATTATGATAGATGATCACCTCCAAGCTGGTTCTGCTATATCTTGTGCAGCTGACGAAATTATTGATAATGGGGCTAATTTGCTTGGCATAGTCTGTCTGACAGCACATAAAAATAATAAGTTTTTTAATATACAGCCGGATGTTAAAGAATTCATCATCAGGTTGTTACCTAAAACTTTAAAAGATATTCCTAGGCTTAACGAAATACTAGGACTTGTCGGGTTGAGCATTGATACTTTGACGAATATTGAAGGGATGATACTCATCTCAATTCTATGTGACTCAAACAATCCAGAGCATCGATCCGCTTTTGAAAGTTTACTTAAAAAATATGATGCATCAGATGACATTAATTATTATCTTTTTGAACATCAAAAAAATAGCTTAATGGAAGAATTTGAAAAACCAAAAGTAGAATTCGCACATTTGGAAAGTGAGTTATTGGTAGCAATTAAAAAAGGCAGATATACCGTCTCATATGAAAAACAAGTTGTGTTATCAGATGAAGAGGGAAGAAATATTAGGAGGGAATTTGACAAAAGGGCTAATCTCCCTTGGTTATTATTTGATTTTGACGATACCTTGCATAACTTGAATAATAGTACTTTTATCATTTTTCAAGATATTATAAAAAAATATTCTGGTGTTGAAGTACCGATTGAAACAATTAAAAAAACACGTCAATCTTTGAAAGAGACTGGAGAATATCAATACGAACAGATGCTATTAGATATCATAAAACAACATAATCCGAACACTCAAATTTCTTGCGAAGAAATCACTAAGGCATATCAAGAGCATAAAAATGCAGAACCATTTTCACCCAAAATGAGTAAAGAAGATTTTTTAGCGCTAAGAAATAAATATAGAATTGGCATCATCACCGATGGTTCAGCTTTCGAGAGTAAAATTCCAAAAATTAAAGAAGTTTATGGAGTTGATATTGATGGATATATTAATCACGATAAAAATTTACCGAAAAAACCAAATCCGGCAATGTTTCATGAGTTTCGCAAAATTTACAATGTAAAAACTAAACCCATCGCTTATGTTGGCGATAGAGATGATTTAGATGGGGAAATGGCAAGAAATGTCAATCTTGATTTTATAAGAGTTGATCCAATGCAATCAACTATTGATATGGAAAAATTTACAAAGGAATTAAATATGATTGAAGAACAACGAAATGCTGCAATAAAGAGATGGAAGGAGTTAAGGAGAAATGCTTTTCTAACAAAAACAACAGAAAAAAATTCCAGAGAAAATTTGCCGCGCCCAGCAAACGGTGAGATTCTCTCTGATCCTCAAACTTATGTGTTAAATTAGTTGTCAGAGGGTATTCGAAAGCAAGCGTAGCCTCGATTACGTATCAAGTCTGCACTTGCTAAATTTTTAATATTGCTTAAGCGTCAAATTATACTTTAGGCATAATGTCTTTGTAGATGACTCCATCCTTCATGATAATGAGAAACTTGTTTACAGGGTCTGCGACAAGGTTTACATCTTGTAACGGATTGCCGTCGACGAGGAGAAGGTCTGCCAATGCCCCTTCCTCGATAACTCCCAATTTTCCTGGATAGGGATTCCGTGCTCCGGAAAGCGCCAGCAATTCTCCATTGGCAGAAGTCGCCATGATAAGTGCTTCTGCGGGCGTAAACCAGCGCGTCAGATCTACAATAGCCTGACCCTGGCGCTTTGCCAGTACCTTTGAGAAGAGAATATCTGTCCCAAAACCAGTCTTGATCTTGAACCTTTTCACGAACCCGTACATGGAATTAGTTCCCTGGATGATTTGATGCTTCTGTGCCTGTTGAGTGGGTGAAAGCATCGCTGCACCGCCAAGGTCTACAAATGGCTGGGTACTCAACCAGATGTTTTTTTGGGCCATAAGGTTGGCTGTTGCTTCATCGATAAGGTGACCATGCTCGATCACTTTGACGCCTGCCCTTATAGAACGTTGAATGGCATTCGATGTATATGCATGCGTAGTTACATAGGTTCCCCAGCCTGCAGCTGCGTCGACAGCAGCTCGCAATTCAGCATCGGTGAAGGTGGTGATATCAAGGGGAGTAAGAGGCGAGGCCACCCCTCCACCCGCAGTCAGTTTGATCTGGGACGCACCTTGCATGAGTTGTTCGCGCGTGCGTTTTCGAACTTCGTCCGGGCTGTCCGCAATGACGCTACCACCAAGCTGCTCCATACGACTCATTGCCTCTGGGGTTCGAGGCAATTCCCAGAGCTCACGGAAATCTCCGTGGCCGCCCGTGACGGTGATAATCGCGCCCGAGGGATAAATGCGCGGGCCGGGGATAATATTTTCGTCAATGGCTCGCTTGAGTGCGAAGACAGGACCGCCCATATCCCTGACTGTTGTAAATCCACGCATCAGCGTGGCGGTGGCTTCAGCACCTGCTAAAAGCGTTGTGTACCCGATGTCACCCGATATCATCTGATTGGGAGTGGGGCGCACAAGCATCGCATGCCAATGCATGTCACTGAGGCCGGGCATCAGCACTCTTCCGCCCCCGGTTATAATACGGGTATTGGCTTGGTCGCTTACTGGAATGGGAGTGCTCGTGATCCTCTGAATGATGTTACCACGAACCAGAACATTCGATGGTCCGGAGAGTTTTGGGGTTTTTCCATCAAAGATACGCACATTTTCAAAAATGGTCACAGCAGGGCGCTCTTGTGCTCTCGCCCCAGTAAAAAAGACAGTGCAAATGGCGAAAAGAATCGCCACGGACTTCACTTTTTTAATCACTAAAAACCTCCTGTCAAAATTGTCCCTACGTAATAAAAACTCTCAGCAGCGGCAGAGTCGAATCTGTTTTCAAGTCTACAAACAGTACAAATAAAGCTGGCTCACTCGCATATTCTGAGTCAGAAAATTTATAGAGGCAACCAAAGCAAAGCAAATTTAAATGATATTGGTAACTAAGATACTTTCGATTTGTTTAGCGAGATTACCGAATTCAACGCCCATAAACTATGTGAGGACAGGTGTATGGTGAGGCTATATAATAGAGAGAAGCTTCATCAAGAACTTGACTCAAGGCATTATGTTTTTATGAGCACCATTATCAGCCGCAAATACTCCTATGGTTACCATTTGAGAGGCCTAATCATTCAAAAAAGGAAGTGCTATGCATATTGTTTTTTGGTTTTTATTCTTAGGGACTACTTTAGTGACCTTCGCTTCTTCACCTAATCTTCCTGACAGTTCACAAGATAGAATTGCATCCTTACCAGGCTTTGGTACGCTTAAGAATGTAGAGTATGCAGGCTATCTTCCTCTCTCGACTTCTCTGTGTTCAAAGCAAAAATGTAATGCTGCACAAGGTAATTTATTCTATTGGTATGTTGAAAATCGAGAGCATTATGCTGATGCTCCTCTGGTGTTATGGCTAAATGGTGGTCCTGGAGCAGCGTCAATGTATGGTTTTTTTATGGAAAATGGGCCTTATGTAATTAATAAAGATGGGACTTTGTTAGAACGTCATTATTCCTGGAGCCAAAAAGCCAATTATTTAGTGATAGATCAACCAGCAGGAGTTGGTTTTTCTTATGGGAAACATAATATTTTCTCAAATGAATCAGAGGCAATGGATCAATTATATGTCGCACTTAAGACTTTTTTTCAGCAGCATCCCGAGCTGGAATCGAAACCATTTTATTTGGCTGGCGAATCTTATGCAGGAAAATATTTGCCTCAATTGGCGATTCGAATTATTTCTGAAACCGGGACGACTCCCAAAATTAATTTAAAGGGACTGTTAATTGGTGATGCCTGGGTTAATCCTCGTCTGCAACAACGTGCTAATGCTGATTTCGCTTATTCACATGGCCTTATTGATCGTCAAGTTCGAGACCAAGTATTAAAACTATACTCTTTATGTACTAAAGAAATAGACAAGACAAAACCATCAAGTCGCAAGGCAAATCAGGTTTGTAATAAAATGCAGGAATTAATTGTGAAAGAAAGTGGCGGACTTAATATGGCTAATATTGCTAAAGGTGCGGAACCTGATGATGCCCTCATGATTAATTATTTAAATAAATCTGAGGTTCGTCACGCTTTACATATAGATAAACGTATTCAAAAGTTTAACAATTTTAGTAAACAAGTGGCAGAACAGCTTGAAATTGGTGAACAGGATTCTGTTGCCGATTTATATCCTAAAATCCTTGCAGCAGATATTCGGGTATTGATTTATAATGGTCTGGAAGATGGAAAGGACTCAAATTTTATGAGCACTGAATTATGGTTATCTGCACTTAAATGGCCATTCAAACATAAATTTGCTCATACGGCTTCCTGCGTATGGCGTACGGATGGCAAAGTGGCTGGTTATGCTAAAACGTCAGGCGGCTTAACCCAAGTTAAGATTCGAAATGCAGGACACCTTGCCCCTATAGATCAACCGGCAAGGTTATTTGACTTATTTAATCACTTTATCAGTAATAAACCGTTATGTTAAATCTTGACTGAACCTCAGGGAAGACGAACTCAAAGAACGCGTTTGAGTTGGGGTAAATTAGTTCACGGGTCTTGGGTAGAAGCTATCACTTGTCAGATAATAATTTTGGTTATCCCGAATAGGGGAGGTTAAGCATCTTAGGTATTCCCTATGGTAAATATTTTCAGAGTTAAAAAAGTATTTTTCAACTATACTACTTGAAACTTGGTGCCCCTTACCATCAATACCAATGTAGCTTCCTTTCTACTACTCCCAAACTCAATTGGTTGCTTTTAGAAGCTACTCAATTCAGTGTTGAAATTTCCGCAGTATTTCATACACTGAATAAGCAGAGTTAAATTAAAATACAGGACGTTAGCAAAGAATTGTTAGTTATTAATAAGGAATGTTATCCCATGAAAAAAAATATAGTTTGCGGAGCATTATTTAATTTAATCTGTATTCTCGCATATGCTGGACAAACCACGGATGCTATTTCTGAAAAAATATCTACGCATGTTAAATCCAATAAGGGGGTAATGCAGGCAGAGACAACTTATCAAAAGTCAAACACGACAACAAAAAATCAATCAATCGAAATTAATTGTGATTACAGAATTTCTCCTGACACTCAAAAAGTCGATAATGCCTTAATTGTAAGCTGGGCAGAATATGCTGTACTTCATTCTTTTAAATTTGACTTGTTGTCCTTTGATGCTCAGTTGAATAATTTAAAAAAATGCTATACAAAAAATGGTTGGACTAGCTACATTAATGCATTAACAGATTCAGGGAATATAAACTCAATAAAAACCCAAAAACTTATGGTGAGCAGCATGTTGGATGGAAAAGTTCAACTTATCGATGCTCAGGAAACTCAATGGAAAATGAATGTGCCCATTAAAGTTTTTTATAAAAACGATAAAGAAGAAATAACACACTTTCTCAATGTTTACTTGATTATCAGTTGGAGGAACGCATTTAAACTCGGAATAGTTCAAATAGTCGCAACACCACGTCGTGCGGCGTTATCTCAAAAAGCTGCCGCAATAAAAGAAGCTCTGGGAGCTGTCTCCTTAAGCGTGACTCATCAAATAAGCAGCGCGGAGAACCTGAAAAAAATGGCAACTTCGTTTCTGACTTCTTTATTCATCGCGACAGGAAGATCGCTTTCAGAGACAGATAGAATTCTAAGTCATCCTGAATTGTGTCTAAAATTAGAATATGATATTACAAGCCAGCTCCAACACCTTGCTGAAGAACAAAAAGCCCTAGGTTATGAGAAAGCTATAAAAACACTAATGGCAAAGTTAACTTCTTACTTTAAAAATGAAATTCAAAACCCTTTAATGGCCAATTCGTTTGAATGGACTAGAAATAAGTTCCTTGCTATTAAATCAGATTTTTATGCTATTAAATTGCCCAAGTTATTCTCCTATTTTAAAGACAAGGAAACAGTTAATTTTTATGCTGCATTACCAAAATTCGATAAAATAAAAGTGCTTGATACCCTAAACACACTCAATGAGCAACAAAATAATAAAATACAATTTGTTCAAAATATTGAACTTTCGAAACCATCGCAAATTCCGAAAATTACTTTTAACAGATCTTCTGAAGAGAGACCTGAGACCATTAATTGCAATTACAAAATTCCTGGCGAGATGAAAACGATTAATGAAGGCTTGGTGATAAAGTGGGCAGAATATGCCGCAACACAGTCTTTTGATTTCAATCCTGTATCTATAGAGTCTCAGTTACAGCAATTGGAGTCTTGTTATACTGCAAAAGGCTGGGCGAATTTTAAGAATGCTTTAGATAAATCAGGTAACATTGAGGCAATTAGATCACAAAATTTTAGTATGAACAGTAGGGTAAATGGTCAAATAAAACTGCTTAGAACTGGAAGCAATCAATGGAATATCGAGTTACCCTTACAAGTTGTCTATCAGAACAAACAAGTCAACGTAACCCAATTTCTAAATGTTAATTTAACTATGGGGCGTAAACCTACAGGCGAGTTTGGAATTATGCGAATTATTGCTAACCTCAAGGAGCCCGTTAACCCCGATACAGTGACGCCTAGCCAGTCTCCAGTGACACCATCTGTGTTACAAAATACGCAACAATCCACAGTGGAACAACCAAAAAAAGCAGCCCTTATCGATTGTGATTATAAAACTCCTGTTGAAATTAAAAATGTCAGTCAAGCCATTATTT
The DNA here is from genome assembly GCF_001467945.1 of Legionella parisiensis. Classification (GTDB taxonomy): domain Bacteria; phylum Pseudomonadota; class Gammaproteobacteria; order Legionellales; family Legionellaceae; genus Legionella; species Legionella parisiensis. The sequence goes on from NZ_LNYQ01000013.1 coordinate 2,665,942, forward strand.
TAGCTTGGGCTGAGCATGCTGCAACACAATCTTTTAATTTTGACTCTAAATCCATAGATGAACAATTGCAAAAACTGCAATCTTGCTATACGAAACAAGGATGGGATGAATTTATAAATGCCATTGAAAAATCAGGCAATATTCAAGCGTTTAAGACCCAAAAACTCAGTGCAACAAGCCAAATAGACGGTGTACCTCAACTCATTGAGTCTCGAGATAACAAATGGACACTCACTCTTCCTTTAAAAATAAACTATCAATTTCAAAATAGTAGTGCAATACAATTACTTAAGGTTGATCTAACTATAGGCAGGAAAAGCACTGGTGAGCTAGGGATTATACGACTAAATTCTACATTGCGGGTCGCTTCTAACGAGCAACCGTAGGTTGGGTAACTTTAAATTGTTGGTGTCCAACCTATTTGCTTTGGAGAAACTCTAGGCATTCGAATCTAAAAACTCTTCCAGTGCCGATTGCGTCCTGTTCCCCATGAAATTGTTTTTCATATTGTTTTTAAATGTGACAGGAACACCTCTAATAGCAGTACCACAAACATTTTCAAATTTATCATTTACCATTTGATAGAAAATCCAATCTCTGTATTTTTCTTTATCAGAAACTTGTTGGTAAACTGGTAAAAAAGCCTTGCAGTGTGAGCACCATGATGCATGAACTAATAATACTGTTTTAGGCATTGCTAAAGCAGCACAATCTCTGTTAGTAAATGGTCTTAGAGTTGCAAAAGACAGTGTGGGAATCAGAGTGATTAGAGTTATAGCGAAACATTTTGTTACATTTTTCATTTATTTCTTACTCTGGATTTGATTTCGATGAGAGATAATAAGGTATATGATAATTCAAATCAATTAGAAGGAAATAGCTCTATGCACAGGACAAGGAACTTAGCCCCACATCATATTTAAAAGGAAGTCCTTAATTCTTGTTCTAAGGGTTAGCTTCCACAAATTAAGTCGATATTACCAGGCTATCGCACCACCATCATAACGATGAAGTTTTTCTGCATGACTATTAGTTATTTTTTTCTCTGCTTGTTTTAGAATTCCTGCGACACTGGTTTGTACATCAATTAAAGCACCTGCTCCGCCCATCGATGTTTTTACCCAACCTGGATGAATGAGCATGACATGAATTCCTTTATCTTGCACATCTATGGCGAAGCTACGCATGGCGCAATGAAGAGCTGCTTTACTGGTGCGGTAAGCATACGATTTACCTGTATCATTATCAGAAATACTACCCATTCGTGAGCTAATAACGATAATATTTTTCTCCTGACTTGCCTGGATGTTGGTTAGTAAGGCATCGCTCAATTTCACCACACTGATACAATTTACATTCAAGACTTCAAGAAAGTTTTCTCTGTTAACATTCCCTATTGTTACGCCTTTCTCACCACCAGTACCCGCATTATTTACCAGCAAATCAATTGGTTTGTTATTCAGGGCTTGCTTTAATGATGCTATATCTTTGTCGCTTGTCACATCTAATTGAATTACTTCATCAGCCAACTCATTAAGTTTATTTGCTTTTGATGGGGTACGGCAACATCCTATAACATAATATCCCTTATCTTTAAGTTGGCGTGCAAACTCCAAACCAAGACCCCTATTTGCTCCGGTAATTAGCGCAGTTTTCACATGAATCTCCTTCACATTCTAAATTGTGCACGGGAATTAAAGAACTAAATTGTGTTTAAAATTCTCGATGTTAAATCTAAAAGTATTTTTTTAAATGAATTAGTAAAGTATAGTTTACTACTCTATGAAGAACCTAATATGCTTTGCCATCATGAATTTTAATCCTGCTTTTACCGCGATTACTAAATTACATTGTCGCTATTTATCTGATTATTGCTGGTATTAAGGGCTTGGGATTGTTCCATGAAGCAAACTCATTCATTTCCATAAGTCCACTAATTGGGTTGCAGGTGAAATAATTTTTACCCTCTAAAGTCCAATAACAATACTGGACCATGTTGCATCCTTGCAGCCGCACAAACTTTAGTGTTCTAAAGTTTGTTAACACAAAGAAACAAATTCTTATTGTCAGAAACATGATAAAAAACTCTGTTCATAGATTAAATCACCTTAAATTACATGGAGTTAGTTCTAGAAAATCGATTCTAAATCTAAATGGTTTGGTTTGCGTAATTCTCTTAAGAATTCCGTAATAATTCAGAGATATTCTGCAGGTCTAACTAACTGGAGAAACACCATGCAAAATACACCACAACAAAAAGCTCTCTCTAAAAAGCTGATGGGTGAAATGGAAATTAAAAATGGGAATACTGCTTATAACAATACTACAGGCATCTATGGACTATTCGCTGTAGTGGACAGGATTCAAAGCGTTGTAACTGGTATGGCAGTTACCAATGAAGTAGCACAAATAAGACATGGAGAAAGATTACAAGCAGAGGCTGAAAAAGTACTCTCTTACAAACCTTAATTGAGCTTAAACCGGAAGCCATTAATTTGAGCAACTTGTTGTTCAAATTGTTGGCTCAAAAATGACATGAGGGATCCTCAACTTTTGACTGCCTGAATCCCTTATTTCTACGTCCTGCTTAAGCGACTTCTTCGCAGTGGCGGGACTTATGTATAAAAGTCTAATCATTCAAAAAAGGTGATGCACATCCGCTCAAATGACTATAACCTCCCTTTGTTTATTTACCCCCTTTTTGCATGCCCAACACAATTTTTTTTAAAAGAGCGCTTATTTGTTCATGCTCCTTTTCATCAAGGATTTGGGTAACAGCAGAATTTAGAGATGTCCACATTTTTTCAACTTCTGCTCTTAATTTTTTCCCTGTAGAAGTGAGATTGACCTGCATTACTCTTTTGTCTGTACTGGATGGTGTTCGGGTGATATGCCCTTGAGCTTCCAATCTTTGTACCATTTTAGTGACAGTAGATGCATCCAAGCCTAGTCGGCAAATAAGCTCTATCTGGCTTTGGCCATCTCGATCCCATAATTGCATAAGCAAAAGTTCTTGCCCAGGATAAAGATTAAGGGGTCGTAAAAGTTCGCTTGCCATCCCCCTATGTGTTCTGGCAAGCAGGAAAATTAGATAACTGAGCTCATTACCATTAACTGCATTAGGAAAATGTAAAACATCTTCCTTTTTGCAGTAAATTGTTTCTTTTTCAGCCTTCCCTTCCATATTAACCAATTGAGACTCCTATAAGATTGATGCTTGACAAATACTTTGCCGACCAACTATATTTATAAATAGTTGGTCGGCAAAGTATAGTTTGGTACATAGTCTTAAAATTTGCAATCCAGATATGAAAGGTAATCTATTATGAATAATTTAATGCTTACAGAATCACTCACCAAAGGAAAGCTGGCATTTAAAAATCGGGTTTTTATGGCTCCTATGACTCGTTCACGTGCCATGCAGCAAATACCTACTGCCTTAATCGCTGACTATTATGCTCAAAGAGCATCAGCAGGACTTATTTTTACAGAAGCAACTCAAGTTAGTCCGCAGGGTGTTGGGTATATATATACTCCGGGAATCCATAATCAGGAACAGGTTGAAGGCTGGAAAAAAGTTACACATAAAGTTCATGCGCAAGGAGGTAAAGTTTATTTACAATTGTGGCATGTAGGCAGGGTTTCTCACCCTGACTTTCATGGTGGATCGCTGCCAGTCGCGCCTTCGGCTATCGGTTTTTCAGGTCAATCCTATACTCTTTCTGGACCTAAGGATGTTGTGACCCCAAGGGCTTTGGAACTAGCAGAAATTAAAGAAATTATTGATGATTTTAAAAAATCAGCACAACTGGCCAGAGATGCGGGCTTTGATGGGGTGGAGATTCACGGCGCTAATGGGTATTTACCAGCGCAGTTTCTGGAAGATGGCTCTAATAAAAGGATGGATAAATATGGCGGAAACCTGGTGAATCGAGCACGCTTTATAATTGAGTTAACCCAGGCAGTGATTGACATATGGGGAGCAGATCGAGTCTCTGTCCGAATATCCCCTAATAACCCATTCAATGGCATGAGTGATTCTAATCCAGAAGGGACTTACCTTTACCTTGTTGAGCAGTTGGAAAAGCTGAGTTTGGGGATGTTACACCTCGTTGAGCCCGTAGAACTTCCTGACGGGATAGAACCATTAGCGCCGAAAATCAGAAAATTATTTTCAGGGCTCCTGGTACTTAATGGGGGCTATACTCTGCAAACAGCCGAAGCAGCAATTAATGAAGGGCGAGCCGATGCAATTTCTTTTGGCAGTAAGTTTATTGCCAATCCTGATTTACCTGAGCGTTTTACAAAAGATTTTCCTCTAGCTACTCCCGATCCAACAACCTTCTACGGAGGAGCCGAAAAAGGTTATACAGATTACTCTAAAATGGAATATTGATATATCAGAGATAAAATAAGCGAACTTAACTTATGAAAAACATTACTCAATAGGATAAAACGGCAATAATTTCTCACTTTAAGGAAAAGGGTTATTCTGTCAATGTGTTAACTTTTAATATTTGGAAAGTGAAAATGATACGGTCTCCTTCTGAAACAGTAATCCTCAAGCGCTTTATAGCAATTGGTGCTTTATCAACCATGGTTGCCACAATTTTAGGTGCTTTTGCAGCTCATAGTTTGAATACACAATTAAGTGTGTACCAAATGCATATTTTTCAAACGGGTGTTTTTTATCATTTTATCCATAGCTTGGCCTTATTGTTTCTTGGGGTGATTCTTTGTCACTTTAATGCACGAATCATACGAGTTGCAGGATGGCTATTTTTTACTGGCATTTTTCTTTTTTCAGGGAGCTTATATTTATTAAGTCTGATAAACGTAAAAGCAATTGGCGTCGTTACCCCAGTTGGAGGCTTATGTTTTATTGTTGGCTGGTTATTATTGGCTATTGGAATATACAAGGCCAGTCCATAATAGAATTTTACATCCCTTTGTGGCAGGTTATTTTGCCTGCCGATAGCCTATAGGATCTACTTTTTATGTTGCTGGCTCAAAATGACCTGAGGGATCGTGACCTATTAAAAGATTTGACCTCTATACATTGAGGCCCTGTCCCGCGAACAAGTCGTGGGGGGGCTAGTGATAAGGGATTTAAAGCCCTTTTCAATGTCTTCGAATCATTTATTGAGCATCTGCGGACTTTTCAGATAATATTGTTTTAGAAAATGTTGACAAATTAAAGGTCTAAATAGATATGGAAGTTAAACAGAGTAAACTTGTTCCTTTATGTATTTTTTTTCTATTCTCTTATTCTACAAATGCCAATCAAATCAGTTTTTTTGTTTCGGGAGGTCCGAATTTTTCGACCCTTAAAAACGAAGGTCTGGTGGAAATTAATGAGATTATTACAAGTGCCTACCAAACCAATACCAAAACAAACTGGCAAGGTTTTTGGGGCATAGGAGCAAGTCATACCTTTGAAAAGCCATGGTTTTCATTTTATCAATTATCTTTGGGCGTTTCGGGGTATTTTTACCAGCTGGGCCAAGTAAAGGGAACGGAATTCCCGTTTATCAACGAGGGTCTTTTTGATACCTTGAATTATAATTTTCATGCAAAAAGCGCATCGCTGATGTTTGAGTCCAAAGTAATTTACTCAAAATATACTTGGAAACCTTATGCTTTAGCCGGTATTGGCCGAGGTTGGAACCGTTTTTACGCGTATCATGAGGAGCCGAGCGACTTTTCATTAAGTGCTGCTCCTGCTTTAGCCCGTTTTAACAATCATACAAAACAGACTTTTTCCTATGAGTTAGGCACGGGTCTTGAATATTTGCTGTGGGATGATAAGCAGCATCATGTGCAATATCATGCGTCTGTTGGTTATCAATATTTTAATTTGGACAAAGGTGCTTTAGGAAACTTGCCAGCACAAACTTCCCATGATCGATTGAGAGTTAAAAATCTTTATACACAAGGGATTCTATTTACTCTGGCAATTTCTATTGGTTAACAAGGATGAATGCAGATGAAAAAACATACGTTGTTCAAAACGCACTGCTTATGGTGGATATTGACCCTGACTTCGGCTCAGGCTGCATCTATAGTAGAAATTACACCAAGCAGCTCAAGTCCCATTGTTATTTCTGAAACTGGGTCTACTTATATCACTTACATGGCTAAAAATACTACGACAAAGACATTAAGTAATATTACAATCGACCCTAACTACAGAGCAACAGCAAATACTCTGAAAGTCTCTTTAAGCAGCAATACTTGTACCGTTTTACCTGCAGGAGCTACCTGTTCCTTTATAGTCTCTTTACAGGGAATCAGCAAAAATGCTGAAATCACATTAATGCCGCGAGTCTGCTCCTATAACGGGGCGGTGTGCTCTGTACCCGTATTAAATAATCGCATTAAAGTGACCGCAACAAAAAAACTTCCAAGCAGTCAATTTCCTCTTCCTTATGCTGGTACCTATTACCCAATTTATAATTTTGGTGCAGGACAATGGTTGCCGCCAAATCAAGTTCCTATCCCTCCTTTTAATCGGGTTAGCGCTATTTTTGTAGCTTTTGCTCACACTACTGCATGGCAAAACGGTGCAGTTTTTACCTACGAACAAGGCCAGCCTAATGAACCTGCGCGTTTGGCTTTATTGGTACAATTAGCACGTGCAGGCAATCCGAATATAAAAATATTAATTTCATTGGGATGGGGGAAAAATGATTGGACCTTTATTAATAATGACTACGTGAATCATGCCAATATTTTCGTACCCAGCGTGATTCAGTTTATTCGCAACAATCATCTGGATGGCCTTGATATTGATGATGAAAGCTTAGGAGACTCCAGTGGTTCGATTCCCCAGGCCAATTTCGATGGTGTGATTGCCAATTTAAGAAATGCATTAAATTATGCATCAATGCAAGATGGAAAACCTTATTATCTCACTATCACTCCTGCTGGAAATAATGATGAGCCCGGTGGAATTGAAGCAACACAGGTCGATATATTAAATGCGAAGAGCTTTGATTTAATTAACATTCAAACTTATTTTGCTGACGGTAGCTGGGGTAAAGAGTTCTTTAATGCACTTATTGCGATAGGATATCCTAAAAAGCAAATTGCCAATGGAATTGATGTCCAGGAAACAAACTGTGATCCTGATTATCCCCCATTCATCGGTTTAGCTGGGATATTTAACTGGAATATGACTAAGGACAGTACGTGCAGTAATTATGCAAATACCATCACCATCGCGAATTTGGTGGGGTATTATGGAACCTTGCTTGTTTAAGACAAGCAAGGTCGCATCAAGTTATCCTTGGCAAAATAAGGCTAAAGCTCGCCCCTTTTAATGTTTTTGCTTCATTTATTGCAAGCATACCACCATGCAAACTCAATATGGATTTCGTAATAGATAAACCAAGACCGATATGTTTCCCTTTGGTGTCGCTTGCATTTAATGTTGTAAAAGGCTCGACTATTTTTTCCCTATCGCATTCAGGTACACCTGGACCATCGTCATCGATGCGAATAATTACCGACTCATTTTGATATTCCAAACTGATGAGTATCTCTTTATGTGCATGTTTCAAAGCATTACTAATGAGATTAGTTACCGCGTGATATAAGAGTTTTGGATCAAAATATAGAAATTCATTATTACTTTGTTGGTAATTAAATAACACGTTTATTTCATAGGATTGATGCGTTTTTAATAAACTCTCAAGCCATAGTCGTAGATTAAGCAATTTTTCATTTATTTTAAGCTCGCGTGTCGTACTTTGGGAGTAGAGTAAAAAAGTGTGGATCAACTGATTCAATTCCTGCATGTCCTCTTCAATGCTTTCAATATGTTCTTGCTCTTCACCAGACTGAGCTTTAAGTTTTTTTAATGAATCAAGGGCCAATTGTATGGTGTATAAAGGAGTACGTAGTTCGTGGGCGACAAATCGTGCCATATTTTGTTGTGACTGCATCAGTACATTTATTTTATTACCCATAGCAACCACATTTTCATACACACTTCTTAATGTTGAAATGCGATTTAGTTGCACATCATAGTTAAAATGGCCTTGGCTGTACTCTTGCGTTAGTCTGTATATTTTTGCGCTGTTCCTGCTAAATAACCACGTGAGAACTGCCACGGCAAAAATAGTTAAAAAGGTTATTGTTATCACAAAATATATTTGAATCTCAGATAATCGAAGTGAAAAATAGGGATAGTGTAACGGCCCCACAGTGATTATTTGGTCACTGCCAGGAATTTTAAAGTAAACAGTCGTTATAGGTTTCTCATCTGTAGGGATATCATAAACTACCTCATTATCAATTAAATTGTTTTTTGCTACAGGAGAAATATTCTTATTGTTTATTGAAGTGAGTGTTAAAGGAATTTGATACTGAAGCTGGAGTTTAGCTAATGTTTCCTCCCATTGATTCATCGGGACAGTCTTTAATGCATTTAAAATAAGAGTTCGCATCAAATAGGTCGCACCTTTAACCATATCATTGATCGATGCCCCCATCTGCACTTTTAAAACATAAGAACTCTTGTTAATTTGCTTGTAGGCATAGACATCATGAATACTATACGTCAAAAACATACGATTCTTTGCATCTTTATAAACAATACTACCTGTAAGTAATTGTTCTTTTTCTTTATCTGTAAAGGGAATGGAATTCATATCAATCACTTGCACGGCATCAATGTTTTGCGGAAATAATTTTTTTAATTCCTCATTAGACTTCGAAATAGATCTATTCCATGTGTTTGACTGGAGTACGATGTGCTCGAGTACTGAAAAATTACCTGTCCCTAAAATGTCCTGAGTTTTTTGAGACATTATTCGTATGGAATGAGTAAAGAAAAGATAAAAACCCAAAAGAACAAGAAATAAAATTAATAGTGAAGCGGAAATTGTTTTTAGGTATAATTTTATCATTTATTTTTTCCATGAACCTGATAAAAATAAATATCCTTTTCCGTAAATCGTTTTAATTCGATAAGGATTGTCTATGTCATCACCTAGTATCTTTCTTAACCGTGATATCTTTAGGTCAATACTTCGGTCTACACCATCGTATTCTCTACCGCGTAATGCATAATCAATGTTATCTCTGCTTAAAACAGTATCAGCATTTTTTGCTAACAGGGCGAGTAACTCATACTCACTTGGGCTTAAATCAATGGATTTTCCACAATAACTGACACTTTTTTTTATTAAGTCAATCACCAAATTATCAAATTGAATTTCTTTAGATTCTGTAATTAAGTTGGGTCTTCTTAAAAGCGCAGCAATTCGTGCTTTTAATACCTCTTCTTTAACCGGTTTAGTGACATAGTCATCTGCACCTAGTTTCAGGCTTGTTACCTCGTTTTGCTCTGTATTCAAAGCCGTTAACATCAATATTTTACCGCGATATGCATCACGTACCGTTTCACAAATCTGCTCGCCATTCATCCCGGGCAACATGATGTCAAGGATCACTAAATCGGGCTGTTCTCTTATGATGCGATAAGTAGCACTATCGCCTCGAGACTCGGTAGCAACGTCATACCCTTCATAAGCAAGCATTTTTTTTAAATACTTGACTAACTTGAGGTTATCTTCAACCAATAGTATGTTTATGTTCATCGTGTATATTCTATGCGGTTTAATATTAGTGTAGTCATGTTGGACTATAATTCTCTAATCATAAGTACACATTTCATAAAAAGTATATGATTTTTAAATAGAAATTATTTAAAGATAGCGAGAGATAGCTTATTACACAATCCCTTAATAATGGCCTATGTATGCCCAACATATACAAAACTCATACAATTAGGGCTTTGCATTTCGATAAAATGAATTGATTGAACGGTAATATCATCGGAGTGCATCATGAAAGCAAAAGTTGGCAAATTAGCAGCTTCACTTGTAGAAGATTTACATTCATTGGCCTTTAGGTCTCACACTCCTGAGTCTGATGTAGAAAACAATAGAGAAAATTCCATGATGTTGCAAGGCGAGCCCAAGCCAATTCTACTGCATTAGCTTTACAACAAATTAGGAAGGAAGAATAAAAGAAAGATGCTGCGGCCGAAGCAGCAAAATTACGTTGTCGCCTTTGTTTTAAAGAAATCGCTCCAACTCGCCGTTGTCGCGTCAGGTATTCAATCAATAGAAGCGTTTCACACTCCTTAGCGGTCCCTTCTAAATAGATACAATCCATACAAAGTTTATACAATTGACCCTTTGTTTTTCGATATAATGGATTTAGAAAACGGTAACATCGCAGGAGAACAGCATGAAAGCAAAAGTTATCAAATTAGTGGCTTCACTTATAGAAGATTTAAGTTCACTGACCTTTAGCTCCAACACAGAGTCTGAAGTGGAATGGATTAGAAAGAAAGCCAATATAGAACAAGTAAGCGTGGCTACAGTGATTGGTAATGGCACCCCTGTAATCCATGGCTATGGAGATGTGAATAAAAATACGGTTTTTGGCGCCGCATCACTGAGTAAACCGGTATTTACTTATCTTGTATTAAAGCTTGCAGAAGATGAAAAAATCTCTTTAGATATGAAGAGGCTTAATGACCTTTTGCCTTTTAAGGATTTTTGTCAACAACATGGTTTTAAATGGAAAGAGGGTGAAGAAATTACTGAAGAAGATATAGCACGCATTAATGCGTTGACGCCAGCTATGATTCTTGCTCATAAAACAGGATTTGATTTAAATCGAAAAGATGAAGTGAATCATCAATTTGAACCCGGCCAGGAATATTATAGGTATTCAGGTTTTCCCTTGTTTTATTTGCAAAAAGTGATTGAAAGACTTCACGAACCTAAACTTGCATTAATGCCGGTGCATGATTCTTTTGAAGAAAATAAACTGTATGTTTCAATCAACCCTCCCAATCTAAGATATACAATTTTTGATAGTACAGGGGTTGGAAGATCCGGCACTATAGACTTAACCGCACTCAATTGTAATTTACAAAAGCTCACTGATGTCCAGGAGCTTACTCCCTACTTGCCAAAAATTCTTGAGGAAGTAGCAAAACGTGGTCATACCGCAAATCTTGATGTGCTTGCTAAAAAATATGTGTTTGACCCTTTACATATGAATCACAGCAGTTTTGGAAAAAAACCGTGCGCAGCAAATACCTTAACTACTACTGCAGAGGACTATGCACTATTTGTACAAGCCTGGATGAGCGATGAAACATTGCAGTATACTTTTAATCCTCAAATTTGGATGACGCAGGATCCTTGGGCAAAAGAAACTGTTTCAGATCATAGGGATTTAAAATATGTAGCTGAATGTTTAGGGTTTCAACTTGAAGTAGATAAAAATGGCAAGCCACTCACTGCATTTAAGACAGGTGATATGGGGCCTTGGAGAGGGTGGGTCGCGATCGATTTAACCGGTGATATAAAAGAAAGGAAAGCCACAGTTTATTTTGCAAAAGGTCCAGGTGAGGGAAATGGACACATTCTTGCTGAGACGCTCATCAAACCCTATTTTCAATTGGAGCATGCGATGAGGTGGTTTAAAGAGAAATATGGTTTTGCTACTGGCTGGGAAAAAAACTGGGAGGCTTTGCAAACGGTGCGATGTATGCGCGGAATAAGCTATCAAGAACAATCACCGAAATTGTCTGCATCTAAGGAAGAAGTTACTGCTCCAATTGATAGTACACAAAAAATGATCCAACTTATGCCATCCAAACTAGTACCAAAAACGTTTCAACCTCAAGAACAAGAAGAACTTTCAAATCAATCGATTCAATCTCCAGAACACGAAGAACGTTCAAATCAATTGCTTCAAAAAGTTGAAGAAACAAGAGACGAAGATAAAGTGCAAGAGGAGCGGAAATTTAATCCCACCCCATTTTCCAAACCTTATGGTTCTTACAACTAGGCCATTAAGCTGTAGGGGGAAAATCAAGATTTTCCTAGTCTCAGTTTTCGGAAGATTTTAGACTGAGGCTCTCGAATACGCCGGTTCTGCGCTCTGTGTTTCTCTGGCATTTTGTCTGCAACGTTTTAAAAAGAGTTCTAATGTAAATTAAACTTGGTTTTATCCTATACTTAGCAGGGTTGATCAATAAATTTACACTTGAATTGCTGCGGATTATAACAATAAGGAGATTATAATGGCTAGAAATGATTCAAGTAGTAGTGTAGCAATTGTTGCTATAGTAGTGCTTGTTATTCTTGTCGCCATGGCAGCATATTATTTCTTTAGGGAGCATCTTGGAACTACAACTCCCACAACTCCTGTAGTAATTAAAGAGGCTACGAGTACAACGATGGAGGCACCTAAAACGACTATAGATATGCCAAAAACAACAAGATAGTTAAAGCAACATTAAAAAATGCTTTGCTTTATACCCAAGCACAAGGAAATCCTTCAGATCACGAAGCTATTGATGTGACAATTGAAAATATGAAATAAACACGTAACCAGACGAATTTAAGAAAAGCCCGCTGTTGCAGGCAGATTAAGGTTCACTTGTTCGTGTAATGCTGTTATAAAATCGCTTACCGTATGTACTGTTTTGCCATGCAATAATTTATCTGCCAGGCCTTGTTTTACAAAGACTCTAATCGCGCTGCCTAAATGTCCCTTGCGTAAGGTGGATAAATGCACTAGAAGATTGGTTGGATTATCTTTTAAAGCTTCTTTAAGTGCCGAAACAGCTTCTTTATGTGCCAAATCGCTTTTTTGAGTAGCAAAAAAACCGTAGTTATATTCTTTATTTAATATATTCTCAAGAATGAGAGTGCTATTGACATAAGAAATAATATGTTCATTAATAACTAAATTGGCTTGATGTCCCCTGGTAACAGCCTTTATTAATTGGAGTTTTGCAAAATCGGGGTTGTCTGACTTAAAATTTTTTAATTTATGGAGATCTTTATTTTTATTTATTTGCTCTTCAATCCCCTTTACAGTGACCTGGGTTAAGTCATTGCTGTTTAAGATGAAATCAATACAAAGTTCATATATAGGAGATGCTTCTGCAAAAGAAGCAGGGGCTGCGAGTAGTATTTTTCTTAAAGCATGGCGATATGCACTATTTAGATATTCAATGAGTTCTTTTTCATGAACAAGATCCTCTTGAGTATGATTTTTTTTAATAAATTTTAATGGATCATAATAACCGTCAATAGTATTTAGTCTTGGCATACACGCTACTCCTTAGCAATGCTTCACAATTTTTTCTCGTTCTACTCTGTTAGATTCAGAAACTTTTATGAATTTAAACATATCATACAATATGCTTAAAATATAATAAGAATGCAGTAATTCATTGATGGTTTTTGGGTGGTTATTATGGCTGATAAACTATCCCAAAGAAGATCTGGGCTCAACTATAGGAGCATCCATAATTTTTTTAAATTCCGGGACTAAAGTAAGTGATTCACGAATTTTTTTGAAATTATCCTGTGTAACGTTCTCAAATACATCCAGAATGTTTCGAACATAAGAATTGTCTTCTCTATCTTTGCCATGAGCTTTGATTAATGCTTTAATTTCTTTAATTTTTTCAGAAATATTTTCTGTATTCTCATGATCAATCTGCACTACAATCGCTTTGATATTTTGCACTACAACAGAGGGTGTATTGTCCTTATTGTTAAGTAAGGGACTATTCAATAGATTGAGGACAGCAAGAATATTTTGCTCCCGTTCATTAGCAGGTATTTTTATAATATTCATGTGGCATTTTAGTTCCAATTGTTTTTTATGTTCGGTAGGAGCAGACATGCGTTTAATATGTTCTTCCATACAGTGCACTAAATTTTCCTTATCTCGATTTTTTGCTGCTTCAATAGCGCTTTGATGTCCTACTATAAGATGCGGATCTGCGCCATTTCTTAATAAGCAGTTTAATGCATTTTCATTATTTGCGTCTTCAATTAGTACAAGCAAAGGTGAAATAAAATCCCAACGACTTACTTGAATGATTTGATTAATCAGCTCTTTTTTAAAAACGGTTTTTTCAAATAAGTTGGCTAATTCGGTTTCATTTAAGACAGAATCAAAGTAAGCACTTAAACGAGCAAATTCAAAAGGATCAATTTCAGTGAAATTATTTTCTTCAACTTTTTTATAAAACGCGAGTGCTTTCGCTTCTCCTGCTTTATTTTTAATATCAATATCACTGGGATACTGAGTATAACGCGGGCGCTCCTTCATATCGAGAATATTTACCCTGTCAAAATCAAAAAAAGTATTTATTTCGGGAGGCGCTCTAAAATGAAGTTGTTTATAAATTTCTTTTGCTGCGTCAATTTGTCCACTTGGACTTCTTAAATTGAATTCTCTTGGAATAGTTTCTTTCCCTGCTTGTTTGTCATAATTTGAATCAAATAGATAAAGCGTCCCATTCTTGATCCCAGCAGCAATTACATGTCCAGAGGCATGAAAACTAATTCCTTTTTCTTGATCTGCTATTTGGTCGAGTAAAAAAGCAAGGGAATTGATAGTAAATTGTCCTCGATAATATTTTTCTTGATATAATGTGTCTACATAGGTATGCCAAACATTTTGAGTTCGACCAAAAAAATCAGGCACTTCATCACTTAATAGTTCTGGTAGTTGAACATCGTCAATGGATACTTTCTCGCCAGTCTCGTCCTCTTTTTTTTGACGTATCGCCTCTTTTACCGCCAGTTTTGATTGAGCCCCTTGTTTTTTTTCATGACTGAGTATTTGTCGATCCATTTGATACATCCTAGTTAGCGAAATGGCGACTTCAAATTTTGATTTCAGCTCTTCACTTAAATGTTCAATAGAACCATCCCAATAAATGATGTCAGAGAATAATTCATAATATTTATTCTCTTCATTGTTTAGCCATGACACCAACCAAATTATAGACAGTCCGTTACAATGACCTTCGTCGAGTGCATCAATAATGGCTGTAATATCCTCCTGCTTATACTCCTTGGGTTTAAGCTGATGTTGTATTTTTAAATACACGATAAACTGATTCAGAATATGCGCTTGCTTCCAAGTCGGGCCAAAAGCTCGAGCTGCACTCTCCTTGAATTCAGCGTCTTTTATATCAGCAACACATTGATAAGGCGTTTTACCCTCTTTATTTCTTATAGGATAACTTGCGGCGAAACCTCTTTCATAGGCTTCACTTGCTCTCATGAGCGATAGATTTCCTGACTTTATCAGATGATGAAACAGCGTATTTCCCTCCTCATCAACTAACTTCGGTAATTCTTGGATCTGTTTATTTTTTGCTAAAATATCTCTAACACCATCAACATCTTGTCTTTTAATTAACTCGACAATTTCTTTAAAAAGTTCTTCATGCGCCATAACTCGCCCCATCCAGAAGAATAACACTCGCGAAACATATTTTATCGAATTAATGAGTGTTTTTTGAACACAAACTAATTTAAATATAGACAGGCAAAGCCTCATAAGCAAGTGTTACTATTTATTGAATACCTCAAGAAGGAACAGTCGACTCCTAGGTTAGGAAAGGAACTTTCTCCAGATTCCACAGATAAATTTATTTCGTTCCATTTGGGACATGCGGAAATTTTTATGAATTTAACGTAGCATACGGCGCGTTATATAATATTATAAGGATATGTAATGAAAGTAATACATGATGGGGATGCTGCTTACGAAGATATAATGGCATTATGTTTGTTGCTGCTTAATGCTGATGTAGTTGCCGTCACTGTGGCATATGGAGAATCGACTACTAAAATCGGTGCCGAAAATATGGAACGAGTATGTCGGATGTTAAAACCTACAGTAAAAATCCCTGTTGCATACGGAATTAATTCTGCCTTGGATTATCACGGTACACCTTTTCCCGAATATATTAATCAAGAAGCAAATACTATTTTAAATAATACTGATGTGCCCACCATAACGGACTCTCAAGTTACCGATTCTGCCGTTAAATTAATGTATGACACGTTAATGTTCGGTGAGGAAAAAAAAACTATAGTAGCTACAGGTCCTTTAACTAATGTTGCTCAGCTGATATCCGCTCATCCTGATTGTATCGAAAAAATTGAAAAGTTAGTCATTATGGGAGGCGCTGTAAAAGTAGCGGGAAATATTTCAGATCTGATTCCTAATACCGAAAATACCCTGGCAGAATGGAATATTTACGCTGATCCGAAGGCCGCAGAAATTGTTTTTACTACAAAAAATCTTCCCATAAGTCTTGTTCCAATCGATATTACTCGTCAAATGCCCATGACCCGAGAATTTTATGCACGATTGCATAAGGAAACATTACCCTCATTAAAATTGGTCAAAGATATGTTAACATCCTTATTGAAAGGGATGGGAGAGAAGCTATTTTATGATAAATTGCAATTTTGGGACAGTTTATCAGCCATGATCGCTTTGAATCCGGCCATGGCAACATTCGAAGAACTTTCACTCACAATTGACCTAAGCACAAGCCAGACAAAAATAGATGAGGGGGCAGACACTAAGGTAGCTCTGGTTCAGGTTGCAACCTCGCTCAACAATGTTGAAGCCGCTTATGATGCATTCTTAAAATTAATGAAAACAGGAATGGAACCAGGCATAACGAGTTCACATTATAGCGGAACTTTTTTTGGAGCATCTGAACTGATAGCCCCATCTAAATCGTTGGTTCCAGAAATACAACACACAAATACGCTCACTTGATCGTATAGCCCCGCGGGCTAGCTGACTTTTTCCCAAGTTTTTAGCTTGTGGCTGAGGAACAGTTTTGCATTATTTTCTATGCAAGTTTTTCTTGGACTCTTTTCATGTTGATTGATTTTTGCCATTTTGAAATAATTAATGCAGCAATGGCATTACCAATCATATTGGTTAAGGATCTCCCTGAGGACATAAAGCGATCTACTCCAAGAATTATAACCACTCCAGCAACAGGAATTGTGCCTATAGCTGCCAAGGAACTGGCTAATATAATAAAACCGCTTCCTGTAACACCGGCAGCTCCTTTTGAACTGATAATCATGATAAGCAATAAAAAAATTTGCTGCTCAAGAGTGATATTCGAGTTGGTTGCCTGGGCAATAAATAAAGCAGCAAGGGTAAGATAAATTGCAGTCCCATCCAGGTTAAAAGAATAACCTGTCGGTATCACTAAATCGACCACTGATTTATCACAGCCTAATTCAATTAATTTTTCCAGTAAATTTGGCATAACTGTTTCAGAAGATGATGTCGCAAAAACGATAAAGATTTCAGTTTTGAAATACTTGATGACTTTAAATACATTTAGGCCTAAAACAAAATAAAGTACGCTGCCGAGCAGGATCACTATAAATACAATGCAAGTTAAATAAAAACAAATCAGTAATTCAGTCAATCCGAGTAAGGAATGAGCGCCATATTGACCTACTGTATAGGCCATAGCAGCAAAAGCTGCCATTGGAGCGTAATACATCATCGCATGAATGATATTAAAAAATATTTTTGTCAGATGTTCAAAGCTTTCTAAAATGAATTTCCCTTTGCTTCCATAAGACATCAAGCCCAATGCAAATATGATCGCAACAAACAACACTTGCAAAATTTCCCCATGCACAAATGCGCTAAAAAATGTTTCAGGGACAATATTCAGAACAAAATCCTGAACTGTGTTTATTTGCTCTGTTTTACCAAGATATGATCGTGCTTCGTTTATATTTAAAGTGGATGGGTCTATATTCATCCCGGTGCCAGGCTGAAATATATTCGCAACAACCAACCCCAAAGTTAAGGCACAAATCGTCGTTAGTAAAAAATAAATCAGTGCTCTACCTCCAATCTTTCCCACTGTTTTTAAGTCACTCATTGCTGCAATGCCTGAAACAAGCGTTAAAAAAATGATTGGGGTAATCATCATTTTTATTAGCTTGATAAATAAATCTGCGAACGGCTTAAATGAAATAGCTA
Organism: Legionella parisiensis; assembly: GCF_001467945.1. GTDB lineage: Bacteria > Pseudomonadota > Gammaproteobacteria > Legionellales > Legionellaceae > Legionella > Legionella parisiensis. Next base: position 2,683,831 of record NZ_LNYQ01000013.1, read on the forward strand.
ACGTTGGAGCAACAATACCCAGAATGATGCCAATAATAATTCCCGCAATAACCTGCACATATAACTGTTTAAAAAATTTCATAATGAACCCGATCAGGACAATGATGTTTTCTCTCAGCATTCAGGCATAGCATAAAAACTGCATTTACAATGATGCGAATGAGGTTGGCAAATTATATCCGGTTTATGGCAAAAAAGGAGAAAATTAGCACGTGTGACGGTCATAGGAAGGAAAACCTGAGTTCTGATCCAGTATGCCCCCAGGTTTTCTGAAATGCTATTAAACAAACTAATTTAATAAAGTTGAAGCTGCTAAGTTTTTTTAGGACCTAAACAATAACGAGATAGTGCTTTTTCCTCTAAATTATCACCATCAATCATATTTTCATATCCTTCTATGGGTTTTCTTGTATATTGTTTACTCATAACCATAACCATAACCATAACCATAACCATAACCATAACCATAACCATAACCATAACCATAGGCACTACCTTATTTATATCCCGTACACCGATGTATAAGATATAATTCGGGGCATTAAGTTCAAATGTTGGATTTATCCAGCATCATGCTATCTCTCGGAGGGTTTACCTTTGCGCTCTACAGTTGAACTCTTCCTGAAATTCATGGTTTTGCGATTTTAATAGTATTTACAATAAAACGATGAACGAGGATCTACGATGAAAGTAAGTAACGATGGTAAAACCCTAATACGGGTTAAGAATAAGGATATCACAAAGGTTTCTTCCAGAATCCTGGTGGGGTTCACCAAAATACCGCTGAAGAATAACGACTTCAAAAAGGGTTCTTATATAATTCCATCAGGGATCACTTCGATTGGTGATCATGCATTTATGGGTTGCACCGCATTACGCTCAATTATCCTGCATAAAGGGATTACCAAGATTGGAAATTATGCATTTAAGGGTTGCACCGAATTACACTCGATTACCCTGCATGAAGGCATTACCGAGATTAGTGTTGGAGTATTTGAAGGTTGCACCGAATTGCACTCGATTGCTCTGCGTGAAGGAATGACCCAGATTGGCTTTATGGCATTTTGGGGTTGCACCTCATTACAGTCCATTACCCTACCTGAAGGAATTACCAAGATTGGCTTTATGGCATTTTATGATTGCACCTCATTACAGTCCATTACCCTGCCTGAAGGTATCACCGAGATTGGTGCTGATGCATTTGAAAATTGCACGTCCTTGGATGCTATAATCATTTCGGGTAGTGATGATAAGAAGAGACAGCATGTTATCGAGTTATTGCCTGATTCTTTAAAAGCCAAAGTCATTCCACTGGACGTAGTAACCCAGGCATTTAACATCCAATACACACAAACTTCCAGATTGGTTAAAGAACCCGAGAGAAATCCTCTTTATCTTTTTTTTAATGATAAGGAAACAAACCGTTATGTTCCAAAGCTTCTTGTAAAGGACCAGAATAACGGCGAATTCACAGAAAAAGAATGCGCCAAGCTTACTAATGATGCTTTGGGTTATATGAACAGATTTTTTAAAGAGAGCCCCATTATGAAGAAAGTTAAGGATCGCATTAATGAGGTACGGTTTCCGAAAAAACAAGACGAACTGGAGGTCTATAAAACCGATCTGGATAAGATAATCAGTGAATGCATCGACAAAGTTAAGATGATGTTATAGTCGATAGGGCACCGTCAAGTTCACTTTGAGGTACATATTATTTAGCGGAAGCACGCAATGTAGGAAAGGAAGCTGAAAGATACCGTTACCCTGCAGGGCTCATCAGCATTGCAGTGTAGAGTTATCACCGCTTTAAAGGCAAGCTACCGAGATGTTTATGGAACGCTTGTTGTATCGTGGCATTACAGTAAGCTATGAGAAATGGATTTCCGCCCGCGGGGATGGTACTCACAGAATAGTGCATGATTCAGGGTCTTGCTCAGGACCAGAGTTCGCATTACTTTCTCCTTTTAATTGCATGTATTTGCTTTTAAAAGATGTGTTATCGACATTAGTGCCGTCATTATTAATCGTATTTTTATTATCTAATGGATTATAGTTTTCGAGCTCAACAGGAAGAGGGTTGAGATCTTTTTTTAATGCTCGAGTTCTAGCTGCTAAATCCAATGCCATGTTATAAAGATTCTTTTCTTCTTTTAAAGCCCCTTTAAAATAGGGGTGCCTTGCCATTTGCCTTATTGAATCAAAATCAACAGAACGTACTGCCTTATATAATCCATCTAAAAATGAATCACGTGCATTATGATCATCCAAGGTTACCAAGCTTTGTATCTTAATTAATATCTCTTCTCTTTGTGATGACAATCCCTCTCTGTATTGATCGTATGTTTCCTGATATTTTGTTTTTAGTGTTCCATTCAAATCCATGTTGGGATCGCCTAATATAAAGCTGATGGCCTTCATATTTTCAATTTGTTCTAGCATTGCCTCATCACTTTGGTAGACTGACTCAGGAATTATAGGAATTACGTCTTCATATTCTCTTTCAGAAAAACAAGTCATTTGTTGTCTGGTAACTGAAATGGACTCCACATCATCCATATCCAGGAGCTTAATCCCTGCAATCTGAATATTATTTTCTTCGCATAATGCCCTTAAATATCGTTCCATACCTAAATAGGGATGATGCTCCAGCCCCTTTTTATTTTTAGGTGTGCCTATCTCAAAATAAATAGGTTGCCCATTAGAAAGGTCTTTTAATTTTAATAGCCATTCTTTATAGGTCGCATTATTCTGATTATCAGGACGGTCAGCAATTGTCTGAAGATGGTAGAGTCCGAACATATTCTCATTTTTTGCGTGAATTGCAGTACATCCACCAAAGTTTGTTGTACGAAGTTCATCATTTGAATCGATTAGACGTACGTCTCCTTCATTCATAGAAACCTCAGGCATAAGCTACCCCCTTTGATGAAGTACCTACGTTTAATTATATATTAATATTCATAAATGATTAAAATTTGAAACTGATTTTTGATTTGTGACTTACATGATTAATAAATTATAATGCCGAACCCGCCGCGTTATTGACGGCGCATTTTGTGGCAAGTAATTAATTAAAAAGACTAAATTAAATTATACTTCAAGCAAGTTTAACGTTATTAATAGAAGAAAAAAATGGATGCAAAAATATTTACTGAACGACCATCGAGAACTATGTAGGTTGCGGGTCAAAATGAAACAGTAAGAAAAACAGCAGTACAAAACGGGTTTCCTGCTACTGTGGGATTAGAAGGATGTGTGGCTATAATTATTGCTGATAAGAAAGGTAATGTCAGTTTAACTCATGTGGATGCCGATACAGAGTTATCGTTTATTAAAGATGAGATTGCTTTTATGGATGGGGAGTGTACGATTGACATAATAAAAAAAAACCGGCAAGGGAGCTCTTGATCTAAAAGTTCTTATGGCTTTGGATGAAATGGGTTTTTCTCAGATTCCTGGCTCGAATAAAAAGAAAGTTCTTGAAAGCAATGAAGGAACAGTGCTTTATAATCATCTGAAAGACGCGCCACAGGTTTTTTCTTTTAATGATTTTAAAGAAATTGCTACCCCAGGCAGCACTCCCAAAGAAACGAATAAGTTGTTTACATTAGGATATAGTGTTGAAACCTGTACAGCTGATCCTCTTAGATTTCAGCTAAGGGTGTACAGTCGCCAATTAAATCAAGCACTATCTTCTAAGTCTACTGCCTTACCGGTATTAGTACATGATTCATCAGGTTGGTTAGAAACAGAAATGAAAATAGACAAGGAAGTAGAATTAATTTTAAATAAGGGAGAGATACAACATCAGTTGTTTTTTCAATCTTCTAAAATGCAATCTTTAAATTATGTGTTACCTCGCCATACCTCACTGGTGAAGCATCTTGAGTCTCAGGAGAAAAAGCTTTCTTCTGAAATTTCATTGTAATATGTTGTGTTAAAATTGCCTGAGATATCGCCACTTTTTCTGAACAGTTTATGGATTTTTAACTGTTCCCGCGTAGGCGGGAATCTCGCTATGATATTAATTCTTTACTTTATTTGTGAGATGGATTCCCGTCTACGCGGTAATGACAGGAGTTTAGAGCAAAATCTATTATTATTAATTATTAAAACTCTTGTGTATAAAAAAACAACGATGCCTCAAGTCATTTTATCCTAACATAACTCCTGGTTTGATAAACCTAAGTACTCTAGTAAGTCTAGCTATCATTCAATTAATATCCCGTACTGATTTTCTATACATTATTTCATCAGTTCAATCTTAAGCCAGTATAATAATGAGTTTGGCATTTTTTGGGTCGAATGACTCAGCCTGCTTCGCTGAAGAGACTAAGATTTAGCGCTTCTTTTCCTTGAGTTATTTGTGAATTTTTTTCTGTTGGGTTTATTGTCAGTTGAAGTTGTTTTCTTACGAGTAGGCGAATGTGGTTTGAACTTTGAAACGCTATTCGTTTGAGGAACATTGTGTTTGGGTTCAAAATCTTCGATTTCGATACGGTTTAACTTGCATTGAATTAGTTTTTCTATAGCGTGTAACTGATTTACCTCATCAGCACTTACTAAAGAAACGGCTAATCCAGATGCTCCAGCACGTCCAGTTCGTCCGATGCGGTGGACGTAATCTTCAGCAACTTGGGGTAAATCAAAATTGACCACACAGGGCAATTGATCAATATCAATTCCTCGTGCAGCGATGTCTGTAGCAACTAAAATATGTAACTCTCCGGACTTAAACTCGGCTAATGCTTTGGTCCGCTGGGACTGCGATTTATTGCCATGGATAGCGGCAGCATGAATTTGAGCTTCGGCTAATTGTTTCACTAATTTATTGGCGCCATGTTTGGTCTTTGAAAAGACTAAAGTCTGGCCCCATTTATTTTTATGAATTAAATGGCTCAGTAATGCTGCTTTTTGACTTTTATCAACTGGATGTACGGTTTGCTTGATTTTAACTACGGTTGTATTTCGAGGGGTAACATCAATTTCTATGGGTTGGTTGAGAATGGTTTTTACAAGATTACGAATTTCATCGGTAAAAGTAGCTGAAAACATAAGATTTTGCCGGTTTTGGGGTAACCATTTAATAATTCGTTTCATGTCATGAATGAAACCCATATCCAGCATCCTGTCCGCTTCATCCAAAACCAACGTATCCACCTCGTCGAATTGTATGGCTCGTTGCTGGTGTAAATCCAATAAACGTCCCGGTGTAGCAACCAGAAGCTCAACCCCAGAACGTAATTTCATCATTTGCGGATTAATTTTTACTCCGCCATAAACCACCGCAGAGCGAAGAGATAGATGACGTCCGTATTGAATGATACTTTCATGTACTTGATTGGCTAATTCACGGGTTGGAGTTAGGATGAGCGTACGAGTTTTATTGCTTTTAGCCCGGGGTTGGGAGTTGAGTTTTTGTAAAACAGGTAATACAAAACTTGCCGTTTTACCTGTCCCTGTTTGTGCTGAAGCAAGAACGTCACGGCCTGATAATATTTTAGGAATGGCTTGAGCTTGAATAGGAGAGGGTTCTTTGTAATTTAATTCGTTAATAGCTTGAAGCAAGGGTTCGATTAAACCTAATGACTTAAAACTCATGCGGTTTCCTTTGTTTGTTGGGGATGGTGAAAGGGGAAATGGTTTTATTTTCATTTCAAATTGTTTATTTTCAGGGCAATTGTATCACAAATGTTAGAGAGTACGGTAGTAAATAACCGCCATTGAGTCCCTAGTCGAAACAGTTGTTTGCCAAAGTAGGGATCAAAATAAGCTTTCTGGAACATTCCAGAAAGCTTTTGATAAGTTAGGCTATATTATAAAGTACAGCTCATTGCTTGCTCATATTTTTGAAAGTATTGATCTTTAGCTTTCTCATCTAATTGATTCCAAAAAGCCTCTGTAGTTCGCATGGGAGCCATATTACGGCGAATACTTTGAGTTTCTTCTGATAAAAAAGACCTGAATTCAGCATCTAATGTGTCATATGTTCTTGATTTTTTATGGAGATAATCTTGGAAAATAACGTCTTTATCTTGTTTTCCCATCATACTCCAATATTCGCTGGTTGGTACGTTGTTAAAAAATCGTACGCGAATTTTGCGTGTTGTTTCAGAAATATAGTTTTTAAATTCAACATCAAGCTCGTCCCATTCATTAGTAAAGAAACTTGAATTGCTTCCTGCAATGGAAGGGCTTTTTTCTGCTTTCTGTATTGCTGAGGGCGCCTCGAGCACTTCGGTGATACCGTTTTGTAAATCTTCTGGAGATTTAACTTGAATTGCTTTAAACCCATGGATTCTTGCTTCTGATACATTGTGGAAGGAGTCATCAAAGAAATATATTTCTTCTTTATTTACATTAAATCGTAAGGCAATTGCTTCTAATCTTGGCACCTTGCTGCCGTCCGTACCTTTTTCTGGACCCATATAATTTTCAGGTGGAATATTTACTCCATAGAGTTTAAAAAAATCCAGAGTACGTTGAATTACCTCTTTATCTAAATCCGCACTATTATTTGTTACTAAAAATATGGGGATGCCTTTTTTTTGCGCACACTGAAGTAACTCTGCAGTTTTTTGTCCTCCGACCATTACTGAATATGCTCCTGGGATAACTTTATTCCCTACACTCATTGGTTGCCCTTGGCCATTGTCATCATGTTTTGAACCTGTTTGTAATGTCTCTGATACATCGAATGCTAATATTTTTGTCATATTGGGTCCCTGATATTCAAAAGCAGGTAATTATAAACCAAATTTATTAAAATTTCCCTTGGATTGATTGATATTTGAATAAAAAGCTCAGTTATTGATCGAGTGGATTCATTTCATTCACAAGGTTATGCTTTGTTTTCCAAAATATATTTGGCAAAGTCTGTTATTTATTTAATTGAAAACACTTCCTTGACACACTCTTATCGCTTTGCTTAAGATGGTTACCATGCTGCCATCTTCAAATGATTTGTATTATTTTATCGAAGTGTGCCAAACATTGAATTTGTCACGCGCTTCCGAACGTCTGGGGATTAGTCAACCATCTTTAAGTAGTGCAGTCAAACGACTTGAAAACGCAATTGGTACCAGTCTCTTTATACGCATAAAAAATGGGGTGAAATTAACTAAGTCAGGGGGGCAATTTTATACCCATGCCAAACAATTGATTCAGTTATGGGAACTCGCTCGTGCTCAAAGTCTGGCAAGTGTTAATGAAATCCAAGGAGATTTTGTTCTTGGTTGTCATCCTTCTGTTGCCCAATATGATTTGCCCTTATTTATGCCCAAATTGCTTGAGCAATATCCTCAAATAAGAATTTCCCTGAAACATGATTTATCACGTAAAATTCTCGAGGGAATTATTAATTTTTCCATTGATATTGGTATTGTCGTTAATCCAGTGAGGCATAGGGACTTGATTCTGCAAAAGCTTTACGATGATGAGGTTGGTTTTTGGCAGCTTAAAGATAAAAATTTCATGGAGGAACAGAAGATTTTAACCTTATTATGTGATGTTGATTTATTGCAAACGCAAAAATTACTCAAAGATTTGGAGGCAATGGACATCAAAGAATATCGTTTATTACCTACCTCAAATCTGGACGTAATTGCCAGTTTGACTGCGGCGGGATGTGGTGTGGGTATTTTACCTCGCACGGTAGTATGTACTCATTATCAGTCATTGCTTTCCCAGGTTCCGAATACACCTGTTTTTCACGATGAAATTTATTTAGTATACCGACCGGAACAAAGGCAAGTTAAAGCGTTACAGGTTATGGTGCAAACCATTCGTGAGTCGTGCAAAAACTTGCAGCACTAAACGGAATTAAGCAAAAAAAACTGTTTGTTTTCTACATGTTCATTAAACCAGAGGATTAAGGTTTCTTCACCTAATTGCTCGTAAATGTAATTCAAAAACAACTCCAATTGGTTGGTGAAATCTTCTTCGGTAAACTTCAATTTTTCCCGCATATTGGGAACATGATGCAAATATTCACCAAAGTAGTGATTGCAGAACTCATGGTAATCTAAGGTAATCAGAATAAATTCATGCCACATATTATCGATAGGTCTCATTTCTTCATGCATCACAGGAATGAATTGCAGTTCCGGGTTACCTGGGTTGGCTTTTAAATCATGTTCATGTTTTACGCTGAGCCATAGATATTTTAGCATGTCGGTAAACAGCTGTTCTGCTGAATCAGAAAAACCAGGAAAATTCTGCTTAAAACGCTCTATAACTAACAGGTTTTTGTATTCCAGTAATAGTCTAAGATCGGGTAGTTTTTTCATAGTCATTCTCGCAAAGTAATCTATGGCTCACAGGATTTTAGGAATAGCGACAGCATTTGCAGCGCATCATGCCTTTAGCTATTTTGGCCTTAACGATTTGTTGCACTAGTTGTTTTTTCATTTTTTTCTCTCCATTGGTAATTGCGTTTTTAGCATAATTTATATGGAGCATTTTAACTATAAAGAAAAAGCTATCGCTGTAATAGTTAATCACTGCGATAGGTCTGTGAAACTCTGGTTTTGATCCTTTATGGTGGCTGTTTCTGCTGTAAATTCGCATTTTATGTTACAAGCACGATTTCATATATAAAATTCGTACCTTTTATTCTACGATTAAAACGAGGAGTACTCATTATGTGTTCATTATGCCTAAGAAAATAAGTGTTGCTGCCATTGATTGGGATGGTTGTTTTAGTCATGCTATTTAGCTTCTCTACCTATAAAAGTGGATTTTTTATTTCATTTTGCACTGGTGCGGCCGGAGAGAATAAATAGATGATGAGCAACATGAGAAAAATAATTAAAGAAAGATAGAATATAATTTTTGCATTATTTGTTAGTGAAGTACCTGCGCCCTTATATCCCATGTATCCTGAAACAATCGCTATAACTAAAAAAATAAATGCTGCTGTTAACATTTTATCTGTCCTTTTTTCAGAGTTAAAGAGTATTTATCTCATTTCATTTAACTTTTATTTAGAGTTTATTTATTTTTAATTATAGATATCTTTTGTAATTTTGTTTTTTCAGCGATGGTTTAAGGTTTATTTTCTTGGCCAAAATGCTGCGATTTTATACGCCCTATATTCACATACTTGATGTATGCTCCTTTTCAGTACTCTAAATCGCAGTATTTTGACACAAGACAGCAATTGTAAAAGACTCTAGTAGAACCGTCATTTTTTCTTGAATTATTTATGATGAATCTGTTTGTTTTTATATCGTTATTATGTTAAAAATCATGTGGTTAAAGTCGCAATAAGCGACGTATCCTTATATCTTATAAAGAGATTTTCATGGACGAAAATAATAATAAATCCCTGGCTCTTCATGTCTGGATAGTCTGTGCGCTGGGTTTGTTCATTGATGGTTATGATTTATACATCGCTTCTGTAGCCGAGCCATTTATTAATGCTTTATATCATCCATCGTCACTTATGATTGGCCTCACGCAAGCTGCAGCACCTCTTGGTGCAGTATTTGGTGCAATCATTGTTGGTCGCTTGGCGGACATGTTAGGCAGGAAAAGCATGCTTATTATAAACCTTGTGTTTTTTGTGCTCATTGCTATTTGTTCTGCTTTTGCCTGGAATATAACTTCTCTTTGTGTTTTTCGATTTTTACTCGGTTTTGGCGTCGGCGCTGATTACCCTATTTGTGCAGCCTATTTAGCTGAAATGATTCCTCCTCATAAAAGTGCCCAATTTATCGCAACTGCTATGTTTATCAATTGTCTTGCCTCACCAATAGGTGTCGTTGTTGCTTGGATTTTATTTAAACTGCATCCTCAGCTCGACGTTTGGCGATGGATATTTGCTTCAGGAGCGATTCCTGCAATTGTAGGGCTGTTATTTAGAGCCAAGCTGCCAGAGAGCTTTTTATGGCAAGTCCATCAACGGTTAAAACCACGTTCAAGACGCGCTGTTTTTACTCATTATCAATTTATATTCTCGCCAAGAATGATAAAAGTTACTGTTTGTCTCTGTTTCTGCTGGTTTTTATTGGATATATCGTATTACGGAATAGGGTTATTCACTCCTTACGTTTTACATGCATTTAATCTTTCGAGTGAGGCAAATTTCCTGAGTGCGCAAACGGAAGTTCTAAAAAGCACTTTAGTGGTAAATATTTTTGTTTCCTTAGGTGCTTTTGCAGTTATTTTTTTTGTAAATCGTGTATCTTTAGTTAAATTGCAGAAAACAGGATTTCTATTTTCGTTTGTGGGCTTGCTCGTTCTTAGCATAAGCTATCTGTTCCCAAGTACCAGCATTATTTTTATCGGATTTACCTTGTTCAATTTTTTTATAAATTTTGGTCCAGGAATTTCAACCTATCTGCTGCCTGCAAAACTTTATAATCCTGAATTTAAAGCAACAGGACATGGGGTGGCAGCAGGATCCGGAAAATTTGGTGCGTTTATTGGAACGGTATTCTTGCCTATCTTCCAGGTTCACTTGGGTATTTATCTGACTTTAGCCATTCTTGCCAGTACTCTTCTGCTGGGTTGGTTGTTAACAAAATGGTTAGAAAGGGAGGAAGGTAAATTAGCGACTCTTTCTGATTCAATTTATGAGAATACACTGCTATCAACGTCTTAAAAGGGGAAATCATGGATTATCAATTAAGTGAAGAGCAAGGAAGTTTTTGGCAAAAACAGGGATTTGTTATTTTGCGAGATTTTCTCTTTAGTGCTCTGAAAGAACATCTGCAAATCTGGTGTGATGAATTAACATCTTGGCCTGAAACACCAGGAAAGTGGATGAAATATTTTGAAAAAAATACTCAGGGCGAACGTCAGCTGTGTCGCATTGAAAATTTTATTGATTATCATAAAGGGATGTATGAGGTAGCTAATGGCGCACGTACCTTAAACTTAGTGTCCTCATTAATGGGAGAGCGGGCTGCTATTTTCAAAGAAAAAATTAATTATAAATTTCCTGGAGGGGGTGGTTTTAAACCTCATCAAGATGCTCCTGCTTTTATTAGCTTTAACCAACGATTTCACATAACCATGATGGTGGCAATCGATGAGTGCACATTAGAAAACGGTTGTTTACAAGTAGTTAAAGGAGGGGCTAATAAGCCTGTAATTCTTCCTCAGGAAGCGGATGGTTCGATTAAAAAGGAAATTGCAGAGGCTCTCCAGTGGACTCCAATTGAATGTAAAACAGGAGACATCATTTTATTTGATTCTTATCTACCCCATTATTCGGAGGCGAACCGCAGCAATAAGCCACGCCGAGCAATTTTTATTACCTTTAGCAAATTTTCTGAAGGGGGTCTGAAGCGGGAGGCTTATTACCAGGATAAACGGGAAAAGTTTCCTCCTGACTGTGAACGAGATCCCAATAAAAACTACTCGGCAGGTGCTGCTATTTATAATGTCGCTAATCCTATTAGTGAAATGATGTAATGAAGACAATGGATCATATCGACAAAAAAATTGATAGGGCTTTTCAGTGTTTGTATCTCTCCAACGGTATGGATTACATTGGCGAGTCTGTTTCGCAATTAGAACATGCGTTACAGAGCGCCTACTTTGCTGAACAAGCAGGACATAGCCAGGAGGTTATTCTCGCGTGCTTATTTCATGATATAGGACATTTTGCCTCGGATACCAAGCAAAATAAGATGGCAGATTTAGGAGTGGTGCATCATGAATGGATTGGTGCGACATTAGCATATACCCTTGGGTTTTCTGCAAAAGTTGCATTGCTCATCGGCCATCATGTGAATGCCAAACGCTATCTGGCAGGAAAGAAAAAAGACTATTTTGAGCGTTTATCCGCAGCAAGCAAGAAAACGCTGCTCTTTCAAGGCGGAGTGATGACTGATGAAGAGATGCGGCACTTTGAGGCAAACACTCATTTTAAAGATATATTACGAGTGCGAGTTAATGATGAAAAGGCCAAAGAAATTGGGATGGAGGTTCCAGACCTTGTTTATTATCGTCCTTATTTATATAAGCATTTTGTAGAAACAGCGAGATCAATAGAACATATATCACTCCCCAATTACGTGGATAATGTATGGGTAGAGCAATTTAAAGCGTCACTTGAGAAGAGACTTCTGGCATAAACCTGCCTCTTGTGCATTAATGCTGCGTTGTAGCCGCTTCTCCGGTGCACATTGGCTTCATGTAAACTCTGCTCCTCGAAGGGTTTACTCTTTGCACTAAAGTTAAGCATGAGGTTTAATGAGTGCAATGAGAATGGATAATTTTGAGCGAGGGATTCCAATGGAGAAAATGGCGGGTCAATCGACTTAAGATTTATCAAGCTCAAAAATAAAATCACTCTAGAAGTAAAAAAAGTTGGAATTATTGGTGAAATAATTGACATTATGATTGCATTTTAATAAAATTTTTCTCTTAAAGTCGGCTCGCCGTTCTACGCTCCCAAGGGCCATGAATATGTACACACAAACAATTCAAGAAAAAAAACAACTCTGGATTATTTTACTAATTGTCTTAATTAGTTTTATTGGTTCATCTATTGCTTACCCCATTCTTCCCCCCTTGTTTTTACAATCTACGAATCAGCCAATTATTTCACCAGAATGGGGTGATACGAGCAGGCGTATTTTATTGGGGCTAACCCTTGCAATTTTTCCTTTGGGACAATTTATTGGTTCTCCTATTCTAGGAAGAAACTCTGATGTATATGGACGCAAAAAAATATTGGTCATCAGTTTGGCGGGAAGCATACTGGGGTATGTGTTGACAGTCATAGCATTTTGGACAAACAGTTTCTGGCTCTTATTATTGAGCCGATTTTTAACAGGATTCATGGAAGGAACTTTTGCTGTTGCCAGGGCATTAGCATCAGAATTAACTGCAATTAACAAGTTTGTAAGCTTTGGTAGAATTAACAGCATGGCAGGCATTGGCTATATTATTGGACCTGTCATTGGTGGGTTATTATCAAATCCAAATATCATTCCCTGGTTTTCATGGTCCTTCCCTTTTACTTTTGCGGCATTCGCTTCAATTATTACGTTGGGTCTTGCCTGGTGGAAATTACCAGAACATAAATCTCTATCCAATCCTGAAAAAAAATCCATATTGGGCCAACTCAATATTATTCGACAATTCAAACTGTTATTTCAAAATCATCCTCATTTAATCCATTTGCTCATTATCAGCACGCTATTTACCTTCGCAGTGGATATGTTTTATGAATTTGGCCCGGTTTATCTGGCTGGAAAATGGTTTATGTCTCCAGGCATGATTGCGACTTATAACGCGGCATTGTCAGCTGCCCTTGCCTTAGGCGCAGTATGGCTTCCACATCATCTTTCAAAACACATGCCCATTCATAGAATGATAATCTTGGCCATGATGACCACTGCTCTGATTTTTGCTGCGATGGTTGCCTTTCAATACCCATCAACCTTATTTTTATTTTTCACACTTATCGGATTTAGTATCACAACAGTTACAACGACTATGACGATTCATATCTCAAATATGTCTCATACCGCAATTCAGGGGGAAGTCATGGGTGCGCAATTAAGCTTACGTACCCTAGGTGATGCTATTATTTGCTTTGTTGGTGGTTTTCTGATTGTTGTGTCAATTATTACCCCTATTGTTTTATGCTGCATTACCGCATTTGTTGCTGGCATTATGTGTATTATGTATTTGAAATCAACAGTCCAGGTGGGATGATGGTTCAACAGACTATTACGTCTGACGGCCAGTGTTTTCCACTGTTGATCGTAGTATATATCACACAAAATAACGGAAGCCATTATCTTTGCGGGCATAATGAGACCTGATTGTTGGTTAACTTATTAATTAATAAGCGATTTATTTATTCTGGATAACCCTATAATTTTTTCGCGATCTTTGTTAAATTAATTCGCTGTTGTTTTTATCAGAAGAAGTATGCTTAAAGCACTTTTTTTCGTGTGGTTATTTTTTAAGGATGAAGAAATTGTTTAAGAGTAAGTATGGATTTGCATTAGCTATTTTGGGATTGACCTCAATTAGTGTTCAACCAAGTATTGCAGCTGCGTCGCCAGCAGTAAAAACGCCCGCCGTTTGGAAAGATCAGATTGAAAAAAAAGTGGATTGGTTTTCAATGAGTTGGCGTCCTTTTGCAACAGTATCATTAGGTGCCGCATTTACTGATGATGCAGGTAAATCGCAATTTATTTCTATTGACGATCCCGTTCAAGACGAGTTTTTTAGGTATGATGCCGACAATACGGATCAATCTAAATTTATATACGGTGTTTCGCTTGGAATAGAAATTCTATTAAATCCGAGTTGGTTTTTGCAAACAGGATTTAGTTATTACCAGCCCATGGAGTTTAATACCCACGGCGTTGTGACACAAGGCGCGTCGGATGTATTAATATTTGATTCATTTTCATATAAATATGATATACAGGCGCACCAAGTATTATTTGAAAATAAACTCTTATATAACTTGATGTATCAATCGCTGACTATTCATCCGTACATTTCAGGAGGTATCGGGGTTAGTTCGAATAATGCAAAAGATTACAGCGTCAATATTGTACCGCAATTTAGTACATTCAGTAATGAGTTTAAGGATGAGACGCGTACCTCTTTCTCTTATAGAGTAGGGGCGGGTGTAGATTATGAAGTAACAAATCATATCCGTGTAGGAATAGGCTATCGATTTTCTGACTTTGGTAAAGTAGAGCTTGGAAATGCTGCGATCGACGGAGTACCAACATTTAATAATTTATCACAATCTCATTTATATACTAATGAAGTATTGGGGCAAATCACTTTTGTGGTTTAAAGGGATATAAAACTTAGCAAGGTTTTATGGAGTTCTCCAAAAAAGTACAAAATTTATTTCGGATGCTTAAAATTCTAGGGACATGATTGGCATTTTGAGTGTGATCTAAATCCTCATTCAAGTGATTTAATCCATTTTCTTACTCAATGATATTGTCTTGAGCCTTAGGCATCTGTACTTGAATTAAAAGATGTGCCTTTTGAGTAGCTTATTTTTAAGGATGAATAATGAAATATAAATATCATGTATGTGCGGTTAGTTTTTTTTGGGTTGTCGCTTCGATGACCAGTTTTGCCTTACCATTTAACATTACTCCCCAAGGTAACTTACCTTCCACTGTTCCTGTGGGGGCAAGTGTGAATGCTGCATATACGGTGACAAATAACACCTTATCAATGCGGTTTAATAATTTTATTAAATGGTTTCCGCCCAATGTAACTCAAGTACTCGAGCCAACAGACCCGACTGTTTGTCCTCTTTTTTTTAATTTAGGACCAAATGGCTCTATTAATCAAAGTTGTACTTTAAAATTGAAAATATCCGGAGCGGTTAATCGTGATGATCCTGATCCACACCATCATTTATTTGCTTGTTTTCCCGGAGGTAAAACCTGTGCCGGACCTACACTTGCTAATTCGTTAAACGTAAATGTAACCAATGCGCCACCTGAAACCCAAATTTCTGTTGCCGTGGGGGGGTATGGAACTTCTAGTGCAGGACACCCGCTCGTTTATACAAGTAACAATAATGGTGCCACCTGGCCTACACCAGTATTACCGCCTACTGTTGGGCTTCCTGGTAATCAAACAGCGCTTATTAGTGTTGCGTGCAATGGAAATCTCTGTACTGCCATTGGTGCGGTTTTCGGAGATGTAGACCAGACGATACCTTTTTCATATTCAAGCTCGGATAGAGGGGCGAGCTGGTCTGCGCCTAGCCTATTCTTACGCACCGGCCCTCTTGCAACAAGTAATGAAGTTTTCCTTGTTTCCGTGAGTTGTGTGGATAACAAGTGTGCGAGTGTAGGAGCATGGGGAGAGAGTGTTTCTGGAAATCGTTATCCGCTTACCTATTCCAGCTCTAATAATGGAGTCACTTGGTCTCAGCCTAATTTTCTTTCAACCGCAGGTCTCCCACCTGGAAATCAAGGAGCTAGACTCGGCTCTGTTAGTTGTGCAGGAACAAATTGTTCCGCTGTTGGTTTTTATAATGACGCTTCAAATGATCGACAACCTGTAAGTTATTTTAGTGCTAATAATGGTGTTACATGGTCCGAAGCAATTATACCAAGTATTGCTAATTTTCCAGTTGGTTATGTAAGTGGTGCGAAGTTGATGAGTGTAAGTTGTGTTGGAACTAATTGCAGTGCTGTAGGTGAAACTCCTGACCCAGCAAATACTAACGTAAACTTACCTCTAAGTTATACCAGTTCAAATGGTGGAGTTACTTGGTCTTTAGTAAGATTTCTTTCAATAAATGCCTTGCCTCCTGGAAATAACGGAGCGTTTCCAAATAGCGTGAGTTGTTCAGGAGTTCGTTGCTCTGCCGTGGGATATTACAGAACAGGTACAGGCCGACAATTACCTGTGAGCTATTTCAGTGCAAACAATGGAGTGACTTGGTCAGAAGCTATATTCCCTCCCATAAGTGGGATTCCTGCCGGATTCGGGAATGCCCAGTTAACCGGGGTTTCATGTAAAAATAATATATGTTCCGCTGTAGGGTATTATGATCTTATGGGCAATACACTTCCTTTGACCTACCAAAGTTTGGATAACGGAATTACCTGGTCTCTCTTTTTACCAAGTATTTCTTCTATCCCCGGTGCTGTCTCAGCGGTTACTTTTAGTGTTGGTGGTTCTGAAAGCGGGCTTTTACAGACCTAGTGTAGAATGAGGCTAACCCAAGACATTTCTTGGGTTAGCAATTTTTCTCCAGTACGTAAATACGAATAATCTTTTATTTTAGAATTTTGACACAATGTAGTGACTTGTTTACAGGCCTCAATTACAGGTGTAAGAGCTTCTTTCCAGTTCGGGAGTGCTGTTATCTTCAACCTTGGAGGATCTTGCCAAAAATCCATAATTGATGATGCCTGATATTGGCCAGTTTAATCGCTGATGCTCAATTACCTTACCATGACATGAGCTTAAAATAAGTTGACCGTTATTATTAAAAATAGAGAAATTTTTGTTATCAGGTAAATTTTGTATGGTCTCCTTAGACAAGGAAGTCATTCTGGGGTTAGTGATGAGTGCTGTATACATATAATCCATACGCTTTTCTAAAGATTCATCAAGCATAGATTCAAAATATTTTTGTGCGCAAAAAGATAATGAGGCTGCGCTGCCTGCAAGTGTTTTTACAAGTCCTTTTTCTCCAGAGGGCTGCCTGCCCTCTTTCATAAGAAAATTACCGCTACTATCTGCCAAATAGAAACTATTTTTCTCTTTACGTATATCCAAACCTCCTAATTTATAGGTTCCATCTTTACAACCTGTGGGGCCTAAGGCATCGGTTACAAGAATAATTTTGTTTTTAATCGTACTCTGGATGAGTGAAATAAATGAGGGGGATAAATGGACACCATCAGTAATAAGCTCCACACCAGGCGGACAATACTCAGGATTTTCGAGTATCCATTGTACTACATGACTTTTTGCGTCACTGAAATTAAGGGGTCGTATTTCTCTGCTACACGATTCTTGACAACCATTACCCAGATGAGTAAATCCACAAGCGCCTGCCGCAATAGCGCGGCTGATGATCTCCTTATCATCTGGATTGCAGTGACCAATGAACACTTTTACAAAAATACCTTCCTGTTCAAGTGTCTTTGTCTGTTTAATGAAATCTTCTGCACCCAACAAATCAGGTGCAATGGTTATTTTCCAGTGTTTAATATGAGGCGCTACGTCAATAATATCCCTAAACTTTTTTATACAGATACTATTTTGTAGCGCCTCTTTAGCATGGGCACCTTTGCAACTTTCTGAGATAAAGGGACCTTCTAAATGTACGCCAAGAATCCGGGTGCGCCCCTGAGTAGGATTTAGTTCTTGTTTCCGAATAAAATCATTAATTTTTATCAGTGATATTTTTAAGGCAGGGATAGGCATGGATACTAGAGTTGCTAATGCATAAGAAAGTCCTGTTTCTCCTAGTGCTGTGACAATACGCTCTAATCCTGCATCACTCATTTCATCGCCTAAATCAGCGAAATCAATACCACCTTGGCCATGAACATGGGAATCTAACATTCCAGGCATGAAGAAATAGCAGCCTTTGGAATCAATTATTTTTTCCTCTTGAAGAGATGATAATGTGTCATCAATATTGAAAATTATCCTTGCCCCATCTTCGGTAATTTGTACGTGTTTTAATTCTTTAATCCCTGCATCGTTATAAACATAAATATTTTTAATTAGCATTTAATATCCTCGTAGGGATGAGTTCCTCAAACAATTGCTGGGAGCTTAATCTATTTTCGGTCAGAGCCCTATATATATATTTTAGAGCGGGACCCCCACAGGAAATGCCCTAGAGTTTCGTTGCTAAATTGGCTAAAATCGCGCGTCGATAAATCAACTTTTTATGATTTTATTGGCATCCTGCACCAGGTTATTGTAACAAAATATGGGAATGAGATGAATGGAGTGTTTAATATTACCTTTTCAATACATATTAATCGCTTTATTCTTAACTCTTATTTATATCGGATATAACACCTCGATTTCTCGGAGAAAATATTTATGTTTAGCCGCATTTTTGTTAGGGAAACATCTGAAGGCATGGCAAGTAAAGCTGCTCGAGCTATTCAAATGAAAATCATGGAAAATAATAAGAAAGAGATACCTACCGTTCTGGGATTGGCAACAGGCAGCACTCCTGAACCTTTATACAAAGAATTAGTTCGTCTGCATAAAGAGGAAAACCTGGATTTTTCATTGGTCATCACGTTTAATTTAGATGAGTATTTAGGGTTGGAACCAACACATATTCAATCTTATCATCACTATATGCATCATCATTTTTTTGATCACGTAAATATCAAACAAGAGAATATTCATATGCTTGATGGAACTGTTCCACTGCAATCAATTGAGCAGCATGCGAAAGAATATGAAGAAAAAATTCAAGAAGTTGGTGGAATAGATATTCAAATTTTAGGTTTAGGTGTGAATGGTCATATTGGTTTTAATGAACCGGGCTCCTCATTTGATTCTAAGACACGATTAATACAGTTAGATGATAAGACTCGCGAAGCGAATAAACGATTTTTTAATTCAAAAGATGAGGTACCAACCCATGCAATAACAATGGGAATTGGAACGATTTTACAATACAGTAAAGAGTGTTATTTGCTTGCCTCAGGCGTCGCTAAGGCAGATATTATTGCGGCTGTTAATCTGGCTTCTGCACCTAATCAAGATATTCCGGCTACAGCCTTATATGATCATAAAAACGTAACAATCCTACTTGATAAAGAAGCAGCATCCAAGTTGGCGTTATCGGCTAAACCAATCAAATCGCCATTACTGTCTCGAAGCATCTATGCTCCCAAAACCTCAGGAGAACCAAAAATTGTTCCTGTTCATGATGGTCTTAATGAGATAAAAATAAATCCAAGCTAATAAGATATCGAAAATAGAGCACCTAAACCCATATTCAGGAAGATGAATATGGGGCCTATTTGTAAGTGCTTGTTTTATTAAACAAAAATAACTTGAAGAAAATAATAGTTTTCTGCTTCTATATCAAAAGTTTGGACATACCCAGGTTACGGTTCATACCTGGCGCCGCAAGTTGACTATTTCTTTTCTAATATAAAGTCTTTACTTCCATTGCAGAACAATTACAGCCGAGGAGATTACTGTTTTATTAAATGAATATCTCACTGAAAGGTCAAAGATTGCTTTGAAATATGGGTAAACCGTTGATAAATTCATTGGTGATGCCATGTTGGTTTTTTGGGGGAGTCCAGACACAATGGGCATTACAGAAGATACTAAAGCATGATGTGAATGGGGATCAATGCTGGATTTTGTCATGTCGGTAATAGCATGAGTGGTGCATAAGTTAATGTTGCCGCACGATTCAATATAGTTCAGAGCCTGGACATCTGTTATGAGTTATGGAACGAATTATTCTGATGACTGTGCAAAAGCCCATAGCGGATGTTGTCATTCCTGCGCAGGCAGGAATCCATCCATGATGGAGTACCGTGCCAACGCGGGATGACAGAGTTACTTGCGAATAAAATACTAAATACTCTTAGCTTGACAGTTATGCTAGCCAAGCGCCAACTTTGTATCTACTTTTTTAGTTAATCGGGATGATCATCTTATTGATAACCAGCCTGGCTATTTTGATAATTTATCAGATTTTTTCTATATTTTGTTTGATAGTTCGGTTGACCATAATTTACTTGGCTATTTTGATAGTTTATCTGACCGTTTCTATATCTTTTTTGATAATGTACCTGGCCCTTATGATATGTTACGTTGCTTTTATAATATTTGTTATTACCATATCCAATGTAGGTATTATTGTTGGAGTAATATCCTCTTGTTCTGGAGTGGCTAGGATGAGCATATGAGTTTCCACCATAATAGCCATCATGCCAGCCAGCCCCATAACTACCTACCCTATAATAATTGGTTGTATATCCTGGAGGAGTATAACCAGAAGAATAGACATAATTAGCGCGGTATCCGGGGGAGTTCCCAGTTGTTGTGGTACATCCACCTAGACCCAATAGAGTTGCAGCGATCCCCACTAGCTTCATTGTTTGATGCATAATGACCTCCTGTCGTTAAAATGCAATTTTATTGTAGTATGATAATATATTTTGATCAAATTGATTTATTTGTGCTCAAAATAAAATAAATCCTGGATAGGAACTCATTACACTATTTGAGTTGTATTTAGGCGTACGTTAATTAATTAGAGAGAGCCTCTATTTTTGTGACTGGATAAAGTCTTTTATTTCAATAAGGCAATAGTGGAGAAATGCCTCATTGAGTTTCATTTTAGAAACCCCTTCTTGATGATCTTTTAAATGAATTATTTCAATCATAGGGATATTTGCATCCGAGTTAAGGCAGTAAATGGTTTCTTTTGTGTCCACTCCATATCGATCTGAATCTAATCTTCCATTTCCATGTAAGAGGCAATTACGAATTTTAGAAATATTGACTAGCATTTTCCAACGTGTGTTATCAAGAGTGTATCCTTGTTCGATCAGAGCAGCTTCAAATCGTAATATGCTTGCATTTTTCTTAATTAACAGTTTGTCACATTCATAATACAAAGCTTCTTCAAGTTTGGCGTAAATTTGCAGGAAGGTTAATTCAACTAGATTCTGCAGGCTTTGTTTATAAAATTCTAGGGTTCGTATTTCATCTATTGTGAGTTCATTAATATTTTTCTTCGATTCGAGTTCTGCGATTTGCTTTTGGATGGATGCGGTCATTAATCTGTATAGTTTTAATTGATATTCAAAATGAATTGTTTTTAGAAATTTAAATTGGTTCATTGCTCATTATCCATGTCAGATTGTTTTCTGCCAAGAAAATAAACTGGGTAGAATAACATTTTGAGACAGTTATGTCTCATCTGAAGATGTTGAGTAGCTAAGAGAACTAATCCTTATCTCTGTCTCTGACGGAGAGTTTATTTCTTTTTCTGCTTTCAAAGCCTTTCTTTTTGTCACATTATCAATGGTGGACGTATTTGGTTGAAATAAAGGATCAAAATTCAAGACATCCTCAGAGTCTTGTTGGAGCTCATCTGAGTCTCGCGGTAATATGCTATAGCTATGTTTTATTCTAAACCCTTCTTTATTTAAACCGAGTGCAGTATAGAGATAATTTATTGTTGCATCAGCAATTTTATAAGCACTTGTTACCGACATAGCTGGTATAAATAATACAGAAACTATGCCAGCGGTTGCTGCAGAACCCACAGCAATTGGTGCAATGAGCAAAAAGAAAAGTATGCCTGTCATTGATAATGAGGTAATTACAGGGCCATTCCCATCATTTGAGGTCATGTTTTTAGGGTGATATAGCCAATTTGTGAATTTTTCAGACAACTTTCCAGCAGACCATAAAGCACCGCCGATAACAAGAACAGGAGAAAGCAGGGCAAGCATAGCCAGTAACAATGCGACTATCACAACACTTGCAGCAGCAGTAAATGGCAATAGGAGTATTGTTAATATACCAGTCAGCGCCTGTTTCATTTTTTATCACATAAACAAAGTGTTTTTTATTTTAACAGTGCGACCTTAAGAAATACTTAACTAAATTTAATAAGAAATAATATATTATGGTGTGTGTTCAATTAGAGAATAGAAAGTGTGTTTTTTGTTTTTCGATCCTTGTGCACGGCATCCCATTCAATCGAGCTTGCATAAAGAACAAAGCATTTTGATTCATACTGTACTTTGATGTGCTCTTATTCTGAACACATTGCGTTCTTAAGCTATACTTTCTGTATGTAACAGAGAATGGAAAAGACACATTATGGCGCTTAGTAGAGAGGAGATTCAACGACGTAAATATGTGGACTCCCAAGCTTTAATGGAAGGCATACGTCAAAATCTTGCAGAATGGCAGAAAACTACAATGCCTCCTCAATACCGTGAGGCACAAAAGGATGTTATACAGGCTGTAAGTGGCGAGCTTGATCGGTTGGATAAAGCTTTAGCTGAGGCAGCTCCTCCTAATAAGGGAAATAACCTCGATGAAATCTATAAATCGCTTCAAGATCTGAGTAAAAAAACTACGACAGCACAATTGCTGAGTAATGCTGTGATTATGACATCCGATCTCAGTCATGAACAACGAGTTGATCCAAAAGCCCTAAAGGAAGTGGGTATAAATTCAGTGAGAGTCGCATGGAATTTGGCCACTAGCTTCGCTTTTGATGATTCAAAGCCTTTAACGGAAAAAATAAAAGGTTTTGCGAAGGCTTGTATGCACGGGACGATTGGAATGTGTCAAGGTGCTTTACAGGGGTTTAATGAAGGTAAGGGTTTTTTTGATACGGTAAGCAAAATGGTAACAGGGAGCTTCGAGCAAGGTATGGGAGGATATAATAAATCACTTGTTACAAGTATGTTGAGTGAGAAGGATAGAGGTAAGCAAATTATATCCGATCTTCGAGCAGAACATGAAAAGGTAGCACGGGAGCTTGAAAATGATCCTGATGACCCCATAAAACAAGCACGAAAAGCAATTATTGACGAGGAAGCCAAATATTTAAACGAACTTGAAGAAGATTTAAATAAAAGTGAAGGTGAAAAACTTTCAAAAACAGTTAGTTCTTTAGAAATATTACAATTAAGCAATGCGGGTACGTCGCTACAAAGTTCAGGCTTGTCACTCCTGCATCGTTTTGTTCTGGGAGATGAAAAAAAATTAAAGAGAGAGACAGTAGAACAATTAGGAAAGGATACGGTTAATATCACCAAAAATATAAACCAAATACTTGATAATTCGTCAAAAAGTTTGCCATCAAAGTTATTTGATATGACTAAAGCTTATATCGGTGCAGCAGGAGATGGGATAACAGCGTTTATAAAAGGCTTCGAAGAGAAGGGCAGTTTGAAAGAAAAATACGTACATGCTGTAGAGAGTGGCTTTTCTATTTTTATGAATAAATTTTCTAAAGCTCTTGATGAAATTAATCCCCAAAAGAAATCAGAAGCCGAGCCAGATTTGCTCCAAATGGGAAGCCCTAAATCAACGCAAAAAACAATACCTCAAGAAACTGCTCTTCCACCAAGTAATGAATTGCTCTCCCCCAGAGAGAAAGAGCCCCCAAAAATAGGGACTGTTAAAGAAGAAAGCGACCTGAGTATAAAACACAGTTGATCTCAACAGCTTTATCCCTGCTCGTTTATTGAATACTTCTTTAGCCATTGAATCGTTATAAATGAGATGAGTCACATCCGAATTAAGGAACTACTGAGCGCATGATGGGATTTTGCAGTGAAATCAGTGTCTCTGTTGATTGAATTCCATCGATAAGTTGAATTTTATTCACCAATAACTGCTGCAACGTATCTATGGATTGGCAGATTACTTTGATAAAAATATTAAAATGATGGCCAATAGTGTAATAAGCCTCGATGACTTCTTCTAAATCTTCCAGTTTTTTTAGGACCGCTTGATAATCTTTTGCGTGATTCAAAGTAATGCCAATGAAACAACAGACATCGTACCCTAAACGTTTGGGATTAATGTGTACATGCACCCCTTCAATAATACCAGCTTGCCGCATTTTTTCTACACGTACATGAATCGTAGCAGGGCTTACGGCACAACTTTTAGCGAGTTCTGCATAAGCAGTACGTGCATTTTTAATTAATGCGCTCAGTATTTTTCGGTCAAGATTATCGATTAAATAATTTTCAAGGTCTTTCATGGTTGTTTTTTAAAATTTATTTAAATAAATGTCTATTTTAATGGATATTGTTTACTTTATATATGTTTATTTTAAATTGATCATAAAAATAAACTAAATATTCAATATAATGTTAAGTTCATTTTATTTTTGAGGTATTGTGATGAAACAGGCATTTATTGAAAAGCAAAGGCAAATAAGTTTTGTTAAAGGGTTCTTTTCCCGTGAGTTGGAGCAAAAACTGGGTCTTATTGAAGTGCAGGGGCCGTTATTGGCGCGTGTTGGGGATGGTGTGCAGGATAACTTGTCTGGGACAGAACAAGCTGTATCTGTAAAGGTCAAGGCTATTCCCGGGCATTCTTTTGAAATTGTTCATTCATTGGCCAAATGGAAAAGAAAATTACTTGGAGAATTTGCTTTTCAAGCAGGGGAAGGCATTTACACTCATATGAGCGCTTTAAGACCCGATGAAGAGGTATTAAGTGCAACGCATTCAGTTTTTGTAGATCAATGGGATTGGGAGCGTGTCATAGACCGTAAAGATCGCTGTTTAAGCTATTTAAAAAAAACGGTTATTGAACTCTATGACGCAATAAAAAAAACAGAACATACCACCAGCGATCTTTATGGTTTGACCCCCTTCCTCCCTCAATATATTCATTTTACTTACACCGAAGAATTACGTGCTTTATATCCTCATCTATCGCCTAAAGAACGAGAGCGTGCAATCACTAAAAAATATGGAGCGGTTTTTTTAATTGGGATTGGCGGTTCGTTAGCTGATGGAAGACCTCATGATTTACGTGCTCCTGATTATGATGATTGGAGTTCAGTGAACGAAGTAGGATTAACTGGATTAAACGGTGATATTTTAGTTTGGAATCCAGTACTTGCAGATGTTTTTGAGATTTCTTCTATGGGAATTAGAGTCAACGAAGCGACATTAAAATATCAATTGGCATTAACAGGTTGTCAGCATCGCTTGGATTTTGATTGGCACCAGAAGTTAATTTCTGGTTCTTTACCTCAAACAATTGGCGGTGGTATTGGTCAATCACGTTTAGTGATGCTGTTGTTGCAAAAAAAACATATTGGCGAAGTTCAGTGTGGTGTTTGGCCCGAAGCCGTAGAAGTTTGACATACTCTACGAAGAAATAGGGCGCAATTCAAAATGGTACACCATACACTTGGATTACGCCCGATATCGCTTATGCCGACTTTGTTCTGATAACTTTAGTCTTGTATTGTTTTAACGAAGCGGTTATCAACTTCTTCAGCGTAGTCAGGCAACTCATTCCACTGTGCCTTGGGGGTGATCAATTGAAGCAATTTTACTTCATTTTGGATGATTTAATTGCTCAGAAAAAGAGGGACAAGTCATTGTGCTTTTGATTAAAAAAATTGGCAATTAAGTACTAAAATTAGAGTATGGAGATAAATGACACATTTGCTTATATGGATATAAATCAAAAACTCGCAAAAAGCTCGGTTGTTTTCAAAGAGTATGTGAACAAGTACGCGTATATAGGATTAAGCATTTCTATTTGTAGTATTTTGATTGCTTCATTTATTGTGTCTTATCAAATAACAGGATTTATCAATCTGAATGGTTTTGTTAAGGCTCAAACAACAAATCCTGCTATTTGGGTTCTTGACCTAAGTCCTTTTCTTTTTGCTTATTGGGGACAGTCATTTTGTCATGGATTGGCCAATACAGCAGAATCCCTTGTAGCAGATAAAACCAAGGCACTTTTATACAAAAGTGGTGATCTCGAATTAAAACTCAAATATGAAAGTGAACATGATTATTTTACGCAGCTGCCCAACGCACTCTTGTTTAGTGAGCAAATCAAACAAGCAATTGTTAAGATTGAGAAACCGAATGAGTTAGCAGTTGTTATCTTAAAATTGAATGATTTTAAGGCCGTTCACAACAATTTCGGTAATTTTAATGCGAATAGTGCGTTAATTCAGTTCGTTAAAAAATTAAAAGGTATGTTGATTCATCCTTTTATGCTGCAAGCTACTATGGGAATAAATAGCATCGCTCGGATAGAAGGCGATGAATTTGCTTTATTGTTACCAAGATTAAATAAAAATATTGATTTGAATACCCTATTAGAAGCTACTGTTGAAGCAACTGCGCTTGATTTGATTGTAGATGGTATTCAGATAAACATCAGTACTACTGCAGGCGCGGCCATATATCCCCATGCGGGAGAGAATGACATTTCATTAGTGAGTCATGCTCGAACTGCGGTTTTTCACGCAAGAAAAAAAAGTGAACCTTTCGCTATTTATAATTCGAATATGGAAGATGTCTTTACTTCAAACCGAATTGTGATGAGTTCGTTAAAAAAATCAATAGAAAACCAAGAAATCAAGATCTATTATCAGCCCACAGTAGAGTTGGCAACTGGTAAAATAATTGGTGCGGAGGCCAAGGTTCGTTTTGTTCATGAAAAATATGGATTAATTAACGCGGAAAAATTTAATCCGCTTCTTGAGGGTTCAAGTTTAATCCAGCAACTAAGCTCATTCATGTTAACCAATGTTATAAAGCAGCTCGTGCTTTGGCATCAAGAGGGGTATAAAATATTTGCTTCAGTCAACTTATCTGTTCAAGATGTTATTGACCGAAAGTTGCCTGATTTTGTAGAGAAACTAATTAATAAAAATAAAATTGCACCTGAGTATTTAATATTAGAATTCAATGAACGTGCCTGCCTTTCTGATCAAGAAAAATCAACTGAGGTATTAAATCAATTAAGCAAATTAGGCGTTAAAATATCGATAGACGACTTCTGTAGTGGTTATTCTTCCTTTACATATCTGGTAAATTTTCCTATCAATGAAATTAAAATTGAAAAATCCCTCATTTTGAATATGCTTAAAGATAAGAAAAAATCTAAAATTGTTGAAGCCATAATAAAGCTGGCACAAACTTTAGAGTTAAAAGTTTTAGCTGATGGGATAGAAAATCAGGAAATCAGAGAACAACTGAAACAGTATGGTTGTATGTATGGACAGGGATTTTATTTTTCACGCCAGGTAAGCCCTTATGAATTTATGGCTCTGTTACATTCAGGTGTAGCAAGATAGCGAAGCAAAAATCAACTTGATTCTTTTTTCTCACTCCCCAAAAAATCTTTCAAACTAAACTATACTAATCATACAAAATGTTTTTTTATTTTACAAACTTGGTGCCGTAATCATTAAGGAGTGATATATGTCAAATATTAAAAAAATTTTTATAGTCTTAATTGTAAGTAGTTTTGCATCTAATTCTTTTGCTGCTTGGGGATATCACAAATCCACCACTGTTTGTAAAGGAGGCACCTGCCACCACACAAATGTTAAAAAAGGTTGTGTTAATGGTCATTGCGGCAAGGTGCGAACTGGAACAACCTGGCATAGATAAGAGTAGAGCGAGATCACTCCATGATGAGATCTCTATATATTGTCATTAATTTTAATAAGCGAACTATTTTCAAGTAACGCTCTGTTTACAGAAGTCTAGATGAATTAATTCAACATAAATCGGCTTTCTCTTTTATCATGCTCTTAAATAAGACTTACTGATTCGATAATGATATAAAAGTAGAGTAATATCATTGCCATATAAAAGCTAAAGGACTACAATAATCCCAGTGCTTTTGTGCCATCCTGCAAAATAACACTCTTCTAAAACTTAAAACTAGTGACTCAATTAATTATTGGGTCTGTCTTTGGATTAATAGTTAAATTAACGATATAGCCATAAAAATATTTTTTGAAAAAAGTGAATAATAAAACTATTGACACAAAAAATCTCTAAGGAATCGAGATTTATAAAAAAAGGAGCTTATTATGTTTCATGTAGACAATAGTGGTGATGGCAATTGTATGTATTATGCATACAGCATTTCTTTAATGTATTTTTTACGGACGAAATATACTCTTCATGTGACAGAAGATATTTTTAATAAGTTAAAACTCAAAGAAGATGATAAGGGCAGCTTGCGAACCCTGTTATCCAAGGAAGTAGAGCAAGAATTTACATCTGATGAGATTAAAACGGTTATTGAACCTATCTTGGGAAGAGCAACTAGAGATTTGGCTGCCGAACATACAAAATATGAATTTAAAATGTCTCCTCAAGATACACCATTATTTTCTGCAGCTAAATACGGTTTAGAATATTGTTTTAAGCTACAGTTTGAGCCCAAGCATACCGAGTTGGCACAACTCATCAATCATGCATTTACCGATGATGATTATACGGAAGCAGAGATATATCAAGTGAGCGGTATAAAAACTGCGATGGATGAGTTTGCCAACGCAAGGTTCCTTCAAGTCAAAGAGGAATTTGACCGCGAGTGGTCCATTAAAGAACAAAGTTTCAAAAAAGGTAAAAGACCAACGGCAACGTCTATTCAATCTCAAAAAACACATCTTCTAGACAATATCCTAAGAAAGGAAACGGTTGCATTTTTTTCAGCAGATAATGACAAACATCTTAATGAATATAAAAATCATCTACAAAAAGAACATACGTGGGGGGCAGAAGAAACCCTGTTTGTCTTACATCGAGCCATTCAGGGTGAACGTATGGAGCGTAATACAAAAGGAACAATTGATACGTTCTATGATCATGATATCGTTTTACACCTTCATAGAGATGGCAGTAGTCCTTTTATTCAATCTGGAAATCCAGTAATGATATTGGATAATCAAGATAATACACATTGGATTTCTAAAATACCTAACTCAATATTTTCAATGAAACAATTCAGTAAAATTACTCAAATGGGTTACCCTGCAGAAATTGCTCTTTTTGTTAAAGAAAACAAGCAGTCAGGTCCAAGAGTAGCAAAAGCACTTAGACAAATGTATAAAAAATGGCTAGAAGGCAATGAATACTACTCCCCGGATCGGTGTAAAGAAATAACCGAACGCTATCTAGATTATGTAAAACATAATAATCGTCGTTTTCTAATCACCGAGGTGGAGCGATTTTTAGAAGAAATGAATAAAATTATTAAGAAGAAAACAGTTATTGATAAACCGACTACATCTGACTTAAGTCCTACATTAGAGACTAAAGAAGTAAATTCCCCGCTGCAGATGACCACAGATAAACTTATGGAAGAGGCAGTACCTGCATTAGAAGCCCAAGAGAGGACATTGGATACTCCAGTTGTAGAAGGATTTACACCGCTCATGCTGCAAGAATATCCCATACCCAATGGTGATGAGCTTACCGACAAAGATAAGAGTACAGCAAATAAGAAAGCCAAACAATTTACACATCCTTACAGTGATGAGGATGTCACTATGTTGTATCAGACAATTTATGATTGGGTCGATAGTTTAACGGACAAATCATTTAGAAATTTAATCAGCTCTTCATTAAAAAAATATGAAGCGAAAATATGGGGAAGTCTTTGGGGGGCCTCCAGAAGAGCAGAGGTAGAGGGTTATTTAAATGGGAATTATAGCTCGAAAGCACTTGCCATGATCCTTATAAATGGACATGAAGAGTCAACATTCAGTGGGTGCTTGTTTGTCAAAATAGTAGAACTAATTAAAAAAGAAATTAATAGCTACCCAGTGATGTTGGAAGAGCCCAAATACCAATTAATTTCTCAATTTAATTTAAAGGAACATGGTGCGTTTTATCTTACGAAAATGAAATCTCATGATGAAACGATTTCAGTTTCGCAGCGTCAACTACAAGATACGTCAACTTTAACATGTTGAATGCTGGGCTTATCTGCCTGAGAGAGTCCCATAAATTGTAAAATTTCAGTCAAATCATAGCGGCCTGTCATCCCTGCCTTCGCAGTGATGACAACTAGACTTAGGTTTTGTTAGTAGTTCTCGGAGGCGATATTTTCTCTTCTTCAGTAGGCCCCGCATTGTTGGAGTTATTTGCGGTATTAAAAACTCCAATTTTTGCCAAAGCATTACTAAAAGTTTGAGGATCTCTAATATTAACTGTATCTTGAGCTAGTGCACTTTGATCTGGGATTGGGACAGCATTATTGTTAAGTTGCTCTTCTGGGGCCGGATAAAATTTAGATAGCTTATCTGATGATGATGTTTTGGTTTGAATAATTGCTCCGGTCAATCCATTTCTATCCGCTAGCTGTATACCCTCTTCCACATACTCTTTATTGGCTGACTCTAAAATTAAATGAACCTCTTTTCCAGAAAAAAAGCGATTTAGCGTGCCATCAAATAAACAATCTGTTGGAGCTTTATTACTAGTACATAGGTTTAAATCACCACGATAAGTTACCTTATTAAAATCTAAACCATGAGTAATCGAGGTTAATAATTCGAGCAACTTATTTTGTATGGCACTTTGGGACGCCTCGGGAAAATCTTCATTTATTCCTTTTAAGTCTTTTAATGATACACCTGCTTTTCTTGCTAATTGAGCAGCATTAGATTTTGACTGAGTCCCTTCATGATAACTTGAAATAATGAGTTCTTTGTCAGGAGTAATCGCATAGGTAATATAAATTTTGGGCATAATAAAAATCTCCTTTATAAAAAAGGAATAATATTTTAAATTATAGACTATTTGAGTTATTATTAGATATCTCCTGGGGTAAACAATCCAGGATCTTCCAGGGAGGCAATCGATTTTTCATAATATCCGATAAAAAAATCTTTGGCTTGTGATGGTAATTCAAAGCCCATGGAATTACTGTATTTAAGACCTATGCCTATACTTGCATTTTGGATGCTGTATTTGCTTTCTTTTAAAATTAATTCTGCATTATCCAATGCTTGTAAAACATGCTTGTATTCAGTTTCTGATTTTGCAATGTCATGATGTTTAAGTAACCAAAAACAGTAACGACCTATCGCATCAGCTAAAACCATATAACCATAACTCCCATAATTGGGGAGCATAAGTTTACTATTCGCGATGAGCTCCTGGTAAAGAGCAGGGGATTCTTCAGAGTTTGCTTGCTCTAATTTATAGTATAAATATTCATTGTAACGTTGGATCGCATGAACGGAACCGTATTGAATTGCCATTCTAACCGATTCAATTTCAGAAAATCCAAATTCTTGCTTTATACTTTTTCGTGCTTCTTGTGACCGGTGATAAAAATAGGCTCCGCGTACTAAATCAAATTGACTTGATTGAGAATGAGAATAAAACATGAGTAAGGGTAAATTTTTTTGCTGAGATAACACTACACCATAGGCGCACCATATTTTTCCCCAATATTCCCTTAATTCAGCACAATTACAAAATGTTTCAACATCCTGGGTGTTATAAGCGATTCGAACAATTGTTTCAATGTTCTGGTTTCTTATAAGTTTAAGCTTATCTTCATCATTTGCCTGATTAAACATATAGATAAATAGCCTGTCTTGCCCTGTTAACTTTAATGACTGATTTAATGTCTTAAAATCAAAGAATTTGTACATGTTTTATACCCTTGTCTCCTAACTCTGTTAGTGCTAACTTCTAATGTACTGATAGTACTTAAATATGTTTTATCCATTCTAATACAAAACTGCTGGTACTAAGACAGATTTTTTAATAAGGGTCAGTTTAGCTTGTTAATCCTTTTTGTTTTTCTAGCTCTTCTGAAGAGGATTCCTCTATTGGCTGTTTTAACGTTGGTATTTCAGGGATATTCTCTCCTGGATTGGATGAATGCGGAGAGGTTAATAATGGACTATCTTCTGTAGAGGTAGGTGGCGGCGTTTGCGATTTTTGAAATGTATCTAAAGTGGGCAGCTTTTCTATCTCTTCTTTGCTTGGTCGCAAAGGACCATCTGTCAACTCTTTATCGCCTCTGAATAACTTCCCATCTTTTGAATAAGCTAAAACTTTATTTGTTTCTTTATCAATCAGAATAAAGTTTTGATTCTCACTCGCTAATTTTTTAGCAAAGTTTAGTGCATCCTCGTCTGATTTAAAGGTTAAAGTAGTCTTATTTCCTTCAATTTGGGGTTCGTGGTTTTTATACCATTCATCATTTTTAAAATGTTCTTTAAAAGCAGAGGCTACAGCATTAACATTTTCAGATTTGGCTGTAACAGTTAGAGGCGGTGGGCTTGGATTCTGCTTCTCATAATGCTTTTTAGCAATATCCATTTCCTTACCATTTTTTTCAAAAATCGCCTTATATTGCTCATAGGCTTCTTTACTGGCATTATCATTTGCTTCTTTAATTTTTACTGCCTTTTCATAGGCTTCCTCATTTGCTTTATCACATTCCTCTTTTATTTTTAAATACTCTTCATGGGTAATTTCTCCTTTTGCTGACCGTTCACCGGCAGCTCGTGATTTAGCATTATTCTCTTCACACGTTTTATCATATTCTTTAAAAGCATCATCAGATTTAGCATTATTAATTTGCTGAGTTCGTTGATAGGTTTGATAAGCAAGTCCGTTGGCTTTCTTAAAAGCATTCATTGCAGATTCATAGTCTTCAATTTTTGGAGGAGTGCCCATGGCTTTAAGTAATGTTTTCTCTGCTAGCTCCTGAGCTTCTTCATATTGTTTACGCTGTTTATCACGGAGCTTTGTTAACCTTTCTATATCAGATGGCATAATAGTCACTCAACTCTATACTCATATATATAAAGTTATAGCATAAAAACTTAAACAATTAGAGCTATGCCAGCACATATTAGGTATGGCCTTAAACTTATCGTTTAGAAGCCGGAAAATACTGGGCTTGTGGTAAAAACCAACGGTGGGGAATCAAAATTTATAAGGGGCTAGCTCGGAGTATTTTATCCCCGAGCTAATGATACTATTTTGCAGGGACTTCTTTCCACCAATTGGTTTTGGTTTCTGTTGCCCAATGCCCTTCGCGCATGCGGGCAACAAATGCCTCAGCTTTTTCAGGAGAGGATGTTTTTTGATTTAACTTAATGCACCAATCCCATTCACCTGTTGTAGACCACATTTTTTCTACGCCTTCCCATTTTGCCATTGCATTCATGTCAGACATCGGTTTGTTACTTTT
This sequence comes from Legionella parisiensis, assembly GCF_001467945.1. GTDB lineage: Bacteria > Pseudomonadota > Gammaproteobacteria > Legionellales > Legionellaceae > Legionella > Legionella parisiensis. The sequence continues at coordinate 2,717,020 of NZ_LNYQ01000013.1, forward strand.
TACAAAAATTACACTATTCCATGCATCCATTATTACTATCCTTATAAATGTTTAAATGAACTGCTTGAGTACTCAAGCTTATTAAGAATAAAATAATTCGAGTATTCTTTCCATGTATCCTATAATTTTTTATTATCTGTTTTTTTACAGTGATTTTACGGATGGGGTTATTAGGTATTTAGCCGGATTGATTGCAGACTCAATAGATGACAAGTGGCAAGCACTTAGGTTATAAAAGAAATAGAATAGATTTTGAACAATAAAAGCAATAAAAATCTGATTATTTTAAGAAAACAGTCATGCGTTAACAATACCATAAGTTTTATTTGATATCATATTGGTAATTTAATTTATTAGTTTTTTAAAATGCGTGATAAAAAATTTGAGATCCTTTCTTGCTCTATCGATCAAGATCAAGTGAATGTTGCTCAACAATGGGCTAATACCTTTATACATAATTCGAAGGATGATCATGCAGTTAACATGACGCAGTTGCTGCTGGCCTGTTTGGCTTGCGGTGACTTCGGAGTGCATTCTTATTTGTCCAAATCATCTGAATTACAAGCCCCATCGACCCAATTAAGCATTGTTGATTATATATCCCATGCTAGCCGCGTGATTCTTGATTACCAAGGCTTATCAGAAGCGAATAGAAAAGAATTATTAAAGTTTTTTCCTGCTCCAGGTGGGGACAATAAGATTTTTGCCCGCTCAGCGACTCATAATGTGTATCGCGGTGGAGAAGGAGATGTTGTAGAAGGGAAGGGTTTTTTGTTAGGGGTAATAGGACAATTGCCCGAAATGATCAAGTCAGCTCTGGATTTTGGGGTTAACATTGCCATGGGAGGAGATGGGCAAAAGAATTTTTATGGGAAAAAAATATCAACCAATGGCTATAGTGGTCATTTTTATTTTCACCGTAATGACCATGAGAATTTGCTCATGCTTGGACTGGAGCAATCAGCACCAGCAGCATCTCCATTAGCATTTGTTTGGGGGGCTGAAAAGTACCCTGAGGATGTGCAACAAAATCATGATCAATTTGGTCAGGGACATTCATTAACAGGTGCTTCTGATACTTATACTGCAGCAGGGTCTTTATATTTTAGCGATCCGGTTTATCAAGCAAAACTCTTATTGGAAAAAGGGGTTTTCCCTCCGGATAAATACGGGGCAATGCAAGTTAAAGTTACCGATGAAAATTGGCCGAAAATCAAAGAATTTTTAGAGTTACTGAGAGCACAGTCTGATGAAATAAATAAGGAGCAACTATTAGAGTTGTTACTCACCAAGCCGTCTACTGCAAAACCAGCTAAAGATGAGTACAAAAGTTATATCGCACTTGATTTTCAAAGTTATTTGAAACGAGTCTATCAAGTTTTTATTAGTGAAGCGGAATTGGACACAGAAAGTCAATTACGTTTCTTGGCATTACAGACTAACTTATCAGTTACGATTAAAAAATTACAACAAGGTCAAATTGAGAATTATGAGCTTTTTAAGGAACAGATTAAAGAAATGATTGGAATAAAAAATATTCCGCCAGAGTACCGAAAAGCCATTATTCGTATTCAACAATTATTTGAATTGCAAATTGAGATTGATCCTCAGCTTAATCAAACCCATCAAGAGCTCTTGCTAAGAAATCAATATGATGACTTGCAGGAAGAAAGTAAAATTATCCTGGAAAAACTCGCGGAAATTAAAAGACATTTCCGTGAGCAACCTCCTACAAAAGAGCAAATAGAACTACAGGCTTTTCTTTTGCAACTCGATATGCAAATTATGGAGCTAGAAAACCCATTTGCTTCAAAAGAGCCAGTTGATTTAGAATCAAGTTGGGTGATGTGTACTATTCCTATTTCCATTAATACGGAATCTATTGAGAAATTGAGACAAACAATAGAGCGAGCTAAAGAACTTACCAGGCAAAGCCCTTTAAAAGGCAGGGAAGGAGTTTCTTTCCCTCAAGTATTATCAGGCTGGCAAGAAAAGCTTTTACCCTTATCCCAAATCAATCTTATTGATTACACCGAATTAAACTTAAATGATTTGGCGAAGCAATTTAATGAATATATAGTTTTTTTAGCGCAGCAAGCGGAAACCCTTAATCTCTGGGAGCATGATTCTTCTCAAACAACGAATCTCCTTGTTGAATACTCTGATAAAAATTCTAAACTTTATGGTGGCTATGCTTTTGTAGCACAATATCGTGAAAGTACGATCTTAAGAAATTTATTTTCCCTGGACCAGTCAACTCTTGGTACCTTACGTTTTATGCCTTATGAAGCTCCTGCTGCACGCTACAGTGAACAATTTCCTGAGTCTTATTGGAGTAAGGTGACGGCGCTTCTTACAGCAGGCGCCGATGTGATTGCGATGCTCCGAACTTTACAAAACCTGCAAGCACTTAACTCTTCATGGGAAGATATGAGTCGTACCGCAACTTCATTGAAGGAGGCGATGGAGCGATTTGAAAAAGCACGTGAAGCGGTAGCGAAACATCCTGCTAAAATTTCAGAAGAAGCTCCTAAGGTAGTTTTTGAAAGTCCGTTTTTCTATCCCATCAGCGATGAAGCATTAAAAACAATGAATGGTGTACAACTTGCTACTATATGCCTCGAAGAGTTGAATGCAAAAACGCCTAGTATTTTGGTGAAACGCATTACGAGTAATCAAGAATTTTGGCAATGTATGAATCTGGCCTTAGAAACTGAACAAGTGGATTTCAAAAGGCGTAAAGAAAATGTGACGCAAAAAATTGCAGTTTTACATCAAATTCGTCATTTTTGGGAATTAGTTGATCAGTTTAAAGAAAGTTCTGTGCTGCAAACTAAAGAGAGATTTTTGGGGGAAATGCAGCTTTTATCGCAAGAGTGCCCTTTAATTTTTAGTGCTAACGAGGTTATTAAAGAGGCTCAAGCGGAATTCATGCAACTACAAGAATTCTTATTACTGTTGCACAATTTAGTGGAAGAGCCAGATCAGTACAGGGCACTTCAAGTATTGGAACAGGAATATCAGAAGCTTACAGAGAATGAGCGGAAGTCCTATAAACCTCAATTGATTGATGAAAAGAAGCGTGTATGCCAGTTTTATCTTGATAAAATTAATGCATCAGAAACAATGGAGGAGAAGAGGGAGAACTTTGCGCTCTTCAGTCAATTATTTGACAAGCTGCCGGTTCAGTCCAAAGAAATATTCAAGGCTGAGTATGATGTAAAACAAAAAGAAGATAGCCTGTTTGCATTGCATAGCCATTTAGCACAAGCGAGTTCTGTGGCGGCTAAGCAGCAAGTATTCGAAAATAAATCATTTTCTACTATTATAGAGAATTTTTCAGGTTTAAGTAATAAAGTGACTTCTGAGTGTGCCAAAAAAGTTCATAAACAAACAACAAGGACCAAAGCGATTTATGAAACACTTTTAGGTGATAATGCGATTAAGCTGGAGGATCAAAGTGACCGTGTAGACACACTTCTCAAGGAACTGGAAACCGTACTTGATAGCATTATTGATAGTAATCTGCAAAGCCAACTAATAGATGCCTCGCTACACGATGAAACGTTCAAACAAGCGATTCTAAAAAAAGTAGAGGCAAACTCAAAAGAAGAAGCACATACAAAATTTACCTCTGAATTGATTCAAGATTTGTTAAGTTTAAAAAAATTCCGAGATCAAAAAATTAACCTCAGCAAAGAGAAAAATTACGATAGCGACTATGATCAATCAGTAAATCAATTTTATGGCAAAGCCTTGGATATACGTTTATCAAGCGATCCATTACAAAAGCAAGTTAAAGATATACTTGACACTGCAAACACCGAATTTAGTCATCGCAATGACAGGCTTCGCTTCGTTGCTGATGTCGCTATGGTCGTTAGCGCTTTCGCTCTTGTAGGGATTTTTATAGGGCTAGGGCGTTTAGCTTTAGGCAAGACCTTATTTTTCAGTGATGCAAAAACTGATAGAGAAGAAGAATTAAAAGATAAGTGGATTGTTAAAGATTTACCAAAGGATGAGAGTGACGTTTGCATAATAACTGCTCCTGCTGCTTAAGCAAGAGCAGTCGAATACAAGATTTAAAAATAGCAATTCAGCGCAAGGGCCCCAGTCACGAATTTGGCTGCGTGGGGTCCTGTTACAGAAAACCAAACACCGCCAATAAGACCGAGATTGGAATTAAAATTATATTCGAGGGCGGGAGCCAGTGAAACTTGCTCGTTTGCCTTCCCTCCTATACCTGCAAGAGCTCCACCTGGAGTAAGTCCTGGATTACCATCAAACTGACTTCCCGGACTATGTACATATAGAGCTTCAAAAACGGGAACCCAGTGTTGCGTTAGCGTGTACTCAAATGCCAAGTCAGCAGAGTAACTATTATCAAGTTTTACTATACCTCTGGTTCCGGTGGCGCCGCCAAAAACGTTCACGTTATCTACGGTAATCTCACTAAATCTTGCACCAACCAAGCTCAAACGTGTTCGTAAGTAACGTCCATTATGAAACTGAATCAATTTTTGAAAGTTAAAACCAAGGTAGGTTTGGTAAGCGCCTAAACCCGTTTGATCGGTACCCAATCTTTGTGGATCCAGGTTTTCGAAGCGTCCGGTGGGAAAAACCTCCTGCACAACCACACGGAGATCAGGAAGCCATGAATTCTCTTTTTGCCGCAGAATTTGAACCCCTAAGGCCAAGCTATAATCGCCAATGCCATTTCCATGTTGTCTATCGTCCCAACTGACGTCATAAGGCAGAGAAGTTTGTAAATCTACAAAACTAAGCATCCCTATGCTTAAAATAGGAAGAACTTCAAAATTTCTAAAGCCTTTGGGATAGCCGCTATAAAATGCATAAGGTTCAAAATTTATATGACCTGCTGGAATTGTTTTTCCTGCTGGAGCGAGCAGAGGTCCTGTGAACCATGGACTTGCAAGCGCAGCATGAGCAAAAAATGATAATAAAAAAAGCAATCTTAGATGCATGGTGAAATGTTCTTATTATGAATGGAAAATAGAATTTAAAACTTTTTTCAGATTAATGGAATCTATTTTTACTCACTTCTTAAACTTTTTTTGCTATCAATAACTTATTCATAAAAAAAATTTTCACGGTCTGCAGTTTTAGAATACCAAGCAGTTTCCTAATCAGTCAATGTCGCTCATGATAATTCATTTATTTCAGCAGATGGCTCATTAGAGGGAGAAGCAGAACATTGAAAAGACCCGATAAAATCATGACCATGCTCGCAATCGTTCCTTCAACATGGCCTATTTTATAGGCTTGCGCAGTTCCTGCAGCATGCGCTCCAGCACCCAAAAGCGCTCCTCGAGCCAGGGGTGAATGAAACGATAAGTGCTTCAGAATGGATTCCCCAATAATAGCTCCCAATATACCGGTAATAATCACAAATATAGCTGTCAACTCAGGGATGCCTCCAATACTTTGCGATACTTCCAGGGCGAAGGGTGTGCTAATCGACCGGGATAGCAAGCTTAATCGGATATTTTCATCAAGGCCCACAAGTAGTGCTAATGACCAACTCGATAATATTGCAGTGAAGCTTCCGGCAATTACCCCAATTATAAGTATTCGCCAATGTTGGCAAATGAGTGCACGTTGTGCATAAATGGGAATTGCGAAAGCGACCGTTGTTGGTCCAATTAATTGAACTAACCATTTTGTTCCATGAGCATAATCTTGATAACTTACATGCAGCAAAAGAACAAGGCCCGCAATAATTACGGGTGTTAAAACAAGTGGCATTAACCACCAAAATGACCATCGGCTATATAATTTTTTGGTGATGAAATATAGGCCTATGGTTATGAAGGACCAGAAAAGTGCTGCTAATGATTTAAAGAGAATGGGACTTAGCACGATTAGTTCTCCGATAAGAATAATCCACAACAATCGCAGTGACAAGCATCACACATAATGTACTGAGCAAAATTACAAAGAGAATTTTAAGCCCCAAAAGACCGATCAGCTCATGATGCTCAAGTAGCGCAAGTACGGCTGGAATAAAAAAAAGTAACATATCTCTAAGGATTAGTTCTGCTCCATTTTTTATGAGATTCAGCGTTAAGCGTTTTGAAGCTAAAAGCAGCAAAACCATTCCTAGGCCAAAGAATCCACCGGAAAAAGGAAGTTTTAGAAAATGAACAATAAGTTCACTAGAAAGCCAAAATAGACACACCAAACCCACTTGGAGTATCGAATTGTGCTGTATTTTTAATGTTAAATATCTAGTCATATTGTTCATTTCCTGTTTCCGTGTATTTTACACTTTTCTATAATATGAATAAAATGAATTTATAGACTAATGATCATTCTTGAATGGAATAATTATGGAATTTAAATTACTCCGATCTTTCATTGAGGTTGTGCGCCAAGGCAGTTTTTCCAAGGCTGCGGAAACTCTTTTTGCTACTCAGTCAACAGTGAGCAAAGCGATAAAGCAGCTTGAAGATGAGCTGGGCGTTCCTCTTATTGATCGATTTAAGAAACGTAATGTACCGACTGCTGCGGGGGAAATTGTTTATCGCCGAGGCGTTAAGCTGCTTGCTGATCGAGACGATCTGATCAAAGAGCTTGCTGCAATCCGCGGGTTGAAGCAAGGGCATCTGCGTTTGGGTATTGCTCCGGTTGGGAGTAGTACTTTATTTGCCCCTCTTTTTGCTGAATATAATCAACGCTATCCAGGCATTGAGGTGGAACTTATTGAGCATGGAAGTATTAAGCTTGCAGAATGTTTACGCGCAGGTGAAATCGATTTTGCTGGAACATTATTATCTGTTGCTGAAGAGTTTGATTGTCAACTAATCCGTAGTGAACCTCTTGTGGCACTGTTGGCATCAGTTCATCCATTGGCAAACCGACACACAATTTCTTTTCTAGAACTTAAAGAGACACCGTTTATCTTGTTTAGTCGAGATTTTGCCTTATATCGCATGATACTGGATGCGGGTCATCGAGCAGGTTTCGAGCCCAAAGTAGTTGCTCAAACCAGTCAGATTGATTTTATGGTAGAACTAGTTAGCGCAGGCCTTGGCGTTGCATTTTTACCACGAATGATTGCCTATGAACGATTAAACCCTCAAGTTCGTTTTGCATTACTTGAAGGAGATGAGTTTCAGTGGGATATGGCCATGACGTGGCGCCATGATGCTTATCTTTCTGATGCTGCTAAAGCATGGTTGGCTTTAGTACGTGAAGTACATGGTGAACCTCAAAAGTCTATGCAAAATCAACTTGATGCTGGACCCAAATGACCTGAGGGATTTTCAGTTTACTACTTCCCGCGGCTTGCGGAAAGCAGGGATATAAGGATAATTAAAAACGGACGATCACTCAGGTCAAATTCAACATCTCTATTGCTTTTTATAGAGAATGCAAGCGCTCCAGTTCTGATAAAGATTGATCAAGTGTTTCCAGAATGAAATTAACGTGTTCTCGATTAATTGTCAGCGGTGGCGCTATTCGGAAAACGTTTCCAAACTGACCGCCTTTGCCAACTAACAATCCTTTTTCCTTGCACAGATCCATTAATTGAAATGCTTCATCAGACGCCGGTGTTTTTGTTTTGAGGTCTTTGACGAGTTCAATCCCTAAAAGCAAACCACGACCGCGAACATCTCCAATGATGGGGTATTTCTTTTGCAGTTGTAGGAATCCATCTTTTAACAGGTCGCCCATAATTTGCGCGTTTTCAACCAGCTGTTCTTCTTTAATAATTTCCAATGTGATCCTGGATTGGATCATTTGTAAAGGGTCGCCAGCAAAGGTATTAAAATATGTTTTGCCAGTCATTGTTTCAGCCACCTCAGTTTTCATAAGTACTGCCCCTACCGGAGCTCCATTACCTAGTCCTTTAGCCATGGTCACCATATCGGCATCGATATCTAGGGTTTTGGTAAGTAAAAGATCACCACCACCGCGGCCAGCTCCAGTTTGGACTTCATCACTAATGTATTTGCCTCCGTAATTGTGCACGATACGGGCAACCTCGCTAAAATATTCATCAGGAGGAGTAATAAAACCACCTACCCCCATCACAGGTTCCAGTATAAACGCAGCGATCTTTCCATGAGTTGAATTCTGAATGGTTGTTTCAACATTTTTTGCACATGATAAATCGCAGCTGTCTGGCTTTTGGTTAAACGGACACCGATAACAATAAGGTTCAAGGGCAGAGGTGACGCCGGTAACTGGCTGTGCCTTGAATCTCCAGATTGAATGGCCACATGAGGCAAGTGCAGCTGATGTTCCTCCATGATAAGAGTGTCGTACATTCACTACCATTGTTTCTCCAGTTGCATGGCGCGCTGCCATTATGGCCAATTCATTAGCTTCTGAACCCGAGTTAGTAAAAGATACTCTGTCCATACCATCAGGAGCTTCTTCAAGTAAACGTTCTGCCATTTCGACGGGGGCCTTGTTTAGATAAAGAAGGGTTGTGTGTTGAATTTCATCATTTTCTATCGCATCAATAAGTGCTTTTTTGATTTTGGGATGATTATGTCCTGCTGAAATGCAAACAATTCCACCTATGGCATCAAGGTAACGCTTTCCTTCAGAGTCCCATACATAAGTATCTTGTGCTTTGACAAGTTGAATTGGTTCTTTATGGTAAAAAGCAGCGGTAGGTAAAAAGTGATTTTTTCTGAAATTAATGAGCTCTTCGTTTGAGCGTTGTTGCTTTTGATTATTACTCTCATTCATGAGGGTTGTTTCCTTTTATGTTTGTAAAGACTTGAACTTGTAAATAAAAAGCTTTTGTAAACTCCCTTTACTTCAAATTTTTGTTGATTTATTTTGAGATTTACATCTTTTTCCAGTATTTTTTGCACACTATATTCCTTGGGATTCATTTCTTTATCATTCTCCTATTTTGTTATTTATTATTAAAAATTTTGTGCGCGTGCGCTAAAAATAATGAGGACATCTTAACGTGACGAGGTCAAGTTCTTCAAGAGACTTCAAGCATGGCAGCCTAGTTGCTCTTATAGAATCTGGCTGCAAGCAGCCAGACTATGTTTCTCAATTTCGCAATTAAATCTGTTATACGTGCCGATAATCCAGCAATGTGCTCATCATCAATGAATTTCTTCCTGCTCAAGTTGCTCAACTTGAAATAAAAAATAGAATAACTTAGTGAATGATAGCAAGCAGATCATTCATTTAACTTTTGAATATCCGGAAAATTGCAACGCTGGCGCAGCCCTGTCCATAGATTTATCGTGTTTATCAAAAAAAGTAAGAGTACCTGATGTTGCCATTGTTTCACGACGGCTATGTGATAAATCAGCACTGGATTTTGAGGCAGTTTGGGAACTATAAGGCACGAGAACATTCAATGCTGCCTGATTATCGTGTTTCTTTGCAATATCAAGGGCTGTTTCATCATCGGCATTAGTAAGGCTCACATTGGCTTTGGCTGCTAAAAGCAACTTGAATAACGCAGGATTTTTTTGTGTATAAGATGATTTACAGGCCAGCATTAAGGGTGTCATGCCTTTGGAATTTTGTTTATTCACATTAATATTTGCATCGCGAAGCAACAATTGTACAATACTTTCACTGCCATACCTGCAAGCCACTCCCAGCGGAGAGTCATCATGGCTACAAGGACTGTTGATATCGATTTTTGGCATATTTATTAGTTGATTCATAATACTCGACCGATTGCAGGCCGCCGCATAAAAGAATGCATTTTCTAATTCGGATTCGCTGATAACCGGTGATTGATTGTGTAATCGTAGTATTCTCCATACCGTACTTCTATCATCATTTTGAACTGCCAGAGCAAGCGCGCCATAGCCGCGACAATTGTTGATTTGGATGTTCTCTGAATCGACTGGATATAAATCATCAATCGCGCGGATTTTTTTTGCTAAGTTCCGTATTCCTGATGTTGCAATGAAAGAGCAGTGAAATACCAAGCTCCTACTCGATTCAAAGAGAGATTTATAAAGTATAGGACAGAGTTCCTCGCTGGTTAATAATTGATAAGGGAATTCTTCACTTTGTTCATATAAGTGATTGATATCCATGAATAACCATGTATTGTCCTTATGCTTTTTAAAACCAACGGTATGTTCTTCACTACTACAAACTACCACAACATGATTTTTAATCGGTAAGATAATATACAGTTGCTGTAAAAATTCTTTGACGCTTTGAGGAGACGCCAAACTTAGTGTTTTACTAAACAGGCTCTTGACGGTGTTTTGATTCCTACAGAGATTAAGTTTAATCATCTTATAAATCATATCAATATTAGACTGTTGAATCACTTGAGCATAAATCTCATGATAATCATCGGGGGATTGAGCCAGACAAATGGCTTCAAGAAAAGGTCTGATTTCATTGCGCTTTTGTTCTTTTCTGGACAAGGTCTGACTGGATCTTATTTTCTCGCTGATGACTTGTAGCGTATCGGGTAGTGTCCTTTTTTCTCGCTTAATCAGATTGAGCCGGTTATAAAATTGATATTCTAATCCAAGTGCTGTTTCTTGCGCCCAGGTTAAGGTAAAGCCATGACAAATGCCGTCTTCATGTTTGTAATTAAATTTATCAAAAAGAGTTAATAAATCTTCATGTTCTAAAGCATTCTGTTTTGATGAATCAGGGATTAAGCGATTCAATGAGATGAACTCAAGTTGGTACATTACTACAATCAGCAGCGAGACTAAAAGCAGTAAATAGACGAAGTATTCCATTTTATGAATCAGTTAATTCCTTTACCAAAATCAAATCATAATCCGCAAACGAAAGCAACTTCGGGCTTTGCATAAAGGCTTGCTCAACATTTTTTAATGTTAATGCGTACTCACATTAAAATCCTGATTTCCAGCTTGTATTTCCAAGGAATTATAATGCACATGGCAAAGTTCATGAGTTGAACAGCATAATCCTTGTAAAGCACCAACAAGTGCATAAAAAATGGTATTTTATCTCTGCAGGTAATTTTCACGCCCCCTCTATCCATGCAATCTTTACCCAAAACATGATTAAAATTTTTTTAAAATATAGACAAAAAAATGGAAAAAATGATAAGTCCTTCTACAATTAACGTATCTGAGGCCTCATGGTTAAGTAGCTTAATACGATTTATTCTGATTAAGAGCAGCTTCAAATGAGGAAAAGAGTCATGGAGGACATAAATGAGAATTTGGCAATCAGTCGTAGTTGCAACCCTCTTGTTGTTTCCCTTAAGTCATGCAAATTCATTTACGAATAAGATCACCGATTTTCCTCAACTCGTACAAGCTGTTGAGAGCGGTAGTGATGTCCGTGCAATTATTCATTTTGATGACTGTCAGGTCACAGGTCCTGAACTATCCACTCAAGTAAAAAGAAGATTAAATGGAGCCACAACTCGTTTTAATTTTACTCATTTTTTCCATGGTAAAGAGGATATTGATGATCAATTTATTGATACCGTGACTACGTCCATGAAAATTTTTATAAAGAAACCCACAGGAGAGTTCTTGACTTTCTCTGGTCGTTTAAGTGTTTTTGAAGATAACACTGCAACACTGCATGTGGATTTCGTTGATCCCGTTTTGCAGAAGAAAAAATTGGTTGTTGATTGGTTTTGCAGGATTAGCAACGGTAGCGATAATAATGGTTTAGTGTTATTCAATTTTTCTTAGCAAGGCAAGGGTCTATTCCCGTCAAGCTAAGAGTATTTAGTGTTTCATTTTACTCAATTTGCAAGTAACTCTGTCATCCGCGCGCAGGCGGGGATCCATTGTTATATTGACAATGCGCTGAACCTTGGATGGATTCCTGGCCTACTCAGGAATGACAATGTTCGCATTAACTATGCTTTACGGCCAGGAGTAGGATTCAACATTTCTAGATACTTTTCAGTACTATTAAGTGTTATTTATTATTACAAGTTGTTTAAAAATAAGATAGAATTTTCGCCTTTTTTGAATTGTTAAAAGAATACTAAAAAATGAAACCACTAAAGAAATTTTTTGCACTGGCAATATCAGGCCCGCTGGTAGGGATGTATTATTTACTGTCGAGACATTGGATTCTTAATGCTGCTGCTGGCGTTGCATTAGCCCTCAGTTTGCCTTTTGCTACGTCCATCACTTTACCTGTTCTCGGTGTAGCATTTCTTGCTGGTTTTGCACTCTCTGCTGTGGGTATTGGTATATTTCAACAAATTACTTCGTTTATTTACAATGTCAAAATAAATCAATGCGAGATGATGGCAGCTCCAATGGTTCCGGAAATTAGTTATGCTGCATATAGAGGTATTGTCCATGCAAACCAACAAATAGCCCATATTGATGAGTTTGAAAAGGATAAAGAACACTATGAAGCTTTTTATGGTCGACGAACAGCAGATGTTTTATTTTTTACCGCCGGACATTTTTCATGTATTGGGCGATGTATTCCTATGACATGGGAGATGAAAGTTGAATCAGAGGAAACTCATTGTTTTTCAATTTAATACATGCCTTTAGCAATAGAGGCGTTAAGAAATTTTTTGTTGTACCAAAATTGGCAGAAAAATACCTTGATTTTTAATCAGATAGTTGGCTTTTACCGTTATTTTTTGCCATATTAATCTGTAATACTCTATTTTTTCAGGGACATTGGCATGATATGGAGATGTTTCTTCTTTCTAATCGGATTTTTTCTATCCTATACCTCCTTAGCTGCTACATTGAATGTGGAACTAAGTGAAACAAGCCCGGCATCACCTGCAGTATTACATCAAGATGAAGCGCTCTATGTTCTTATTCGTTATAAAAGCGAGCAGCCCTTGCGTTTCCAGGCTATGGGAGCCTATCTGGGAAAAGAGCTCAAGAACAATATCCGCATGAATCCTTCCCAAGCATACCCGGCGGGAGAAGGGCAAGCTATTGCTTGGGTATCTTATTATAAAGCAACAAAAATCGATTCAGTGATAGTCACTGTATATAATGCCAACTGGCGGGTTTTAGAAACTAAATCCCTTTCGCTTTCAGTAACTTGGCAGGAAGACCGCAGCAATGTGACTCAACCAAAAGCTCCTTGGGTCAATGAGTTAAATCAACAGCAACAAGCTAGTGTGACAGCAACCCAGCAACCTCTTTCAACCAGGGATATTTTATTCATACAACTTCTTTATTGGTCTGTTCCTATCTACTGGATTTTGCAACTTATCATATTATGGAAATGGTCTGGTACATGGCGGAAAATCGCCTGTATCCCTTTATTCATAAGCATCCCTTTATTGATTTACACTCTTTTTGCCCTATTTGTAGGGTCTAATTTGTGGCCGTTAATGATGCTTTTTATTACACCAGTTATTCTGTTGATCCTGTTGGTTATTGTGGTTATAAAAAAAATGGGCTCATCATAGAAAAATCAAAAAATGCTCGGATCTTTACCCACCCCAATTCCGTGGTTTAGTCCGCGGAATTTCTAGTCGTTACATTGGCAAATAGTCTCGAAGAAAATTAGATAATTTTTTGCCCTGTTGAATGAGTCATGTCATTTTTCATTTTATGAGTTATCAAATTATTGTTATTTTTTCTGTGTGCTGTAATAAAGTCTTTATTCATATTATAGGTTCTGCACGTACTTGTATTTCTGGTCTGAATCCATCTTGTATGTTGATTAAATTTCATCACGATACTGTTATTATGAGAGCGTCAATAAATATGTGTAACTAAATCGATGCAAGGGTTTCTGCTCTCTTCTTTTCTTTCAAATGAGCATCAAGCTTTGGTGAAAATTCATTTTTTAGTGCGTATTTTTTTAACAGATACAATACAATTCCATCTATTTGTTGGTCAACCTCTTCAAACAACGGCTCTATGTTTTTATTATCCATAATAACTCCGTTCGTAGATTGCTCCGATGCATTCATCGCACCATGTAAAAAAGGCCTTAATCCTTTAATCAGGAGTTGGCAATTTTAATTTCGCTATGCTTTTTTTAACAATCGTGGTCTTACTTATAAAAACTAAGGAAAACAAGGATGCGTTGATTGGCGATTACCAAACGGAACAGCCCTTAACTCACTGCTCCCCTAATGCCTATGACAACAGAGTTTCTATCCAGTTTGGCAGTTTTCACTTTCATATACATCCCTGCTTCAAAATGACCTGGGATATTACAGGCGAATACAACATCATGCTTTGGATTTGCTTTAAACTGCCAAGTCAGTGTTTTAGTTTCACCAGGATTAATCGTGATGGTATTACCATCTGCATGAACCATACCTGGCATGGTACGCATCATTTTTTGATGTTCTTTTTGTTCTTTTTCATCGCCTATAGAAAATTCATGAACTACTTTGCCTATATTAGTCACTTCAAATCTTATGATTTCACCATCATGAACTATGGGGGTATGTAAAAAATTAAAACGCATATCATCTGAAGCAGTCACTTTAATTGTTTTGGTGGCCTTTGTAGAATTTACTGGATTTCCTATAGCACTTGATTCATGGTGAGAATGTGCAAATGATGTATTGATAAAAATTCCTGAAAAAAAGCTGGTGAAAATAATAGTTCGTGTCAAAGTGGTTATCATATATGAAATCCTATTTTATATTTTAATAGTAGAGCAAACTTAAACATGAGGTAATCGTATTGGTGATTTTAAATGATCTTATTGTTTCGTCACACCTTGTTGCTTTCGTAAAGTACAAATAAACCAAATGGCCTATGAGAGCATGTTTTTGGACATTAAGCGTAACCCCATGAGATTTAAAGAAAATTCTACAAATAGTACGCCTCAAAATCAGTTTCATTGAGCTTTGGTGGTAAAGTAAGAATTTAAAATTTTATCTTTATGCATCAAATTTATGTTTCTAAAAACTTCGATCATACACAATCAAACAGATTCATTCTGTAGAATCAATGGATCCAGTATAAATTAGATTAATCTTTATAAGCTCAGCTAACGATTTTGCCTCCATTTTTCTCATGACATTAGCACGATGAACTTCAACTGTTGATATAGATATATTAAGATCATAAGCGATCTGTTTATTTAATTTACCATCAACAACCGAATCCATGACCAGTTTTTCACGTTTGGTCAAACTATTCATTCGTTCATGAAAATTCGCCTGTGATACTGTATTATTATTATTTTTTTTAAGGCATTTTTGTGTGGTTTCTAATAAAATTTGATGATTAACAGGCTTAAGGATGAAATCTTCAGCCCCAGCCTTCATTGCTCGTATTGCCATTGAAATATCACCATAACCTGTGATCACGATTACTGGTAATTTATTTTGCGATGAATTGAGATGCTCCAATAATTCCAAGCCACTCATTATAGGCATCCGTACATCAATTATTAAACATCCCGGTTGATTATTGTAACTATCAAGAAATTTTTTAGCATTTTCATAGGTTTGAACTTGAAGATTGATTGACTCAAATAACCACCGGAATGATTGACATATATCGGGATCATCATCAACAACAAAAACAATTTTATCAGAAGACATATCCATTATCCTTGTTGGAACGCTGTAAGTTGAAAGCTCATACTCCTGGCAAATAATTCAGCTAATAAGGCACCGCTACTTCTATTAAGAAAGCTATGACAATAAGAGAGCTCTTTTTCAAAATCCTCCTCATTTATCAAAAAATTACTTTTGATTATAATTTTCACCGTTTTTTTATCCATTCTTGTTTGAATGTCTAATTGGGCCGCGTGAATCTTATTTTTTTGTATGGTGTGAATACATTGTTTCAAGATACGAAATAAAACATGTTTGATCTGAATTTCATTAATACGGAAATTAGAAAAAAGTCTCTGAAAATCTAGGATTAAGTTAATATCATGATGTTTTATTTCATAGGAATACAGTGAAACTATCTCTATAATCAAATTATGGATATCGGTAGGTTTTTCTATGAATTTTTCTTGAGCTGCATGCTCATACATCCAATCAATCTTATTTCTCAACAAATCAGTCTGTTCATTAATTTTTTGCAATGCGTTAAGTATTTGTTTCGGGCTTGAATTGTTTTTTTGTATTCTGAGTTCACAGCCCCCTAAATAAGCTTTAATTGTTGTTATCGGTTGCTTTAATTGGTGAATTATTTCCGTAATAGATTGAACTTGCGGCTCATCTTCCCTTATTGTTTTCATTTCTTCTTATGCCTAACAATTTATATACTCAGGAACATACCCCCATGTTGGGATAACACCTAATCCATTATATTTTATAGCACAGATTCCTATTAATTCCTATGATTCCTCTGGTTCACCTTAGGAGGAAACTGGGGTATGTATTATTGGTAAAAATCGGAAATAGATGATACAGGATTTATGTTTATGTCAGTGGTAGTATAAAACGAAAGTGAATCGGGTTACACTTTGAAAAGTATCATGGAACAGTTATAGGTAAGGAATGCGTTATATTGGTTTCATCATTGTTTTATTGATGAGCTTCATGAGTGATGAGGCGCTAGCAGCTGCCCCCTTTACTTTTAAAGAGGCATTAGAGATTGCCTATCGTAATAATCCTGATCTGCAAGCGGAAATGGATAAAGCACAAGCAATTCGTGGTTATTTTATCCAAAGCGGACTCTACCCCAATCCCCAACTGATGTTAACTGCTGAAAATTTTGGTGGTTCAGGCAGCTACTCTAGTTATGAGGCTGCAGAAACCACGGCGTCTATAACTCAGCCTATCCCTTTAGGGCATCGTCTTTCCTATTTGAAAAAAGCAACTTATGCAGATTATCTGGCAGCTTTGGCTCAGATTAAAGTTCAAAAAGCAGTACTTTATGTATCAGTTGGTGTGGCCTATGTTGATGCTTTGTATGCAGGCCAATGGCATCAAGTGACTAAAAAATTAATTCGCCTGAATGAAGAGATAGTTACAGCCATTGAACGAAGGGTAAAAGCTGGAGTGGGTACGGAATTGGATTTAAGATTAGCTCAAGGACGTTTAGGTGAGGCACGTATTCAAGAACAAAAAGCGATGCGCGATGCGCTTTCTCAACGAGCAAAGCTTGCTCGTTTATTAGGTGATGGATTAAGAATCGACAGGTCATTGGTGGATAAAGGATTACCCGATGTAGTATTAGATTTGTCATTACTCTTGAAAAAATTGCCTCAAAGTCCGCAATTAATGCAAATGCAACTGCAACTTCGAGCAAAGCGTGCAACGATTACTGCGGTTAAAAAATCAGTTTGGCCTGATTTAAATATTCAACTAGGCGGGCGTCATTTTTCCGATGACGGAAGCAATGCAGCTGTACTTTCTGCTTTTGCTCAAGCCCCTGTTTTTGATCGAAATCAAGGAAAGATACTGACTGCAGAGGCACAATTTACGCAAACGGCGCATGCATATCAAGGAGCACGGCTTGATGTACGACAAAATGTCTATAATGTTTTTTTACAGGCACAACAAAGCGAATACGAAGCGAATTTAGTTACTGAGTCACTTTTACCTTTAGCCCGTAAATCAATAAAACTTGCTGAAGAGGGGTACCAAATGGGGCGATACACTTACATTGAATTATCTCTTGCTTTAAATACATTATATGAAGAAGAACGGCACTATCAACAAGCCCACGCGGATTATCATAAGGCATTAATTCAGCTTACGGGACTTTTAGGACTTCGTCCCACAAAGGAGAGTAAATGAAGTTTCCACGGTCATGGTTTTTTTTTCTATTATTGTTTATTTTCTTACTGAGTTTAAGTTTGATTTTCTCGACGAGTAAGAATACGCGTGCGACTGACGATAGAGGTTTCCAAGAGACTCTGCAAAAAGGTCCCCACGGAGGCCGTTTATTTAAGAAAGGGGATCTAAGTCTTGAGCTTTTAATATTTGAGCGTGCCATGCCCCCTCATTTCCGAGCTTATTTTTATGCGAATGGTAAGATTATTGCTCCGGATAAAGCGCGTTTAACTCTTTTATTAACACGATTTAATGGCAAAAAGGAGACGGTTACTTTTATTCCTGCCAATCATTTTTTAGAAAGCAATGAAGTGATTAAAGAGCCTCATTCTTTTGATGCCACAGTTCAATTAGAGTTCTTGGGAAAGCAGATGATGTGGCATTATGCATCATACGAAGGGCGAGTTAAGATTAGCCCGACAGTCCTTAATGCTGCAAAGATACACACGGCAATAGCACGAAGTCATGAGATCAAAACGGAATTAAACGTGGTAGGAAAAATTCTTCCTAATCGCGATACATTGGCGCCTATCTATGCACGTTATCCTGGCATTATCAAATCCATGATTAAAAATCTTGGCGATGAAGTCACGAAAGGAGAAACATTAGCCACAGTAGAAAGTAATGAAAGTTTACAAAACTACACGATTACAGCACCGATTAACGGTACTATTGTGCAAAAGAATGCTACGAATGGTGAGTTGACGCAAAATACCAAACCAATTTACGAAGTAGCAAATTTAGCTAATGTATGGGCAGATTTTACTTTGTACCGTAAAAATGCCCCTCTTGTAAAGCAGGGAATGGAAGTTATCGTAACAGGAGATGAAGGAAGACCTAAGTGCTGGAGTACCATTTCTTATATATCCCCTTTGGGCATTGAAGACAGTCAGACTAACTTAGCCCGTGCTATTCTGCCTAATGAAGAACGCTCCTGGTTGCCAGGTATGTACATTAATGGAGCAATCATTATCAATAAGAAAACGGTTCCCGTCGCTGTTCCTCTTTCCGCAATCCAGAAAATGAATGAAAAAGATGTGGTTTTTGTTCAACAAGGTGATTATTTTGAGGCAACCCCAGTAATTTTAGGAGAACAGGACGAGCAATGGGCCGAGGTGACTTCGGGACTTGATGCGGGACAACGCTACGTCAGTGAAAATAGTTTTTATATCAAAGCGGAACTAGGGAAGGAAGGCGCAAGCCATGAGGATTAAGGATAAAGATGCTTGAAAACATTATACACTTTTCTTTAAAACATCGTTGGTTCGTCCTTTTATTCACACTGATTATTGCAGGGCTTGGTGTATATAATTTTCAGCGCCTCCCAATTGATGCAGTACCGGATATCACGAATGTCCAAGTACAAATTAATACCGAAGCCTCAGGTTATTCACCTTTTGAAGTGGAGCAGCGCATCACTTTTCCTGTCGAATTGGCGATGAGTGGCTTACCGAATTTAGATTACACACGTTCTTTATCACGTTATGGGTTGTCTCAGGTTACTGTAGTGTTTAAAGATGGAACGAATATTTATTTTGCACGTCAATTGATTAATGAGCGTTTACAAGAGGTTAAAGATAAACTTCCTGCAGAAGCAGAAACAACATTAGGGCCTATTTCTACAGGTCTTGGTGAGATATTCATGTACGTTGTGAAGAACAAACCTAATGCCCCTGTCACACAGCATCATAATGCTACAGAACTTCGTACCCTCCAAGATTGGATCATTAAACCGCAATTACGTAATGTGGAGGGGGTAGCAGAGGTCAATACAATTGGTGGTTATGAAAAACAATTTCATATTACTCCTGAACCGAGCAAACTGGTGCGATATAGTTTGAGTTTAAATAGTGTGGTGGAGGCTTTACAACGCAATAATGCGAATGTGGGGGCAGGATATATCGAACGCAATGGAGAGCAGAACCTCATTCGAATTCCTGGACAAGTACAAAACATAGCGGATATTGAAAATATTGTTATAGCCAGTTTTGAGGGTACTCCGGTGCGAATCAGAGATGTAGCGGATGTTGTTTTAGGTAAAGAGTTACGTACTGGAGCTGCTACTGAAAATAGCAAGGAAGTAGTTTTAGGTACTGTGTTTATGTTGATGGGGGAAAATAGTCGCACTGTATCTAAACGTGTCGCTGCTAAAATGAAGGAAATTAATAAATCTCTTCCTGAGGGGGTTGAGGCTGTTACGGTTTATAACAGAACCGCCCTCGTTAATGCCACGATTAACACCGTTAAGAACAATTTACTTGAAGGTGCTTTGCTCGTATGCGTTATTTTATTTTTATTTTTGGGAAACATCCGTGCCGCACTGATCACTGCTACGGTTATTCCTTTATCGATGCTACTGACCATCACGGGGATGGTCAGCAATCAAATCAGCGCCAATCTGATGAGTTTAGGGGCGCTTGATTTTGGTTTAATTGTCGATGGCGCGGTAATTATTGTTGAAAATTGCATGAAACATTTGGGTCAGCAGCAGCATGAATTACAGCGTATTTTAACGCATGAAGAACGTTTAAAAGTTATTACTTCTGCTACCACTGAAGTCATCAGACCCAGTATTTTTGGCGTATTCATTATTACTGTGGTTTACCTTCCGATTTTAACATTAACCGGTGTAGAAGGAAAAATGTTTTTACCTATGGCGGAAACAGTGATTATTGCCCTGATGTCCTCGATGTTATTTGCTTTAACTTTTGTGCCAGCTGCAGTGGCTATTTTTCTACGAGGCCGCATTCAAGAGAAAGATAATCGCTTGGTGCACGGTATTTCATTAGTATATGCGCGAGTTTTGCGGCATAGTTTTCATGCTCGATATGGGGTGATTGGCGCTGCGATAGTTTTGGTTCTGATTAGCCTTCTCATTGCTTTTCAATTAGGTGGTGAGTTTATTCCAAGCCTTGATGAGGGCGATATTGCTATGCATGCCATGCGTATTCCAGGTACCAGTTTAACGCAGGCGATTGCCATGCAAGATTTGGTCGAACAAAGAATCAGACAGTTTCCTGAAGTGAGCGTTGTTTTTTCCAAACTAGGTACAGCTGAAGTGGCTACTGATCCTATGCCGCCAAATGTGGCTGATACGTTTATTATGTTAAAACCACGAAAAGAATGGCCTAATCCTAAAAAAACCAAACCAGCGCTCATGCAAGAAATCGAACAGGCTGTAACAAAAATTCCAGGAAATAATTATGAATTTACCCAACCAATTCAAATGCGGTTTAATGAATTAATTTCAGGCGTACGCAGTGATGTAGCCGTAAAGGTATTTGGAGATGATATGAATACCTTAAGAGAAATTGCTGAATCAATCAGCACGCAACTTAAAGATGTGCCAGGTGCTGCTGATGTGAAGGTAGAGCAGGTGAGCGGCTTGCCTCTGCTTACCATTGAAATAAATCGAGATACTCTTGCTCGTTATGGTTTGCAAGCAGGTACAGTGCAAGATGCGATTGTTATTGCAACAGGAGGTAAGAAAGGCGGAGAGCTTTTTGAAGGAGATAAACGATTTGATTTAATTGTGCGCTTGCCAGAATCTTTGCGTTCAAGCCCTGATGTATTAAGAAATGTTTTTGTTCCCTTACCGCCGGCAAAGGATGGAGATCTCCATTTCATTCCATTGAGTGAAGTAGCTAAAACGATACGTAGTGAAAGTCCGAACCAAATTAGTCGTGAAAGTGGTAAGCGTCGTGTGGTGGTTACAGCAAATGTGAGGAATCGAGATTTAAGTTCATTTGTTAACGAAGCCAAAGAACGCATCGAGCAAAATGTTAAATTACCGAGTGGCTATTGGATTACTTGGGGAGGTCAGTTTGAACAATTGCAATCTGCATCCCAACGCTTACAAATTGTGGTACCCGTTACCTTATTAGGCATTTTTTTATTACTTTTTATGAGTCTGGGTAATATCCGTGATGCACTTTTAGTTTTTTCAGGTATTCCTCTTGCGCTAACCGGGGGCGTATTTGCTTTGTATTTGCGTGATATCCCTTTGTCTATTTCTGCAGGAGTGGGGTTTATCGCTTTATCCGGGGTGGCGGTTTTAAATGGTCTGGTTATGATTACTTTTATCAATAAATTATACGAACAGAAAAAATTCTATTTGAAAGATGCCGTGTTGAAAGGCTCATTGACAAGACTTAGGCCAGTGCTAATGACCGCACTGGTTGCTTCTTTGGGGTTTGTGCCTATGGCATTGGCAACAGGTACTGGTTCTGAGGTACAAAGACCTTTAGCAACCGTAGTCATTGGCGGAATTATTTCTTCTACTTTTTTAACGTTACTGGTTTTACCGGGTTTGTACTATATAGTTCATCAAAGACGTACAAAAAGAACACCAAATCCAACCCTGTAAATTTTTAGAGTTGATCATGAATTGTGTTTGCTCTTTTTTTCAGGTAATTTGATCTATAAAACAGATTCTTACATGGATAATATTATGGACGACATGATTGTTTTGGCGATTCGTAATTTTACATTGACCTGTTTTATTTTAGGCCTGTTGTTTTCTTTTATTGAATTGTTGATACACTCCAAACCAATAAAAATAGCTAATATCATTGAAATTATATTTTCCTGGTTTTTATTATTTAATATTGGCTTGGCCTATTTGTTTAATTTTGTAATGCATGTCTTCTTCGGTGATTTTACAGCACAATTTATTGGCTGGCCGCAAAGCCCGTTTCAAATGGAGGTTGGCTTTGCAAGCTTGGGAATTGCTGTGAATGGGGTAATCAGCTTTAAAAGTAAAATTGCTTTTCGTGCGGCAACGATTATCGTTCCTGCGATGTTCTTATGGGGAGCTGCTGGTGTCCATCTTTATCAAATGATCACGACCCATAATTTTGAACCCGGCAACGCGGGTACCATATTTTGGACTGATATTCTAATGCCTGCTATCGCGTTTCTGTTACTCTGGCTTCATTATCGAAACCAGCTTGCCCGATAGGTGAGTGACTTCAGATACACCACCTCATTCCTTGGTATTCATTTCTTTTTTCATGCGATGCTTCGTTTGACAAAGTTGACTTTTATTACCAAAATTAATAGATAACCATCGAGTTATGGAGGTGAATCATGAGCAAAGTAACTCAATTCAAGAAAGGATCTCCTTCTAAAGGATCTTCCATTCAAATTAATCGTACGCAAAATCCTTTTTTAAGTCTGCAACATGAAATAGATAGATTATTTAGAGACTTTAATGAGTTTTTACCTACATCTAAATTCAATTTGGGACAATTTGAAAGGCTGGATATTTCTCCTTCAATGGACGTTGTTGAGGACAAAGAGCATTTTTGTGTTCAGTTAGAAATGCCTGGCATGGATGAAAAAGACGTTAAAGTGTCTATAACTGACAATGTACTCACTATTAGCGGTGAAAAGTCCAGTTCAAAAAAAAATGAAGGTAAAAAATTTATTGCTCGAGAAATTAGCTATGGAAAATATGAGCGTTCCATTTCGTTACCTGCAACCGTTGATCTTGCTAAAGCAAAAGCAACCTTTAAAAAAGGAATGCTTTGGGTTGATTTACCTAAAAAAACAGAGTCCAAAGCGGGTGTGCGATCAATAAAAGTTGAACAAGCCAAATAGATCTAAATAGCCTCATAGTTAAAACTATGAGGCATTATCTCAGCGCAAATCATTCAGGCCTTTACCCAAAAAATACGCACTAAAACGTACAAAATGGTCATTCCTAAAACAGGAATAACAATAAAGGCAAGAAAGTTATAAAATCCGATTCTATTTTCTGGCGAAGCATTGTAAAACGCTTTAAATTTTTTCCAGAAGGTCATTAGGGTTGATCTCCAATTTTTTCTTATGCGTTATTGAATAAGATTATAGGTTCTAGAGAAGTCTAATGGTACCCTTTTAGACCACTCGATTACAGGTTCGATACGAAGTCAAGTATGTGGCTTACTCGTTATGAGGATGTAAAATGTTACTTTTTAGTGCTGCGTTATTTAAACATAAATTGAATTTTAAACCACTATCAGAAGGTATGGAGAATTTATCGCTGGCTGCAACTTGGGCAGAAGGAGAATGGGGATATATTCGTAATAAAGGAGTTGAATTTCGTAAGGAAGTGCTCAATGACATGAAGGAGCATGTATATATAGGTCTGTTAAATGATCAACCTGTCGCATTGTTTGCTTTGTTTCCAAAAGAAATAGCTCTCGAATTTAATGAAAAAAAGTTTAAGGTACCTGCTGTGAGTGAATTAATGTATGTGTATGTGGACAAACCTTATCGTGGATTGGGTTTTGGCAAACAAATCATTGAGCAGGCTAAGGAGATTGCAAAATCACAAAAAGTGGAATTTATCATGTTAGATACCTTAAAACCTTCATTAAATCGATTTTATGAAAATGCCGGGGCTGACGTTATTGCAGAGAATCAGTTGTTTTCTCATCCTACAGATGTTTTAACCATTAGGTTGTAGCAGAGACTTCAATCCTGAGTTATAGGAAAACCTGCCAACAAGTCCTGAGAGTTACTTACAGAGATTGAAACAGGAAAGTACGCATTCTACAGTGATATCTAAAAAGCGGACCTCCCTGTCTGCGCAGGGAGGAAAACATCCGTTTTCTGCTTAGCTTGAAGGCCATGGTCTTCACTAGGCCAGGTGATTAAAACGTTTTTATAACGCAACGAGACGAGATTTAACGTTTAAAAAGTCGAAATCGCCCAGATCCGCATCGAATTTTGCGCTTGCTTGTACCAAAGTATCTGTAATAACCCCTTCTATAATGTCAATAAGAGGCGTTTCTTTATAGCGTCTCATGGATTTGACCTGTTTTTCCAAATTCTGTCCAGCAACTGTTTGAGGATTAGTACGATTCAATTGAAACTGCCCTAGTCCGATTTCGCTGGTTACTTTATCCAGTGCCTGCTGATATGAAGCGGCTATACCGGATTTGATTGCTTGTGCTACTGAGTCAACGGGAGTCCCTTGTTTCAGTAACTGAGCGCAAATTTCCGCCAATTGATTGATTTCATTGATATAGCCTTGTTGATTGCGTAACATTAATATTTTCATGGCTGAGGCAGCTGTGGAACTGACTTGGGGAATATCTGCGGTTAGTTCCTTTTTAAATAGAGCATCTAAAGAAAACACAGGTTCAGGGTGATTGGTGGTTATATCAATTTTTTTTTGCACAGTAGACTCCAAAAATAGAATTAGCTGGATAAATCGCTCACGTTTTAGCAAAATAAAAAACATTATGAAATAAATTTGATCAATTGTAAAGGCTTTTTAAAAGTTAAAGAGGAGTGAACACCACTGAAATATTCTTCACTCAATGTGGTATAATAAGACTATTTTTATTGTTTTTCGAGCGAGTAGTTAAATTGATTTCCAATCATATCGATCTTCGTTCTTATCATACCGAAAGTTGTAGTCATGCTCATGATTTTGCGCAATTGGTTTTACCTCTCTCAGGCTCCATGGAGTTAGAGTCAGGTCTTTATTCTGGTGTTGTGGATACGCATGTAGGTGCATTTATTGCGCCTAATGAACGGCATTGTTTTGCAGGAAGTCAGAACAATCTTTTTTTAGTGGTTGATGTGACTGCTCAAAATCATCTATTTGAAGATAGGAGATCGCATCCGTTTCATTTAACTGCGAGCATTAAAAAACTGTTACATTTTACACAACATTATTTGGCAGCTAAAGAAGGAGATTTCTTTACTGATTCTTTGATTAATCAATTACTTATTCATTTTGCTACACAATCTTTTTCACTGGAGTTGGATGCAATAGCGATTAAGGCAAAAAACTGGATTGATTTGAATTTTGCCGATACTGTTGATGTAAGTAAAGTCGCACAGCACTGTCATTTGAGCGTAAGTCAATTACAACGTCGGTTCAAACATGCTTTGGGGTCCAGCATGGCCGAGTATTGGCGATTTAAAAAATTACACCACGCAAAGCACATGTTGTCTTCAAAAAATCTGTCTATTGAAGCCATCGCTTTTGCAGTGGGTTATGAAAATTTATCTGCATTTAGTCGACGATTCAGTAAAGTATTTGGTGAGTCGCCTTCTCAATGGAGAACAAAAGCGTTATCAGCAAATAAAATGCGTGAACCAGATAACTCATACTCATTTTGAAATTGATAAACTACGGATTCGTTTTTCAATTTAAAGAAGTGATTTATAATGATAAAATCCAACGGTTATTTTCTGCAAGGCATGCTCTTCCTTATTTTGGCTCAAATTATGGTAGGCGTGAATATTGTTTTTTCCAAGTATGTGCTTTCCTCAATTCCTGTCCTGTTTCTATTATCGCTACGGTTTACTTTGGCAGCACTCATTTTATTACCCTTACATTGGCTCACACCTGCCAAAAGCAGACCGGTTAGTTATTATTTTTCGCAACTAAAGCAAAAAGATTGGATTTTTATTAGTGCTCAGGCAATCTCTGCCGGAGTGTTGTTTAATTTCCTTATGCTATGGGGATTAAATTATACTGATGCCAATGTGGCAGGCATTATTACCAGTGCTTTACCTGCCATTATCGCGATGATGTCCTGGTTTATTCTTGGGGAAAAATTTTCAGGTAAAAAAGCTGTTTGTGTAGGCTTTGCTACCCTGGGATTAATTGTTATCGCATGCGATAGACTGGGTGGCTCACAAGTAAACCATTCATTTGTGGGGGATGTGCTTGTTTTAATCGCTCTTTTACCCGAAGCAACTTATTATATTTTAAGTAAAATGCATAAAAATTCGCTTCCAGTATTTCTTATTTCCTCTTTGCTCAATGCAATTAATGCTATTTTATTATTAATTAGTCTGAGCTTTAGTACCTGGAAAGGTTTAAGCACTTCGCCTCTAGAATGGCTCATTTTGATCATTCTAGGTCTGAGTTCAGGTCTTTTTTATGTCTTTTGGAATTTTGGATGTCAGAAAGTCGATGGTGTAATGGCTTCATTATCAACTGCTGTGATGCCATTAGCTACAGTGCTCATAGCCTGGATGCTGCTTGGTGAGCGTTTAACACTCGGACAGACTCTAGGAATGGGCATGGTTATTTTCTCTATTGCTGTATATGCAAGGGCGGTTAAATAGATGACTTTTTAAGAAACTATCTGATTTATTCAATAGGTTTTTAGCTCAAGGGATTCTGGATAAGTTATTAAGAGTAAGGACTTATTTATAACAATTTGTCATTTTAATATCCCATTATTCAAGTATAATCCCCTTTTCTCTAATTCACTCGATTTGTGAAAAGCGTGCACGAAAAACTCGAATTATTTGATGAATTACCCTCAGAAATCCGAAGGGAAATAGTACAAGGCATATCAACTTCTGATTTAGTAAATCTAGCTATGGCTTCAAAGAAGCATTTGGTCTTATTTAAACCTATACTGAATATCCGTAAATTATTACATCATATTGTGCTCAGTGAGTATGATGCGGTCCAGTCGATATTAAAAAACGATATGAGTTTAATTTTTAAAAGAGGCAAAGTGACTGATTGTTCTGGTCGAATCTTTGAGAATATTAGTGCTTTTGAATACGCACTTTGGGCCCTGGATAAGCACATGTGGACAATGTTGCTTGACTGCTTACCCCCAAACAAAGAGGGTAAAAAGATATTAGCAATATTACTTACTCAATATCATAACGTAAATGCAAAGGGGGTAACTTACAGACTTAATGGAGAAACAATCATAGAGAGTCATTTTGATTTTAAGAATACCATTATTAAAGAACTGCAAACCCAAGCCGATTCCATACATGCCCCGCTTGGGTATAAAGATTGGAATGCCATAGATAAGCAATGGAGAGAAGGAGTAGGCTGTGCACAAAAGAAGCTCCCTATGCATGTGGTTTATGAATATTGCTCTGATGTGCCTTTTTATCCCGTTCCGGATTTTAGCACCCAGCCAAAAACATCAAAGAATCTTTATAACTGGATAACTAAAAAGATGGAAAATTGGTTTGAGTGTAATTCTAAATTAGGTGGTGATTTTGCAATATATAAGGCGCATGCGGTGCGTGTGTCGGGCAGCGCATGGGGGCGAGTGCCCGTTCCTGCTGCTGGGATGCTGAGTGTATTCGTAGTCGACCAAGATTTAGCTGCCATAAAGGCATTGTGTGAAGTAAGAACAAAAGAGTTGATTAATCTTGAATCACAAATTGAAGAACAGATGACAGTTGATAACCAACACAAAGCACGTCAAAATTTCCCAAACTCATAGAAGCAAATCTTGGTATTGTCTTATTCTTTATTTAATCCAGGGTCATTCTCCAATATTTAAGAAGGAATCTAATTGAGTACACAAAAAAAATGGGGGCATTTCCCTCATGAGTCAGATATTGGGGTGAGAGGATACGGGTCAACGTTAGCGGAGGCCTTTGCAACCGGGGCTTTGGCTCTGACTAATGTAATTACCGATTCACAATCAATCCAACCCTATAAGATGCTTCATGTAACTTGTGAGGCACCGAATGAGGAGATTTTATTTGTCGACTGGTTAAATGCCATTATTTATAACATGGCAATTTACAAGATGCTTTTTAGCCAGTTCGAAGTCGCCATAAAGGGGAGGACGTTAACTGCTATAATTGCAGGAGAGCAAGTGGATATTAAACGGCATCAACCTGCAGTAGAGGTGAAAGGTGCTACGTTCACCGAATTAAAAGTTTACCAAGACAACGGTATTTGGATAGCACAATGCGTGGTCGATGTATAATAAACCTCTAGGGAGAAGGCGAAAAGTCAATGGATTTAAACCGGTTAGAAAAAATTAGTGATTTTGAATGGCGAATCCCAAAACATGGGAAAATGCGTGTACCTGGGATTATTTTTGCTTCAGAGGAATTAATACTCAATATGGATATGAAAGTCTATGAGCAAGTCACTAATGTGGCAACTTTGCCCGGAATTGTTCAAGGTTCATTTGCCATGCCTGATGCACATTGGGGGTATGGATTTCCTATCGGCGGTGTTGCGGCATTTGATCCTGACAATGAAGGAGTTGTCTCTGCTGGCGGTGTTGGTTTTGATATTTCATGCGGGGTAAGGCTCTTATCAACGGGGCTTAAGCGTGAAGAATTTGAACCTTATAAGGAACAACTTGCAGATGCTTTGTTTCTTCATATTCCAGCAGGTGTAGGCAGCAAAAGTCGTATTAACCTGACCATGAAGCAAATGGATGATATGCTGCGAGGCGGCGCCGTCTGGGCTGTAAAACAAGGATATGGTGAACGGGAAGATTTAGAGCGAATTGAAGATAATGGTCGTGTAGAAGGTGCTTTACCTGAGCATGTTTCAGAACATGCAAAAAAACGACAAAAAAATGAAATGGGTACTTTAGGCTCGGGTAATCATTATTTGGAAATCCAGGAGGTACGCCAGATATATTGTGAAAAAACTGCTGCTGCGTTTGGTTTAGCGGAGGGGGATGTAGTTGTGAGCATCCATTGCGGTTCGCGTGGTCTAGGCCATCAAATAGGAACAGATTTTTTACGGTCTATGCTGATTGATGCTCAGCAGCATGGTATTCAACTTGTTGATCGTGAATTAGCTTGTGCGCCTATTCGTTCACTAATGGGCGAAAGCTATTTAGGTGCTATGCGTTCGGGAATAAATTGTGCTCTGGCAAATCGTGAAATCATTGCCCATTTTATGCGTGAAGTGTTTCAGAATGAAATACCAGGAACCCAAATAAAACTCATTTATGATGTATCTCATAATACCTGTAAAGAAGAAACACATCAGGTAAATGGTAAGACAATGCGATTATTTGTTCATCGTAAAGGGGCAACACGAGCTTTTGGCCCGGGGCACCCTCAATTAACAAAAGACTTTAGACAGGTAGGTCAACCAGTGATTATTGGCGGCAGTATGGGTACTGCGTCTTATATTCTGGTAGGCGCGCCGAGTACTGAAAATAAATCATTTGGTTCTGCTTGCCATGGTGCGGGACGTGCCATGAGTCGACATCAAGCAACCCAAAAATGGCGTGGTAGTGAAATTATTAAGCAACTAGCGCAACAAGGGATTCTCATTCGCAGCAGTTCCTACCGAGGTGTAGCAGAAGAAGCTCCTGGGGCCTACAAGAATGTCGATTTCGTTGTGGATGCCGCACAAGCATCAGGGTTAACCCAAAAGGTTGCCAGGTTAGCACCTATTGTTTGTATAAAAGGGTAGGGCGAGCCTGTTTACAATTCTACTTTCTTGGCCAAAATGCTGCGATTTTCTACGCTTCGATACTCACATAATTCATGTACGTTCCGTTTCGGTGTGCTAAAATTGCAGCATATTAGCTCAAGATAGTGAAGTGTAAACACCCTATGTATTGGCTCCAATAAACCGAAAAATCAAATTACTGCATCGCGTTCCTATAATCAAAAATTATCATTTTAACGAATTTAATCGAGACAACAGCTGTATAAAAATAAACCGGCTATAATAAAAATATTGTTTTAAAATTTTAAGAGATATTGTTGTATGCCTTTGAATGCAAGATCCTATAACGGTCGAATTAAGAAACTAAGTGGTTCTTCTAATCATGGTCGCTATAATACCCAGTTTGATAGTGTCGATATAGTTGCATTTGATAGAGAAGGAGAGGAATGGGGGATTTTTTCTAACTACGCAGAAATTCCTATTAAGATGCAAACCCCTTTTGGAGAAAAAACGTTCCCCACGGTGGAGCATTATTTTCAATATCAAAAAGATCCCAATGATAAAGCTTATCTAGAGAGAATTCTTCAGGGAGATGCGCAGAATGCAAGAGATTTAGGACAAAAAAAACGATGGAGTGATTTTAAATTAGCTGACGAAGCAATGCAAAGAGCAATTCAGGAAAAACTAAAAAACACTTTAGTGCGACAAGCGTTGAAAGATACAGGAAATGCTTGTCTCATTGAAGATACAGGAAGTAGAAGTTCGCAAAATCAGGATGGTAATTGGGGGTGGAGAACAGGGGGAAGCATAGAACCACATGCTACAACAGGTAATAAGCTCGGCATTTTGTTGATGGAGGAACGTAATCGTTTGCATCGACAAGAAGGTAATTTTTCTATGATTGTGCAAAACCCCCTAGATTTGTCTGAACGAGCCCGTGGCATTATGACGCGAAATTACAGTACCAAGAATCTCATTCATCTCAGCTTGCCCGTTGTTTCGACTTCACCAACACAAGCTAGCTATCCTTCTTCTCGAATGAAAGATTCTTTGAATCAGACTAAAAAGCATACAACTCAAGAGTCACATCAGGAAGTGAGTCAAATGATTCGTACCATGATGACCACCTCTTCTCCAAGTTTGGATATCCCATTTGTGGGCAAAGGTCAGATGAACGGTACATTCAAAATAGCTTTTGATAATCCTAAAGATGCTGCTGCTTTTCAAGACATGTTAGCAAAGCAAGGTTTTAAAACCTCTTACTTCGGGGATGGTGAACGTTATCCGATGGAACATTCAGGGAAAAAATTGAATCATATTGTTCGCTTTGAGAATGCAGGTACAAAAACAGAAATTCCTGAAAAAGCCTTACAGTTTCTCAAAGAAAATTTTAAGGATGATGCAAAAGTTGCTAATATAGTTGAAAACATGGGGTTTGAACGGCCCAAAATGGGGGTATCAATGCATATGTAATTGTCTGCCTATTTGATTAGGAATGTTTATTAGCGCGCATACTTCATCAGTTTGAGGCAATTGTCCTATGGTTTCTTTAAACTCCAAAATTGATTCGTCACCGTTATTGATAATAATGTTAGATAGCAAATCAGGTCATTATGAAAAAGTAGCCATGTTTTTCCATATCAATAAGTTAATGTACTCCTCTTCAGTTGAAATTATAGCTTTATTTGCCTAGTGTATTAAAAAGATTAAGTATTATTGCTTCTTTCTTCCACTATGAGTAAGACTACTTAATGAAGGACTAGGTTAATCGTGACATGAAGACTACTTTTACCTTACATCCTATGGCTCCATTCCAGCTGGACTATACAGTTCTTGCTTTGCGTCGAAGAAGCAAAAATAATGTTGATCTTTGGGATGGACGCCGGTATACACGATTATTGCTCATAGAAGATGCACCTGTTAAAGTCATTGCTGAGCAAAGTAAAAAGCTTAATGAACCAGAGTTACTTCTATCCATTGAAAGCCAAAAAGACGTATCTCAAAGTCAGCTTACATCTCAAATAGAGAAAATGTTGGGCTTAAAATGGGACCTACGCGATTTCTATCATCTCACACAACACGAAGCTCAATTAAACCCACTGGTTGTACAATTTAAGGGGGTTAAACCGCCGCGATTCCCTTCTATTTTTGAAGCACTGGTTAATGCAGTTTCATGCCAGCAAATATCACTTGATGCAGGATTGCAAATTCAAAGTCGATTGGCTGAATTCCTGAGTATCAGAGTTAAGGAAAAGGAGCATATTTTCTACGCATTCCCAAGGCCCGAAGAGGTTGCTCATTGCACTGTTTCTGATTTGAAGAAAATAGGTTACAGTGCCTATAAAAGTGAAACACTGATCCGCTTAGCAACTGCAATCCTTGAAGAAAAACCAAGTTTTGGATCTTTGGAGCACAAAACAAATGATGAGGTAATTGATTTTTTATGTTGTTTTAAGGGAATAGGGCGTTGGACTGCGGAATATGTTTTATTGCGTGGTTTGGGAAGGATTGATACTTTTCCTGGTGATGATACTGGTGCACAAAATAATTTATATCAATTGCTGCATCTTGATAAGAAACCTGATTATAAGAAAATAGCGGAAATTACAGCCAAATGGCATCCCTACGCAGGATTAGTTTATTTCCATTTATTATTACAGAGCTTGTATGAAAAAAGAATCCTAAAATAAATCACTTAAATTTTGTTTTAAAATAATTTTTTTTATAAAATTACCAGTCCAGTGATGAGCAAATTAAAAAATCGCATAAGGAATGTGTGCATGGATAATACCCATCAAAGCTCAATTGTTGAGCCTATAGCCGTTGATAAAGTATCTAATGTCTTAAAATGGATTCTTTTAATTACAGCAATTATCTGTTTCATAGTGCTGATTTGGGGTACCTATAAAACCTATCAGCTTGCTCCACCTTTACCGCAGCAATTTCAATCTCCTTCTGGGCAAACTGTGATAACAGCAGAGGATATTGTGGCTGGTAAAGCGGGTTTTCAACGCGCTGACCTTATGGATTATGGAAGTCTTTATGGAATGGGCTCTTATTTTGGAGAGGATTATACTGCAAAATATTTAGTCAGTCTTGGCAGAATTATAGAAGATAAAATAGCGCAACAACGTTTCGGTAAACCCTTTATAAATCTGGGGGTAGGGGAACAATACACTGTACGCCAAGGAATGCAACAGGATCTGCAGCACATTGATCTAAGTAAGCAAATCAGCATTTTGTCCCAGCCAGTTGCTGATGCAATCATGCAACTGCGCCAGCAAATCTCACAAAATCTACTAAATCATGATCCAGAAACAGGTTGGACCAAGGCCTATAGCTTAAATGAGCAAAGTGCCTTACAAACGGCTGATTTTCTTATTTATTCCTCACTCACTACGATTGCACATAGACCAGGGCAAAATAGTTCCTATACCAACAATTGGCCTTATGAACCCACTATGGGAAATACGCCAACAGCAAATACCTTTTACTGGACATGGGTATCATTTTGTTTTGTATTTCTGGGTTTTGGTGTCGTACTTTATATTTATCATCGATATTTAAGTGTGCCTGATGATGCATTGAGAACCCCCGTATTGTTGGGATTTGAGTCTTTGACACCAAGTCAGCGCAAGGTAGGGCAATATTTTGTTGTTGTTGCGCTTGTTTTGCTGATCCAGATTGCTGTAGGTGCGATTATGGCGCATTACTATACAGAACGAACGGGGTTTTATGGAATTAATATTAATAATTATTTACCTTTTAATTTCTTACGCGATGTACACATTCAAACGCCAATTGTCTGGATCGCTCTTTCATGGGTCAGCGCCGCTGTTTTCATGGCTCCTCTCATTAGTAAAAAAGAAGCGAAAAGGCAGGGTTTTTTGGTTGATCTCTTGTTTTGGGTCACCTTGTTTATTGTTGGCGGAGCACTTGTTGGTAATTATATGGGGATTATGGGATATGTGGATGAACACTGGTTTTGGGTGGGCAATCAGGGCCTGTCCTATCTGCAACTTGGTCGCTTATGGCAAATTGGATTTTGTTTAGGACTTTTCCTTTGGAGTTTTATTATTTTTCGCGGCATGTGGCCTACCTGGAGTGGCTTAAAAACTGCTGCTGTTGAGTTTTGGACTGGGCGCATTCGTTTAGAACATTTGTTTTGGGCAAGCACGATAAATATTGCAGTATTGTATTGCTTTGGGATGATCCCTTTAACTGGAATTGAAAAATCATTCACAATCACTGATTTTTGGCGCTGGTGGGTCGTTCATCTTTGGGTAGAGCAGTCATTTGAGTTTTTTGCTGCGTGCTCTACTGCTTATCTTTTAATGGGAACAGGATTGGTTTCGCGAGCTTTAGCAGAGCGTGCAATGTACTTTGAAACAATTTTGGTATTTTTAGGAGGAATCATCGGCACTGGTCATCACTGGTATTGGACAGGTACTCCGGATTTTTGGGTTCCCTTAGGATCTATGTTTTCGTTCATTGAAGTATTGCCTTTGGTTCTCCTCATTATCGATGCCATCGAACATCATCAATTAATTAAGCGACAAGGTATTTTTACTTATAATTTGGCTTATCTCTATATTTTGGGAGCATCTTTTTGGAATTTTGTTGGCGCAGGTGTATTCGGTGGAGGGACACTTAACGCGCCGCTTATAAACTATTATGAGCATGGAACGTTTCTTACTTTAAACCATGCGCATACCGCATTATTTGGGGCATTTGGTTTGCTCGGCCTCGGGTTAATTTATTTTTGTTTACGCTATGCTGCAGGTGAGCGTTTTGCTTGGGGTGATCGTTTAGGGACTTGGGCATTTTGGTTATATAACATAGGTCTTGTTTTATGGATTGTGTTGAATTTCTTTCCTATAGGCTGGGCACAATTAATGGATGTTTATGAACATGGCTTTGCCCATTCAAGAAGCCTTGAATTTTATAATACAACATTGTTATGGCAATGGTTACGACTGCCGGGAGATGTTGTATTTGCTTTAGGGGCGTTATTCATGGCCTATGATTTTATTAAAAAGCTAGGTCCTTTTTTTCCAAAATGGTTGGGAGTTAAGCGCTTGGAACAACAACTTGTTCGCGATATTTAGCGGTAAAATGGGCAATCCCAAAGGAAGATATGGTTATGCCTGAGCTTTTTACGATTGGACACTCGACGCATACTTTGCAGGAGTTTCTTGGGTATGGTTCGTATTGAGGGCAGCCGGTTTAATTCAGACTGTTTGATTCTTCTATGGTGTTTTGATCCGGATCATCCTTATTAGTCATTATTCTGACTCCATGGAAAGTGAAGGGTGAGACATGCGTACCATACTGCTGTACGTTTTTAAAAAGAGTACAAAAACTAGGAAATTTATAGGTTGATGTGGAAGCTGTATCTTTTTTTTGCAGAACGCCATCAAGAAAGAGGCTTTCTTCATGAGGTTGTTCAAAATTCGATACTCCAGCGACTAACAAATTAAATTCGGATGATAAGGCCTGCAGCCACTGATAAAATCCACTCTCACATCTGAAATAGTTATTATCAAGCGGATAAATACATTTTCCATGGTTATAGTTTTTCTCAGTCAATAGGACTACCTGCTTAATTCCAAATTCTTTTAATTGCTCCAATGATGGTAGTTTTTTAGCGTCAATTGTAGTGAATCCATGATTGGGTTCGAGGATTAAACCTAATGAGGAATCACGTGATTCAGGAGATTGTGATAACAGTTCAGCACGTGGTAAGGCATCTTGTAGCTGATCCATAATCCGTGTTTGAGTCGTTGGATCATTCAATATGGAGAGTTGCCAAATGCAATCAACACCATTCCTATATAATGCACTTGCAACAGGTGCTTCATGCCCGGTAAAGTTTATAAACAGTAAATTATCCAGCCCATGTAGTGTATTTAATTTTTCTAATAACGCATTTGTGTTGGCACAAATCTCTTCATCCACGGCTTTCGTTATAAAGTTCCGTCCTTTGGGGATCACATCATCAGAACGATTAAGGCGAACGAAATGTAATTCACCTCTAAACTTGGATAATACCTTTTGTGAAGGGGTCACAATTTCTAATAATGTTTGCAAATCATGCCGAGTTCTTATTCTAGCTTCAAAGTTCTTTGGGGGCTCTTGCTTTACAGGGGGATTTTGCAAAGTATCTATCTTGTGGGTAATGGGTTTTAGTTTGCGTAAAACATCAATAGAGATCTTGAAGGCAAATTCTCCTTCTATATTTTCTACTGCAACCCCTAAAAACTTTTTAAAGAAAATATCGCGTAATCTATATTTATTAACCCTGCTGGCATCCACATTTCCACCCTCAATTTTACTAAATATCAAAAGGCGGTTTTCATTTTCTAGAAATTCGATATGATCGAGGTAGTAACCAAAATCTTCTATCTCGTCAATAACTGCATTTAACGCTTCTATAATCAGTTTTATTTCAGGCTTCATTTTTACTTCTAAGAAATAAGTTATTACGGTTATTCAAGTACTTTTCTGTATAATTATTATACTACATTATAAATGAATAACATTAACGACTGATTAAGAGGGTACGCCTTTGGGCGCTAGATTTCGGTTAGGCCCCTGGATTAACCAATACAATTTCAGTTATTCCTGAAAGTGAGGGATTAGTGAATTGATACTACGTCCAATGAGTCGATACCTCAGGTCAAAATTCCCCAGCCTACTTTTTAAAGATTAAGGTCTTATTGTATTTTCGTTATCTAATACGTTTTCATTGAAAATATTATATATAGAGTCACGAACCAGTTGTGGCACATTATTACTAAAGATTAGGCGTATGTCATCTCTATCTGCTCTTGAGACCGCTAATTGAACCATTTGGGGCGTACTGCCTGTAACATTCTTTTGGTATAAGTGAGAGGGGCGTCCTGTTACTGCTCCAACTCCTTCTCCTTGGCCTATAAATCTGAATCCTGCCCTATTTAGAAATGTTTCGATTTTTTCAAATTTCATTATTAGCACCCAGTTAATAAATAAAAAAGCATTGTGAACAAAATTTAATTAAATTTCAATCTATTATATGTCTTTCATGCAACCTTTGGGCGCAGCGAGGTTGATATATTTCACGGAATAAATATTTTGATATACTCTAAATGAAATCCAGTATTGAATCTGTGCCAAATGTATATCAAATCCAGCCAATTAATGTTTTCGCCATCTGATCTTACCCAATTTATGGAGAGTCCTTTTGTATCCTGGATAGAACATCTTGCAGTGGCACATCCTGATTTACTGCCTACGCCCGATGAAAAAGATGAATTAATTGATGTATTGCAACATCTAGGAAACCAACACGAATTGGAACTCTTGGCTTTATTTGAAGAACAAGGATTATCCGTTGCCAATTTGCATCGACAGCCGAATACCTATGAGGCGACCTTAACTGCCATGAATGATGGAGTCGATGTGATTTATCAAGCTCATTTACAATTGCTTCCTTTTCAGGGATACGCTGATTTTCTAATAAAGAAAGCAGGTAAAAGTTGGTTGGGTGATTACTGCTATGAAGTTTGGGATACCAAGCTTGCTCGATCTGTTAAACCGGGTTTTCTGCTACAATTATGCTGCTATGCGGAAATGCTTGAAGCGATGCAGGGCAGTAGAACAGAATACATCACGGTAGTTTTAGGCAATAAAGAACAGCGGCGCTTTCGTACTGCAGATTATTTTTATTTTTATCAAAATCTAAAACACCAGTTTTTATTGACGCATCAAAATTTTGATCCCAATGCTTGCCCTGATCCTGCTGCATCTAAAAATTGGGGAAGATGGAGTACTTATGCTGAAGAGTTATTAATTAAAGAAGATCATTTGATCCAGGTCGCAACCATTACTTCCGGGCAAATCAAAAAACTGTATCAAGCAGGGATCAAAACCATGACTGCATTGGCTCATGCAAATTGTTCCTGGATCAAAGGGATTAAACCAGAACGTTTTGCGCGATTGCAAGCACAAGCTAAAATTCAAAAAAAAAGTAGCGGCAAGGAAATTCCCTTATATCAAATGATTCCTCATGTTCCTGGACAAAAGCAAGGTTTGGCGTTGCTGCCTCCTGCATCACCGCTAGATGTATTTTTTGATATTGAAGGTTTTCCTCTTGAGGAGGGGGGACTGGAATATCTTTGGGGTATTGCTTATTTTGATGAAAAAGGTCAGCGCCAGTATAAGGATTTTTGGGCTCATGATGCCGAGCAGGAAAAAGACAGTTTCCACGCTTTTGTGAGATGGGTTTATGAGCGTTGGCAAGAAGATCCACAAATGCATATTTACCATTATGCCAATTATGAAATTTCTGCATGTCGGAAGTTGATGGGCCGGTATGGTGTTTGTGAGGATGAGATCGATCAGCTCTTACGTAATGAAGTATTTGTTGATTTGTATAAAATTGTCAAAACATCTCTAATTATTGGTGAGCCACGCTATTCCATCAAAAATATAGAGCATTTATATCGGGGAAAACGAGATACT
The DNA here is from genome assembly GCF_001467945.1 of Legionella parisiensis. Lineage (GTDB taxonomy): Bacteria > Pseudomonadota > Gammaproteobacteria > Legionellales > Legionellaceae > Legionella > Legionella parisiensis. The sequence goes on from NZ_LNYQ01000013.1 coordinate 2,755,341, forward strand.
GCGGTGGGTTCTGGAGGCGATTCAGTCGTTGTTTATGAGCATTGGCGAGAACACCCAGATGGTGAGAGTTGGCATACGTCAAAAATATTAAATGACATCCGTGCTTATAATATGGATGATTGCAATTCCACTCAGGAACTGGTGGATTGGCTAAGGGCGCGGCAAAAAGAACAAGGTATAAGTTACTTAGGTAAAACAGAGCTTGTTGAGCTTGAGATTAAGGAAAAGGTGGGTGAGCGTATTCAGTTACGCGAGCGGTTACTGGCACAAGCAGAACGTTTAAAATCTGACGGAGACATCGAATTAGCTAAAATAAATTTGATTTTTGCATGGTCCATTGAATTTCATCGACGTGAAGCAAAACCGGTGTTTTGGCGTATGTTTGAGCGATTGGGGTTAACTGGAGAAGACCTGCTCGATGATATTGATTGTTTGGCTTATTGCCGGAGGACCGCTAAGCCACCCTATAAACCTTCACCAAAATCACGCAATATGGCCTACGAGTACTTTTTTGATCCGGAACAGGAGTTTAAAGGAGCTGCCAAACAATATTTCATTTTAGATAAAGAAACAGAAGACGGTAAGACGGTTACCGCAAATTATTGTGAAGAGGGCAGCGATCTGGAGCATGGGATTATCGTCTTGCAAATGAAAAATGAAGTGGATGATCCAATTACCTTAATTCCTAATGAATATGTAGATCCTCATTCGATTCCTGATGCGATTGCAAAGCAGGCAGCATTATTTGAACAAGGTTTTCTGGAAAACACTGCGATATTGGATTTTCTGAGCAAATCTTATCCGCGGATTAAAGATCATCCACAGGGGGTAGCAATTGCACCAAGTCACTATCCAGAAGAACGATTAGCTCAAATTATTCGAGCCGTTTTAAATTTAAATAACAGCTATCTTACGCTACAAGGTCCTCCTGGCGCAGGTAAAACCTACACAGGAAAGCATTTAATCGCAGAGCTCATTCAAAGAGGAAAAAAGATAGGGATTTCATCCAATAGTCATAAAGCAATCAATAACCTATTGCTGAGTACAACGGCTTATTGCCATAAGGAAGGTATTAAGGGACATTTTGCATGTTCTCGTAATACAGATGGGGAAATTGAAGCTTTAGGTATTACAGTATTGGAAAACAAAAACATTGTTCATTTTATTCAACCCGGATGTGTTGTCGGAGCTACAGCTTGGGGTTTTGCCAGAGAACAGCTTGCTGATGTTTTTGATTATCTTTTTATTGATGAGGCAGGGCAAGTTAGTGTTGCAAACTTAATTGCTATGAGTCGTTCAACCCGCAATATTATATTAATGGGTGATCAAATGCAGTTGGGGCAACCCTCCCAAGGAAGTCATCCTGAAGAAAGTGGTTTATCCATATTAGAGTACTTATTACACACAACACCAACAATTCCAGATTCTATGGGGGTTTTTCTGGGAACTACTTATAGGATGCATCCTGCGGTAAATCAATGGGTTAGTGATGCGATTTATGAAGGAAAACTGGAAACTGCCCCTGAAAATGTACAGCAAATAATAAGTATTCCCAGGGGATATCAAGGGGTGCTGAATAAAGAAGCGGGAATTATTCCCGTACCTGTCATTCATGAGGGAAATACACAAGCCAGTGATGAGGAAGTAGAGAGGATTGTATTATTAGCCGGGGAGCTTTTAGGTAGAACATTTAAGGCAAAAAATGGTTCGCAAAAAGAAATCAGTTGGGAGGACATTCTTTTTGTTGCCCCATACAATCATCAGGTAAACAAATTGAAAATGGCACTTGGCGAACAGGCTAAAGTAGGAAGTGTCGATAAATTTCAAGGACAGGAAGCGCCTATTGTCTTTTTGAGCATGTGCGCGAGCAATGCAGATGAATCTCCTCGAGGACTGAATTTTCTTTTTGATAAAAACAGAATAAATGTTGCTATCTCGCGAGCTCAGTGTTTGGCGATTGTTGTCTATTCACCCTCTTTGCTTGAGGCGGTGCCCAATAATGTCGAACAAATTTCAAGGATGAATGTATTTTGTCAATTGGTTAATTTAAATGATTCCCTTCCGATATGAGGTAAAAGAGGGATGTGATACTAGTTAATTAATCATGTCTCTCTGTCCTGTTACTTCTTAAGTACGCTATTCCTATCGCCTAAAATTTTTCTGCGTAAAGCGGTTTGAATATCTACCTGGCAAAAAGTATTTTTTTGATGTGATCCCATGATTCAATTTGCGAAAATATTATAGTACACGATGTGAATTAAATCTTCGATGAATTTATTTTTGGGCTTTAGATTAGCTTAAAAAATCGGCAAGAGTGCATTCATCATTTTCTAATAACTGAGCCATGATCTTATTGAATGCATTCACAACTTCGTCTTTACCGTATTCTGTTAATGGTCCATTAATCGATAGTTGGTACTGCCCTTCCAGGTCTTTTGAAAATAAAATCCATAAAGACCGATTATTAATAGGTCTATCCTCGCTACTGTAATGATTTGGATACTGATAACTTAGATTTGCAAAATTTTTATCAGGAACTATTTTACTAAAAAAAGAAGGAGTAATATTAATAAGAACTCTTAACCTCTCGGGTTTTGCCAGGGGTATTTTTAACTTAAATAGTTGATTCAATTTATGCTTAAACGAAGTATTGTGAGTGATTGCCTGTGCCCAGCTGAAGTACTTTATTAAATAATCAATGACAGTTGAATGCAACTTGCTCTTTTCAAGATCCCTCTTAAGGAAGAGTTTATTCCATACATAATGCAAATAGTGATTGATTGTTAGCCCAGCCCCTTTAAACTCCCTGTTCTTTATTATATGAGAACATTTCTGATAGGGCGCTGTTATTAGTAGTTGCTCTTCAATAGACTTAATAAAATCAATAAAATTATCCTTCTCATTTAAGGTCAAGTTTATTCTTTTATATTCTACAAACACTCCTACTATGGAATTATATTGGCTTCCTTCTCTACCGTTATGAATGAGAACGAACGGCATTTTTTTTTGGTGACTCAGCTTATAAAGTGCAATATGGCATGCAGCAATCAATCCCGTGCTGACATTAATATTTTTTGTTCTATGCCATTCTATAAATTGCTCAACTCGAAGAGAATCAAGAGGATAATGGAATAAATACTTCTCCTGCTCGTCTGTAGCAGACATATAATACTCACGTCTCAGCGACAACATCTTAAAACCATGATTATAGTGGTGCCAAAAATTAACTTTATCTTTTAGATTGGTTTCATAAAGATGATTATTTTTTTTAACATAGTTAAGGAATGAATCTTTTTCTGGCTCAATAGTCATTTTTTTGCCACGGAAAAGAGTTTCATAGCATTTTTTGAATTGGTTCAATAGAATACTGCATGATGGCCCATCTACTATGATATGAGGCATCACAATATGCAACTCATGTAATTCGCTATTTATTTTATAAAGATATACTCTAATTAGCGGTGGTTCTGTTAAGGATATGGCACTGAACATATTGTTTTGGAACTCCTGATGCAGCACTGTTTGGTTGTTGTTTGACGAAATGTCTTCATAGACTAACTTGAATTGCCCTTCTTTCTTCAATGTTTGAATCGGCACATCTTTACTAAAACTCAACCAAAAAACAGGGTTTTGCTTCACAACAAAATTAAATGCCTGAGATACATATTCTCTATTAAGTTTACCTTGTATCTGTAACTGCATCCCTGCGTTATAAGGATAATCCATTTTATTGAGCACCCAGAATACGTATTGAAAATCACACAAAGCGATTTCTTCGGTTGGGTTTTCCGCAGGAAGAGACTCAGGTACATTTTCAAGGACCTTATCTAATTCATTGGCAATATTTTTGGCGATTTTATCGATTCGCGGTTCATTAATAAAATACTCTATGGGCAAGCTCAGGTTGGGGCAGTTCAATTTATCATGAATGCGGTTTCTCAACTCCAAAGCCATCAGTGAATCCATGCCCATAGCAAACAGATCATTTTTTATGCCTACTTCCTCGCCACTTTCCAGCCCCAGGACGTCGGCAACAATCGCGCATAAAGTTTGGCGCAACAGGG
>NZ_LNYQ01000013.1:2759414-2759528 GCF_001467945.1 Legionella parisiensis
TCATCAGTGAATCCATGCCCATAGCAAGCAGATCATTTTTTATGCCTACTTCCTCGCCACTTTCCAGCCCCAGGACGTCGGCAACAATCGCGCATAAAGTTTGGCGCAACAGGG
>NZ_LNYQ01000013.1:2759538-2759797 GCF_001467945.1 Legionella parisiensis
AATTTAAGGGGATAAACCCGCGCCGCTCAAGTGATTCGATATTCTGGGCAGCCATCCCTCTGGTGTGGAAAGTGCCCCAGTTAATCGCCAGTGCCGGTAAGCCCTGCTGCTGGCGCAAATGCGCTAAGCCATCTAAAAATCCATTCGCCGCCACATAGTTCGCCTGTCTTCTGGAACCGAGGACGGATGCCGCCGAGGAAAACAGGACAAACCAATCCAAGTGCAGATTTTTAGTGAGTTGATGCAGGATGAGCGCACT
>NZ_LNYQ01000013.1:2759807-2760660 GCF_001467945.1 Legionella parisiensis
TAACGCGTTCTTTGTATGTCTGCTGTTGCAAACCCGCCAAAAAGTTCGGATCGGCGGGCGAGACCTTGTCAACGAGTGCAGAGTATTCGATTTGTTTTTGCGTGTTTTTAAAATAAATATCCCAATGTATAGGACATACGGCAATTTGCGGCTCCTGGCTTGGCAATAACACATCCAGCACGTCCATACTCTCTGGATTTAAGGGGATAAACCCGCGCCGCTCAAGCGATTCGATATTCTGGGCAGCCATCCCTCTGGTGTGAAAAGTGCCCCAGTTAATCGCCAGTGCCGGTAAGCCCTGCTGCTGGCGCAAATGCGCTAAGCCATCTAAAAATCCATTCGCCGCTACATAGTTAGCCTGGCCTTTAGAACCGAGGACGGATGCCGCCGAGGAAAACAGGACAAACCAATCCAAGTGCAGATTTTTAGTGAGTTGATGCAGGATGAGCGCACTGTCCATTTTCGCCTGCAACACCTCCTGCACCTCCTTGTCGCTTAAATTGACCAGCAACTCATTGCGAATGACTCCGGCAAGATGAAAAACACCTCTTAGAGGGTGGGCGCTTTCTTCTATGTCTTTGATGAGATGCCCCATGCCCTGCATGTTACTGGCATCACACGCATGATGTGTGATGTACACCTGTTTTTTCCGGGCACTTTCAATCAACTCCAGGCTCTCCTTAGAGCATTCCGAGCGACTGGTAATAATCAGGTGTTTGGCTCCGCGACGTATGAGATAGTGGATTAATGGCTGGGCCAAACCGCCCGTACCACCGGTAATGAGGTAGCTTGCTTCTCGGTCGAATAATATTTCATGGTGCTCCGGAGCGAATGGCAGCTGTGTTTTCTTAAG
>NZ_LNYQ01000013.1:2760670-2768684 GCF_001467945.1 Legionella parisiensis
GCCGCGACGTATGAGATAGTGGATTAATGGCTGGGCCAAACCGCCTGTACCACCGGTAATGAGGTAGCTTGCTTCTCGGTCGAATAATATTTCATGGTGCTCCGGAGCGAATGGCAGCTGTGTTTTCTTAAGCCTGGGCACATAAATGGCATCCCGCACCGCAAATTGGGTCTCTGCACTTGTGGTAGAAAAGAGATAGCGCAACACCTCGCTTAAGGTACTGCGTGAGTCTAAGTCAATGGTGTAATTTTTAGGGAATTCAAGTTCGTTTCTGAAGCTTTTCCAAAACGAACTGGCCATGGTGTGGTACGGATTGACCCTGTCAGTGGTGTATTTGTCGTTGAGAGCATATGCGTTTTCAGTCACGAAGATAAAACGGGCAGGCTGCTGTTGAAACATCCGTTGACACCAATGAAAGAATTCAGTGAAGTGTGCCTCATCGTACAGGAATACGATATTTTTATGCGCCACCTCCTCAAATTGGCTGACATCATTGATGATCTGATACTTAAGCCCCCCTAATATTTTTTGCGCGCGCGCCTCATCGTGTGCCACAACCCAAAGGTCCGGAAGTTCTGCAGTGCTGGGAACGTTGGTATGCAGCAGATTCCAGGTGCGGTTATAAAAATGCTGAAAAGCAAAGTCATCATCACTGAAAGGGCGCACGTCCGCTTCTTTTTCCAGCCAAAATTCACGGCGGTCAAACGTGTAGTTGGGCAAGGAGACTTTAGTGAATGTCCCAGGGAAGGTGGCATAGTAATACTGCCAATCAACGTCTCGACCTTGTAGGTACTCACTAACGAGTGCCGTAAGCTCTGGGGACGTATCGATGGACTTTGTGTCCTCAGGGAATGAAATAAACGCACCTTGCTGCACCAACTGACTGGCTTCAGCAGTACTCTTGGCTGCTACGGCGAGGCGATAAGAATAGTGCTCCCGGCAGGTGGCGGCAGTAAAGCAGATGTCGTGAAAAGCATCAGAGGTTGTTGCTAAATACTGTTGGTAACGTTTGGCCAGATTATCTAAGGCGCTCAGGCTTTTGGCGGACAACACCAGCACCTGCGTGGTCGCCGGGGGGCTGGTTTTTTGTGGAGTCTGTGCCGGAAACTCCTGAAGAATGACATGGGCGTTGGTACCACTAAAACCAAACGCATTGATGGCGGCGCATTTCAGTGGGGCTTGGGTAGTCCAATCCATGGTCTCTAATGCAAGACGAGTCTTATCCAGTTTGATTTTGGGATTTAACCGTTGAAAATTGATGTTTTTATAAATTCGTCCTTTCTGCAAGCTCAAAATGACCTTAATCATACTGGCCACACCGGCCGCACTTTCAAGATGCCCCAGATTCGTTTTTACGGCACCAAGATAGAGTGGATTATCTGGACTGCGCTGCGCGCCATAAACTTGATTGATGGCATGAACCTCGATGGGGTCGCCCAGGGGAGTGCCTGTTCCGTGCGTCTCGATGTAGCTGATGTCACTGCCCGCTAGAGAATTCTGGCTGCTTAACGCTTTGCGCATGACCTCTTCCTGGCTTTTCCCATTAGGCACGGTTAACCCGGCAGTCTTTCCATCATTACTGACCGCCGAGGCTTTAATCACCGCCAAAATCGTATCGTTATCGCGTAAGGCATCTGCGAGGCGTTTCAGGAATAACACCCCACACCCTTCAGCACGCACATACCCATCAGCCCCTTCGTCAAAGGTTTTGCATTGACTCGTCAATGATAAGGCTTTGGCTTTGCACAGATTGATAATGCTTTCGGGGCGCAACAACACATTCACCCCACCTGCGAGTGCAAAATCGATTTCCCGAGTTTTTAAGCTTTGACAGGCATAATGGATTGCGACTAATGATGAAGAACACGCCGTATCAAAGCTTACTGCAGGCCCCTTGAAATCAAAGGTATAGGTGACGCGCCCAGGTATCATGTTTAACGCTTTGCCGGTGACTGCAAACATCCCCATCTCTTCCTGCGACAACCCAGCCTTTTCCAGTTGTGAATAATATTCATGAGACGCCCCAACCCCGGCAAAGACTCCCGTTAAGCTCCCCCGCAACGAGTGAACTGGGTAGTTTGCGTTTTCCAAAGCATTATAACAATGCTCCAAAAAGAGACGTTGTTGGGGATCCATTAATGGCGCTTCGCGGGGGCTGACTCCAAAAAACTGCGCATCAAACAATTTGATGTTGTCGATGAGTCCCAGCTTCGTGATGTAAGATTTTCCGGGGGCATCCGGATTGGGATCGTAATATTTTTTATTGTCCCAACGCTCAAGGGGGATCTCTTTAACACCGCTTAGTCCTTGTTCAAGCAGTGTCTGGAAAGCAGCAACATCAGGGGCCCCAGGCAGAGAACAGCTCATGCTGATAATCGCAATCGGTTCATTCAAGATGTTATCTTTGGTCTCTTGATGTCCTTTTTGTGTCTGCATTGTGTACCTCTAAAGTAGTTACTTAAATTTTAGCTAGGAATGACGCTTCTGTCTAAACAAGAAGACCTAGACTATAATACTTATAAAAAAGCTAAATTATGATAAGTTTTAAAGGCCTCTCCTTTTGCAAAATAATCTCATATTGATGGCGGTAAGATGGAAGCTTGTCCAGAAGAACTATTGGCCTGATTCATAAGATAGATTTTATTGATAGGACAGTCGTGAATGTCTAATACAATTTTAAATAAACAATTTACAATTGGTAAATTACATTTTGTCAGTGAGCATGAAACACGTGGGTTGATCTATGAAATTTTTTATCAAAAAACTTATTTGCCAGATTATCTCACTTTAAATCCTGGCTCGATTATTATAGACGTAGGGGCACATATTGGACTTTTTTCACTATTTGCCCTACGTCAATGCAAAAATGATGCATTGATTTATAGTTTTGAACCTTTTCCTATCTCTTTTGAATGTCTAAAGAGGAACTTAGCTCCATTCGGAGAAAAATGCCGCCCATATAACATTGGAATTGGTGATGTTACAGAAGATTGTTCCGTAGAGTTTACCTGTTTTGGGGACGATCTTTCAACTGTAACCTATAAGCCTCTGGATAAAATGATTTCTAATTACAATCCTCTGTTAGATTATGATAATTTATTAAAAATTGCTCGATACCGGGATAAATTATTATATTATCAATTGAAATTTTTACCTTTTATGCGACGCTACTTGATTAAACGGAACTTTAAAAAACGAACAGCAGAAACAAAAGTCTTATGTCCGCTTACATCGCTTAGCCAGTTTATCGAAAAAAACCCGATAGAGCAGATCGATTTTTTGAAAATTGATGTAGAGGGGGCGGAGTTTGAAGTTGTAAAAAGCATTAAGCCCGCACAATTTCCTATGATTCAACAGTTATCTATCGAAGTGCATGATATAGATAATAGAGTAGAGCATCTTGCGACATATTTGCGAGAACTGGGGTATCTTATTCAGATCAATAGAAATCCTCTTTATGAAAAGTTGGATTGGAACCAATACATGATCTATGCAAAAAGAGCAGTTTAATAAATGAAAGAAAGCAAACTTAGAAAAATACATCGATTTTTGATGCAGTTATCACCCATTTTGCGCATAGCATTGATCCGGTGGCTTTATAATAAATTTGCTTTGAAAAACAAGTCGAAACAAAGTGTTTTTCTGAACTATGGGTATCATGATGAGACCAGCTTATCGTTAAATCCCGAGGATGAACCGAATCGATATTTCATTCAACTTTATCATCGCGTTGTCAGAGATATCGATTTACATAACAAAGATATTGTTGAAGTCGGATGCGGTCAAGGTGCCGGTGGTAACTTCTTATTGCAGTATAAAAAACCTCGCTCTTATATTGGTGTTGATTTGTCTGGGAAAGCAATTGAAATATGTCAGCGCAACTGCAAATCGGCCAATGCGCGTTGGATTCAAGGACGTGCAGATGCCTTACCTATCCCTGACCAGAGTGTGGATGTGCTTGTCAATGTAGAATCATCGCATTGTTATCCTTCAATGGAAAAATTTCTTAGCGAAGTCTGGCGCGTACTTCGACCTAATGGTTATATGGCATTTACCGATCTACGTCCGTCTTCAGAGGTAGAGTTGCTAGACAAATGTATCAGTGCCTCTGGCTTATACGTTATTAATCGTTCTGATATTACTCCTCAAGTACTTGATTCGTTAACTCGTTTGTCGGACAGGCGAAAAGCCCACATTAATGCAACTTACTCCCCCATATGGCGTCAAGCAGTTCGCGACATATCTGCGGTGAAGGGTTCAGTTACTTATAATGGGTTTATAAATGGACAACAGAAGTATCTTTGCTATTTGTTACAAAGGAAAAGCGCAGATATTTTGCATAATCTAATGAGGTAACACGATGCAGACAAAAAAAGGACATCAAGATAGCATAAGTGACATCTTGGGTGAACCGATTGCTATTATTGGAATGAATTGTCAATTTCCTGGGATTAATTCTGATGTCGAAGATGTCGATACATTTTATGAAATGTTGCTCAAAGAACAAACTTCAATTAAAGAAGTGCCTGAAAATCGCTGGGATATTAATCAATATTATGATCCTGATCGACAGAAAGAAAATAAAATAGTCAGCCGTAAGGGAGGGTTTTTGACTGATCCTCAATTATTCGATGCTGCTTTTTTTAAAATAACACCCACTGAAGCAAAACAAATGGATCCGCAGCAACGTCTTTTTTTAGAGGTTTCCATCCGTGCTTTGAATCATGCCAACATCCCACTCGATTCATTAAAAAACACCAATACTGGGGTATATTGCGGTATTTCTACGCACGATTACGGCCAGTTGAATTACAAAGACCACATTACATTTAATGCCTACACCTATATTGGCTCAGCTGACAGCGCTGCGCCAGGGCGACTGTGTCACTTTCTTAATTTAAAAGGCCCATGCATGACGGTAGATACTGCCTGCTCGTCCTCACTGTCGGCACTTTATCTTGCTACGATGGCATTAAGAAATCAGCAGTGTGATATGGCGATTGTTGGCGGAGTCCATCTGAGTCTTTGTCCTGAAATTTTTATAGGTGTAACAAAAGCAAATATGCTCTCCGCTCTTGGCCAGTGTAGTAGCTTTGATGCAACAGCTGATGGTTATGCGCGTAGTGAAGGGTGTGGTGTGGTTGTTGTAAAACGGCTTCGTGATGCGTTAAGAGACAAAAATAAAATTCTTGCGGTGATTAAAAGCATTGTCATGAATCAAGATGGCGGCGGCGGGATGGGTATGGCTGCACCAAATATCGAGGCGCAAATTGCAATGCATCAGACAGCATTGGAGCAGGCTCATGTGACAGCAACTGATATTGACTATATTGAAACCCATGGAACCGGCACGATTTTGGGTGATTCGGTTGAATTTAACGCGATTCAACACATACATCAGGGGCATCACTCTGAAGACCGCCCGTTAATTATCGGTGCATTAAAAAGTAATCTAGGACATACTATTTCCGCATCAGGTATTGCATCACTCATTAAAGCGATTGCCGTCTTAAACCATGAACTCATTCCTGCTAATTTGCATTACACAACACCCAGCCCATCGATTGACCCCGCCAGTATCCCTGCACTTCTCCCTGTTAAGGCGACACCCTTTGTGAAAAATCCTGATAAAAAAAGGTATGTGCAAATATCTAATTTTGGTTTTACAGGTACGAATGTGAGTGCAATTATTGAAGAGCAGCCTGATTTGGAATTAACCTCATCCATTTCCGATTCCGACAGACTTCAGTGTTTTGTTATTTCGGCACGCAGCGAGTACTCATTGAAGCAGATGCTGGCAAGCCATCTGCGCTATTTAAAGGAATCCTCTACAAGCCTGCATGATGTGTGTTCCACTTTAATCAATTGTCGCGATCATTATAAGTTTCGTTGCGCCATCATGGCCAAAAATAAAGAAGAATTAATTGAAAAAATTGAATCTGAATCATATGAGCTGCACAAAGTAGTCCCCAAAAAAGACATCTACATCATAGAAAATAAGGCACAAACGATTTATGCACATTATCGTTCAGGAGCCAACATCAGGTTTGATAGCAACAGAGACTCATACAATCAAGTTGATTTACCACTGTATTTTTTTGATAGAAAAGCGTATTGGCATGATAAAGAAAATAAAGACACCGTAGTTGATGCGCCGGTACCTCAAGATTGGGGCTTCCATGTAGAATGGCAAAACCAACCCTTTGAGAAAGAACATTGCAAAATATTAGGTAAGTCTTGGCTTTTAATGGGGGGCAAACAATTAGCTCCTGGTTTTATAGAGCAAGGATTACCTATTGTACTGGAAGATGATAACCCTGCATTAGACACACTGGATGGGATTATTTTTGCAGCAGATTTTGATGCAATGCCTCCAAAGAATATTGAAGCCCGCATCGATTTACAAAAAGACACACTAAAAAAATTATTGAACCTCGTCAAAGAGTTACAACATAAAGAAATTGAACTGCAGCTCATAGTTCTCACGACCAACGCGATACCAGAGCTTACCGGTGATATTTTGAATCTTGATAGCAGCATGCTCTTGGGATTTTGCAAGACTTTAGCTTTAGAATTACCTCAATATCAAACGATTCTCATTGATTTGGACAAATACGATTCTGGTCATTATTCGATGCAGGTAATCAATGAAATTCATTATAACTATGGCCAAAATTACGAACATATTGTTGCGTATCGTAATGATCAACGATGGGTCTCACGTTTAAAGAGAGTCACACTGCCGGACAAAAAACTATCACTATGGGGCGAAGGACGCTACCTTATCACAGGAGGGTGTGGTGGTTTAGGTCTGGTAACTGCACAAGCTTTGCTGTCAGTTGGTGCCAAAGAGTTAATTCTTATCTCAAGGCATGTAGATAAGCCCGAATTAAATGCACGTATTAAAGAAATTCAATCTCAATATCCGAAGCAAATGATTCGTACGGTGGGTTTAGATATTACCGATAAAGAAAAACTTCGTAGTTTGTTATCAGAGAGTAACGCGGATGGTTTGTTAAAGGGTATTATTCATGCTGCCGGTGCCTCAATAAATGCACCGTTGGTTGAGCACCAGGATGAAGATATTGACTCTTTATTTTCTGCCAAGGTAAGAGGCGGCTGGTATTTGCATGAGCTAAGCCAACACTGTGATCTGGATTTTTTTGTCGTCTACTCTTCTGTGTCTTCGGTATTTGGCAGCAACAAAGAGTCAGTCTATAGTGCTACTAATAGTTTTTTAGATGCCTTAATTACAGCGCGTCAACGTTTGAAGCTGGTGGGTACCGCAATTCAATGGGGACCTTGGGCTGAGGTTGGTATGGCAGAAAAACGAGCACGCGATCCAAGTTTAAAAAGGGCATTTATTGATAATGATCAAGGTCGTGCTTTGATTAATCGTATAATCGATAGCCCACTAACTCATGTCACCATTATATCACCCGAATACCTCAAGTTTATGTTAGATTTTGTGCCAAAACCACGGCCTTTATTTTATCAAGATCTGGCAAACGATCTGAATGGAGTTGAGCCCAAGGGTAATGAAAACATATCACCTTGGCTTAATGAATACGTGAAGATGAACGATAATCGAAAAAGTATCTTCTGCAAGAGTATGGTTTCTACACTCTGTAAAAAAATCCTTGAGCTACCCGAGACAGAAGAACTGGAAGAGCACGAAGGATTTTTTGAGCTGGGTTTTGATTCGTTAATGGTCACTGAATTGGCGACTCGGTTAAAGGAACAACTAAAGCCCTTTCTTAACGTAACTGCGACTATTGGCTTTGATTATCCATCAATCAGTAAACTTGCCGAATACGTTGAATCGGAGTTGAAAAAGAATCTTATTCAAACGCAAACGCTGAAGTCATCAGCAGAAGGTGCTGATGATGCGATTGCGATTATCAGCATGAGTTGTTCTCTGCCTGGGACCCCTGATGTTGCTGCTTTCCAGACACTGCTTGAACAAGGACTAAGCGGTGTTAAAGAGATCCCCCTTGAGCGTTGGGACAATAAA